>NZ_JARHTQ010000029.1 GCF_029223525.1 Streptantibioticus ferralitis | reverse complement strand
CGTGTTCCAACGCCTCCCACGAACCCTCCAACAACAACCGCTGCTGCGGATCCGTCGCCAACGCCTCCCGAGGAGACATCCCGAAGAAACCCGCATCGAAATCCATCACACCCTCGACGAACCCACCGGCCAGCCGACCGGCCGTGTCGGGCCCGTACAAGTGCTCCAGATCCCAGTCCCGGTCTGTCGGGAAGCCGGAGATCACGTCGCGTTCCCCGATGACGAGGTCCCACAGCTGGTCGGGATCGGCAACACCACCCGGGAAGCGGCATGCCATCCCGACGATGACGATCGGGTCGTCGGCGAGCGGTGTTGCAGGCCGGATAGCCGTGTCGTCGGCTGACTCCGTGCCACCGAGCCGACCGGCGAGGACGGCCGCGAGGCGGGCGGGGGTCGGATAGTCGAACACCATGCTGCTGGGTATGGCCAGCCCAGTGACACTCTGCAGCCGATTGCGCAGTTCGACGGCGGTCTGCGAGTCGAAGCCAGCCGACCGGAACGGCACCGTGGGATCAACATCGTCGCCACTGCGATGACCCAGCAGCGCGGCGGCATGGTCGCGGACCGCCGCGAGCAGGCAGCTGTCGCGCTCCCGGGCGGACAGCGGCGCCAGCCTGCGGGTGAACGCGTCGGCCTGGTTCGCCGGCACCGCGACCGGTTCGGCCTCGGGAAGCTGCGCGGGGCCCCGGCCGAGTCCGATGACGGAGTGCCGGTCGCGCTGGAACGCGTACGTGGGCAGCTTGACCCGGCGCGGCTGCCGGCCCTCGAAGAGCGACGTCCACGACACCGGTACGCCGTGCACATGGACCTGCGCCACCGAGGTCAGGAACTGTCCGAGACCGCCATTGTCTCGCCGCAGGCTGCCAGTGACGATGACGTCACGGTCGTCCAGGGTGTCCTGGACCGGCACGGTGAGCACCGGATGCGGGCTTACCTCCACCAGCGCCGACATCCCGTCCGCGGCGAGCGCGCGGGTCGCGGTCTCGAACCGCACGGTCTGCCGGAGGTTGCGGTACCAGTACTGCGCACCGAGTTCCGCGGTGTCCACCAGGGCGCCGGTCACCGACGAGTACATCGGCACCGCACCCGCGCGCGGCTGCAGCGGGGCCAGGTCGGCGAGCAGCCGACTCTCGATCTCCGCAACGACCGCGGAATGTGATGCATAGTCCACTGGAACGGTACGCACTCGGATCTCGGCTTCGGTGCAGTACGCCGACAGCTCGCCGATCGCCTCGGACTCGCCGGACACCACCACCGAGCCCGGACCGTTCACCGTCGCGATCGACAGCCGGCCCGCCCAGCGGGCGATCAGATCTTCCGCCTCCCCAGCCGGGAGCGAGACCGCGACCATCCCGCCGCGGCCGGCCAGCACCTCGGCGATCGCCCGGCTGCGCAGCGCCACCACCCGGGCCCCGTCGGCCAGCGACAACCCATCAGCCACACACGCCGCCGCGATCTCACCCTGCGAATGCCCCACGACAGCCGCGGGTTCCACCCCCACCCATCGCCACAGCCGGGCGAGGGAGACCATCACGGCCCACAACGCCGGTTGCACGACGTCGACGCGATCGAGGGCGGCCTCGTCGTCGAGGACTTCCGGTAACGACCAGTCGACGAACGGGCGCAGCGCCTGCGCGCACTCCGCCATCGCTTCACGGAAGACCGGGGAGGACTCCAGCAGCTCGGTTGCCATGCCCGTCCACTGCGCGCCCTGGCCGGGGAAGACGAAGGCCACCCGGCGGTCCGGCCGCGCGTGGCCCTGGACGAGGCCAGCGGTCGGCTCGCCCGCGGCGAGGCCCGCGAGCCCGGCCGTCAGCTCGTCCTTCCCGCCGCAGAGCACGACGGCCCGGTGCTCGAAGACGGACCGAGAGCCGATCAGTGACCACGCGACATCCACGGTGTCCAGCGCCAGGTCGGCGGTCACCCGGTCCAGCAGCCGCTCCGCCTGACCGCGCAGGGCGGCCGCGGACTTGGCCGAGAGAACGAACGCGAGCTCGCTGGGTTCCGCACTGGGGGCGGGCGGCTTGGCGGCCGGTGGCGGCGAGCTGAGCACGACGTGACAGTTCGTCCCGCCCATGCCGAAGGACGAGACACCGGCCAGCAGAGTGCCAGCGGGCTCCGGCCACGAAACCGGCTCGGCGACGACCTGGAGGTTCCATTCGTCGGCGCGGATGGCGGGATTCAGCCGGTTGAAGTTCAGGCTCGCCGGAATCTCCCGGTGCTTGAGCATCAGGGCGACCTTCAGCAGGCCGGTGATCCCGGCGGCGCCTTCGAGATGGCCCACGTTCGTCTTCACGGAGCCGACGAGCAACGGGCGGTCCCGGTCCGGGCTGGTGCCGATGGCGTGGCCGAGAGCTTCCGCTTCGACCGGGTCGCCGACTTTGGTGCCGGTCCCGTGCAGCTCGACGTACTGCACGTCCCCCGGGGAGACGCCGGCTCGGGTGTACGCCCGGGTCAGTACCTCCCGCTGTCCCGCCACGGCCGGGACCACGAGGCCGTCCCCGGCACCGTCGTTGTTGACGGCGCTGCCCCGGATGACGCAGTAGACGTCATCGCCGTCGGCGAGCGCGTCCGCGAGCAGCTTGAGCACGACGAGACCACCGCCCTCGCCACGGACGTAGCCGTTCGCCCGGTCGTCGAAGGTGAAGCACTGCCCATCCGGGGACAGTCCGCCGAATCTGGCTTCCAGCAGCGCCGACTGCTCGGTCAGGTTGAGGTTGACCCCCCCGGCCAGGGCCAGCCGTGACTCGCCGGTGCGTAAGCTCTCGCAGGCCATGTGCACCGCGACGAGCGACGAGGACTGCCCGGTGTCGACCGTTATGCTCGGCCCCTGCAGACCCGTGAAATACGAGATCCGGTTGGCGATGACGGCTCGCTGCGTGCCCGCCATGGTGTGGTGGTTGATGGCTTCCGGTGTACGCCGGAAGGTCAGGTTGGCGTGATCGCTCGCCATCGCCCCGACGTAAACCCCCACTGGTTGGCCGCGCAGCGACTCCGGCACGACGCCGGCGTCCTCGAGGGCCTCCCAGCTGAGCTCGAGCGCCAGGCGCTGCTGCGGGTCCATCTCGGCGCTCTCACGCGGCGACACGCCGAAGAAGGCGGCGTCGAAGGCGTCCGGTGCCTCGATGAACCCGCCCCGGCCGACCAGCGCCCGAAGGGCGTCGTCGTGGCCGTCGTTGCCGGGCCGGTCCGGCCAGCGGTCGTCGGGGACGTCGCCGATGGCATTCGTGCCGGTGCACAGCAGCTGCCAGAAATCAGCGGGACTCGGTGCCTGCGGGAGACGGCACGCCATTCCGATCACGGCGACGTCGGAGCCGGAAGTTTCGTGGTTCGTCGATTCGGCGTGACCTTCGGCTCTCAACTCTCGCCCCCACCTAGGTCGTACCTGCCCCGGCGTCTGGTGCTCCGGCCGGACGCTATTGCGGCGGAAGAGGGCTTCTCCCCCCTATTGGCCCCCTGGAGATTTTCTCGCAACCCCTAACCTCGATCTGTCGTGACGGTCCGTCGGCTCGATTCGGCGGACCGTTTCGTCTTGTCAGGCATCCCATGACGTTGGGTGCCAGGCTGTGACGAGGTTGGCGTGGTGGGCCCAGGCGGTGGTCTCGTCGTCAGGGGTGCGGGGCTTCAGGCACCCGTGGAGGATGCCGACGAGGCTGCCGTCATCCACGAGCGCTGGCCACGGAGTACGGGTTCGCCGGCATCTACCGGCGGACCAAGCTCTACGTCCAACAGGCCCGGCCAAGGATCGCCGGGAACTCGGCGTCGCGCCAAAGGAGTTGGCGGGCATGCACCGCCGGTTCGAGGTGATCCCCGGTGCCCAGGCCCAAGTGGACTGGGGGTCGCGTCCGCGAAGCAGAGGAAAATGGCTCGACGCGGAAGTTCCGTGGGGTTCATGTCAGGCGGCTACCTGAAGTGCCGCCGCGATCTCAACGGATGTCTTCAACAGCGGTGTTGGCGGCTCCAGCAGGGCTCGGTGGAGGCCTTGGAAGGTGCGCAGGGCGGTGGGGGGCATGGTGGAGCCGCGCCAGCCGCGTGAGGCCCGGTCCAGGGCCCCCAGACCGGGGAGACGCAGGAGGTCTCGCTGGGGAAGCG
The DNA here is from genome assembly GCF_029223525.1 of Streptantibioticus ferralitis. Classification (GTDB taxonomy): domain Bacteria; phylum Actinomycetota; class Actinomycetes; order Streptomycetales; family Streptomycetaceae; genus Streptantibioticus_A; species Streptantibioticus_A ferralitis. The sequence goes on along the minus strand of NZ_JARHTQ010000029.1, from coordinate 88,576 downwards.
GCCGATGGCCTTGACGCGGCGGCGGGTCTCGCCGAAGGTGCGCTCGATGAAGTTGGAGTGCCGGATCCGCTTGTGGTGCTCGGCGGGAATCCGTAGGTGCACCGTGAGCGAGACGGTGGTTTCGACCCCCGCACCGAATCAACAGTTCCGGCTGAATATCAGGGACTCCGTTCCGGCATCGTCTCTGCCGACGAGTTGTCGGGGCGCCGGGGGCCAGCCACTGACGCGAGGGGCGCCGGAGTGAAGAGAACGCCGTCGTCGACCGGCCCGCGACGAAATAGCCGCACGTCCCGCAGGTAGCTCTGTTCTGTGCGCCACGGCGCGCGAAGTCCCCGCTTCGGCATCGCGTCTGCGCCCCGCAGGACGTAGCCGGACTGCAGGTCGATGATCGGCAGTACGGGTTCCTCAGCGGGTGGGGACAGCGGCTGGACCACAGCGTGTCCACGAGCCGCCATGTAGTTCAGGAGTCGGCACACGTACTGGGCGACGAGATCGGCCTTGAGGGTCCATGAGGAGTTGGTATAGCCGAGCGTCCAGGCGAAGTTCGGCACATCGCAGAGCATCATGGTCTTGTAGGCGACCGTCGAGCCGGGATCGACAGGTCGGCCGGCCACGGTGAGGCGTATGCCGCCGAAGGCGAGCATGTTCAGCCCGGTCGCCGTGACGACCACGTCCGCCGGGAGTTCCTCGCCCGACCGCAGCTGGATCCCAGTCGGGGTGAAGGCATCGATGTGATCTGTCACTACCGAGGCTCGGCCGGCGCTGATGGCCCGGAACAGGTCCCCGTCGGGGACGACACACAGCCGCTGATCCCAGGGATCGTATCGCGGTACGAAGTGGGTCTCGACGTCGTAGCCGGCCGGGAGTTGCTTGGCGACGCCCTTACGCAGCAACGACTTCGCGAGGTCCGGGCGCTTCCGGCTGAGCCGGTAGAAGCCGAGCGCCAGCAACGCGTTCTTCCACCGTACGGCGGCGAGCGCGGTGCGCTTGGGCAACACCCGGCGCAGCGCGCCGGCGATGGTGTCCCGGGTCGGCAGCGACATGACATAGGTGGGCGAGCGCTGCAGCATCGTCACGTGTGCGGCCTGCTCGGCCATCGCGGGCACGAGCGTGACAGCCGTGGCGCCGCTGCCGATGACGACGACACGCCGGCCGGTGAAGTCGAGGTCCTCGGGCCAATGCTGGGGGTGCACGATCACGCCCTCGAACCGCTCGGCATCCGGGAACCGCGGGCGGTAGCCCGCGTCGTAGCGGTAGTAACCGGCGCACACGTAGAGGAAGGAGCATGTCATCGTCGCCGCTTCGGCAGCGCCGGTGTCCTCGCCACGCTCCGCGTGAACGGTCCAACGGGCCTGTTCCCCGTCCCAGTCGGCGCTCACCACGCGGTGCCGGAGGCGGATCGTTTCCAGCAGACCGTACTCCTGGGCTGTCTGCTGGATATAGGCCAGGATGCTCGGGCCGTCGGCGATCGACTTCGGCTCTGTCCACGGGCGAATCCGATACCCCAGCGTGTGCATGTCCGAGTCGGATCGCACGCCCGGATAGCGGAACAGATCCCACGTTCCGCCGACCGCGTCTCGGGCCTCCAGGATCGCCACAGTGCGCTCCGGGCATCCGCGGCGCAGGTGACACGCGGCCCCGATGCCGGACAGGCCAGCCCCAACGATGAGGACATCGACGTGCTCAACCACGGGAGTTCCCCTTCACCTCGTCCGACCGCCAGACCGATAGGTCCACGGCTCCTTTGCCACGCGACTGCCATGCGACGCATGTTCCCCACCGTCGGTCAGGCGCTGCAGCGGGTCACGACGTTGCTCCGGCGTGTACAGGGAGGAGCCCGCTGTGCGCGGGCGGGTCGTCGAAGTGATCGTGCGGTCCGGCACACCCGGGGACTCGGCGCCCGCGGCCCTCCGTGTCGGGCGGCGTCACCATCCGACCGGCATGGTCCTGGGCCCACGGACCAGCATCTCGCTTTTCCACGTGATGTCGCCCGCCACCCTGAGGTTCGGCAACATGCTCAGGAGTGCACGAAGGGCCTCCTGTAGCTCCAGCCGGGCGAGTGGCGCGCCGAGACAGTGGTGGATGCCGTAGCCGAAGCCGATGTGCTGGTTGTTTGTTCGATCGAGCCTGATTTCTTCGGGGTCCTCGAACCGGAGCGCGTCGCGATTGGCCGCGCCGAGCGCGACGAGGACCGGCTCGCCCGCTCGCACGAGCGTGCCGCCGACGTCGATGTCCTCCTTGGCGTAACGCGGAGCGGCGGACCCGCTGCCGAGCGGCACGAAGCGGAAAAGCTCTTCGACGGCCGCTGGGATCAGTTCGGGGTCGTCGCGCAGCCGCGCCCAGTGCTCCGGCTGTTCGAGCAGAGCGAAGACGAAGCTGGGGATCTGGGAGGCAGTGGTTTCGTGCCCGGCGATCAGGAGGCCGACGCAGTGGTCGAGCAGCTCCATTTCGGTGAGCTTGTCTTCCACGTCGCGGGCTTCGATCATCGCTGAGATGAGATCGTCGGCCGGTGCCGCGCGGCGGGCCGCGATGATCTCCCGTATGTAGTCGACCAACTCACCGCGCTTGGCCCGTCCTTCCTCGGCGGTGAGCGAACTGGTCGACAATATGGCGTCGGTCCAGCCCCGGAACCGGGGCCGGTCCTCCACCGGGACGCCGAGCAATTCGCAGATGACGACAACGGGGATCGGCAACGCGAAATCCTCGACCAGGTCCGCCGGCGGCCCCGCGGCCACCATGTCGTCGATGAGTTGGTGGGCAAGGTCGCGGACCTTCGGCCGCAGTTCCTCGACTCGGCGTATGGTGAACGCCTTGCTTATCAGCCTGCGCAACCTGGTGTGATCGGGCGCGTCCATGTTGAACATTGCCTTTGGCTGCGCGTTGAACTTCCTCGCCCGTGGCGGGTCGTGTTCTTCGGCCAGAGCTCGGCTGAAGCGCGGGTCCCCGAGGACCAGCCGGGCGTCGGCGTAGCGCGTCGCCAGCCAGGCCGGCTCGCCGTAGGGAAGGCGTACGCGGATCAGGCCGTCGGCCTCCCGTGCGTCGGAATATGCCTTACTCAGCGCAAGGCCCTCGTCGGAGCCGAACGGGTAGGCGACGGGCTCGGGACACGTCGTGTTCAATGATCGCTCCTATGCGGAGGAAAGGTAATTCGGGGTATTCGCTTGCCGATGAACCGGGCGAAGGAGGAGGGCCAGGGCAGCGCACTCATGGGAGAAGTGCTTCCGATCCGGTCAGACTCCCCCGAGGTCGACGACGGACACCGTGTTTGCGCCGTAGTTCGCGATGTAGGCCCAACGCCCTTGCGGGGAGACGGTGATGCCGGCGGGCGTGCGCTCGACGGCAACCGTGGTGATGACCGACCTTGTCGCGGTGTCGATCACGGTCATGGTGTTTCCGGGAGCACTGGTGCCGCCCATGTTGACGATGTAGGCCCGGGATCCGTCGGGAGCGATCGCCACCCCGCCGGGACCGACGCCGACCTTGATGACGGACACCACGGACTGCGTACGGGTGTCAATCACTGAAATGGTGTCCCCGGGGTCGCTGAACGAACCGTGGTCGGCGACGAACGCGTAGGCTCCGTCCGGGGTGATTGCGACTGCCCCCGGAGACGCGCCCACGGTGACGGTCGCGGTCACAGTATTCGTCGCGATGTCGATGACCGAGACGGTGCCGTCTGTGTCGGATTCCGCGCCGTAATTCACAACGTAGGCGTGTCCACCGTCGCCGTCGATTGCCACCGCACCGGGGGCCCTGCCCACGATGACGGTGCCGACCACCGAGTCGGTGGCGGTGTCGATGACCGACATGGTGTTGCCCGGGTTGGCCTCGGAGCCGAGTTCCGACACGTAGACCCGCCGGCCGTCCGGCGTGACCGCTACCCCGTCCGGGGCGTTGCCGACCTCGATGGTGGCGGCGACCGTGTTCGTGGCGGTGTCGATGGCCGAAACCGTGTGACCCGGCTGCCGCGCGGACCCGTAGTTGACGACATAGACACGTGAGCCGTCGGGTACGACTGCCAGTCCCGAAGGACCGACGCCTACCACCACGGTGTCGATGACCTTGGCGGTGGCGGTGTCGATGACCGACACCGTGTCGCCGGGGGTACGGGTCGCCCACCTGCCGTAGTTCGCCACGTACGCCCGAGTGCCGTCCGGAGTGAGGGCAACCGCGGCGGGGCCTTCACCCACGGGGACGGTGGCGTAGACATGCGGTACGTCGATCTGTTCGGTCTCGGTCACGGATACGCCCCTCATGACGACGGCTGACTACGCCTTCACCAAGTGACGGTGAGGTTGCCGAACTCTTTCGTGGATTCAAAGGAGCTGCTTACCTCAAACGGGCAGGCGGGCGGCGTACTGCCGTAGTGCCCGTTGATCTTCACCGTCATGACGAATTCCTTACGTCGAACCGGTATCGATGCTCGAATACCTTAGCGACAGCTCTTGAACAGAAGGCGTTTCTATCGACGTTAGGGGCTTCATTAGGGGGCTTCTGGGCAGTCTAGGGGATTGCTAGGGGGGCATTATCACCATTCCCTTACGCCTTAGGGGATTACTAGGGGGGTGTTGTCGCCTTTTCCTTCAGTAGGTTCGTGACTCGAGAAGGCATCGCTGAGATTGGGAGTAACCGTGAAGATCGCATACTTGGTCGACGGTGGCCTGAGCGATGTACCCGGCGCCGGCGTGGAGCTCTACGAGCAGTACCCGCAGATCAAGGAGATCTACGCGAAGGCCGCCGAGTGGACCGGGCTCACCGTGGACCGCCTGCTGCGCTGGGAGTTGCCGAGGCAACAGGAATACCAGCGGGTCGGCCTGATCCGGCAGGCAGCGATCATCCTCGGCGTCGCCGATCTGCTCGCCGAGCGCGGCGCACCCCCGGACGTCATCGCCGGGATGAGCCTGGGCTCTTTGGTGGGTGCGTGCCTCGCGGGGGCCGTGGATCGTCGCGATCTGTTCGCCTTCCTGCGGCGCAAGGTCGACGTGCCCCCGCCGACCGGGCCCGCTCAGGGATGCGCCGGCATCCTGGTGCCCGCGGACATCGACGATGCCGAGTACCTCGACAAGCTCGTGGACGGTGTCTACGTCGCGGGTGAACTCGGGCTGCGCAGGGGCGGCACGGTCCGGGGATTCATGGTGGCCGGATATCGCGAGGCCCTCCTCCAAGTCAAGGACAAGCTGCCGGAGGGGGCGATGCACCTGATCCCGGACGTCAATATAGCCGTGCACTCGCCGCTGTGCACCGACCAGAACGAATACCTTGAACCGGTCGTCTCGGCCATGAATTTCCGGGACCCGGTGGTGCCGCTGTGCTCGTGCAAGGAGCGCGGGATGCTCACGTCCGCGAAGGACGTACAGGAATGGTACCTCGGCAATCAAGTCGATAAGGTAAGCCACCCGGACATGTTCTACAACGTGATCCAGAAGGAACCGCAAATCGCGTTTCTGCTGGGCCCGGCCAAGTTGGACATCTACCTCGATTCACTGCCGTGCCCCGTCATTCAGGTCGAGGATCCCGAACAGCTTTCCGACGCCATGACCGCGATTTACGAACTGCGCATCTAATATCTTCCTCCATCGGAAAGGGGTGCCAGGTATGGAGGACTCATTGGCTCTGGTCGACAAATTCTTGCAGACGGACCTCGACGAGTGGACACGCCAGGTGGTCCGGCGGCACTTCGACCCCGACACCGGAAGCCCCTACTGGCTCAAGCGCGTGCCCGATCTGGGTTTCGATCCACGCGAGATCACCCGGTACGAGGAACTGGGCTCCTTCGGCCCGTTCCCGTTGGCCACGCTGCGCGAGCTCGACCCGGCCGACCTGATTCCGCAGGATGTGCCGCGGCCGATCGACGGCCGCGTGTTCGATTCGGGCGGTACGACCGGGGACCCGTGCCGGGTGCTGTACACGCCCCGGATCCTCGAGCATCGGCTCGCGTGGCGGCATTGGTCGTTCGCCAACGAGGGATTCCGCACCGGCGGGAACTGGATCCAGGGCACTCCCACAGGCCCCCACGTGATCGGCCTCGGGATCCCGGAACTCTCCTCCTACGGCGGACGGATGTACATCGTCGACATTGACCCTCGATGGGTCAAGCGGCTGATTCGCGCCGGCAAACTCGCCGAGGCAGACGAATACACCGACCATGTCATCGAGCAGATCGTCGTCATCCTGCGCAGCCAGCGCATCGACTATCTGAACACGACGTCGGCACTGCTCAGCGCACTCATCCGCCGCGCGCCAGAACTCGCCGCAGAGCTGCAGGGAGTGCGGATCAGCGGCACCCATGTCACCCCGACCATGTTCCGGTCCTTCAAAGAGGTCCTCGGCGACGGCATAGTGGGACGCAGCTACGGCAATACGTTCGGCACTTCGGCGGGAATTCCGGAGGAGAGCAACGGCGATATCCTGCCGTACCTGCCTAACTACCCGAACGTCACGGCTGCCGTGGTCGACAAGGAAGACTGGACCCGCGCGGTCGGTTTCGGCGAGCTCGGCCAGGTCAAGCTGACCGTGTTGCACCCTGATCTGTTCCTCCCCAACATCCTTGAGCGCGATCAGGCCCTCCGGTACGACACCGGCGACACCTATCCCTGCGACGGGGTTGCCAACGTCATGCCCCTGCAAGTGACCAGAAAAGCGCCGGAAGGCATCTACTGACAGCTGCCCTGCACCCACACGCGACGCCACGGGCCTCTCGCAAAACAACCGTTGAATGTCCCAATTACCCGGCCATGCTTCTGGTATGGCCGCGGTCATGGAGATCTATGAGCGGGTGTTGGCGGCGAAGTTCGAGACGATCTTGCCGCACTTGGACGAGCGGCAGCGTCGTCTGTTGCTCGCTGCCGAGGCCAGGTTCCGCTGCCTCTTACCAGCCACGAAACCCCATACGAGTGACACGGAGGGTGGAAACTACACGATCATCCCAGCCACCAACACGCCCAACTGAACGTGTTGTTCGTTTCCAGGCCCTATCCGCTGCCCATGGAGTGGGTGGTGCTGCCAGGAAAATCATCGGTCAGCCGTGTGCGGACCTCGCACGCACGGATTCGAAGGAGGGAAGGGAAGCGGCCCCGCAAGGGCACCGCGGCCCCGAATACCCATGCACGCAATCGTGGTCGAGGACAAGCAGCTGGTCCTGCGCGAGGTGCCCGATCCCACGCCTGGTCCGGGTGAGGTGGTCGTCGACGTGGCCGCGGCCGGGGTCAACCGGGCCGACGTGTCCCAGCGGCAAGGCTTGTACCGGCCGCCGCCGGGCGCCGCGGAGTATCCGGGGCTCGAGTGCGCCGGTGTGATCAGCGCGCTCGGGCCCGGCGTGACCGGGCGGCAGGTGGGCGAACAGGTCGCCTGCCTGCTCGCCGGCGGCGGTTACGCCGAACGGGTTGCGGTGCCGGTGGGGCAGCTGTTGCCGGTGCCCACCGGCCTGTCCCTGCAGGAAGCGGCCGCGCTGCCCGAGGTCGCCTGCACGGTCTGGTCGAACGTGGTCGACCACGATTGCCTGCGCAAGGGTGAGACGCTGCTGGTGCACGGCGGCGGCAGCGGCATCGGCACATTTGCTGTCCAGTTGGGCAAGGCACTCGGCGCCACCGTGGTGGTGACGGCCCGCGCTACGAAGCACGATCGGCTGCGTGCCCTCGGCGCCGACCTGGTGATCGACTACACCACCGACGACTTCGTCTTGGCCACGAGGGACTTCACGGCCGGCGCCGGCGTCGACGTGATCCTCGACATCATCGGCGCGAAGTATCTGGCCGACAACATCGAGGCCCTCGCGCCGAACGGCCGGATCAGCGTGATCGGCCTGCAGGGCGGTCGCAAAGCCGAGCTCGACCTGGCCCTACTGTTGAATCGGCGCGGCTCGGTCTCGGCGACGTCGCTGCGTGCCCGCCCGCGGGCCGAAAAGGCCCGGATCGTCGCGGCCGTTCAGCGAGAGGTGTGGCCGCTGGTCGAGGCTGGTGCGGTCAAGCCGGTCGTCCACACCGCCCTGCCATTGGCCGATGCCCCCGAGGCCCACCTCCTGATGGAGTCCAGCGACCACTTCGGCAAGATCCTCCTGCTGCCGTAACGGCCGCAGACCCGGCCCGGGTAAGGCAATTTTCCGGTACGCCAGCCACGAAGTTGCCGTCAGCCTCATCGCCGGGACCACGACCCGCACCGGTCCGACCGTGCGCGCCGAACGCGACACCGGCAGCTACCCGCGAGGCATCAAGACCTCCAACCGTGAGATGAAGGCACTGATCGCCCAGCAGCTCACTCCACACGAGTGGCACGGAGAGTGGAACTACACGATCACCCAGCCAACAACACGTCCAACTGAGCGTGTTGTTCGTTTCCAGGCCGTATCTGCGCGACGCGCGGCTGCTGCGCCGTGGGCCGGTCGGCGACGCCGTACGTTCGCTCCCGCACCCCATCCGCCGGCGCCACCCGCCCGGCGCTCGCCCGCACCGTCGGCAAAGACGATGCCGGAATGGAGTTCCTGATGCCACTCGACCCCTCGGTCAAGGCCGTCCTCGACATCCTTGACGCCGCCGGCCACAAGCAGCTGCATGAGCTGCCGATGCCCGTCGCGCGGGCCGCCTACGACCAACTCGCCGGGTTCGGCGGCGAGCCAGCCACGGTCGGCCGGACACAGCATACGTGCGCAGACGGCGTCCCGGTCCGACTGTACTGGCCGGACAGCCCCAGCCCGCACCCGGTTCTGCTCTTCGTCCACGGCGGTGGATGGGTGCTCGGCAGCCTTGACGGCTACGACGGTGTCGCCCGGGATCTCAGCGTGCACGCCGATTGTCTGGTGGTCAGCGTCGGATATCGACTCGCCCCCGACAACCGCTTCCCCGCCGCGGTCGAAGACGTCGTCACCGTGGCCAAGTGGGTGATGAGGACGGTCGAGTCGTTCGACGGCGACATCGGCCGTCTGGCTGTGGCCGGCGACTCGGCGGGCGGCAATCTCAGCGCGGTCCTGGTCAACGAGCTGCCCGGCAGGTTCCGCGCGCAAGCGCTGCTCTATCCGGTGACGGACCAGACCAGGCAGCACCCGTCGGTTCGAGAGAACGGCGAGGGCTACATGCTGACCGAAGGCACGTTGCGCTGGTTCAGCGAGAACTACCTGGGCGACCAAGACCCGCGCAACCCTTTGGCGTCGCCGCTGTATGCCGCGGACGAGGTGCTCGCGGCCGCCCCGCCGACGCTGGTCGTCACCGGCGAGTTCGATCCGCTGCGGGACGAGGGTGAGGCGTATGTGGCGCGGCTGCGGGCGCTCGGCGTCCGGGTCGAGCACCGGCGCTACGACGGCATGATCCATGCTTTCTTCTCGATGCGGGGGATGGTCCCGGCCGCTGGCGAGGCACTGCGGCAGGTGACCGATTTCCTCCGGGACGCCTGGGTGTAGGCCTCCTCCGGGACGACCGGCCCCCTCGGGCGTCCCGGCCGCTCCCACCGGTCAGGCCGTGCCGAGGCCGACGACGGAGACGGTGTCGGCACCGTAGTTCGCGACGTGGGCGCAGCGGCCGTGCGGCGAGATCGCGATGCCGTCGAGGATGCGCCTGACCGGGACCGTTGCGACGAGCGGCTGCCGGGCGATGTCGATCACGGACATCGTGCTGCCGGGTGCCTTGTTACCGCCCGGGAGTTGACGATGCAGCAGGCCCGGGAGCCGTCGTGCGCGATCGCTACGCTGCCGGGTCCGTCGTCGACCTTGACCACGAAGACCACCGCTCGGGTACGGGCATCGATCGCGGAGACGGTGTTCCCGGGGTCGCTGAACGAGCCGTGATCGGCGTCGGGTGTCCTACTCCCGGCTGGGCCATCCCTGCGGTGCCCGCCACGAACGCAGTCGGTCGGCGATGCCACAGGAGTCCAGAACCAGGCGCCGGATGTCATGGACCAGGTCGACCAGAGCTTGATTTTGGTGTCAATGCGTTCCCCTGACGCCTGGAGGCAGACGATGGCCACGCCATACCCGTATAGCTCGTTGCGGGCGGGCAGCGGCCGCAACAGTACGATCTCCTCCAGGAAGGTCGCGGCCCGCCACAAGGCGTTGGGATCGGCCTGGTTCAGGCGCGGGGTGTTCACACGGTGCCGCTGGGCCATGCCGACCAGGATGGACAGGTCGTTGACGGTTAGGTCGTGCCGGAGGATGTCCCCCTGGCGCTCCAGGAACGACCGGTAGTCGACGGGCAGTTACGCCGGTCAGGCCGCCTGGGATGTGCGCTTGGCCGACGGCAGCCCGCCGAATTCGGCGTCGAAGGCTTCCATGACGCCCGGAGCGTGGATCGCGCCGAGGTCGGAGAAGCCGAATCCGCCGTCGCCACCGGACGCGCCGGAGGCGATGGCTTCGCCGCGTACGCCGGTGGCGACCACGAGCGCGCCCGGCAGCGGGTCGCCGCCCGTTGCGTCGCGTACCGCGCCCGTCAGGCCCCGCCGTTCCGCCGAGCGCGAGGTCGCGTTCGATCGACGAGTCGGCGATGACGACGGGTGCAACCTGCTTGCGCACTGCGGCGGAATCGATCAGCACGTAGGCGCGCGCGTGGCGTCCACGGCGTACCGGCCGTTCTCGTCCGCCGTCGCACGGCCGAACTGCTTGCCGGCGACGTCGATCAGGGTGACGACCGCCTGCGGTGCATGCTCTCCGCGGCGCGTGCCGCCTCGAGGCCGGAGACCTTGCGCAGCGGTATCTCCTTCGTCCACAGCGCGGCCAGGAAGCCCAGGGCGATCACGATCGCGCCGAGCACGAAGACGACGTGCATGGCGCCGGTGAAGCCGACCTTGAACGGCTCGGCGAGGCGTGGGTCGAGGTGTTGGATGAACGATGAGTCGTTGAGCACACCGGTGCCCGAACCGCCGCCCGCCGAAGGGTGCTTGAGCATGTCGATCACGGGAGCGTTCGCGGGGTTGGACAGGACGGCCGGGTCGTGCACCGCCGCCTGGAAGTTGGCGGTCGGTATGGCGGACCGGAAGGCCGAGCCGATCTTGTCGCCGACGTTGCTGAAGAGCACGGAGAGGAAGATCGCCGTTCCGGCGGTCGCGCCCATCTGCCGGAAGAACGTGGCCGACGCGGTCGCCACGCCCATGTCCTTGGGCTCGACGGCGTTCTGCACGGCCAGGGTGAGGATCTGCAAACAGCCGCCGAGGCCGATGCCGAACAGCGCCATGTAGGCCATCGTCTCCGGCAACGCGGTGTTCCACTCCACGCGGTAGTGGAAGAGGAGCATTGCGGCGGTGATCAGGGCCGTGCCAATGACCGGGAAGATCTTGTAGTGCCCGGTCTTGGCGATGATCCGTCCGACCACCAAGGTGGAGGCGATCATGCCGACCATCAGGGGCAGCATCAGCAGACCGGACCTGGTGGGGTTGACGCCCTTGACGATCTGCAGGTAGAGCGGGATGAGCAGCACACCACAGAACATGCCCATGCCAACGAGGACGGAGAGCACGCTGGTCTTGGAGAACACCGGGCTGTGGAAGAGCCGCATGGGGATGAGCGCGTTGTCGCCCATCGCCCGCTCGACGAAGACCCACACGATCAGCCCGACGACGCCGATGCCGTAGCAGACGAGGGACTTCGTGGAGTTCCAGCCCCAGCTCTGGCCCCGCTCGGCGACGAGCAGCAGCGGCACGACGCCGATGGCGATGGTGATCGCGCCCCACCAGTCGATGCGTGCCTCGCGCCGGGTGTGCGGGAGGTTGAGCACCTTGGCGACGACGAACAGCGCGACCGTGCCGATCGGCACGTTGACGAGGAAGACCCAGCGCCAGCCGGTGATCGACAGGATGCTGCTCTGGCCGGCGAGGGAGCCGCCGACGAGGGGGCCGATGACGCTGGACGTACCGAACATGGCGAGCATGTAGCCCTGGTAGCGGGCGCGCTCGCGCGGCGGCACGATGTCACCGATGATCGCGAGTGCCAGCGACATCAGGCCGCCGGCGCCGACGCCCTGGAAGGCCCGGAAGCCGGCGAGCTCGGTCATCGAGGTGGAGAACGAACAGGCCGCGGAGCCGATCACGAAGATGGTGATCGCCGCGAGGAAGAACGGCTTGCGGCCGTAGAGGTCGGAGAGCTTGCCGTACAGCGGCGTCGCGATCGTGGAGGTGATCAGGTACGCCGTGGTCACCCAGGCCTGCGAGCTCAGACCGTGCAGGTCGTCGGCGATCGTGCGGATCGACGTACTGACGACGGTCTGATCGAGAGCCGCCAGGAACATCCCCAGCATCAGGCCGCTGAGGATGGTCAGGATCTGACGGTGGGTCAGCCGACCTCCTAAGCTGGATAACGCTGCCGTCTCCCCGGGTGGCGGAGAAGCTGCCGTGCTGCTCATGCGTGCTTGCCCCCTTGCTCCGCCGCGGTGCCGGAGTGCGGACCGGCGCCGAGGTACTCGTGTGTCAAGTCCACCAGGTCGTCGTTGAGGCGCGTCATCAGCCTGATGATCTGGTAGCGGTCCTCGGGCGACCAGTCGGTGAGAAGTCGGCCGAGCTCGGCGTCGCGCTGACGCCGGAACTCCAGGTATGTCTCGTGCCCCGCGTCCGTCGCGGTCAGCAGGTAGCCGCGCCGGTCCTCCGGATCCGGGCGGCGTTCGACCAAGCCGCGTTCCACGAGGGAACGCACCTGGCGGCTGACCGTCGACAGGTCGAGGAAGGCCTCGGCGGCCAGGTCGGTCGCCCGCCGGGCCCCGTCGGTCACCAGACGCGCCAGCAGGATGCGTTCGGCCGCGCCCGGCTCGTTCTTGGCCCGGTGCTTCCAGGCGGCCATGACCCGGCTGAACCGTACGATCTCGGTGCCCAGGTCGGCGCCGGCCTCCTCAGGCGTGGCGGTGCCGACGGGTGCCATGCCGTTTGCCCGGCCGACCCGCACACCGCTGTCGTGGACTACCGTCTCCTCGTCCATCACACTGCGCCTCGCGCTCGCGCTCGCCCGCCACCCGCGATCTATTGCTTACACCCACCAATTTATCAGTCCTCCACACGACCCGGGCCGATCGCGGCACGGGCAGCCCGGCTCGCCTTGCCCGGCCTGCGCCCAGGCAGCAGCCACACGCGTCGCGGAGGTTCGCGACAGCGGTACGTGGTCATCGGCGCTGTCGACCTGCGAGTTCGCGGCGCGCGAGGCGGGATTCCGTCCGCGTCCAACTGCCTAGCCCACGGCCTCCCGATCACCGACGTAGCCGAATAGCTGGGGCACCGAAACGTTGAAGTCACCTTTCGCACCTACAGGCATCTTCTGCCTGGTTCCATCTCCAAGGCAGCCATGGTCCTTGATGCTGGACTTATGGGAGAAGCGTAGATGCAAGAAAAAATCCCCCTCCGGCATACGGGCTGCGCCGGTTCGTGTCCTTGCAGTAGACGATCCGGGTTTTGTCGGGATGCAGACGTAGCCCGACCTCTTCCATCCGGTTCCCGATCGCCTCCACCAGTCTTCCGCCGACCGCCCGGGCCGATACCCATAGGAGTCCGGATGGAACTTCGGTTCCAGCTCGCGCTCCAAACGGGTGGCCACTACGGTCTGTGCAATTCTGTCCGCGACCGTGGGAACGTCGAGAATTCTGGTACCACCGCCATGCGGCTTCGGAATCTCCACCGCTCGCACCGGGGGCGGAAAGTAGCTTCCCGAGGACATCCGGTTCCAGATCTTGAAGAGATTGCCCCTCAGATGAGTCAGGACTATCGGGACTCGCCTTCCCACGTTCCACGTGAAAGCAGCAGACCAGGCTCGCGTCGCCTCCATGCAGGGCACCTTCTGGCCAGTTGACGGATGTCCGCCAGACTTGCCCTGGAGCCATATCTATACCCCCAGTTTCGATGCCATCTAAATACGTTTTCGACACGTCATCAGCGATCCACTTGCGCTCGCCTTCCTGGTCCCCACCTGACGCCTCACGGGCGCCTTTTCCACATCGCTCACCACGACGGTCTTCAGCCAACGCGGCATGTGGCGGTTTGAAGCCTCCCCCCGCAGGGCGGCTCCGAAGGGCCTACGTTCATCTTTCACGCAGCACCGCATTCAAAGAGGTGCCGGCCTACATTCCTGAACCTCTCCTCCTGCGTTCGTGGCACACCGACATCACATACATCCAGGTCGGCGCGACGTGGCTCTACCTGGCCTGCGTCGTCGACATCCACTCACGCCGGGTGGTCGGCTGGTCGATGGCACCTCACATGCGGGCTGAACTCGTCATCGACGCGCTGAGGGCCGCAGTCGCCGCCAGGGGCGGGGATGTCACCGGAGTGATCTTTCTCGGACCGCGGTTCCCAGTGCACCTCGGCCGCGTTTGCGCAGGTCTGCGACTCGCACGGCATCCGCAGAAGCATGGGCAGGGGCGGCTCGAGCTACGACAACGTCCTGGCCGAGAGCCTGTGGCAGGGGCTGAAGCGAGAGGTGATGCACCGGAAGCTGTTCTTGACCATGAGTCAGGCAAGGCTGGAGATATTCCAGTGGCTCACCTACTACAACGCTCGTCGGCGCCACAGCGCGCTGGGCTACCGCTCACCGATGGAGTTCGAACAACAGCACCATGCAGCGGCTGGACTCTCACTCGCTGCATGAACCCCTGTGTCCACGTTCCGGGGGTCACCTCAATCCTCGCCGACGCCGGGATCGGGACCGTGCTCAGCCCTCAACCAAGGCTCACCCCTGCGAGCACGGCCCACACCGATCAACGATCCGGACCAGATCACCCAACTCAACATACGCCGCCACGACCGACTCGGCGGAACCCCCCCATGAGTACCGAAATACAGCTTGACCAGCGTGGATGTACTTTCTGGCACCTGCAACGGCACCGCCACAGCCCCGAATCGTATTTTCTAGCGGGACGGGGTCAGGAGGCTTGCCGATGGGATGCGGGCGAGGGGCCTGATCCACCAGCCGTGGGCGGAAGGCAATCGGCGATGGCCTCGATCTCGACGAGGAGCTCGGAGCGACAGATGTCGACGTTGAGATAGACGACGTCCGCCGCGGGCGGGAGGGCCTCCTCGCATATGTGGCGTACCAGCGGCATGTGGACGCGACGCCTGACGTAGACCTTGGCGGTACGAACGCGGTTGAGGCCGCAGTCCCCGCGCAGGCCGTTGACGGCCAGGTTATGTGGGCTGATCACGGAGGCGATGTTCTCGATAGCCACCCGGCACTGGGCTTTGACGTCGCCCGCGTGCTTGCTCTCGTGGCCGAGGATGCTCGCCGTGCCGGACACGTAGATCCGGCCCTCGCTTTCGGGCGCGCCCGGGGAGCGCACGTGGGTTGCTCGGGCGAAGCGCGGGGAACTGGGGCCGTAGCGGCTCGGGTAGTGGTAGGCGGGGATCTGCCGCGGGTTCTCCACGCCGGTGACGCGGCCGCGTCGACAGGCCAGCAGGCAGAAGGCGATGCCGTCACCGAGGGAGCCGATGCCGGTCGCGGCCGGGACATCTGCCGTGCGCAGGGCGTGGGAGTCGAAGGCCGCGGCCCTGCCCAGGCAGAAGTCGCGGTAGACCTCAAGGCCCTGCGAATTGGCCTCGTTGATGCGGCCGATGAAGTTCCACAGACGGAACACGCTGCGGTAGCCGAGGTCGACGAGGAGGCCGAGGGCATTGAGGTAGGCATCCCGGATGGCGTCGGCGCAGGTGTCCGGGGCCGCGACCTGGCCGGCGCAGAACATGTGCGCGCCGTCGTGGGCGTAGACGATTCCGTGGTGCTCGCGGACTCGGCGGGCCCTCGTGCGGGCCAGACCTCTGCGAAGCCGGCTTCGGGGACCTGCACCATGGGGACTTCAAGGGTTGGCACCGTGCCGTCTAGCACGGTGGAGGACCCACGGGTCGTGTGGTTCACCACCCCGAGCACGGCGTCTGCCCCGTGATGGACTCCGGCCGGGGCGATGGGACGCAAGCGGGGGATCATCGGCCGGAGTCGATCCATTCGAGGCCGTCCTCCGAGGCGACCAGGCCACCGGGCCGCACCGGCTCCTCGTCCTCCAGCGGGCAGCCGAAGATGCCTCGCTCCTGTAGCACCGTGCCCTCCTGGAACACCCGGCGTACCGTGGGAGATTCGAACAGTGGGTTGCGCAGGCCGTCGGAGTCGGCCAGGCGACCCACGGCCGCGTCGATGTCCGCTGAGAACGCCTCCAGCTGCTCGCTCGCCCAGCCAGGCCCGGTGATCGACGTGTCCCCCGACGCCAGGCCGCCGACGAGCTCGACGAATGCCTCGAGATCCGTCGATCCGACGTCGGTGACCTTCCGTGCCTTCCAGAAGTACGACCGCTCGTCCTGTTGCGTGTCGTAGAAGGAGATGACGAACGAGTAGAAGAGGCCGTACTCGTGCCGGTAGCGGGCCTCGAACTCGTCGAAGCAGCGGGTCTCGTCCAGTCCCGCGATGCTGCTGTTGATCGACCGCGCCGCGAGCAGCGCACCGTAGGTGGCCAGGTGCACGCCGGAGGACAGGACCGGGTCCACGAAGCACGCCGCGTCGCCGATCAACACCATACCGGGCCGCCACAGCGTGGACTTCCAGTACGACCAGTCCCTGCGGACGCGGACCTGGTCGTACGGCGTCTCGGTCGCCTGCGGGACTCCGCTGAGCAGGCCCTTGACTTCGGGACACGCGTCGATCAGGCGACGCCAGGTGGCCGCGGGGTCCCGCTGGATCGCCGTGGCGTTCGACCGGCTCACCACCGCGCCGACGCTCGTCAGGTCGTCGCGCAGCGGGATGTACCAGAGCCAGCCCTCTTCGAAGGCCGCGCAGAAGATGTTGCCGTCGTCGGGGCTCGGCAGGCGTTTGCCGCCAGCGAAGTATCCGAACACCGCGATGTTCCGGAAGAAGTCCGAGTAGGTGCGCCCGCCGCCGACGTGCGTGTGGATCCTGCTGCCGTTGCCGGACGCGTCGACGACGTACCGGGCCCGGGCCTCGCGGGAGTCGCCGCCAGGGTCGGTCCAGCGCACGCCGTGCACCCGCTCGTCGTCAGCGACCACGCCGCCGACCCGGCATCCCTCCCGCACGTCCACGCCGACCCGGCGGGCATTGCGCAGGAGGATCGCATCGAACTTGGACCGCTCGACCTGGAAGGCGAACGAGGTGGGGTCGGCCAGCCGGGGCGAGAGCGCGAAGTCGAAGTGCCACGCGTCCCGGCTCCTGCCCCAGCGGAAGGTGCCGCCGCGCTTGCGCTGGAAGCCCGCCGCGGCGACCTCGTCCGCGACGCCGAGGATGCGGCAGACGCCGTGCACGGTGGAGGGGAGCAGGGACTCGCCGATCTGGTAGCGGGGGAACGTCTGCCGCTCGAGCAGGAGGACGCGGTGGCCGCGCAGTGCCACTGCCGCGGCGACGGTCGCCCCGGCCGGGCCGCCGCCGACGACGATGACGTCGAAGTCCTCCGCGTCCTGGCGCGGGTTCGGCTCCGCGGCGCGCGCTGCGGGCGTGGGATTCGGGGAAGTCACCGGTCTCCTTGAGCGGTAGGAGCCGACGGAGCGGCAGCTCGGCCGAGGGAGTCGATCCAGGCGCGGACCGCGGCCACCGTGGTGGCGGCGTCTTCCCGCACGAGGGAGAAGTGGTTGCCGGGGACGTCGACGCGGTCGTGCGGCAGTGGCCAGGTCGAGCGCCAGGCGTCGCCGTCCGCGTGCTCCGCCATCTGAGGGGTCGGCCTTGTGGCCCGGACGAGCAGCGTCGGGGTGCCCACGGGCTCTGGCTGCCAGTTCATGAAAATCCTTGTGTACGTGCCCATGGCCGCGACGGCGGCGTCCTCTTCGCCGGTCGGTCCATCCACGCCGAGGTGCGGCGCCGGAGTGGTCGACAGGGCGGGCAACCAGTCCGTGGTGCGGTTGCCCTCGTTGACGAGATGCGTGTCGATCAGCACCTGCCCGACGGGGGCGGATCCCATGAGTTCGAGGCTTCGGGTCACGGCGTGCGCGACGGCTCCTCCGGCGGATGCGCCCACGAGGACGAAGGGTCGGTCGCCGACATGCCGCAACACCGTCTCGGCGTGAGTGCGGGCGAGCGTCTCCCGGTCGGCCGGGACGGCGTACCCCGCGCCGATGCCGGGGTGTGGGAACTCGAGGACGTCCCACTCGCCCTCGAAGCAGGCGTGCAAGGCCGCGAACTCCCCGCCCGGGGCCGTGCGGAGGGGATGGAAGTCGGCGAAGAAGGCCACGACCGGGGCGTCGGCGCGCCCGTCGGCCCGCCGTAGGGGCGGCACGGCGTGCTCGCCGGCGGCGGACTTGTCGAAGGTCGGAGCAGTCAAGGACGCCGCGACCGCCATGTGCATGGCGGCCACCGGCTGGCCTGTCTCGCAGAGCCTGCGGTACAGGGACGCGAGCGTCTGCGCCGGACGACCTGCGGGCGACGCGGGCTGCGGATCGTGCTGCTCCTCCGGTGCGGCACCGGGCAGGTCATCGAGCAGTTCGAGGACGTGGCGGGCGAGTTCCTCGATCGCGGGGTGCTCGAACACCACGGCCGCTGGCAGCCTCAGGCGTAGTGCCGTGCTCAGCCGATTGCGGACCTGAACCGCCGTCAGGGAGTCGAAGCCGAGGTCGGCGAGGGTCCGGCCAACGGGCAGGGCATCGGCGCCGGAGTACCCGAGCACCGCGGCCACGTCGCCGCGCATCAGCTCGGCGAGCGCGCCCCTTCGCTCCTCGACAGGTAGCTTGGCCAGCAGCGTGCGCCACGCTCCGGGTACCGAGGTCTCCTGCGCGCTCCGGGCCGGTTCGGTCGCGCTGCTCCGGGCCTCGGCGACGGGTCGGTCGGGACGCACCAGCCCGCGCAGCGGCGGCGGCAAAGGCCCTGCGGCGGCACGAAGAGCGGCTCGGTCCAGCAGGATCGGTGCGAGCACCGGACCGTCCGTGCGCAGCGCCGCGTCGAACAGGGCCAGTCCCTGTTCGGGAGTGAACGCGCGGACCACGTCGTCGGGTTCCGCGTGCCGGCCGGTCTGAGCCGACTGCGCGCCCATGCCCGTGTCGTGGTCCCACCGGCCCCACGCCAGGGAGACGGCGGGCAGGCCCGCCGTGGCCCGCTGATGCGCGAGCGCGTCCAAGAACGAGTTCGCCGCAGCGTAGTTTCCCTGGCCCGCCCGGCCCAGCACACCCGACGCCGAGGAGAACAGGACGAACGCCGACAGTTTCTGATCCTGAGTCAGCTCGTGCAGGTGCCAGGCCGCGTCCGCCTTCGGCCGTAGGACCGCCGCCATCCGCTCGGGGGACAACGTGGCCAGCGCTTCGTCGCCAAGGACCCCCGCGGCATGCACGACGGCGGTCAGCGGGGGATGGCAGCGCTCGATCACCTCGGCGAGCTGGGCTCGATCGGCCGCGTCGCAAGCGACGATACTGACCTGCGCGCCCTGTTCCTGCAACGTGGTGAGCAGGGCATCGGCGCCCGGTGCGTGCGGGCCGCGCCGCCCGACCAGCAGCAGATGACGTACTGCGTGCGCGCTGACCAGGTGCCTGGCCAGTTCCGCACCCAGCGCGCCGGTGCCGCCAGTGATCAGTACCGTGCCCTCCGGGCCGAAGGCGCTGGAGCCGCGAGGCGCCGCGCCCGAGACGCCAACCAGACGAGGCACCGTCACATGCCCAGTGCGGATGGACATTTGAGGTTCGCCGGATGCGGCCGCCGCGGGCAGCAGCCGCAGGGATGCCGGTTCCGCGTCCACGTCGATCAGGATGATGCGTCCCGGAAACTCCGATTGCGCGGTGCGCACCAGCCCCCAGACCGCGGCTCCCGCGAGGTCCGGCGCGGGTGCGGTGGCGTCCCGCGTCACCACCACGAGCCGTGAGCCCGCTGTGCCCGGATCATCCTGCCAGTCCTGCAGTACCTTGAGCACCCTCGCCGTCAGCAGGTGGACGTCTGCCAGCGGATTGTGATCCGTGCCCGAGCCGACGGCGGCGACCGCTACGAGGTCGGGTGGGTTCGCAGCGTTCTCGCTGAGGGGGATGTACGCGCCGAGGTTGAGCTCATCCGACCCGCGTACGGTCCAGTCCTCCAGGCGCTGTGCAGGGCTGGGTAGCGCGACGGGGATCCAGACAGGGCGCAGCAGGGCGCGCTGGGCGGTGTCGTCCGCGGGGGCGATGGGCCCGTCCGGAAGCTCTCTGGTGGACAAGGAGTTGATGCGCGCCACCGGAGCGCCCGTCGCGTCGGCGAGCGTGAACGAGAGCGCGCCATGCTCGGAGCCGACGTCCGCCTCGCGGACCGGCGATATCCGCACCCGCACCTTCGACGCCGCGGCGGCGTGCAGGCGCACGCCACTCCATTGGAACGGCACCCTGGTGCCGCCCGACCCCGATCCGTGAGCGGGCGCGGTGAGCAGCGAGGCGTGCGAAGCAGCGTCCAGGAGCGCCGGATGGATGCCGTACCGGTCCGCCTCGGCTGCCCACGACTCAGGCAACTGGATCTCCGCGAACAACTCCTCGCCCCGCCGCCACAGCGCGCGCACGCCTCGGAATGCGGGCCCGTACGCGAAACCACGGTCCACAAGGGACTCATAGGCATCGGTCAGATCGACCTGCGCAGCGCCCAGCGGCGGCCACTGCGCCGGTCCGTGCTCTTCCGGCGCCGTCTCCCACTCGGATGCCCGGCCCAGCAGGCCGCTGGCATGCCGCGTCCACTCGGCCGCGGCGGGCTCCACCGGTCGCGCGTAGATCTCGATGGACCGTCGACCGGATTCGTCCGCTGCCCCCACAACAGCCTGGACACGCACCCCAGCGGCGGGCAGCGTGAGCGGCAAGAGGATCACGAGATCCTCCAATGTGCCGCAGCCGGCCTCGTCGCCCGCGCGCACCGCCATCTCCACGAACGCCGCCCCCGGCACAAGCACCGCTCCGCCGATGACGTGGTCGGCGAGCCATGGCTGGGCAGCCGTCGACAGAAGGCCGGAGAGCACCGTGCGCCCGGTGCCCGGCACTTCGAACGACGGACCCAGCAGCGGATGCTCGCGAGCGGCCGAGACGGCCCCGGCGGGCCGCGGCGAATGCAACCAGTAGCTTCGACGCTGGAAGGCGTAGGTCGGCAGATCCACGCGCCGCAGCCCGGAGTCCGCGAACACCGCGGGCCAGTCGACGGCCACGCCGCGCACGTGGAGCCGGGCCACGGCCGACAGCAGCGTCTGCGGCTCACGCTCGCCGTAACGGGCCGCCAGGGCGAAGACCGGGCCGCCGCCGTCCTGGGGGGCCAGGCAGTCCTCCGCGAACGCGGTGAGCACGGGATGCGGGCCGAGTTCCAGAAAGCCCCCGACGCCCTTGCCCCCAAGCCACCGCACGGCATCGGCGAACCGCACGGGCAGGCGCGCCTGCCGCACCCAGTAGTCCGGGGAGCCCAACTCCTCGGGCGTCGCCTGACGGCCCGTAACTGTGGAGACCACCGGGATCCGCGGCGGCCGGAACTGCAACGTCTCGGCGACGCCGCGGAGTTCGTCGAGCATCGGGTCCATCAGCGGTGAGTGAAAACCGTGCCCGACGTTGAGCCGCGTACTGCGGCGGCCCAGCGCCTCGAACCTCGCCGCGACGGCGAGTACCCCGTCCTGGGTGCCGGAAATCACCACGGAACGCGGTGCGTTGACGGCGGCGACCGCCACCTGGCCTGCGAGATCGGCGAGTTCGGGCCGCACCTCATCCTCTGTCGCGTCCAGGGCCACCATCGCGCCGCCCCCGGGCAGCGCCCGCATCAGCCGACCGCGGGCCGCGACCAGGCGCGCGGTATCGGCGAGATCCAGCACGCCGGAGACGTGCGCCGCCGACAACTCCCCCACGGAGTGCCCCGCCAGGAAGTCGGCCCGCACCCCCCAGGACGCCAGCAGTCGGAACAGCGCCACCTCGAAGGCGAACAGGGCAGCCTGGGTGAAATCCGTGCGGTCGAGGAGACCGTCCGCCGAACCCGGCTCAGCGCGGATCACCGTGCGCAGCGGCCTGTCGAGTTCGCCGTCCAGGGCATGGCAGACCTCGTCGAAGGCCACAGCGAACGCGGGGAACGACTCCCCGAACTCCTCGCCCATCCGCGCGCGCTGAGCACCCTGTCCGGTGAACAGGAAGGCGATGCGGTCCCGCACGTCGGCGACGCACGTCACCGCCCCGACGCCGGACGCGCCATCGGCGATCGCCCGCAGCCCGGCCAGCATGCACTCCCGGTCTGCGGCCTGCACCATCGACCGGTGCGTGAGTGCCGACCTCGACACCGCCAGTGTGAATCCCAGGTCTGACGACGACAGGCCCGGCCGGGCAACGACGTGGTCCGCCAGCCGCCGCGCCTGGGCCCGCAAGGCCCCCGCATCGGCTCCGGAGACCAGCCACGGGACCGGCAGCGGCCGGTTCGGCGGTGGGGGCGCCTCCTGCGGGATGCGGTCGGTGCCAGCCGGCTCCTCGACGATCACGTGCGCGTTGGTGCCGCCGATCCCGAAGGCCGACACGCCCGCGCGCCGCGGCCGACCGGCGGGCGCGGGCCACGGCTGGGCAACGGTCAGCAGCTCGACCCGGCCTGAGGACCAGTCGACGTGCGGAGTGGGTGATTCCACGTGCAAGGTCCTGGGCAACTCGCAGTGCTGCATGGCCTGGACCATCTTGATGATCCCGGCGACCCCCGCAGCCGCCTGGGTGTGTCCGAGGTTGGACTTGATGCTGCCCAGCCACAGCGGCGGATCCTCGGACCCCCGGCCTTGTCCGTAGGTGGCGAGCAGCGCCCGCGCCTCGACCGGATCGCCGAGCTTGGTGCCCGTCCCATGCGCCTCCACGGCGTCCACGTCGCCCGCGTGCAGCCCGGCGTCGGCCAGTGCTCGTTCGATCAGGCGTTGCTGAGCCAGGCCGTTGGGCGCGGTCAGGCCGTTGGAGGCGCCGTCGGAGTTGACGGCAGAGCCGCGCACCACGGCCAGCACCGGGTGCCCGTTGCGGCGCGCGTGGGACAGCTTCTCCAGTAGCAGCACCCCCGCGCCCTCGCCCCAGGCGGTGCCGTCCGCCGTGGACGAGAACGACTTGCAACGGCCGTTGGGCGCCAGACCGCGCTGACGGCTGAACGCGAGCAGCGGCTTGGGGGTCGCCATCACCGTGACGCCGCCGGCCAGGGCCAGCGAGCACTCGCCCGAACGCAGTGACTCGGCCGCCCAGTGCACCGCGACGAGCGAGGATGAGCACGCCGTGTCGACGGTGATCGCGGGCCCGCGTAAACCGAACACGTAGGAGATCCGGCCCGAGGCC
The DNA here is from genome assembly GCF_029223525.1 of Streptantibioticus ferralitis. Lineage (GTDB taxonomy): Bacteria > Actinomycetota > Actinomycetes > Streptomycetales > Streptomycetaceae > Streptantibioticus_A > Streptantibioticus_A ferralitis. Next base: position 65,458 of record NZ_JARHTQ010000029.1, on the reverse strand, counting down.
ACGCTTCCGGCCGACCCCAGACCTAGATGAGCCTCGAGTTCGTGGAGGGTGAAACGGTCCGAGTAGTCGGCGTGCATCACCCCGAGGAAAACGCCCGTGTCGCTCTCGCGTACCGACGCCGGGTCGATTCCGGCCCGTTCCCACACCTCCCAGGACACCTCCAGCAGCAGCCGCTGCTGCGGGTCCATGGAGAGCGCCTCGCGCGGCGAGATACCGAACAGGCCCGCGTCGAAGTCTGCGGCCTTGTGCAGGAATCCGCCGCTGCGCGTGTACGAGGTGCCGATGTGATCGGGGTCGGGGTCGTAGAGGGCGGCGAGGTCCCATCCCCGGTGGGTCGGCAGGCCCGAGATCGCGTCCATGCCCTGTGACACCAACTGCCACAGACCTTCGGGGGAATCGACGTCCCCCGGATAGCGGCAAGCCATGGCGACGATCACCACCGGGTCCTCGTCGTGCGCCGCGTCCCGCCTGGCGGTCCGCGGAGAGGCGGTGGTCCCGGCCGTGGGTATGGCGGCCAGGAGCTCGGCGCCCAGGTATCGGGCGACGGCCGCTGGAGTGTGGTGGTCGAAGACCAATGTCGTCGGGAGGCTCAGCCCGGTCGACGTTGCGAGCCGGTCGACCAACTCGATCGCGCCAAGAGAGGTGAGTCCCAGGTCCGCGAAGGAGCTGTCCGCGTCGCGCCGGGCGTCCGGCGCGCGTCCGCAGACCCGGGCCGTCTCGACGCACACCGCCTCGCACAGCAAGCGTTCCTGCTCCTCGCGGGGCAGCGTCAGGAGCCCGCGGCCGAGGGAACCGTCGGCCGAAGCCGGGATCGGAGCCGAGGCCGGATTCGTGAGGACCGAGCGGCGGGCGATCTTCCCGGACGGGGTGCGCGGGACGGCGGTGATCTCACGGACCTCGGCGGGGACCTTGTAGTCCGCCAGTCGCGAGCGGCAGGCGTCGAGCACGCGCCGCGGGTCCAAGCCCTCGTGCCCGGGCACCACGAAGGCGACCGGGACCTCGCCGAGGACGTCGTGCGGCATACCGAGTACCACGGCGTCCCGCACGCCGGGACAGCGCAGCAGGACGTGTTCGACCTCTGTGGGATGGATGTTCTCGCCGCCCCGGATGATCAGTTCACTGACTCGGCCGGTGAGGACAAGGTGACCGTGCTCGGCCCGGCGACCGAGGTCACCGGTCCGGTACCAGCCGCCGCGCAACGCGGTGGCTGTCGCCTCCGGCTGGTTGTGATACCCCGTCATGAGGTTCGGCCCGCGTACCCAGATCTCGCCCTCGCCGCCCGTGGAGACGTCGATGCCGCTGCCCGGGTCGACGACGCGGACCTCCACGCCGGGCACCGGTGGCCCGCAGGATCCGTCGATTCGGGGGCCGTTCGGCCGGTTCACCGCGATCACGCCGCACGTCTCGGTGCTGCCGTACGCCTCCAGCACAGGCGCGCCGAGCGCCTCTTCGACCGCCCTTCGCAGCGTGGGAGGACTCGGCGCACCCGCCACGACGCAGACCCTCAGCCCCGGCCCCGACCAGGAGGGCGGGGCGTCTCCGGCTGAGGACACCAACTGGTGGTACGTCGTGGGGACGCCGGCTATGACGGTGAACGGTCCGCCGAGGTCGTCGTTCGGGGTGCGCAGCTCCCGCCACAGGCCGCCGGGAGAGAGGATCTCACTGGTGATCGCGGCGCTCGCGCCGATGGCCGCGGTCCCCAGGATCGCGAGGGAGTGCCCGAAGCTGTGGAACAGCGGCAACGGCCACAGCAGCCGGTCCTCGGGCGAGAATCCGAAGATCGACGCGTAACAGGCCGCCACCGACCACAGCGCGCGGCGCTGCGTGGAGAGCACGCCCTTGGGGCGGTGGGTGGTGCCGGAGGTGTAGAGCAACCAGGCCGGATCGTCGAGCCCGAGGTCGTCGGGCGCGTCGGACCCGTCGGTCCCGACCGCGGCCCGGAAGAGGACGGTGTTGTCGGGGGCGTCCGCCGGGATCGGGCCCACACCGGTGAGCACCACGTGTACGCCGCGGTGCTCGGGGCCAAGACGGTGCAGCTGCGCAAGATGCGCGGGGTCGGTGATGATGGCCGACGCGCCGCTGTCCCGGAGGAAATAGGCGAGTTCCTCGTCGGAGGACCGAGGATTGAGTGGGACGCCGATCGCCCCCGCCCTCAGGACGGCGAGGCAACCCTCGACCATCTCCACGCAGTTGCCCAGGCAGACCGCGACCCGATCGCCGCGGCGAAGCCCCGTCCGGGCGAGAGACCCCGCCAGCCCCCCGGTGCGTCGCTCAAGCGCGGCGTAGGTGACGCCGCGTGAGAAGTCACGGAACGCCACCCGATCCGCCGATCGTTCGGCATGCCTCTTCAGTAACTCCGGCAGCGGCCGAATGAGATCGTCATACCGCGATGCTCCGGTCACGCACGAGCCCCACCTCTCGCGATCCGTAGTCTGCTTGCCACCGATCTGGATGTACCCCGTGGAATGTGGACACAGTCCGATTCGTAATGATTGGCGTCGACCCGCCGGTGGCAAACGGCGCGATCCATCCTGCGCCGCGCCGCTCAGGCGGGCCCGGCAGGTCCACCAGCAGCTCGGCTGCGTCCTGCTGTACGGCGCGGCTCGTACGCCGCGACCTCGGTGCCTTCTACACCCGGTGCGGCTGGACCGTCCACGCTCCCGGCGAGCCTTTCGCGCTCGACCGCATTGCCCTGCCCTTCAGGCTCGGCACCGGCGAGGATCAGTGCATGTCGCCCCGCTGGAGCCCCGCCACTGACCAACCACAACAACGTGGAGGGCTCCGGCAGGCAGCACACGCCGGGGCCCTCCACGTCACGACCAAGTGGTTAGCGCTGATGGTTGTTCCGTTGTCCCAAGGTCGTAGAAGGGCCGGCCCTTCGTCCGGCAAAGCAGGTCAACCCGACCACGGGGATCACTCACCCGCGGGTGATGCCCATCGTCCGCGCCGCGTCGTGGATGGCCAGCCAGTGGTAGGGCGTCATGCCCGACTGCTTGATCGCAGCAGTGATGTCGTCGTGCCGGAACTCGTCCCGCGAGCAGGCCAGGAGGCTGGTTCCGTACCGGACGGGTACGGAACCGGTGCCGTGGATGGGATGAGACTTGGCCGCGGTTTGGCTGCCAGCGTGTGCCAGGACGCTCCGGGCTTGGTTGTACGCGGCACGTCGCCCCGATGTTCGCCGAAGGCGACCGGGAGCTCAGCGAGCGTTGACACCGGGTCATCTCGGCGACACCTGAGCTGAAAGAGCGGGAACTCGCGAAAACCGCGCAAGTGACCGACGCGATCACCACCGCATCTGACCAGTACCGTAGGTGCCGCGAACCGTGGGGAAATCGCCGCGCTCCGTGACCAAGGTCGGGGAGGATGAGGACCAGGTGACCAGCGGAACCGGCAACCCGCACCTGTCACTGTGGATCGCGGCGACCGGTCTGTCCCACGGGGAGATCGCGCGCCGGGTGGCTACCAAAGCCAAAGCGCAAGGTCACCGGCAGGTTGCCCCGGATGCCACCCGGGTACGTCGTTGGATGGACGGTGAGCGGCCCCGCCCGCCGGTGCCTGCCCTGCTTGCGGAGGTGGTCTACGAGGCGGTCGGCGAACCGCTTACCCCTGGTGATCTCGGCTTGGCGGCTACCGGTCCCGCGCTGGATACGATCCAGTTGCCGCTGCTGACCGAGGCAGCCACCGAGGCCCTGGCCGGATGGACGCAGATGGACCTGTTCATGAACCGCCGCGACACCCTGAAGCTGGCCGTGGGCGCCCCGCTGATCCTGGCCGCCGAGCGGATGCTCCGGAGCAGGGCGCTGGTCGCCTCCCAGACCGGCCGGGTGCACGCGGCCCTCGGTAACGAGTGCCAGGCCGAGGGCCACCTCGCCCAGGCGGACGAGCTGCTGGCCGACGGGCTCGGGGACCAGGTGCCCAAGTGGGTGGCATACTTCGACGCCGCCGAGCACGCCGGCGCCCGCGCGGTCTCCGCCCGCGACCTGACTGGGCTCGGCCGCCCTGGCGGTCGAGCGAGCACCCACTTCCAGGACACACTCAGGCTGCGCAAGCACGGGTTCGAGCGGGTGCGCGTCATGGACCGCGTTGGGCTGGCCGCCGCCCTGTTCGACGAGGGCGAGCCTGAGCAGGCCGCCAACGCGGCCGACAAGGCGCTCGACGACGCCTCCCGAGTCGACTCCACTTTGGTGGCGTCCCGGCTGAACACGCTGCTGGACGCCGCCCGGCCGTACCGAACCGCCGCAGTGGACGAGGTCCGCACCCTGGCGAAGGATCTCGCCGCCGCCCGGCCGACCACGGTTACGGCCTGAGATCGTCGAGACCATGGGCAAGCACAGCCGACCCGGACCGCCGAACCAGCCATCGCGCGTGGCCTCACACGTCGACCCGGCCGACCCACTCGCACCCTACGAGAAGCGGCGCCGCCCGCCCCTGGACATCTACCGGCGCCACCGGCCGCTGCACGGCGGCGCCAGCCACCTCCGCCCTGACGATCCCAGGGCGCTGGAGGAGTGGGACGGCTTCACCTACGCCCCCGCCGGGACGGCGTCCGATCTCGCAGCGGCGGCAGCATGGGTAGTCCAAGCCGAGGCGGAACCGCAGTAGTAACCCGCAGACTGGGACACGAAGGCTGCGGGAAAGCGTCACCGGCCCGGTGCGGGCCGCATCGGGGTCACGTTGGCCTCGTTGTCGCTGAGCACGTCGCGCAACTCCTGGTTCTCCAGCGTGAGCCTGGTGTTCTCCGCGAGAAAGCCCTCGACATCCGCCTTGAGTTGAGCGATCTCGTCGTTCTTGTTCGCGATGGTCTTCTTGAGCTCGACGATCTTCTTGCGGAGCCGTGCCTCGACGTCCGGGGTGCCGCCGCGGGCCTTTACGCCCTCGTAGAACTCGTTCTTGAGATCGACATGACGCTGGGTCAATCCCTTCCTGGGGACGTCGGCCTCCACGGCCAAGGCGACGATGGTCAGGGCTCCGTTGGAGCGTTCCGGGACTCCGGTGAGGATGCGGTCCATCGCGGCACGGATGCGGTCGCGTTCGGCGGGTGCGGGGCTCACGCGGTGGTCTCCTGACGGGTGAATCGGGTGCGGTCGTGCTCGTCTGCCCAGCCGCGGAGCCTGGCGGCATTGTGGCGAAGCCTGTCCCCGATGGGGCCGGGGAGCCGCGCGGCCTTGTGCTCCAGGTGGGTCGCGCGCTCGCGCAGCAGGGCGGCGTGCTGGTTGGTGCGGACGATGTTGCCGCAGCCGGCGACGCACCGGTCCAGACTCGGGGCATCGCGGTGGCCGTCCCGCTCGCACAGGGCTCGGTCGCGCTTGTAGCAGTGCGTGGGGGTTGTCGTAGAGGACGCCGCCGTCACGGGCCAGGTGCCGACGCGCGAGCCCGTGCTTGCGGGCGAAGTCGAGCTTAACCGGCGCCCCGCGAAACAGCGGGCCGGTCGAGGCTTCCAGCAGAGCTCGGCGGCAGCCGGACCGGAGATGCCCTCCCCGTTCTGGAAGCGATCGTGCAGGTCCGCTGCCGCGTCCGCGGTGGCCAGGGCGGTCTCGACGTCGATCAGACCATGGATGCCCTGACGGCTGCGGCTCCCGTAGCGGCCGGACTCATCGTGGTCCAAGGCGGTGCGCAGATGCCCGTACTGGATCGCCAGGGCCACCAGGCCGCCGGGGCGGCGGGCGATGTGCCAAGCGAGCGACGGAAACGCGCGAGCCCGAAACCACCGTAAGGGTCGGGCGGGATCACCTCACCGGGGAGCCCCTGAGCCGCGGCCTCGGCGTTCGCCCAGGCCACGAACTCCTCGATCCGCTCACGGATGGCCAACTGCCCCAGTGCCCCGGTGCGAAGATGCGCGTACGGGGGATTATGAATGGCCGAGTCGAACAGCGACTTCCCCTCGGGGACGATGCGTTCCAGCACACGGATAGCTTTGATCACAGGGGCGATAGCGACCCATGGGACCGGCCGCTCAGTCGGCCGATGGTTGCGCTGTCCGGGTCAGTGGCGGTCTTGAAGTGGTGACTGCGAATCAGAAGGTGTGGCTCGCCGACGTCCTTAGCTTTGTCACCGTCACCGTCACCGTCATCGTCCTCGTCCTCGTCGTCTTCATCCTGTTCGTCGGTGACGTCCTCGGGGTGGATGCGGATCAGATGGCGGCCCGGACCGCCGTCCGGGCCGGGCTGCGGATCCGGGCAACAGCCCGACCGCGTTCCAAGTACGCGGCGTTCTTCTCGATCCGCAGCAGCGCAGACCGGAAGGTCCGCCGGGCCGTCAGTCGGATCTGGTCAAGTTCCGTGGCCGCATACGACTTCCGCTGCCTGGGCAGCATGGGCACCCGACGGGCCAACTCCTCAGCCGCTGGGCCGGTGTGAACGCGTGGATCCTTGCGCAGCAAGGCAGTCACGTTCCGGAACATGGCCCGACCACCTGGGCTGTCCTTCAGCCGCAGCGACCAGGCTTTCAACAAGGCGGCGTTGAGCTCGTCCAGGTCGTGCGGAGGCCGCTCCTGCTGCGAGGCGAACTCGGCGAACCCCTTCAACTCCCGGAACTGGCGGGGGGAGGTCTCGTGGGAGCTCCAGCCCTTGACCGCGGCGGCCAACGCGGCGGCCAGGGACCGCTGCATCGGCTCGGCGACCGGCAGAGTCGAGAAGTCGAAGTCCTTCAACTGGCCGTCGCGTCTTCCGACACTCGGTGTCCCGTCTCGGACGGTCTGGTCCGAGGCCGGGCCCAGGACCTGCGACGACCAGATCAACTGAGACGCATGGCTGCGGGAAATCCCAGGTGATCTGGTCCCTGGCGTATGGATGCCGACTGTTGTCTCGGATGATCTGGTCTGGTGCCGCCGTACCTGCTCGCGGCGCAACTGCTCTCGGCCGATATGACAAGCCCTGGCCCCGTACCGAAGTTGCGCTGACACGCTTTCTCGTCCTGCACGGCTACGGCATGGGCGGTGTGTGGTGGTGGCAACCCGCGTCCACGGGGGCCGGGCTGCCTGGGTCGGCCGTGTGGCGGTCCAGGCAGCCCGGTGGGGTTTCAGGGGTTTACCACGCTCCAGCGTTCGGCGGGGATGTCCTCGCATTTGTAGAGGCTGACGTTGCCGTGGTCGGCGTCGGGGGCCTGCAGGCACAGGTGGTTGGCCTCGTTGCGGTACCGGATAGTCCCGTCCGCGTAGCTCTCGGCCAGCCAGCGCTGGCCGGCCCCGGCGACACCGCGGGCATCGTCACACTCCTGGAGCACGGCACCCGTTGACGTGGTGGCGTGCTCGTCGCGGCTGCTCAGGCACCAGGCGTCGCCGTCCAGGCTCTGGATTCGGACCAGGTTGTCGTCCTTGCTGATCCGCTGGATGTTCCAGCCGAACTCCTGCTTCTCGTAGAGCAGCCAGTAGATCCACCACCACTTCGGCGGTGTGGGCTGGGTGTAGACCGAGGTCCCGGTGACCTTGCCGGCCCGGCGCAGTCGGCCTCCGAGATACGCGGATTCGAGTCGCACGTTCGAGCCGGTGATCTGCCAGCCCGTGGGGAGGGACGAAGGGCTGTCCCACCACCGCTGGCTGCCGTAGTCGGTGCACGGTGCCGCGGTCACCGAACTGCTGACCGGGGTCAGGCAGAGCCCGGGGAAGGCCACGTTCTGCCAGCGTTGCGGTCCGCCGTTGTCCTGGTCGTATGCCTGGTCGTCCTCCAGGTGGCTGAGTGTCCACTGTGCTCGTGGGTCGTCGAACTTGTCGGGGACTATCGGGGAGGTCACGTCCCGGCGGGCGTTCGCGGCGACCGCGATGCAGTCCCCGGTGCCGACGTTCTGCAGGTAGTGGGTGAGCGCGTTGGTGGTGTACATCTGGAAGGTCTGGTTGCTGTCGTAGCGGGCGTCCGCGACCGTGATCACACGGTCCGGACTCTCCGTCAGCAGATGGCCGGTCGGGGTGGCCAGCACCGTGCGGAAGGCATGGGCCGGACGTGCCGCCCTGGCCGGCGGCGGCGTCTGGGCGAACTCCACGGGCACGTGGTCGGATCCGCCACCCTGGGGAACGGTCGCGGTGAACCCTGCAGGCAGGCCGCGCGTGACCGCGTAGTCCAGCTCGCTGGGGGTGTTGCCGTTGATGAACGTCGGCTGACCGTTGCGCACCAGGGTCTCGTCGGCGCGCAGATGCAGCGAGTTGCGGGCCTGGTCGTTGGTGCGGTTGAGGATGTCGACGTTGAAGTCACCGACCAGGACCCAGTTCCGGCGGTCGGTAGCCGCGAAGTCGCGGACCTCGTCGAGCAGTCCTTGCACGTCCTCGCCGCGGGCGTGGGTGTTCCAGTACCAGGTGTTGCCGAACCGCAGGCCGAGCAGGGGGCGCGCCCGGTAACGGTTGTTCGGGGCGTTGGGGTCCGGGTTGTAGGCCGGGTTCTCCAGCACACGGACGTCATTGGCCAGGGTGTCGGTGACCGTTGCCAGGTTCATCTGGCCGCCGTCCCACGTGTCCTGGCCGGTGTGGGCGACCCTGCGGGGGTCGGTCTGCAGGTAGTACACGTAGCGGCTGCTGCCGTTGGGGCCGGCCGGCCAGGTCACTCGCGTGACGGAACTGGGCTGGGGGGCGCGGCTCGGCGTGAGCCGGATCTGGTAGTAGTTGCTGCGGTGGTCGTCCACCGGCATGGGCGGCCCGGCACCGACCTCCTGCAGCGCCACCACGTGGTTAGTTGCGGCCAGCGGCGCGATCTCCGACCGCCAGGCTAAGCCGTTGTCAGAGCCATGCATGTTATATGTGGCGAACGGCGAAGTGCCGTCGTCGTTCACGGCCTGCGCCGCCGTGGCGGTCAGCGTCACGCTCGTGGCCAGTGCCGCCAGCACGCTCAGGACGGCGACCACGGCGGCCATCCACCGCCGTCGCCCCTCCCGCATCGTCAGATGGTCGTGTCTCATCAATGATCCGTCCTCTCACGTCGACCCCCGCGCCAAGCGGCCCGGGGGACTGCTAATGCCACGGACTTTCCGTGGCGCCACCCAGCTGCCGCACCAGCAGCCCGCCGCACCGCCCACGCCCCGCGCGACCGCCGTGGTGCGGCGGCACATCGCCGCACCACGGTGGTGAGCACGTCGATCAGCGGCATGAGCGGTCCTTCCAGGCGATGTCCGCGGTGGCTGATGGGCTGGCCCGGCGGCCAGGCGGTCACAGGGCACCAAGCGGGGTAACGACCCCGCTCAGCGACGGTTCACGGATTTTCCCGCCACTACCGGCACGCCCCGACTCGTCGGCCATTGCCGGTCGCGCAGCACGTCCGCGTCCGGTACGTGCAGCCGTTCTTCCCCTCGCCTCATGGGCCCGGGCGACGGCGAGGAGCAGTCTTTGGGCGCTGTGGCCACGGCGCCACCGTCACTGGAGTGCCCGGAATTCTTCGGTCCATGGCAGCGTCCGGCCGGGCAGGCCATGTGCTCCGGACTGCACCGTGTAGGGACAGAACAGGCTGTCCAGCAGCCACGGTGTCGAGTCCGGCCCGAAGTGGGAGACCATGGCGGCGTCCTGGGTCACGCCGTAGGTGGCGACTGCGAGTCGTCCGGTGGCGCGGAACTTCTCGACCTGGTCTCGCAGGAAATCGCGGTTGTTCGCGAACCATGGCGACATCGACAGAAAGTCGTTCCACTTCTGCTGGCTGAACGGGTGCTGGATGGCGTCCTTGATGACCTGCCACACCAAGGTCCCGGACGGCAGACCGTATCGAGCGGTGAACTCACGGGAGACCGGGTCACGCGGGTGCTTGCGCCAGAACAGCACGAGCGAGAACTCGGTGGCCAGGAACGTCTGGTCGGATCGCAGCCGCGGAAGGATGTAGTCGAGGTACGCCTGGCCGGCGGCCACGTCGGGCAGATGCGGATGGATGTCCACACCGTCTAGGGCCGGGGTGCCCCGCACATAGGCCATCCAGCGGTCGGTGGCGGCCGTGCGCCAGGCGGGTAGGTCCAGGTGGTTGAGCGCGCCCATGTAGAGCGTGGTCTTGCGGTTCGGGCTTCCGTTCTGTTCGCGGTAGGCGATGACGTGTCGCGCCATCGTCTCGTAGAACACGTTGAGTTGGTTGGTGTCACGGTCATTGGCGAGGCATTCGATGAACGGTTCGTTGCCGACGACAAGGATGTCCACCTTGCCCATCACGACGGGCAGCGCATCGGCCAGCCGCCTCAGCGCGGTCGCCATGGCGGGGCTTCCCGGAGTGGGTACGGGTTCGGTGAAGTAGGGGAATTTCAGCGACAGCACGGTGCGGTAGCCGCGTGCGCCGGCCGCCAGCAGTGTCCGGATCACGGGTTGGCCGGCCACTGCCCCGTGATCGGCGTCGGGCATGGCGAAGAACCCACGGAGCCAGGTCGCAGACAGCGCCTGGAGTTCGGCGAAGTTCGCCCAGTCAGGATCGCCGTTGAAGTTCGTGCCGAGCGCGCCACGTGGCGGCGGCGCGCTGACGCGGCTCGTATTCCGGCCTGGTCCGGGCGTGGTGGCGTAGCTGGCCGTGACGGCCGAACCTGCCGCGCTCAGCGCCGCAATCCCGAGCGAGCCGGACAGTTGCAGAACGCGTCGTCGCGAGAATCGGCCGGTAGCCGCGGACCTCGGCTTGGTGCGGTCTTCCACAGAACTCCCTTTCCGTACGGGGGCGGACGCCCGTCTTGGACGCGGTGGCCCGTCATGGGCGATGTGCTGTCGACGAAGCGCGGGCGAGGCACTCAGCCCGTATGACGTGGCCGCGGTCGGCCGGTGATGCCGTCGTGGGCGAATCGGAGCTCCTCGGGTCCGCGCAGCAGCATGTTCGGCAAATCCGTCCGCTCGACCCGACCATCACCGCACCTCCCCGGCGCCGGCCTCGGCCCCCCGGCCGAGCGTGATCGCCTGCACCGGACAGGCCAGCGCGGCCCGTTCCACGGCCCGGTCGGACTCCGCATCCGGTACGTGGTCGTACTCCAGCGACTCGACGCCCCGGAACCGGAACACCGCCGGTGCCGCGAACACGCACTGCCCGTATCCCTGACAGCGGTTCTGGTCGACAAGGACTCGCATGCCCAACTTCCCTTCCCTGTCCTGTGGTTGGCACGCTAGGGCCGCACCCGTCGCCCTGTCGTGATCTCGCCGCCGTATCTTGGGTGGAGAACCGGGTGGAGAACCGACTCCACCCACGGCTCCGCATCGGCTTGGAGAGACCCCGCTCCGGCGGCGCACCCGTCCCTGCGGAAACGGAGCTCGTCACGGTGTGGGCGCGGCCGGCGCCCTGGATCGCGTTCTGCGTCGTGTCCCTGATCGGCCGGCGGTGGGGCGCGGCCGCCGCGCGGCCGATCAGCGAGTCCCGGTGGAGATCGGGATCGCGCCGGGCATGCCGAGGCGCGGCACGCCGGAGTCCCCCCGGGTGGAGACGATTCTCCAGCCGGAGATACAGCGCTCGCCGCACGACACCGATGGCCGCCAGCCGTGGTTTTGGTGATGTGGACGGAGGGTCAGGATGGCGCCCCGCACCGGATGTTCCCGGTTCTGGACAACATGCAGCGCAGTCCGACCGACTGTGGCGAAAATCCGTACGGCGACCACCATGCGTCGGGGTGGAACACTGGGCACGGCCAGCTTCGCGACTACCGTCGATGACGATCGGAACCCCGGCACCATGACCACGGCGGAACAACGACCGGCGGTTCGACCCGAACGTATCCGGGACGAGCCGCGCCGGCCGTTCCTCGTACTCGCCACGATTGCCTGCACGATCGTTCAGTGGCCCTACAGCCGCATCCTGTTTCGGCCGGTGGCGTTGGCGCTGTTCGTGCTCGCCTCGATCGCCGCGGTCGGAGCGCTGTTACCGTGGAAGCGGCTGAGCCCTCGCCGGCAACTCGCCGCGATGACCGCCTACATGCTGCTGGGCTCGCTGCTGATGCCGCTCGCGCACTCGACGACGGCCACGGCCCTGTTCCCGTACGTCGCTGCGGCCGCAGCGGGCGGGAAACTCGCCTCCCGCAGGGCCGCCACCGGGGTCGCCGTCACCGGCGCGCTCGTCGCGGCCGGGGCGACCTGGCTGGTTCAGCTGCTCTCCCCCGACCCTGCGCAGTGGCCGTGGTGGCTCGCGCTCACCGTCGGCCTGCCCGTCTACATCGGAATCTCCCATCGGGACCAACTCAACGCCCTGCACAGCTCCCAGCGCGCCGCCGAGGAGGCCCAGCGCGCCAAGGAATCCGAGGCGCGCGAGGCGGCGCTGATCGAACGCGGCCGCATCGCCCGCGAGATCCACGACGTGCTCGGCCACGCGCTGTCCGGGATCGCGCTGCAACTGGACATGGCCGACGCGCTGCGCGACAGCGGCCGCGAGGAGGAGTCGACCGCGGCCGTCCGCAGGGCCCGCGCGCTCGCCGTGGACAGCATCAGCGAGACCCGGCGCGCCGTGCACGCACTGCGTGAGGACACCCTGTCGCTGCCGGACACCCTGCGCCGACTCGCCGAGCGCAACGCGGTCGACTTCGCGATCACTGAAGAGGTCGCCGAGGTCGGCGCTGAGGCGACGCACACGATGGTCCGGGCCGCGCAGGAGGCGCTGACCAACGCGGCCAAATACGCGCCGGGCGCGGCGCGCACCATGCGTCTTGCCTTCACCGACCACCGCGTCATCCTGACCGTGCACAACGGGCCCGCCACCGAGCCCCGCCGCACCGAACTCGCCAGCGGCACCGGGGTCGGGCTCGCCGGCATGCGCGAACGCGCCGCCTTGCTGGGCGGAACCCTGCAAGCCGAGCCGACCCTGGAGGGCGGCTGGACCGTGGAACTGGAGCTGCCCAGATGACCGAGGACCGCACGATCACTCTGGTCGTCGTCGACGACCAGGCAACCGTCCGCGAGGCGCTGGCGGTCATGCTGGGTCTCGCCGAGGACGTGGCCGTCGTCGCCACCGCGACCAACGGCGCGGAAGCCGTGGAGGCCGCCGGGCTGCACCACCCGGATGTGCTGCTGATGGACCTGAACATGCCCGTCATGGACGGGGTCGAAGCGACCGGACGGATCCACCGGGCCGAACAGGACACCGCCATCCTCGTGCTGACCACCTTCGACGACGACGAGTCGATCCTGGCCGCGCTCCACGCGGGCGCGAGCGGCTACCTGACCAAGGAGGCCGACCGCGCAACGATCCTGCACGCCGTGCGCACCGCCGCGCAGGGCCAGGCCGTGCTCGCCCCCGAGGTGCAGCGCCGCCTGCTCACCCTGGCCTCCCGGGCCACGCCGGCCGCGCCGCCCAACGACCTGGGCGTCGCCCTGACCGCGCGGGAACGAGAGATCCTCGGGCTGATCGGCGAGGGCCTGCGCAACCGGGAGATCGCGGCGAAGCTCGTGATCAGCGAGGCCACCGTGAAGACGCATATCAACAACCTGTTCGCCAAAGCGGATCTGCACTCCCGCGCCGACGCGGTCCGCTACGCCCTGCGCAACCAGCGCTCCGGGCCGGAGTATCAGAGATAGCGGCGGCCGAACGGGCTGCGGTCAGTTCGCCGCCGCCGCAGACCGCCCTGCGCCGCTCGGGCGGGCACGACCAAGCGGCCGCGGGCAGTCCGAGTGGCAGGGCGAGACCGACCCTGAGCGCCTCACCCGCGGCGTTCACCCGCTCTGCAGGAGGCCGGTATCACCGCCCGCGAGAAGTTCACCTGTCGCCGCGGCTGCGTGTGCCGCTCGAAAAGTCGTCACTTCATGTCACGCCGCATATCGGTACTCGTTGATGAGTTCACCGAGGATCCGGGTGCGCAGGACTTTGCGGGTGTCGATGTCATGCACCGTGGCGCGCTGTTCGTGAGCGCCGGGTGGTAGCTGGTCTCGGGCCCACTGCGGTCGGTGCTCGTTGTGGTGTCGCTGGTAGGCCGTAAGGACCTGGCGGGCGTGGGCCTCGTTCATGATGAGGACGTGGTCGAAGGCATCGCGTCGCGTGCTGCCGTCAGATGGCCGCGGACCAGACCGGAGACCAGGTCCAAGGTGGCGCTCAACAGTGGCAGGCGGCACTGGTAGACAAGCCCTTCAGTGCCCTCGGCGGGCGGTTGTTCATTCGCACGGACACCCCAACTCCCATCGATGGCCTGACCGTTACGCCGGGATTCCGCCGAGATCGGTCATGCGGGAGATTGTGACAGGGTAGTGAAGTGGCCGGCGGGGGTGCGGTGCAGCCAACCCCGGTCCGCCAGGCGCCTGAGCTTGTCGCGCACCGGCTCCACTTGCCCCGGCTGGGGGCCTGTGCCGCTCGAAAATACGACTCGGCTCCTGACCTGGGGTTGCTCAATCCGATGCCGCGGCCTGCACGGTGTCTGGGACGATCCTTCGATGCCCCTATCCATCGTCGCCGCGCTGGTCCGCAACTTGATCACGCTGCCCGGCGCCGTACTGCGCAGCCGGGTAGCCGAGGATGCGGAAGTGCTGGCGTTGCGGCACGGGAATGCGGTGCTGCGCCGTCAGATCGCCCGGGTCCGCTACGAGCCCGCTGACCGGATCTGGTTCGCGGTCCTGTCCCGGCTGGTCCCGCGTGAGCGTTGGCGTCAGGTCTTCGCGGTCACCCCGACCACGCTGCTGGCCTGGCACCGGCAACTCCTTGCTCGCAAGTGGACGTTCCCCCGGCACCGCCGACCGGGCAGGCCCTCCACCGCGCCCACGGTCAAGCAACTCACCTTGCGCCTGGCCCGGGAGAACTACACCTTGGGCCACCGCCGGACACAAGGCGAACTCGCCCGCCTCGGCTACCCCATCGCCCCGTCCACCGTCTGGGAAATCCTGCACGCCGCCGGCATCCACCCGGCCCCGCGGCGCTCCGGGGCTGACCGACTTTCGCGACTCTCCCCACGCGCGCACATGACTGTCTGACCTACGCGGACGTACTTTTCGGCACCCACAATGCGGCTACGACCTTTCGAGCGGCACAGGTTGGGGAATTACTTGACCACAGCCCCTGGGGAATTACGTACGTGATCGTCCGCACACACCACGCGGAGAGCGCCGCCCAGCGGCTGGCGGGCGGCGCGTCCGCCGCGGAATGGCAGGGTCGCGGGATGGCGCGGACCAGGTCATGAGTGTGTCATACCGCCAGTACCACCTTTCCCATGGTGTGCCGGGCGCCGACCGCGCGATGGGCCTCCGCCGCTTCAGATAGGGCGAAGGCGTGCCGGACCACTGCGCGGAGTCGGCCGTACTCGGCGAAGCGCAGCAGTTCAGGAACGATGTGCGCAGTCGGGGAACCGGTCGCGCCGCCTCGCGGTATTCGGCCGGCCAGCCAGTAGCCGATGACTGACTGGTTCTTGCGTATCAGCTGTGCGCCCGCGAACGAGGCGAGCCGACTGCTGGAGACCCCGTAGACGACCAGCCGCCCGAACGGGGCCAGGCAGTCGAGGCTCTGCTCGCCGGTGGTTCCGCCGACGGCGTCGAGGACGATGTCGACGCCCCGGCCGCCGGTCACGGCCAGCGCCTCCTCGGTCCATTCCGGTGTCGTGTAGTCGACTGCGCTGTCGGCGCCGAGTTCCAGGGCGAGCTTGCGCTTGTCCGCCGAGCCGGCCGTCGCGATGACGGTGGATGCGCCGAAGACGCGGGCGAGTTGCAGGGCGAGGGTGCCGACGCCCCCGGCTGCGGAGTGTACGAGCACAGACTGGCCAGGTTCGATCCGGGCGCAGTCCCGGAGCAGTTGCCAGGCTGTGACCCCCTGGACCAGATAGGCGGTCGCTTCGGCGAGGTCGACGCCGACAGGCAGCTCGGCGGCCAGGTCCGGAGTGGTCACGGCGTACTCCGCATACCCGCCCTGGACGAAGGCGATGACCCGTCGCCCGACGATCTGGCCGTCGACTCCGGGACCTGCGGCGGCGACCACCCCGGCGACCTCGGTGCCCAGGGTCACCGGAAGCCCCGGGGCGGTGTCCTGGTTGAGGTACACACCTTGACGTGCCATCACATCGGAGAAGTTGACGCCGGCGGCTCCGACACGGACCAAGAGCTGTCCTGGGCCGGGCACCGGGGTGTCGAGCTCGTCCAGCCGCAGGACTTCCGGGCCACCGGTCTCGTGGATGCGCATCGCTTTCATCGCTGGTCTCCGAATCAGTTCGGCCGTACGGCTCGCTGCGGAGCCGTCGAGCGCAAGGGGTGCGGGGCAGGCAGGTAGCCGGTCTCGACGAAGTAGCCGACATAGGTGCGCAGGAGCCGGTCGTCGATCAGCGGACAGCCGATGCCTGATCCGGCCAGGCCGCGGTCCGCATTGCTGCGGTCGAAGCCACCGGACACGAAGTCGCCCTGGGGCAGGGTGCCGGACAGGAACGGCGCCAGCACCGCAGCGGTCTCGTCGGACAGCTCGCCGGCACGCCTGCACCATTCGGTGAAAGCGACTCGTTCACCTCCGTAGCCGTACTCCTCCAGCCATGCGACGAGTTGGCGCTGCGGCACGGGTTGCGGCTGGACGAGGTGGAAGACCGTGCCCCGCAGCTCGGGTTGGCGGGAGAGATGGAGCATGGCGTCGACCACGAAGTCCACGGGAACGACATCCAGTCGCACGTCGAGAAGCGGGGCGGCTCCGAGCTCGATCCCGACCTTCACCAACTGCCACACGAAATCGCCGGTCCTGGAGGCGCCGGTGCTGCTGTGGCCGCCCACCCGCCCGGCCCGGTAGATGTACACCGGGAGCCCACGACGGCCGGCTTCGCGCACCAACTGCTCGCCGACCCACTTGGTCTGGGTGTAGCCGAGTGTGGTCCGCAGGTCGTGGACCGGTTCCATCTCCTCGGTGAAACAGGTACCCGCCGGATAGTTGGGCCGGGAGAACACGGAGGTGGTGGAGACGAAGTGCACCGGTTTGGTCGATCCGTCGCAGGCCAGCCTCAGGACCTCGGCGGTTCCGAGCACATTCGCGGGCCTCAGGGACCAGTACGACCGCAGAAAGTCCACCTCGGCGCCGCAGTGGTAGACGACGTCGACCATCGCTGCCAGATGCTGCCACTGGGGAGGATTGAGGCCCAGGCGCGGGCTGCTGAGCGTGCCGGTCACCGGGATGATCCGGTCGCCGAACGCCGGATCCCAGATGCCGTACCCGGTCAGGGTGCTGCGGATCCGCTCGTAGCCCTGGTCGGCCGATGCGGCCCGCACCAGGCAGAAGATCCGCGCGTCAGTGCGCTGCAGCAGCCGGGCGAGCAGGAAGGCGCCGATGAATCCGGTGGCGCCGGTGAGGAACACATGTTGGGGGTGGCGCACCGAGTGCACATGGGCGCCGGGCACTGGTCTGATGTCGTCGGCCAGGCGTGCTTCAGCGGCCAGGTCCGGCGGGACGGCTTCGGCGGCGGTCGCTTGACGGGTGGCCAGGGCGGACAGCCCGGCCACGGTGGCCTGGCTCTCGAACAGTGCCTGCAGTGGAAGATCGACCCCGAATGCCTCGCGGATCCGAAAGACGAGCTTGGTCGCCAGCAGGGAGTTGCCGCCGAGTTCGAAGAAGTCGTCGAGCACCCCGAGCTGCGGCCGGTCGAGCACCTCCCGCCAGATGACTGCCATCCGCTCCTCCGTCTCGTCGCGGGGGGCGAGGCAGCCGGTCGGCGTGCCGGGTTCGGCCGACGCGTTCCGGTCCTGGCCGTCCTGCTCTTGGCTGTTCCGGGACAGGGCATTTCGGTCGATCTTGCCGTTCGCGTTGAGCGGGAGCTCGGCAAGCCGGACGATCCGGCCCGGCACCAGCTGGGGCACGAGGCGCTCCCGCAGGAAGTCGGTGAGCTGCGCCGCAGTGACCGCCTCGGCTGTCGGCTGTACGTACGCGACGATGGACGGGGTGCCGCCGGCCTCCCCCTCGACCACGGCGACCGCCCTGGTGACCTGCGGGTGCGAACCGAGCACGGCCTCGATCTCGCCCAGCTCGATCCGGACTCCCCGGATCTTCACCTGGTGGTCCCGGCGACCGGCGTACACGAGTTCGCCGTCCGGTCGCATCCGTACGAGGTCGCCGGTCCGGTACAGCCGCTGTCCGGGCAGGAACGGCTCTGTGACGAAGCCGGCGGAGTTCAGTTCGGGCCTGCGCTGGTAGCCGAGGGACACACCGTCCCCGCCAAGGCAGAGTTCGCCGAGAACGTTGTACGGCAGCGGATTCCCGCCGTGGTCGAGCACATACGCCGTGGTGTTGGCGACTGGCCGGCCGATCGGTATGGAACCCTCGGCCACATCCTCGGGCCCGACCCGGTGCACGGTCGAGTAGACGGTCGTCTCGGTCGGTCCGTAGAGGTTCCACACCTCATCGCAACTGCGCAGCAGTGTTTCGGCCAAGGCAGGTTGCAGCGCCTCGCCGCCGCTCCAGGCCCGCAGGCCGGGCCGGCCCCGCCACCCGCTCTCCACCATCAGGTACCAGGTGGAAGGGGTCGCTGCCATGACCGTCACGCGGTGCTCGTCGAGGAGCGCTGCCAGTCGGCGCCCGTCCACGACGTCCTCGGACAGGGCCACCACGACTCGGGCGCCGGACACCAGCGGGAGGAGCATCTCCGCTACCGACATGTCGAAGGACGGGCTCGTCACCGCGAGCAGGGTGTCCGCAGCCGTCAGACCCGGGCGCTCCCGGATGGCGGTCAGGACGTTGACGACATTGCGGTGGGAGACCCGCACGCCCTTGGGCAGCCCGGTGGATCCGGAGGTGTAGATCGTGTAGGCACACCGTTCGGACCGCTCCGGTGCGTCACTGCCGACCGGGTCCTGGAAGGGTCCTTCAGGGAGCGGCCCGTCCAGCAGAATGACCGGCGCAACCGTCGGGGGCAGTGCGTCCAGCAGGCTGCCGTGGGTCACGACCGCGGCGATGTCGGCATCGTCGTAGACGAAGGCTGTCCGCTCCGGCGGGTAGTCCGGGTCGAGCGGTATGTAGGCGTAGCCGGCCCGCAGCACACCGATGATGGCGGTGATCGTTTCAGCCGAGCGCGGCAGACAGATCGCGACATGTGCTCCGGGCAGCGCAGGGGCGCGGTCCGCAAGTGCCGCCGCGATGGAGCCGGAAAGGGCGTCGAGCTCGCCGTAGGTGATCAGACGGGAGCCCTCGACCAGGGCGACCCGGTCGGGGTGGCTTCGCGCCGAGGCGAGTACGAGCTCGTGCACACACTGCGTCCGGTCGTAGGCCCGCCCCGTCGTACGCAGCGCCTGCTCGATGAGGTGGGCGCTGCCCTGGGGCGAGAGCAGCGGCAGTTCGTGGACCGGGCGCTCGGCCTCGTCCGCGCCTGCTCGCAGCACTGCCAGGAAGCTGTCGGCGAACCGGACGACACTCGCTTCGTCGTAGACGTCGGAGTAGTAGTCGATATGCGCGGTGATCCCGTCCGGAGTGGCCATCATGTCGAACAGCAGGTCGAACTGGCAGCCTCCGTTGGGCAGGCCCCGCAGCTGCGAGTCCGGGACGCCCGGCGTCCGGGACTGGTCCACCTGGAAATTGAACACCGCCTGGAACAGCGGGCTGCGACTCGGGTCCCGCACGCACTGGACGGCCTGAAGGACCCGTTCGAGGGGAACCGCCTGGTGCTCGAAACCGGCCAGCACGGTCCGGTTCACCTGGGCGAGCAGTTCGGCGAAGGTCAGCGGACCGCCAAGGTCCAGCCGGAGGGCGAGCGTGTTCAGGAACGGGCCGATGAGCCGTTCCGCTCCAGGCATTTCACGATTTGCCACCGGCACCCCGATGACCAGGTCGTCCTGTGCGCTGTAGCGGCCCAGCACCGTCGCGAACGCGGTGAGCATGGTCACGAAAGGGGTGACCGAGCGCTCCAGGCTCAGTTTCCGGACCTGTTGGACGAGTTCAGCAGGTATCCGCACCGGCAGTCGGCGACCGCGGTTGGTCGCCCTGGCCGGGCGACGGCGGTCGGCCGGCAGCGCCAGGTGGGATGGCGCACCTCGAAGGTGACGGGCCCAGTAGTCGACCGACTCCGCGAACTCCCCGTCCTGCTCCTTGGCGCGCTCAGCGACCGCGACGTTCGCGAACTGGAGTTTCAGCGGGGGTAGTTCGATCCGCATGCCGGCCAGCCGAGGACGGTAGAGCTCGCCGAGCTCGCGGAAGAAGACGGCAATGGAGAAGCCGTCGGAAACGATGTGGTGCATGGTGAACTGGACGAAGCACTCGTCGGAGCCGCCCGGTGCGACAGTGACTCGCAACAGCGGCCCGACCGACAGGTCGAAAGGGACGCGGGCGTCCTCCAGGAACAGCTGTTCCCGCTCCTGCGGCCCGAGGTCCGCCAGCACCCGAACGGGCACCTGCACATGCTGTGCGACCACGCCGACCGGCGCTCCTTCGCGCAGCACGAACCGGGTGCGCAGCACCTCATGGCGTTCGACCACCTGGTCGACGCACTCCGCGAACACGTCCGGCTCGACGGGGAACGGGATGCGCGTCACACCGGACATATTGTGGAAAGGCGTGCCCGGGGTGAACTGCTCCAGGAACCAGATGCGTTCCTGGGCGTAGGAGAGCGGAACCGTGTCCCCGGTCCGCTTCGCGGCCACGATGCCAGCGGATGCCCTGTCCGAAGAGGCCTTGTTCGAAGAAGCATTGTCCGAAGGGGCGTTGTCCTTCAACCGCTTGAGCAGGGCCTCACGCTGTTCCGGCGAGAGCCGTGCGATCCGGGCCGCGAAGTCTGTCATGACAGCTCTGATCCCTTCATGGCGATGTGCTCGATGTCAGCGAGCAGCGCCTCGGCGCTCTCCGCGTCCAGCCCGCTCAACAACTCGGCCAGGTCGTCCGGCGACTCCGGGGCGGCAGCGGTTTCCTCGATCGGCCTTTCCTGGTGGACAACCTCGGCGATGTCCTCGACCGTGGCGCCGTCGAGCAGGAACACAACCTTGGGTGTGACACCAAATGCCTGCTCGAACCGGATCCGCAGCTCGACAGCGAGCATCGAGTCGAGTCCGAGGCGGTTGAGCGCCTCCTGGCGCGGAAGCCGATCCGGCGGCGTCCGCAGCACGCTGCCGATGATCTCCGTGCAGGCGTCAGCAATGATCGCCCGGTGCTCTCCGGCGGGCGCGGCGGCCAGCCGGTCGGCGACCGACTCCCTGCTCGCGCCTTCGGCAGCGTCATGCTGGTCTTGGCCCAGATGCCTGATCAACCGGGGCACGATCTGATAGTTGGAGATCACCGTCGGCCAGTGGGCCGAGACCGCGACCTGCTGGGTTTCGCCGGAGCCGAGCAGTTCGTCGAAGAGCGCGGTCCCCGATGCCTCAGTCAGCAGGTCGATGCCGCGCCGCTGGTAGAACGACTGAAGGCCCAAGTGCGCAATCATCCCGGCGTCCCAGGCCCCCCAGTTGATAGAAAGGGCCGGCAGGCCGCGGCTGCGGCGGTAGTGGGCGAACCCGTCGAGGAACGCGTTGCCAGCGGCGTAGTTGGCCTGACCTGCCGTCGCCACGACGGATCCGACCGAGGAGAACACCACAAAGAAGTCCAGCGGCTCGTCGGCGAGCCCCTCGTGCAGCGCCCAGGCGCCCAGGGTCTTGGGCCGCAGTACGCTGTCGAACTGCTCCCGGGTCATCCTTGACAGGATCTGATCGTTCACTGCACCGGCGGAGTGAACGACGCCGTGGATCGGCGGCAGGGCGGACCTGCGGCGCCCCTCGACGAAGTCCCGAAGCGCCGCTGGATCGGTCACATCGAGGCTCGCGGTCTCCACGACGGCGCCGAGCTTCTCCACTTGGACGACCGCGTCCACCTGTTCGCGCTGCGGGTGGTCCGGGGCCAGGGCCGCCCAGGTGGACCGGGGCGGCAGCGGTGTGCGCCCGAGCAGCACGATCCGCCGGGCCCCGCGCGCGGCCAGGTGTCGGGCGAATACCAGGCCGAGCGCCCCCAGGCCGCCGGTGATCAGGTAGCCGGCGTCCGGCCGGTAGGTGAAGGGCACCGACCCGGACGCCCGTCGGGACGGGTGCAGTCGGGCCACCCGGCGTTCGCCCTTCCGCCAGGCGATCTGGTCCTCGTCGGGGTCGGCCTCCAGCAGTTCGGCCAGCAGCGAGGGGACATCGTCGAGCGGCCGGTCCGGATCAAGGTCCATGATCCGAGCGCGCAGCGGCAAGGACTCCTGGTGCAGGACCCGTGTCATGCCCCACAACGGGGACTGCAGCAGCCCGGCCGCCCAGACCCGGCCGTCCACCGGCTGGGCCCCGACGGTGACGACATCCAGCGGCCAGGACACGCCCTGGGCCTCAAGCGCCTGCACCAGGTTGAGCAGCAGCTGCGGGCCCTGGCTGACCGCCGTCGCCAGCCGGTCAGCGGTGAGCTCTGCGTCCCTGGCACCGGCCGACCACGCATGGACGATGCCGAGCACCGGCAGGTCGGCTTGGCCCGCGACCTGCCGGATCACCTCGTCCAGGTCGGCGCGCTGGTCAGGCCGGATCCGGAACTCGTCCTGGCCTGCGGCGAATTCATCGCCGGGCCGGACCAGGACTGCGCGGTGGCCCAGGGCTGCCAGGCGGTCGGCGAGCGCATCGGAGATTCCCGCGGCGTCGGCGAACACCAGCCATCGGCCAGCCCCGGAGGTGGCAACGGTTCCGGGCACATCGTCCTGCACCTCCCAGACCACCTCGTGCAACCAGGTGGAGCCCAGCTGCGGCCGACTCTGGCGCCCGGGGCCGAGCAGCCGGACCCGGAACCCTTGGATCGTTGCGGCCACTCGACCATCCTCATCCAGGAGCACGGCGTCACCGGCGAGTTCACCGCCGGAGACCGAGCCGGAAGCTGAGGATGTGTCAGCAGTGGCGTGCACCCACAGCGCTCCGTCGATGCGACCGTTGACGACGATCCGGTCCACGCCGACCGGCATCATCATCACTGGTTCCTCGGTCGACACCCCGATCAGGGGCAGGAGCATCTGAAAGCAGCCGTCCAGCACGATCGGATCCACCACATGGTCCACGCCGGCGTTCCGGGCGACCGCGTCGCGCGAGAGCAGTCCCAGAGCCTCGCCTTCGCCGAGCCACAGGCGCTCGACGGATTGAAAACCCGGACCGTAGTCAAAACCCTGCCGCTCGAACACCGAGTAGCACGTCTGCGCGTCCCACTCGTCGGTGCACCGGGCGCGAACCGCCGCCAGGTCAACGGTCGGCACGGAGACGGCGGGTGGCGAAAGGCG
This sequence comes from Streptantibioticus ferralitis, assembly GCF_029223525.1. GTDB lineage: Bacteria > Actinomycetota > Actinomycetes > Streptomycetales > Streptomycetaceae > Streptantibioticus_A > Streptantibioticus_A ferralitis. Next base: position 42,436 of record NZ_JARHTQ010000029.1, on the reverse strand, counting down.
GGCCGTGGCGTGCCTGACCCAGCTCTTGGATCCCGCCGCACGCCCATGGATCTCCACTCGGCCTGTGGTGCGGTCCACGGTCGTGTCGAGCTGGTAGACCGGCCCCGCGCTGAGGACGGTGGGCGCCTCGAACCGGATCTGCTCGACCACGCAGGGGCTGGCGCCGAACGCGGCTCGTCCGCCCGCCAGCGCCATCTCGATGTACCCGGCTCCCGGGAACAGATTGCCGCCCATCACCGTGTGGTCGGCGAGATAGCCCGGGCGGCTGCCGTCGAGGTATCGCCGCCATGACGGAGTCGGCGTGTCGCGCCGGGCTCCGAGCAGCGGATGGTCGAGTTCCCCGAGCCGGTCCAGTCGAGTGGCCTCGGACTCCTTCCAGTAGCGCTCCCGCTGCCATGGATACGTCGGGAGCCGCAACGAGGCGTCGGCGTGGCCCGGATGGAACACCGTCCAGTCCGGTGCATAGCCCAGGACATAGAGCTCCGCGCAGGCATGCGCCATGACGGATCCGTCCTGGGCGTTGCGCCGCAGGGAGGCGACGGTGGAACCGCTGCGGCCCCGGGCGCTGAGGCAGTCGGCGAGCGAGCGGCCGAGCACGGGTTGCGGGCCGATCTCGACGAACACGCCGATGCCGTCGTCGATCATCGCCATGGCCGCGTCCGCGAACCGGACCGGCGCGCGGACATTGCGCCACCAGTACTCCGCGTTATGGCCGCCATGGGTGTTGCGGACGTCATGGTCGACGCCGCCGAACCGCCCTCCGCCCACGGACGAGTAGAGCGGGACAGTCGGCGCCGAGGGCGTCAGACCGGCCAGGCATCGGCGCAGTTCGTCCTCCAGCGGGTCCATCATCGGGCTGTGGAAGGGCACATCGCCGTCGACAAGCCGGCAGAAAACCCCCTCGGCCTCCAGCGCGGCCAGCAGTTCCTTGAGATCAGCGGTCGGGCCGACCAGCGCCACCGACTCCGGGCTGTTGACCGCGGCGACAACCAGGCGTCCCCTGCGCACAGCAGGCAGTTCAAGGGCGCGCTCCAGGGAGATCGCCGCTGCGGCCAGCCGCCCCTGACCAACGGTCAACTGCTGTAGACGGGCCCGCTCGTAAATCACCTGCACGGCGTCTTCGAAGGTGAGGCAGCCGGCCGCGTAGGCAGCGGCGATCTCACCGGCGCTGTGCCCGATCACCGCGTCCGGACGGATGCCGAGGGACGCCCACAGTTCGGTCAGTGCGACCTGGAGCGCGAAGTTCGCCGGCTGGGCCACCGAGGTCTGGGACATCCGGGAGTGCGCCTCGTCGGCCATGAGTTCATCGACCAGTGACCAGCCGGTGTACGGACGCAAGCCTGCGTCGCAGCGCTCGATCGCCTCGGCGAAGACCCGGTTGCCGGTCAGCAGTTGTCGGCCCATCCCCCACCACTGCGGCCCCATACCGGTGTAGACGAACGCCAGCGGGGGAGGAACCGCAGGCCCCTCCGCCAGGTGAACGGCGGGGTGCGGAACACCCTGGCGCAGGCTGTCCAGCCCGTCGCACAACTCCTGGACAGAGTTGGTGACAACGGCGAGCCGGGCTTGGCGGTGGTGTGTACGGCGATGTGCGGCCACTGCGCCGAGCGCGGTGTGATCTATGGACTCCATGGCCTCGGCATAGTGCCCGGCGAGGGCAGCCAAGGCTGCTGTGCTCCGCGCGGCCAGCGGGAACACCGACTCCAGCGGCTCGCTCCGCCTGGTGTCGGCCAGGGCGGGGAACGCGTTCCCGACAGGGGCGGACTCCAGGACGACATGGGCGTTGGTGCCGCCGAAACCGAAGGAGTTGGTGGCAGCCCGTACAACTCCGTCGCGCTCCCGGAGCGGCTCTCCGGCAACCGGGATCCGCAGCCGCAGGCTTTCCAGGTCGATGTTCGGGTTGACCGTGGACAGATGCAACTGCGGAGGAACCATACGGTGGTGGACGCAAAGTGCCGTTTTGATGAGTCCGGTGACGCCGGCCGCGGCCTCGAGGTGGCCGATGTTCGCCTTCACTGAGGCGAGCAGACACACCTCATCCGCACGGCGGTTCGCGCCGCGACCGTAGACCTCGCCGATCGCGCCGACCTCGACCGGGTCCCCGACCGGCGTGCTGGTCCCATGTGCCTCGACATAGACCACGGATGAGGCGTCCACACCGGCTCTGGCGAGTGCCTCGCGCATCGCCTGCTGCTGGCTCTCACTTCTGGGGACAGTGATCCCGTTGGTACGCCCGTCCTGGCTGACCGCCGTGCCGCGGATCACGGCATAGACACGGTCGCCATCACTCAGGGCCTCGCTCAGGCGTTTGAGGACGACGACCCCCGCGCCTTCGCCCCGCACATAGCCATCGGCGGTGGCGTCAAAGGGATGCGACTGACTGGTCGGGGACAGGAAGCCGCCCTGGGAGGCCGCGACAGTGAAGTTGGGGGTGAGCATCAGATTCACCCCGCCTGCCAGTGCCGCCGTGCTCTCACCGGACCACAGCGACTGGCAGGCCAAGTGGACCGCCACCAGCGAGGAGGAGCATGCAGTGTCCAGCGCCACACTCGGGCCGAGCAGGTCAAAGGCATGGGAGATGCGATTGGCCAGCATCGTCATGACCACTCCGGTGGCGGTGTGCGCGGAGACATTGCTGCGGTCGCCGCCGGAGAACTGCAATTGCCCGTAGTCGAGCGTGAATCCGCCTATAAAGACACCGGTCGAGGTGCCCGAGAGCCGCTCCAAGGGTGTTCCCGAATCCTCCACCGCCTCCCAGGCGACTTCAAGGAGAAGACGCTGCTGCGGATCTATATGCTCGGCCTCGCGCGGCGATATCTCGAAAAACCCCGCATCGAACTCATCGACAGGGCATTGCAGAAATCCACCACGCCGCACCCGGCTGGTGCCGGGGCCAAGATTCCGGTCATAGAACTTGTCCGCCAGCCAGCGATCACGGGGGATATCGACGATGGCATCATCGCCCGCCGTGAGCAGGTCCCAGAATGCCTCAGGCCCTTCAACACCGCCAGGTAGCCGACATCCGATCCCGACGATGGCAATCGGCTCCTGCTCCTTGGCAGCACTTTCGGACGGCGGCACAGCGCGCGTTGACATATATGGGGCCCCCTTCAAAAATTGGCGAGTGCATGCCGCAGTCGCCCATCAGCCCGACGCTTCGAGGGCGTTGTCAACTTGGCTGGGGCTCTTCGGCAGGATGATCGCTGGGCAGGTCACGGATTGTCGGGAGGGGCTGTCGTGGGGGCTGGAGTGCCGTCACACAAAGGGTTCCGGCACCCGGCGGAGATCATCTCGCATTGCGTGTGGCTGCACTACCGCTTTCCGCTCGGTTTTCGTGAGGTCGAGAAGCTGATGCCGGCTCGCAAGATGGAACGCCTTCTGCACCTCATACGCGACGAACATTCTCGCAGCAGAACCCGAACGCTTCATACATGTCTGCCCTTTCGGACATCAACTGCTGGCCGCACGTACCCGAACCCAGCGCGATGCCCGTCGCGCCCCGATCCACCGTCGGCGCCGACGCCGGCCCAGAAACCGGCAAAACCACCAAACTGTGAGGTGGTCAGGTGGCAGCAGGCGAGGACGGTTCGGCCGCTTCGACCCACTGGTGGTCGAGGATGGCGGGGTTGGTGAAGTCCAGACTGGAGAAGGCGACGGCGATGTCCTCGGCCCCGTAGGGGGCCGCCCGCAGCGCGGGGAGCACAGCAACGGCTCGCCGTGCTTGCCACCACGTTTCCGGCAGGGGGCGAGGCAGTATCTGCCTGTTCGCGATATCGGACCGCGTAGGTCGCGGGCTTCCGCTCCCGAGAAGCGATTCGGCGGCCATTGACGGCATCAGGACTGGTCGGCGGGTTTGTCGTGGATCCGTAACGGCGCCGGGCGAGGTGCAACCGGGCGGGACGGCCGGCTCGTGTGGGTGATCAGCGAGGCGCACCGGGCGCCTTGGCGAAGAGGTGGGTCTCACCGGGGAGATCCCACGGGAGGGAAGTCCATGACCAGGACGAAGAAGACCGGGATGAAGGCGCGGGGCGGCCGTGTGGCCGTGATCGGTGCGCTGGGTCTGGCCTCAGTGACTCTGGCCGCCGCGCCGGCGTTCGCCAAGGGCGGTGTCGGCATCACGGCGCCGCACACGGCGCATGTCGGCAAGACCATCACCGTCACGGCGCACGGCACCGACGACAGCGCCGGCTACCTGCACCAGCTGTGCCTGGAGGAGAACGGCTTCGGCGAGGGATGGCACCAGGAGAACTGCAGTGCCCCGGCCAAGGGCGACGCGCGCGTCACCGCACACGGCACGTCCGCGCGCCGCGGCGACCTGAAATTCCGTGCGGTGCTCTACGGCCTGACCAGCAAGCACGACCACCACCCCGTGCGCCTGCACGGCTCCGAAGTGGTGACGGTGCACGTCCGCTGAGCCAGCGGCGCGGCCGCGGGCAGCCGGCACGGCCACTGCCCGCGGCCGCGCGGTTCCGTGCCTGCCTTGCGATTTCGTCCTCCAGCCTCTGCGGGAGGGAGCTCTACTGGCTCATGGAGTCGCACAGCCGTTGTCCCGTCTCATTCGATCTTGCCTGTGTTCGACGTCCTGACGTGGGCAGATGCAACGGTTTGTGAGACGGCATCGGGCCGCCGTCTCAGTTGATGTTGCCTCTCAGCTGCGCTTCAGCGGCGTTGTGCTGGCTAGCCCACGCCTCAGACGACATTTCCGGCGTAGATGAGCTTTTGCCAGGCTGACGAATGACCGAGCCGCCGAGCCAGTCGGGCAGGCGTTCCGCTGCTTCTTCACTCATGGATGCGACCCTGCCACGCCCCACTGACACACCTCCTCCCAAAGGGGTCCCACGCGGCAACTTCACAAACCAGTCGGGAACCGCCCGAGCGCCAAGTCCGGTACAGCAGGTCCACCGGAGGGCAGTCCTGCAGGTCGAGTTGCGCCTCGACCTGCCCCACCAGCTCAGCGGCCTCCGGCGCGTCCGCGCTGATGACCTCGACTTCCACGAACGACCCGATCCCGGCGACGGTGTCGACGGCGACCACCACTTCGCGGTACGCCGGATGCCGGTACACGACGCGGGTCTTCTCCACCCGGACCAGTTGCCGCATGCCGATGCACTCCAGCAACTGCTCCGCCTGCGCGGCCTGCCCGGGGCCAAGGGTCACGTTCGTCTCCGACTTCGAGATCACATGTGTCGCGCCGTGAGTCGCCTCGTCAGACGGCGGCTTGTACATGACCTCTGCGAACCGCCACGCTGCCGCACCCGGAGGCACTCCACGGTCTGCGTGTAGTCCACGTCTCGGCGGCTGAAGTAGGTGTCCACCTCGGTCACCGGCCCAGAGGCCTGCCGCCCGAGTTCGACGAGCAGTCCCGCCAGGCGCTCTCCGCCGTCGGAGAGTTGGCGCTTACGCTCCACTTCGATGCGCTTCATTCCGTCTCGCCGATTCAGTTGGCGTAGGCCCGACGGCCCGCGGCGGCGGAACGTGCTGTACCGGCCGGGTGAGCCGGCGAGCTGACACGGACGCGGTGAACCCGCAGCGCATGGCGCAGCGTCTTGATGTCCAAGGCCGGGAGAACGTATCCGAGTTACGCCATCTCGGGCCTATGTGAACGTATCGAGAGAGGTTGGTTCGAAATGACACGCCGGAACCGTTCCCTGTACCGCGGTGCCGCTCTGGGGATGGCCGCTGCCGCGGTGGCCCTGCTCACGAGCTGCACGCAGAACAGCAGCACTGCGAACAGCAGCAGTCCGAACGCGGCGCAGACGCCTTCTTCGTCGGCCGTGGCGTCCCCGGCGGTGGGTACTTCGGCCAGGCACACTGCCGTCGGCTCTTCGGCCAAGGCTGGCGGCTGCCGGTCGCTGCCAGCGTCACCCACCGTCAAGGCGAGCGTCACGGCGGCCTACCGCAGACAGGCTCAACCGCCCCTCGCCCACATCGCCCCGGTCAAGGGCACGTTCTACTACGGCAGTTGCGACGGGGTCTTCTACGCCGGAACCCGCGTCCAGCTCACTCCCGGCAGCACGGAGGCGGAGCAGGTCGCCCTGCAGGATGACGGAGCTGCGATGAAGTATTTCGTCGATCGCCCGGGCGCCGGTTGGCGCTATGTGGCCAGCGACAGTTTCCCCGCCGGTCCTCGGGGGTGTGCCGCCATCGCCCAGATCCCGGCCCGCCTCGCCGCCCTGTGGAACGACTGCCGGTCCGCGGCAGGCCAAGAGTGACCTTCTGAGTCGGCGAACCGGCCCCGTTCGGGGAGCCGGAGCACCGCACGACTGCGGCCCTTCGCCGGTTCCCGGGCCTTCCTTCACTGGGTTGGTCAGGTGTGCCGTGAACCAGCGGGCCACAATCCCTCTGGTCACTCGGCCGGGCGGTGTAGGAGCCGTTCTGCTGCTTGCTGGTGCTACGACACGGGCGTCCCCTCAAGGAGCGCCTCGAACCGGGCGTTCGACGGCCGGGCCGCCGCCGACCCGATGCGCGCCTCCCACTGACGGCACGTGCCGGTTACGAACGCCTCCACCGCTTCGGGATTCGCGTCCCGCCAGGAACGGAACTGCGACGCACAGGAGAGCGCGTGCCGCGCTGGCACGTCCGCCTCCATCAGCCGCACCGCCGTGTACGCCACGTCCACCCACGCCGGGCCGGCTGCGGGCATCGCCCAGTCGACCAACCACGCACGGTCCGGACCTACGAGCAGGTTGTACGGGTTCGCGTCCGTGTCACGGCCGCGGTCGAGAACCCGGGGCGACTGCGGCGAGCCAGCGCGAGGGCTTCGGCGTACCGGGCGACCGCTGCCGGTCCTGCGGGATCTCGTCGGCCAGCAGCAGCGCCACGCTCGCCTCATCCCGCAAATCCACCGCCGGGCGGAACACCTGATGGGCGGGCAGGCCCCCGCCGGTGGCGTGGGCCAGCCGCTGTGCCAGCGGCAGGCCCGGCGCGCCGTCGGCGGGATACTGGGAGCGGTGTTCGAGGTAGGCGGACCACGGCTGCGGAAACTCCGGGTCGAACACCTGCTGGTAGACGAGGCGGTCCTGGGTGGACAGCTCCAGCCCGTCAACTCACTGACGGGCAAAAGGCGTTGGACCACCGCCGAAAGTACGTCGTCGCTATCGGCAGCTGGGCGCCGGCCCGCGGTGCCCAGCTGTCCAGCGCGGTGCGCAAGGCCGCCAGGGCATCGGCGCGCTTGAGGTCGCCGAAGTGCCGGTCTTGCTGCCGTTGTTCGGCCAGCCATCCGGCGAACTCCTTCTCGCCGTGGCGGCGGCAGATGCCCTGCACCGCGGCCGTGGTGCGCTGACCCCGGAGCCTGTCGGGCACAGACAACCACCAGGGACCGTCAGCCTCCTTCGGCAACGGCTCACGCGGCCGCGAGGGACCTGCCGGTCCCACGGCAGAAGTGGCAACTGTTTCAGGCGAGGACGACGGGCTCGCCGCTCAGCGCCACACCTGCGTGGCGCAGCTCGCTGATCGCCGTGCTGGTGGTGTCGGCGGCAACGCCGGCGGTGTAGTCGAGCAGGACCCGTACCGCGAAGCCCGCGCGTACGCCGTCCAACGCGGTGGCCTTCACGCAGTGGTCGGTGGCGATGCCGACGACGTCGAGATCGCTGACGTCGCGGGCACGCAGCCAGTCGGCCAGTGACGTGCCGTCCTGGGCCGAACCCTCGAAACCGCTCTTCGAGGCGGAGTGCGCCCCCTTGTAGAAGACTTCGTCGACGGCCCCGGAGTCGACGGCGGGCTCGAAGTTCGGATGGAACTCGCTTCCCTCGCTGCCGACGACGCAGTGCACGGGGAAGGAGTCCTGGAAGTCCGGGTGCTCGGAGAAGTGAGCCCCCGGGTCGATGTGGTGGTCGCGGGTGGCGACGATATGCGCGTAACCCCCGTCAGCGCGCCGCACCAGGCCGGCGATGGCGACAGCCCTGTCCGCGCCGCCCTTCACCGGAACACTGCCTCCCTCGCAGAAGTCCTTCTGCACATCGACGACGATCAGAGCACGGCGCACAGAACAATCCTTTCCTCGCAGGAACCCGTGCCCGTATGCCTGCCCGTCCGCTATGAACGGGTGCACCGCAGGCCGGTCATTCACCTGATCGGCCCGGCCCGACGCGCTCGGTCCTCGCTGTCACGCGAGTTCGGCCAGTTCGTCGCCCTCCGGACGGTCTGACGGAGTGACTGGTCGGGGCGTGGGGATCAAGATGATTCGACCGAAAGACAACGCTGCCAAGTGCGGCTGTGCGGCGGACAGCCGCCAGAACCAGCGGCAACAGGGGAAACCCCACCGAGATCATTTCTTGGTGGGGCTTAAAGCCAAGCTTAGAAGCCGCCGTTTCTGAACCCCAACGGGCAGGTCAGCGCCGGGAGCCGCCCTGGGCCCACCCGACGGCCGCGCCCGCCCCGCCGCAAGTAGCCTCATCATGCGCTCCCGGACCGGCCGGCAAAGTGGAACGCAGCACTTCGCTTGGCTAGGCGAGGTCGAGGGCCCGTAGTGCGAGCCACTGGTCGTGGATGGCGCTGGGGGACCGCAGCAGGGAGCGTTGGAGCAGTGCTTCGCTCCGTGTCAGGCGTTTGCGCACCGCGGATGCCGAGAGGGACAGCGCAGCGGCTGTCGGGCCGATGCGTGCGTCGAGGCGCAGCCAGGTGGTGAGCGTCTGCGCGATGCAGGTTGGGATGCCGGGCGTCTGTAGGGGATGGAACTGTCGTTGTGCCCATGCCACGACATGGGGTAGCGCGAGGAGTTCGTCCAGGGACGGTGCCGTCCCCCCACCCCCTCTCGTGCGATGATGCGGGCGGGGCTGGATGTCTGCGGCGCTCGTGCGTAGTGCGAGCGCCAGTGCGGCTTGGTCGGCGAGCCGGTTCAGGTCGAGCCCCAGCAGGTCCTGGATGAGGGTGAGACGCGCCGTCAGGGTGTTGCGGTGGATCTTCAGATGGGCCGTCGCGCGGGAGGAGAAACTGAGCCATGACGCTGCGGTGGCCAGCAGTTCCGTGCCGTCCGGGTCCTGCGAACGACGGGCGCAGTGGGCGTGCAGCGGCGCAAGGAAGACCCCGGCCCAGGCCGCCGCGGCCGGCCCGATGGTGAGGGCCAGGTCGGGGTGGCCCGCGAACGAGGCGAGCCGTTCGGTGCGGTGGCGCGCAGCGGCGAGGGCGTGGAAGGCCTGGGCGTAGCCGGTGGCGGTATCGCGTAACGGCACGACGTCGCTCACCCCGATCCAGCAGGTATCCGCCACGGACGAGGGCCATGCCCACTGCGGAGGGCTGTCGGTGTGGGCCTCGGAGCTGGCGGGCGCGAGCACCATCATGTGGTCGGCGTACACGGGGCACGGCACGATCCACGTGTCCACGACCACCCTGGCCAGCGCGCCCGCCACCGTGCCGCGTGCCGCGGGCGGTCCCTCGATGACGTACACCCGCACCACGTCGGGCAGCGCGGGTCGCAGCGCTCCCGCGACTTGGCGTGCGGCGGTCGTATGACCGTTCATCAGCAGGTGCAGGACGGCTTCCCGGGTTCGAGCATCGGCGATCCGCAGCCGACGCTGCTGCCGCCTGGCGTGTTCCACCTGCCAGCACAGACTCAGGACGGATGTGGCATCCGCGAGCAGCAGCGGCAGTTCAGGCGGTGCCGGCCGCGGCATCACGGCGGCGAGAAGGGGCACGCAGGCGCCTGGCGGCCCGTCGAGGTAAAGGACGACGCAAGCGAGGCCTTCCTGGTCGATCGCCGCGGACTTCAGTCCCCGCGCCGTGATCTCTCGGACCCCGCGCAGAACGAGATCACGCTCGGCCTCGCCAACGGGGAACGAGGGCGGAGAGGCCACGACGCCCGACCGATTCACCAGCAGGGCGGCCGCCCCGGTACGGACAGCCAGCCATTGGAGCAACTGCGCAGTGCCACCTCGGCGGGCGACACGCTGCATGTCCAGCACGTCGTCGGCCCGTCGAGTCCGCCCGCCTGCGGTCGCCGTGTCCGCACGCGGATCATCACCGTACATGTCATCCCCCCGAAAGACGACCGAAAGGCCGTTCGGCCGGAGACTATCCGGGCCCCGGCGGGTGAACAACGGGCTCGCTGTGCGATCCGGCACGGAGGGACCGCTTCACAGTGCAACGAGGACCTTCGCGCCGCCCGCAGCCGTCATAGGTTCTGGTCTGCCCGGCACCGGGCGGGGCACCGCGGTAACGATGCCGGCGCGGATACGAACTGGATTCTTGCCAGGCCCTGTGCCGACAACTCGATTCGCAGCATGCTCGATCGCCCGGGCCGTCAGTCTTGTAGCGGGCTGAGGAATCGACGCGCATTCCGAGAAGCGTTCGGGGCCTGCTGGCGACAGCGGCCGCCGTTACCGTGATCAACCTGGGCACCGGGACAGCCCACGCCAGCCCCGGATACTGGCAGTTGTTGATGTTCACGGCTAACGCCCCTGAGAGCCGGTGAAGTGGGTGACTGACCGTCATGCCGGAAACTCCTGCGGTAGGTGGCCTTCTGACAGCGCTATATCGGTATGCCTCCGTCGTCCTGCGGAGCCATCGAGAAGGTCGCGGCTCAGCTGTCGCTCAGTGCTGCGCGCGCTGCTTCCCACACCGAGCGCATCTGGGTTGGCCGGGCTTTGAGCCGAAGACGGACGGCGTGCCGCATAGCGGCTGGTGGCGCTCAGCCTCACGTCTGGCCGCAGACCAGCGCGTAGCCGAAGTGGCGGGAGACAACCTGTTCGATCGCCGGGCAGGGGCCGCGGTCAACGAGCTTGAAGGTGTTGACCACGCATGTTTGAACAGGGTGCGTCGGCCCCCCTGGTTCACCGGTGGAGTTGAAGTCCACGGGGCGCAACTGCGCGGTGGCCAGGGCGTAGCAGGCCAGGACGGTTCGGCCGTCTTCGACCCAGTAGGGGTCGAGGATGGCGGGGTTGGTGAAGTCCAAGCTGTAGAAGGCAACGGCGATGTCCTCAGTCCCGTACGGGGCCTCACGCAGCGCGGGGAGCACATCGAGGATGGCATCCCCCCTCGCCAGTACGCGCGCCTGCTCGCGGGACAGTCCCCACGGCGGAGGGTCGTCCTACCACCACGCGGGGAGTTCGTCGGAGGCGAGGTGCGTGCCGGGGCGAAGGTTGTCAAAGCGTGCTTGCTCGACGACACCGACCCGCAGCAACTCGGAGTTGACGCAGAGATCGCCTGCCACCAGTGTCCAGGGCATCCGGACGATCCGTTCGCGGGCCAGGTCGGCCAGCAGGCGCCCGAAACACTCGACCGAGAGCAAGGCCGACTCAGCGGGCCGATAAACGCGTCAGTCCAGATTCCCACGCGGCCAGGCTGCCCTTCGGAAACGCTGCCCGCGCCACCGCCACGGTCTGCTCCGGGACCTGCGGCAACCCCTTCGGCTGCATCGACATCCACACCACTCCCGCGGCCGGCACGACAGGACAACGACCACACAAGCGATCATCTCCTCAACACGACAACCCGCACACGGAATTGAGCAGCAAAGTCGTTGGGGAGCCTCAAAGTCCGATCCGCCGAGACAACTGCTGTGCCCGTGAAGGAAGTGCTCGACCGTCTGAAGTTCCCGATGTCTCTCGCGCTCCCCGGATACAACTCGTGTTCCTGGCGCGACGACAACGGCGACCTCACCGGCGTGGGGCTGTGGACGGATAACGGCTCAACGGCCAGTGCCCATGTCGGGGGAAGGTCCGGCAGATCGGTCCTCATAGGCTCTGGGACACGGTTGAGGAACTGGCGTCGACCTTCCCGGACGAAACTCCCTCCCGAGAGGACTTCGGCCTCACGATCAGTCCGGCCGGTCAGCAGGTCTGGTACCGCAAGCCGGATGGCCCTTCCTGGCAGCTCCCTATCTGACGGGAAAGGCACGATCAGGACCTCGCGTACCGTCGGAGCGACTAGCATCCCCCGAGCTAGCCGCTTCCAGGCGGGGACCGATACGCGAGTCACCAATAGGAGAAAGCGCGACATGCACGAGGAAGAGCCCCTGGACGCCTACTTGGCCCGCCACGACGCGAAGATCGGCCGCCTACAGGCCGTTCACGCCTACGGGCCACTTCGCGGCCAGCATGTTGACCCAGACCAGCCTCGGCTGATCCAGCGGTGGAACGGAACCGCCTGGGAGTTCGCCGCGCTGGCCGCCGACCTCAAAGAGGCGCAGAAGATCCTGCACCCGCCCAAGAACGAGCCTGCGGGCCTGGAACCAGCCGAGCCTGCGTTCCGACCAATGGCCCCAGGGCGCGGCCGACACCGCAAGGCGTAGAACAGGACGCGCTCCGTCGTCGCATCAACGCCGTGAATGAATGAATTGATCGAACCTGCCCTGGCCGCCTGTCCCCCTCGTGCACCACCCCAGGCCCCTCCCCCGAGCCCAGGACGGCTCATTCTCGGCGCATTAGCCTCGCGACGGCCCATCACCTAGTCATACAACCCGGCACACCAACGGGTACGGCCGGGCAAGACCGCGCTCCTTATCCCAAAGCCGGGCGTCAACCGCCGCCAGTATCGACCCCGCCCTCGTGCCGCTCACCCCGTCAGCCCCCTCCCGCTCCCAACGGATTGGAGGGGGAGCAGAGCGAACCCGCGGCGACCAGGCCCGCCCTGAAGGGTGTCCTTACTGCCGTACAGCGACTGACCAGCGGCTTTGCGAACGGCCGCGCCCCGGGCATGATCCCGGTTCGTGGGTCTACCATTGCTGTACTTGATCTTCTGCCGACTGCTGGGCTGGCTGAGTACCTGATTGCAATCCCGGATCCCTGAGTCACGATAACCGCAGTAACAGTAGGCATCGGTTCGATGCACCGCGCCGCGTCGACCAAGGCGCCGGCCCCGCTCGCGACAGCCCAGACGCGCGCGTGGGAGCGGGCCCGTTCCGCCAGATGCACGGAAGACGCGCGTGGGAGCGGGAGCGGCGCGGCATGCGCTACGACGGGCTGGCCGGGGGTCCCCGCGTCGACGGCCGGACGGATGTGCGACGCTGATGCGATGTCGCTCGCCCCTGCCCCTGCGGAGCCCATAACGCCCGAGCCGGTGCGCGAGGTGCCGGACACACTGCTCACCCAGTCCTGGCTCGACCTGTCGTTCCTGCACTGGGCCGCCGACCCTGCGGACGTGGCGCCGCTGCTGCCGGCCGGGACCGTGCCGGACACGCACGACGGGCTCACCTACGTCGGCCTGGTGGCGTTCCGGATGTACCGGGTGGGCTGGTTCAAGATGCCGGGTATCCCGTACCTCGGCACCTTTTCAGAGACCAACGTGCGGCTCTACTCGGTGGACCGGCACGGCCGACGCGGCGTGGTGTTCCGCTCGCTGGAGGCATCGCGTCTGCTGCCGGTGGCCATCGCCCGCAGCGCCTTCCGGCTCCCCTACATGTGGGCCAGCATGGCGATCCACCGCGACGCGGACACCATCAGCTACACCAGCAGCCGACGCTGGCCCGGGCCGCGCGGGGTGCGCTGCCGGATCGGGGTGCGGGTCGGCGAGCGGATCGAGGAGCCGACCGCCCTCGAACACTTCCTGACCGCCCGCTGGGGAATGCACCACGCCTTCTTCAGCCGACCGGTGTATCTGCCCAACACCCACCCGCACTGGCCACTGCACCGGGCCGAACTCCTGTACTGCGAGGATGAGTTGGTAACTGCCGCCGGGCTACCGTCGCCGGTCGGGCCGCCGGCGAGCGTGCTGTACTCCCCCGGGGTGCCAGTCCGCTTCGGCCGCCCTGCCCACCCGGGCGGCCTACCCACCCCCTGAGCCCCCGCAGGCGGTGGCCGGGCCTTTGAAGGACGTCTGGTTCGCGTAGTTCGCGAGTGATTGCGCTATATGCGTTTCGCCAGGTTGTGATGGTTTCACCGGTTGCCCGTTTGGCGAGGTCGGAGATCGCGGCGAGGCGGATCACGCTCTTGGAGTGTGTTGGTTTGGTTTCGTAGTCGCGGGCCAGTCGGCGGTGCATCATGAGCCAGTCGAAGCTGCGTTGTGCGACCCAGCGTCGTGGTAGTACCGAGAAGCCTTTGACCTGCCTGTTTCGTGGTACGACGTCGACGTCGATGCCGAGTTGGGCGCCGTGTTCGACGGCCTGGTTCTTGTAGCCGGTGTCGACCCACGCTTTGGTGACGGTGAGGTGGGTGGTGGCGAGGCGGGTGAGGAGGGGTGTTCGAGGCCGAAGCGCGTGATGAGCTGTCCGCCGAGGCCCTATGGGCACGGCGGCGCGAGGTGGCCCATGCCCTCAGCACTCATCCGTGTTTCGCGACACTGGAAGGCCCGCAAGTCACCCGGGCCCGCATGGTGCTGAGGCACTACAACGCCGCCTCGCACGACAGGGCTTCGCCGTGGGGCGGCTCAGGCACGTAGCCGATGGGCTCGGTTTGGGGCGCCGCGATCGGGGAAGTCCGCAAGCGGGGTCGCCCGGGGATGGTGCGATCCCCTTCGGCGGCAATCGCACCGTGCCTAGAGCGCCGGACAGCCGCTGACTGACCTGTGATCTCTCCAGCGACAGGTGGCCGAAGACGCTGGGAAGCCCGCCGATGAGCGACTCGTGCTCAAGGGCGGTTGGCCGCCCCGCTTCTTGGTTTCAGGCCTGCGCGCTCGGCTACTGGCGCCTGGCCAAGGTCGAGCGCCGCTGGGCGGCGACATCGAGTGGGGCTGAGCGCGCAGGCCTGTGACCGCTACCGGCGGATCAGCCGACGGACAGTGAGAAAGGTCCGGCCAGCACCGAGTAGCCGTCGTTGGCGAGGTAGTACACGTCGTACGTGCCCGCGCCGGACAGCTTGCCGGTGGAGAAGGTCACCGTGCCGCTGGCGTTGGGGGCGTAGGCCCAGGTCAGCGCGGACTGCTGGCCGGGGGTGACGCCCGCCGGGTAGATGCCGATCCAGTTCTTCGCACTCACCTGCGCGGCGGACGGCACCGTGTACCGGAAGGTGACATTGCCGCCGTTCGCGACCGCGTTCAGGTCGCCGGTGAGCGTCGGCGTCGTGGCGGCGGACGGCACGAAGGCGGCGTTCAGCGGTGTCGCGTAGCTGTCGTTGGCTGTCAGACCGGGCAGGCCGAGAGCCGCCTCGATGGTGCGGGCGATGCCGTAGTGGTCGTCATGGCTCGGGCTGCTGGTCCCGGCCGATACGGTGCCTTGCGAGCCGAGGACCACGGTGGCTACGTGGTTGTACGCCTCGTTCTCGCTCTCGTCCCAGGTCAGGATGAGCAGTGAACGCTGCTGGGTCCAGGCGGGGGAGGCCAGCACCGGGGCGAGGGTCTGCTTCAGCCAGCCGTCCTGCGTCTTCAGGCTGGTGGAGTTGCCGTTGCCGGAGCCCTCGCCGTCGTAGTAGTCGTCGGCGGCGATCCAGGAGAAGTTCGGTGTGGTCGCGGCCGACTGCAGGTCGGTGGTCAGTTGCGAGGTGTCGAACAGGTGCGCCGCGCAGCGGGACGCGTTGCCACTGATGTCGGTGTAGTTGATGAACGGCGCGTCGTCGGGCATGTAGGAGCTGTCGTAGTTGTTGTTGGTGTTGCAGGGCGTGCCCATGCCCTGCTCGTAGGCCTTCCAGCTCTTGCCGGTCGCCTCCAGGGTGTCGCCCAGGTTGCGCTCGGGGGAGTTGATGTTGGGCCAGTAGGTGGCGCCCTTGGTGTAGGTGTTGCCGCCCGCGACGGCGAGGTAGTTCTCGTCGCTGGGGTGGTAGACGCCGTGGTAGTCGGTCAGCGTCGCGCCCTGGCCCATCAGATTGTGCATGTAGGGGGTGTCCGATGGATCGTTCATGATCTCGGAGTAGTCGGTGTTCTCCATCATGACCATGAACACATGGTCGTAGCCGGGCACGCTCGATGCGGGCGGGGCGAGTGGGGCCGGCGCGGTGACCGGGGTGTTCACGGTGAGCGAGAGGTTGTCCAGGTAGCCGGTCTCGTTGGACGTCGACAGGAACTGCACCTCGACCTGGATGGACCGGGTCCCGGCGGGGATCGAGCCGGTGGTGCTGCGGGAGAGGAACGTGGTGGCCAGGCCGCGGTCGGTCGCGGAGACCGTCGGCAGCTTGGCGGTCGCGCCGATCGGGCGGCCGTTCGCATCGTGGAAGTGCAGGCTGACCGCGACGTAGCCGCTGTAGACGGTCCAGCCGCCGAGCCAGCCGGAGAGGTTGTAGTTCACCGCGCCGCCGTCGATGGCCGTGGCGGCCGAGGAGACGTCCACGGTCTGTGTCATGGCGCCGTCGCCGAAGTTGCCGGGCCCGAAGAATGCCTTACCGGGCGTCTGGCCGTCGCTGGGCAGCCCGAAGGACCCTGCGGTGGAGCACATGACGTTGGGGCCGCCGGCCTCGGTGGTCCAGCCGGGCACGGTGGTGGCCGCGCCCCAGTCGTTGGTGCAGTAGCCGCCGGCCTCCGCGTCGCCGTTGACGATCAGGTTGCCGCTGCTGACCGCCGCCTGGGCAGGGGCGGGGGCCCAGACGATCAGTGCGCCGATGAGGGCGAGTAGGCCGCCGAGGGATCTCCAGCGCTGTTTCATTCGTGTACCTCGTCCCGTTGGTGAGGGTGCCGTGAGGGTGATGCTGTTACGGCCTGGCTGTGCGCGATGAGCGGGACATAGGTACCGGGCGCCGCTGTCGAGTGGGGGAACCAGGACCAAACTTGACTAGACAACTTTGCGTCAGCCGTAGGCGGCGCAGACGGGCACACCCGACCGCTCCCCCTTCGGCTTACGAGCCGCCCACGCGTCGCCGACGACCGCCTCGCGTGTCTCCACCAGCGTCCAGCCCTCACCCAGCGCCGCCGTGACGTGGCCGCCGATCAGGCGAAGGCAGGAGAGCTGGCAACACCGGTACACCAAGCCCCACTTGACTCAGGGTCGACTCCGTCTGCTTCGGCACCGAAGCCGCCGCGGTCTGTGTCTTGCGGGTGACCCAGGACGGCCCGGCGGGGGCCTCCTCCTCGGCTGTGAGCCTGTCTTCGCGCCACACCACCCGGGGGCCGTCGCCAGTTTCGTCGCGGCGGCTGACCTCGGCTTCGCCCTCGAGGGGAAAGCGCATCATGCGAGCCCGACAGGCTGGAGTTGGTGTCCTGCAGCACGAGCGGGCCGCCCGTCGGCAGGTGCCAGGGCACGAGCGTCCGCTTGCCGTCCGCGACGACCCCTGGTCCAGGGATGCCACTGTGCTCGTATGAACCGTCGGAGAAGGTCCGGCCTCACGGCAGCAGGTAGCTGGACACACGACCGGATGTGTTGGTGCTGATGAACAACCCGTCCGCCCACAGGGCGATGTAGGGGAAGTACAGGATCAGATCACGGAACGAGCGGCCGCCGTCGCGGTCCCACGGGTGTTGCAGATCTCGGCTGGAGAAGCAGTCCCACAGCATGGCCTGGAAGGTCCGCTGACCCGGCTGATCGGTATCCAGCGCCAGACGCCCATGGCGCTGGCTCCTGCTCAGCGGCCTCACCGCCCTCCACGAGGACCTGGCCGGCGACGTCGGCGCTGCGGCCCACCGGGCGGCACCCCGCAGCAATCCAACGGTGCCCTGACCATCGGCGCCTGGCCATCGTTGCCTGGCCATCGTTGCCTTGGCCCAGGAAGCCCAGGTCCCCCGCAACGCGCTCACTCTGCGCCGCATAAACCTCATGAGCGAGTTCTACGCCAAGGTCACAGAACGCGGGCAACCCGCAGACGCCGAAAAGCGCCTGCGCCAGCAGGTCACCAAGCTGAAGGAACTCCGCGAACGGGACGGCCGGCAACTCGCCCCCTGCAGACCGATGTCGAGCACCTGGTCCGGGTGGTCAACCAGCTCACGCTTCAGAACCGGGGGCTCCGCCAGCAGCTGGCTGCACGCCGCACCGGGCGCCGATGGTCCGCCTTCTGCACACCCAGTCGCAGCCGCCAAAGAACCCCAGCGATCCCGTGGTGCCCTGACGGCGGTCCAACTCGCTGTGCCCATCGGCAACATGGCCGGCATCGAGGCCTTCGCGCGGCCGGGTACCGCGTGGTCCACGTCGTCTACCGGTTGCCGCTGACACACACGGGGCCCGGCGCCTGGGCAGTGCCGGGCGCCAGGCTCCGCCCGCAGCGCGCTGACACCTCGCCGTCGGCGGTGTTCGGGCTCACCGCCCAGGTCAGGCCCACCGCGCGTCCACCCCATCCACGCACATGTGAAGGACGCGATCTGCGAGGCGACCGTCGAGAAGATCATGAGCACCCTGTGGCCGCTGACATGATCTGCCGGTGAACGAGCCGGCCGTGCACCACTGTCGAGGTCAGTTCATCTGCCGACGGGCCTGCCTCCACTCGCGGTCGACGGCCCAGGCGTCGGCGACCGGCCCGATGTGGGCGAGCTTGTCGGGATTGATCACCACGCGGATGGTCTGAATCTGCCCGTCGAGCACATCGAGGGCCAGGGTGTGCACGATCTTGCCGTCCCGGTTACGGAAGATCGCGCCGGGCTGGCCGTTGACCTCCTGTGGCTCGAACGTCACGCCGATCCGGATCAGCCAGGGGAAGATCGTGCCCAGCACCCGGGCCACGTTCTCCGCGCCCATGAGAGCCTTGGCCAGCTGCGGGGCCTTGCCGCCGCCGTCCCCGACCAGTTGCACGTCGGCGGCCAGCAGATGCTGCAGCCCGCCCACATCGCCGTCCTTCAGCGCGTCGAAGAACCGCGTCGCCAGTTCCTGCCGCTCCTGACAGTCGGCTGCGAACCGCGGCCGCCCGGCCTCCATATGCCGCCGCGCCCGCACCAGCAGTTGTCGGCATGCCGCCTGCGAACGCCCCACCGCCGCGGCGACCTCGTCGAACCCGAAGGCGAACACCTCCCGCAGCACAAACACCGCCCGCTCCAGCGGGCTGAGCCGCTCCAGCAGCAGCAGCGCCGCCATCGACACCGAGTCGGCCAGCTCCGCCGACCGCGCCGGATCCTGATACGGATCGCTCAGCAGCGGCTCGGGAAACCACGGTCCCACGTACTCCTCCCGCCGCACCCGCGCGGAACGCAGCACATCGATCGAGATCCGCGTCACCGCGGCCGACAAAAAGGCCTTGGTCGACGTGGGCCGGGTCACCGAGCCGTCAAACCGCAGCCACGTCTCCTGCACCGCATCCTCAGCCTCACCCACACTGCCCAGAATCCGGTAGGCAATCGAAAACAGCAGCGGCCGCAGTTCCTCGAACTCCTCGACCTTGCTCACGCCGACTTCCCTCCCCCAGATGCCCTCCCGCCCGGCCGTACTCGCCGGGGCAGACACCTTCTGGTGATCATCCGGACCCCGGCAGGCCAGAGTAACGCCCCCTGAGCCCGGGGCTGGCAGCCCGCAGCCCGCAGCCCGCAGCCCGCAGCCGGACCGAAGAGCCAGTCGCTGATGCCGTTCAGTGGAATTGCCCGGGCTCGTAGTTGCCGGCCGGCTGCCGGGCGATGATGTTCGCCCGGTTCACCATGTTCATGAAGGAGACCAGGACCACCAGGGCGGTGAGCTGCTCCTCGTCGTGATGCTTGGCGGCGTACGCCCACACCTCGTCGCTGACCCCACCGGCCCCATCCGCGACCCGGGTCCCCTCCTCCGCCAGCTGAAGCGCGGCATGCTCGGCCTCGGTGAAGACCGTGGCCTCCCGCCACGCCGCCACCAGGTTCAGCCGCACCGAGGTCTCGCCGGCAGCAGCGGCCTCCTTGGTATGCATGTCGATGCAGACGGCGCAGCCGTTGATCTGACTCACGCGCAGCGCCACCAGCTCCTGCGTCGCGGCCGGCAGCGGCGAGTCCTTGAGCGCCTTGCCCGCCGACATGAAGTATTTGAGCGCCTTGCCGGCGGTCGGGCTGGCGAAGTAGTTCAGTCGCGCGTCCATGGTGTGCTCCTCCGTGGTCGTCAGTGGCTACACCCCCTCAGACGAGGTAGCCCGCCCCCCTGTGACATCGACGAATGTGACCTGGGTCTCCCCGGGAAGGTGACAGCCTCCGGCAGCCCAGGCTCGGCGCCCTCTCCCGCACCGACGACGGCGGCCAGCGGGCTGTGGGTGGTACCCATGAGCTTCGCAGTCGCCTGAGCGGTCGCCGATGAGACTGGGCGGACGGGTATCGACCCGATCCAGCGTCAGGGGGCCTGGTGGCAGCACCGGTTCGAGTCCACAGACTCACCGACCATGAGGGACACAAAACGACTGAACCCCACGCGGGTGGAGGCGCCCTGGGAACGATCGGTGAGTTTCCTGGGAAGGCGTGCGGCGCCACACCGTCCGATGGTCCGGTTCGGGGGCACTGATGGGGGATTGACGGGGCGGTACAGCGGGTCGCACTCCCAGGGAAATCCCAGACAGCTGCCCGGAGTTCGAAGGGACCGGGTGGCCAGGATCGCAACCATAATGGTGCTCCCCCGGCGGCGCAGGGCCGTCTTGATGAACTCGGCGCTCGGCGTGGTGCTCGCCGCGGCCGCCGGCGGTGCCTATGCGGCGGCCTCGCCGATCAGGCATTCCAACAGCGTGGTGAAGACGCCAGCGTCCCGCCAGACCCGGAAACGGCCGTAGTCCGTCGGCCAAGGACCGAACTCGCAGGGCACATCCCGCCACTGGGCGCCGGACCTAAACCGCCGGATCACTCCCTCAAACTGCTCCCGCAGCCGCTCGGGGTACAGGCCGAACCCGCCGATCGGCAGGTAGAGCTCGACGAACTTCCACTGGTCCTCGGCGAGTTGCCTGCGCGTCACGACCACCGTCCTACCGGGTCCCGCCCTCGTACGGGGACGGACCCGAAGATTGATCACAACACCACACAGACCCTAGTACTCCAGCCGTAGATCGTTAGGTGCCCTGGTCTTGGAACTGTCGGCTGCTGGCGGAAACTCAAGTGGCCGCAGCGCACCGGCTGGGTAGAGTCGGGCAATGCCCGAGCTGAAACAGCTGCATGCTGACCATGCCCCGGCGGTCCTGGCCTTCGAGCTGGCGAACCGCGCCTACTTCGCTGCCTCGATCTCCGACCGCGGCGACGAGTTCTTCGACCAGTTCACCGGCCGGCACAGCGCCTTGCTGGCTGAGCAAGAGGCCGGCATCAGCGCCTTCTACGTGCTCGTCGCCGAGGATGGCTCGGTTCTGGGCCGGTTCAACCTGTACGACTTAGCGGACGGCACTGCTGTGCTCGGCTACCGGGTCGCGCAGCAAGTTGCCGGTCGCGGTGTGGCGACCGCGACCGTCCGGGAGCTATGCCGGCTGGCGGCGGCGCGGCACGGGCTGCGCACACTGCGGGCGGCCACCTCCCACGGCAATGCCGCGTCCCAGAGGGTGCTTGCCAGGGCCGGGTTCGTTCCGGTTGGCCCGGCCGACCCGGTTGACCTCGGTGGTAAGGCTGGCACCTGGTACCAGCGCGACCTGGTGCTCCAGCCGTAGACCGTGATCTTGTTGGTGGAGTGGCTGCGGGAAGGCTGCGGCCACCGTTGATCATCGGTGTGTGAAGACTGAAGATCATGCGATGGCCGCGGGTCACAGCGTAGACCCTGCCCGCTGGCAGGAGGCATTCGAGCTCCTGATGTCCCGGATAGCGGGCCGGTTCGCGCGGGTTGAACCCCGGCGTCGGGTACGGGGCTTGGTGATGGGGCTGCTGTCGGACCTGCCGCGCAAGAACTGCTGGAGCATCGCCGAGTGGGCAGGGGAGGCCACCCCGGACGGCATGCAGCACCTGCTTGGCCGGGCCAAGTGGGATGCCGACGCCGTGCGCGACGACGTGCGCGCGTACGTGCTGGAGCATCTGCGCGACGACGACGCGGTCCTGGTCGTCGACGAGACCGGGGACGTGAAGAAGGGCAGGCACACCGTCGGCGTCCAGCGCCAGTACACCGGCACCGCCGGAAGAATCGAAAACGCGCAGGTCGCCGTCTACCTCGTCTACGCAGGATTCCAGGGACACGCGGCGGTGGACCGTGAGCTGTACATACCCCGCTCGTGGACGTGCGACCCGGAGCGCTGCCGGGCCGCCGGAATGGCCGAGGAGACCGCCTTCGCGACCAAGCCGGAGCTGGCCGCCCGCATGATCGGCCGGTTCTTCGACACCGGGCACCGCGTGGGCTGGGTCACAGGCGACGAGGTCTACGGCGGTAACCCGAAATTGCGGGCCGCGCTGGAAGAGCGCCAGGTCGGCTACGTGCTCGCCGTAGCCAGCTCGCATGAAGTCGCCGCCCGCGCCGGGAAGTTCCGCGCGGATGCCCTGGCCGCGAAGGTGCCGAAGCGGGCCTGGCAGAAGCTGTCGGCAGGGACCGGCGCCAAGGGGCACCGCTTCTACGACTGGGCCGTCATCGACCTGGCCGAACCCCGCCCCGGCAGCCACCAGTTGCCGATCCGCCGCAACCGCACCACCGGCGAACTCGCCTACTACCGCTGCTGGTCGCCCGCCCCGAAGCCCTTGGCCGCGCTGGTGCGGGTCGCCGGGTCGAGGTGGCGGGTGGAGGAGACATTCCAATCCGGAAAGGGCCTGGCCGGACTGGACGAGCACCAGGTCCGCCGCTTCACCTCCTCGTCCCGCTGGGTCACCTTGGCCATGCTCGCCCACGCCTTTCTCGCCGTCGTCCGCGCCGACGAACACACCCGCCAACCCGCCCCGGATGGGCTGATCCCGCTCACCTGCAACGAGATCCAGCGACTGTTCACGGCACTCGTCGCCCGGCCCGTGCGAGACGCGGTCCACCGGCTCGGCTGGTCCGCCTGGCGACGCCGCCATCAGGCCCGAGCCCAGGCCAGCCATTACCGCCGGCAAGCCACGAATCAAGCGTGAAGATCACGAACTACGGCTGGAGTGCTAGTTGATCCCTCTTTTACCCGGTGCGAGTCGCTAGCCGAGCCCGTCCGGCTGGTGCGGCACCGAGCGCGGCGATGGTACGCGGGGCTCACCGACGGAGCGAGCATTTTCAGCACGCGAGCGAAAAGGTTCGGCCGGCGGGCACGCCCGATCACTGGTCAGGCGAAGGAGGGGGTCGGCGGAGTAGCGGAGGCAGACCTATGTCCAGCGCTGTGCCGTTGCCGGCGACAGAACCGGAACGCCACAGTGCCCTCTTCGCATCCCGCGACCTCCACCTCAGCGTCCCTCGCGAGGAAGGTGTCACACCCATCGGGCCAGGGCGATTGCAAAGTCGTTTGATGTTGGATCGCTGTCGGCCAGGTGAGGCCGAGGGGTGCGAGGGGCGTTCGTAGGGGTGGCGGTGTCGGCGGTCTCTGAACCTGGACCCCTTTGGGGTCGAGGTCAGTGCAGCGGCAGGTCCTCCACGGTGAATACTGAGCTTTCCAGCGGAGCGCCGTACAGGTAGTTGTTCATTTGGGAGTTGGTGACCAGCAGTCGGTCTCCGCTGACGGTGACCCCGGTGGTCGTGTCGGCTCCCGGGTAGGTGCGTTCGGAGATGACGGTGGCCTGGGTGTCGTCGTCGGAGAGCCGCACCGTGGCAACTTCGTTGTTGACCGACCGGGCGATGTACAGGGTCTGGCCACGCTGGACGATGCCGTCGGCGCTGGTCAGAGCTGGTGCGTCGATCTTGCGGACTTCGCCGGTGGCGAGGGTGAGCCGGTAGAGCGCGCCGCTGTACCAGTAGCCGATGATGAGGGACTTGCCGTCAGGAGTGGCAACGATGCCATTGCTGTTGGAGGTTCCGGCCACGTAGTCCGGCAGTTGGTAGGCCACCTGCAGCGTCCGGTGGGTGCCGGTGGCGGGGGCGTTCACCTCGTCGGCCGGGATCCGGTAGACCACGGCGCGGAAGGAGTCGGTGATGTAGACATCCCCGTTGGGGGCGATCGCCTCGTCGTTGACGAGCGTCTTCTCGCCGGTGTCAGGGACGGTGTAGCTGGAAACGAGCTTGCCGGCGGTGGTGTAGATGAAGAACTGTCCGGTGAAGGCGCCAGCGAGCAGCAGGCGGTTGCCGGTGACCTTGACCCCGGTGACCTGCGTGCGGCCGTCCTGGCCTCCAGGCAGGAACGGGTCGAGCCTCTTCGAGCCCAGACGCCCGCGGTAGACAGTGCCGTCGTCGATGCTGCCGGTGTAGATGTAGTGGTCGTCGGCCGTGATGCTCTCAGGGTAGGCGTTGCTGCCGTTGATCGTGATCGTATAGCCGCTGTCGTCACGGTCGTGGGTCGCCGCGGCGGTGGCGGGAAGCGCGAGGGCTGCCAGGGCGGTGGACGTCGCGGTGATGGTGAGCAGCGACCGCCGCAGGGCGGCGTGTGTGGTTGTGCGGGTAGACATCGTGAAGTGCCTTTCCGGCTGGTTGGGGATAGGGCAGGCTGAGTGGTTTCGGTATAAGGAAGCAGTGTCAGCGCAGCGCGTCGGCGACCGCTTCGGACAGGCGCATGGTCGGCCGTCCGATCAGGCGGCTCAGGTCACCGGAGTCGGTGAACAGCTCACCGCGGCCCAGGCCGAGGTCGGTGTCGGCGACGGCATCCGCCATCGCGGTGGGCAGGCCCGCGCCGATCAGCGCCTCGCGGAACTTGTCCACCGGCAGATCGGTGTAGGTGATCGGCTTCCCTGTGGCGGTGGAGACCGTCGCGGCAAGCTCGGCCAGGGTGAACGCCTCGTCGCCGCCCAGCTCGTACACCGCGTTGGTGTGGCCCTCAGTGGTCAGCACGACCGCAGCCGCCTCGGCGTAGTCGGCGCGGGCGGCGGCGCTGACCCTTCCCCGGCCCGCGGCCCCGACGACAGTGCCGTGCTGCAGGACCATGGGCAACTGGGCAGTGTAGTTCTCCAGGTACCAGCCGTTGCGCAGCACCACGCTGGGGATGCCGCGCTCGTGCAGGTACTCCTCAGTGACGCGATGGGTGGCGGCGAGGATCGTGGTCGCCGTGTCGGCCTGCACCATGCTCGTGTACGCCACCAGCGACACACCTGCAGCCATGGCGGCGTCTATGACACGCCGGTGGTTGGCGAAGCGCTCGTCCACGGGGATCGAGGCCGAGATCAGCAGCAGCTTGTCAGCTCCCTCAAAGGCGGCTGTAAGGCTGTCAGCGTCGGCGAAATCGGCCCGGCGCGTCACGACACCGCGGTCGGCCAGGTCCTTGATCCCGGTGATGTCCCGACCGGTCGCGATGATGTCGTTGGCGGGTGTGCCGGCGTCGAGCAAGCTTTCCACGACAAGGCGCCCGAGCTGTCCAGTCGCTCCGGTGACGAGAATTGACATGTCCTATAACCCCATTCTCAATGGCATGGCCGTTCCAAAGGACCCAGCCGTTGCCCCGCGATTCCCGTGTTCCGGGCCTGCGAGCTACGCTAGAACCTGACATTGATGTCAGAGGCAAGTCGCGCGACAAGGGTCACGTGGACGGGACAACGCCACTGCAAGGAGTAACGGATATGCGTATCGGAGAGCTCGCCCAACGCAGCGGCGTCAGCGTCAGATCCCTGCGCTACTACGAACAGCAGGGCCTGCTCGCGAGCGAGCGCAGTCCACGCGGGCAACGCCACTTCGTGGAGGAGGACGTCGAGCGGGTTCTGTTCCTCCAGCGTCTCTACGGAGCAGGGCTGTCCAGCCGCACGATCTTGGAGCTGTTGCCCTGTGTGGACTCGCCGAGTCTCGAAAACTCCCGGGCTGCGGTGGAGCGGATGGCTCAGGAACGCGAGAAGCTCTCGTCCCACATCACAGACCTCATCAACACCCGCGACGCGCTGGACGCGGCCATGGCCCGCGCCCTCCAGGCCGGGCGGGCGCAGGAACAGCGGACTCGTGTGGCTGTGACAATCGACGAGACTTCTCTGCCCGGGCAAGTCGGCAGCGCATGCGGGCCGCCTTGAACCCGTAGAGAAGGTTGTTCCTCACGACGCGTCAAGGAGCCTGCCCGGTCCCGGGAGATGCTTGACACTTCGGTCCCAGCTGATGGTTGAGACTGCGTGCCTCGGCTTGGCTGCTGCAGGGGCGTTTCGGAGTCCCGGTGATCATGTGAGTCCGCATGTCGCGGCGGTGCAAGGAGTGCAGGTCAGGCCGTCACGAACGCAGCGAAGCTCCGGTTGAACGGGGTGACCTTCCCAAGTCGCCTCATACCACCGGAGCTTCGATGTGTCGTCAGTCTGCCACCGTCTGCGTGATCAAGTCGCCCGCTTTGAAGGGTGTGGCGGGGGTGTCGCTGGTGGATCGGTTGCGGCTGTTGCCCGATCCGCGTCGGCGTCGAGGGGTGCGTCACCCGTTCGCGGCGCAAGCGGCTGCGGGCCGCGCTACCGCTGATCAAGCGGACCATACGGCTCCTCGCAACGGACACCGACCCACTCCCGCTTCTTCTGGGGCCTGCGGCAGTATCTGGTGTGCCTCCCGACCGGCATGCCAATCCTGTGGGCCCTGGCGAACCCGAAGCTGGACGAGCACGAGGTGCTGATGGCGCTGCTGGACCGCGAACCGGAAGGGGGCACCTACCGGCCTGGCCTGCTACTGACCACGGACAAGGGCTTGCCTCCAAGGAGTTCGAGGCCGATCTGGCCCTGCGCGGGGCGGAGATACTACGGCCATCGTTCAAGCGACGACTGATCGAGTCGGTGAACGACACCCTCAAGGGCCAGCTCGACTTGGAACAGCACGCCGACCGGACCTTCGAGGGCGTCGCCGTCCGCGTCGCGCAGCGCGTCCTCGCGCTGTGCGACGGCGATCTGGCACAACCACAAGACCCGGCAGCCGGTCATGCGATCTCTGATCGCCTACGGCTACCAATCACATCGGAATGACTCGTCCAGCGGTGAACGGTCGGTGTGTGTAAGGTAGTTCGCTTGCCTTCCTGGTGCGGGCGACGTCTTGAGCGGGCCCAAGGGTACTCGCGCGAATGTGCGCACCGTGTGTTGCTCAGCGGCGGCCGTGAAAGATCCCCCAGGAGAGAAGGCCGTTCTCGCAGGCATGAACCCACAGGGGCAGATTAGTACGCAGCCGGTCCAAGTACTCCTCGCCGACGGCGCCGGTGAGTTCCTCGCTGTTCCGCTGCACCTCCGCGGTGAGGCGGGCGTAGTGCGGGAGCAGGTTCTCGCTCAGGTCGTCGAAGCGCACCTGTCCCAGTCCGAGGCGGGCGAGCTGTTCACGGACGAAGTTGGGCGTGGCGAGGTCGGTGACGTTGAGCCGCTCGCACACCGGGCGCAGCGCGTCCTGGTGGGCGTCGTCGGCCGCCATGACGTCGGTGAGGACCAGGGCGCCGCCGGGGGCGAGGACGCGGACCGCCTCGGAGAGCATGTGCGCCCGGTCGCCGCTGTGGACGAGGGCTTCCTGGGTCCAGACGACGTCGAACCGTCCGTCCGGCGCGGGGATGTCCTGGAAGGATCCGGCGATGACGTCGATGAGCGTGTCGAGTCCGTGGCGGGCGTTGAGCTCGCGGTGCCGCCGGTTCTGCACGTCGCTGATGTTGAGCGCGACGACGCGGCAGCCGAAGCTTTGGGCGAGGTGGCGTGCCGCGCCGCCGTAGCCCGAGCCGAGGTCGAGGACGGTTCGGCCCGGCCCGAGGAGGTCGGCCACCCGGGCGGCCACCTGGGCGTCGGCCCGCCGGGTTGCCCGGGCGACCGGCTCGTCGAGGTGTTCGTAGATACCGGTGTGGATGTCCTCGCCGCCCCACACAGAAGTGTAGAAGCCGTCGACGTCGGCGGAGTTGTAGTAGTCGCGGGCCGCATCCGCTGCGTGCATGGTCGCGTCATCACCCATACCGCAATCCTCTGCACGGCTCAGGGAGCGCAAACCTCAGGCCCGGTCACGTCACTCACCGCGTGGGGGCGGTCCAGGCCAACGACGGCAGGACGTCCCACGGCACGCTGTCGGAAGTTGTCGCCAGGGATACCCGGACGGGCGGTTCACGCCGTGCGGGTCATCGGGCCGGTCGGCTACTACCCGCCGGTCTTGCCCTCGACGGCAGGGCGAGGTGCTTGGTCGACGATCGCCTGTAGCGCTTCGACGTGTGCGCGGAACGTGGCCCGGCCAGTAGCCGTGGCCCGTACCGGCGACGACCTCAGTGGCGGCCTCTCCACCCCACTGACCATCGGCGGCTGACTCGGAAACCCGCAGCGAAGAGAGGCCCGGCATGCCGACAGCTCCGCTCACTTGATTGGCCGATCTGCTCCACGCGTGGGGTTGAGCCTTGCGGTGACGGGTTACCCATCAGCCGCGATTGACCGCGAAGTGCATCCATGGGTGAGGGGAGATAGGCCGCATGCTGTTTCAGAAGCGGAAGGAAGAGCTGAAGGCCAAGGCTGGCAAGCTCGCCGCGGGCGGCTTCGTGGCCTTGGATCGGCGGTTCCCGGCAGCGTTTTCTGGCAGGCAACTGCTGCGGAAGGCTTTCCCCGACCACTGGTCCTTTCTGCTCGGCGAGATCGCCCTATACAGCTTCGTAGTGCTGCTGCTGACCGGTGTCTATCTGACCCTGTTCTTCGACCCGAGTATGAGCGAAGGCGTTTACCACGGCGCGTACGCTCCGCTGCGCGGCTTGCGTATGACCCAGGCGTACTCCTCGACGATTGACATCACCTTCGATGTCCGGGGCGGGTTGCTCATCCGTCAGGTTCACCATTGGGCTGCGCTGCTGTTCGTCGCGGCCATCGGAGTGCATATGCTGCGCATCTTCTTCACCGGCGCCTTCCGAAGGCCGCGGGAGGTCAACTGGATTGTGGGAGTGACGCTTTTCCTGCTGGGGCTGCTCGAAGGCTTCTGCGGATATTCTCTCCCGGATGACCTTCTGTCGGGGACCGGCCTGCGAACCGCCGACACCATCATCGGATCCATCCCGCTGGTGGGAACGTACTTGAGCTTCTTCACGTTCCGCGGCTCGTTTCCTGGCCACGCGCTCATTCCCAGGTTGTACGTCGTGCATGTCCTGCTGGTTCCGGGTGCGTTGGTGGCCCTCATCTCCGTTCACCTCTTCCTTGTCGTCTACTTGAAGCACACTCAGTGGAACTTGCCCGGCCGAACGAACCGCAACGTCGTCGGGCAGCCTATGTTCCCCCAGTTCACGGCCAAATCGTCCGGCTTTTTCTTCATGGTCGCCGGCGTACTGGGCGCTCTCGGTGCACTGGCTCAGATCAACCCGATCTGGCTCTACGGGCCGTACCGCGCCGATCAGGTGGTTACGGACGCCCAACCGGACTGGTACGTCGGGTTCCTTGAGGGCGCGCTTCGCCTGATGCCGCCGCTGGAAACCAACGTGGTAGGCCACACGATCATGTGGAACGTGTTGCTACCTGCGGTCGTCCTGCCCGGGGTGCTCTTCCTTCTGCTTTTTCTCTACCCGTTCTTCGAAGAATGGATCTCCGACGAACGGTCCGAGCACCATCTATGCGATCGACCGCGCGACCGACCCACCAGGACTGGCTTCGGCGTGGCGGCAGTGGTCTGCTACGGAGTACTCCTAATGGCCGGCGGAAATGATGTGATCGCCTATTCCTTCAGGATTTCCGTCAACGGCTTGACATGGCTGTTCAGGGTCGCCGTGATCGTCGCACCGGTGCTCGCGTTCGTGATCACGAAGCGGATCTGCCTGGCGCTTCAGGCCCGCGATCGGCAGTTGCTGGTGGAAGGACGGGAAACAGGAAATATCCACCAGGAGATCTACGGGAAGTTCATCGAGAGCAATCGGCCGCTGTCCGCGCGTGAACGCTACAGAATTCTGCTACGCGACATCCCGAAACCGTTGCACAAAGCAGGCGGGGTTTCACGTGTCCGTCGCTTCAAAGCCATGGCGAGCCAATGGTACTACCGGGACCGCGTTGAGATGCCGACCACCGCCGAACAACGCGACCAGATCAACGCCCGCACCGCACCGCCCGCCCTGGAGACGAAGGACTGACAGGTCCGGGCGAGGGAGTCGGACTTCATCCTCGGTCCAGGAACTCGAATGCGAAACCCAGAATCCCCGTGGCGAGGATGCCGATCCCGAGCAGGAATAGCCACAGGCCGAACACCACGCCCAAGGCACCGAGGGCGAACCCCAGGGCGGTCAGCGGCGGGTACGCACTCTGCGGCGGAAAGAAGTCCAGCAGACCCGCACGGTCCCGTACGTCGCCATCGCGCCGATCCTCGGGGCGGGTTCCCTTTCTGCGCTGGTTCATCGCGCAGAAGAATGCGATCAGCGCGGCCATGATGAAGGCGACCGTCAGCACGGCCGTCCCCGTCGGATCCCCGGAGAGCCATGCGTAGATGATGTCCGTGACGAAGAAGAAGAGCGAGACCCCAGTGAACAGGTATGCTTCGACCTTCATTTGCCCCGCTTTCCGAAGGTGTCGGGCGTGGGTTCACTCTCTCCGGTCCGTGCGGCCTCGGTCTTCATGAACTCCGGATGGTGCACGTCGAATGCGGGCGAGTCAGAACGTACCCGTGGCAGGGAATTGAAGTTGTGCCGCGGCGGTGGACACGAGGTCGCCCACTCGAGCGAACGGCCGAACCCCCAAGGGTCGTCGACCTCGACCTTCGGTGCGTACCTGGCCGTATGCCACACGTTGTACAGGAAGGGCAGCGTGGACAGACCGAGGAGAAACGCTCCGGTAGACGAGATCGTGTTGAGCGTGGTGAAGCCGTCCGCGGCGAGGTAGTCGGCATAGCGGCGAGGCATGCCAGCCAGCCCCAGCCAGTGCTGCACCAGAAAGGTTCCCTGGAAGCCAACGAAGAGTGTCCAGAAATGGATTTTCCCCAGCCGCTCATCAAGCATCCGCCCGGTCCACTTGGGCCACCAGAAGTAGAATCCGCCGAACATCGCGAAGACCACGGTCCCGAACAGTACGTAGTGCAGATGCGCCACGATGAAGTAGCTGTCCGTGACATGGAAATCCAACGGCGGCGAAGCGATCAGTACCCCGCTGAGCCCACCCAGGAGGAAGCTCACCAGGAATCCGATCGCCCACAACATGGGAGTCTCGAACGACAGGCTGCCGTTCCACATCGTGCCGATCCAATTGAAGAACTTCACCCCTGTCGGTACCGCGATGAAGAACGACATCAGCGAGAAGAAGGGCAGCAGCACCGAACCGGTGGCGAACATGTGGTGCGCCCAAACGGAGGCTGACAGCATGGTGATGGTGACCGTGGCCGCCACCATTCCCAGGTAACCGAACATCGGCTTTCTACTGAAAACCGGGATGATATCGCTGATCACACCGAAGAAGGGGAGCGCGACGATGTACACCTCGGGGTGTCCGAAGAACCAGAACAGATGCTGCCACAGAATGGCTCCGCCGTTGGCCGCGTCGAAGACGTGCGCACCGAACTTTCGGTCCGCCTCCAGGGCCAGCAGTGCCGCCGTGAGCACCGGGAAGGCAAGCAGCGCCAGGATGGAGGTGAACAAGATGTTCCAGGTGAAGATCGGCATGCGGAACATGGTCATGCCCGGAGCGCGCAGGCAGATGATCGTGGAGATGAAGTTGACGGAGCCCAAAGTGGTGCTCAGGCCGGCGACCACCAGTCCCATGGCCCACAGGTCCCCACCTGCCCCCGGCGTGCGGATGGCCTCGTTGAGCGGCGCGTATGCGAACCAGCCGAACTGCGCGGCTCCCTGGGGAGTGAGGAACCCTGACAGAACCATCAGGCCACCGAAGAGGAAAAGCCAGTACGTCAGGGCGTTCAGTCGGGGGAAGGCGACGTCCGGAGCCCCGATTTGCAAGGGCATCACGGCGTTCGCGAAACCGGCGAACATGGGGGTCGCGAACAGCAACATCATGATCGTGCCGTGAATCGTGAACAGTTGGTTGTACTGGAGCGTGGTGAAGAACTGCAGCCCTGGGCGCGCCAGCTCGGCGCGCATCATCATTGCCAGCAGCCCGGCGAACAGGAAGAAGCCGAACGCGGTCACCATATAGAGGTTCCCGATGACCTTATGGTCGGTCGTGGTGAGCCATTTTCGTACCATGACGCCGGTGCGGATTGACTTGGTGCGGACCGTTTGGCCGGTCATTTCCTGGTCAACCTGGGCCATGTGCCCTCCAGTTGGCGAGGGTGCATCGCTCGCCAGTGAACGGCACCTTCCTCGATAATCGTTGGCGGATGCTACCAGTGAAATGATCGCAAGTGTTGGAGGAAGAGCTTCCCTCACCCTATGACCCACCTCTGAATAGCCGCACCAATAAGACGAGATATAGCTATATTGCAAATAACATCTCTTCGGGACGCCGCTCAGCAAAGCTACTGGTACTCCAGCCGTAGATCGTGATCTTCATGGCTGTGGCGTCCTCTGCCGGTGAGGGGCAGGGGCTTGATGGCAGAGTCGGCGCTGTGACGTCAGGGACCGCTTGGGTGTCCAGGACCGTGAATGCCCGTCGGTATATGTGCGAAAGCACCCCAGCCGCTGGCCTGCCCGCGCACTCGACCCCGACGAGCTCATGGTCTCCGGCCGGGTGACGCCCCAGTGCGGATTCCGCCCGGCGGTCGACCCGGACGACCCCGGAAGCACCCTCGTGTATCTGCCGCTGCTGCGGCGGCGAGCTGACAGCGGCCGCCGAGGACCCGGAGTTCGTCGGCCTGGTACGGGAACGGGTGCGGGCCGATGTACCGCTGGGCGCGGAGCACAGCTACCGTCAGCGCCTACCGCTGGCGTTGCGCATGACCGTCCTGGGCGGCAGCGACTACCCACTCGCCGCCCCCGGATGAGCCGACTTGGCCGCACGGAACGCCCCGCGAAGCGGTCGGCGCTCAGCAGGGCCGACGACAATGGACAACTCCTCGACGACGTCCGACGTGTAGCTGCGCTCGTCCCGTAGAGGCCACTGCAGAAGGAGCGTTACAGGCCCTCACGGCACAGGGCCCGGGTAATCGGTTCGATCGCCTGAAGAGTGTTGAGACAGCGGTGAGTCACGGGGAGGGCATGGCATGTGAGGGGGTGACGGGTCATCGGCTGCCACCGTTGTGCCGAGGTAGCGGGGATGACGGTGTCGTCGCGGGCGCTCCATACGGTTGAGCCAAAGCACCGTAGTTGTCACCAGCGGGCAGGGAGGAGCTGGCGATTCGGACCGGTCGAAGCAGTCTGGTTGTCACCAACAAGGCATTCGACTTGTCACATGTGCTCATGTGCACGGACTGCGCAAGGACGGACCTAGGACGGATCTAGGACAGCAGCTCTTAGCCTCGATCTTGCACGACGGCCCCGTAACGAGCAGTCATGCACTAAGGCGCGTCACGGGGGCTCGCACGCCTCTCGGCGGCACTGCTCGCATGGGAGACAACTCACCAAGCACGCATCCTCAGGGGGAACTACATGAATCTCACCCGAAAGCTGGCAGCTGGAGCCATCGCGGCCGGCCTCACCACCGCCGGCGTCCTCGCTGCGACCCCGGCCAGCGCCACGGTCGTGAACTCCACGTGCAACCTGTCGTCCGTCGTCAACGTCTCTTACGGCAATGGCGGCAACTACTGCTACGTCTGGGACGGCGGGCCCGCCAACCAAGGCTGGATGAACATCGTGAATTCCCATTGGGTGTGCTCCGACAGCTACACGGGATACGTGCGGGACGCCTCGGGACGCAATTGGAACTTCTACCGAGGCGCGTGCACACCCACTTACGGGGCGAATCTGACCTTGATCGTCTTCACCGGCAACTGAGTTGAACGGTCTCGGTGCCCGTGGCCACAGTACCGAGAACCTGATGCCAAATTGACAGGGCGTCACATGGGCGCGCGTTTGACGGATCGCGGTCCGCCGAGTGCGCGCCTTTCGCTTGCACTCTGGGTTTATATGCGAGGCGAGCCTGCCGCCGCCGGAACAAATCCCGGTGACAACATGCCCGCCTCTGTGACAGCTATCGCGCTTCGGCTCAACGGTGATCGGGTACTCCAGCGGTCTGGGGCAAGTTCCATAGTCGTACGCATCGATCAAGGCGAGGTCGGTACGCAGTGCCCGTAGTGCCTTTCGGCGCTGCTGTGTGCGTTCTTCGCGGGGCAGGGCGATGGCCAAGGTGGTGGCGAGGGCGGTCAGGGTATCGTCGCTCATGGCCCGGCTGTTCAGGTCGAAGTTCGCGTATTCGGGTGGTGAGAAGGCTGCGCAGGCGTGGAGAGCGAGGGCCGGCTGACGTCGACGGGCGAGTTCCCATGCGGTCTCGTAGCCGAGGGCCGCTCCCATGCTGTGTCCGAAGATCAGTAGGGGTTCCGTGACGTGGTGCACCAGCCTGTCGGCAAGCTGGGTGGCGAGTCCCGTAAGGCCAGTTGCCGGGCTGAGGGCGGCGGCAGGAGCCGCTCCACCGCTCTGCCGCCCCGGATAGCGAGCGGACAGAATCCGGAATCCGGGGGTGAGGTGGCGGGGCCAGTGCGCGAAGTCCGCGGCGCTGCCCCCCACTCCGGGGAGGAGCAGTACGGCGGCGTCCGGGCTGCGCCACCCCCGCTCGGGCGCCAGGTCCCATAGCAGTCCGTCACCAAGCGCCCTCGCTGTCAGAACGTGCCCCCTCCGCTTCCCGGTCCCGCCGTGCGTCTCTCCTTGTAGGGCCAGCTCACCCATCATCGGGCGCCGCACGGGGCTGCATCACTCTTTCGGGGGAATGGCCGGAGCCCGTCCTTTTTCTCCCTCGCGGCATGGGCAAGTTCCCGAGGGTCGGTCGAGGGGGGTGCCGCGGTGGGGGCGGATATGGATTGTCCAGCTGACAGCTTCGCGGGGGAAGCCCGCCGCGGAGGCGATGTGGCAGTCGTCGGGATCGCTTGCCGTCTCCCAGGTGGCCTGAACAGCCTGGACACGCTGTGGTCCGCGCTCCTCGAAGGCCGGGATCTGGTCACGCGGATGCCTGCCGAACGGTTCGATGCACAGGAGTTCACCGATGCCGATCCGCGTCGGCCCGGGCGGAGTTATACGGCGGCGGCGGGGGTGCTCGACGACATCGCGGGCTTCGACGCGGAGTACTTCTCACTCTCCCCGCGCGAGGCCGGCCGCATGGACCCGCAGCAGCGGATCCTGCTGGAGCTGGCCGCCGAGGGGGTGGACGACGCCGGTATCGATCCGGCTTGCCTGGCAGGTTCCGGCACCGGGGTCTTCGTCGGGGTTTCCAACCATGCCTACGGCCACCTTCAGTTCAGTCGGCTGGAGACCGTTGACCAGCACACCATGACCGGGCTTGCGAGCGGCAACACTGCGGGCCGCCTCTCCCACGCCTTCGACCTGCGCGGTCCCAGCCTGGCCGTGGACACCGCCTGTTCGTCGAGTCTGGTTGCCCTCCACCAGGCGTGCACGTTCCTCGGCTCCGGCGGGGAGCTGGCGCTGGCCGCCGGAGTCAATGTTCTCATCGGGCCCCATGAGTTCGTCGGCTTCGCCAAGGCATCGATGCTCTCACCCACCGGCCGCTGCCGCGCCTTCTCCGCGGCCGCCGACGGGTTCGTACGGGCCGAGGGAGGCGTGGTCCTCGTCCTCAAGCCACTCGGCCGGGCGCTCGCTGACGGTGACCGCATCCACGCTGTGATCGTGGCCACCGGGACCAACAGCGACGGCCGCACCACTGGCCTGGCCCAGCCCAGTGCCCAGGCGCAGGCCGCCCTGCTGCGCCAGGTGTACGGTCCATCAGGGCCGGACGCCCGCGCGCTGGTGTACATGGAGGCGCACGGCACCGGGACTCCCGTGGGCGACCCTCTGGAGTGCGAGGCCATCTCGACGGCTCTGGTCGGCAGGTGTTCCGCGGAGCTGCCGCTGCCCATCGGGTCGGTCAAGACCAACCTCGGGCACCTGGAGTCCGCTTCGGGACTGGCCGGGCTTGTCAAAGCCGTCCTCGTCCTGCGCCATCGCGTCATCCCGCCCTCCTTGCACGGCGTGCCGGTCAATCCGGACATCGACTTCCCTCGCCTGGGCCTGGCCCCTGTGACCGCCGCCACGCCGCTGGCGTCGGTCTCCGGCGGGCTGGTGGGCGTCAACTCCTTCGGATTCGGCGGCTCCAACGCCCATGCGGTCCTCGCGCCTGCCCCCGCACCTGCCCCCCGGCAGGACCCGCCCGAGGGCCTTCGTCCGGTGCTGGTCTCCGCGCGCACTCCCGCCGCCCTGGCCGAGGCCGCCACCGTGCTCGCCGACCACCTCGACACCACAGGCGCGGACACCGGCACGTTCTACGACATCGCCCACACCACCCTCATGCGGCGCGGCGGACACCCCTACCGCTCCGTCGTCCTGGCCGCCGACGCCCGCGCCGCCGCCGCCCACCTGCGCACCAGTGCCGACGCCTCGCCCGCGCCCGTGCTCGACAGTGGCGTGATCGCCTTTGTCTACAGCGGCAATGGCGCTCAGTGGACGGGAATGGGACGCCGGTTGCTGACCGCGCCCGAGCGTGGTTCCGCCTCCGGTGCCCGGTCCGGGCAGACGGCGTTTCGGGACGCCGTCGACGAGGTCGACGCGGCCTTGTCGCCCCTGCTCGGCTGGTCCGTACGAGAGGAGTTGGCCCACGGCACCGACATGGTCCGGCAGGCGCGGACAGAGATCGCCCAGCCGCTGCTGTTCGCGGTACAAGTGGCGCTCACCGCCGCCCTGGCGGCGTACGGAGTGCGCCCGGCCGGGGTGGCCGGACACAGCGTGGGCGAGGTCGCCGCCGCCCACGCCTGTGGCGCTCTCGACCTCGCCTCCGCTGCCCAGGTCATCACCCACCGCAGCCGCGCCCAGGCCCGTACTGCCGGTTCTGGACGGATGGCTGCGGTAGGTCTGCCTCCCGGGAAGGCGCTGGAGGAACTGACCTTCTTCGGAGGCCTGTTGGAACTGGCCGCCGTCAACAGCCCGCGTGATGTGACGGTCGCCGGTGACAAGGCCGCTCTCGACAAGCTGGCCCAGAAGCTGGCCGGGCAGGGTGTCTTCTTCCGGATGCTCGACCTCGACCACGCCTTTCACACCTCACGCATGGACCCCATCGAGGCGGACCTGCGCGCCGCTTTGGCCGCGTTGCACCCGCAGGCCGGGAAGCTCCCATTCGCCTCGGCCGTCACTGGCGCCCTCCAGCCGGGAGAATCACTGACCGGGCAGTACTGGTGGCACAACATCCGCCGCCCCGTGCAACTACCGGACGCGGTCCAGGCACTGGCGGCCGCGGGCTGCGACGCCTTCGTGGAGATCGGCCCGCACCCGGTTCTCTCCCACTACCTGCGTCGCATCCTCGCCGCGGACGGCATCGGGCCCACCACGGTACTGCCCACCATTTCGCGGGACCGGGACGGAGCCCAGGCCCTGGAGCGGACCGTCGCCGCCCTGCTCGCCGCCGGCGCCCGCACCGATGTCAGCGGATTCTTCCCTGTGCCGGGCCGGGTCCAGGACCTGCCCGCCTACCCCTGGCAGCGGGAACGCCACTGGCACGGCTCCCCCGTGTGGTTCGGGCAGGGCTGTGGCGACGGCGGGCGTCACCATCCGCTTCTCGGCGAGCGCGCCGCCCACGCCGAACCCCTCTGGCAACTGCGGATCGATCCTACCCGCCACCGGTGGCTCGCCGACCACGTCGTCACCGGTGCGGTCGTCGTCCCCGCCGCCGTCTTCGCCGAGGCGGCCCTGGGCGCCGGCCGTCTCCACCTCCAAGGCGCCGTCCAACTTGAGGACTTGGCCGTCGAGCGGGCCCTGGCCCTGCCCTTCGACGACCCCGCCATGGATGTCCGCCTTCAGACCTCGCTCGACGCGGGCGACGGCACGGTGCGCATCGCCAGCCGCGACGGTACTGGGCCCTGGCGCCCGCATGCCCGAGGCGTCGTACGCCGTCTGCTGCGCGAACAGCCTGCGGCGGAGGACATCCGGGCGTTGCGCGCCCGTCTGCCGCAGACCGTCTCTGCGGCAGACACCCACACCAGGGCCGCCGCCGTAGGCATCACCTACGGACCCGCCTTCACCGTCCTCACCAGCTTGCAGGTCGGGGACGGTGAGGTCCTGGCCCGGTACGCACTCCCCAAGACTCCGGAGTCGACCACGCCCGAGCAGTACGTGCTGCACCCCGCCCTCCTCGACGCGGCGCTGCAGGCGGGTGCTCCCCTCCTCGGCCAGGACGGCACCAAGCCAGGCCGTTCGCCTGACGCCCCCTACCTTCCGTCGGCCATCACGGCCCTGCGGGTATGGGGTGAGGCTCCTGCGGAGGGCTGGGTATACGTACGCCGCCGCGAGGCCACGCCTCGCGAGGTGTCCTGGGACATCCGCCTCCTGGACGACCAGGGCCGCGTCACCGCCGAGGCCGACGGCTGCAGGCTGCGCCGCTTCGATACCGCCGACGCCCCGCCGAGACACCTGGTCACGGTCCTGCGCGCAGCGCCCCACGATCTCGACCCTGTCGCGCCCGCCCCGCCGCTGCCCGCCCCGCACCAACTGGTCCGTGCGGCCGAGGGCATCTGGGACGGAGACTGGGACGCAGTGCGTTACGCCAAGGGCACCGGTCTGATCGACCGGCTGAGCGCGCACTTCACTCTCCGCGCCCTCCGCACTCTGGATCCCGAAGCCACCGCGTACACACCCGACAGCCTTATCGGCGCCGGTGCACTCCCCGTCTACCGGCACCTGCTGCACGCCGCACTCGACCAGGCCGAACGCACAGGGCTGTTGCACCGCGACAGTGACGGGAGCTGGACGCCGGCGGCCCGCCCCGACCCCCAGGGTGTTCTGGCGCAGCTACTGCGAGCGGTCCCGGAGTGCGCCACGGAAGCGGTGCTGCACACGTACTGCGGCACTCTGCTGCCCGAGGTGCTCCTCGGCCGTCACGACGCCGTCGCCATGCTCTTCGGGGAGAGCGACCGTCACTGGGTGGAGAACTACTACTCCACCAGCGCCGGGGTCCGCCACGACAAAGCCCGGATGGCCGCCCTCGTCCGTGAGTTGGTCCGGCACTGGCCCGAGGGCCGGCCAATGCGCGTCCTGGAAGTCGGAGGCGGCACCGGAGCACTGACCACGGCCCTGCTCGACGTCTTACCGCCCGGGCGCACGCATTACACCTTCACCGACATCTCCGCAACGTTCTTCCCCCGCGCCCGCGCCCGCTTCTCCGGCCACGACCACATCGTCTACCGCCCGCTCGACCTGAACCGGGACCCCGAACCCCAGGGGTTCGCCCGGGGTACGTACGACCTCGTCGTGGCCGACAACGTCCTGCACGCCACCACCCGGCTGCGCGAGAGCCTTACCCGCCTCGCCGACCTGCTCGGCGAAGGCGGCCACCTGCTGGCCGCCGAGACCCACAACCTCGACCGTCTCCTTCCCTGTTTCGGCCCGCTGAAGAGCTTCTGGAACGCCGACGACCCCGATCTGCGCCCCCATTCCCCACTCCTGACGGCCAGACGGTGGCATGAGTTGCTCGCCGCTCATGGTTTCGACGAGACAGCTCAGCTGGATGGGGATGTCACCAAGGCCGACTATTCCGTACTCATCGCGCGACGTGCGCCCGGACGGACCAGTCAGCGGCACGCCCAGACATCCGACGCACCTGCCTTTCTCCGCAGCACAATTGACGCCACGCCCCCGAACGGGACCGGCTTCGCGAGTCAGAGGGCAGTCCGCGCTCCTGCGACCAGTTGGATCGTCGCCGTCGAGCAACCGGACGACCCACTCGCCCAAGCCCTCGCGGCCGACCTCGGTTCTGCGGACGACGCACCGGTGACCGTCGTCCAGGCCACCACCGATCCCCATCAGTGGGCCGCTCATCTACGGTCCGACCAGTCCCGGCCCGTCCTGGTCCTCCTACTGGCAGGTGGGAGCACGGACACGAACGGCGACAGCCTGACAGACCCAGGCCGTGATCGGACCATCCTTGAGCAGGCCGTCACCCGCACCGCCGTCCTGCGCGCCGTGGCTCAGGCCTGTGCACAGCTTCCTCGCTCGGTCGACCCCTCCTTGTGGCTGATCACCCGCCCGTCGGGAGCCGTGCCCGAGGCGGGGGCCCGCCCGGCCCCGGCGGACTGCGTGCCATGGGCGGTGGCCCGCAGCCTCACCAACGAACAGCCCCGGCCTGCCATCAGACGGCTGGCCTTCGAACGCGGGCCGTCGCCCGAGGACGACGCCCCCCGGCTGGCGCGCGAACTGCTGACCCCGACAGCGGAGGACGAGATCGTGCTCACGCCTGCCGGCCGATTCGTCCCACGACTGCGCGAACCATCCGCCGCCGCCGCCGCTGCCACTGCCACTGCCACTGCCACTGCCACTGCCGACGGACGCTGGCATCGGTTGCGTCTACGTCGCCCGGGGCTCGGATTCGGCCTGGACTGGGTGCCCGCTCCCGCCCCGCCCGCCCCCGGCCCAGGCGAAGTGACCATCGAGGTACGGGCGGCCGGACTCAACTACCGCGACGTCCTGCTGGCCACCGACTCCCTACCACCAGGCGCCGAAGTCCCCGCCCCCGGGGAACACGGCCTGGGCCTGGAGTGCGCGGGCGTCGTCACCGCTGTCGGCGAGGGCACGACGCTGAAGGTGGGAGAGCGGGTCTTCGCCTGTGCACCCGGCGCCCTGGCCTCGCACGTCGTGGTCCCCGCCGCATGTACCGGACGTGTCCCGAGCCATTTGTCGTTCGCCGAGGCGGCGACCCTGCCGGTCGCCTTTTTCACGGTGCAGCACTCCTTGGAGCACTTGGCCCGCCTCGGGGAAGGGGAGACGCTCCTCGTGCACGGCGCCGCCGGCGGGGTGGGACTCGCCGCCCTGCAGTACGCCCACCATGTCGGTGCCCGGATCGTCGCCACCGCCGGCAGTCCTGCCAAGCGCACGCTGCTGACCCTGCTGGGCGCCGACCATGTCCTGGACTCCCGCACGCTCGGCTTCGCCGACCGGGTGCTCGAGCTGACCGGGGGTGACGGCGTCGATGTCGTCCTCAACTCCCTTGCGGGCGAGGCCATCGCCCGCAACCTCGACATGCTGCGGCCCGGAGGCCGCTGCGTCGAACTCGGCAAGCGCGACATCCACACCGGCGGCCGCCTGCCCTTGCGGGCCTTCCGCAACAACCTGTCCTTCCACGCCGTCGACGCCCTCCAGATGCTCAACCGGCAAACAACGCTGTCGGCACGCCACTTCGACGAACTCACCCGCCGCGTCCAGCAGGGGATCTACCGCCCGCTCCCATACCACCTCTACCCTGCCGACAACATCATGGACGCGTTCGCGCTGCTGCGCCGCTCCCACCACGTCGGCAAGGTGGTCATCACCCTCACCCCCCGGCCACACGTCACCGAACTCCCCCAGCGTCTTGTCTGCGACCCCGACGCCACCTACCTGGTCACCGGGGGCCTCACCGGCCTGGGAGCCGCCAACGCGGGCTTCCTTGCCGACCGGGGAGCCCGCCATCTCGCCCTCGTCTCCCGCCGCGGCCCTGCCACACCGGGCGCGGACGACCTGCTGGCCGCCCTGGCCCGCAGGGGCGCCACTGCCACAGCCCACGCCGCCGACGTGGCCAACCCGGCTGCTATGGCCACTGTGCTCGACAGCATCGCCGCCACCGGGCGGCCCGTGCGTGGTGTCATCCACTCGGCCATGGTCGTGGGAGACGCGCTGCTGGCCGAGCTGAGCGACGAGACCGCCGAGGCGGTACTCGCGCCGAAGCTGAGCGGCACCATGGTCTTGGACCGCCTGACCCGTGACGCCCAACTGGACTTCTTCGTCGTCCACTCGTCCATCTCCGCCACCGTCGGCCACCGCGCCCAGGCCGCCTACGCCGCCGCCAACCTCACCATGGAAGGCATCGTCCGCGCCCGCCGGGCGGCCGGTCTCCCCGGCCTGGCCATCGGCTGGGGCCTGTCCGGAGAGGTCGGGATCGCGGCCGTGGATGAGGTCAGCCGGGTGCTGGAACGCATGGGTATCGCTCCCATGAGCACCACCCAGATCCTCACCGCTCTCGAAGAGCTGATGACCTGCTCGGGAAGCGGCCCCGATGACGATGCGGGCAATCCGACCGCCGCCGCCGGTGGTGGTGGTGACGGCCCGGGCGTCGTGCAGGTGGGTCACCTCGACTTCACACGTCTGGCCGCGATCCTCCCGGGCCTGCGCACGCCGCGGTTCACCGCGCTCCTGCCTGCCCAGTCGCCCGGCGGCAACCAGGCCACCGAAGCCCGCCGCCTCCTGGCCGACGGCGGCCCGAACATCAGCAAGGACGCACTCGCGGACCTGCTCGTCACGCTCGTCTCCCGGATCACCCACCGCGCTCCCGAGCGCATCGACCGCACATGCGGCATGGACTCACTCGGCCTGGACTCCCTCATGGCCACCGAACTGGTCGTCAGCATCCAAAGCGAGCTGGCCTACGAGATCCCCACCATGGAGGTCATCAACGCCGGCAGCATCGACGGCCTCGCCACCCGCATCCTGACACTCCTCAGCACGACCGCCCGCCCATAACCAGCCCGCCCTCGCCCCACACAGGCCCCCGTCGCGCGCCCGTCGACGAACTCAACTCCTGCCGCGACCTGACAGAACTCGCACCGCTGCTGGCCTTCCTCCTGCACCAAAACCGCTGCCGCCACCCCTTGGTGCCGCTCGGCCTGCTGCGAAACCCCCGCATCGGCATGAACGCCGCCACGCTGGCGCTGATGTCCTTGGGGAAGCTGCCGTGCGCAGTCCGCGTATCGGATGGGAGTGTCATGAATCAGGTGGGCACCCGATCAGAAGGGACCCCAGATGGACACGAAGAGCAGTCACCTGATCGAGGACGCTGACGGCGTGTCGGTTGCGGTGTTGGGCAGCGGCGTTGACGGTGC
>NZ_JARHTQ010000028.1 GCF_029223525.1 Streptantibioticus ferralitis | reverse complement strand
GGGGTGGGGAAGAGCTCTTACGACAGGTGAGCCCGGAGTTCCGTCGTCGCCTCCTGGCCGTAGGCCTTGGTGAAGCGCTCCAGGAAGTGGCCGGCACGGAGTTCGTACTCCTGAGTACCCAAGGTCTCGATGACCAGAGTCGCCAGCATGCAGCCCACCTGCGCGGCCCGCTCCAGGCCCAACTCCCAGGACAGGCCCGCCAGGAAGCCCGCGCGGAAGGCGTCGCCGACGCCGGTCGGGTCGACCTTGCGCTCCTCCTCCGCACAGCCGACCTCGATCGTGGCCTCACCGGCGCGTTCGATGCGCACGCCGTTCGCGCCGAGGGTGGTCACCCGGGTGCCGACCTTCGCCAGGACGTCGTCCGGCGACCAGCCGGTCTTGGTCTGGATCAGCGCCGCCTCGTACTCGTTGGTGAACAGATAGTCCGCGCCCTCCACCAGCAGCCGGATCTCGTCGCCTTCGAGGCGGGCCAGCTGCTGGGAGGGGTCCGCGGCGAAGGCGAAGCCGCGCGCCCGGCACTCCTCGGTGTGCCGGAGCATCGCCTGCGGATCGTCCGCGCCGATCACCACCAGGTCGAGACCGCCGACCCGCTCGGCGACCGGCTGCAGCTCGATCTGCCGGGCCTCGCTCATCGCACCGGTGTAGAAGGACGCGATCTGGTTGTGGTCGGCGTCCGTGGTGCAGACGAAGCGGGCCGTGTGCAGCACCTCGGAGATCCGTACGGACTCGGTGTCCACGTTGTGCCGGTCCAGCCACGCCCGGTACTCGCCGAAGTCGGCACCGGCCGCACCGACCAGAATCGGCCGCAGTCCGAGCACCCCCATGCCGAAGCAGATGTTCGGCCCGACCCCGCCCCGGCGTACGTCGAGCGTGTCGACCAGGAAGGAGAGCGAGACCGTGTGCAGCTGGTCGGCGACCAGCTGGTCGGCGAAGCGGCCGGGGAAGGTCATCAGGTGGTCGGTGGCGATGGAGCCGGTGACAGCGATACGCACGACGGGTCTGCTCCTGCGGTGGCGGTGGCCTGCGGGGACATTGCAACGGCCCGGAGGGCCTCTGGGCCGTACGGGACCAGCCAACGCTACCGGGTGGTCCCGGAGCGCCGGTACCGAACCGTTCCAGCCAAGCGTCGGCCACGAGCACGGAACCCCCATGACCAGGCACTACGACGACACCAGGAAATTACCGGAAAGTACCGCTTTCCACCCGGGTAAACGCTGCCTAAAGTCACCAGTGCGCACGATTCCCTCGCGCCCCTCAGAACCGGGAGTCACCATGGCCGAGCAGATCGAGCAGGCTCAGTCCGCCGAACGTGCCGAGTTCACCGAACTCCCCGGCGTGC
Source organism: Streptantibioticus ferralitis (assembly GCF_029223525.1). Classification (GTDB taxonomy): domain Bacteria; phylum Actinomycetota; class Actinomycetes; order Streptomycetales; family Streptomycetaceae; genus Streptantibioticus_A; species Streptantibioticus_A ferralitis. The sequence goes on along the minus strand of NZ_JARHTQ010000028.1, from coordinate 92,913 downwards.
CCGGCTTCCCCGGCACGGAGTCCGGCTCCCCCGCGGATCTGCTGAACGACTGCCGCCGCATCGCCCCGCGCTGGGCGGCGCCGCACATGGATGTGGCCGCTCCGGTTCCGCCGTCCTCGATTCACGGGACACGGGTCCCAGCGGCCTCCGCGCACGCCGTCGAGGAAATGTCCGAATACGGAAGTTGAACCCGGCCCGATCGCCGGGGACGCGCCCGCGCACGCCCTTGCCGTACGCCGCTCACCCGGATGCCGTACACGGAACCGTACGGCACTCGGCTCCGTCCAAGTCACGTCCGCCACACGGCGGATGGTGACATCAGCACCGTCACGGAGCCGAAGGAGCTGAACGGTGGGCATCGAGCGCACCCCGGAGAGGAAGCCCGAGAGCGGATCAGCCGGTACGTCCGGCGTGTCGGAGCCAACCGGTGGCCCCCGCAGGCGCCGGTCCTCGCTGACCGTGGCCCTGGTCGCCGGGGCGGTCCTGGTGGCGGGCGGCGGTGGCGCGTACTGGGCCGCGTCGGCCGCCGGCGGCACTCCCGGCCCCGCGGCGGCCGGCCCGAGGTCCGGCCCGGCCCCGCTGGCACTGAGCGGCTGGGCCGCGGCCGACGGCGCGGCGCCCGGACTGCAGTACCGAGCGACCGGCGCCCTGCCCTCCGGCCCCGGCTCCGCGCCCGTCTTCCAGCCGCGCGGCGAGGTCTCCCGGGACGACGTGGCGAAGCTGGCGGCCGCGCTCGGCGTGTCGGGACCCGTAACGCTGGACCACGGTCTGTGGCGGGCCGCACCGAGCCACAACGCACCGGGGCCCACACTGCAGGTGGCCCAACAGGCGCCCGGCAGCTGGGCGTTCTCGCGCGATGGGTCGGGCACCGGCTGCAGGCCGTCGACGGCGAACGGCGGCGAGGTCAGCGCTACCGGCCGGGCCATCTGCTACTCCCCCGAGCGCGCGATGCAGTCCGCGACGGCCGCCGCCTCCTCCGGCACAGCCGCCTCGCCCGACCAGGCGAAACATGCCGCCGCACCGGTGCTGACGGCGCTCGGTCTGGACGGGGCGCGGGTGGACGCCACGCACACGGCGGGCGGCTTCCGAAGCGTCGTGGTGGACCCGGTCGTGGGCGGTCTGGCCACGCACGGCTGGCAGACGACGCTCCAGGTCGGCTCGGACGGCGGGCTGTCGAGCGGTTCCGGACGACTGGCGGCGCTGACGCAGGGCGCTTCGTACCCGGCGGTGAGCGCTCAGCGGGCGCTGAACGAGCTGAACGGGAGCGGCACCGGCCCAAGCACCAGCCCAAGCACCGGCCCAAGCACCGGCCCAGGCGCCGACCCGAGCACCGGCCCCTGCCGGACCATGCACCCGGGCATTCCGGGCAGCGCCCCGAGCGGCCCGGCCGACCCTGGCGATCTGCCGCTGCGCGTGCCCTCGCGCTGCGCCGTGGGCAAGCCCCAGCCGCTGGACGTGCGGGGGGCGCGGTTCGGGCTGTCCGCGCAGTTCGTCAACGGCCGGCCGGAACTGGTGCCCTCCTGGCTGTTCCAGGTGGCCCAACCCGTCGACCAGCGGACCACCGAGATCGCCCAGCCCGCGGTGGACCCGAAGTACATCGTGCCCCCGGCCGGGACCTCGCCGGCGAGCACACCGCCGGGCAACGGCAACACGTCGTCCCGTGTGCACATCGAGTCCTACACGACTGATGGTGCGACGCTCACCCTGCACTTCTGGGGCGGGGTGTGTTCAAACTACTCGGCGACCGTGGTCAGCCAGTCCGCCGACGCGGTGAAGGTGCAGATCACCAGCGCGGCCAAGAACCCGAAGCAGATCTGCGTGCTGATAGCGAAGTCGATCAGCACGCAGGTGACGCTGGACAAGCCGCTCGGCGGCCGTACGGTCTACGACTCCTCGGACGGCCAGGCGGTGCCGCAGACACGCTGAGCGGTGCCGCGGACATGTGTGAGGCGGCGCCCCGGGCCGGGGACGCCGCCTCACACAGGTGCCGGTGACTCAGTGGAACGAGTCACCGCAGGCGCAGGAGCCCGTGGCGTTGGGGTTGTCGATGGTGAAGCCCTGCTTCTCGATGGTGTCGACGAAGTCGATCGAGGCACCGCCGAGGTACGGGGCGCTCATCCGGTCGGTGACGACCTTGACACCGCCGAAGTCCTTGACGACATCGCCGTCGAGCGAGCGCTCGTCGAAGAAGAGCTGGTAGCGCAGGCCGGAGCAGCCGCCAGGCTGAACCGCGACACGCAGCGCGAGGTCCTCGCGGCCTTCCTGCTCAAGCAGGCTCTTGACCTTGGCCGCGGCGGCGTCGGACAGGATGATGCCCTCGCTTGCGGTGGTCTCGTCCTGAACCGTCATCTGTTCACTCCCGGTTTCTACGCAACGTCGGTCTTCTGCCGCCGACTGGAACCGCCGCCGCCCGGAAATAATTCCGCGCGATCTCCGGCTTCCCGCTTACGTCTTCCATTCATGCTCGCATACCGCTCACGGCGAGGTCACCTCCCAGCCGGGGCGGGTCAACCCGCTGGCCAGAACGAGCCGGATGCGTCACATCGACACTATGGCCATCGTCAATCTGACGCGAACGAGCTATGATAGATAGCGTCAGTTAGACGAAAAGGCATGTTGCGAGAACATGCTGAGAAGAAAGGGCGTCCCGCCCGTGACCACCACCGAACCGCTGGCCCCCGCACCGCTGGACGTCCAGCCCACGCCGCTCGCCCTGCTGCTGCTCGGTCGCGACGCGGACCCCAGGAGCGAGCGCGGCGTGGAGTGTCCGGGCGACCTGCCCGCGCCCTCCGACCCCGATCTGGTCGAACGCGCCCGGGCCGCCAAGGCGAAGCTCGGCGAGCGGGTCTTCGTGCTCGGTCACCACTACCAGCGCGACGAGGTCATCGAGTTCGCCGACGTCACCGGCGACTCGTTCAAGCTGGCCCGGGACGCTGCCGCCCGCCCCCAGGCGGAGTACATCGTCTTCTGCGGTGTGCACTTCATGGCCGAAAGCGCGGACATCCTGACCACCGCCGACCAGCAGGTCATCCTTCCGGACCTGGCCGCGGGCTGCTCGATGGCCGACATGGCCAGCGCCGAGCAGGTCGCCGAGTGCTGGGACGTACTGGCCGAGGCCGGGATCGCGGACGTCACCGTGCCCGTCTCGTACATGAACTCCTCGGCCGACATCAAGGCCTTCACCGGGCGGCACGGCGGCACCATCTGCACCTCCTCCAACGCCAAGCGCGCGCTGGAGTGGGCGTTCTCCCAGGGAGAGAAGGTGCTCTTCCTCCCGGACCAGCACCTCGGGCGCAACACCGCGGTCCGCGAGATGGGCTTCTCGCTCGACGACTGCGTGGTGTACAACCCGCACAAGCCGGGCGGCGGCGTCACCCCCGAGCAGTTGCGGGCTGCGAAGATGATCCTGTGGCGCGGCCACTGCTCGGTGCACGGCCGCTTCTCGCTGGACTCGGTGGAGGACGTACGGGCCCGGATACCCGGGGTGAACGTGCTGGTGCACCCCGAGTGCAAGCACGAGGTCGTCGCGGCGGCCGACTACGTGGGTTCGACCGAGTACATCATCAAGGCGCTGGACGCCGCCCCCGCCGGGTCGGCATGGGCCATCGGCACCGAACTCAACCTGGTCCGACGACTGGCCAAGGCGCACCCGGACAAGCAGATCGTCTTCCTCGACAAGACCGTCTGCTTCTGTTCGACCATGAACCGGATCGACCTGCCGCATCTGGTGTGGGCACTGGAGTCCCTGGCCGAGGGCACGGTGGTCAACCGCATCGAGGTCGACCAGGAGACCGAGCACTACGCCAAGCTGGCGTTGGAGCAGATGCTGGCGCTGCCGTAAGCGCAGCGGAACAGCGGGGTTTTCGTTCCGGGGGGCAAGCCCCCCGGCCTCCCTTTTTAATGGGGGGATGCTGTTGCGCCCCGTACGGGATACCGCTGATGACGCCGACGCCGTGCAGGCCGTCACCGCCGCCTCGTTCGGGGGCTCGCGGGTGCTGGCGGGGGTCGGGTGGCCGCCGGAGCAGGTCGCCCGGTTGCGCGGGCGCGCCCGGTACCTCGCCAGGACCGATCCCGGCGGCTGCTGGCTCGCGGAGGACCCGGTGGGCGGTCCGGTTGGCGTGGCGCTGTCCTTGAAGCGCGAGTTCCTGTGGGGGCTCTCACTGCTCGCCGTCGTACCGGCCGCGCAGGGCAAGGGCGTTGGCGCGGCGCTGCTGGCACGGGCGATGGGGTACGGACGCGGCTGTCTGCGCGGCCTGGTGTGCGGTACCCGCCACCCCATCGCGGCCCGCGTCTACCGCCGTGCCGGATTCACCCTGCACCCGGCGATGTGCCTCAAGGGCGTGGTCGACCCCGCGCGGCTCGACGCCCCCGACGGCGCCGTGCACGAGGGCACCCCACGGCACCGGGACCTGATGGACTCCGTCGACCGGCGCACCCGGGGCGGCGCGCACGGCCCCGACCACGAGGAACTCCTGGGCGGCTGCCGGCTGTTCGTCGCCGACGACCTGGCGGGCAGCGGGTACTGCTACCTCGACGGCGGCAAGGTCGAGTTGCTGGCCGCCACCTCGCGGCGACTGGCCACCCGGCTGCTCACCGCGGCGCTGCTGGCCGTCCCCGAGGGCGGGGCAGCGCGTGTGCCGCATCTGACGGCTGATCAGCAGTGGGCGCTGGACGTGGGGTTGGCGGCCGGCCTGGAGCTGTCCAACTCCGGCTACCTGTGCCTGCGCGGGATGCGGCCGCCCGCGCCCTACGTCCCCTCGGACGCCTTCTTGTGACGGTCGGCCGCCTGGGCGGCGTCAGTTCGCCGACGGTCGTACCAGCCCGGTCTCATAGGCGATGACGACCAGTTGGGCACGGTCCCGTGCGGAGAGTTTGGCCATGGTGCGGTTGACATGCGTCTTGACGGTCAGCGGGCTGACCCCGAGGCGTTCGGCGATCTCCTCGTTGGACAGACCGGCGGCGACCTCGGCGAGCACTTCCCGCTCGCGGGCGGTCAGTACCGCGAGGTGTTCCGCGGCGGCCTTGGACGGTCCACCCGACCCGCCCGAGCCGAGGAACTGGGTGATCAGGCTCTTCGTCGCGGCAGGTGACAGCAGCGACTCCCCGGCGGCAACGGTACGGATGGCGGCCAGCAGTTCGTCCGGCTCCGCGCCCTTGCCCAGGAACCCGGCGGCACCGGCCCGTAGCGCCTCGATCACGTACTCGTCGGCCTCGAAGGTGGTCAGGATCAGCACATGGACGCCGCCCAGGTCCTCGGCCGCGGTGATCTCCCGGGTCGCGACGATTCCGTCCGTCCCCGGCATCCGGATGTCCATCAGGACGACATCGGCGCCCGTCCGACGGGCCAGTGCCACCGCCTCGGCGCCGTGGCAGGCCTCGCCGACCACCTCCATGTCCGGCTCGGACTCCACCAGCACCCGGAACGCCCCGCGCAGCAGCGCCTGGTCGTCGGCCAGTACGACACGGATCGTCATCGTCGCCCATCCCCCTTGAGCACTGCCTCTCCCCGCCCGGCGGCCACCGGAGCGGGTGTGGTCGACGGCAAGCGTACGAAGACCCGAAAGCCGCCTTCCGGGCGGGGCCCCGCCTCGAACCGGCCGCCCAGCGCGGCGGCCCGCTCACGCATTCCCATCAGACCGTGCCCGCCGCCGTGCTCTCCGTCGGCCGCCACCGGCCGGCCCCCGCCGTCGTCCAGGACGGTGATCTCCACACCGGTGTGCCCGCGGGCGATCCGCACCCGCACATGGGCGCCCGCGCCCGCGTGCTTGTGCACATTGGTCAGCGACTCCTGGATCACCCGGTACGCGGTGAGGTCGACGGTCGCGGGCAGCGGCTCGGCACCGTCCGCCATGCCTTCGGTCACCACCTCGGCGCGCAGCCCGGTCCGGGTGAACCCCTCGATCAGCCGGTCCAGTTCGGCGAGGCAGGGCGCCGGTTCCATCGGCGCCTCGGGGTCGCCCGCCTGCCGCAGCAGGCCGACGGTGGCGCGGAGTTCGTCCAGCGCCGAGCTGCTGGCCTCCCGGACGTGTGCGAGGGCCTTCTTGGCCTGGTCGGGTCGGCTGTCCATGACATGGGCCGCGACCCCGGCCTGCACATTGACCAGCGCGATGTGGTGGGCGACCACATCGTGCAACTCGCGGGCGATGCGCATCCGCTCCTCGGCGACCCGGCGGCGCGCCTCCTCCTCGCGGGTCCGCTCCGCCCGTACCGCACGCTCCTGGATCGCGGCGACGAAGGCACGGCGGCTGCGTACCGCGTCACCGCCCGCGGCGGCCATGCCGGTCCAGGCGAAGACGGCGAGATGCTCCTGGCTGTACCAGGGAGCGGGCCCGTAGCACATGGACACCGCGGTCAGCGCCGCACAGGTGGCCGCGCCGACCCGCCAGGTGGTGGGCCGGTCGGTGTGCGAGGCGACGGTGAACAGCGCGACGACGACGGCCGCCACCACCGGGGCGGACCGGGAGCTCTGGTCGGCGACGAACCCCAGGACAGCGGTCGCGCCGGTGACCGCGAGCACCGAGCGCGGTATGCGGCGCCGCACCACCAGCGGTGCGCAGGCCAGCACCGCCAGGGTGACGTTGACCGGATCCAGGCGGTACTGGTGCGCGGGCGGCCCGGCCACCGCGCTGGTCAGGATCAGACCGAGGACGACCGCGGCCAGCCCGCCGTCCAGTGCGAGGGGGTGGGCCCGCGCCCAGTGGCGCGCTCGGGCGAGGAGTGTCACGCCACGACACGGTACGGGCATCGGTCGGCCCGCACAGCACGGGCGCCCTGGTCCCGTGACGCATGGGACCAGGGCGCACAGTGGTGAAGCAGGTGCCGGTTATCCAGGGATCAGTCCGTCTTCGCTGAGCATCTCCCGCACCTCTTCGAGGGAGGCGTCCGCGGACGGAAGGATCAGCTCGGACGGCTCCAGGGCGTCGTCGGGCAGTGGCGTGCCCAGTCGGCGCACCGCGTCGAGCAGCGCACCGAGCGTACGACGGAAGCTCTCGTCGTCACCGCTCTCGATCTCGGCGAGCAGTTCGTCGTCCAGCTTGTTGAGTTCGGTGAAGTGGCTCTCGTCCAGCTTCACCTGCCCCTCTCCCATGATCCTTGCGATCACGACGGTCTCCCTTCGAGGTGCGAGCGGGCCCTCAGTTCTTGTCGAAACGCGGCTTGTCCTGCGGCTCGTGCTGCTTCGCCGCGCCGGACTTGCCGCCCTCGATGGCCTGCTGGCCGCTGCTGCCGCCGGCGAGCTCCGCCTTCATCCGCTGCAGTTCGAGTTCGACATCGGAACCGCCGGAGAGCCGGTCCAGCTCCGCCGAGATGTCGTCCTTGGCCAGGCCGCTCGGGTCGTCGAGCGCGCCCGAGGCGAGCAGCTCGTCGATGGCACCGGCCCGCGCCTGCATCTGCGCGGTCTTGTCCTCGGCACGCTGGATCGCCAGGCCGACATCGCCCATCTCCTCGGAGATGCCGGAGAACGCCTCGCCGATCTTGGTCTGTGCCTGGGCGGCCGTGTAGGTCGCCTTGATGGTCTCCTTCTTCGTACGGAAGGCGTCCACCTTGGCCTGCAGCCGCTGCGACGCGAGGGTGAGCTTCTCCTCCTCGCCCTGCAGCGTCTGGTGCTGCGTCTCCAGGTCGGTGACCTGCTGCTGCAACGCGGCACGCCGCGTCAGCGCCTCGCGTGCCAGGTCCTCGCGGCCGAGCGCCAGCGCCTTGCGGCTCTGGTCCTCCAGCTTGGCGGACTGCTGCTGCAGGCCGCTGAGCTGCAACTCAAGCCGCTTGCGCGACGTGGCCACGTCCGCGACGCCACGACGTACCTTCTGCAGCAGCTCCAGCTGCTTCTGGTACGAGTAGTCGAGCGTCTCGCGCGGGTCCTCGGCCCGGTCCAGGGCCTTGTTGGCCTTCGCGCGGAAGATCATCCCCATCCGCTTCATGACACCGCTCATGGGCCTGGCGCGCCCCCTTCTCAGACTTGCTCCGGCACCTCTGTTGACCCCTACAGTACGGGCCCCGGTTCCATTACCGCACCGTTCGGCCGCGGATGCGCTCATCCTGAGGGACGATCACGGGCCGACCTCATCCCGCCCAGGGAGTAGGTGGCGGCACCAGGTGGGTACGCGGGGTGGGGTCCGGTCCCGGCACCACGTACCCTTGGGCCTTGTGTTCCGACGTCGTTCCAAGGATGAGCAGGCCGCGACCCCGACGCTGACCGCCGAACCGGTCGACCAGCGCCGCGGCCCGCAGGCCCCCAAGGGCCGCCCCACGCCCAAGCGCAACGAGGCGCAGACGCAGCGCCGCCAGCGGGCCACCGTGCCCACCGACCGCAAGGCGGCCACGAAGCAGGCCCGCGAGGCCCGCCGAGTCGAGATGGCCAAGCAGCGCGAGGCCCTGGCGAGCGGTGACGAGAGGTACCTCCCGGTGCGGGACAAGGGTCCGGTGCGCAAGCTGTGCCGGAACTATGTCGACACCCGGTACCACGTCGCCGAGCTGTTCCTGCCGCTGGCGGTGGTCATTCTCGTCCTGAGCATGTTCCCCAGCATGAACGTCAAGGACATCTCGCTGCTGCTGTGGCTGCTGCTCATCGTCCTGATCGTGGCTCAGTCCGTCTTCACCGCCTTCCGGCTGAAGAAGGTGCTGCGCGAGCGCTTCCCGAACGACAACCTGCGCGGCGCGGTGGCCTACGCGCTGATGCGCACCCTGCAGATGCGCCGGATGCGGCTGCCGAAGCCGCAGGTCAAGCGCGGTGAGCAGATCTGACCAGCGGATTTTCCGGCGGGGCGGAAGCCTGGCTGGCGGGTCTCGGTGGCCTGCGGAACACCGTCCGGCAGGAGTTGGTCGCCCGGCAGCTCGACGAGCAGATCACCGCGCGTTTTCCGGTGGGACGCCGGCTGCGGGTGCTCGACGTGGGGCTCGGCCAGGGCACCCAGGCGCTGCGGCTGGCCCGCGGCGGCCATGAGGTGACCGGCGTGGAGGCCGATCCGGCGATGCTGGAGAAGGCCCGCGAGGTGCTGTCCGGGGAGCCGGAGGGCATCAGGGAGCGCTTCCGGCTGATCGAGGGCGACGGCCGGGAGACCGGCCGGTACTTCGAGGCGGGCAGCTTCGATGTGGTGCTCTGCCACGGTGTGCTGATGTACGTGTCCGATCCGGACGCGATGCTGGCTGGTCTCGCCCGGGTGCTCGCGCCCGGCGGGCTGCTGTCGCTGCTGGTGCGGAACGGGGACGCGCTGGCGATGCGGCCGGGGCTGTCCGGCGACTGGGACCGGGCGCTGGCGTCGTTCGACACGACCGCGTACACCAGCCGGCTGGGGCTGGCCGTCCGCGCCGACCGGCGCGAGACGCTCGCCGCGACCCTGACGGCGATCGGCACACCGCTGCGCGCCTGGTACGGGGTGCGGGTCTTCACGGACACCGCGGCCGACGAGGCCCAGGCCGGTGACGTCGCGGACCTGGACCGGCTGCTGGCCGCGGAGGACCGGGCCGGGCGCACCGATCCCTACCGCGCGGTGGCGGCACTGCTGCACCTGTGCGGTGTACGGGACTGAGTGGGCGTCGGCAGCGGCGGCTCACCGCGATGGACCATCACCTGATAGGCGGATAAAATAGACCAGGCATGACTGGTACACGAGTGCCTGGATCGTTCAGCAGCGGATCGGCCTTCCGGTTGCTGATCCCGGCCGCCGCGTGCATCTGCTCGGCCGCGCTGGCACTGACCGGTTGCACCAGCACGAAGAGCCCCTCCCCCTCACACCCGTCGTCGGGCAGTGCGGTGACGGGAGCCGCACCGTCGTTGAGCAACAACCTGCAGAACGACTACGAGCGGGTGGTGAAGAAGGTCCTGCCGTCCGTCGTGGAGATCACTTCGGGCTCGGGCCTCGGCTCCGGCATCGTGTGGGACACCAAGGGCGACGTGGTCACCAACGCCCATGTCGTCGGCGACGCCCAGAGTTTCAAGGTCACCCTCGCGACCGGGAAGAACCCGCTGGACGCCACGCTGGTCGGCAGCTACCCGGCCGACGACCTCGCGGTCATCAAACTCAACAAGGCGCCGGACGGGCTCAAGCCCACCGCTTTCGGGGACTCCTCGAAGGTCCAGGTCGGCCAGATCACGCTGGCCATGGGCAACCCGCTGGGCCTGTCCAGCAGCGTCACCCAGGGCATCGTCTCGGCGGTCGGACGCACCGTCAACGAAGGCGGCCAGAACGGCGGCGGCGGTGCCACCATCGGGAACATGGTGCAGACCTCGGCCGCCATCAACCCCGGGAACAGCGGCGGTGCCCTGGTCAATCTCTCCAGCCAGGTGATAGGCATCCCCACCCTGGCGGCCACCGACCCGGAACTCGGCGGCGGCACGGCGCCCGGTATCGGATTCGCCATCCCGGCCTCGACCGTCAGCAACATCGCCGGACAGCTCGCCAAGTACGGCAAGGTGACGGCCTCGGGGAGGGCCGCACTCGGCATCACCGCGCGAACCGTGCTCAACAACAGCCTGCAGCCCGCGGGCGTCGCCGTCGTCGCCACAGCCAAAGGCGGCGCGGCGGACAAGGCGGGCATCCGGCCCGGCGACATCATCACCAAGATCGACGACACCCCGGTCACCACGGACTCGTCGCTGTCCGAGGCGCTCGCCGCGCTCAAACCCGGCGACAAGACGAACGTGACCTACGACCGGGACAGCACCACCAAGACGGCGGCGGTGACCCTCGGTCAGCTGTAGCGATGGACGGGCGGCGGATACCGCCCGTCCATACCGGCGGCTAGTCCTCGCCGTGGTGGAGGCTCATCGGGCCGGGGTAGACCTCCGTCCCGTCCTCGAACAGCCTGACCTGGTCGACTCCGCCGTCCAGCAGAGCCTTCCACTCCTCGCCGATCCACGACTCCGCGTCACCCTGGGTGGTGAACTCCTCGGGTTCCACCGCCGGTACGGCCTCGCTGCCGTCGGACTTCTCGAACTGCCACGTCCACGTCATGCCAGGCCCCTCTCGACCGTCATCCGCCCGCGTCATCTGTCCGCGCAGGTTAACGGAGATCACTACCGCCGGTCAGCCATGCCCCCCGGCGGCGGGGCGGTACCCAACCGGTCAAACGCCGTACGCGACGATGTACGCATGGAGATCACGCTGCTCGGCACGGGTGGACCCAAGGGCCTGCCGCAGTCCGGCTGCCCGTGCGCGGCCTGCGCCGCCGCGGTGGGCGCCGGGGCCCGCGGCCCTGCCTCGCTGCTGGTCGACGGGGTACTGCTGCTCGACCTGACGCCCGGCCTGGCGCTGGCCGCCGCACGCGCCGGGCGCTCGCTCAGCGGCGTACGGCAGGTACTGCTGACGCACCCTCAGGCCGGGCCGCCGGTCGACCTGCCGCCCGGGCTTCCCGTGCCCGGCCGGGTACCGGACGGTGAGCAACTGGCGCTGCTCACCGGGCACCGGGTTCGCGCGGTGGCCCTGGACGCGCCGGGTACCGGGTACGAGGTGACCGACCCCGAGGGACACCGGCTGCTGTATCTGCCCACGGGAGCCGCACCCGCCGGGCTGGACAACGGGCGCGACCGCCCGGCCCCGTACGACATGGTGCTGCTCGACGCGATCCACCGGCCGGACGCACTGGCCCGGCTGCGTGCGGTGGGCGCGGTCGGCCCGACCACCGATGTGATCGCCGTCCATCTGGACCATGACGCTCCGCCGGAGCCGGAAGTACACCGCAGGCTCAGCGCGGAGGGCGCCCGCGCGGTGCCGGACGGCAGTTCGCTGACGGTGGGCGCGTACGAGTCCGTACCGGACGTCCCGCGCCGCACGCTCGTGCTGGGCGGCGCTCGGTCCGGCAAGTCGGCGGAGGCCGAGCGGCGGTTGGCCGCCTTCCCCGGCGTGGTGTACGTGGCCACCTCAGGCACCCGCGAGGACGACCCCGACTGGGCGGCCCGGGTACATCTGCACCGCGAGCGGCGTCCCGCCACCTGGCGCACCGAGGAGACCTGCGACCTCGTCCCGCTGCTCGGTGCGGACGGCCCACCGCTGCTCATCGACTGCCTCGCCCTGTGGCTGACGGACGCGATGGACGCGGTCGGCGCCTGGGACGAGCAGCGCTGGGCGTCCGGGGGGCGCCGCCAACTCGGCGAGCGGGTAGCCGAGTTGACCGCCGCCTGGCGGGCGACCCGCCGCACGGTGGTGGCCGTCAGCAACGAGGTCGGCTCCGGCGTGGTCCCCGCGACGGCGTCCGGCCGCCGTTTCCGTGATGAGTTGGGACGGTTGAACGCGGCGATCGCGGCGGAGTCGGAACGCGTACTGCTGGTCGTCGCGGGCCTGGCGGTTTCGCTGCGCTAGGCCGCCCGCGCGGACGTCGGGCGCCGAGCATCACCCCAGCCGCAACCTCACCGGTAGGGTGCGAGTCGTGAGCGCCCTAGACCTAGACGACTTCGCCGCGCTGATCGACCGTCCCGATCCAGCGCTCCGGCATGACTCCAAAGCACTCCGTACGCACACGCCTATGGCGGGAAAGCTCGGAAAGCTCGAAGACCTGGGCGACTGGCTGGCCTCCGTACAGGGCGGCGCACCGGCGAAGCCGATCGAGCGGGCCCGCGTCATCCTCTTCGCCGCCGACCACGGCATCGCCAAGCGAGACGTCTCCGTACGCCCTGCCGGAACGGCCAGCACCCTGGTCCGCTCGGTACTGGCGGGCGAGGCCGCGGTGAACGTGCTGGCCCGGCAGTACGGAGCGCAGGTACGGGTCATCGACATGGCCGTGGACTGCGACCCCGGCGAACTGCCCGCCGAGGTGGTACGGCACCGGGTGCGGCGCGGCTCAGGGATGATCGACGTGGAGAACGCGCTGACCGAGGCGGAGGCCGAGCAGGCGTTCCGCGCCGGAATGGCGATCGCTGACGAGGAGGCCGACTCCGGCACCGATCTGGTGGTGCTCGGCGACCTCAGCGTCGGCGGTACGACCTCCGCGGGCGTACTGGTCGGGGCGCTGTGCGGTACGGACGCGTCCGTGGTGACCGGCCGCGGCTCGGGCATCGACGACCTGGCCTGGATGCGCAAGTGCGCGGCGATCCGCGATGCGCTGCGCCGGGCGCGGCCGGTGCTCGGCGACCAGCTGAAGCTGCTGGCCGCGGTGGGCGGCGCGGACCTCGCGGCGGCCACCGGGTTCCTGCTGCAGTGCGCGGTGCGCAAGCTCCCGGTCGTACTGGACGGCGTCGTCTCCGCCGCCTGCGCGCTGTCCGCGCAGCGCGTGGCGTTCCGGGCACCGGACTGGTGGCTCGCGGGCCAGTCGTCGGGCGAGCCCGGCCAGGCCAAGGCGCTGGACCGGTTGTCCATAGAACCGCTGCTCGACCACGGTGTGCGGCTCGGTGAGGGAACCGGCGCGCTGCTCGCGGTGCCGCTGCTGAAGGCCGCGGCGGCACTGGCCACAGAGCTCTCGAACCAGCCGGAGCCCGCCCCGGAGGCGTAGGTCCGCTCAGCGCCGTGGCATCCCGGACCGGGGTCTCCCCAAAACCAGGATTCCCCGCTAAATCCCGCCAATTGCGACATAAGATCGCTGTTCATGGGCCCCTTTCGCGCGGAACGCGATGAACCGTCCCGGGCGACCCGCCAGCCCCATAACGCCCGGGACACCCGCGAGGTCCGAGCGGGCCGCACACCCCGCCGGGACCGCCGGCAGACCAGGCCGTCACTCGCGTCCGACTCAGAAGGTTTACCAGGGATAACAACCCCCGACCGGGTGAATGTCGTCATCAACATCATGAGTGCGATCCTGTTCCTTCTGGTGTTGTGCGCGGCACTTCGCGCGCCGCGCGGCCGGGAGCTCCTCAGGCCGCGGGATGAAACGTCCCTGCGTGAGCTGTTGGAACGGCACGGCGGACGGGATTCACTCGGCCACTTAGCGCTGCGGCGCGACAAGAGGGTGATCTGGTCCTCCACCCGCAAGTCGGCCATCGCATACCGCGCGGTGGGCGGAGTGACTCTGGCCTCCGGCGATCCGATCGGAGACCCTGAAGCGTGGCCCGGCGCCATCGAGCCGTGGCTGGAGGCTCGCGAGCACGGCTGGATCCCGGCCGTGATGGGGGCGAGCGGGGAGGGGGGAACGATCTACGCGCGAGACGGCCTTGACGCGTTGCAGATCGGCGACGAGGCGATCGCGGAGGCCGCCGAGTTCGCCGTGGAGGGACGGGCGATGCGGGCCGTGCGCCAGGCGTACAACCGGGTACGCGGGTGCGGTCACACCGTCCGGAACCAACGCCACGAGGACATCCCCGAGGACGAGAGTTCTGACGGTCCATCACTCGATCTGATGTGCCGGGACCGCGCGCCCGACAACGGCCTGTTCGAATACTCGGCCATTGAACTGGTCAGGCGGGCCTACCAGTTGGGTATCCGTCAGCTCGCGCTCAACTCTGCCATGTTCCGCCCGGCGTTCGAGCGTGGCTCATGGCCAGGCGCGGGCCCGGTGCCGCTGAGTCGGCGCTCGCTGCTGACGTCCTTCTCCCGCCGGTGGCGGATCGAGTCCCCGTACCGAACCAGCGCCCTCGGTCAGCTGTGAGCACCGCAGAAGCGTGGCTGCGCCGCGCCGCGTACCGGGAGTGGGGCGCGCTCGTCGCCGACCTGCGCATCGCCTCGGTGCGCGAGAGGTGGCGGGCGATCCCGCTGACGATCACCGCCGTGGTGCTGATCTCCGTACTGCAACTGGTGCAGCACACCACCTTGGGCGATGACCTGGTGAACCGGGCCGGGGTGGTCAGCGCCTCGCTGCTGTGGTGGAAGGCACTGCTGCGCACCCCGCTGTCACTGTTCGTCCCCGCCCTCGATCTGCCGGTGTGGGGAGCGCTCGCCCAGGTGCTGGTGGTCTTCGGGATCGCCGAGATCACCCTCGGCAAGGCCCGTACGCTCGGCATCGCCTACCTGTCGACACTGGCCGGGACGACGTACGCGCGCTGGGGTGTCGCCCAGGGCCCGCACGCGGTGCTCGGCTTGGCGCAGATCGACGCCTTCATCCGCGACACCGGCCCGTCGGCGGCGGTCGTGGCGCTCGCGGTGTGCGTCGCCTGGCGGTACCGGGCGTGCTGGACCGCCGGGGTGGTGGCCGGATCGATGGTGGTGGAGGTCGCGCTGTGGCCGAACCTCGCGGGCTGGGAGCACTTGGCCGCGATCACGGCGGCCGTCGGCTGGTGCCTGGTCGACGACGCGGTGCGCCGCCGCCGTAAGCGCCGCACGGACCGCCCGGCGGGCGGCCTGTAGCGGACGGGTACGGTTCTGCCCGCCAGCCATCCGCAGCGCGAGGGAGTCCGTCCGATGGAACGCACGGAGTCGGCGACCGCCACCGACGGAGTACGGTTCGCGTTCGGCACACTGACCGTGCTGCCGGTACGGGTCGAGCGGTGGGACCGCGCGGCCGGGCGAACCGGCATGCTGTGCGCGCCCGTTGTCGGGCTGGTCGTGGGCTTGGTGGCGGCCGCCTTGGGGGGTGTGTTGCTGTTTTTGGGTGGCGGTCCCCTTCTGGCGTCCGTGGCGACGGTCGCGGTTCCGGCGGTCCTGACGCGCGGGCTGCACCTGGACGGGTTGGCCGACACCGCCGACGGCCTCGGCAGCGGCAAGCCCGCCGCCGAGGCCCTGCGGATCATGAAGCAGTCGGACATCGGTCCGTTCGGCGTCCTGACGTTGGTGTTCGTGCTACTGGCGCAGGTGGCCGCGGTGAGCGGACTCTACGGTACGGGCTGGCCCCAGGGTGCCACGGCGGCGACGGTCGCCGCGCTGACCGGCCGCACCGCGATGACGCTCGCCTGCCGCGAAGGGGTGCCCGCGGCCCGCAAGGACGGCCTGGGCACAGCGGTCGCGGGCGCGGTTCCGGCACGCGGCGCGTGGTGGCTGGCGGGCATCACGGTCCTCGCCTCGGCGGCGGCGGGCGCGGCCTTCGGCCCGTACGGCGCGGTGCATTACACGGTGGCGGCGCTGGCGGCCCTGGTAGCGGCGGAACTCCTTTTGCGGCGCTGCCGCGCGCGCTTGGGCGGCGTCACGGGTGACGTTTTCGGCGCGCTGTGCGAGACGGCGGTGACGGCAACGCTGGTCACGCTGGCGTTGGGGTGATGGGCTGTTGCGGTCGCGGGTCGTGGGGGCGCCTCCGGTCTGCTGCCCCTCGGACGGGCGCATTCTGCGGGATATCACAGCTCTAGGCGCTTCCAGCGCCGAGGAGACACATGCTCAGCCGTTGGGTGGTGTTGTTGACCGTCACCTCGAAACAGTTCCGCAGCGGCGCCGTCTCTCCCGGCTGAGGTGCGCTAGGAACAGATGTATTGGTTACGCGGAAGATCGCCTCGGCCGACTCTCCTGCCGACAGCCCCTGGGCCTGAACCCGTTCCCTCCCGCCAGGGAAGTTACCTGCGACCCCACTACCGGCAAGCTCGAGCGCTGCCGTCCAGTTCCCCCGCGGGCTGGCCGTCACGGTCGTTGACCGGCCACTGGACGCCAGGTCGACCCGAATTCCCTCCCCCGGCTGCCAGCCGCTCCCGGTAATTGAGATCACGGTTCCAGGGGGGCCTTGGGTCGGACTGATGCTCATCATCGCCTGCGCCGCCGCCGCGTGCGCGGTCGGCGTATAGAGCAGGAGCGACAGCAACACGGAACTGACTGCCGCAAGTGTTCTAGTCCACTGAATTCTCATGAAGACCCCACGGATTCAGGCCGCCCTCGATCAGGCTCTTATTTTCCCGCCGTCCTGCAAGGCACAGCAAGAATCAAGAAAATTCTGCAAGTGTAACGCGCTACCGGTGAGACGAGATACTGCGGCCGTTGCGCCGCGTTTCAGAAACGCCTACGGCCTGTGGGTACCGCGAAGACCCCCGCGCGGCGCAGTAGCACTCCACACCACATCGGAGGTCTTCGCCTGGTTGTTGATCTAGTAGCCGACGTTCACACACTCACGGCGTGACCGGGCTGGCTGGCACAGAAGTGACGTTGGTGGTTGCCGCGCCACCCTGACCGCCCTGGGTGGTGACAGACGACGGGGGACTCGCTGTCGGCGTGATGTTGGTGGTTGCCGCGCCACCCTGACCGCCCTGGGTGGTGACAGACGACGGGACACTCGGTGTCGCAGGGCAAGTTCCCGATGCGCAGCCACTAGGCGGCGGCATCACAGGCGGCGTCACAGGCGGCGTCACAGGCGGCGTCGCAGGGCAAGTTCCCGATGCGCAGCCACTAGGCGGCGGCGTCACAGGCGGCGTCACAGGCGGCGTCACAGGCGGCGTCACAGGCGGCGTCACAGGCGGCGTCACAGGCGGCGTCACAGGCGGCGTCACAGGCGGCGTCACCGCGGGCGTACCAGGCGGCAAGTTGACAGTTATCGGGCCCGTCGTCGCCGTACCACCAGTGCCTCCAGCAGCAGTGACGTTGCCGACGCTGCCGCCAGTGGCAGTGGCGTTGCTAGCGGCCGACTGCTTCTGGCCCTGGACCTGCTTCTGGACCTGGGCCTGCTTCTGAGCCTGCACGGGACCCACCGGTACCAAGATGAAGCCAGCGGCCACCTCCGCCGCCGTCGGGCACCTGTTGTACGCATTGACGAAGAGGATGGTCTTCGCCTGATTTTGGGCATACCACGGGAGGCACGTCACTGGATTTACTGCCCTTGGCACCGTTTGGGTAGCCGTAGCGCGAGCGTCGTTAGGCGTAGCGCCGGCCACAGCCGCCGAAATGCCGTACATACCTGTCAGCGCGCACGAAGCAGCAGCAACACAGATACTTCGTGCAAGAATTCTCTTCATAATTCCCCCTAAGGGGATAGGGTCGAGCTCTCGACACTAGGAGCCTCATTCTCGCGTTGGCAGCAATGAAATCACCGCCGCTGCCAGTGGATGCGCACCCCGCACCCCTGGCGTAACGCTCTGCATGTTCCCTACTTCGACCCTCGTCCCATACACGGCACATGTCAAGTGGCCGAACGGCCCACCCTTGTGCATTCCGGAACGGCCGTCTGACGTCCCGTGATGAAGCTCCGAGTGGTAGTGCCACGACCGGTGGCGCCATGACCGATGCCAGCCGTGGCGCTCGCGGCGACCTGGGTGCCGGGGAGCGACAATCAGCTGGCACATGGTGCCGAGAAATCCGCGGTCGCTCGGCAAGGGGCCGAAGGCCGCCCTCCAGCGCTTGGGCATGGAAACTGTCCGTTGCCGCCGAATGCGAACGGTCAACGCGAGCCGCCCCTGGTCTCTCGTCCTCAAGTGGTCAATCGGTACACCAACGACCGCACCTGGGTCACGAACATCCGACTCCCCGTCGAAGCGGACTATCCACTGTGTATCCACTGAGCATGCGGCCGCCCAGAGCAACCGTGGCCGTATGCACGTGTTACCGCACCGAGCCCCTGCCACGACGCTGGCCACCCAGATCGCCCGTCATCCCGGGCCAAGGTCGAGTGGCGCTGCCGGTCCGCCGGTGAAGCAGATCACCCGGGATGGGATCCAGACCCAAAGAACCCCGGGGTTGTTGCCGTACCAGACCCTCCGCTCCCAGTGGCCGGGCGTTGGGACGCACACGATCTGACGGGGCGGCTGGTGCTGGACCTGCGCGACCTGGTGGACGGCGGGCGCCCGTGGGGTGGCCGTGGCGATTCCAGTGGCTGTGCCGAGGAACAAGGGGGATAGCGCGGCTATGGCAACGGCTTCTCTTGTGAGATGCGTACGCATTGGTCGCTCCTTACCTCATTCCGAGATCGGTCAGCTACCACGAAACCGACGTTCGCACATGGGCAGGCACCCCGACAGGGCCGAACGGTCCACCCTGTGGTTCAGGGCGGCGCAACTCGGCCCAGTATCGGCCAGTCATGATCTGCAGCTCGTTGCCGTCCGCCCACGTGGCACAGTCGGTGCGGTGCGATCAGCCTCGCTGAGGGCAGCCTCTGCAATGCTGAGCGCGCGCTCTGTCCCGATCCGGCGCCAGCACAGCGCGAACGGCTTCGTGCCGAGCTGGGTAAGGGCGCCTGTGGTGCCCTGCACGCTGTCGCACGCCATGTCGACGACCTGGTCAGCACGCCTGCGGCGGGCGGCCGGAGCCGGTGTGATCGGGGTACCAACGGGAGGCAGGGCCGACAGGGGTGATCCCCTTGATGAAGAGAACTGATGGGCCAGCGGCCCGAGTTGATCCCGGCGAGCGTCAGATGATGCGCGTAGGCATGCCTCAGAGCCTCAGTCCCGGGTGAAGCCGACAAGGTGCGGTTCAGTGGCACGTGGAGTCGACATGGACATGCCCAGATCCTAGCGGCTACCCACACGGCTTCCCTGTGCGGGACGCCCGAGCCGTCAGTTCCCTTCCAAGACAATGGTCAGCTCGAACCAGATCAACTTACCGCCCACACCGAACGGCTCCTTGTCGATGGCGTAGCCGCCCCAGCGGTCGGCGAGGAGATCGAGGATGAGCAGGCCGCGGCCGCCGATCATGTCCTCCTCCGGGCTCGCCGCGAAGGGGGTTGGCAGTTCGGGGTTGGTGTCGCAGACGCTGACCCGTAGCACGGGGTGCCGCCAGTCCAGCCTGACGGAGACGCAGCCTTCGGCGTAACGGAAGGCGTTCGTGGTGAGTTCGGACGTCAACAGCACGGCCTTGTCGATGAGTTCGGGCAGCCCGTGCCTGGTGAGTACCGAGCGCAAGGTGTCCCGGGCGATACCGGGGGCACGGGGGTCGGGTGGGATATGGAGGCAGTACTCCCAGGTGTCCGAGGCGGGAGTTGATCGCGGCACGAGGCTCATGTGCGGCTCCGATGCGGGGAGTTCAGTGACACGGCTCACACGCTAGAGCAGATTGACTCACACGTGATCCCAACTTCCCCGAAAGGGTGAGTCGCTCGATGACTCACTGGACCGTCGCGGGCCTCGCTGGGAGACTGTCGCGCGCAGCGAGAGAGGACTCATGGCACCACGAAGCACACCCACGGGACGTCAGCGTCGCCTTGCGGCGGAGGTCCGGCGATTGCGTGAACAGGCCGGGATCTCCGCGCAAGAGGCAGCCGCGCTGCTCGGCGCGGACCGGACGATGGTGTCCAACATCGAGGCGGCGCGTACGGGCCTCAGCGAGGAGCGGGTCCGCCAACTCGCCTGCTATTACGGGTGTCCTGACCAAGCGCTCGTTGACGCGCTTGCCGCGATGACTGGTGCCCGACGGAACACGCACTGGTGGGAGGAGTACCGCGGCAAGCTGCCGGATGGGTTCCTCGACGTCTCGGAGATCGAGTACCACGCGACGCGTATCCGCACCGCGCAAAGCGTCCACTTGCCAGGCCTGCTGCAGACCGAGGATCACGCCAGAGCGATCTTCGATCTCGTGGTGCCGAAACTTCCGCGCCTGGAAGTCGAGTTGCGTGTGGCCCACCGACTCGGTCGACAGCGCATCTTCGAGCGCGAGGCGCCGACTCCGTACCTCGGGATCATCCATGAGGCCGCCCTGCGCATGCAGTTTGGCGGCCGGGAAGTCGCCCGCGCGCAGCTCGAATACCTCGCTACGGCCTGCGAGCACGACCACATCACCCTGTTGGTCATTCCGTTCAGCGCGGGCAGTTTCCACGGCGCCGGACAGTCGATCCTCTACGCGGAGGGTCCTGTTCCGCAGCTGGATACCGTGCAGCTCGACACGGCGTTCGGGCCCCACTTCGCGGACTCCCCCACCCCACTTGCCAACTATCGATCGCTGCTGGACCTGATGGAGCGCTGCGCACTACCTCCCGACGAGTCACGGGACTTCATCTGGTCAATCGCCCGCGACCTGTGAAAGGAACGGACATGTCCGAGACCGTTTGGCAGAAGTCGTCATTCTGCGGCGGTGGCGGCAACAACTGCCTGGAACTCTCCGCCGACGGCAACCGAATACGCATACGCGAAAGCACCGCCCCCGACGTAACCGTCACCACCACCCCCGAACACCTGCACACATTCCTCCGCAGTGTCAAAGCGGGGCGGTACGACCGCCCGTCCCGTACCCCCCGCAAGGACCCGCGGGCATAGCGGCGGCGCGGCACGGCCGGTTCGTGGCTGGGGCGAAGCGGACCGCGGCGGTATCACGGGCGTAGGCTCACGGGAGCCAAAGGGGGCAGAGCCGCCCCCACAGTCGTCGAAGCCGCAGAGGCATCGAACTGGCCCAACCAGACCTCGACGGAAGAGGACATTCAACACCGTGACTGCACTGACTCTCAGCACTTCCTCCGCCGCAGCGTTGCGTGCGGACGCCGTCGTGGTCGGCGTGGCCAAGGGGCCCAAGGGTCCCGTGGCCGCTCCCGGCGCGGAGGCGGTGGACCAGGCCTTCGACGGCAAGCTGGCCGCCACCCTGGAGACCCTCGGCGCCACCGGCGCCGAGGGCGAGGTGACGAAGCTGCCGGCGCCGGCCGGTGTCAAGGCCGCGGTCGTGCTGGCGGTCGGCCTTGGCGACGCGCCCGCCAAGGGGCAGGGCTACACCGCCGAGGCGCTGCGCCGGGCCGCGGGCGCCGCGGCGCGCGCGCTGGCGGGCTCGAAGAAGGCCGCGTTCGCGCTCCCGGCCGCCGAGGTCGCGGACACCGAGGCGGTGGCGCAGGGCGCGCTGCTCGGCGCGTACACGTACAACGCGTACCGCGGCAACGGCGACAAGAGGAACGGCAACGGCGTCAAGGAGGCGCTCGCCGAGGTCGCCCTGGTCGGCGGCAAGCCGCGGGACAAGGCGTTCAAGGCGGCCGCCGCCCGCGCCATCGCGCTGGCCGAAGAGGTCAACCGGACGCGCGACCTGGTCAACATGCCGTCGAACGACCTGTTCCCGAAGTCGTTCGCCGCCCTCGTGCAGCAGGCGGCCAAGGAGCACGGCCTCAAGGTCGAGGTGCTGGACGAGAAGGCGCTCGCCAAGGGCGGCTACGGCGGCATCCTGGGCGTCGGCCAGGGGTCCGCCAACCCGCCGCGCCTGGTGAAGATCTCCTACACCAACTCCAAGGCCAAGAAGCACCTGGCCCTAGTCGGCAAGGGCATCACCTACGACTCGGGCGGCATCTCGCTCAAGCCCGCCGGTCACAACGAGACCATGAAGTGCGACATGTCCGGCGCGGCCGCCGTCTTCGCCTCGGTCGTCGCCGCCGCCAAGCTCGGCGTGGAGACCAATGTCACCGGTTGGCTGGCGCTCGCCGAGAACATGCCGTCGGGCACCGCGATCCGGCCGGGTGACGTGCTGACGATGTACTCCGGCAAGACGGTCGAGGTGCTCAACACCGACGCCGAGGGCCGTCTGGTGCTCGCCGACGCGATCACCCGCGCCTCGGAGGAGAACCCGGACGCGATCATCGACGTGGCGACGCTGACCGGCGCGATGGTGCTGGCCCTGGGCCACCGATACTTCGGGATCATGGCCAACGACGACGACTTCCGTACCGCGGTGCACGGCATCGCCGAGGAGGCCGGCGAGCCGTCCTGGCCGATGCCGCTCCCCGCGGAGCTGCGCAAGGGCATGGAGTCGCCGGTCGCCGACATCGCCAACATGGGCGAGCGGATGGGCGGCGGCCTGGTGGCCGGGCTGTTCCTGAAGGAGTTCGTCGGCGACGGCATCATCTGGGCGCACCTGGACATCGCCGGTCCCGCGTTCCACGAGGGCGCGCCGTTCGGCTACACCCCCAAGGGCGGCACCGGCACCGCCGTACGCACCCTGGTGCGGATCGCCGAGCAGGCGGCCGAGGGAACGATCCTCTAACGGATCGGCCAACGCTTCAGCACGGCCCCGGGCAACCGCCCGGGGCCGTTCGCGTTCAGCCGGGGTTCGCCCAGAGCAGAGCCGCGGCGGGCGCCGGACAAGGGAATACACCCGTCGTACTCACCGGTAACCCGTGCCTGGTGCACGTACGGCGGTCCCACACCCCGGCCCCGCGTCCCAGCAGCCGTCAACAAGTGCGAAGATGTTGTACCGGCACGACAGGGCCCAATTTTTGAACAAGCGTTTAAACAAGCGGCCGAACATAAAGCCGCCGCCCGGTCACGTAGACCGGCTCCGGCGTACCCATGCATGGAGGACGTGACGTGGCGAACGACGCCAGCACCGTTTTCGACCTAGTGATCCTCGGCGGTGGCAGCGGGGGTTATGCCGCGGCGCTGCGCGCGGCTCAGCTGGGCCTGGACGTCGCCCTGATCGAGAAGGACAAGCTCGGCGGCACCTGTCTGCACCGCGGCTGCATCCCCACGAAGGCTCTGCTGCACGCCGGTGAGATCGCCGACCAGGCTCGGGAAAGTGCTCAGTTCGGTGTCAAGGCCTCCTTCGAGGGCATCGACATCGCGGGTGTGCACAAGTACAAGGACGATGTGATCTCCGGCCTGTACAAGGGCCTGCAGGGCCTGGTGGCCAGCCGCAAGGTCACGTACGTGACCGGCGAGGGCCGGCTGTCCTCCCCGACCAGCGTTGACGTCAACGGCCAGCGCTACACCGGTCGGCACGTCCTGCTGGCGACCGGCTCGGTGCCGAAGTCGCTGCCGGGTCTGACCATCGACGGCGACCGCGTCATCTCCTCGGACCACGCACTGGTCCTGGACCGCGTGCCGAAGTCCGCGATCGTGCTGGGCGGCGGCGTCATCGGCGTTGAGTTCGCCTCCGCGTGGAAGTCCTTCGGCACCGACATCACCATCGTCGAGGCCCTCCCCCACCTGGTTCCGGTGGAGGACGAGAACAGCTCCAAGCTGCTGGAGCGGGCCTTCCGCAAGCGCGGCATAAACTTCTCCCTCGGCTCTCGCTTCTCGGGCGTCGAGTACACCGCCGACGGTGTGAAGGTCTCGCTGGAGAACGGCAAGACCTTCGAGGCCGAGCTGCTGCTCGTCGCCGTCGGCCGCGGCCCGGTCTCGCAGGGTCTCGGCTACGAGGAGGCCGGGGTCGCGATGGACCGCGGCTACGTCCTGGTCGACGAGTACATGCAGACCAACGTGCCGACCATCTCGGCCGTCGGTGACCTCGTCCCGACCCTCCAGCTCGCGCACGTCGGCTTCGCCGAGGGCATGCTGGTGGCGGAGCGGCTGGCCGGCCAGAAGGTCGTGCCGATCGACTACGACGGCGTGCCCCGCGTCACGTACTGCCACCCCGAGGTCGCCTCGATGGGCATCTCCGAGGCCAAGGCCAAGGAACTGTACGGGGCCGACAAGGTCGTCACCCTGAAGTACAACCTGGCAGGAAACGGCAAGAGCAAGATCCTCAAGACCGCGGGCGAGATCAAGCTCGTCCAGGTCCGGGACGGTGCCGTGGTCGGCGTCCACATGGTCGGTGACCGGATGGGCGAGCAGGTCGGCGAGGCACAGCTGATCTACAACTGGGAGGCGCTGCCCTCCGAGGTCGCGCAGCTCATCCACGCGCACCCGACGCAGAACGAGGCGCTCGGTGAGGCCCACTTGGCGCTCGCGGGCAAGCCGCTGCACTCGCACGACTAACCCCTCGACACGCCCGCAATCCGCACAGATCGTTAGGAGCAACCGAAACCATGGCGGTTTCCGTAACCCTGCCGGCGCTCGGTGAGAGCGTGACCGAGGGCACCGTCACCCGCTGGCTGAAGGCCGAGGGTGAGCGAGTCGAGGCCGACGAGCCGCTGCTCGAGGTCTCCACCGACAAGGTCGACACCGAGATCCCGGCCCCCGCGGCCGGCATCCTCACCTCCATCAAGGTGGCCGAGGACGAGACGGTCGAGGTCGGCGCCGAGCTGGCCGTGATCGACGACGGCACGGGCGCGCCCGCTGCCGCCCCGGCCCCGGCCGCTCAGCCCGAGCCCACCCCCGCCCCCGTCCCCGCCCCGGCCCCCGTCGCCGAGGCTCCGGCCGCGGCCGCTCCGGCCCCGGCCCCGGCCCCGCAGGCTCCGGCCGCTGCCCCCGCGGGCGGCGCCGAGGGCACCGACGTCGTGCTTCCCGCACTCGGCGAGTCGGTGACCGAGGGCACCGTCACCCGCTGGCTGAAGGAGGTCGGCGAGCAGGTCGAGGCCGACGAGCCGCTGCTCGAGGTCTCCACCGACAAGGTCGACACCGAGATCCCGGCGCCGGTCTCCGGCACCCTGCTGCAGATCGTGGTCGGCGAGGACGAGACCGCCGAGGTCGGCGCCAAGCTCGCCGTCATCGGTGCCGCGGGCGCCGCTCCGGCCGCCGCGCCCGCCGCCCCGGCTCCGGCACCGGTCCAGGAGGCCCCGGCCCCCGCTCCGGCCCCGGCCGCCCCGGCTCCGCAGCCGGTCGCCGCTCCGGCACCTGCCCCGGCCGCGCCCGCCGCCCCGGCCCCGCAGCCGGTCGCCGCTCCGGCGCCCGCTCCGGCCGCGCCCACCCCGGCTCCGGCCGCTGCTCCGGCCGCGCCGGTGACCGCCGAGGCCGAGGGTGCCTACGTGACCCCGCTGGTCCGTAAGCTCGCCGCCGAGACCGGTGTGGACCTGTCCACGCTGAAGGGCACCGGCGTCGGTGGCCGGATCCGCAAGCAGGACGTGCTGTCCGCCGCCGAGACCGCGAAGGCAGCCGCTCAGGCCGCCGCCCCGGCCGCCAAGGCCGCCGCCCCCGTCGCGGCGTCCCCGCTGCGCGGTCAGACGGTCAAGATGTCGCGGATCCGCAAGGTCATCGCCGAGAACATGATGAAGGCGCTGCACAACCAGGCGCAGCTGTCCTCCGTCGTCGAGGTCGATGTCACCAAGATCATGAAGCTGCGGACGCGGGCCAAGGAGTCCTTCCTGGCGCGCGAGGGCGTCAAGCTCTCCCCGATGCCGTTCTTCGTCAAGGCCGCGGCCGAGGCGCTGAAGGCCCACCCGTCGATCAACGCCAAGATCAACGAGGACGGCACGATCACCTACCACGACGTCGAGAACATCGGCATCGCGGTGGACTCGGAGAAGGGCCTGATGGTCCCTGTCATCAAGGGCGCCGGCGACCTCAACATCGCCGGTATCGCCAAGAAGACCGCCGAGCTGGCCGGCAAGGTGCGCACCGGCGGCCTCAGCCCGGACGACATGTCCGGCGGCACGTTCACGATCAGCAACACCGGCTCGCGCGGTGCGCTGTTCGACACGATCATCGTGAACTACCCGCAGGTGGCCGAGCTGGGCATCGGTGCCACCGTGCGCCGCCCGGTCGTGATCGACCACCCGGAGCTGGGTGAGACCATCGCCATCCGCGACATGGTCTACCTGACCCTGTCGTACGACCACCAGCTGGTCGACGGCGCGGACGCCGCCCGCTACCTGTCGGACGTCAAGGCCCGCCTGGAGGCCGGTGAGTTCCAGGGCGACCTGGGTCTGTAAGGCCTGGGAGGTCCCATCGGTGTGCCCCCGATCCCCGCTGCACGGGATCGGGGGCACACCTTTTCGGGTACGCGAGGAGGCGTGGCATGCGCGCGGCTCGTCTGATCCATCTCGTGCTGCTGCTGCAGTCGCGCGACTCGATGACGGCCGCCGAGCTGGCGGCGGCACTGGAGGTCTCGGAGCGCACCATAGGGCGGGATGTGCTCGCGCTGTCCGAGGCGGGTGTCCCGGTCTACGCCGACCGCGGCAGAACCGGCGGCTACCGCCTGATGGGCGGCTACCGCACCCGTCTCACCGGCCTCGGCCGGGATGAGGCCGCGGCGCTGTTCCTGTCCGGAGTGCCGAGCGCGCTGCGCGCGATGGGGCTGGCCGACACGGCTTCCGCCGCCCGGCTGAAGGTGTCGGCGGCACTGCTGCCCGAGCTGCGGGACGCCTCGCGCTCGGCGACCCAGCGCTTCCATCTCGACGCGCCCGCCTGGTACCAGGAGCCGGAGACCCCGGCCGGGCTGCCGCCCATCGCCGAGGCGGTCTGGGACGACCGGCTGATCCACGTCACGTACCGGCGCCAGGACGCCGAAGTGGAACGGGAGTTGGAGCCGTACGGGCTCGTGCTGAAGGCGGGCGTGTGGTACTTGGTGGCGCGCTCCTCCGGTCAGTTCCGGGTCTACCGGGTGGACCGCGTGGTGTCGGTGTCCCCGGGCGTGCGCCGCTTCGAGCGGGAGGCGGCCTTCGACCTGCCGGAGTTCTGGGCCCGCCGGGCGGCGGAGTTCGCACGGTCGATCCTGCGCGACGAGGTGGTGCTGCGGCTGTCGCCGGACGGCGCGCGCAGGCTGCCGTACGTCACGGACCGGGCCGCCGCCCGCGAGGCGCTGGCCGCCGCCGCGGGGCCCGACGGGCGGGGGCGGATGACCGTCACGCTGCCCGTGGAGTCCCTCGATGTGGCGTACGAGCAGCTGCTGGCGCTGGGCCCGGAGGCGGAGGTGCTTTTGCCTGCGGCGCTGCGGGAGCGGTTCGCGGCGGCGCACCGGAGCGCCGCTGCGCTCTATCGGCACTGAGGCGCCGGCCGGCTTGCCACCGGGGCTTTGACGGAGCGCTGTTGGCTTGCTGCCGGGCTTTGACGGAGTGCGGTCGGCTTGCCGCCGGGGCTTTGACGGGTCCGGGGGCGGCTCCGTGCCGCCCGGGGTTCGGGAGTACGGAGTGGCTTGGCGCCGACTGGGCTTCGACGGGGTGCGGTTGGCTCCGTGCCGCCGGACTCCGCCGTTGGGCGTCTCACCGTCGCGGCGGGCCCTTTTCGGGGCAAGCCCCGAAACCCTCCAGGGCTGTCGGTGGGCCTCGCCCGGCTGCAGCTTGCCACCGGGGCTTTACGCCGTGACGCTCGGCTTGCCTTCGGGCTTCGGCGGGGTGTGGTTGGTTCGGCACCGGCGGTCCGAACCAAACGCACCGCCACAAAGCCCGCTCGGCCAGCGCGCCCGTCAGCGATAGTCAGCCGCCGTGGCGGTCTTGGTGCCGAAGACCACGTCGCGGAAATAGCCGAAGCAGTCCGGACGCGAGCCGTCCGTGTCGGTGAAACCGTACGATTCCGCGAGCTCGCCGCTGGAGAGCGAGCGCCCGTTCCAGCGCGCGACGTCCGCATCGGCTGCGAGAGCCGCGACCGCCCGGCCGATGTAGGCCGGGGACTCCGCGATGGCGAAGTGCCGGTCCTTGCCGATCCCGTCGCGCCAGTTCTCCTCGGTCACCCCGAAGTGCTCCAGCATCTCCTCGGAGCGCAGGAAGCCGGGGCTGAGCGAGACGGCCGTACCGCCGTACTCCGCCAGTTCCTCGGCGAGGCCGAACGCCATCCGGTGCGGGGCGTTCTTGGCCAGGTCGAAGAAGAGGTTCTCCCGGTAGGTGCGGTTGAAGTCGGCCGTACCGTCGGTCACTTCGACCACCAGGCCACCGGGCCGCCGGATCAGCATCGGCAGCGCGTAATGGCTGGTGATCAGGTGTGCGTCCACACCGAGCCGCAGCATCCGGAGTCCGTCCGCCAGCTTCAGCTCCCACACCTTCCTGCCGAACTCCAGCAGATGGTCACCGCCCCACACCCCGTTCACCAGCACGTCCAGCCGCCCGTGCGCCCGGTCGACCCGCTCCACCAGCGCCCGCACCTGATCGGGCTCAAGATGATCGGTGGGCACCGCGATGCCCGTACCACCCGCCGCGGTCACCAGCTCGGCCGTCTCCTCGATGGTTTCCGGCCGGTTCACCTCGCTGCGCCGGTCGCGTGTCGTACGGCCGGTGACATATACGGTGGCTCCGGCCCGGCCGAGTTCCACGGCGATCGCCCGGCCCGCACCACGCGTCGCACCGGCCGCCAGCGCGACCTTGCCGTCCAGCGGACTGCTGCCCATCTCCCGTACCCCACTCCTGGTCGTGAACGTACCGCCGAGGCTCGCACCGATATCCGACATCTGCTGTCGGGTTTTCGTACGAGATCGGTCCCGCGTAACGACACGGACGCATCCGGGGTACTCCGCGTGCGTGCCGGGGCGCCAGCCAGGATGCTGGAGCGGTGATGGACGAAACGGAGTTCTGGGAGATCATCGACGGTGCTCGTGAGGACGCCGGCGGCGACCCCGACGAGCAGGCGGACCTCGTGGTCGACCGGCTGATCCGGCTCGACCCCGAGGCCGTGCAGGACTTCGCCCGGCACTTCGAGACCCGCTTCAACCGGGCCTACCGCTGGGACATGTGGGGCGCGGCGGACATCATGCTCGGCGGTGCCGACGAGGACGCGTTCTCCGCCTGGCGTTGCTGGTTGATCGGGCAGGGGCGGCATGTCTTCGAGGGCGCGCTGCACAGCGACCCGGACGACCTCGCGACCTTGCTGGAGGATTTCGACGAGGACGTGGACGGCTACGCCGAAGACCTGGGGTACGCGGCGGACGAGGCGTACGAGCAGCTGACCGGGGAACGGCTGCCGGATCTGGACCTGGAGCAGCCTATCAAGCCGGAGGGCGCCCAGCTCGACTTCGACGACAGGGAGCAGATCGCGGAGCGCTTTCCGCAGCTGTGGAGCCGCTTCAACGGTTAGCCGCCCGGCGGGGCCAAGCGGCGCGGCGCGCGGTGCCGAGGCAGGATGGGCCCATGCGTATCGCAGTTACCGGGTCCTCCGGCCTGATCGGCTCCGCGCTCGTCCGTTCACTGCTCGCCGACGGGCACCAGGTGGTCCGCCTGGTGCGCCGGGAGCCCACCGCGCCCAGGGAGGTGCGCTGGGATCCGCAGCGGCAGTTCGTGGACGCCAAGGGGCTGGCCGACTGTGACGCGGTCGTCCACCTCGCGGGCGCCGGGGTCGGTGACCACCGGTGGACGGAGGAGTACAAGAAGGAGATGCGGGACAGCCGGGTGCTGGGCACCAGGGCCATCGCCGATGCCGTGGCGAAGCTGGACTCGCCACCGAAGGTGCTGGTCAACGGGTCGGCGATCGGGTTCTACGGGGACACGGGCGACCGTGCGGTGGATGAGTCGGCGCCGCCCGGGACCGGATTCCTGGCCGAGATGTGCCAGGAGTGGGAGCAGGCCACGGCACCGGCCACGGCCGCTGGAGTGCGGACCGTGCTGGCCCGTACGGGGCTGGTGGTGGCGGGCGGCGGCGGGGCCTGGGGCAGGTTGTTTCCGCTCTTCAAGGCGGGGCTCGGCGGACGGCTGGGCAGCGGCCGCCAGTACTGGAGCTTCATCGCGCTGCACGACGAGATCGCGGCGCTGCGGCACCTCATCGACACCCCGGAACTGTCCGGGCCGGTGAACCTGACCGCTCCGGAGCCGGTCACCAACCGGGAGGTGACGGCCGCGATGGGCCGGGTACTGCACCGGCCGACGCTGGCCGCCGTGCCCGCACCGGCGCTGCGCATCGCGTTGGGCGAGTTCGCCACGGACGTGCTGAGCAGCCAACGCGTCATTCCCCGGCGGCTGTTGGACTCCGGCTTCGCGTTCGCGTTCCCCAAGATCGACCAGGCCATCCGTGCGGCGCTCGCCGATTAGGGAGTTGCGGTCGGTTCGAGCCACAACCCACCCCGGGCCACAACCCACCCCGTATTGAAAGAAGTTGGCGGATTCGCGACACCTTCTGACGTCGATTGTCGTCAACTCTGCGAGAAACAGCCGGTATTGGACAGCGAGGATCCGGGCATGACCCCTCCAGCGCGGCGCGCGGCACACGCCGCCGCGTGAGCGGGGAGCCTAATCCGACCCCGGGGAGGGGCACCGTGCCGTTTCACGGACGTCACACGGACGTTGTCATCGTCGGCGCAGGCCTTGCGGGCCTGTCCGCCGCGCACCATCTGATCAACGCGGGGGTCACCGTCACCGTGCTCGAAGCCGCCTCCCGCGTGGGCGGGCGGATGGCGACCGAGAACGTCGACGGCTTCCGTCTGGACCGCGGCAGCCAGCTGCTGAACACCTCCTATCCCGAACTGCGCCGCACCCCCGGCCTGAGTGCCCTGCGGTTGCTGCCGATCTCGCCGACCGCCGGGCCGCCGGGCGCGGGAGGCCGCGGCCACCGGACCGTCCATCCGCGCAACGCCCTGGACAGGGCACGGCTCGGCGCCGCCCTGAGCAGGCTCGCGCTGACGCCCACCGACCGGCTGCTGGTCCGGCCCGAGACGACCACGGCCACCGCGCTCGCCGCGCGCGGGCTGCCACCCCGCGTGGTGCACGGCTTCGTACGACCGCTGCTGACGGCGCTGCTCAACGACCCGCAGCTGACCACCTCCAGCCACTGCGCCGATCTGGTGCTGCGCGGCTATGCGCGGGGGCGGCTGGGGCTGCCCGCGGGGGGCGCGGCGACGGTTCCCGAACTGCTCGCGGCGGCGCTGCCGCCCGACACCGTACGGCTCGGGGTACGCGCGACCGCCGTCGCGGCGAACGCCGTGACCACCGCCGACGACCGTGAACTCCGTTGCCGCGCCGCCGTGGTGGCCACTGGGGCACGTGACGCCGGATCGCTGCTGCCCGGCCTGCGGGTACCCGGGTTCCACCCGGTGACGGTGGTGCACCACGCCGCCGATCGGGCGCCCTCGACGGAGCCGTTGCTGGTGCTCGACATCGACCGACGCGGACCGGTGGCGCACACCATGGTGGCCAGCGCGATCGACCCGTCCCGGGCGCCCGCCGGGCGCACGCTGATCACCTCGACCGTGCTCGGCCCGCCGCCGGCCGATGTGGACACCGCGGTGCGCCCGCATCTGGCGGACCTGTACGGCACCGACACCCGGCGCTGGGAACTGCTCGCCGTGCACCACGACCCGGACGCGGTCCCCGCGATGCCGCCGCCGCATGACGTACGGCGGCCGGTGCGGGTGCTGTGCGGGCTGTACGTGTGCGGCGACCACCGGGACACCAGCACGGTGCAGGGCGCCCTGTTCTCCGGGCGCCGCGCCGCGCACCACGTGATGCGGGACTTCGGCATCCGCCCGGGCTACGGCGACACGGCACCCGACCTGCCGGCGGTGGCCTGAGGCCGCGGGGGCGGGTCGTATGCCGCCCGCCCCCGCGCAACCCCTGGTCAGCCCATCGGGATGCCGAGCGACGCGGCGCGCTCGTGGAAGGCGCGCACGGGTGTGGCGTCCCGGTACGGCTCGACGCGGCGGCCGAAGTCGCGTACGTACTCCAGCGCCCGTACCGACCGCATCTCGGACGCCTGCTGGAGCGCTTCCGAGGCCAGGGTGCAGGCCGGCTCCAACTCGCCGAGTCCGAGGCGGGCGGTGGCCAGCACGGTGCGGCAGAAGACGCGGCTGCGTGCGTAGGCGGGCCCGCGCAGTTGCAGCGAGCGCTCGGCGTGCTGAGCGGCGGCCCGGTACTGCTGCAGGTCGCGGTTGCAGTGGCCGAACTCGTCGGCGAGCTGCGCCTCGTCGAAGAACCGCGCCCAGTACGGCGCCTCGTCCCCCGGCCGGGCCGCCTCCAGTGCCCGTTCGGCGCGGACCAGCGAGGCCGAGCACGACCGGGCGTCGCCGAGCAGCCCGTGGCCGCGCCCCTCCGCCGCGTGCAGCAGCGCCTGGACGACCGGCGCCGCGCCGGTCCCCACGCCCTGCTGGGCGACCCGGGCGAGCTGGACGGCCTCGCGGCCATGGCCGAGATAGACCGCCTGCCGACTCATGGTCACCAGTACGTAGGCGCCGTAGACGCGGTCTGCGGCGGCCTGGGCGAGCCGCAGCGACTGCACGAAGTACCGCTGGGCGAGCCCGTGCGCGCCGATGTCGTACGACGTCCACCCGGCCAGCCTGGTCAGGTCGGCGGCGGCGGAGAACAGGCGGCGGCCGAGCGCCTCCCCGTAGGTGCCGCGCAGCATCGGCTCCGCCTCGTGCTCCAGGTACCGCACGAGCGCCTGGCGGGCGTGGCCGCCGCCGTAGGCGTGGTCCAGCGAGCGGAAGAGCTCACCGACCGAGCGCAGCGCGTGGATGTCCCCGGCGCTCACCCTGCGGCCCGGCTCGCGGGCCGGTCCGCCGCGGCCGCCCGGGCCCTGGCGGCCCCGGGTCTGCGCGGGGACCCTGAGCAGCGGGGGGGCCTCGGGGACCGCCTCCTGGCCGCTGCCCGGTCCGCGGGCGACCCGGTCGTCGGCGCGGCCGATCAGCCAGTCCCTGCTGGGCACCACCAGTCCGGCCGGGGTGAAGGCGATTCTGCGCAGTTCGGCCTGGCTGCCGGTGTCCTTGCGCCACAGCCCGCTGACGATGTCCACCGCCTCTTCCGGGGTGGCGGCGAATTCGAGTCCGGCGTACACCGGCGCGCAGGCGTCCAGGCCGAGATCCTGGGCGGACAGCCGACGGCCGAGGCGGCGGGTGAAGACCTCGGCGATCAGTGCCGGGGTGGTACCGCGCGGCTGTTGGCCGCGTAGCCAGCGGGTGACCGAGGTCTTGTCGTAGCGCAGGTCGAGCCCGTGCTCGACGCCGAGCTGGTCGACACGGCGGGCCAGGCCCGCGTTGGAGAATCCTGCCTCGGCGATCAGTGAGGCGAGTTGGCGGTTTGGCGGGCGCTGCGAGGTTCGATCCGTCATGTGCTGTGCGGTCCCCTCCTCGGAGGGATGGCGGTACGCGGTACAGGCGGTCTGGGTGGTGCGTCGTGGTGACGTGGTGGACGGTGGTGCGTCGGTGGGGCGTGGGCGGTGCTTGAGCCCGGCGCTCGGGGCATGGCCGAGCGCCGCGAACGGCGCGAATGTAGCTGTCCGCACCGCCCACTTCGCCGCGCCCGCCCCGCATTCGCCGAAATGGGTGAACCACGGCGGTGCACCCTGGCGGAATCCAGCCATCCGGCCGGGTTGTCGTGGTACAAGCGGCAGCCGCTTATCGGCCACCTGTGGCTCAGCCGTACAGTGGCTTACGGCGCCATGACCCATGACCAGAGAAGCCATGGTGAGCGACGCACCCGCGGCCGACCAGCCGCGGACCACCACCATGGCCGCACCGCTGCGCCGCGCGGGCGGCGAAGCGAACGAGGAGGCAGCGTGAGTGACCTGCGCTTCGTCCACCTGGGATTCGGGCCGGACGCAGTCGAGTACCAGGAGGCCTGGCAGGAGCAGCGCCGGGTGCACACCGCCCGCTTCGCGGACGAGCTCCCGGACACCTGCCTGCTGCTGGAGCATCCCCCGGTCTACACGGCGGGCCGCCGTACGGCCGAGAACGAACGCCCGCTGGACGGCACTCCGGTGGTCGACGTGGACCGCGGCGGCAAGATCACCTGGCACGGTCCCGGGCAACTGGTCGGCTACCCGATCCTCAAGCTCCCGCGCCCGGTGGACGTGGTCGCCCATGTGCGGCGGCTGGAGGAGGCGCTGATCCGCGCCTGCGCCGAGTTCGGCCTGGAGACGACGCGGGTGGAGGGCCGCAGCGGCGTGTGGGTGCTGGGCGATCCGGTGCAGGAGCGCCCGGCGGTACCCGGGCTCACCCTGGACTTCGACCCGCGGCTGCACGACGAGGAGTTCGACCCCC
Source organism: Streptantibioticus ferralitis (assembly GCF_029223525.1). Taxonomy (GTDB): domain Bacteria; phylum Actinomycetota; class Actinomycetes; order Streptomycetales; family Streptomycetaceae; genus Streptantibioticus_A; species Streptantibioticus_A ferralitis. The sequence continues at coordinate 58,774 of NZ_JARHTQ010000028.1, read as the reverse complement.
GGCTCAACGGGCCCGAGTACGCCCCGTCCAACGCGGGCCAGCGCCGCGAGGACCGCAAGCTGGCCGCCATCGGCATCCGGGTCGCCAAGGGCGTGACGATGCACGGCTTCGCGATCAACTGCAATCCGGACAACACCTGGTTCGACCGGATCGTGCCGTGCGGCATCCGGGACGCCGGGGTCACCTCGCTCTCCAACGAACTGGGCCGCGAGGTCACGGTGACGGAGGTGCTGCCGGTCGTGCAGAAGCACCTGCACGAGGTCCTGACGTCTGTGGTACCGCTGCCGCGCGCGGTATGAGCCGTCCGTTCAGGGGAATGCACCCGCAAGGTCGCGGGTTCCCTAGGGCGGAAGGCGCGTAAACAACGGGCGTACCCTGGTGTACGCCGAAGAATCGAAGTCACAGGGAGCCCGCCGTGTCCGCAGTCGCACCCGACGGACGCAAGCTGCTGCGCCTGGAGGTCCGCAACAGCCAGACCCCCATCGAGCGCAAGCCCGAGTGGATCAAGACCCGGGCGAAGATGGGCCCCGAGTACACCGAGCTGCACAGCCTGGTGAAGCGCGAGGGCCTGCACACGGTCTGTCAGGAAGCTGGCTGCCCGAACATCTACGAGTGCTGGGAAGACCGCGAGGCCACCTTCCTCATCGGCGGCGACCAGTGCACCCGGCGCTGCGACTTCTGCCAGATCGACACCGGCAAGCCCCAGGCGCTCGACCGTGACGAGCCGCGCCGGGTCGGCGAGTCGGTGGTCACCATGGACCTCAACTACGCCACGATCACCGGCGTCGCCCGCGACGACCTGGAGGACGGCGGCGCCTGGCTGTACGCCGAGACGGTGCGCCAGATCCACGCGATGACCGCGGACCGCGAGGGCGGCCGTACCAAGGTCGAGCTGCTGATCCCGGACTTCAACGCGGTGCCGGAGCAGCTCGCCGAGGTCTTCTCCGCGCGCCCCGAGGTGCTGGCGCACAACGTGGAGACGGTGCCGCGGATCTTCAAGCGGATCCGCCCCGGATTCCGCTACGAGCGCTCCCTCGAGGTCATCACCCGGGCCCGCGAGGCGGGTCTGGTCACCAAGTCCAACCTGATCCTGGGCATGGGCGAGGAGCGCGAGGAGATCAGCGAGGCGCTGCAGGACCTGTACGACGCCGGGTGCGAGCTGATCACCATCACCCAGTACCTGCGGCCGAGCGTGCGGCACCACCCCGTGGAGCGCTGGGTGAAGCCCGCGGAGTTCGTCGAGCTGAAGGAAGAGGCCGAGGAGATCGGCTACGCGGGCGTCATGTCGGGTCCGCTGGTGCGCTCCTCGTACCGCGCGGGGCGGCTGTACCAGCAGGCGATCGAGGCCCGTGAGGCGGCGCTGGCCACGGTGGCGACCCAGGCCGTCTGAGGCCGAACCCGGCTCCGGGGCGACACGACACCACGCGGTGCGCCCCGGAGCGACGGGGGCGTTAACGGCGCGGCGGTCAGGCGTAAAGGCAATGCAAGGGTTTCACGTCCGTTTGACCGGTCCGTCACTGACTGGTAACACAATGTGGTGATCCTGGGTACGAGCACAGTCCTGCCGTATCTTCCGGCCCGAGGGAGACCGACCATGCAGGCGCACCCCGCGCATGCACATCCGAGCTCTACCGCCACGACCACCACTTCCGTCACCGGCGCCCTGCGCGCCGTGGAGGCGTTCCTACTGCGCGGCGGTCAGCAGACCGCCCGGCGCAATGCCTGGACGGCGGTGCTGGAAGACCGGCGGCGCGCCAAGGACCGCCGCGAGGCACAGCACGTACTGGACACCCTCACCTCCCGGCGCAACGGCGGCCCCAGCTGAGACGGTTCCGCCCGGCTGGCTGAGGCGCCACCATCCGGTGGCGCCTCAGCCGTTCGAGCCACGTATCCTGTGCGGCATGGCGAGGGAGAATTCTGAGAACCCCGGGCGGCTGAAGCAGATCGGCCTGACCTACAAGATGACCCGGCGGGTCGACCCGAAGGTCGGCCTTGTCGTCGCCGGTGTGGGCATCGTCACCTTCGGTGTGATCCTCGCCGTCGGCTTCCTGATCGGCCACCCCGTCTATGCGGGCATCCTGGGCTTCCTGCTGGCCTTCCTCGCGATGGCGATCGTCTTCGGCCGCCGCGCCGAGCGGGCCGCCTTCGGGCAGATGGAGAACCAGCCGGGCGCCGCGGCCGCGGTGCTGGAGAACATCGGACGCGGTTGGACGGTCACGCCCGCGGTGGCGATGAACCGCAACCAGGACCTGGTGCACCGGGCGGTCGGCCGGGCCGGCATCGTGCTGGTCGGCGAGGGCAACCCGACCCGGGTCAAGGCTCTGCTGGCCGCGGAGAAGAAGAAGATGGCGCGGGTCGCCGTGGAGGCCCCGGTCACCGACATCATCGTCGGCGGCGGCGAGGGCGAGGTGTCGCTGAAGAAGATCCGCACCACGCTGCTGAAGCTGCCGCGGGTGCTGCCCGGCCCGAAGGTCACCGAGATCAACGACCGCCTCAAGGCGCTGGGCGACCTGATGAGCAACATGCCGATCCCGAAGGGGCCGATGCCGAAGAACGCTCGGATGCCCAAGAACGGCAAGATGCGCTGAGCGAACGCCACCCGAAAGGGGGTTCGGGGCCACGCCCCGAACCCCCTTTCGGGTTCCGTCAGATCCGCACCTGAACCGCGCGGGCCGCCTTGTCGTGCAGCCCGCGGCTGTCGCGGTCCCAGATCGTCGCCGGGACCACCAGAAGCAGCAGCACCGTACGCAGCACCACCGCGCCGATCCCCAGCCGTCCGCCGTCCTCCCGGACCACCCGCAGGCCCAGCAGCCGCTTGCCCGGAGTGCAGCCGACCGTCCCGACGGTGAGCAGACTGAGCACCCCGAACAGGACGAACGTCCAGTTGCTGGCCGCCTGCGCGCTGCCATGGGCCAGCAGGCCGTATGCGATCAGCAGGCACAGCGCCCAGTCGATGAACAGCGCCGCGATCCGCCGGCCCACCGGCGCGATCGAGCCGGACCCCTCCTGGGGCAGCCCCAGTCGCTTGCCCCGGTAGCCGAAATCGGCGCCCATCTGCTCGGCCGCCGCGCGCGGGCCGGAGATCCAAGATCCCAAAGCTTCCCGTTTGTCCACCCGACCAAGGTACTGCCCCCAGGGCTGGCGCCCGGCGCTGACCCCATGGGCCGCGGCACTCGGCGGTTAACGTCTGTGAAACAAATGGGTCATCCTTGAGAAATGCCGGATCCATATGGTCGGGACCAGCGTGCGCTACCGCACTGGTCGCACGGACCAGCAAGCCCCGAGCCACGCCAGGCCGGGCCGAGGAGGAGTTGGATGTTCCAGAACGCCGACGAGGCCAAGAAGTTCCTGCGGGACGAGGACGTCAAGTTCGTCGACGTCCGGTTCTGCGACCTGCCCGGCATCATGCAGCACTTCACGGTGCCGGTGGAGTCGTTCGATCCCACCGAGGACCTCGCGTTCGACGGCTCCTCGATCCGCGGCTTCCAGGCCATCCACGAGTCCGACATGGCCCTGCGCGCCGACCTGTCGACCGCTCGCGTCGACCCGTTCCGCCGGGACAAGACCCTCAACATCAACTTCTTCATCCACGACCCGATCACCGGCGAGCAGTACAGCCGTGACCCGCGGAACGTGGCGAAGAAGGCCGAGGCCTACCTCGCGTCCACCGGTATCGCGGACACCGCGTACTTCGGCCCGGAGGCGGAGTTCTACGTCTTCGACAGCGTGCGCTTCGACACCAAGTCGAACGAGTCCTTCTACCACATCGACTCCGAGGCGGGCGCCTGGAACACCGGTGCGCTGGAGGACAACCGCGGTTACAAGGTCCGTTACAAGGGCGGCTACTTCCCGGCCCCGCCGGTCGACCACTTCGCCGACCTGCGCGCCGAGATCTCCCTGGAGCTGAACAAGGCGGGCCTGAAGGTCGAGCGCCAGCACCACGAGGTGGGCACCGCCGGCCAGGCCGAGATCAACTACAAGTTCAACACGCTGCTGGCCGCCGCCGACGACCTGATGCTCTTCAAGTACATCGTGAAGAACGTCGCCTGGCGTAACGGCAAGACCGCGACCTTCATGCCGAAGCCGATCTTCGGCGACAACGGCTCGGGCATGCACTGCCACCAGTCGCTGTGGAACGCGGGCGAGCCGCTGTTCTACGACGAGCAGGGCTACGCGGGCCTGTCGGACACCGCCCGCTACTACATCGGCGGCATCCTCAAGCACGCCCCGTCGCTGCTGGCCTTCACCAACCCGACGGTGAACTCGTACCACCGCCTGGTCCCCGGCTTCGAGGCCCCGGTCAACCTGGTCTACTCCCAGCGCAACCGCTCCGCCGCGATCCGTATCCCGATCACCGGTGCCAACCCCAAGGCCAAGCGCATCGAGTTCCGCGCGCCGGACCCGTCCAGCAACCCGTACCTGGCCTTCTCGGCCCTGCTGCTGGCCGGCCTGGACGGCATCAAGAACAAGATCGAGCCCGCCGAGCCGGTCGACAAGGACCTCTACGAGCTCGCCCCCGAAGAGCACGCCAACGTCCCGCAGGTCCCGACCTCCCTCCCGGCCGTCCTCGACTCCCTCGAGGCCGACCACGAGTACCTGCTCCAGGGCGGCGTGTTCACCCAGGACCTGATCGAGACCTGGATCGACTACAAGCGCACCAACGAAATCGCCCCGATGCAGCTGCGCCCGCACCCGCACGAGTTCGAGCTGTACTTCGACATCTAAAGCGCGGGGTCGGGTGGCCTGGGGCCAGGGTCCAGAGACGTGCTGTGAACTGGGGAAGCGCTGCTCAGCGCTTCCCATCGATCCCGGCTGTCTTCCAGGGCCTTGTGCACCGGGTGCGCACCGGTCGTACAGATACCTGATGCATCGTCAGGTGGCACGGCAAGGGCCGCCATCTCCAGGGAGGAGGTGGCGGCCTTCGCTTGTGTGGTGAGCCACCCAGCGTCCGCTCAGCAGACTTCTACGTCTCCCGTTACCGGGCCGGGCATCGGCCAGGTCCGCGGCCTGTGGCGATGATCGCTGTATGCCGCTGACGGTCTTTTCCCCGACCTGGGGTGCGGCGAGGGCGGAGACGCCGTCTGGCTGGCCGCCCACACCTGGCGGGTGACCTCGGTCGACATACCTCCAACCGCCCTACGACGCAAGGCAGTTCACGCATCCACAGCCGGTGCCGACGACCGCCGTACAGCCGAAGGCGCGACCTGGCCCGCACCTTTCCCACCGGTAGGTTCGACCTGGTCTCCGCGCGCGGCGCCGGACCGCGGGACGGCAGTGCGTCGAGCCGCATGGTGTGCGGCCGGAGCAACTCACCGCGCGGCCAACGCACATACCCTCAAGAGTGCGAGCCCGGCTACCAGGTCACCGTGCCCGCGATCTGCTTGGTGGTGGCGTTGAGGCGGTTGAAGAGGTTGGTCACGCCGATCCACAGGAGCAGCCCCGCGAGCTGGCGCTCGTCGTAGTGGGCGGCGGCCTCGTCCCAGATCGCGTCGGGTACCGGGTCGGGCCGGTCGGCCAGCCGGGTGGCGGCCTCGGCGAGCGCCAGTGCCGCGCGTTCGGCGTCGGTGAAGTACGGCGTCTCCCGCCAGGCCGCCACCGCGAGCAGCCGCTCGTCGCTCTCGCCCGCCTTCCTGGCGCTGCGGGCGCCCGCGTCGACGCAGAAACCGCAGCCGTTGATCTGGCTCGCGCGCAGATGGACCAGTTCGAGCGTCGTCTCCGGCACACCACCCGTCCTCGCGGCCTTCACCACGGCCAGAATGGACTCCATGGCCTCAGGAATGATCACGGCCGGGTTCTGCATCCGTGCCCGCGTCGTCGCCATCGGCGTTCTCCCTTGTCACATCGTGTCGTGTCACATCGAGTCGGATTCGTTCGTCACTGCTCTGACGGACGTCACTGCACAAACCGACGTCACTGCACTGACGGAACGCGACGGGAGAATGTGACCGATGGACGAGAGCGAATTTCTGGCGGAACGGTTCGAGGCGCACCGCGGCCACCTGCGGGCGGTGGCCTACCGGATGCTCGGCTCGCTGAGCGAGGCGGACGACGCCGTCCAGGAAGCGTGGCTGCGGCTCAGCCGCTCGGGCAGCGGTGGCATCGACAACCTGGGCGGATGGCTGACGACCGTCGTCGGCCGGGTGTGTCTGGACATACTGCGATCCCGCACGTCGCGGGGCGAGGAGCCGCTGGCCGGGCGGGTGCCCGACCCGCTGGTGAGCAGCGCGGAAGGGATCGATCCAGAGCAGCAGGCGCTGCTGGCCGACTCGGTCGGTCTCGCGCTGCTCGTGGTACTGGAGACGCTGTCCCCGGCCGAGCGGCTGGCGTTCGTGCTGCACGACATGTTCGCGGTGCCGTTCGAGGAGATCGCCCCCATGGTCGGGCGCACCCCGACCGCGGCGCGGCAACTCGCGAGCCGGGCACGCCGCCGGGTGCAGGGGGCGGCCCCGGTCGCCGACGCCGATCTCACCCGTCAGCGAGAGGTCGTCGACGCCTTCCTCGCCGCCTCGCGCGGCGGTGACTTCGACGCGCTGGTCGCGTTGCTCGACCCGGATGTCGTTCTGCGGGCCGACACCGGTGCCGCAGCGGTGCCCATGGAGTTCCGCGGTGCGCGGGCGGTGGCCGGACAGGCGCTCGCCTTCCAGCGGTTCGCTCAGTTCGCGCGACCCGCGCTGGTGAACGGAACGGTAGGGGTCGTGACGGCTCCGGAGGGGCAGCCGATGGCGGTCATGGGGTTCACCATCCGGCGCGGGAAGATCGTCGAACTCGACATCCTCGCCGACGTCGAACGGCTGCGCCGACTCAATCTGACCGCCCTGTAGCCATAGCTGACAGATGGTCAGATCGACCGGCGCGCAAAGCGCGAAAGGCTGCCGCCCGCGCGCCGCCCCAAAGGCGCGTGGGAGACAGCCCTTCCGGTTACCGAGTGGCTGTTGTTGCTGCCGATGTCGCCTTCCTGCCCCTCACCACCGCCCCCGCGGCCACCAGGCCCAACAGGCAGATGACAGCGCCGACTACGACGTTGCTCCAGATGACGCCCGTGTCCGGAGCGCGGGTGACCACCCAGGGCGAGATGATCAGCCAGATCCCCATCGCGGCCGCGGCCCAGCTAAGGCCCGCCATCCGGTCGGGTGCCATGGTGAGACCGAGGCCGATCACGGCCACGGTGACGCCGATGATGAGGTTGTTGATCGCGAGGTCCGGACGGGCCGCGGAGAAGTGGACCGTCCAGGCCGAGACGGCGCACCACAGGCCGGCAAGGAGCACCAGCCCGTCCACGGCCACCTCGGTTCGCCCGGCCATCACACGGGCGTAGCGTTCCCGCATCTCGTGCACATCAGGGTGCTGCGAAAGATCACCTGCGTGGCGTGAGACGTCGGCCATACCACTCATCTCCTTCACTGCGCACACAACTGGACCGCGCCTGGCGGCGCGGGGCCGCATGTCCATTGTGCGCTTTTTGCCCATTTATCGAAACAGATCGTTCCTATCGCGTTCGATCACGGGTGATCCACCACCTGGCGTTCTTCCAGTACGGTCCAGACCACCAGTACGGTCCACATCACCAGTACGGTCCAGATCACCAGGGGGCGGCCGCCCCACTCGTGCGACGCCCGGCATACGAAGGAGTGAGCACGTGCTCGGCGACCTGCAGTGCGTCGTGCTGGACTGTCCCGAAGTCCTGCAACTGGCCCGTTTCTACCAGGGCTTGCTCGGCGGCGAGGTGAACCGGCCTGACCGGCGCGGGGCCCTGGGCGACGACTGGGCCACCCTGCACACCCCCGCCGGGAGCGTGCTCGCCTTCCAGCGCGCCGCGGACCACCGACCGCCGCGCTGGCCCGACCCCGAGCGGCCGCAGCAGTTCCATCTCGACATCGGTGTCAAGGACCTTGACGCCGCCGAGCGCGCGGTGCTCGGGCTCGGCGCCACCGCCCTGGACACCGGGGACGACGCCCGGGGATGGCGGATCTACGCCGACCCCGCGGGCCACCCGTTCTGCCTGGTACGCGAGGCCTCGGCGTAGCCGGTACGGGGTACGTACGGACGGGCGCCGGTGCCGGATGGCAGCCCGGGAGCGAAAGGTCGTGCGCCGGAGCTTTCTGGCCTATTTGGTGTGCCAGCCGCAAAAAGGACCGCGCGCCCGGGCGACGGCGGCGGCGGATGGCCGTAACGTCCTGGTGAGGGGGTGTTTGCCGGCGCGGTCGGCCGACCCCGGTGAATCAGCGAGAAGGGGACCTCGATGATCGTCGAGTACATCCGCTACCGCATCGCGGACCACGAGCGCCGCATCGCCTTCGAGAAGGCGTACGCGGCCGCCGCCGAACAGCTGGACCTCGCCCCGCAGTGCCTGGACTACGAGCTGGCGCAGGGCGTGGAGGACCCCGAGCGCTACGTGCTGCGCATCGAGTGGGCCTCGGTCGAGGACCATGAGCAGGGATTCCGCGGCGGCCCGTACTTCCGCGGGTTCCTCGCGGAGATCCGCCCGTACATCGGCGACATCGAGGAGATGAAGCACTACCAGCGCACCGCTGTGGTCTCCCGCACTCTTCGCTCGCCCGCCTCCCGATAACGGGTCAACGCACCACGCTCTTCGGGCTGTTCAGCTCGGTGACACGCAGCACACGGGCGAGGACCAGGTACAGCCCCGCCATCACCACACCGCCCGCGGCCAGTTCGACCACCGCGGACGCCGTCCCGGACGCGGCATGTGCGGCCGTCCATCCCGCGGCGGCCGCGGCCAGCGCGGCGGCGCCCAGCTTGCCCTAGGTCCGCAGCAGCCGCTCGCCGTCCAGCCGCCCCGCCAGCCGACGGCGCAGCAGTGCCGCGGTGACCAGCAGCCCGACGCCGTACGACGCGGCGTACCCGGCCGCCATCCCGGTCACCGCCCAGCGCACCGGCAGCAGCCAGTGGCAGACGGTGGCCAGCGCGATGTTCACCGTGGAGATCAACACGGCGGTCCAGAACGGGGTCCGGGTGTCCTCGAAGGCGTAGCAGCCGCGCAGCATCAGGTACTGGGCGGAGAACGGGATCAGGCCAAGACCGAACGCTGCAGCATCCGGCCGCAGGGCAGCGTCGGGGCGGCGCTCGCGGTCCCGTGCGCGAAGGCCAGCTCGGCGAGTTGCGGGCCGAACGCCAGGAAGAAGAACGCGGCGGGGACGATCACCGATGATGGACCGATGACCTCATCGCGAACGCGTGTCCCGTGGGCCACGGCGCTGTACGCCACAGTGGTGGCGCTCGGTGCGTACGGGATCGGGCAACTGGCCCCCGAGCGGCGCGAGAAGCTGCTGCGTGCCCACTCCACGAATCTCGACAACCTCCGCGCCGGTCGCTGGCACACCCTGGCCACCAGCGCCTTCCTCACCGAGGCGGCGCCGGGCCCGGCCCACACCGCGCTGCTGGTCACGGTGCTCGGCCGCTCGGAAGCGGCCTGGGGCGCGCGTCGCACGGCCGGGGTCTTCGCGCTGGGGCACATCGGCGCGAGCCTGCTGGTGTACGCGGGGCTGCGGGCCGTCGGCAGCTCGGCGGAGACGGCCCGGGCCATCGACGTGGGCCCGAGCTACGGCTTCAATGCGGTCGTGGGCGGCCGCGCCGCCCGCATCCCGCACCCCGGGCTGCGCGCGGCCGCCGTCACCGGGCTGTTGGCGCTGGGCGTACGGCCGTTGCTGCGGCGTCGGCGCGCGTTCGTGGACGCGGGCCATCTGGCCGCGCTGGCCATCGGCCTCGCGGCGGGCACCGCCAGGCGGTCCGGGTAGGGCGCCGGCCCACCGACCGTCGCGGCGGCCGGAAGCCGCTGACCCATCACCCAAACGATCGCGGTGACCATCGCTTGAACAACTCGTTTGACGGGACGTGGATACGCAGCAGGCAACCGTGACCGACGTCGAAGCCGTGGAAGCCGAGCCCGTGGATGTCGACGACGCCGAGGCGGCGCTCGTCGAGCACTATCCGCGGCTGGTGCGGATCGCGTACGTCACACTGCCCGCCGCCATGGGCCGGCATCGGCGGGTACTGCTCTCGCACCGGCTGGTGCAGCGCGCCCTGCCGCGCACCCGGCGTCCGGCCACCGGGGTCGGCGAGGACGCCGATCCGGCGTACGCCTTGGTGCGGGGCGAGGTGGTGCGGGGTGCGCTGGCCTACGGCAGGCGGCAGGCCGGATGGCGGCGTTGGGCGCGGGCCGCCCTGGTGGCCGCGCCGCTGCCGCCGCAGGTGCTGGGCCTGCGGCTGTTTCCGCGCACCGGGGACATGGACGAGCTCGCGCTGGACCGCGCCCTGTCCGAGCTGGACGCCCCGGCCCGGGCCGCGTACGCGGTGCGCGGGGTCGAGGGCCTCGACGAGGAGCAGACCACGGCGCTGCTGGCGGCGGTCGGGGTGGCCGCCCCGCGCAAGGCCATGCACGACGCGTCAGCCGCCGCGAAGACGGTGGACTTCCGGTCGCTGGCCACCGCCGAGTTCGACCCGTGCGTGGTGCACGCCCGGCCCACCGATCTGATGCGCAGGCGGCAGCACGTACGGGCCGGTGCGGCGATCGCCGCGGCGGCCACCGTCGCCGTCGCGCTGCTCGGGGTGCCGGGGGACGGTGGCGGCGGCGGTTTCGGGGCCGCGGGGCCGCTGGGGCCGCAACAGGCCGCGCTGAACCGGGTGTTGGACCCGTCCGGGGTGGTACGCGCGGACTCCGGCACCTGGACGCGCACCGCCCGACTGGACTTCTCCTCCTGGCCTGCGCGCGGCGACCGCACCGACGACCATGGCCTGCTGCAGCGCGCGCTCGACGTATGGGCCCGGCCGAGCGACGCGGTACGGGTCTCGGCCACCCCGGGCACCGCGCAGACCCCGCCGGTCACCTCGCCGCAGCTGCTGTTCGCGGGGGATGTGGAGGGTGCGGGCGTGGTGCTGCTCTACGACGGCCTGCGGGTGGTGCGGTACGCGGAGCCGGTGGACGGCGGCGCGGCGCCGGTGCTGGACTTCGCCCGGGTCGACGGCGCGTCCACCGCTTCGGCGTCCGCGGTGGTGGTCACCAGGTCCGACGGCAACGCCCGCTATCTGACCGCGCCGTGGATCGAGCACGCGGAGCTGCGGAACCTCCTCAAGCCCGGCGGGGCGCCGCAGCCGCTGAAGCGCTCGGCGGACGGTGTCACCGACCCGGTGCCGGTGCCGGCCGCCGACGGCTCGTGCGGCGCCGCCGACTCCTCGTGGACCGCGATGCGGCTGACCCCCAGGGCGGGCACCCCCGATCAGCAGCCGTTCCTGCTGACCGATCTGGCGGAGCTCACCCCCGCCCATCTGACCCATGCCAGCGGACCGGGCGCCAAACAGGGCGAGGTCAACGACCCGCAGGCGCTGGGCGATTGGGCGCACGCCGCCTGCCGGCTCGCTGCGGCGCGTGGCAACGGCGTGCGTACGGTGGGGAACTGGCAGTTCGCCGACCAGCAGCTGCCGGACGACGCCGGTACGGCGAACTGGCTGTGCACCCGGGCCGACACCTGGTCCGGCGCCGACCATGTCTCGGTGCAGTTCGTGCCGCCGGCGACCGCCGCGAACACCCCGGCCACCGTGGTCGCCCGCGGGCAGTCCACCGCGGCCTGCGGCCCGATGTCGCCCGGTGTGCTGTCCGGCGTGCTGTGGAAGTCGCCCACCGGCCACTGGTACCTGGTGGCGGCGGGCAGCCCCGAGGTGACGTCGATCAGCGCTGGCGGCGCGGTGCGCAGCACCGCTGACGGCCACACCCTGGCCGTACCCGCCAAGCCGACGAGTCACCCGGAGCTCAGCGGCCGACTGCCGGACGGCAGTACCCTCGCCGCACTGACGTAGGCCATGGCCGCGCCCCCGGAGGTCCAGCAGAATCCATGACCAGCCAGCATCTCGCCGACGCCGTCTGCCCGACGCCCCGTCTCCCCGACCGTCAGGAACGCTCCGAATGGTGGCGTGAGGCGGTCATCTACCAGGTGTATCCGCGCAGTTTCGCGGATGCGAACGGCGACGGCATGGGCGATCTGCCCGGCGTCCGGGCGCGTCTGCCGTATCTGCGGGAGCTGGGCGTCGACGCCGTGTGGCTCTCGCCCTTCTACGCCTCACCGCAGGCCGACGCCGGGTACGACGTCGCGGACTACCGTGCGGTGGACCCGATGTTCGGCACCCTCACCGACGCCGACGACCTGGTACGGGACGCGCATGCGTTGGGGCTGCGGGTGATCGTGGACGTGGTGCCCAACCACTGCTCCGACCAGCACGAGTGGTTTCAGCGGGCGCTGCGGGAGGGGCCGGGATCGGCGCTGCGCGAGCGGTTCCACTTCCGTCCCGGCAAGGGCTCGGACGGTGAACTGCCGCCGAACGACTGGGAGTCCATCTTCGGCGGACCGGCCTGGACCCGGGTGACCGAACCGGACGGGACGCCCGGCGAGTGGTATCTGCACCTGTTCGCCGCCGAACAGCCCGATTTCAACTGGGACCACCCGGCGGTGCACGAGGAGTTCCGGTCGATCCTGCGGTTCTGGTTGGACCTTGGCGTGGACGGCTTCCGGGTCGATGTGGCGCACGGGCTGGTGAAGGCGCCCGGCCTGCCCGACATCGGGCACGACGAGCAGTTGAAGCTGCTCGGCAACCAGGTGCTGCCGTTCTTCGACCAGGACGGTGTGCACGAGATCTACCGTGACTGGCGCACCGTCTTGGACAGCTACCCGGGCGAGCGCATCGCGGTCGCCGAGGCATGGACCCCGACGGTGCAGCGCAGCGCGCTGTACCTGCGTCCGGACGAACTGCACCAGGCGTTCAACTTCGAGTACCTCACCACCGGTTGGGACGCGGCCGAACTGCGCCGGGTGATCGAGGACTCGCTCGCCGCGATGAGCGCGGTGGGCGCCCCCGCGACCTGGGTGCTGTCCAACCACGACGTGGTACGGCACTCGACGCGCCTGGGCGTCGGTGACGCGGCGCGCGGACTGCGCCGGGCACGGGCGGCGACGCTGCTGATGCTGGCGCTGCCCGGCTCCGCGTATCTCTACCAGGGCGAGGAGTTGGGGCTGCCCGAGGTGACGGAACTGCCGGACGAGTTCCGACAGGATCCGGCCTTTTTCCGCAGCAGCGGACAGGAGGGCACCCGTGACGGCTGCCGGGTGCCGATTCCCTGGTCGGGCAGCGCGGCCCCGTACGGCTTCGGTCCGGTCGACGGCGGCCCGAGTTGGCTGCCGCAGCCGGAGGGCTGGGCGAAGTTGAGCGTCGAGGCGCAGACCGGTGACCCCGACTCGACGCTGGAGTTCTACCGCGCCGCGCTCGCGGTGCGCAGGGACCACCCGGCACTGGGCGCGGGCGACCGCGTGACCTGGCTGGACGCTCCGGAAGGCGTGCTGGCGTTCCGTCGGGACAGCGCCCGGGGCGGCCTCGGGTGCACGGTCAACCTGACCGCGCACCCGTTGCCCGTCCGCGTGCCGGGGCGGCCGCTGTTGGCCAGCGCGGACATCGATGCAGCGCCGGGCGCTGAGGTGGTACTGCCTGGTGATACGGCGGTCTGGTGGGGTGTGTGAGCCTCGGCCGCGGCGCCCACGATTCACCCGTTCGGGCGTATGGGATCATGATCGGACTGGGCTCGTAGGTTCCCACGATTCTGCGCGGTTCCCGATTTGTCGGCTCCCGGCCCGTTGGGTCGCGTGGCATCCGAAACCGCACTCGCAGTCGGACCTGAGGCGTACTCGGGATGTCGAAGACCCGACCAAGGGATGATCTGTGAGTGGAGAGCATCTGGCAGACTGTCCGCCTATGGGGGAACCGACAGCGAAGATCCTGGAAGGCCGTACGGCCGTCCCTGCGCGCTCCACCGGTTCCATCGAAGCCGATGGAGCAGCGCGTGAGGACCGCCGCACGGAGGTGCAGCGCACGCTGATCTCCCGGCTTCGCAAACCCCGCAGACCCCGCCTGTGGTTCGAGATTCTGCTCATCGGCGTCAGCTACTGGGTGTACTCGCTGGTACGCAACGCGGTGCCCGAGCAGGAGAAGTCCGCGATGCATCACGCGCTCCAGGTCTGGCACTTGGAGCAGTCCATCGGCGTTGCCGTGGAACAGCACGTCAACCACGCTATTAACTCCGTGACGTGGCTGATCGTGGGTATGAACTACTACTACGCGACGCTGCACTTCATCATGACGATCGCGGTGCTCGTCTGGCTGTTCCGCCGACATCCGGGGCGGTACGCGTCGGCTCGGCTCACCATTTTCGCGACCACCGGTATCGCGTTGGTGGGTTTCTACTTCTTCCCGCTGGCGCCGCCGCGGCTGATGCGGGGCGGCCCCGGTTTCGTCGACACCGTCGCCGTGCACCACACCTGGGGTTCGATGGCGTCCGGCGATCTGGCCCATGTCTCCAACCAGTTCGCGGCGATGCCGTCGATGCACATCGGCTGGTCGCTGTGGTGCGGCATCACCATCGCGACGTTGGCCCGCCCGCCGTGGGCGCGGGTGCTGGGGGTGCTGTATCCGGTGACCACCCTGGTCGTGATCATCTCCACCGCCAACCACTTCTGGCTGGACGCGCTGGGCGGCGTGGTCTGCCTCGCCATAGGGTTCTCGGTCTCCTACGCGGTGTACGGGCGTTTCATGTACCGGCTGCCGCGGTACGTGGCGAAGACCGCCAAGGCCACCGCGTAACCGACGTCTACGCTTCGTACTCGTAGAAGCGGCGCTCCACCACCGCCCGGGCGCGCCGGGTGATACGGCGGTAGTCGTCCACCATGGCGCCCACCTGCCCGGCTCCGTAGCCGAGGTAGCGGCCGACCGCCGCCAGCTCCCGTCCGTCGCTGGGGAAGGTGTCGCCGGGGCGGCCGCGCACCAGCATGACCGCGTTCCGCACCCGGGTGGCCAGCACCCAGGCCTCGTCCAGGATGGCGGCGTCCTCGGCGTCGACCAGACCGGCCGCGCAGGCGGCGGCCAGCGCCTCCCGGGTGCGGGTGGTGCGCAGACCGGGCTCGACCCAGCCGTGCCGCAACTGCAGCAGTTGTACCGTCCACTCCACGTCGGACAGTCCGCCGCGGCCGAGCTTGGTGTGGGTGGTGGGGTCGGCGCCGCGCGGCAGTCGCTCGGCCTCCATCCGGGCCTTGAGCCGCCGGATCTCGCGTACCGCCTCCTCGCCGAGCCCCTCGGCCGGGTACCGCAGCGGGTCGACCAGCTCGATGAACCGCGCGCCCAGATCGGGGTCACCGGCCGCCGGTGCCGCGCGCAGCAGCGCCTGGCTCTCCCACACCAGCGCCCAGCGCCGGTAGTAGGCGGCGTACGAGGCGAGCGAGCGCACCAGCGGGCCGCTCTTGCCCTCCGGGCGCAGATCGGCGTCGACGATCAGCGGCGGGTCGGTCGTGGGAATCTGCAGTAGCCTGCGCAGTTCGTTGGCGACCTTCAGCCCTGCCTTGGCGGCCTCGTGCTCCTCGGCGCCCGGCACCGGCTCATGGACGAACAGCACATCGGCGTCGGATCCGTAGCCGAGCTCACGGCCGCCGAAGCGGCCCATCCCGATGACGGCGATCCGGGTCGGCAGCGGCTCCCCCGCGCCGACGGCGTTGACGGCGGCCTGCAGGGCGCCCGCGAGGGTCGCGGTGGTCAGGTCGGAGATGGCGGTACCGACCGCGTCCACGGCCGCGCCGGGGTCGTCCTCGGGATGGAAGCCGCCGGTCAGATCGGCCGCCGCGGTACGGAACAGCTCACGGCGGCGCACACCGCGCACCACGGTGACGGCGGTCTCCGCGGTGTCGGCGCGCTTGACGGCGGCCAGCACCTCCTGTTCCAGCGCGGGCAGGGCGCGCGGCCGCAGTCCTTCGGGGTCGCCGAGCAGTGCGACCGCCTCGGGGGCGCGCAGCAGCAGATCGGGGGCGAGGCGTCCGGCGGAGAGCACCCGGGCCAGGTTCTCGGCGGCGGCGCCCTCGTCCCGTAGCAGCCGCAGGTACCAGGGGGTGCGGCCCAGGGCGTCCGACACCTTGCGGAAGTTCAGCAGACCGGCGTCCGGGTCGGCGGAGTCGGCGAACCAGCCGAGCAGCACCGGCAGCAACGTGCGCTGGATCGCCGCCTTGCGGCTGACGCCGGAGGCCAGCGCCTCCAGGTGGCGCAGCGCGGAGGCCGGGTCCGCGTAGCCGAGCGCTTCCAGCCGCTGCCGGGCGGCGTCCGGGCTGAGCCGGGCGGCGCCGGGTTCGAGCTGGGCGAAGGCGTCGAGCAGCGGACGGTAGAACAGCTTCTCGTGCAGCCGCCGCACCTCCACCGCGTGCCGCCGCCACTCCCGGTTCAGCTCGGCCACCGGATCCGAGCGGAAGCCCAGCGATCTACCGAGTCGGCGCAGATCCGCGTCGCCCTCGGGCACCAGGTGGGTACGCCGCAACTTGTAGAGCTGTATGCGGTGTTCCATGGAGCGCAGGAACCGGTACGCGGCGTCCAGCGCGGCGGCGTCCGCGCGACCCACGTAGCCGCCCTCGGCGAGCTGGCTCAAGGCGGTCAGCGTGGTGCCGCTGCGTAGCGCCGGGTCGGTGCGGCCGTGCACCAACTGCAGGAGCTGGACGGCGAATTCGACGTCGCGCAGGCCTCCCGGGCCGAGTTTGAGTTCGCGGTCCAGATGCGCGGCGGGGATGTTGTCCACCACACGGCGGCGCATCTCCTGTACGTCGGTGACGAAGTGCTCGCGCTCGGCGGCCTGCCAGACCATCGGTGAGAGCGTCTCGATGTAGGCCTGGCCAAGAGCCGGGTCGCCCGCGACCGCGCGGGCCTTGAGCAGGGCCTGGAACTCCCAGGTCTTGGCCCACCGCCGGTAGTACGCGAGATGGCTGGTGAGGGTGCGTACCAGGGGGCCGTTCTTGCCCTCGGGGCGCAGGTTGGCGTCGACCTCCCAGATGGTGCCTTCTGAGGTGGTCGCCGAGCAGACCCGCATCATACGGGCGGCCAGCCGGGTCGCCGCCCGCAGTGCCTTGCCCTCGTCGCCGCCGTCCGGGGTTTCGGCGACGAAGATCACGTCCACGTCGGACTCGTAGTTCAGCTCGCGTCCGCCCGCCTTGCCCATGGCGATCACCGCGAGTCGGCATGCGGCGGCGTCCGCGGGCTGCTCGGCCTCGGCGATGGCGAGCGCCGCGCGCAGCGTCGCGGTGGCGAGGTCGGCGAGCTCGGCGGCGGTCTCCGCGAGGTCGCTGGTGCCGCAGACGTCGCGGGCGGCGATCGCCAGCAGGCAGCGGCGGTAGGCGGCGCGCAGCGCGTCCTCGGGGGCGGCGCCCGGCATGTCCGCCATGCCCTGGCGCAGGCCGCGCTCGAACTCCTCGATCCCGGGGTGCAGATCGGTCGACTCGTAGGTCACCAGGGCGTGCCAGTCGCGCGGATGCCGCGCCAGATGGTCGCCGAGCGCCTCGGAGGAGCCCAGCACACCGAGCAGCCGGTCGCGCAGTGGTTTGGACCCGGTCAGGGTGTCCAACAGGGCCTGCCGCTCGGCGGGCTCCTGCGCCTCGACCATCCGCACCAGACCGCGCAGCGCCAGATCGGGGTCGGCGGTCGCACCGAGCGCGTCCAGCAGCACCGAATCGCCGCGCGCCGCCGACAACTCGGGGACGTCGAGCAGCCGCTCGGCCGCGTCCGGGTCGGTGAACCCGTGCCGCAGCAGCTTGCTGAACGTACTGCTGCGCCGCCCTTCCAGCATGGGCCCGTCCTCCTCTTGATCGCCCCGGGTGCGTCGTCGGTCCGCGGCGCCTTGATCGCTCGCAGCGTCCGCCGCGAGCGTATCCGGCGGGGGCCCGACCCGGTACGTCACCACCGTCCTTCAGCGTCGTCCTTCGGCCGCCTCGCGCGTATCCGTAGCGTTCCCCAGATCTTCACCGTTCGAGCACAGACCGCGGTACGGCGCCACTCCTAGTCTGGCGGAGCTCCGCACGCACAGCCCCGGTACTTCCCCACAGACACGGAGGCCGCAGTGCCCAGCACCAATCTTCGTACGTCTCGTCGTGCCCTCACCGCTCTGGCGTCCGCCGTCGCGCTGGCCGCCGCCTGGGCGGGCACCGTCGCCACCCCGGCCCACGCGGCGAACGGCGTTCCCACGCCGGACCACGTCATCGTCGTGATGCTGGAGAACCACGGGTACGACCAGGTCATCGGCAGCTCCAACGCTCCCTACATCAACTCGCTGGTGAGCGGCGGCGCGAACCTGACCGACATGCACGCGGAAACCCATCCGAGCCAGCCCAACTACTACGCGCTGTTCTCCGGCGACACCCAGGGCATCACCGACGACTCCTGCGTCACCCCCGGCTTCAGCTCGGCGGAGAACCTCGGCTCGGAACTGACGGCCGCGGGCAAGAACTGGGCCAGCTACAACGAGTCGCTGCCCAGTCAGGGCGACACGGTCTGTCGCACCGGCGACTACGCGCAGAAGCACAACCCGTGGTTCGGCTTCAGCAACGTCCCGACGTCGTCGGCGAACACGTTCGACCAATTCCCCACGGACTACTCGCAGTTGCCGCAGGTGTCGTTCGTGGTCCCGAACCTCTGCAACGACATGCACGACTGCTCGGTCAGCACCGGTGACACCTGGCTGCAGAACAACCTCGGCGGCTATGCCAGTTGGGCCCAGACCCACAACAGCGTCCTGATCGTCACCTTCGACGAGGACGAGGGAACGGACACCAACAACATCCCGACGGTCCTGTACGGCCAGCCGGTCACAGCGGGCAGCAGCTCGTCCACCACCTACAGCCACTACGACCTGCTGCGCACCATCGAGGACATGAACGGCCTGACCTACGCCGGAAACGCGGCCTCAGCATCCGACATCACCGGCATCTGGAACTGACCTCCGTCAGCCGACCAGCCTGACGCACAGCGCCGCGACGTCCTCCTCGGACACGCCCGCCGCGGTCAAGCAGGCCTCGGCGTCGAGCCGTTCGGGTGGCCAGCCCCCTACGGTCGCGCCCGGCGGCGCAGTGCACGATGACGCCGCCGGGCCGCGACCGAGCGACGGCCGTGGCGGGGCGCCACTCGCGTGAGTGCCCGCTTTGCCGCGCGTGGCAAGGCGGGCACTCACGTTCAGGGAAGCTGATGCGTCCTCCTCAACTGGCGGACCGACGGCGGCGGCCAGAATCCAGACGGTCTGCGCCTCCGATGGCAGGGCGGAAGTCGCCGCTGTCGCGTATCGGCACATGCCTGAAGGCTGGAGACGTCGCGGGACACGGGCCACCGCTTCAGGAGTTCGGCCCGGCCAGCGGTTCACCGCCGCTGGCCCGAAGCGTCGTCGCGCTCTGACCCGCGCACCTACAGCACCGGCAGGTTCTTCCGCAGTTCGAACGGGGTGACCTCCGACCGGTACTCCTCCCACTCCTGCTTCTTGTTGCGCAGGAAGAAGTCGAAGACATGCTCCCCGAGCGTCTCGGCGACCAGTTCGCTGCGCTCCATCAGGGCGATCGCCTCGCCCAGGTTCTGCGGCAGGGGCTCGATGCCCAGGGCGCGGCGCTCCGCGTCGGACAGTGCCCAGACGTCGTCGTCCGCGCCCGCCGGGAGTTCGTAGCCCTCCTCAACGCCCTTGAGACCGGCGGCGAGCAGCACCGCGTAGGTCAGATAGGGGTTGGCGCCGGAGTCGATGGAGCGGACCTCGACACGGGTGGAGACGGTCTTGCCGGGCTTGTACATCGGGACCCGGATGAGGGCGGAGCGGTTGTTGTGGCCCCAGCAGATGTACGAGGGGGCCTCGCCGCCCGCGCCCGCGGTGCGCTGGGAGCCGCCCCAGATGCGCTTGTAGGAGTTGACCCACTGGTTGGTGACCGCGGAGATCTCACCGGCGTGGTGCAGCAGTCCGGCGATGAACGAGCGGCCGACCTTGGAGAGTTGGTACTCGGCGCCGGACTCGTGGAACGCGTTGCGGTCGCCCTCGAAGAGGGACAGGTGGGTGTGCATCCCCGAGCCGGGGTACTCCGAGAACGGCTTGGGCATGAAGGTGGCCTGCACCCCCTGCTCCAGCGCGACCTGCTTCATCACCAGCCGGAACGTCATGATGTTGTCGGCCGTGGACAGCGCGTCCGCGTACCGCAGGTCGATCTCCTGCTGGCCGGGCGCACCCTCGTGGTGGGAGAACTCCACCGAGATGCCCATGGACTCCAGCATGGTGATGGCCTGCCGCCGGAAGTCCTGGCCGACGTGCTGCGGGGTGTGGTCGAAGTAGCCGGAGGAGTCGGCCGGGGTGGGCCGGGTGCCGTCCGCCGGCTTGTCCTTCAGCAGGAAGAACTCGATCTCGGGGTGGGTGTAGAAGGTGAACCCGAGGTCCGAGGTCCTGGACAGGGTCCGCTTGAGCACATAGCGCGGGTCCGCGTACGACGGCGAGCCGTCCGGCATGAGGATGTCGCAGAACATCCGGGCGGTGCCCGGGGACTCGGCGCGCCACGGCAGGATCTGGAAGGTGCCCGGGTCCGGCTTGGCCAGCATGTCGGACTCGTAGACGCGGGCGAAGCCCTCGATCGCGGAGCCGTCGAACCCGATGCCCTCGTCGAATGCCTGCTCAAGCTCGGCGGGCGCCACCGCGACGGACTTCAGGAAGCCCAGCACATCGGTGAACCACAGCCGTACGAAGCGGATGTCGCGCTCCTCCAGCGTCCGGAGCACGAACTCCTGCTGCTTATCCATGGGCTCTATCCTCGCAGGTCAGACGGGCAGGTCAGACGGCTTGCTCGCCGGGATCGGCGCACTGTAGCGGAGCGCTGCCCAGAGCACACCAGTATCACCGAGAAGGGTTTCCGACGCGTTACGCGGAACGTCACACGCTTACCGCCATTGTGGAACATGAGCTGGCACTTCAGGTACGCGCCCTCCCCAGTGGAATGCCCGGGTCGAGCAGTGCGGACGCCACCGCCTGCGGACGGTCGATCATGATCAGGTGCCCGGACGGGGTGACGATCTTGAATCGGGCGCCGAGTTCGTCGGCGAGACACAGCTGACGGCGCAGCCAGTGCAGCGCCCGGCGTGACCCGCTGCCGTCGTACGCGGCCAGCACGGTCACCGGGACCGCGGGCAGCGGACGACGGGTGCGCAGCTCGTGGATCTCGGCCGCCATGTCCGGGTAGCGGGCGTTCTCCAGCAAGGTGGCGCGCAGCACCCGGCCGGTGCGGTAAGTGCGCCGCACCAGTGGTGCGGAGGCCGGGTCGCAGCCGGCCAGCGTCGTCGCGCTCCACGCCAGACGGCGGCTCGTCGGCCCGAGGACGTACGGCACGGCGGCAGCGGTCAGGGCTGCGGCCAGCGCCCGTGCGGCGGCGGTGCGCAGCCCGCTGGCCGTGGGCGGCTCCGGGGCTTCCTCGGCACTGGCGTCCACCAGCAGCAGGCCCGCCGTGCGCTCGGGGTACAGCCGGGCGAAGGCCTCGGCGTGGAAGCCCGCGACGGCGTGCCCGGCGACGGTGCACGGTCCGTGCAGGCCGAGCGCGTCCAGTACCCGGCGGATCCGGTCGGCCTCGGCGGCGGCGGTGGGCACGGCGACCGGCGGGGCGCTGAACCCGTACCCGGGCCGGTCGAACCGCACCACCGTGCGGTACGGCGTGACCAGCGGGATCACCGGATCCCAGTCGAACCAGCTCAGCCCGAGTCCGCCGCTGAGTACGCATACCGGCCCCGCGCCCTCGCGCAGTACGTGCAGCGCGGTGCCGCCGACGCGCAGGATGCGGCCGGGCGGAGCGGTGCCCTGCGCGGCGCACCTGGGGAGTTCGCGGGCGGTCATGGCGGCGGGAGCTTCGGGTGACAGCCCTCTCGGGGCGGCATCGCCCGGGCCGGCGGGCGAACTGGGGTGCTTTGGGCGGCGCCCCTGGCCCGCCGCCCATCGGCCGCACCGCCCGGCGCCGGGCGGCGGGCGACGCAGACCGCCAGCGTGCCGATCCATACCGCTACCAGCAGGGCCAGCAGCCGCTGCCCCGCCACCAGCGACAAAGTGCCGCGCCCGGTCCGGATGGCGGCCGTGGCGCTCAACGCCCATACGGTGACGGCCGGTTCGGCGGGGACGAGGGGCGGTCCGGCCCGGTGCGGCGGCGGCCACCAGCCGTGCCGCCGTGCCGCCAGGATGAACGCCACCAGCGCGGTGCGGGCGGCGAGCATGGCGGCGGTGCTGCTCACCGCGAGGGCCGTCCTGGCGGGCGTGGACCGGCAGCGGCGCGGCGGCAGCGGGAGTTCGAGGGCGGATCCGGCGAGTACGACCAGGCCCGCCACCAGGTCGGTAGCGCGGAACAGGCTGCCGAGCGGCTGGTCGGCGGCGGCCAGTTCGCTGCGGTAGGCCCGCCGAGGGCCGAGTGCGGCGGCGAGGACGACCTCCAGGACCCAGGCGGTGTACGCGACGGCCCCGAGCAGCAGTGGCACGGCTGTGACCGGCGCCGGGACAGGGCGGTGGTCGCCCGGCCGCCGTCGGCGATGCGGGGATGACGCCATGGGGGTCCGTTCCGTCGGTCTCTGGCTCCATCGTCTGGCGGTGCTGCGGGCGACGCATTCCGGGGTGAGTCGCTGTCAGTGGCGGTGTGTAGTGTTTTTCCCGAAGCTGCCCGTGCGGCAGGAGATGCCAGGAAGTGACCAGGCCGGAAGTCACCAGGCCGAACGACACCAGGCCGAACGAGACCAGGGGGTGTGCGATGGTTCGCCGACTGCTGCTCTTCGCCGCCCTGCTGTTCGGGATCTTCACCATGCACACCGCCGGGCATCCCGCGGCGCCCGCCATGCCCGCCATGCCGGGGATGACGGCGGCTGCGGACATCAGCTCGGCGCCGCCGGTGACGGCACACGGCATGGCCGGCACCCGGCCGGTGCCGCTGTCGGCCGCCGAGTCGCCCTCCCCCGGCCATGATCGGCATCCCCAACCCGCCCACTCCATGGACCCGTTGTCGGTCTGCGTTGCCGTGCTCGGCGCGTGGAGCACCGCGCTCCTCCTCGCCCTCGGGCTCGCACTGGGGTTGGCGGACGCGGGGGCGGTGGCCGCCCTGGCGGCGCTGCGGGAGCGTCTGACGGGGATGCCCCGTCCGATACCGCCGCCCCGCATATCGCTGTGCCTCGCCCGTCTGTCGGTATCACGCATATAGGCCCCGCCATCGGCCGCCCGCGCGGCCGCATGCCCACCACCTGTATGCACATCCATCGACACCATGAGGTGCACTTCCGCATGCGTATGTACACACGCCGCGCCGCCCTCGGCGCGGGGTTCGGCCTGGCTGGAGCCGGGCTGCTGGCCGCCTGCTCCACCGGGGGGCCGAACCGGCCCCAGCCCTCGGCCGGCGGTTATCTGTCCCCCAACGGTCCGGAGGTCGCCGCCGCCGAGCGGCGGCGCGGTGGCGGCCCGCTGCGCCAAGTCCGGCTGACCGCCGCCGAGTCGACGGTGGACCTGGGCGGACCGACCGTCCGCACCTGGAGCTACGGCGACCGGCTGCCCGGCCGCGAGATCCGCGTCACCGCGGGCGACACCCTGGAGGCCGTGCTCGTCAACCACCTCCCGAAGCCGACCACGGTGCACTGGCACGGTCTCGCGCTGCGCAACGACATGGACGGTGTCCCCGACGTCACCCAGCGCGCGGTCGCGGCGGGCGCCCAGTTCACCTACCGCTTCGCGGTCCCGCGTCCGGGCACGTACTGGCTCCATCCGCACACCGGCGTGCAGCAGGACCGCGGACTGTACGCACCGCTGATCGTCGAGGACCCGAAGGAACCGCTCCGGTACGACCGGGAGTGGGTTGTCGTGCTGGACGACTGGGTGGACGGAGTGGACGGCTCCACGCCAGACGCCGTGCTCACCGAACTGTCCGGCGGAATGTCCCCGGGGATGTCCTCCGGAGCGCCCGGTGGGCACGGCTCCTCCGACGCGGGCGGTGACGGCATGCCGGGGATGCCGGGCATGCGCGCCATGGGGATGGCCACGCCGGGCCCGAGCCGCATGCTGATGGGCGCCACGAGCAGGCTGCTCGGGGGCGACGCGGGCGATGTGGCGTACCCGTACTACCTGGTCAACGGGCGGACCGCGGACAGTCCGGAGACCTTCACCGCGAAGCCCGGCGAGCGGCTCCGGATCCGGATCATCAACGCGGGCGGTGACACCGCGTTCCGGGTCGCCCTCGGCGGTCACCGTATGACCGTCACCCACGCCGACGGCCTGCCGGTCGCGCACACCACGGCGGACGCTCTGCTGCTGGGCATGGGCGAGCGGTACGACGTGCTGGTCACCGCGGGCGACGGAGCGTTTCCGCTGGTCGCGCTGGCGGAAGGGAAGAACGCGGTGGCCCGCGCGGTGCTGCGTACCACCGCGGGCGAGGCCCCGGGACGCGACGTACGCCCGGCGGAGCTGGACCGGCGACCGCTCACCGCCGGGCAGTTGCGCGCCGCGCCGTCCGCGGCGCTGCCCGCCCGGCGGCCGGACGCCACCGTGCCGCTGCGGCTGACCGGAGGCATGGCGAAGTACGACTGGGGCCTCAACAGCGAGAAGTACAGCCCCGCACGGCGCCTTCCGGTGCGCGCCGGCGACCGGGTGCGGCTGTCGTTCCGCAACGACACGACCATGTGGCATCCCGTGCACCTGCACGGGCACACGTTCGCCCTGCCGAACGGCGGCCCGCGCAAGGACACCGCGATAGTGCTGCCGCGGCAGACCCTGGACGTCGACTTCGACGCGGACAATCCGGGACTGTGGATGATCCACTGCCACAACGTCTACCACGCGGAGAGCGGCATGATGACGCTCCTCGGCTACCGCGGTTAGCGAACCGGGCCCGCGGGGGGTGTGAGCCAGCAGACGCACCCCGCGGGCTCCATAGCGTCGGATAGACGATTACGCTGGGCCCGTGCCTCAACTTCGTCTCGCCCTCAATCAGATCGACTCCTGCGTCGGGGACATCGCCGGTAACTCCGACGCGATCGTGCGCTGGACCAGGCACGCGGCCGATCAGGGCGCGCATCTCGTCGCCTTCCCGGAGATGGCGCTGACCGGTTACCCGGTCGAGGACCTCGCGCTGCGTTCCTCCTTCGTCGAGGCGTCGCGGTCCGCGCTGACCGAGCTCGCGGCGCGGCTCGTGGCCGAGGGGCTCGGTGAAGTTCCGGTGGTGGTCGGTTATCTGGACCGCAGCGAGAAGGCCCAGCCGCGTTACGGCCAGCCCGCCGGTGCGCCGCAGAACGCGGCAGCGGTGCTGCACCGCGGCGGTGTGGTGCTCTCCTTCGCCAAGCACCACCTGCCCAACTACGGTGTGTTCGACGAGTTCCGCTACTTCGTGCCCGGTGACACGCTGCCCGTCATCCGGGTGCGCGGCATCGATGTGGCGCTGGCGATCTGCGAGGACCTGTGGCAGGACGGCGGGCGCGTCCCGGCCACCCGTACCGCCGGGGCCGGGCTGCTGCTGTCGGTCAACGCCTCCCCGTACGAGGTCGCCAAGGACGACACCCGGCTGGAGCTGGTCCGCAAGCGCGCGCAGGAGGCGGGCTGCACCCTCGCGTACCTCGCGATGATCGGCGGGCAGGACGAGCTGGTCTTCGACGGCGACTCGATCGTGGTGTCGGCCGAGGGCGAAGTGATCACCCGCGCCCCGCAGTTCGAGGAGGGCTGCGTCCTGGTCGACCTGGAGCTGCCGGCCGCCGGTGAGGTGCCGTCGGGCACGGCCGACGACGGCCTGGTCATCGAGCACCGGACGATCTCGGCGGAGCCGCTCGCGCCCTACGAGCCGCGGGTACGCGGCGAGCAGGCGCCGCGGCTCGGCGATGACGAGGAGATCTACACGGCTCTGGTCGTGGGTCTGCGCGCTTATCTCGCGAAGAACGGTTTCCGCAGCGTGCTGATCGGGCTCTCCGGCGGCATCGACTCGGCGCTGGTCGCGGCCATCGCCTGCGACGCGATCGGCGCCCAGCACGTGTACGGGGTGTCGATGCCGTCCCGCTACTCCTCCGAGCACTCCAAGGGCGACGCGGCCGAACTGGCGCGGCGCACCGGTCTGAACTTCCGCACCGTGCCCATCGGCCCGATGTTCGACGCCTACATGGAGGCGCTGCACCTCACCGGCCTGGCCGAGGAGAACCTGCAGGCGCGACTGCGCGGCACCACCCTGATGGGGATCTCCAACCAGGAGGGCCACCTGGTGCTGGCACCGGGCAACAAGTCCGAGCTGGCGTGCGGCTACTCCACGCTGTACGGGGACGCGGTGGGCGGTTTCGCGCCGATCAAGGACGTCTTCAAGACCAAGGTGTGGGAGCTGGCGAAGTGGTGTAACGCGGCGGCCGTCGAACGCGGCCAGACCCCGCCGATCCCGGAGAACTCCATCGTCAAGCCGCCGAGCGCGGAGCTGCGTCCCGGCCAGGTGGACACCGACTCGCTGCCGGACTACGACGTCCTCGACCGCGTCCTGGACCTCTATGTGGAGCAGGACCAGGGCCGCGCGGCGATCGTGGCGGCGGGCTTCGACGAGGCACTGGTGGAGCGGATCCTGCGGCTGGTCGACACGGCAGAGTACAAGCGCCGCCAGTACCCGCCGGGCACCAAGATCACCGCCAAGGGCTTCGGCAAGGACCGCCGACTGCCCATCACCAACCGGTGGCGGGAACACGGCCCCACTCGGGGCTAGCGCCCCTCGTGGGGAAGCAGTTTTTTCTTCCCGGGGGCCTACGGCCCCCGGACCCCCACGCGGGGCTACGCCCCAGACCCCGACGCGGGGCCGCGCCCCAGACCCCCACGCGGGGCTACGCCCCGGACCCCGACACGGGGCCGCGCCCCAGACCCCCACGCGGGGCTACGCCCCGGACCCCGACACGGGGCCGCGCCCCGGACCCCCGCACGGGGTCGCCGCCAGACGCCGTCACGGGACCCGGACCCGGCACTCGGCTGCGCCCCGGGGCTCGGTGTGTCGCAGTGTGGATGCGAGGTGGTTGGTCTCCGGCAGCGCCCTGAAGGGGCGCGGGGAACTGCGCGACCAGCCACGACGAACCCGCAGCCGATGGACGGCACATCGCGGCATATCCAGCGAAGCGCTCAGGCGACCCGCAGGGTTGCCGCCACCGGCAGATGATCGCTGCCGGTGTTCCGCAACACCCATGACCGCGTCGGCTCGATCCCCTTGACCATGATCTGGTCGATCCGCGCCATGGGAGACGACGCAGGCCAGCTGAACCCGAAGCCATCGCCCGCCGCGCCCTGCGCGGACCGCATCTGCGCGGTGATCGGGGACAGACTCCGATCGTTCATCGTCCCGTTGAGATCGCCGAGCAGGATCACCCGCCGCACCGGCTCCTGCGCTATCGCGTCACCGAGCGCCACCGCGCTGTGATCACGCTGCCCGGCGGTGAAACCACTGTCCAGCCGCACCCGCACCGACGGCATGTGCGCCACGTAGACCGCCACCGCACCCCTCGGGGTGGCGACCGTGGTGCGCAGCGCCCGGACCCAACCGAGCCTGATGTTCACCGGCTGGGTGCCGCTCAGCGGGTACTTGCTCCACAGGGCGACGGTGCCCTCCACCGCGTGGTACCGGTACGTGCCCGCCAGGCCCCGCTCGTAGACCGGCAGCGCCCGTCCGGTCAGTTCCTCCAGCGCGACGATGTCGGCGCCGGAGCCCGCGATGTCCTTGGCGGTGGCGGCCGGGTTCGGATTGTCGGCGTTCACGTTGTGGCTGACGACGGTGAGGTTGCCCCCGCCGGACGACTTGTCGGTCAGCAGCCCGCCGAACAGATTGAGCCACACCAGCGCGGGCACCAGGAGGGCCACCAGCGCGGTCGCCGAGCGGCGCACCAGCGCGACGGCGAGCAGCACCGGCACCACCAGCCCGGTCCACGGCAGGAAGGTCTCCAGCAGACTGCCCAGGTTGCCCACGCTGTTCGGCACGCTGGAGTGGAAGAACATCAACACCGCGACGACCAGGGCGATCGCGGCGGGGATCCAGCCGCGGCGCCAGCTGCCCCCGTCCCGCCAGCGGTTCGGGGTGCGGCTCGCCCCGGACTGGCCGGGGCGCGCCTCGTTCCCGCTGCGCTGACCATCCGCCGTGTCCGTCTGAGCCATGGGCCCGTCCTCACTCGTTCGCGTGCCTGTCCGTACGCGCCGGCCCGTGGTCGGCCCCGTGGGGGGACGGCCCGTGGTTCCGACCATAGGGGCGGACGGGGGTTCGGCGCTCTTCGGAGGGGACGGACCGGATGACACCACGGTTTCCGGCGACGGCCCAGGTCCGGCTCCTGTGACACGATGCGCATATTCAGCGGTCGAACCAGCACATTCCCGATGCGTTCCGCCCACCGCGCCGCCCGTGGCGCGGCCGGCCCGCCGAGGTCACGGCCGCCGGGATGCGGGGTGGCCGCTCGGCCGCACGCCTTCCAGAACGGCGTCGACGATCTGCTCCGACAGGCCGTCCTCCAACGGTGCCCGCTCGTACAGCAGCGCTCGGGACAGCATCGGGCCGGCGAACAGGTCGACCAGCAGGCGCACATCGATGTCGTCGCGGATCTCCCCGGTGCGCATCCCGCGCCGCAGCACCGCGTACATGGCCTCGCGCCGCGTCCGTATCACCGTGTCGTGGTACTGCCGCCACAGCTGTGGGCTGCTCTGGATGACGCCGATGACGTTGCGCATCACCGCCGAGGAACGCTTGGCCAGCCCGCGGTGCCTTATCACCTCCAGCAGGACCACCAGGTCCTCGCGCACCGACGTTCCGGCCAGCGGCGGGAGGGGTTCGTCGATGGCGCGCATGACGTCGATCAGCAGGGCGTCCTTGTTGGCCCACCGGCGGTAGACGGTCGCCTTGCCGACCCCGGCCGACCGCGCGATGCGCTCCATGGACAGCTCGCCGAGGGTGGTGCCCTCCTCCAGCAGCCGTAGCACCGTCTCGACGATCGAACTGTCCGCCGCCGCGCTGCGCGGACGGCCCCGACCGGTGGTCGCGGGCAGTCCCGCGCCTGCGGCAGCCATCGGCTCCGCCTTCATCCCCCGCTCCGCGCGGCGGACCTCTCCGGCTCCGCGGACGGTGGGCTCAGGGCGGGCCGGTGCGGCAGGAACAGCCAGGCCACGGCGGCGCCGACGAGAGCGACGGCGGACGAGCCCATCGCCGTGGCGTGCATGGCGTGGATGAACGCGTTGTCGGCCGGGCCCACCAGCGTCTGGCCCACCGGCCCCAGCTGCTGCGCCACGCCGAGGGTGGCCTCGATGGACTCGCCCGCCTTGTGCTGTACGTGCTCGGACAGCCCGGGAACCGCGGCGAGCTGGCCGTGGATGCTGTGGCGGTAGACGGTGGACAGCAGCGAGCCGAGCACGGCGACGCCGACGGCACCGCCCACCTGCCGGAAGGTGTTGTTCACCGCGGAACCGGAACCGGCCTTCTCGCGCGGCAGCGACGACATGATCATGACGGTGGCGGGCGGCATGACGTGCGCCATCGCGGTGCCCATCACGAAGAAGACAACTTCCAGCACCCATACCGGAGTTGACCGCCCGAGCAGCAGGAAGCCCAGGAACGACATCGCGGTCAGCAGCATGCCGCCGGTGCAGACCGCGCGGGCGCCGAAGCGGTCGACGACCAGCCGGGCCCGCGGGGCGAAGATCATCTGGGCCGAGGCCAGCGGCAGCAGCAGCAGACCCGACTGGAGCGGGCTGAACCCGCGCACGCTCTGGGTGTAGAAGACGAAGAAGAACGTCACCCCCATCAGGGCGAAGAAGACCAGCCCGATGGTGACGACCGAGGCCGAGAAGCGCCGGTCCCGGAAGTAGGAGACGTCGAAGGCCGGATGACTGCTGCGCCGCTCATACAGCACGAAGAGGGTGAGCACGGCGATGCCGCCCAGCATGGTGGCCCAGGACCTGGGCGTGCCGAAGTCGGCGAGCTGACCGCCCTTGATGATCCCGTAGACCAGCAGCACCAGGCCGATGACGGACAGCAGCACGCCCAGCGGGTCGAGCCGTCCGGGGTGCGGGTCCTTGGAGTCGGGGACCAGGAACGACATCGCGAAGAGCGCGACCACCACGATCGGCACATTGACGAAGAAGACCGAGCCCCACCAGAAGTGCTGGAGCAGCAGACCACCGGCGATCGGGCCGAGCGCGATGGCGAAGCCGACCGCGCCGGTCCAGATGCCGATGGCCTTGGGCTGCTCCTCGCGCTCGAAGACGTTCATGATGATGGCGAGCGTGGACGGCATGACGAACGCCGCGCCGAGCCCCATCAGCGCGCGGAACGCGATGAGTTGAGCAGAGGAGCCCGCTTCCGCCGAGAGCACCGAACCGGTGCCGAAGACCAGCATGCCGAACAGCAGCACCTTCTTGCGGCCGAGCCGGTCGCCGAGCAGCCCGGCGGTGAACAGCAGCCCCGCGAAGACCAGCGTGTAGGCGTTGATCGCCCACTCCAGCTGACTCTGGGTGGCGCCGAGACCGGTGGGCCCGGGCTGGGCGATGGTCTTCATCGCCACGTTGAGGATCGAGTTGTCGAGGACGACGACGAGGAGGCTGAAGAGCAGCACCGCCAGGATGGCCCAGCGGCGGCGGTACACCGCCTCGGGGATCCGCTGGGTGGACGATGTCGTGGCAGCGTCATCTGCGGGCATGGGATCCACGCTAGACCCTACTTACGATACGGGCCCGTCTCGTATCGTAAATGGCAGGCAAAGCCCTGTACGGATGAGACAAACGGAACTAGGCGCACCGGCTTTCGGCCACCGCTGCGGCATGTCAGCATGGGAGGTGATCCGGAGACGCCGTCAGGGCGCTTCGAGACACGAACAGGAGCCTTCTCCATGACGCACGTTGAGGCTGCCCAAAAGGAATCCGACAGCAGCAAGGCGCTGTACGGAGGAACAGGTACCCGCCGCATCACGGTTCGGGACATCGCCGCCGCCAAGCACCGCGGCGAGAAGTGGCCGATGCTCACCGCGTACGACGCGATGACCGCGTCCGTCTTCGACGAGGCGGGCATTCCGGTGCTGCTGGTCGGCGACTCCATGGGCAACTGCCACCTCGGCTACGACAGCACGGTCCCGGTGACCATGGACGAGATCACCATGCTGTCCGCCGCCGTGGTCCGCGGCACCAACCGCGCGCTGATCGTCGGCGATCTGCCGTTCGGCTCGTACCAGGAAGGCCCGACGCAGGCACTGCGCAACGCCACCCGGCTGGTCAAGGAGGCCGG
The DNA here is from genome assembly GCF_029223525.1 of Streptantibioticus ferralitis. Lineage (GTDB taxonomy): Bacteria > Actinomycetota > Actinomycetes > Streptomycetales > Streptomycetaceae > Streptantibioticus_A > Streptantibioticus_A ferralitis. The sequence continues at coordinate 27,701 of NZ_JARHTQ010000028.1, read as the reverse complement.
GGTGGGCGCGGTGAAGCTGGAGGGCGGCGAGCGGTCCGCGCACCAGATCGAGCTGCTGGTCTCCGCCGGGATCCCGGTGATGGCGCACGTCGGCCTCACCCCGCAGTCCGTGAACGCGTTCGGCGGCTACCCGGTGCAGGGCCGCGGCGAAGAGGCCGCCCAGCAGCTGCTGCGGGACGCCAAGGCGGTGCAGGACGCGGGCGCGTTCGCCGTCGTCCTGGAACTCGTACCGGCCGAGCTGGCCGCCGAGGTCACCACCGCCCTGCACATATCCACCGTCGGCATCGGCGCGGGCCCGGACTGCGACGCCCAGGTGCTGGTGTGGACCGACATGGCGGGGATGACGGGCGGACGGCTGCCGCGCTTCGTCAAGCAGTACGCGCAGCTGCGTGAGGTGCTCGGCGGCGCGGCCAAGTCCTTCGCCGACGAGGTCGTCGGCGGGGCCTACCCGGCGGCGGAGCACAGCTTCCACTGACCGTTGAGCAAAGGCGGGCCACCTCCCGTATGTCCTGGTGAACCCACAGTGACATACAGGAGGAACCCACTATGTCGGCATTTCCACCGACCTCCTGGCGGCCCCGGCGCGGCGCCTCGGTGGCGACGGCCCTGGTCCTCTCGGCTGGGCTGATGGCCCTGGCGGGCTGCTCGTCCGGCACCGGCGGCGCCAAGCCGTCGAGCCCGTCGGGCAGCCCGCCGAGCACACCGGCGCCGAAGCCGTCCACCGCCGCGCTCGGGACCACGCACAACGCCCGGCTGGGCACCATCGTCACCGACGGGCAGGGCTGGACGCTCTACCGCTTCGACGCGGACTCGGCCAGCCCGTCCACGTCCCGCTGCGCCGGCCAGTGCGCGACCGTCTGGCCTCCGGAACCCGCCCTGTCCGCCGCCCATGTCCACGGCATCGACCACCAGCTCGTCGGCGGCGTCACCCGCCCGGACGGCACCAGGCAACTGACCTTGAACGGCTGGCCGCTGTACCGGTACGCGGGAGACAGCAAGCCCGGCGACACCAACGGCCAGGACGTCCTGGGCACCTGGCACGCGACCACCCCGCAGGGCAGGAAAGCCGAGGCCGGCTCGGCCAGCGGCCCTTCGAGCGGATACGGCTACTGAGCCGTGCTCCAGGTCGACCAGGGGCACAGCCTGCGCGAGGATTCCACCGTGGAAGGCCGGCGCTTCCCGGGCCGCGGCCCGGAGGAGGAACTGATGCGGGCGCTCTACCGCGATCACGCGGGTCCGCTGATGACCTATGTGCTGCGCCTGGTGGCCGGGGACCGCTACCTCGCGGAGGACGTGGTGCAGGAGACCCTGCTGCGGGCCTGGCGGAACGCCTCCCAGCTGGACCCGAGCGCACGCAGCCTGCGGCCGTGGCTGGTGACCGTCGCCCGCCGGGTGGTCATCGACGCGCACCGCGGCCGTCAGGCCCGCCCCGCCGAGAGCGGTCCCGCCGACCTGGAGCAGGTACCCGCCGCCGATGAACTCGACCGCGCGCTGCGGATGATGACGATCTCCGACGCGTTGGACGACCTGACACCCGCGCACCGCCAGGTGCTGGTGGAAACGTACTTCAAGGGCCGGGACACCAACGAGACGGCCCGTGTGCTGGGGGTGCCCCCGGGCACCGTCCGGTCCCGGATCTTCTACGCACTGCGCAGTCTGCGGATCGCACTGGAGGAGAGAGGAGTGACCTCGTGACCGAGTACGGACGGCCCGACGCGCACGTCGACGTCGGCGCCTATCTGCTCGGCGTGCTGAACGACGCCGAGATGGACCGGTTCGAGCAGCACCTCGCCGGGTGCGATACGTGCGCCAAGCTCCTCGACGAACTCAGCGGTGTGGTGCCGGCGCTGGCGGAGCTGGGCGGTGCCGGTGCGCCCGAGCCGCCGAGCGAGGAGATGCTGGACCGGCTGCTGGACGAGGTGGCGGCGCAGCGCCGGACCAGGGTCCGCCGCCGCTGGCTGACGGCCGTCGCGGCCGCCGTACTGATCGTCGCCGGCCCGACCGCGGCCGTACTCGCCATCCAGGAGCGCCCGGCGGTGACCGGTGTGCAGGCCGCGGCGTTCCAGCGCACCGCGACCGATCCGGCGACCGGTGCGTCGGCCGTGGTGGGCCTGACCGGCAGGCCCTGGGGCACCCAGATCGACCTGCGGCTGTCGTACGTCTACGGTCCGCGCACCTGCCACCTGGTGGTGGTCGGCAAGGACGGCCGCCAGGAGACGGTCGCCAACTGGACGGTGTCCGGGTCGGGTTACGGCACCGACGAGCATCCGCAGCCGTTGGACATCAGGGGCGCAACCGCGATGCGGCCGTCCGACATCTCGCACTTCGACGTCATCACCTCCCAGGGCCAGCGCCTGGTCTCGGTGCAGGCATAGCGCCCACCGGCCGCCGGTGCCGCGTCGGCGGCCGAAGCGGCGTGTCAGCGGTCTGTCGGCGACCTGTCGGCGGCGTCGGCGACCGTGGTGGCATGACACTAAGCAAGACGACCAGTCGCGGCGGAAAGGCCGTGGAAGTACGGGGCCTGGCCAAGCACTACGGCGAGACGAAGGCGCTCGACGGAGTGGATCTCGATGTGACCCAGGGCACCGTACTCGGCGTGCTCGGCCCGAACGGCGCCGGGAAGACCACCCTCGTACGGATCCTGTCCACCCTGGTGAAGCCGGACGCCGGGACCGCCCGGGTCGCCGGGTACGACGTGCTGAGCCAGCCCCGCCAGCTGCGCCGGGTGATCGGGCTGACCGGCCAGTACGCGTCGGTGGACGAGAAGCTGTCCGGCCGCGAGAACCTCTACATGATCGGGCGGCTGCTCGACCTGTCCCGCAAGGACGCCAGGGCCCGCGCGGACGAGATGCTGGAGCGCTTCTCGCTGACCGAGGCCGCCAGGCGTCCGGCCATGAACTACTCGGGCGGTATGCGCCGCAGGCTTGACCTGGCCGCGAGCATGGTCGGCCATCCCTCGGTGCTCTACCTCGACGAACCCACGACAGGACTCGACCCACGCACCCGGAACGAGGTGTGGGAGGAGGTCCAGCGGATGGTGGCCGACGGCGCCACCGTACTGCTGACCACGCAGTACATGGAGGAGGCCGAACAGCTCGCCAACGAGCTGACGGTCATCGACCGCGGCCGGGTGATCGCCGAGGGCCGGATCGACGAGTTGAAGGCGAAGGTGGGCGGCCGCACCCTGCAGATCAGGCCCGTGGACCGCGCCGAACTGCCGCGCATGGTGGCCGCGTTGGACCAGGCCGGTCTTGACGGCATCGCGGGGGCGACCGCCGATGAGGCCGAGGGGCTGGTGAACGTCCCCATCGTCAGCGATGAACAACTGACCGCCGTGGTCGGCCTGCTGGGGGCGCGCGACTTCTCGATCGCCGGTATCAGCACCCATCTGCCCAGCCTGGACGAGGTGTTCCTGGCCCTCACCGGCCAGAAGACCGCTGATGCCAACGAGTTCGAGGAGGTCGGAGCATGACAGCGACGCGTAGCGTCTCGGTTGCGGTTGACGGTGGGCGAGAGGCGGGCATGAGCGCGACAGCGATCGCCACCACCGCCACCGCCCGGTCCGGCGAGGGCCGCATCGGGCTACGGGCCAACCTGCGGCACATCGGCGCGCTGGTGCGCCGCAACCTGCTGCAGATCAAGCAGGATCCGGAGTCGATGTTCGACGCCCTGCTGATGCCCGTCATCTTCACGCTGCTCTTCGTCTACGTCTTCGGCGGCGCGGTCTCCGGAAACCAGCACGCCTACGTCAACTACATGATCCCGGGCCTGATGGCGATGATGGGCATGAACATCGCCATGGCGGTCGGTACCGGGATCAACACCGACTTCAAGACCGGTGTGATGGACCGGTTCCGGACCATGCCGATCGCGCGCTCCTCGGTGCTGATCGCGAAGATCGTGGTGGAGGTCGGCCGCATGCTGATAGCCACCGCCATCCTGCTGGTCATGGGCTTCATCCTGGGCCTGACCGTGCAGACCTCCGTGCTGCACCTGCTCGCCGCGGTCGCTTTGGCGATGGTCTTCGGCGCCTCACTGATGTGGATCTTCACCCTGCTCGGTCTGACCATGAAGAGCGCGCAGGCCGTACAGGGGGTGGCCATGATCGTGCTGATGCCGCTGCAGTTCGGCAGCTCGATCTTCGCCAAGCCGACCACGATGCCCGGCTGGCTGCAGGGCTTTACGAAGGTCAATCCGCTGTCGTCGCTCGCCGACGCCAACCGGAACCTGATCAACGGCGGGCCGGTCGCCCATTCGGCGCTGATCACCCTGGCCTGGGCGGCGGCCATCACCCTGGTCACCGCGCCGCTGGCGGTGGCGAAGTTCCGCAAGAAGGCCTGAGCCAGGCGCCGGGTCGCCGCCGTCCAGCGCGGCGGCAACCCCTCGCCCGGTGATGGAACCGAACCCCGGCAACCGGACGTTCCCCCGGTGCCGGACGCAACGCGGACCCGGTCTGTCCACCGCAGCGCCGGATCGGCCTGTACGGTCAGGAACCGCCCTGATGACGTCCCGTACCTGATGGAGCTCCGCGCATGGCTACCGCAACCACCCGCCACGACCGGCAGGTCAGTCCCGTGTTCCTCGGGCTGGTCGCGATCATGCTCGTCGCCGGGTGGGCGGTGTGGCACGACTTCGCGTCCAACACCGGATTCGCGGTGTTCGTCTTCGTCGTCTCCGGCTGGATCGTCTCGCTGTGCCTGCACGAGTACGCGCACGCCCGCACCGCCCTGCATGGCGGCGACATCACGGTGGGCGCGAGGGGCTATCTGACCTTGAACCCGCTGAGGTACACACACGCCGCGCTCAGCATCGTGCTACCGGTGATCTTCGTCATCCTGGGCGGCATCGGCCTGCCCGGCGGCGCGGTGTTCATCGAGCGCGGCCGGATCAGGGGCCGCTGGAAGCACAGCCTGATCTCGGCGGCGGGACCGCTGACCAACGCGGCCTTCGCGCTCGCGCTGATGCTGCCGTTCACCCTCGGCGGGCTGACCTGGGCGCCGACGCCGTTCCTCGCCGCGTTCGCGTTCCTGGCGATGCTCCAGCTGACCGCGGCGATCCTCAACTTCCTGCCGGTCCCCGGGCTCGACGGCTACGGCGTCATCGAGCCATGGCTGTCGTACAAGGTGCGCCGCCAGGTCGAGCCGTACGCCCCCTTCGGGCTGATCGCGGTCTTCGGCTGCCTGTGGATCCCCGAGATCAACACCGTGTTCTGGGACGTCATCAACACGATCATGCGCACCTTCCACATCCCGGATGTGTACTCGGCGTACGGCTACCGCCTCTTCCAGTTCTGGAAGGGCTCCCCTACCGGCTGACCACTGCCGGCGAACCGTCCACGCGGCTGCCGGCCGACCGTTACGCGGCTACTGGCTGACCGTCTGGCGGCTACCGGCCGGCCGATTGCGCGGCGGCCCGGTCGGCCTTCGCCTTGCGCAGGTAGAACCACGCCATGTTGCTGGACACGCCCGCCATCAGCACCCACACCACACCCAGGAAGCTGCCCTGTACGAACGACACCACCGCGGCGGCGATGGCCAGCACGCAGACGGCGATGGCGAAGATCGCCGGCCGCGGGATCGGGCTCGGCGAGGCGGACGGGGGCATGGCTGAGGCTCCTCGGTTGGGCGGCATACTCCGCCCATTCTGACCCATGCCCCCGTCGAGCCGGATGAGGCCTACACGTCGGTGATGCGCAGTCCCGCGTGCGCCTTGTAGCGGCGGTTCACCGAGATCAGATTGGCCACCAGCGACTCGACCTGGTGCGCGTTGCGCAGCCGGCCGGCGAAGACCCCGCGCATCCCCGGGATACGGGCGGCCAGCGCCTGCACGGTGTCGGTGTCCTCGCGGCTGTCGCCCAGCACCATCACATCGGTCTCGATCCGCTCGACCTGCGGATCCTGCAGCAGCACCGCGGACAGGTGGTGGAAGGCCGCGGTGACCCGGGAGTCGGGCAGCAGAGCGGCGGCCTGCTCGGCGGCGCTGCCCTCCTCCGGCTTGATCGCGTACGCGCCCTTCTTGTCGAAGCCGAGCGGGTTGACGCAGTCGACGACGAGCTTGCCCGCCAGCTCCTCGCGCAGCGACTCCACCGTCTTGGCGTGTCCTTCCCACGGCACCGCGATGATCACGATGTCGCTGGCGCGTGCGCACTGCGCGTTGTCCAGGCCGCGTACGCCCAGGCCGAGCTCCTCGGCCGCGGTCAGCGCCCGCTCGGTGCTGCGCGAACCGATGATCACCCGCTGCCCGGCCTTGGCCAGCCGGTAGGCGAGCCCGCGCCCCTGGTCGCCGGTGCCGCCCAGCACGCCCACGACCAGATCGGAGACATCCGGCAGGTCCCGCGGGTCCTTGGCCGCGGGCTTGCCTGCGGCAGCGCTCGGGTCGGGGGTATTCGCATCAGTAGTCATACCGGCGATCCTGCCAGCCGACCCCGTACCCCGACGGTACGGGGTGCCGTGTCCCGGAACGCCTCAGCCGCCGCGGCATCAGCTGCCGGTGCCGCGCGGCCCGGAGTCGTTCTCCTCGCTCCAGCGCGGGTCATGCTCCCACTCCTCGTTGCGCTCCTCCGCGATCTCGATGGCGCGGGCCGCCTCGGCGGCGGTGGGATAGGGGCCCAGGCGGTTCACCGCGGGGCAGTCCGGCCCCTCCTCGACCTTCCGGTGTTCCAGGCAGTAGTACCACTCGCCCGGCTTACCCGTCGCCCTCTTGCGCTTGAACAGAGCCATGCTGCCCTCCTGCTGCGTTTCCCGGGGGAACCCCGGAACCCCTTCGACTTCCCTGTCCGCCATCGTTCCCGCCCGTCGCCCGCCATCACCCTCAGCGCAGACTCCCCAGGACTCCGTCCGGGGGCACCCCGGCGGCCGCAGCTTCGATTGTGCGGCGCCGATACACTCGCTGGCATGTCTGGCCAGTCGCTCCTCGTTCCCGGCACCCTCTCGCCGACCCGCCGCGTGCCGTCGTCCATCCCGCGCCCTGAGTACGTGGGCAAGCCCGCCCCGACCCCGTACACCGGACCGGAGGTGCAGGACACCGAGACGATCGAGAAGATGCGGATCGCCTCCCGGATCGCCGCACAGGCGATGGAGGAGGCGGCCAAGGCGATCAAGCCCGGAACCACCACGGACGAACTCGACCGGATCGCGCACGAGTACATGTGCGACCACCAGGCCTACCCATCCGACCTCGGCTACCGCGGCTTCCCCAAGTCCATCTGCACCTCGCTCAACGAGGTCATCTGCCACGGCATCCCGGACTCCACCGAACTGCGCGACGGCGACATCGTCAACCTCGACATCACGGCCTACATCCACGGCGTGCACGGCGACACCAACGCGACCTACCTGTGCGGCGAGGTCGACGAGGAGTCACAACTGCTGGTGGAGCGCACCCGGGAGGCGCTGAACCGGTCGATCAAGGCGGTCAAGCCGGGCCGCCAGATCAACATCATCGGCCGGGTCATCGAGTCGTACGCCAAGCGCTTCGGCTACGGCGTGGTACGGGACTTCACCGGTCACGGGATCAACTCCGCGTTCCACTCCGGGCTGATCATCCCGCACTACGACGACCCGCGGGCGACCACCGTGATCAGGCCGGGAATGACCTTCACCATCGAGCCGATGCTCACCCTGGGGACGCACGACTACGACATCTGGGAAGACGGCTGGACCGTGGTCACCAAGGACCGCAAGCGCACCGCCCAGTTCGAGCACACCCTCGTGGTGACCGACACCGGTACGGAGGTGTTGACGCTGCCGTAGCCGAGGCGTCACGGTATGGCGGCCGTGCCGCCTCCGGCGGCCCGTGCGCGGACCGGCACCGGTAGTGTTTGCGGCCGATCGCGAACACGAGAAGGAGCCCGTCCGCCATGACCGCGCGTGCCCCGCTGCCCATACGGCTGCGCCGCAGACTGTCCAGCGTCGCGGCGGCGGCGCTGCTGGCGCCGCTGGCGACAGGTTGCGTGACCGTGCACGGCGAGCAGGCGGTCATCCCGGCGGTGCGGAAGGCTGACGCCCCCGCCGCCCTGGACCACTTCGTCCAGGTGGTCAACGACGCCAACGCCAAGCTGGATCCGGCACTGAACGCCCAGGTCGAGACCGGGGCGCTGGGCGCCGTCGACGGAGCCGGAATCAAGGCCCGGCATGCCAACAGCCCGTCAGGGAACCCCGGTTACCAGCCGTTGCGGTTCAGCGACACCCGCTTCCTGATCCCACGGGAGCGCGGCTGGCCGAAATGGTTTGTCGCGGACACCGCCAACAGCCGGGACAGCAACCGCTGGCTGCTGGTGTTCACCCGGGGCAGTGTGAACGACCCGTGGCAGGCCTCGTACTTGTCGGTGCTCTCGCCGGGTCAGTTGCCGGACTTCGCGACCGACGCGCAGGGCTACGCGGTGCCGGTCCCGGTCAGCGGAACCGATCTGCTGGTCCAGCCGGGTGAGTTGAGCGCCCAGTACACCGCGTACCTCCAGCAGGGCGACAAGGGCTCCACGGCGTTCGCCCAGGGCGGCGAAACCTCGGGGCTGCGCGCCCAGCGGCGCACCCAGTACGCGCCGACGCCGCAGGTCGTGACGCAGTTCGCGGACCAGGCGGCGGATCCGGCGCAGTACGCCCCGGTGGCGCTGCGGCTCAGGGACGGCGGGGCGCTGGTGTTCTTCACCACGCGTCATGTGATGAAGCAGACGGTCGCCAAGGGCCCGGTCGCGGTGAAGGACCCGAACATCAACGCGTTGATGACCGGCAAGCCGAACAAGTCGGTGACCTTGTACAAGGTCGCGGAGCAGGTCGTGAAGGTGCCCGCCCAGTCGGACTCGGGTGCGAAGGTGGCCTTCCTCAACCGGATCGAGGGTGTGGTTTCGGCCAGCGGGGCGTGACACGCGGGCCGTCGGGGGTGCCCGTACATCCCCGTGGCGCCGACCGTCCTCGCTACCGGCCGCCGGAGAGCCAGCCTCCGGCCGCCTCCTGCTTCGCCTCCTCCTCGCCCGCGACCTGGGCGCACGCGTCGGTGAGCCCGGCGAGCAGCGACAGTGGATCCGGTAGCGGCAGGTCCGGCGGCCGGACCCAGTCCACCACCGAGCCGTCAGGCAGCCGGGAGGGGGGCAGCAGCACATAGCTGCCCCGGCAGTGCCAGCGCAGTCCGGGGTGCTCGTCCTGGGTCTCCGGGTGGCAGTCGAGCTCACACGGCCACCACTCGTCCTCGTCCGCCGGGGTGCCCCGGGTGGCGGTGAAGAACAGCATCCGGTCGGCCCCGTAGCGCGCCACCGGCCCGGTCTGGACGCCCTCGGCCTCCAGGCGGCGCAGCGCGATGGCACCCGCGGCGGCGGGCACGTCGAGGACGTCGTGGTTGGTGCCGGTGGCGGTGATGAAGTTGGCGAGCGGCTGGCCGGCCAGCCAGCGGGTGATCTGCTCGGTGTCGGTGGTGGCCTGGGTCTGCCAGGCGAACGAGACCGGGTGCATGCCCGGGGTGGGGCAGCCGATCCGGTCACAGGAACAGCTGAAGCCGGACGGATGAGCGGCCGGTGCCACCGGGAACGACGCGGCGGCCGCGCCGAGGAGGAGCGCATCCCGGTCCGCGGCGGCGGCGCGGGACATGGATCGGGTCCTCTCGCCCGTCGACCGCGGGCGGCGGCGCAGCCACTCGGACATCCTGCCCCTGCGTTCCATAGAACCCCTCTCGTCGGTGAGCGTTTCGCCGGATGCACTGTCCATCCTGCTCCCTGCGCGTTGGCCGCGTGAACGCGGGGTGGCGTCGGAGGGGGCGGTGAGCGTGGAGTGGCTGGCGAGCCGTCGCGCCGTACGGAATGGCCGAATCCCTCATGGTCCCCCGGATGAGCGATTCCGAACGGATCATCCGCGGTGTAGCATTTTTCCCGACAGCATGTCGGTAAGTTGTCGGTACGCGAGCAGGTTTCGCGCACCGCAGCCGTAGCCGTAGCCGCGCAGAAGCCGATGGAGGCCCGCGTGACCGCCACCCAGTTCGCCCGCTTCTCCGATCTCATCCGCTCCGCGACGCGCGCCCAGCACACCGAGGCCGAGGAGTCCGCGTTCATGGGCGACCTGCTCGGTGGGCGGCTGGGCGTGGAGGCGTACGCCCGCTACACGGAGCAACTGTGGTTCGTCTACCGCACGTTGGAGGAGGCCGCGGACCGGCTGGCGGCCGACCCGGTCGCCGGGCCGTTCATACAGCCCGAGCTGCTGCGGGTGGCCGAGCTCGAGCGGGACCTGGAGCATCTGCACGGCCCTGACTGGCGTGCCCGGACGCTGCCGCTGCCCGCCACCGCCGCGTACTGCGACCGCGTCACAGAGGTCGCCGCGACCTGGCCCGCGGGCTATGTCGCCCACCACTACACCCGCTACCTCGGCGATCTGTCCGGCGGCCAGGTCATCCGCGGCATCGCCGAACGGACCTGGGGGTTCGAGCGCAAGGGCGACGGTGTGCGGTTCTACGTCTTCGACCACATCGGCAACCCCGCCGCCTTCAAACGCGAGTACCGCGAACTGCTGGACGCGCTACCGGTGGACGAGGTGGAGAAGCAGCGGGTGGTCGAGGAGTGCCGCCGCGCCTTCGCTCTGAACAGCGCGCTCTTCGCGGAACTCGGCCAGTTGTTCCCGCTGAGCGCGTGACCGCCTGGGCCCACGGACGAGCACACCGGTAACGCGGGGCGTCGGCAGGGGAGTTGCGGCCGCGGCGGCGACTTGAAGAACCACCCGAACGGATCGGTGTTTTTCCAGCCCGCCGGGTGGACTATTTGTGCGCGTGAGTCATCCATCGGAGCCTCAACCGCGAGGAGTTCTCATTGCGCACAGACCGTGTCGCCGCGCCTCGGCGTTACCTGATGTGTCCGCCGAACCACTACCGGGTCAGCTACTCCATCAATCCGTGGATGGACCCGGACAAGCCAGTGGATCCCGCGATCGCCCTCTTCCAGTGGGAAGACCTCCGGGACCGCTATCTGTCACTCGGGCACACCGTCGAGGTGCTCGACCCGGTGCCCGGACTCCCCGACATGGTGTTCGCCGCCAACGGCGCGACGGTCATCGACGGCCGGGTGTTCGGCGCCAAGTTCGCCAACGCCGAACGCCGGGGCGAGGCGCCCGCGCACCTCGCCTGGTTCCGGGCGAACGGCTTCCCGGAGATCCATGAACCGGAGCACATCAATGAGGGCGAGGGCGACTTCAGCGCCACCGCGTCATGGATCCTGGCGGGTGCCGGCTTCCGCAGCAGCCCCCAGGTGCGCGCCGAGGCACAGGAGTTCTTCGGCCGCCCGGTCATCGGCCTTGAGCTGGTGGACCCGCGCTACTACCACCTGGACACCGCGTTGGGCGTGCTCGACGGCGACGAGATCATGTATTACCCGGAGGCGTTCTCCCCCGGCAGCCAGGCGGTACTGGCCCGGCTGTTCCCGGACGCCCTGATCGCCACCGAGGACGACGCCGCGGCGCTGGGCCTCAACGCGGTCAGCGACGGGCTCCATGTGCTGCTGCCGCTCGGCGCGACCGGCCTGTTCCAACCGCTGCGCGACCGCGGTTTCAAGCCGATCGGCATCGATGTGTCCGAGCTGCACAAGGCGGGCGGCAGCGTGAAGTGCGCGACCATGGAACTGCGCTGCTGAGCGGGGGTACGTTCGGATTGAGACCCCGAACCGGAACACCCCCCAAGGGAGCCGCGCGGATGAGCGGGACGACGGACCAGCACCGTGACAGCAGTCCACGGGCTCCCTATTACGACGCAGTGATCGTCGGCGGCGGCCACAACGGGTTGACCGCCGCCGCGTACCTGGCGCGCGCCGGGCGCTCCGTGCTCGTACTGGAGCGCCTGCCGGTGACCGGCGGGGCCGCGGTGTCCACACGGGCCTACCCCGGCGTCGAAGCACGGCTGTCCCGCTACTCGTACCTGGTCAGCCTGCTCCCGCGGAAGATCGTCAAGGATCTCGGGCTGCGCTTCGCGGTACGCGAGCGGCGGATCTCCTCGTACACCCCGTACGGCCGGGACGGCGGGCTGCTGGTGGACAACGGTGACCCGGCGGGCACCCGGGAGAGCTTCGTCCGGCTCACCGGCTCCGACCGGGACTTCGAGGCATGGCAGCGGTTCTACGGGACGACCCGCCAGGTCGCCCAGCGCGTCTTCCCAACGCTCACCGAACCCCTGCCGTCCCGCGCCGAGTTGCAGCGGGCGGTCGGTGAACCGGCCGCATGGCAGGCGCTGTTCGAGCGTCCGCTCGGCGAGGCGGTGGAATCGGCCTTCGCCGACGATCTGATACGGGGAGTCGTACTGACCGACGCCCTCATCGGTACGTACAGCCATGCCCATGATCCGTCCCTGGTGCAGAACCGCTGCTTCCTCTACCACGTGATCGGCGGCGGCACCGGTGACTGGAACGTCCCGGTGGGCGGCATGGGCGCGCTGACCGACGCGCTCGCCGACGCGGCCCGCGCGGCCGGGGCGGAGATAGTCACCGGCCGCGCGGCGACGGGCATAGCCACCGATGGCGAACACGCCGAAGTCACCTTCGACGGCGGCCGGGTTGAGGCGCGGCACGTACTGGCCAGTGTCTCGCCGCACACACTCGCCGCACTGCTCGACGAACCGGCCCCGGCGAAACCGGAGGGGTCCCAGCTCAAGGTCAACATGCTGCTGAAGCGGCTACCGAAGCTGCGGGACACCGCAGTTGACCCGCACGCGGCGTTCTCCGGCACCTTTCACATCGCCGAAAGCTACCGCAACCTGGCGAGCGCCTACGAGCAGACGGCCGGCGGGGCCCTGCCCACCACACCGCCCTCGGAGATCTACTGCCACTCGCTGACCGACTCCTCCATCCTCTCCCCCGAACTGGCCGCCCGAGGTTGCCACACCCTCACCCTGTTCGGCCTGCTGACGCCCGCGCGGATGTTCGCCCCGGACCCAACCGGAACGAAGGACGCACTGCTGAAGGCCACCCTCTCGCAGTTGGACGCGGTGCTCGCGGAGCCGATAGAGCAGTGCCTGGCGCTGGACGCCGACGGGCGCCCGTGCATCGAGGCGAAGTCGCCACTCGACCTGGAGCACGAGGTCGGACTCCCCGGCGGGCACATATTCCACCGCGACCTGTCGTGGCCGTACGCCACCTTGGACACCGGCCGCTGGGGTGTGGAAACCGTCCACCCCAACGTCCTGCTGTGCGGCGCGGGCGCGGTACGCGGCGGCGGCGTAAGCGGAATTCCCGGCCACAACGCGGCCATGTCAGTCCTGGGCCGATAGCGGCGGCCAGACCTCGCCCCACTCGGCGTCGCGGGCGGCACGGTAGAGATCGCCGTGCCGCTTGGAGACGGTCACCCGACGAAGCCCTTCGTCGCGTGTGCACAGGTCGAGCAGCACCTGCCCCTTGCGGATCTGCGGGTGCCGCACGATGCGGTTCTCCGCCGGGGCCGGGTGTTCCCGCATCGCGGCGACGTACGAGAACTTCTCGTCCTCGTACGGCAGGGAGCCGCCCTTGACCTGGCGGTGCAGGGAGGACCGGTTGACGCGAGCGGCGAAGTGACACCAATCGGGGCTCTGCACCGGGCAGTCGCCGTCGTGCGGACAGGGTGCGACAACGCTGAGCCCCGCGTCGATGAGCTGCTGGCGGGCGTGGAGTATCCGGCCGTAGCCCTCCGGGGTACCGGGTTCGACGACCAGTACGGCCTGCGCGCCGCGGGCCGCCGCCGCGACGACCGACTCGCGGTCGGCGTCGGTCAGTTCGCCCAGTACGTAGCTGATGGTGATCAGATCGCTCGCCGGGAGCGCGAGGGCGCCGCCGATCGGCTGGCGACGCCATTCCGCTTGGCGCAGGGCCGGATGCGGGGCCTCGGCCGCCAGGGTGCGGCCGAGGTCGAGGGCGGGCCGCGCCCAGTCCAGGACGGTGGTCGCGTGGTCGCCTTCCGGCCAGGCGTCGGCCACCGCCCAGGTGGCGGCCCCGGTCCCGCCGCCGATGTCGACATGGGTCCGCGGCGCCCACTCCCCCGCCCGCGCCCGGAACGCACCGAGCGCCGCCCGCACCGCCTCGAAGGTGGCGGGCATCCGGTACGCGGCGTAGGCCGCGACATCCGACTGGTCGCGCAACACGGGGCTATCGGTGGGCGTGCGCCCACGATAGCTGGCGATCAGCCGGTCGACGGCCTGCGTCGCCTGCTTCGGCGACAACTGTCGCAGCAGCCTCTCAAGGCTGCTGCGGAGGCTGCTGCGCAGGTCGTCGGGGGTGGAGGGGGAGGGGTCGTTCACCCGACCACTTTACGTTCCCTCGGGGCCGGGTGGCGTTCCCTCGGGGCCGGGTGGCGTTCCCTCGGGGCCGGGTGGCCTTGGACCGGGTGGCGTTCCCTCGGGGCCGGGTGGCCTTGGACCGGGGTCACCACGATTTCCCTCCCCCCGTTGCCGGTGCCCGCATCTTGCCGTTACGCGGGGTGGCCTCCGGCCCGGTTGCGGTTCCGGTCGCGCTTGGCGGTTCCGGGTACGGAGATTTCCCTCCCGCCCCCCGTTGCCGTGGTCCGCATCTTGCCGTTGCGCGGGGCTGCCGTGGGGTCGGGGGCGGGCCGGGGTGTCTCCTCACTCCACCCGCGTCGTCGACTGCGACTGCTTCCTGGGGTCGCTGCGGGGACACCCCGGCCCACCCCCTTTCGCTGTCGACTGCGCTTGCAGCCGAGTGGGTGGGGATGCGAACCCGAGGGGATAGAGGGCCAAAAGGAATCGCACCCCCTGCGGATCGTGATGGCCACCGGCCCGCAGCGCAGCAGACAACGTGAGGGGTCGGGGGCGCAGGCAGGGAGAACGCCTTACCCGGAACCGCCCGCGCGAGCCACCCGTACCTGGGGCCGTCCGCGCGAGGGCAGCCGGAGGAACGTCAAGCCGTAGACGAGCGTCCCCGCCGCGATAACGCCGAAGCTCGGCGGCACACTCGGCACCGCGTACCCCACCGCAAGCCCCGCCCACATCTCCCCAACAGCAAGCGCAGCGGCCAGCACCAGCGCCCGATACGGCGAGTCCGTGAGCCGCTGGGCGGCCCCCGCCGGAGCCGCCAACAGCCCAAGCAGCAGCAGCGACCCCACCGCCTGCGTCGCCTCGGCCGCACACGCCCCGACCAGTGCGAGGAAGACCAGCCCGAGCAGCCGTACCGGCACACCACGGGCAGCCGCCACCGACTCGTCCACGGAGGCGAACAGCAGCGGCCGGGCAATGCCCAGCAGCGCCACGCACAGCACTCCGGCCACGATCACCGCCGTCCAGGCGGACGACGTGGACAGCCCGAAGATCGAACCGAACAGCACGCTCACCCCGGCGCCGCCGTTGGCCGTCGACCTGGTCGTGGTGTAGAGCGTGAGGAAGAAGACGCCGAGTCCGAGGATCCACGAGAAGACGCCGCCGATGGCCACATCGTCCACCCGGCTTCTGCGGCCGAGGAACCCGAGCAGCAGGGCAACCCCGATGGTGCTGGCGAACAGCCCGATCCGCAGGTCCCAGCCGATGGCGAGCGCCGCCAGCGCACCGGTGAACGCGGTGTGGCTGAGCGCGTCACCGGTGAACACCTGGGCCCGCAGCACCAGGAAGTACCCGGCCAGCCCGGCCGCCGCTGCGATGGCGGTACCGGCCAGGATGGCGTGCAGGAAGAAGGGGTGCGCGAACGCGCTCATGCGGCACTCCTCAGCAGCGGGGCGCGCCGCACCAGCGACGCCTGCCGGACGACGTTCACCAGCCGGGCCAGCACGTACCCGCCGAAGGCGAAGGTCGTGACGTGGAAGCCGACCGGGTACGGCGAGAAGTACGCGACGGTCAGCCCCAGCCAGGTCACCGCGAGGCCGATGACCATGGCGAGGACCAGGCTCAACCCGGGCCGGGGAGTGAGGACTTGGGCCGTCGCGGCGGGCAGCACCAGCAGCGCGAAGACCAGCAGTGAGCCGGTGATCTGGCTGGCCTCGGCGGTCGCCGCGCCGAGCAGGACGAGGAAGACGGTGGCCAGCGCGCGTACCGGCACCCCACGGGCCGCGGCCACCGACTCGTCGACGGAGGCGAACAGCAGCGGCCGCCCGATCGCGGCCAGAACGCACAGGACGACCGCCGCGACCACGGTGAGCAGCAGCACCTGGCTGCCGGTGATGCCCAGGAAGCTGCCGAACAGCAGCGAGTTCACCCCACCGAGGAAGCCCTTGTAGAGGGCGACGAAGAGGAATCCGCAGGCGAGCAGGAAGGCCTGGATGGTTCCGGTGAGCGCGGACTCCTCGCCTCGCCCCTTACCGGAACCGGGAAGCAGCGCGATGGCGACGGCCGCGCCGACGCAGAACGCGAAGTAGCCGTACCCGGCGGCGACTCCGGCCAGTACCGCCCCGGACGCGCCGGGGAATCCGACCACGGAGAATGTGTGGGCGGCGAAGGTCTGCCCGCGCAGCACCACGAACCAGCCGACGGCCGCGGCGAGTACGGCGATGACCGCCCCCGCCCGGAAGGCGTTGACCATGAAGGGGTAGGACCACATCACCTGGAAGTCGGTGAGCAGGTTCCACGACCAGGGGTTGCTCGCGGCGTCAGCCAGCAGCACGGCCTGCTCCTTCCGCCGCCGGTGCCGCCGCCGCGGCAACCGCACCGGGCGTGTGCCGGTCGGTGTGCCGCGCGGGTGCCTCCGGCTGTCCGACGACCACCAGCCGCCCGTCAGAGGTGCGCAGCACCTCGACCGGTGTGCCGTACAGCCGGGTCAGGGTCTCGGAGGTGATGACCTCCTGCGGGGTGCCGGTGGCGGCCCCGCCTTCGGCGAGGTAGACCACCCGGTCGAGGTAGCCCAGGATCGGGTTGACGTCATGCGCCACCATGATCACCGAGACCCGTTCCTCCCGGCAGATCCGGCCGATGAGCGCGGCGACGGCCGCCTGGTTGGGCAGGTCGAGGCTGTCCAGCGGCTCGTCGAGCAGCAGGATCTCGGGCTTGCGGCACAGCGCCTGGGCGATCAGCAGCCGCTGCTGTTCGCCGCCGGAGCACTGCCCGATCGGCCGGTGCGCGTACTTCGTCGCTCCGACGAGTTCGATGACCTCGGCGATCCGTGCGCGGGCCGCGCGGCGCTTCGGGCTGAATCGTTCCGGCACCGGCAGTGGTACGCCCCAGCGGTCGCCGTCGAGGCCGAGGCCGACGATGTCGGTGCCACGGATCCGCAGCGAGGCGTCGAAGCTGCGGCGCTGCGGGAGGTAGCCGACCCGGCGCCCGGCCTGGCCCGGCGCCCCGCCCAGCACCCGTATCTCCCCTTCGGCGAGCGGCTGCAGCCCCAGCGCTGCCTTGATGAGCGTGGACTTGCCGACCCCGTTGGGGCCGAGTACCGCTGTGAACTCACCGGCCGCTATGGACAGTTGGACACCGGACCACAGGGTTCGCCCGCCGACCCGGACTCCCGCGTCACGCAGTTGGAGCACGGGCCCGGTGGTGTCGGTTCGGGTCTGCGCGGGTATGCCGGAGGTCACCGCTGTCATCTGACTCACCCTCACTTACCGGTCGCCTTGGCCAACGCCTGCTCGATGCCCTTCAGCTGGCCGACCTGCCACTGCTGGAAGGTGTCGCCTGCGGGGGCGAGCGTCTCGGTCACGGTGGTGACCGGGATACCGGCCGCCTTGACCGCGTTGACCTGGGCCTGGATGTCGGGCGTGGAGTTCTGGCTGTTGTAGACGTAGATCCTGATCTGCTTGTTCCTGATCTGCTGGTCGATCGTCGCCTTGTCGTGCGCGGTCGGGTCGGAGCCCTCGCTGATCGCGTCGAGGAAGGACTCGGGGGTGAGCATCTTCAGCCCGAGGCCTTCGGCGAGCGGGGTGACGATGGACTCCGAGGCGCCGATCGGGGTGCCCGCGTACTTGGCCTTGATCTGCGCGATCAGCTGGTTGTACGCGCTGAGCGTCTTGCTCTCGAAGGTGTTCTTCCGCTGGTCGAAGTAGGCGGCGTTGGCCGGGTCGATCTTCTTGTAGTCGGCGGTGATCTTCTCGATGACCTGGTGGACGTCGTCCGGCGAGTACCAGCGGTGCGGATTGCCGCCGGGCTTGACGCCGACGAGATCGCCGACCTTGAGTTCGCCGCGACTGTCGGCCGGGTTGGCGGCGAGCAGCTTGTCGGCCCAGGCGTCGTAGCCGATGCCGTTGACGATGGCGTACTGGGCGGAGGCGACGGTGCGGCCGTCGGCGGCGGTCGGCTCGTAGGAGTGTGGGTCGGTGTCCGGGTTGGTGATGACGCTGGTCACCTTCACATGGCTGCCGCCGAGCTGGGCGGCGATGCTGCCCCAGAAGTTCTCCGCGGCCACCACGTTGATCACCTTGCCGCCGGACGCACCGCCGCTGGTGCCGCTTGTCCCGGGTGAGGAGGTGGCGCAGGCGCTGGTGGCCGCGAGGGCGGCTACCACAAGACCGCCGAGTGCGATACGAGCGAAGCGGGCGGTACGGGATATCGCAGGGCTCATTACGGCGGGACACTCCTCAGGACTGGGCTGACCCCAGCTTACTGGAAACGATTTTCACCACCAGGCCTCTCGGGGTCGCCATGACAATCGTTGCCAACTCTTGACCCGGACTAGCCGTGTCCGTACCGGGCGAGCCAGGTCGCCGCGGCGGTGCGCGGTGCGTTGCCCGAACGCCACGTTCTGACCGGATGGACGGCATTGGCGAGCAGCACCAGATAGCGTCCGGAGTCGAAGTCGATCACCAGGCTGGTCCCGGTGAACCCGGTGTGCCCGGCGGTACGCGGCCCGGCCAGTTCCCCCATGAACCACGGCTGCTCCAGTTCGAACCCCAGCCCGTGCGGATGGCCCGCCACCCCGTCGTCCGCCAGCATCAGCCGCACCGACTCCGGGGTGAGGATGCCCGTACCGCCGTCCAGCAGGGCGCGGCACAGCGCGCCGAGATCGGCGGCGGTGGAGAAGAGACCGGCGTGCCCGGCGATCCCGCCCATGGCGTACGCGTTCTCGTCGTGCACGACCCCGTGCACCATCGCGCGATCGAGCTTTCCCCAGGGTCTGCGCTGGTCCTCGGTGGCGGCGATGCGCGTCCGCCAGGACGGCGGCGGGCAGTAGCGGGTGCTGGTCATGCCCAGCGGCCGGGTGATCCCGTCCCGTACCAGGTGCGCCAGCGACCTCCCGGTCGTCCGTTCCAGCACCCGCTGCAGCAACAGGAGGTTCAGATCGGAGTAGCGGTACGCGCCGCCCGGCGGGGTCACCGGCTGCTCCGCCGCCAGCCTCGCCAGTTGCCGTTCCAGGCCGTGGTACTCGTACAACGGCAGTTCGGCCCGCAGGCCGGAGGTGTGCGTGAGCAGTTGCCGTACGGTGATGCCGCGTTCGGCGGCGGCGGTGAACTCGGGCGCGTACCAGGCCACTTGGCCGTCGAGTGCGATCGCGCCGCGTTCGACCTGCTGCATCGCCGCGATCGCGGTGAACAGCTTGGTGAGCGACGCGAGGTCGAAGACGGTGTCCCGGCGCACCGGAACCCACCGCTCGCGGGGCAGCTCGACGCCCTGGTCGGCCCGCGCGTCGTATCCGGCGTAGCGCAGCGCCCAGCCGACCGCCTCGTGCAGCACCACGTCCGGGCCGCATCCGGCGAGGGCGACCGCGCCCGCGCACCAGGGGTGGAGGGGGGACGGTCCGGTGGCGGCCCGCAGGTCGCGCACCAGCCCGGTCAGTGCGTCGTCTTCGGTCACCCGGCGACAGTAGCCGCGGGCGTGCGCCAAGGGCGGCACAGCGCGACGAAGCAGATGACGGCCACCGCGGCGCAGCTGACCTGGACCAGCGCCATGGGCACCGCCGTGTGCTCGCCCGCGATCCCGACCAGCGGCGATGCGACCGCGCCGATGAGGAACTGGCTGGTCCCGAGCAGCGCGGACGCCGATCCCGCCGCGTTCGGCGTACGCATCAGCGCCTGCGCGTTGGTGTTCGGCATCGCCAGCCCCATCGCGGACATCAGCACGAACAGCGCGGCCGCCACCGGCACCAGGCCCACCTTGCCGAAGACCCCGGAGGTCATCAGCAGCAGCGCGGTCGCGGCCGTGACGATCACCGAGAGCCCCACCCCCAGAGCCCGGTCCAGCGGAACCCGGCCGACCAGCACCTTCCCGTTGAACTGGCCGCCCGCCACCAACCCGATGGAGTTCAGGCCGAACAGCAGGCTGAACGTCTGCGGGGAGGCCCCGTAGATGTCCTGGATCACGAACGCCGAACCGGAGATGTACGCGAACAGCGCTGCGAAGGCGAAGCTGCCCGCCAGCATGTAGCCGGTGAACGGCCGGTCGCCGAGCAGCCCGCGCATGGTGCGCAGCGCCTCCCGCAGACCGCCACCGTGCCGCCGCTCACCGGGCAGCGTCTCGGGCAGCTGGCGCAGCACCAGCAGGGTGAGCAGGATGCCGATGACGGTGAGGACGACGAAGACGCCGCGCCAGTCGGTGAAGCGCAGGATCTGGCCGCCGATGACCGGGGCGATGATCGGGGCGACACCGGAGATCAGCATGAGGGTGGAGAAGAAACGCGCCATCTCCACGCCGTCGTACAGGTCCCGTACGACGGCGCGGGCGATGACGATGCCCGCCGCGCCCGCAAGCCCCTGCAGCAGCCGGAAGGCGATGAGCAGTTCGACGCTCGGCGCGATGGCGCAGACCGCGGTGGCGAGTACGTACACCACCATGCCGACGAGCAGCGGGCGCCGCCGCCCCCACTTGTCGCTCATCGGCCCGACCACGAGCTGGCCCAGTGCCATACCGGCGAGGCACGCGGTGAGTGTGAGCTGGACGGTCGCCGCCGGGCTGTGCAGCGCGTTGGTGACCGCGGGCAGCGACGGCAGGTACATGTCCATGGACAGCGGGGGCAGCGCGGTGAGCCCACCGAGCACGAGGGTGACCAGCAGTCCGGTACGACGTCGAACAGAAAGCGCTGATTGTCCGTTATGTCGGGATATTCGACCGTCGGCCGATGCACCGTTCTCCGTGTCCGCGGCCGCGCCGGGCTCCGTCATCCTGGGCTCCATGGGTCGTTGAAACGCCGACCAGTCCCCCAGGATTCCGGGGCACTCGGTGATTTCGGTTACTCCGCCCCGTGGGCCGGAGCGATGTCCGCGATCCTGCGCGCCAGATCGAAGTCCTTGGCGGTGAGGCGGCCACCCGCGGCATGGGTGGTGATGGACACCATCAGGGTGTTGTAGCCCAGGGTCAGATCCGAGTGATGGTTCAACTCATCCTGGATACGGGCGATATGGATGGCGAAGACGGCGGCGGCCAGATGCGCGAGGTGGTACATACGCGTGATACGGGTGTCATCCGGCGCGGCCTCCCAGCCGGGCAGTTCGGCGAGCCGGTCCTCGATCTCCTTGTGCGACAGCGGGTCCGCGTTCGGCATGCGGCGCACTCCCTCCGGTTGGATGCGTGACCGATCGTCCCACCGCCTACCCTGCGGGGGCATGAGCGAAATTCAGAAGGTTGCCGTGGTGACCGGCGCCGGGTCCGGCATCGGCCGCGCGGTGGCACTGACCCTGACCGAGGCGGGCTGGTCGGTGGCGTTGGCCGGTCGCCGCGAGGAGGCGCTCCGGGAGACCGCGCGTCTGGCGGGCGAGGGCGCGCCGACGGCCGTCGTCCCGACGGATGTGACCAGCCCCGAACAGGTGGACGCGTTGTTCGCCGCCGTACGGGAGCGGTTCGGCCCGCTCGGCCTGCTGTTCAACAACGCCGGGAACACCACCGCGCCGATCCCCGTCGACGAACTGCCGTACGAGCGCTGGCGCGCGGTGGTCGACGTCAACCTCAACGGCGCGTTCCTGTGCGCCCAGGCCGCCTTCCGCGCGATGAAGGAGCAGCGGCCGCAGGGCGGCCGGATCATCAACAACGGCTCGATCTCGGCCCACGTCCCCCGCCCCAAGAGCGTCGCGTACACGGCGACGAAGCACGCCATCACCGGCCTCACCCGGTCCCTGTCACTGGACGGCCGCCCCTACCGCATCGCCTGCGGGCAGATCGACATCGGCAACGCCGCCACCGAGATGACCGCCCGGATGGCCACCGGCATCGAACAGGCCAACGGCAGCGTACTGGCCGAGCCGGTCATGGACGCGGCCGACGTGGCGCGCACCGTGCTGCACATGGCGTCACTGCCACTGGAAGCGAACGTGCAGTTCGCGACGGTGGTGGCCACGACGATGCCGTACATCGGCCGCGGCTGAGGGCAACGCCCTGGAAGCACGAACAGTTCGTCGCCCGGGCGGCTACAGCGGCGTACCGGTTCTCCACCTTGCGTTGCAGCCGTCCCGGTTCTCCACCTCCGTTGCACAAGAGGGACGTTCCGGGATCCGGCGCTGACCACCCCCGTAGGTCGGCGCCGGATCCCTCGGGCTGCCCCTCGACGGGGCGCGGACTGGAACGGCCGGCGTCACGGCCGGGTGGCTCCGACCACAGGCAGTGACTGGATTCCTGATCCTGACGATCACATCGGCCGATGTCAACTATTGTTCGGCAACGAAGCTCCACGAGAAGACAACATCCCTGCTGAGGGGCGAACTTAGACTCATGCCACCTGAACCATAGTTGGCACTGGGGGCTGTTGTGCGTAGACTCCTCGCAGAGTGCAGCAAGGCCGTTTCGTGGCGTGCCCCGACACGGAGAACCACTCCGGGGAGAGAGGCATCCAAGTGAGTGCCAACGCCAAGGCCGAGGTGTGCCTGGACGAGGAGGACCTGGCCGCGCGCGTGGCGCGTCGTCTGAATGCGCTGTTCCAGTGGATCCGGCGCCCGGGCAGCAGTCGCCCCTGGCCGGACGCCGAGGTCGCCGCGGCGACGGGTGTCTCCCGGGCCGCCATCGAGGCGTTCCGCACGGTCAGGCCTCTGGAACCGGTCCACCAGGATCCGCCGAAGGAGACCCTGCTCGCTCGTCTGACGGGCCGTCTGACCTTCCATGTCGACCGTGATGGCAGGTCCAAGAGAGCCATCGCGCTCGCCGCCGGAATCACTCCCGAGTATCTCTCCAAGCTCCTGAGGGGCCAATGCCTGCCCACCGTCGGCAAGTTGGAAGATCTGGCGGCGACACTGGGCGTTGAGCCCTCCGAGTTGGCCGCTGACTCACTGGGCGTCCTGGCCCGGCACTTCGAGCAGAGCACTACCTGCCAGATCCCGCGCAGGTATCTGACGTACGCGGACGACCACCCGGATGTCCAGCGCGTGAACCTTCACCTGGCTGACCTGGAGGCGTACCAGCGCTTGGAGAAGAACCTCGTCGGAGTCAACTTCCGGAATAATTCCAGCCGTTTGGGCCCTGGTGCTCTGGCCGAGATTGCGGCGATCGTCGAACGCCGTGTCAAGATGCTGCCCCAAGAGGGCTCCTCCGAATGAGGAAGCACGACGCCGACGTGAGCGCCGCAAGTGGCCGGAGACTTGGCTGTTCCCTCAGCCCCGGAATGGACGCCGCGACGCGTGCCCGGTGGACTCTTGGCGACCACGTTGACGGCACGGGGCGCACCTTGCCTGGTGAGTGCCCTGCGCCAGGGACACAAGGGACATAGGAGAGCCGGATGCGGCGAGCAATCGTGCTGGGGGGAAGTATCGCGGGCCTGGGCGCGGCGCGCGTGCTGAGCGATCACGCTGACCAGGTCGTTGTCATCGAGCCAGATGACCTGCGCCTGTCCGCGGAGGTCCGGCGCGGCGTGCCGCAGGGCACTCAGGTGCACGCGGTGCTGAGCATGGGGTCGGACCTGCTGGAGCGTTGGCTGCCTGGTCTGACGGACGAGCTGATCGCCGATGGCGCGATCTTCAACCGCGGTGACGAAATCGAGCACTACTTCGACGGTGTGCTCAAGGTGCGTGTCCCCGAACACACCATCGGCCTGACGCGCCCGATGCTTGAAGGGCATATCCGCCGCCGCGTGCTGGATGACGGCAGGCTGCGCCTCGTCCAGGGACGGGCGCAGGGCCTGCTCTTCGCGGGCGAGCGTGTGACGGGCGTGCGGTACGTGCCCGCGGGGGCCAAGGAGAGCGAGACGCTGGCTGCGGACCTGGTCGTGGACGCGACGGGCCGCGGCACTCAACTCGACCGGTGGCTGTCCGTGGCCGGCTGGAGTCCGCCTGCCCTGGAGCGTATGGACCTGCAACTGGGCTATGCCACGGCCTTGTTCGGCAGCGGCGATGAGCTGCCCGAGCTGAACGTCGTGCAGGCTATCTCGACTCCCCAGGGGCCGTACCGCGACTCGTTCGCGGCAGCGCGGGTGGAGGGAGGCCGGTGGATGGTGGTCGTGGCCGCGTACGGGCAGGACCGACCGACTCGCGCCCCCGAGGAGTTCATCAGGCGGTGTCAGGACTCTCGCATTCGGCCGATAGATGAGATCGCGAGCCGGTGCCCGATGGAAGGCGAGGTCACGACCTACACGATGGCGGACAGCCGTCGACGGATGTTCACTGCCCTGCACCGGTTCCCGGCCGGGCTCGTCGCCGTCGGCGACTCCGTGGCTTCCTTCAACCCCGTCTACGGGCAGGGAATGACCAGCGCCCTGCTGCAAGGTTCGTGCCTGTCGGCCTACCTGCGCTCAGGGGCCTCCCTCGATCAGCCGGCCTGGGACTACTTCCGCCGGGTGCGGGTCATCGTGGACGCGGCATGGGGACTGTCCACCCTGATGGACCTCGCTCTGCCGCATGTTGACGGCCCGTATCCCAGGGGCTACCGGTTCACCCGCTGGTACAGCGAGGTCTTCAACCGGGCGACGTTCACCGACCCCGACCTGCACCGGCTGTTCCTCGAAGTCGCCCATATGCGCAAGCATCCGCGGGCACTCAGCCGCCCCGGAACCGTGGCGGCGCTGACACGCGCGCTGCTGGCCTCCCGTCTGGGTTCCCCTCGCGCCACGGTGTGAGGCGCGGTGCGGCCGTTCGTCAGCGTGCGAGCGGCCGCACCGACGTCGTACGGCTCTGCGGGTCCGAAGTGCCCGCGGACACGGACCGGACCACTGGCGCATCCAGTGCTCGGGCCATTCGCACCAGGCGCTCCCGCTCCATGGCCGGGTCCACGTGCGGCAGAAGTCGCTGCGCTATCGGCGTCGGCTGTGCGGGCTCGTCTCGCCGTTTGCGGCTGACGGCGTCCAGCACCATGGCTGCTGTTGCCGCGGCGTCCTCTTCTTCCTGAGACAGGCCCTGTCGCACCGCAGCGGCGCGCACCCGCTCGGCTGGCTCCGGCGCCATCCACGGGCGGAGGAGTACCAGAGCGTCCGATATCTCGATGATGCGCCGGAACAGATGGAAGCGCACCCCTGTTCCGAAGGTCTCGGCG
This sequence comes from Streptantibioticus ferralitis, assembly GCF_029223525.1. Taxonomy (GTDB): domain Bacteria; phylum Actinomycetota; class Actinomycetes; order Streptomycetales; family Streptomycetaceae; genus Streptantibioticus_A; species Streptantibioticus_A ferralitis. The sequence goes on along the minus strand of NZ_JARHTQ010000028.1, from coordinate 2,471 downwards.
AGCACGCCCGGCCGCACCAGGTGAACGGCGTTCTCGGGCACGACCAGGTTCCACAACGGGCGCAGGGCCCGCAGGTCCCGGCGCTCGCGCAGCCAGGCACCGATGGCGGGGCCGAGGTAGCCGGCCTGGTTGAAGAGTGCGCCGAAGCTGCCGATCAGCGGGCTCGTTGTGTCGAGGGCGTCCAGCTCGCGGTGTCCCGCCGCTGCGGCGAGGAACCCGATGGCTTTGGGTACGAAGGACAGCCAGATGAACCATGTGCCGATACTCAGCCACCGCAGGCCACGGATGGATTCCACGCTTTGGGAGCCGTTGTCGACGAGATAGTCCGCGCACTTCGAGCACTCACGCGCCGCGCGCCACAGTGCGAACAGGCACCCGCCCGCGTAGAGGCACAGGAACGCGAGGATTCCCGAATCGTGGGCCAAATCGACGTCGAACGACCAGGGTTCGGCCGGGCCGGTGTTCGCCATCAGGAAGGACACCGTCATGCCGATAGCGATCAGCGCGTAGACGATGCCGAGCGCCCGGGTTTTGCGGAACAGTCGCGAGGCGGTGATCACACCGCTGTCCCGGCCCCACATCAGCACCAGGATGTGGTGAAAGGCGGCGTAGCCGAAGATGCTCAGGTAGGCGACGAAGCTGCCCAGCGCGGGGATACCCGATACGTTGCCCAACGGGTGCCATACCAGGGGCGACATCGACAGGAAGGCCGTCACCCCCATGTACGAGGAGATGGTGATGACCAGCAGGTAGTCCCTGAAACTCCTCAGGAGCTCCCGGAGTTTACTGAACCCGATCACCCCGGAGATGACGGCGATCGGGAGGTACATCACGTTGAGGGTTGCTTCAGACACCCGTTCTCCGATGAGCCAAGGACGAAGTGATGCGGGTGACCGCGCGATCCTGGGGCGACAGCACGAGCAGGTCGGCGAGATACGTGGCGGCGATCTCCGCCTCGCGTTCCTGCCGGTCGGCGTAGTGGTTGTCATGAAGACTCCGCTTCATGACAACCGCTTGAAGAGGGTCGTCAATCTCCGGGAACAGCGCCCGAGCGGTACGTCTGTCGAGCAGACCTTCCTCGGACGGCTCGTGGCCGAGCCACAGGTGGGCCACCTCGTGACAACCGATCAGTATCTTCAGCAGGTCCGGCGCGCTGTCGTCGATGACGATCAGGTCGGCGCTCGCCCCCTGCACGCAGACGCAGATTCCGGTACAGCCCGGCGGCAGCGGATCGTAGGCGATGACGATCTCCCTGCGCCGCGCTGCGGCCACCGCGTCGACCAGGTCCTGCAGAGTCGGGAGCTCTGGCAGACGCAGCTCATTACGGATACGGCGCGCGATCTCGCGTCGCTCCCGCCTGATCCCCACGACGCCCCCTTCTCACGATCGGCCAGTCGGCCGGCCCCGGCAGAAAGCGGCTCGTCCGCCAGGACAACCGCGACGCGGGGAGATCCGCTGCCCGGTCAGTTTCTCATCACCCGCGAGATCGCGGTAGCCGAAGGCGCCTTCGCTCCTGGCCGTCTGCGAGTACGCGCCCGCGGAACGCCGCCGAAGGCGCCCACGACTGACCGGACCAGCCACACACTCAAATCCCAGGAAGAGGGGGCAGCCCAGCGGTCCGATCAAGGGCCCTGACCAGGACGTTTGGCCCGGCCAGGGCCCCATTGGCAGACGAGTCGAGCTGTACGCCGGATACGGATCAAGCAGCTGACCTGCGGTTTTGCTTGTCCACAGCGGGCTCGGCACCTCGCCTGGGACTTCTCAGGGACTTTCAGGCCGCGGGGGAGAACCAGGTTCAGAGCTTCACGACGCCTCTCGATCACCGCCCTGAGTGTCGGCAGACGTTGGCGAGCTCAAGCGGTCAGCGCATCACCGCTGTTCAGGAGGTCAGCGTAGACCTCTGCCGGAGTGCGGTACCCATGGGTCTTGCGCGGACGATGGTTGAGCTCGTGGGCGATGGCGTCCAGGTCGGCCTGGCTGAACCTGCGGAGGTCCGCGCCCTTGGGGAGGTACTGCCGAAGCAGCCGATTGGTGTTCTCGTTGGTGCCGCGCTGCCACGGACTGCGCGGCTTGCATAGGTAGATCGGCATCCCTGTCTCGGTGGTGATGGTCTCGTGCTCGGCCATCTCCCGGCCCCGGTCCCAGGTGAGCGTCCGCCGCAGTTGGGGCGGGATTCCGAGGAGACTTCGGGTGAGGTGCGGAGTGACCTGCTCAGCCTTGATGCCGTCCGGCAGCGCAACGATGGCTGTGTAGCGGCTGGTGCGCTCGACGAGCGTGGCGACCGCCGAGGGCCGGGTGCCCATCACGAGTCGGGTAGCGGGGACGCATTGCTGCGTCCCCGCCCCCCAATGCCGTTGCTTGATGTGGTGAAGGGTTACCCGTGACGGAGTGGTCCGCGGGCCGTTGGGCTGGGCGTGCTTCATTCGTGGGTGGGATTGTCTGATCAGGTGCGACTCGGCGTGTTGACACAG
>NZ_JARHTQ010000027.1 GCF_029223525.1 Streptantibioticus ferralitis | reverse complement strand
GGCACGCTGTTGAGTTCTCAAGGAACGGAAGCTTCCTTCGAGACCGTTTCACCGGCCCCTCCGGGCTTTCCCTTCGGTTTCTCCAGCTTATCAGATCTTTTCCGACCCGATTCCCGCTGGCGGGATTCCTGCTTGGTTTGTCTTTCCGGCCTCGCGGCCGTTCCGACGAGTGAGACTTTAGCGGATCCTTGGCCGCTCGGTCTAATCGAGCGAATTCCGGCTCCTCATTTCGAAAACGCGCACGACAAAGCCGCGACGGCTAGTCGGTTGCATTTGCGGAATGGCTACCCGCGGACCGACCGTAGTCGGCGCTCACGCCGGGCAACTCGGAGAACACTACGGATGGGCCGGGTCCGTGTCAACCCGCGTCCGCCACATCCGTCGCGTCCGGATCCACCCGGTGCAGAACCCTCGTCAGCATCCCGCCAAGAGTGGACAGTTCCTCGGAGGACAGGTCCTGCAGCAGTTGGGCCTCGAAGCCTGCGGCCATCCGCATCGCCTCCAGCCACTTGCCGCGCCCCTCGTCGGTCAGCTCGACGATCACCCGTACCCGATTGGACTCATCACGCTCCCGGGTCACCAGGCCCTCGGCGACCATGCGGTCGATGCGGTGCGTCATGGCGGCGGGCGTCAGGCCGAGGCGCTTGGCGAGATCGCCGGGGCCCAGGCGGTAGGGCTTGCCGACCAGGACAAGGGCCTTGAGGACCTCCCACTCGGCGTTGCTTATGCCGAGGTCGGCGACCTGGCGGCCGTACGCGACGTTCATCCGGCGGTTCAGTCGCTGGAGGGCCGAGACGACCTTCTCGATCTGTGGGTCCACCTCGGGGAACTCGCGCTGGTAGATGGCGATCTGCTCGTCGAGGTCGAGCTCCGTCGGCTCATGGGCCGGCTCGTCGGCTGCGGTCATATGCCGAGTATCGCACGGTAGTCGTTCGCGCTTAAGTCTTCGGACGTGTATATTTTACCTTCGAAGTTTAGGTTCGAAGTCTTCGAGCCCGTACATCAGGGGCTCGCGCATCAGAGGTAGGTGAGTGTGACCACGGCAATGGGCGCAGCGCTGCGCCGGATCCAGTTGGGCAACGCGCTGAGCGCGTTCGGCAACGGCTTCACGGTCCCGTTCCTGTTCGTCTATGTGGCGCAGGTGCGGGATCTTGGTGCCGGTACCGCGGGCGTGGTGCTGTCGGCTTTCGCCGCCGCCGCGCTGTTCGTGCTGCCGCTCACCGGTCGAACCATCGACCGGCGGGGTCCGCTGCCCGTAGTGCTCGTCGGTTCCGTGGTCTCGGCGTTCGGATCGCTGGGGTTCGGGCTGTCGACGACGGCACCGATGGCGGTGATCTCGTCCGCCGTGCTGGGCGCGGGCATCGCGGTGATCCAGCCCGCGCTGGCCACGCTGATCGTCTGGTGCTCCAGCACCACGACGCGCTCGCGCGCCTTCGCGACGCAGTTCTTCCTCAACAACCTGGGTCTTGGCATCGGTGGTCTGTTCGGCGGACTGCTGGTGGACACCGCGCACCCCGGCTCGTTCACCCGTCTGTTCGCCATCGAGGCGGCGATGTTCCTGGTGCTGGCCGCGATCGTGGCGACCGTACGGCTGCCGCACACCCCCACGATCGAGGACATCGACGACGCCCCGGAGGACAAGCAGCTCGGCGGTTGGCGGGCGCTGCTCGCCGACCGGTCGATGGTGCAGTTGTGTGTGCTCGGCGCGGTGATGTTCTTCGCCTGCTACGGGCAGTTCGAGTCCGGGCTGGCGGCGTTCGCCACCGCGGTCACCCGTGTCCAGCCGTCGACGCTGGGGGTGGCGCTGGCCGCCAACACGGCGGTCATCGTGATCGCGCAGTTCCTCGTGCTCAAGCCGGTCGAGCGGCGTCGGCGCAGTCGCGTCATCGCGGCGGTCGGGCTGATCTGGACGGTCGCCTGGCTCGCGGCGGGTGCTTCCGGCCTGATCCACGGGCACCAGATGTGGGCGACCGGGGCGATCATCTCCACCTACGCCCTGTTCGGGCTGGGTGAGGCGATGCTGTCGCCGACGGTGGCTCCGCTGGTGGCGGACCTGGCGCCAGCGCGCATGGTCGGGCAGTACAACTCGGCGTTCGCGCTGGTCAAGCAGCTCGCGCTGGCTGTCGGACCGGCGGTCGGCGGTCTGCTGGCGGGCGCGGGGCTGTACGCGGCGTACATCGTGATGCTGGTCGGTTGCTCGTTCGCTATCACCGTCCTCGCGCTGCGGTTGGGCCGACGGCTCACTCCGGCCCAGGACTCGCCCCTGCGGGCGGCGGTGGCGACCACGCCGTCCGCGGAGGTCGACCGGGTGGTGGCGGCGGCCTGACGGTCAGCCGCCCCCGCCCGGCAGGGCGAACTCGCACCAGACCGTCTTCCCGCCGCCAGGTGTCCGTCGGGAACCCCAGGACGAGGCGATCGTCGCGACGATCGCGATCCCGCGACCCGCTTCGTCCGCCGGTTCCGCGCGCCGCCGTCGTGGCAGATGGTCGTCGCCGTCCGTGACCTCGATGATCAGGCGCCGGTCGGTGCGGCGCAGCCGCAGCCGCATGGGCGGGGTGCCGTGCTGCAGCGAGTTGGCCACCAGTTCACTCGTCGCCAGTACGCCCAGGTCCCGCAACTCCACCGGGAACCGCCATGACGCCAGCACCCCGGTCGCGAAGGCCCGGGCCCGCGGCGCCGCTTCCACACCACCGAGCAGGTCGAGCGAGGCGTTGCGGAACAGTTCCGCTTCCGCGCCGGTGTGCCGGGGGTGCTGCAGCACAAGCACCGCCACGTCGTCATCGTGGTCCGAGCTGACGCCCAGCGTGCGCAGCAGGCGGTCGCAGATGACCTGCGGGGTGCCGCTGGCACCGGCCAGTGCCCGTTCCAGTGCGGCGACGCCCTCGTCGATGTCCTCGTCGCGGCGCTCCACCAGGCCGTCGGTGTAGAGAACGGCGGTGGCGCCGGGCTCCAGTGGGACCGAACCCGAGGCGTGCAGCCAGCCGCCGGTGCCCAGCGGCGGGCCGGTCGGCCCCTCGGCGCGGTGGACGGTCCCGTTCACCCCGCGTACGACGATCGGCAGATGCCCGGCGGATGCGTAGGTGAGGCGGGCCTCGCTGGGGTCGTGGACGGCGTAGACGCAGGTGGCGATCTGGCTGGCGTCGATCTCGGCCGCCAGCCCGTCCAGCAGTTGGATCACCTCGTGCGGCGGCAGGTCCAGCCTGGCGTAGGCCCGTACCGCGGTGCGCAGCTGGCCCATCACGGCGGCGGCGCGCACTCCGCGGCCCATCACGTCGCCGATCACCAGGGCGGTGCGCCCCGCGCCGAGGGTGATCACGTCGTACCAGTCGCCGCCGACTGCGGCCTCGGTGCCGCCGGGCTGGTACGTGGCGGCCACCCGCAGGTCGTCGGGCTGCTCCAACTCCTGTGGCAGCAGACTGCGTTGCAGGGTGACGGCGGCCTCGCGCTGCAGGCGCTCGCTGGCCCGCAGCCGCTCGGCGGAACGTACCTGGTCGGTGACGTCCGCGGCGAAGACGAGTACACCGCCCTCGGTGGCGTCCTCGGTCGCCGCCTTCTCCAGGGCCGTGTTGGCCAGCGGGGTGCAGGTGAAGGTGAAGTAGCCGTGCCGCGGCTCGTCGCTCCCGTCCGCCGTCGCCCCGGTCGGGCGGGCCCAGGTCACCTTGCGGGCCTTGACGGTACGGGGCCGGCCGCTGCGCAGGACCTGGTCCATCAGCGGCAGCAGGCCGAGTTCGGCGAGCTCGGGAAGCGACTCTCGGGCCGGTTCGCCTGGTTTGCGGGAGCCGAACACCTCCGTGTACGCGTCGTTGACGTAGCCGGTGCGGTGCTCGGGCCCGTAGGTGATGGCGATCAGCGCCGGGACCTGGCCCAGGACGTCATGGACGGAGAGTTGGTCGGCGGCGGCCGGCCCCGGGTGCTGTGCGCCGCGGGCGGCGGGAACGGAACCCGCGGTACCACCGGCGCCGGTGGCGCCCTTGGATCCGGTGGGGTCCGCTGAGGCGGCGGCCGCCGCTGCGCGTCGCTGTGTTCCGGGGAGCCGGGCGCTCCAGCGCGTCAGATTCACAGATTGATGCCTCGTGCTGTCGTACCGGATGGCTCTGCCGGGCGGCCTTGGGGTAAACGCCCAGTTTCTCTTCTGTGTCACACTCTGCCCGCGTCAGGCGCACCTGTCACTCTTCGCAGGTGTGGACGTACACGCCGTCACCGTCGCAGTGGTGGAGCGTAGTTGGCGACGGGGGCGTGCGCCCAGCCGGAGCTACGCGTCCGGCTGTCTGCCGGTTCCGGCGGCGAACTCGAACTCCGCACGGGGGTTCTCCAAGGAGCCGAGTGCCGCGATCTCCCGCTTGAACAACGCGGCGAGAGTCCAGTCGGCGAGGACTCTGGCCTTGCGGTTCGCCGTGGGAAGGCGGCTGAGGTGGTAGACGCGGTGCATGAGCCACGCAGGGTAGCCCTTGACCTTGCGCCCGTACAGATGGGCGACGCCTTTGTGCAGGCCGAGTGAGGCCACCGAGCCGACCGAGACGTGCTGGTACTCCTCGGGCCGGCTACCGCGGAGGGTGGCGATGATGTTGTCGGCGAGGACTTTGCCCTGGCGGACGGCGTGTTGGGCGTTCGGGGCGCATTGTGCGCCGGGTTGCTCGGCCGTGAGGTCGGGTACGGCCGCGGCGTCACCGGCCGCCCAGGCGTGCTCGGCGCCGTCGAGCTGGAGGGCCGCGGTGACCCGCAGTCTGCCGTGCGGATCGCTCGGCAGGCCGGTGGCGGCGATGAGCGGATGCGGCTTGACCCCGGCGGTCCACACCACGGTGCGGGTGGGGAAGCGCGCGCCGTCGCTGAGCACGGCGACCCGCTTCTCGCAGCTGGTCAGCCGGGTCTCCAGCCGGACGTCGACATTGCGGCCGCGCAGCTCGCGTACCGCGTACCGGCCCAGCTCCTCGCCGACTTCCGGCAGGATCCGGTCGGCGGCCTCCACCAGCACCCAGCGCATGTCGTCGGCGTCGACGTTGTGGTAGTGGCGGGTGGCATAGCGGGCTATGTCCTCCAACTCGCCGAGCGCTTCCACGCCCGCGAACCCACCGCCGACGAAGACGAAGGTCAGCGCCGCGTCACGGACCTCGACATCGCGGGTGGAGGAGGCGATGTCGAGCTGTTCGAGCACGTGGTTGCGTAGGCCCACGGCCTCCTCGACGGTCTTGAACCCGATGCCGGACTCGGCCAGACCCGGGATCGGAAGGGTGCGGGAGACCGATCCCGGGGCGAGTACCAGCTCGTCGTACCGCAGCTCGGTGTCGCCGCCGCCCTCGGTCCGGGTGGCGGGGGTGCAGACGTACGCGGTCCGCTTCGCATGGTCGATGCGGAGTACCTCGCCGACCACGACCTGGCATCTGGGCAGGACGCGACGGAGCGGCACGATGACATGCGCGGGCGCGATGGACCCGGCCGCCGCCTCGGGGAGGAACGGCTGGTACGTCATGTAGGGGTCGGGTGAGATGACGACTACCTCGGCCTCGCCGCGCCTGAGCTTCCGCTGCAGGCGCAGGGCGGTGTACATGCCGACGTATCCGCCGCCGACCACCAGGATCCGTGCTGGCTCTGTCACCCTCCCATGACGCACCGACAAGCGGTGTTTTGTCCACAGGGCCGGTAGTGCGTTGTCCACAGGGAGACCATGGGTGGTGCACAGGCTCGTACGATGCTGGAAGCAGTCCGAGGAAGTACCTGATCGGGGCGGTCCGGGCGGAACTACCCCCTTCATTCTTGACTTGGGCTCAACTATGTTCGTACAGCGGTACGTCGTCGGGGCGCTCAACAGCCCTGCTCCGGCGGCGCATTGGGGGAGTCTCCGGGGGGAGACGTCACAACCGGGGGATACATATGCATATTCAGGATCCGCAGTGGGCGATGACCATCAGCACTGACGGTGACGGACACGGCCGTGCCCATGGACGTGCGCACGGCCTGACGACGGGGGGTACGGGGGGTAGGGGCGCGCCGCTGCGGGTGGACGCCCAGCGCAATCTGGAGCATGTGCTGCGGGCGGCGCGCGAGGTCTTCGGCGAGCTGGGTTACGGCGCGCCGATGGAGGATGTGGCGCGCCGCGCCCGAGTGGGCGTCGGCACGGTCTACCGGCGTTTCCCCAGCAAGGACGTGCTGGTACGCCGGATCGCTCAGGAGGAGACCGCCCGGCTGACCGAGCAGGCGCGTGCCGCGCTCGGTCAGGAGGACGATCCATGGGCCGCGCTGTCGCGGTTCCTTCGCACGTCGGTCGCCTCCGGGGCCGGGCGGCTGCTGCCACCTCAGGTGCTGCGGGTGGAGGCCGGCGTGCCGGAGATCGCGGAGCCGAGGGTCCCGCAGCAGCGCGAGTCGGGACCGGTCGAGTCGCGGGTCGAGCAGCGGTCGGCGGGCGGCGAGCACGGTGACGACGGCATCTCCGCGCTGCTCGCGGTGGTCGGTCAGCTGGTGGAGCGGGCCCGTGCGGCGGGCGAGTTGCGGCCCGATGTGGCGGTCGCCGATGTGCTGCTGGTGATCGCCACCGCGGCGCCATCGCTACCGGACGCGGCGCAGCAGGCCGCCGCCTCGGCCCGGCTGCTGGAGATCCTGTTGGAGGGGCTGCGGTCGCGTTCACAGATACGTACGGCGTAGTCCGCCGTTGGCCCAGCCCGTCGCGCCAGCTCGGGTGGGCGGCCTGGTCCAGGCCCGACGCTCACGGTTCCGGTACGAGTGAACGTTCGGGCCTGAACCGGGAAGTCTGCCCGGACGGGTGGTTCCGGTACCAGTCAGGGGGCGTGCGTCACCTCGGTGTGCGACCCTTGGCCGTGGCTTGATGCATCGGCGTGTTCTGGAGCTTGCGCGATGGGCGTTGACGGACGGGACGACTCACGAGGCGCTGACGGCGCGGAGTCCGGCAGACCCGACGCGAGTGGTGGCTCAGGTGCCGCCGGTGGGTCTGGCGAGTCCGCCAGACCTGGCCGCGGGCTGCACCGGCGCGTTCCCGGCCAGGCGCCCGCGGGAGCGGGCGCCACGGGCGCGGCGGATGCCACCGAGTGGGCCGGGAGCGGGCAGGACGCGGCCGACGAGTTCGTACCGCAGCAGCGCGAGCAACCGGGCGGCGAGCATCTGCCGCCGTCCGACGCCGAGTTGATCGCCCAGGTGCGGGACGGCGACGACAGCGCGTACGAGGAGTTGTACCGGCGGCACGCCGATGCGGTGCGCCGTTACGCCCGTGGCTGCTGCCGGGACGCCTACACCGCGGAGGACCTCACCGGCGAGGTGTTCGCCCGCACCCTGCAAGCCGTGCGGGGTGGGGCCGGGCCGGACGCGGCGGTGCGGGCGTATCTGCTGACGACGGTGCGGCGGGTGGCGGCGTCCTGGACAAGCTCCGCGAAACGGGAGCAACTGGTCGAGGACTTCGCGGTGTTCGCGATCAGTACCGCGGGTGCGTCCGCCAGCGGCGAGAGCGGTGCGTTCGGCGCCGGAACGGACCTCGGCGCCGATGTGCGGGCCATGCACGAGGCTGAACAGACACTCGCCGTCAAGGCCTTCAAGACCTTGCCCGAGCGCTGGCAGGCGGTGCTGTGGCACACGGCGGTGGAGCAGGAGTCGCCCAGCCAGATCGCCCCGCTGCTGGGGCTGACCGCCAACGCCACGGCGGTGCTGGCGCACCGGGCCCGTGAGGGGCTGCGCCAGGCGTATCTGCAGGCACATGTGAGTGCCGCGCTGACCACCGAGGGCGAGTGCGCCCGGCACGCGGACCGGCTCGGTGCGCACGCTCGCGGCGGCCTGCGGCTGCGTGCGGACCGGGAGTTGCGCAAGCACCTCGAAGCGTGCGGGAAGTGCCGTGCCGCGGCGGCGGACCTCGCCGATGTCAACGCGTGTCTGAAGGGCCTTCTGCCGGTTGCCACGATCGGGTGGTTCGCCACGGCCTACATCGCCAAGGCGGCCGGTATCGCCGCGGCCGGTGCGGGCGCCGCCGCCGGTGCGGGCGCGGCGGCGGGCGCGGGCGGGGCTTCGGGCTCCGGTGGTGCGGCGGGCGGTGCCGCGGCGGAGGGCGTGGGGATGCCCGCGAAGATCGGGATCGCCGCGGGCGTGGTGGTCGCGGCGGGCGGGGTGGCGCTCGCCGCCGTCCTGCTCGGAAACGACCAGCACACACCGAAGCCGGAGGCCAAGCTGCCGGTGTCGGCCGCGCCCGTCGTACCGCGACCTAAGCCGTCCCCTCCGCCGTTCGCGGCCCCCGCCCCGACCCCCAGGCCCAGTACGCCGCCGCCCGCCCCGGCCCCCGCGGCGCCGCCGAAACCCTCGCCCCGGCCGACGCAACCGCCCAAGCCGACCCCGACGCCCACCCCACCGGCGACCCGGCCGACGCCACCGCCCAAGCCCACCCGCAAGTCCACCCCGAAGCCCACGCCGCCCCCGCCCGCTGCCCCGGCGGTCTACCAGCTCAACCGGCTGCCACTGAGCGTCTTCGGGGACGGCACGGAGCCGACGGTCCGCCCCGACGCGTTCAACTGGCTCTGGCGGCGACACGACCTGAGGATGGACGGCACCAGCTACCCGGACGGTGTGAGCGTGCACGCCCCCTCGTCCGTCGTGATCGATCTCAACCGCGCCTGCACCTCGTACGACGCGCTGGCCGGGCTGGACGACCTCTCTGCCGGAACCGGCGCCGTCCGCTTCTCGGTCTACGGCGACGGCACCCAGCTGTACGCCTCGGGCGTGGTCACCCCGGACAGCGGTCCGGTGCCGGTACACGCCGACGTGACCGGGTACAAGACGCTACGGCTGGTCGTACAGGACGCGGGCAGCGGGCCGTTCCTGGATCTCGCGGACTGGGCGCGGTCGAGGATCAGTTGCCGGTGACGCCGTCCAGCAGGTCGGCGGCCTCGGCCAGGGTGCGGCGCAGGCCGTCCGCGTAGGCGGCCTGGTACGCCCGGTCGTCCAGCGCGGCGCGGGCTTCGCCGCTGGCCCGGGCCGCCAAGGCTTCCTCCGGCACCGAGCGGGACAGCGATCCACGCGCCGCGGCGGCCGCGCCCATCACCCGTACCGCATCGGCGGGTTGGCCCAGCTCCAGCAGGACGGCAGCGGAGCGTTCCGCGATGGAGGCGAGCAGCGGTTCGGGACAGTGCGTCGCGAGGCCCTCGCGCAGAGCACTCCGCAGCGCGTCCAGCGCCTCTCGCGGCCTGCCTTCGGCGGCCAGCACATCGCCGTCCAGGCCGGTGAGGAAGACGTTGAACATCGGCGGCGGCGTGCCCCGTTCCGCTTCAGTGCGGGCGAGACCGCACAGCTCACGGGCCCTGGCCAGCTCGCCCGCCCGTATCGCAATACTGCTTTGCACACACCGGATATAGGTACGGCCATCCCAGATGCCGTAGTGATCGGCCTCCCGCTCCGCCCGTTCCAGCAGCTTCACGGCCAACTCGTCATCGCCCTCGCGGGTGGCGAGCTCCGCCAGCCTGGCGACCAGGAAGGGGATCTCGGCGCGCGCCCCGAGTTCCTCACACAGCCGCATGGACGCCTCGTAGTCAGCACGCGCGGTGGCGTACTGGCCGCGCGCGGTGGCCAGTTCGGCGCTCGCGCCGTGTGCCTGGGCGAGCAGCCACCGGTCCCCTACCCGTTCGGTGCGCTCCGTCAGCTCCGCCCAGTCGCCATCGGCGATGTTCAGTCCGCCGGGCAGATCGATGATCACGTGCATGCGAAACATCAGCCCGCATGCGATCTCCCAATCCCCGCCATATTTGCGGCACGTCGCGACCATCGCGTCGGTCAGCGCCCGCATGTCCTTCTGCCTGCCCAGGTGAAATCCAGCGAACGGCCACAACAGCCCGGGAAAACGCGCGCCGTGCGGTCCCGGTTTGGCATAGAGCTCGCTGATCCGCCTGGCCGTCGCATTGAGCTCGTCGGCGCTCATCCCCGACGGCTGGTCGGCGCTGATGAAGAACAGCATCAGCCGCAGGTCCATCCGCGACCAGCCCAGCGGGTCGGCGGGGTCCTCGGGCGGTTCGCCCAGCGCGGCTATCCGCCGGAGCCACACGATGCTCTCATCCCGGTAGTTGCGCAGCCACCAGAACCAGCCGAGCGCGGCCGCCATCGCCAGCGCCGTCTCCTCATCCCCCTCGGCGATCACACGCTCCAGCGCGCCACGCACATTGTCCAGCTCCGTCTCCAGCCGGTCCAGCCAGGGCAGTTGGTCCCGGGTGTGCAGTAGGGGAGCGGCGGTCTGTGCGAAGTCGTGGAAGTACGCGGCGTGGCGGCGCGCGGTGGCGGCCGACTCCTCAGGATGCTCCGCGGCGCGCGCCCGCGCGTACTCCTGAATGGTTTCCAGCAACCGGTACCGCACCCCGTCGGCCGACTCATCGGCGACCAGCAGTGACTTGTCGACCAGCGACCCGATCAGGTGGAGGACGTCCGTGTCGCGGATCTCCGTACCATCGGTGCACACCGCCTCGGCGGCGGCGAGGGTGCAGCCGCCGGAGAAGACGCAGACGCGGCGCAGCACGGTCCGTTCACGGTCGTCGAGCAGTTCCCAGGACCAGTCGACCACCGCCCGCAGTGTCTGCTGGCGCGGCAGTACGGTGCGGCTGCCAGTGGTCAGCAGGCGGAAGCGGTCGTCGAGCCGGTCGGCGATCTGGCGTGGGGTGAGCATCCGCAGCCGGGCGGCAGCGAGTTCGATGGCCAACGGCAGCCCGTCGAGTCGGCGGCAGATCTCCGCGACCGCCGGAAGGTCCGCGTCCACGGCGAACCCCGGGCGGACGGCGGCGGCGCGCTCGGCGAACAGCCGGTGCGCGGGCGGCGGCGGCAGCGGCTCCACCGGACGTACCGCCTCGCCCGGCACGCCCAACGGCTCACGGCTGGTCGCCAGCACGGTCACGCCCGGACAGTGGGCGAGCAGCGCCTCCGCGGTGCGGGCGGCGGCGCCGATGACATGCTCGCAGTTGTCGAGTACCAAGAGCATGCGGCGTTGCGCGCAGTGTTCGAGCAGCCGCTCGGTCGGCTCGGCGACGGGCACCGCCGCGGTCAGCACGGTGGTGTCGCTGCGGCCGACGGAGTTGAGTACGGCGCGGGCGACCCCGCCCGGGCTCGCGACGGGCGCGAGTTCGGCGACCCACACCCCGTCCGGGTACGCGGTCGCGAGCTCGGTTCCGGCCTGCTCCGCCAGCCGCGTCTTTCCGGAACCGCCCGCACCGACCAGGGTCACCAGCCGGTGCCGGGTCATGTCCGCACGGATCGACCGCAGGTCGTCCTCGCGCCCGACGAAGCTGGTGAGCCGGGTACGGAGGTTGCCGTGCGGTAGGCGGCTCTGCGCGGGCGCCTCAGGCAGCGACTCGGCGGACGGCGGCGCGCCCGCGGGCGGCTCCTGCGACCGCTCCGGTGCGGGCCGGGACGCGGCCGGCGGCGGAGCGGCGGCGGGAGGACTCGCCGGAGCGAGTGGCGGGGGATTCAGCAACTCGGCGTGCAGTGCGCGTAGTTCGGCGCCGGGGTCGGCGCCCAGGCTGTCGGCGAGGACGTGGCGGGCCTGCTCGTACGCCGCGAGGGCGTCGGCGGTACGGCCCACCGCGCGCAGCGCGCGGATGTACTGCGCATGGAACGGCTCGTTCAACGGGTGCTCGGCCACCAGTTCCTGCGCCTGCGGCAGGACGTCCGCGGCGCGCCCGAGCGCCAGATACGCCTCGGCGCGCCGCTGCAGGGCGGTGAGCCGGAGGGCCTCCGGCCGGGCAGCGGCGGTACGGTCCGGAAGGTCGGCGAGCGCCGGGCCGCGCCAGAGCGCCAGGGCCTCGTCCAGCGCGGTCGCGGCGGCCGCCGCATTGCCCGCGTCGAGCGCGGCACCGCCGTCCTTCGTCAGGCGCTCGAACACGAACAGGTCGACGTCCTCGGGCTTGGCACGCAGCACGTAGCCGGCCGGACCGGAGGCGACCTCGTCCCGGCCGAGCGCCCGGCGCAGCCGGGACACCAGCGCTTGCAGCGCGCCATGGGCGTCCTCGGGCTCGTCGCCGCCCCACACCTCACCGATGAGCACGGACGCCGCGACGGGCCGCCCCGCGCGCAGCGCGAGGGCGGTGAGGATGGCGCGCAGCCGGGCGCCCGCCAGGGGTGTTCCGGCGACTTCCGTCGTACCGAGGATGAGATACCGCACGGTTCATTCTCCACTGGTTCGCTCGCGCGGACGTTTGGATTTTCCTCCGACCCAGCCCGATTGCACGTTTCGGTCTGCGGATCCGCTTCGGCCGCGGCTGGTTTCCCACTCACTCGCAGCGCTGCAGCCCATACGAGGAGGTGTGCCGGGGTCCCCGCAGCGCCCCCGCGACGCACCGCAACCGCGAAGCGAAACCCGGAGTGCGAAGACACCCCGGCACACCCCGGTACCCACAGCCAGCCGCGCGCATCGTCGACCACAGCAGACGGCAACGGAGACTCCCACCCACAAAACCGCAGCGCAGGAACACGCACCCACCGACACGCAATCTCGCGCAACGGCGACCAAGGACCAACGGCAACGGGTGGGCGGGCGGGAATTCCCCACCCGTCCGCAGCGCAAGAGCACACCCGTACCCGCAGCCAGCCGCGCGCAACGATGCCCGCAGGCCGACCGCAGTGGGCGGGCGGGACAAACCCCCGACCACCGCCCAGCGCGAGCGGCCGCCTAAAGAGGCGGCGGCAACGAAATCGCCCTGAACGCCAACGCGAGTGCCCCCGGCGCGTCGGGGCCCGTCCAGCACGATCCGCGCCGCGCCAGCAGCCGCCGTAGCCAGACCTCCGTGCAGACCAACTCCCCCAGGCCGTCCAACGGCAACGGCTCCCCGTCGGCCGCCGCGCGCAGCGCACCCCGTACCACCCGCGCGTCGACCAGCCCCGCGTCGGCCAGCAGCGGCGCGCTGAAGAGGTCCATCAGGTCGTCCACGGCGGCGCGCAACCCGACCCGTACCGCGCCGGAGGCGTTCGTCGTCGCGCCCCACCCCGGCGGCAGGTCGCGAACCCCCGCTCCGGCCAGGACCGCCCGCAGCACGGCGGCCCGCGCACCGGGCCGCACCCGCATCGACTCGGGCAGTGCCTGGGCCGCGCGTACCACCTGGTTGTCGAGGTACGGCGCGTGCAGCCGTTGACTGCGCACCTCGACGGCCTGCTCGAAAACCCTCAGGTCAGCCGCGGCGCGAGTGAGCGCGGCGCGGGCCCGCCGCTCACCGGGACGGCCGACAGAACCGGGCCGGGCCGCCGCGTCGGACAAGCGAATCGATACTTCGGCCAGTGCCTCTCCGGTGAGCCAGCGCGCGGCGGGACCAGGGCGGCACCAGGTCAGCGCCGCGAGCGACGCCGTGAGGCCGCCCGCGCCGACATCGTCGAAGCGCCGCTCCAGCAGTCGGCCCGCCGCGTCTTCCACACCCTGTTGATAAGGAGTGCGGGCCAGCCGCCGGGCCGCCCGGTACAACGTCAGCGGTACGAACGCGGACCGCGCCGAAGCCCCCTCCGCCCTCGCCAACGCGGCGGCGGGGCGGAGCAGATGGCGCCGGTGCCGGTCCAGCAGCAGGTCGGCGAGGCGCGCGGGATGCGCGTCCAGGACATGGCGCGCCCCCTGGCCGATGAAGTGGTCGGCGCCGCCCGCCGCGAGGCGCCGCCGGTGCCGTTCCGCGGTGATCAGCGCGGGCCCCGGTTCGTCGGTCAGCGGACCGCTGTCCAGCAGGTCGGCGAAGGGAAGGGACTCCGCACCGCCGGGCACCACGACATGGTGCAGTCGGGGGTCGGCCGCCATTCTGCGGGCCCGTTCCAGCTCCGCGTCGCGCCCCTGCTCCCCGCCGGTGGCCAGGTCGTTGAACGTGACGGCCAGCAGCCGCTGCCCGGCCTGCGCGCCCAGCCCGATCGGCATCCCCGGCATACCGGGCAGACCCGCGGCGAGCAGCGCCAGGGTCGCCGACGCGCTGCCGCCCGACAGGTCGGCGCCGATCCCGGGCGCGGGCGCGTCACCGGGTTCAGGTACGAAGCGCGGCTGGGCCAGCCGGGCCCGTACCGCCTCGACCAGCGCGTCACGCACTCCGGCGACCGCCTGCTCGGCGTCCGTGACGGAGCGGGACGCGCCGACGGCGAGGGAGGCATGCGGCTCGTACCCGGTGACCTCCGGAACGCCCTCACGCAGGATGAGCGCGTGACCGGGCGGCAACCGGCGCACGTTCTGGTACGGCGTGCCGTTGCCGAGCGCCTCCGGCGAGTCGGGGCAGGCGAGTTGGGCGGCGAGTTGGGTGACGTCGAGGCCCGCCTCGACGAGGTCGGCCAGCGGCAGCGCGGCCGTGGCGTAGGCGGTGCCGCCCGCCCACGGGGTGTGGAAGACCGGGCGGACACCGGCGAGGTCGGCGACGACCGTGGTCCGGCGGCCGATCTGGAGCACGGCGGTGTAGCTGCCCGCCCACATGGTGAGATGGCGCAGTGCGCCGCCGCGCGCCGCGTAGAGCCCTATGCGCAGTTCGTCGTCGCTCGCGACACACCGGCCGAGTACGGCGAGGCGCGCTGATACCGGGCCGCCGTTGCGCTGCACGGAGTTGAAACCGTAAGCGCCGTAGGCGCCGTTGCCGCCCGGGCGTGTCGGGTCGGCCGTGATGACGCGGATCTCGTCGGGGCGCCAGTCGCCGACCGCCCACAGAGGATCCGGGTCGCCCCACAGGAGTTGCCCGCCGACCGGCAGCAGGGTCCGGCCCGCGACGACGGATGATCGCGCTACGGCGCTGCTCCAACCCACCAACCACCGCATCGCAGCCTCCACCGGCTGTGGACAACTGGCCTCGCACCACGGCGAACTGCCGCTCCATCACAGCCCCGCCCGATCTCCGTTCGGGGAACGTCAGGGCTCTGCTCTGGGAACATGCTGCCACGGAGTGGAGCGTCAGGGGGCGTACGGGAGCATGGCGAAGCGCCGTCCCGCGCCGCCGATGCGGGCCATATGGCGATATGGGCGTTATGTTCTGTCTGTCGTATGCCAGTCGGCGTATGCCGCAGGCCACGTGCCGCATGGCGCGGGCCGCGTTCCGCTCGCCGCCAGCCGTGTCCCGTACCGCGTCGGCCGTACCGCACAGCCCCCGCCCCTGCCGCGCAGGCCGCCTGCCGCACGGCGTGGCCGCGCCCGGGGCATACGGCGGGGTGCCGGAGGACCACTGGGCGCCCAGGGTGGACGCCCCGGCCAGGCCGTCAAGTGCCGCGGTGCGGTGCGACGCCGGGTAGAGGCTGCCCGCCCCGGGCCTCCCCCTCCGTGGTCCGGAACGGGCAGCCCGTCTCAGTGCCCCGCACCCGCAATCCCCAAACCGGCGATTTCGCGCCACAATCGCGCGGCCATTCCTCGCACCGCGCCCGGGCCCAACGCTCAGTCCGGGAGGCGTCGGCACGCCTCCCGGACCGATTCCGCCACCCGCGGGGAATGAGGCAGCGGTGTCCCCTGGCCCACCACCGACAAAACCGAAGCCGCAGTCTCGACGGCAGGCCGACCCACGGCCCCATGCAAGCGCGATCACCTCGATCCGCACAGAGCGCACAGACAGGCGCACAGCCACACACTCCGGGAGCACGTACACCAGTGCGGCGCAGGAATCTCGCCATCCGGGACAACTCCTCTTAACGGTCGGGATCCGGCGAACTACGCTGGGTGTACCCGAGGAGCGGGCGTCCCGGCAGCTCGGGGCTCGGCCCATGCCCTGCGACGGGCGCCGGCGGTCGCAGGACCCCGGCGGCCAGGGGGTAACGCGGTCCGCGGCCCGCGTTGCAGGGGGCGGCGAGCGGGACGAGGAGTGCGCATGACGAGGGAACACCGCGGGCCGAACGAGAAACTCGGCACCATGCTCGCCCTGGCCGGGATCAGTAACGCGGGGCTCGCGCGCAGGGTCAACGACCTCGGAGCGCAACGGGGGTTGACGCTTCGCTACGACAAGACATCGGTGGCCCGCTGGGTCGCCAAGGGGATGGTGCCGCAGGGGGCCGCGCCGCATCTGATCGCCGCGGCGATCGGCAGCAAGCTCGGCCGCCCGGTGCCGCTGCATGAGATCGGCCTCGCGGACGCGGATCCGGCGCCCGAGGTGGGGCTCGCCTTCCCGCGCGATGTGAGCGAGGCGGTGAAGTCGGCGACCGACCTGTGGCGCCTCGACCTCGCCGGCCGCCGCGACTTCCTGACCGGCTCCTTCGCGGTGACCGCGTACGCCACCCCGGCCTCCCGTTGGCTGATCACCCCCGCGGATGGTTCTGTGGCACGGGAGTTGACGGACTCCGGCGCGGCGAAGGTCGGCCACGCGGATGTGGGCAAGCTCCGCGAGGCCGCCGACGACGCCCGCCGCTGGGACTCCAAGTACGGGGGCGGAGACTGGCGTTCCGGCATGGTGCCGGAGTGCCTGCGGGTGGAGGCGGCACCGCTGCTGCTCGGTTCGTACAGCGACGACGTGGGGCGCTCGCTGTTCGGCGCGACCGCCGAACTGACCCGCCTGGCCGGGTGGATGGCGTTCGACACCGGCCAGCAGGAGGCCGCGCAGCGCTACTACATCCAGGCGCTGCGGCTCGCCCGCGCGGCGGCTGATGTGCCGCTCGGCGGCTATGTGTTGGCGTCCATGAGCCTGCAGGCGATCTACCGCGGCTTCGCCGACGAGGGCGTGGACCTGGCACAGGCCGCGCTGGAGCGCAACAGGGGCCTGGCGACGGCCCGCACGATGAGCTTCTTCCACCTGGTCGAGGCCCGCGCCCACGCGAAGGCGGGCGACCCGCAGGCGTGCGGGGCGGCGCTGTCGGCCGCCGAGGGCTGGCTGGAGCGGGCGCGGGACGGCGACCCGGACCCGGCGTGGCTCGGCTTCTACTCGTACGACCGGCTGGCCGCCGACGCCGCCGAGTGTTACAGCGATCTGGGCGTGCCCAGGCAGGTCCGGCGCTTCACCGAGACCGCGCTGTCCCGCCCGACCGAGGACTTCGTCCGCTCCCACGGTCTGCGCCTGGTCGTCTCCGCCGTCGCTGAACTGGAGTCCGGAAACCTGGACGCGGCCTGCGCGGCAGGCGTACGAGCGGTGGAGGTCGCCGGTCGCATCTCCTCCGCCCGCACCACCGAGTACGTCCGCGACCTACTGCACCGCCTTGAGCCGTACGGCGACGAACCACGCGTAGCCGAACTGAGAGAACGAGCCCGCCCCCTCCTGGCGGCCCCCGCCTAGGGGCTTCCGCCGGAACCGATCCGCGCCACGGGAGCACTCGCCGCTGCGCGGCGCCGAGCCCGACTGCGACGCCGGGGGTAAGGGCAGCAGTCCCGCCCCGGCGCTCCGGGACACGACGCCACGGGCGCGGCGGCGCCCCCGTGAAACGGGTACGGCTGGGACACGGGACGCCCCCCGTAACAACGCAGGACGCAGCCCCGCGACCGCGCCCTGGGGACAGCCGGCTGAGCACCGAGGCCCAGCCTCGTCCGGGCACGGCAGCCCCAGCGGGGTGCAGGGGCACAGCCCCGCCCGGGTGCACAGGCTCACCCCACCGGGGCGTCGCGGCGCACCCCCGCCAACGCACAAGCACGCCCCCACCGGGGTGCAGGGGCGAAGCGCCGCCCCGGGGCCCCGGGACGCCCCCGTCCAAGCCCCGCCCGGGGCTCAGGGGCGCCCCCGTCCAAGCCCCGGGGACGCAACTCCCGGAACAAGGTGCCGGGGCCCGTGGAAAAGGGCGGGTGGGTGGGAAGACGGTTTGTGTGGCCTGTCAGTGGGCCAGTCCATGATGGGGATGTCCAGTCGGCAACGGCGCAAGCCGGGAAACGGCGCAAGCCGAGAAGGTGACGCGATGGCGAACGCATGCGACGTGCTGGTGATCGGCGGAGGGATCATCGGCCTGTCCACGGCGTACGCGATCACGCGTAGCGCCCCCGGCACGCGCGTCACGGTGCTGGAGAAGGAGCCCGCCCCGGCCCAGCACCAGACCGGCCGCAACAGCGGGGTGATCCACAGCGGGATCTACTACCGACCTGGATCGCTCAAGGCGCGGTACGCCGTGCAGGGCGCGGCCGAGATGGTCAAGTTCTGCACCGAGTACGACATTCCGCATGAGGTGACCGGAAAGCTGATCGTCGCCACCGAGCGCGCCGAACTGCCGCGTCTGCACAGCCTGGTGCAGCGCGGCAGGGAGAACGGCATTCCGGTGCGGGAACTGGGGCCGTCCCAGATAGTGGAATACGAGCCGCATGTGCGGGGCATCGCGGCCATCCACGTCGGCACCACGGGCATCTGCGACTTCGGCGCGGTGACCCGGACGCTGGCCCGCCTGGCCCAGGACGCCGGCGCGGACCTGCGCTACGGCCACCAGGTGCGGGCGATCACCCGGCGCGGTGGTGAGGTGATCGTCTCGGCGGCGGACACCCAGTTCCGGGCCAAGGTGCTGGTGAACTGCGCGGGCCTGTACTGCGACCGCGTCGCGCGGCTGGCGGGTCTCCGCCCGGCCATGCGCATCGTGCCGTTCCGCGGCGAGTTCTACGAGCTGGCACCGTTCGCGGCGGATCTGGTCCGCGGCCTGGTCTACCCGGTGCCGGACCCGGCCTTCCCCTTCCTGGGCGTGCACCTGACCCGCGGCGTGGACGGCGGCGTCCACATCGGCCCCAACGCGGTGCCCGCCCTCGCTCGCGAGGGCTACCGCTGGCGGACGATCAACCCGCGCGACCTGGCGCAGACCGCCGCCTTCCCCGGCACCTGGCGGATCGCCCGCCGCCACTGGCGGTACGAGATCGAGGAGATCCACCGCTCGCTGTCCAAGCGAGCGTTCACAAGGGCGGTGCAGCGGCTGCTGCCCGATGTGCGCCCGGAAGATCTGATACCGGCCGCCTCGGGCGTCCGCGCCCAGGCGGTACTGCGCGACGGCACGCTCGCCGACGACTTCCTCATCGCCGGTTCCGGCCCGTACGTGCACGTACTGAACGCACCGTCTCCGGCGGCCACGGCGTCCCTCCCGATCGGCCGGGAGGTGGCACGGCGAGCCATGGAGGCGCTGCGCACGGTCTAGAGACGCTGCCCGCGGGGGTGGCACGGCCCCGCCCCTCACCGCCCCGGGTTTCCTTCCGGCGTCCCCGTAGAATTGGGTGCACTGTGTCTGAGTCCCGCACCCCCACATCCACCGTCGACGCCGAGAACGGCCGCGCAGCCCGCGAGGGCAAGCCGCGCGAGCCGATGTTCCCGAACGGCCCGGCGGCGCATCCGCATCCGGACGCTCACCGCGAGCAGCGGATCCGTACGTTCCATCCGCGCCGCGGCCGAGTGACCGCGGCGCAGGGCGACGCGATCAACCGGTTGTGGCCGCAGTGGGGCCTGGACATCGACGGCAGCCCACTCGACCTGGCGGCACTCTTCGGCACCCCCGTGGCCCCCGCCGACATCCCCGTCGTGGTGGAGATCGGCTTCGGCATGGGCGACGCGACCGCGGACATGGCCGCCGCCGACCCGGCCGCCGGAATCCTCGCGGTGGACGTCCACACACCTGGCCAGGGCCATCTGCTCTGCCTCGCGGAACAGAACGGCCTGTCCAACATCCGGGTGGCCAACGGCGACGCGATCATCCTGCTCCGCGACATGCTGCCGTCCGGCTCGCTCGCGGGCCTGCGCGTCTTCTTCCCCGACCCGTGGCCGAAGGCCCGCCATCACAAACGCCGGATGATCCAGCCCGAGTTCGTCTCGCTGGCGGTCTCCCGTCTCGCCCCCGGTGCCACCTTCCACTGCGCCACCGACTGGGAGCCGTACGCGGAGCAGATGCTGGAGGTGCTCAGCGCCGAGCCGGAACTGCGCAACGCGTACGACGGCTACGCGCCCCGCCCCGACTTCCGGCCGATGACGAAGTTCGAGCGACAGGGTCTGGACAAGGGCCATGTCGTCCATGACCTGATCTTCACGCGCCGCTGAGGCCGCTGAGGCCACTCGCTTCCCAGTCCCGGGGCGACGTCGCGCGTACCCGCCGTTCGGCCTTAGTCTCGACGGGTGTACTCGCACCCGCATTCGCCCGGTCCTTCCGGATCCCAGCACACCGGGCCGAACGGGTACGGGCCCACCGGCCCGGCCTACACGGTGCCGGGAACGAGCCCGGCGAACGCCGCCCCCGCCCAGCACGGCCAGGGCACGTACCCGGTCCCCTACTACGAGCAGCAACCGCAGTTCGCGCTGCCCAAGCGCTGGCGTTACAAGCCGCGCCGCGCGTTCGGGGAGAGCAAGGCGCTGCGTGCCGGGGCGTTGATCGCGCTGCTCGCCCTGTGCGGTCTGGTCATCTTGGCGATAGTCCGCCAACAGACCGGCACCGAAGGCTTCCTGGTCGGCGTCGCGCTCGCCATCCTGCCGGTTCCGCTCCTGGTCGGAACGTTTCTGTGGGTCGACCGTGTGGAACCGCAGCCCTGGCGGAACCTGGTCTTCTGTTTCGCTTGGGGTGCCTGCGCCGCCACTCTCGTCGCGCTCCTCGCCAACAGCTTCGCGACACATCTGCTGACCACGACGTTCACCTCGAACCCCAGCGAGAGCGACACCTGGGGCGGTACGTTCGTCGCCCCGCTGGTCGAGGAGACCTGCAAGGGCACGGCCGTCCTGCTGCTCTTCCTCTTTCGCCGCCGCGATATCCAGGGCATCGTCGACGGAGTGGTCGTCGCGGGGATCACGGCGACCGGCTTCGCGTTCACCGAGAACATCCTCTACATCGGCAACGCCTTCGGTGAGGACCAGGTGCTCGGCTCAACCGGCCTGGGATCCACCACCATTGCCACGTTCTTCATCCGCGTGATCATGTCCCCGTTCGCGCATCCGTTGTTCACCAGCATGACGGGCGTCGGCTTCGGCATCGCCGCGATGAGCCGCCGCGGCCAGGCACGCCGCTGGCTGGCCCCGCTCGGCGGCTGGGCGATAGCCATGCTGCTGCACGGCATATGGAACGGTTCGTCGTCGCTCGGCCGGTTCGGCTTCCTGCTGATCTACGCGGCCTTCATGGTCCCCGTCTTCACCCTGCTCGCCTGGCTCGCGGTCTGGTCGCGGGGCAACGAACTGCGTACGATCCGCGCGCAGCTGCCGGTCTACGCGATGGCGGGCTGGCTCTCCCCGCTCGAACCGCTCGCCCTCTCCTCGATGAAGGCCCGCAAGCTCGCCCGCGACCTGGCCCGGCGCGCCCGCGGTCCGGCCGACGCCCGCGCCGTCCGGGAGTACCAGTCGTTCGCGACCTCGCTCGCCTTCCTCCGCGCCCGGGCCGAGAGGGGAGACGCCGACCCCGACTTCACCACCCGCGAGCAGGAGTTGCTGCACCACATGTGGCAGCGCAAGGCGCTGGCCCAACCCCTCCTGGCCCAGGCGGCGTACGCCATCCACCCCCCGGTGCCACCCCAGTGGCCCGGCCCGCAGGTCCCGCCCCCGTACTACGGCCCCGGTCCCTACGGCCCGTACGGCCGCTGACCTCAGCCCTGCGCGGCGACCCAGGCGGGCAACTCCGCCAGGCCGTCCAGTCGCACATCGGCGCCGCCGTCGGGACCCCGCTCTATGAACCCGTGCGGCCCGCGCCGCAGCAGTCCGGCCCTGAGCCCTTCACGCTTGGCCGCCACGACGTCGTTGTCGACCCGATCCCCCACGTAGAGGATCTCGTGCGCCGCACACGGCGCCTCGGCCACCACCCGCCGGTAGAACGCCGGATCGGGCTTGCTCACTCCCCAACCGTCGCTCGTGGCGATCAAATCCGCCGGCAGCCCGCACCCCACCAGATCCTGATGGGCCCGCACCGGCTGGTTCCCCGCGATCCCCACCCAGATCCCGGCCCGCTTCAACTCGGCCAGGCACGGCCGCACATCGGAGTACAGATCATCGGCCCCGAACCCGGAACTCTCCCCCGCGGCCTCCCGTTTCCGGTCCTCAACCCGCAGATCAAAGTCCGCCCGAAACACCCGAAACGCCGAAAGCTGCGACTCCCCACGCGCCATCGCGGCCCCCAACACCGCCGAGAAGGTGTGCCGCGGCACGCCCAGCCAGTCCGCCCACCCCGCGAAGACCGCCGTCTCGTCCACCAGCGTCTCGCCCACGTCAAACACCACCGCGCGAATCATGGGCAGCAGCCTAAGTCGCTGTTCGCGGCGCCGGCTTGGTGTGGGGGGCGCGAAGGCCGGGATAATGCCCACCGGATTCGACACAGGGGGAGCGATGTCCGGAATTCCGTGGTGGGTTGTTGGCTGGGCGGTCGTCATCGGGGGCGGCTGGGCCAGTGAGAATGCGCGGCGGGCTCTGCGGACTCGGCACAAGCGGAAGTTGGAGCGGCTGGCGGCCGAGGAGCGCAAGCAGCAGGCGTTGAGTGCGGCGAGCAAGCCGCCGGAGCCGGTCTGCGGATGTACGCACCACCTCGCCAAGCATGACAAGCAGGGCAAGTGCCACGAGATCGTCGAGGCGCCGACGGCTTGGGACGCGGACAAGAAGCCGGTCGACTACGAGCCGAGGCCGTGCAACTGCCAGCAGTATGTCGGGCCGCAGCCGCTCGCCACGGTCTACGCCGAGGACATCGTCGATCTGGAGTAGGGCGGGTACGGCGCGGTGTGCAGGCCGGTCCCGGTCACCGCTCCCCCGCCGGCACCGTCAGACCCCCTCACTGGAGTCGAAGCCGAACTGGTGGTCTGCGTAGACCAGTTCACCGGCCTGGCTTGCGAACGCGCACCTTCGCACGGGGGTCCCATGAGCACACGTACGGCAGCCGCGGTGGCGGCTGCCGCCACCGCGGCGACCGCATCGCCGGACGGCATGATCAGCGCCTCTGACCACCCCCTCGCCGACATTTCGGGCAGGGCTAGTCTCAGGAACTACATACACAGGGGAACTACACAGGTGTTCCTTAAACGGGAGGTAGTGAACGGATGGCCAGGATTCCAGGTTCCGTAGTGGCGGCGACCGGACTCATCGGCGGGTACGGCGTGGCGCGGTGGACCAAGAAGCGTCCGCTGGGCGGCGCGGCGCTGGCGGTGGCGGGTGCCTTCGCCGCGCGTGACTGGAACGGCAAGGCCGGGCTCAAGACGGCCGTCACGCTGACCGGGCTGTACGCGGCCGCCGCCGCGGGTTCGCACCCGCTGGCGAAGAAGGTCGGCGCCTGGCCCGCGGTCTTCACTGCGGCGGGCGCGGTCGCCGCCGCCTCTTGGATAGCCGCCGACCGGCACCACTGAGGCCGACCGGCGCCACTGGGAAGGTGGTGCGCCGACGGCCCTGGTGTCGGGGGATGGCACCGGGGCCGTCGGCAGTTCATGGACACGCACTCGCACGCATCGCTTAGCGGGCGCTTAGTACGTGTTCTTGTTGAATGTTATACCGAAACGCCGTGGTCCCACAGCCAGGGCAGCGGGTCGACCGGCCAACCGCCACCCGGACGGACCTCCAGGTGCAGATGGGGGCCGGTGACATTGCCGGTCGCGCCCACCCGGCCGATGACCTCACCGGTGCTGACCTGGCCGCCCGTCTTCACCATCGAGGACAGATGGCAGTACCACAGCTCGGTGCCGTCATCGAGGGTCAGCACGATGCGGTAGCCGTACGAGCCCGCCCACCCGGCGGAGGTGATCGTCCCGCTGTGGATGGCCATCACGGGGGTGCCGGTCGGGGCGGCGAAGTCCTGACCGGTGTGGGCGGAGGCCCACAGCGAACTCGCCGCACCGAAACCGGCGGTCGGCGTGTAGGACGTGACGGGTTTGCCGTAGCCGGTGGCGAGTTGGGCGGCCCGCTCCGCGTCGGCCTTGACGGCGGCGTCCGCGGCGGCCTGCCGACGGGCCTCCTCCTCGGCCTTCTTCTTCGCCGCGTCATCGCGCACCTTCTGCGCGGCGGCTTCCTTGGCGGCCTTCTCCTCGGCGGCCCTGCGCTGCGTGTCCAGTACGGCGGCGTCGGCGGCGGCCCGCTGCGACTGCGCCTGGGCCAGGATCCGGGTACGCAGCGACTCGCCCGCGTCCAGCGATGCCGTCCGGGTGGCGGCCGGAGGTGTCGAGGCGGCCGGACCGGTGACGGCGTGCACCATCTCCGGCGGCGCATCGGGGACCGAGACCGGAATCGAAACCGGCGACTTGCTCTGCGCGGTGGCCACTCCGCCCGCGCCGACGGCGGCTATCGCGGCAACGCCGAGGACCGTGGAACCGCGCGAAACGGAACGCTGCTTGGGGAACCGGTGCCGACCTGGGTCAGTCGCGGCCGGATCGGCCGAGACGACGAAGAGCGGTTCTTCGGGGTCGGACTCCGCGGGGCCGGGCTGCTGGAACGCCACTGCTGGCGCACTCCTTTCCTTCCTTCACGCCTACCGGGTTAGCTGACGGGTTCGGAGCAGGAAGGTCTCCTACGGGCCCTGGTGCAGGCTCGATTCACCCCAGAGGATGGGTCCCCGGTTCCCACGCGCCGGCGCGGGATTCGGCGTTGCGTTATCGAACGTTAATAGACCCACCGGCTTGTTTCCAACCCGTTCGGGGAAAGCCGTGCCCTCGCACCTCTGTTGACGCCGTCGCGCCGGGTGCGGGCGGACGCCGACCGGATGCCCATGCGGTGCATGCGGTAACGAGTGGCCGAGCGGGCAGTGAACAGTGCGTCAACCACGTGAAACGCCGGAATCCGGCGGAACGTCAACCGATTCCCACCCGTCTACTACGTCGTGAGTCTCACCGGCACGTTGTTCTTCGTCGTCCTGATCGCCACGACAGTACTGATGGTCCTCGCCACCCTCGTACTGTGGTCCCGGATCCCCGGACCGCAGCCGCTCCGCTGGCTGGCCCGGCTGGTCATGATCCTCCTCTGCCAGCTGACCGCGATCTCCGTGGTCGCCGTGTGGATCAACACCAGCTACGGGCTCTACGCCTCCTGGGCGGATCTGTTGGGCACGAACAACAACGCCAACGCCGCTGCCATGCCAGGACCGCCCGCCTCCCAGGCGAAGTTCAGCCGCAGCGGAACCGGGATCCTGGACACGTACTTCCACGGGGCGCACTCCAAGCTCTCCGGCCAGGTCATCGTGTGGACACCGCCGGAGTACGACGACCCCAAGAACCGGAACGTGAAATTCCCGGTGTTGATGCTGCTGCACGGAGTGCCCGGCTCACCGCAGTCATGGCTGGAGCACGGCGGGATGCCCGGCGCCTTCCAGCGCCTGGTGGACCAGAACAAGGCGCATCCGTTCATCCTGGCCATGCCGGTGATCAACCCGGGCAGCGTCGACACCGACTGCGCGGACATCTCGGGCCGCAAGGTCGCCACCTGGCTGTCAGCCGATGTGCCGAGCCTGATCAGGGACAAGTTCCGCACCCTCCCCGGCCCGCAGGCGTGGGGCGTCATGGGCTTCTCCACCGGCGGCTACTGCGCCGCCCAACTGCCGCTGGAATACCCGAAGGTGTTCGGCGCGGGCGCCGCGCTCGACCCCGACCGGCTGTCCGGCGATCCGTCGGTACTGTCCAACGCCGACACGCGCCGCATCAACAGCCCGACCGAGATGGTCAGGCACTCCCAGGCCGACGTGGGGATCTTCCTCGCCACGTCCAAGCAGGACCGGTTCAGCCAGCCGTTCTACATCGAGCAGTTCGCCCGCGCGGCACAGGGCAGCAAGGTGCGGGTCAAGACCGAGATCCTCGCCTCCGGCGGGCACAACTACGGCACGTGGACCAGCGAGTTCCCGGCCGCGTTCAGCTGGCTCAGCCAGCAGCTCTCGGCACCACAGCAGTCAGCGCCTCAGAAGAGGTAGCCAGCGACGGGACCGGACTGTTCTGCTCCTCGGTGACCCGGCCCGCCGCATCGCTCAGCTTGATCAGCAGGGCGATCAGCAGCCAGTTGGCGAGGGCGGACGAACCACCGTAGGCGAGGAACGGCAGCGCCTTACCGGTCAGCGGGATCAGACCGCTGACACCGCCCGCGACCACGAACACCTGGAGGGCGACGGCCGCCGAGAGTCCGCCGGACAGCAGCTTGCCGAACGGGTCGGTGAGCACGATCGCGGTGCGCAGTCCGCGTTCGACGAGCAGCACGTACAGCAGCAGGACGGCGGTGACGCCCACCAGGCCCAGCTCCTCGCCGACCGAGGTGAGGATGAAGTCGCTCTGCCCCGCGAAGCCGATCAGCCACGGGTGGCCCTGGCCGAGACCGGTGCCCAGGATGCCGCCGCTGCCGAAGCTGAACAGCGCCTGCGCCGCCTGATCGGAGACCAGACCGGCCGGGCGCTGGTTGGCCGGCAGGAAGATGTCCATCGGGTGCAGCCAGGCCACCACACGGCCGACGACGTGGGATGAGGTGGAGCCGACGATTCCGGCTCCCGCCACCGCCATGAGCAGGCCGACGACCACCCATCCGGTGCGCTCGGTGGCGACATAGAGCATGATCACGAACACGCCGAAGAAGATCAGCGAGGTGCCCAGGTCGTTCTCGAAGACCAGCACCAGCAGGCTGATCGCCCACACCGCGATGACCGGCCCGAGGTTGCGGCCGCGCGGCAGGCTGATGCCCCACACCTTGCGTCCGACCAGTGCGAGCGCATCACGGTTGACGGTCAGATACGCGGCGAAGAAGACGGCGATGGCGACCTTGACGAACTCGTCCGGCTCCAGGGTCGCCCCCGGCAGCTGGATCCAGCGCTTGGCGCCGTAGGTGTCAGCGTGCGAGAACACCGGCGCGATCAGCAGCACCAGGGCGACCGTCATCAGCACATACGCATAGCGCTGCAGCACGCGGTGGTGCTTGAGGAAGATGATGATCCCGATGAACATCGCCATGGAGATCACCAGCCACATGAGCTGGCCGGATGTCTTCGGGGCGAAGGACTTCGGGTACTCGACCTTGTAGCTGATGTCCAGGCGGCCGATCAGCATCAGACCGATCGAGGAGAGCATCACCGCGACCGGCAGGATCAGCGGATCCGCGTACGGAGCGAAGCGGCGTACCGCGAAGTGCGCTCCGAGGGCCAGTGCCGTGAGAACGACGGCGACGAGGTAGAGCCCGCTGGGTACCGAGTCGTTCAGTGCGAGTGCCGCGCTGGCGTAGCCGAAGATGCCGAGCGCTATGGCACCGAGTATCAGTACCAGTTCGGTGTTCCTGCGCCGCTTCACCATGGGTGAAGACCCCACGCGCCCTCCCTTAGTCCGCGGTCCCGCAGCCCAGCGATTCCGTGGTGGGCCAGCCGCATTGTTGCACGGTTACGCAAAGGTCCGGTCCGCTCACCCGGACCGGGGGCCGAGCGGCCGTTCCCCAGCTTCCCGTACCCCGGGGTACGGGAAGCTACGGCGCGTCGTGCGTCACATCACGGTACGTGCCGCGAGGGGCACCGGTTCACCGCACCGGCAGTGCCTCGGTGTGCTCGCGCTGGACGGCCTGCAGGGCGTTCGGGTCCAGGCCGAGCAGGGCCAGGATGGTCGGCGCGATCTGCGCGGTCCTGACGGGCTGCGCCTTGCGCACACCGGACGGGGTGCGGGCGCCGGAGATCACCAGCGGGACGTCGAGGTCGTCGGCGTGGGCGCCGCCGTGCTCGGCGATCTTCTTGGTGCCACCGGTGTAGACCACACCGTACCGGGCGATGCCGAACAGATCCGGCACCCGGGCGTCACCGGCCTTGACCCCGAAGTAGCGGGCCGCGTCCGCTCCGGCGTACACCGTGCTGAGGCCGCCGCGGCTGAAGGCCTTGGGCTTGCCGTTGATGTCGGTTCCCTTGCCGCTCTGCGCCAGCAGGTACTTCTTGGCGAAGTCGGTGGCCGCCTGGGAGCGGTCGTTCAGCCACAGCAGCATGCCGTCGTCGTCCACCGAGTGCGCGACCAGGTCGCCCGCCTTCGGGTGCAGCTTCTTCCAGGCGGCGTTGAGCCCGTCGAGCAGCGGGCCGTCGTCCACCCGGTTCAGCGCGGCCGGGTCGGTCGGCGACTGGCCGTGCTTGGCGGACAGGATGACGGTGGTGCTGGAGCCCAGGTGCTTGGCCTGGATCTCCTGGACCAGCGCGCCGACCTCTCCGTTGACGAAGTCCAGGTTCTTGCGCAGCAGCGGCCCGGGGACGCCCCTGGACTGGTAGCCGCCCTTGAGGCCCTCGGAGGTGGGGAGCTTCTGGGCGGTGGAGACCGACTGGAAGTTCAGGCCGAAGACCGCCGGGGTGCCGACCTTGTGGGCACGGCTGTGGTCGTAGCCGTCGATCTCGTTGAGTACGGCCTGCGTCTTGTAGTGGTCGTACTGCTCGGTGGCCTTGTTGTCGGTGGTCCAGTCACCGCCGGCCGGATATCCCGGCGCGTTGCTGTTGATCTCCGGGGCGAACAGGTCCTGGATGCCGGTGCCCGACGGTCCGCTGAGGATGTCGTACGCGGCGTGCTTGTCCGACCAGGCGGTGCGCAGTCCCGCCTTGCGGGCCACCTCGAAGACCGTGTTCACCTGCAGGTACGAGTGCGGGGCGACCGGCTTGCAGGTCTTGGGGTCGACCGGCAGCTTGCCGGGGTCGAGCAGGTTCTGCGGCTGTTCCGTCATCCGCAGGATGCTGCCCGGCAGGCCGGTGAGCCCCTGGCCGGCGTCGATGGAGGCCTTGTTCCTGTCCAGGTCCTCGGTGAGGTCCACCTCGGCACCGGGCTTGGCGCCCTTGCAGTCGGTGGTGCCGGCAGGCAGCAGCGCGTGGTTGTACGTGTCGTCGTAGTAGACCCCGGTGGTGCCCGGCCCACCACCGGTGAGCTGGGCGGTCATACCGGGGAAGGAGTCCGACGGCGTGGTGGTCCGGGCATGCGCGTACTGCACACCGCCGCCCACCAGCCGGGCCAGCGCCGACTGCGGGTGCCGCTGGATGTACCAGGTCAGGTCCGACTGGTGCAGCCCGTCCACGGAGATCAGGAGCACGTGCTTGGCGGCGGGCCCGGCAGGCCCGGAGGCCTGTGCGACGGTGGCCCCGGCAAGGGTCCCGACAACTCCGAGGGCGGCGGCCAGTCGTATGGAACGGCGAGTCACAGATGTCTCCCGGGTACGCGTGCTGGATACGGCCGGTGGTCGCCGTCATGCGTAGCGGCGGCACGTGTACCGTCGACATCGCGCGTATGAACGCCACACGAAGCGGCGCCCGCGAGCCCGGATCGCGGGCGCCGTGCCGTTCCCTCCGCCGACACGGCTGTGTTTCTTTTGTCGCAGCCCTGCCCCAAGGTCGCTCACGAGTACGAAAATGAGCCGACCAGGGGATAAGCCTGGTTACGCTTCCCCGCCATGAACGTCTCCCTGCTCGACGGCTGGTTTCCCTGGGCCGTCCAAGCCGCAGCCGCGATGGTCTGCCTGGCCGCCATCGGCTGGCGCGACCGGACCTGGCGGCTGCGCCGGGCACCGCTGGTCATCGTCATCTCCGCCGTGGCCACCGCCGCCCTGGCAGTGATCGTGGTCAGAACGGCCGGGATCACCGACCCGCTGCCGTTCGCGCTCTGGATCTGGGCAGGCGTGGCGATCACCGCGCTGGTCGTCCTGGTGGCCGGCTGGCGCGGTGCCCGGTGGTGGCACCGGTTGCTCGCACCGTTCGCCGCACTGCTGGCCCTGCTCGCCGGGGCCAACGCGCTGAACCTCTCGACCGGCTACTACCCGACGGTGGACGACGCGATCGGCGAGCTGACGGACAGCCCGCTGCCGCAGCAGATCACCCTCGACCAGCTGGGCACGGTGACCGGAAAGACCAAGACCGGCCGCATCGTGTCGGTGAACATACCCCCGACCAGCGGCTTCCAGCCCCGCCAGGAACTGGTCTACCTGCCGCCCGCCTGGTTCCGCAGCAAGTCCCGCCCCAAGCTGCCGGTACTGGAGATGATCGGCGGCGAGTTCTCCGAACCCGACAACTGGGTGCGGGCCGGAAACGCCGTGGCGGCCTCCGACGCGTACGCCCAGAAGCACCACGGCTTCTCGCCGGTGCTGGTCTTCACCGACGCGGCGGGCGGCTTCAAGGTGGACACCGAGTGCGTCGACGGCCCGCACGGCATGTCCGAGGACCACCTGGTCAAGGACATCCCCCCGTACATCGAGAAGACCTTCGGCACCAGCACCAGTCCCCGCAAGTGGGGCGTGGTCGGCTGGTCGATGGGCGGCACCTGCGCGGTCGGCCTCACCGTCGAACACCCCGACGTCTTCACGCACTTCGAGGACATCTCCGGGGACATCGGCCCCAACACCGGCAACAAGCAGCAGACCATCAACAAGCTGTACGGCGGCAACGCGGCGGCCTGGGACGCCCACGACCCGCTGACCGTGCTGGCCCACCACGGCAAGTACCAGCACGTCACCGGCTGGTTCGAGAGCGGCGACCAGGAGAGCCGGCACATCATGCAGGCCAAGCAGCTGCGCGCGGCGGCTCACCGGGACGGGATCAACAGCACGGTCACGGTGGCACCCGGCAAGCACGACTGGCAGTTCGGCTCCACGGCCTTCGCCCAGGCGCTCCCCTGGCTCGCCCAGCAACTCGGCACCCCCGGCGCCAAGCCGGGCGCCACGACGCACACCCCGAAGCTCCCGGTGGCGGCCCGGCCCTAGTCAACGGCACCGGCACGCGAAGCGCCGGGCTTCGCGCAGTGGGCCCACAAGCATCTGACGCCCGGGGCCGGCGCTCCCCGGGGCCCGGCGCTCCCCGAGGCCGCGGGCCCGGCGGGCAGCGATCCCCCGCTGGTCATGCCGGCCCGGCCGCTGCGCCGCCCACCGGGCAGCCGCTGCCGTGAGCAGGGCGTAGCTTGTGATGCATGGGGCCCGGTCTTCGAGCGCCGGCTTCGGTCGGCCTGCCGGGAAGGAGCTGACCCTGCATGGCGACGATCGCGGCGGTGGACCAGCCGGTCCGCCTTGAGGCGGAGCTCGACGAACCGCTGTCCCGCTGGCTGTGGCTGGTGAAATGGCTCCTGCTCTTCCCACACCACGTCGCGCTGCTGTGCCTGTGGGCCGCCTTCCTCGTGGTGAGCGTGATCGCGTTCTTCGTGACCCTGTTCACCGGCCGCTACCCGCGAGCGCTGTTCAACTTCACCACCGGCGTGGCGCGTTGGACATGGCGGGTGGCCTACTACTCGTACGCGGCACTCGCCACGGACCGCTATCCGCCCTTCAGCCTCGGTGTCGCACCCGGCTACCCGACCCGGGTGGACATCGCCTATCCGCGCCTACTGCCACGGGGCCTGCGGCTGGTGATCTGGTGGCTGCGCGCGACCCCGCAATACGCCCTGGTCGCGCTCTGTCTCCTCAGCTTCCGGATCTGCTGGTGGATCGGCGGGCTCACGGCACTCCTGGCGGAGGTCGCCCTGGTGGTTCTGGTGTTCACCGGCCCCGGCGGGATCCTGCTGTTCACCGGTCGCTACCCCCAGCGGCAGTTCGCCTGGATCATCGCATTCGACCGCTGGATGCTGACGGTCTTCGCCTATGCGTTCTTGATGACGACCGCATACCCGCCGTTCCGGATGGACAAGGGCGGCATCGAAACGGGTGCTTCCGGAAAGCCCGCTGCCCGACGCCGCTTCGCCGTCCGCAGGCCTCGCCGCGGCGGCATCGCCCCGCTGCGCGGCGCACGGTGAGCCGGTCGGGCCGACCAAGCGGAAACGCCCCGGCCGGGGAAAGCTGCCGGGGCGCGTTCTGTCGCCGCGCGCAGTCCGGCGGCGAAGCGCGGGGCTCCGGTCGACTGTTCGCTCGGCAGCGTTGTGGCCCCGGTCCCGGCGAGGCCGGGGTCGGGGCCACAACTGGTCATTCGTCACATGTCAGCGGTCAGCGGTTGTCGCCGGGGACGAAGAGCAGGCCCTTGGGGCTCTGCAGAGTGACGTTGACGTTGAGGTGGGTCACCACGCCGGTGCGCTGGTCCACGACGGCCAGGGCCGGGTCGTTGGGCTGGTCGCCGGCCTTGGGCGCGGGCTGGGAGGCGAACAGGGTGCCCGGACGGACGCCCTCGGTGTTGGCCTTGTAGATCTTGCCGGCGGCCGAGTCGACGACGAACAGGGTGCCGTCGCCGGTTACCCGCTCGATGTCGTCCAGCTGCGGGGTGGCCGCGCCCTTGCTCGGGGTCTTGGCGTTGACCAGGTTCAGCTGGCGGACCGTCGGGTGCTTGGCGTCCAGGTCGGAGACGTAGACCAGCTTGCTGTCGGCCTGCGCGTCCTGGATCAGCGTGCCGCCGTCGCGGCCGGGGATCCAGCGGTTGGAGTCCGGGTCGGTCAGGCCGAGCTCGGCCTTGGCCGGGGCGCCCTTGGCGGGGTTGATCACCGTGGCCGTGTCGTTGACGCCGTAGACGCGGGTCAGCTTCGCGGCGCTGCCGGACAGCTTCAGGGTGTAGGTCGCGGCGGTGTTGTTCGCACCCGGCAGGGAGGTGTCGGGGTTGGAGTGCGCGACGTAGACGGTGCCGTTGGCGGCCACGGAGAGGGCGTCGGTGCCGCCGTTGGTGCCGTCGCTACCGGTCTCGGCCGGGCTGGGGCTGTAGTTGTAGTGCCGGACGACCCCGGAGGTGCGGGTCGGGGTGATCGTGTAGAGGCTGGAGTTGAGGTCCTCGTTCACGGTGGCCAGCAGGCGGTGGTGGTGCGGGTCGGCGGTGAGGCCGTCGACGCGGCCGGGCAGCACCCAGTGGCGCAGCACCTTGCCGGTCTTGATGTCGAAGCCGACGATGTCGCTCTTGCTGCCGGCGGGGGTGCCGTCGGCAGCAGCGTTGTTCTGGTAGGCGGTGTAGAGCACGTCGCCCAGGCGGGTCAGGTCGTCGGGGTGCGTATAGCCGGCCGGGGCGGCGGCGAAGAGCTTGAGGTGGGTGCCCGCGGAGGCGTGGGGCTTGGCCGCGGGCACGGCCTGGTCGGCCATGGCGGCCGGAACGGCCGCGGCGGAGAGCGCGGCGACGGCGGACAGGACCCCGAGGGCAGCGCGAGCGGTCTTGCGCATGGACATGGGTCGCTCCAGCGAAAAGAAATAGGGGAGGGCCCGCAGCTTGCGCGGGCCCCGTCACCCTGAACGACACCGCACGGACGGGCAAGTGCCGGATCCCTTTTCGAGGAACTGTTCGCCTAGAAGTCTGGACGGGTTCGGTCTTGCGTCACGCGGTGCGATCGCCCACCGCATCGAGTCGGAACAGTGCTCGCCAGCGGCCGTCGGGCAAGCGCAACCCGTCGGCGCCGCCGCCTGTGCCGGTGGTCGCCGGGTAGACGTCACCGACGCAAGGTCGACAACACCACCCGCTGGCATTGCGCGGGAAGGGAGGATCGGATCAGGCGGCAGCGGCTTCGCGGCCCCTGCGGGTCCGGCGAGTCCGGCGGTGGAAGATCTCGGCGAATGTGGTGCGAGCCGCGATGCCGAGCCACAGTAGCTTCCGCAGTTCGGTTGTGACCGGCGCAGAGTCAGCGGCCGAGCCAGAAGACGGCTTTCGAAGAGTGCGGCTGACCTTCAGTTGATCCGTCGCGGGGTATGAGCTGGTGCGTTGGTTGCGCGGTGAACGAAGCGTCTCCCCATAGGGCATACGGGGCATCAAGCGCGGCCGTTCGAGGGATGCCGTGGCCGCCTCCTCTATGACTGCCGTCCGGCCGGGACAGCTTCCTCACAGGGGTACACCCTGGCCGGAAGAGAGCCCCGGTGCCGTGCGGGCTGCTGGCCGCTTGCCTGCCGTTCACTTGTCTGCTCGCAGGAAGGACCTTCGAACGTGCCTGCTCCCGTCGTCCTCATCACGGGCGCGCTCACCGGTATCGGCCGCGCCACCGCGCTGGCCTATGCCCGTCAGGGCGCGAACCTCGTCGTCTGCGGCCGCCACCAGGACGTCGGCGAGCAACTCGCCGGGGAACTCGGCGACCTCGGCGCCCAAGCCGAGTTCATGCGTGCCGACGTCCGCTTCGACGCCGATGTGGAGAACCTCGTCGACCGTGCGGTCGAGCGGTTCGGGCGACTCGATGTCGCCCTCAACAACGCCGGCACCGAAGGAACGCCCGGCCCGGTCACCGAGGTGACCGAACAGAGCTACCAGGCCGTCTTCGATACGAACGTCAAGGGCACGCTGCTGTGCCTGAAGCACGAGTTCCGGGTCATGAGGGAGCAGGGCGGTGGCAGCATCGTCAACGTCAGCTCCACCTTCGGCCTGATGGGCTACCCCGGGGCGACCTTGTACGTCGGCAGCAAGCACGCGGTCACCGGCATCACGAAGGCGGCGGCACTCGAAGGCGCCGCTCACGGTATCCGGGTCAACGCCGTCGCCCCCGGCTACACCCGGACCGCGATGTACGAGCGGTTCACCGGCGACGACACCGCGCGGGACACGGTCGACTCGGTACTGCCCCTGCACCGGGCGGGCACCCCCGAGGAGATCGCCGAGGCCGTCCAGTACCTGGGCTCGGACAAGGCAAGCTATGTCACCGGCCATGTCCTCACGGTCGACGGCGGCCTCATGGCGGGCGGACCCCTGTTCCCGGGCTCGTGAACCAGCCACAACCGAGGAGCGATCACCGCGAAGCGCTCCGGGCACCGACGCGGTTCACACCTTCTGGGAGCAGGTGTGGCGGTCTCCCCGGATCCACGACGCGATCCTGTCCGACCGACGCCGTTCCTGACACGGACGCCCCGCCTTGGCCTTCGGGCCCGGGCGGGGCGTCTTTGTCGTGCCTAGGCTCAACTCAGTCCTCGGGGCGCTGTATCCCGATCTCGTAGGCGACTTCCCACCGCACATCCGGCACAGTGATGTTCGCGGTCTCGACCGGGCGGCCGTCGGTGTCGTAGTAGGTGCGCTCGATCTCCATGACAAGGTCACCGAGCGCGATGCCCAACAAGTTGGCCTGCTCCTGCGTAGCACGGGCCGGGCGCGGCACTTCGACGGCGGCGTCGATAACGATGCCGATGGACCGCATACGCTCGACGACCCCGGCCCCGGCGAGCGGCCCGAGCTCTGGCAGCACGATCGGGGTGTCGCCGGTGATGGCCATCGGCTCCCACGACTCGGAGAGTTGTACCGGCTGCCCGTCGGCGAGGAACTCGTATCGGGTGACCACGCACAGATCACCGGGCGCGATGGCCAGGCGTTCGGCGATGTGCTCCGGCGCCGGGGTTCGGGCATCACTGCGGGATTCCCACGTACCGCGGCGCCCGTGCTCCTTCATGTCCGCACGGAACGGTGAGCCGCCGCGCCGTTCGCGGTGACGGGATCGGACCATACGCATGCGTTCACGAGGTCGACGGACGTATGTGCCGGATCCGGCTCGGCCTTCGAGGATGCCCTCGACGATGAGTCGGTCCATTGCTCGTTGAGTGACGTTCCGCCCGACGCCGTATTCCTCGGCCAACTGGGCTCGCGACGGCAGCTTTTCACCAACGGCCCATTCTCCCGCCTTGATTCGGGCGCGTAGGGCGTCGGCGACTGCGAGGTAGGGCGCCTCTCGTGCCATGGACTCTCCGTGGTGCCCCGCAAGGGGCGGGCAGTGCGTTCGTCGACATTGACAAGCTACTGCATCAGGTCCAACCTACTTAAGTAGCACTACGATACGTGATCAAGCACTCACAGGGGATACTTGTGCGCTCCCAGGAATCACGCGCTACCGCGCTCGCCGGGCGACTCGCCGCGGCAACCGGCTGCGATCCGCGCACTGACGAGACCTCGGAATTGATCCGCCTCGAAGTGGACCTGCCCACTGAGCTCACCGCATCCGCGCGTGACGGCATTCTCGCCGCCCTCGTGCTAGCCGACCGGTACGGACACATCCGCACCGACGAGGGCGCAATTGCGTGGATGGAGCTGGACCTGAGGAAGCCCTCATGACCGCCACTCAACCCGTCGCGTTCGTCTACGACCGCCGCGCGATGTCGCAGAGAGAACTCCTCGAAGCGCGCCTGCGGGCCTGCGCCAGGTACATCAGCGCGCAAGGCTGGGGCTTCGGGGGATGGTGGGTGGACGAAGGCGAGCACGCCCTGACGGACCATCGGCCAGAATTCGATCGCCTCCTCACCGCCGTGCGGGAGGCGGAATGCGACCGGCCGCGCGTGTGCCTCATCTACGGCTGGAACCGCCTCGCTCACAGCAATGAGATCCGCGGGGTGATGACGCGGCGCGTGCTGCTGCTCGGCGGATGGGTGGAGACCTGCCAGGGCGAGAAGCGCACTCCCGACGGTCGGTACACGCAGGTGGGACGCCTGACGTCAGGCCCAATAACCGCCTGAGTAACCCCTTAAGACTCCCGCCCCGGCCGCCGGACCTGGACAGCTCGAACGGCCGGGACGGGCCCATCGATCTCGAAGGATCAGGAAGGACCCTACCCATGGGAAACGCCCGTGATCTTCTCATCACCGAGGAGTTCGAGGGGGTGGTCGGCACCGCCGCCCGCAACAACCCCGACATGGCCAGCGAGGTGGCCGAGCGCATCACCGAGGAGGCCATCAAGTTCGTGGCCACCGCCGCCAAGTCGCCCGGTCGCGGCCTGCGCCCGTCCCGGATCGTCGACGAGGGATGGCACGCCCTGATCCTGCACACGAAGGTGTACGCCGCACTGTGCGGGAAGATCGGCGGATTCATCCACCACGTGCCGGAGCCGCCGGCCCCGTCCCGCTACGACCCCGGTGCGCTGGAGCGCGCCCAAGAAGCCATCACCGAGGCCGGGTACGAGCCGGACCCGATGCTGTGGCTGGCGCCCGGCGACCCGTCCATCCTGGTGGCCGCGTCCTGCCAGCACTCGCCAGGCGGCCCCGAGGGCAGCTGCACCGAGAGCTGCGCCCCCAGCGGACCGAACTGACGCATTCCCCGGCGGCCGTTCTTCCAATGGCCGTAGCGTCGTTGGGAGAACGAAGGAGGCGAGCATGAGCGAGTGGACGAATCCGAGGCACGCGGGCACGCTGGTGGCCTACCGTGCGGCCCAGCAGGAGCACGGATACCCGCGCGAGTTCGGCCGTTGGCGGAAGCGCCAGCGGTGGTGTGACGGCTTCGCGATGGTGACGGACCCGGCGACCGGGGCCGTCTTCACCACCCCGCACGGCCTGCCGCGGAAGGATCCCGAGCAGACCTGACGCCGCCGCTACCGAGACGCCCCGTCCGTGCGCTGCCCCCGAGGCGCGAGGGCGGGGCCTTCTGCGTTCTGGAGAGTGATGCTCGCCACATGGCCGCCCTTCCGGGTGGGCTGCGGAGGTCTCCGGCAGTACTCCGCCGAGGCATGATCGTCTGCATTTCGGCCGAGCGTTGGCCGAGCTAGCGATCTTCAGAGCTGTTCCAGATCGACGAAAGCGCCCCGCCCACGGCCTCCGCCGCAGGTGGGGCGCTTCTCGTGCGGTGGGCCATCAGGGGCTCGAACCCTGAACCAATGGATTAAAAGTCCACTGCTCTGCCAATTGAGCTAATGGCCCGCACCCCGCAGCATAGCTGGGGTGGGGCCCTCGCTTCGATCTCATATGGGTTGGACGGGCCGCGGGTCCTGGGACGGGGGCGGCTTGAGGAACCATGCGCGGGCGGAGAACAGCCACCAGGCGCTCGCGAAGCCCAGTACCGCCAGGACGGCGATGACAGCGTAGTTGAAGGTCTCGGCGGTCACCGGACTGGACTGCGGAAGCATGAACAGCACCGTGATCAGCGTCACCCAGGCCACCGACACCGCGCCGAGGGGGCGGCTCCAGCGGCCCAGGTGCCAGGGGCCGCGGTCGAAGCGGGCGCCCTGGCGCAGGCGCAGGTAGATGGGGATGACGTAGGCGATGTACTGGCCGATGGTGGCGATGGACGTCACGGCGGCGTACGCGGTCGAGTTGATCAGATACGGCAGGCCCAGCACCAGCGCTCCGAGGGCGGCGAGCCAGACCGCGTTGGTGGGAGTGCGGGTCTGCGGGTTGATGCGCTGCCAGACGCGGGAGTACGGCAGGGCGCCGTCCCGTGAAAAGGCATAGATCATCCGGCTGTTGGCGGTCACCGACGACATCCCGCAGAACAGCATCGCGCCGATCGCCACCAGGAGCAGCAGCTTGCCGCCGGTCGCGCCCACCGCGTCCAGCAGGATCTGCGCGGGCGGCACGCCCGTCTTCGTGTTCAACGTGCCGTCGTACGACTGGATGGCGAAGGTGAAGCCGAGCAGCAGCACCAGGCCCGCGATCCAGGACAGCCAGATCGACCGCACGATGCCGCGCGGGCCAGCCACCGAGGCGTCCCGCGTCTCCTCGGTCATGTGCGCGGACGCGTCGTAGCCGGTGAAGGTGTACTGCGCCACGAGCAGGCTCAGCAGCCCCACGTACCACGAGCTGTGCCAGCCGGTGTTGTTGACGAAGTGGGTGAAGACGAAGGACGCGGACTGGTGCTTGTCCGGTGCGAAGGTGAGCGCGCCGACGATCACCCCCACACCCAGGACGTGCCACCACACGCTCACGTCGCCCAGGATCGCCACGATCCGCACGCCGAACGTGTTCAGCAGGCCGTGCACCAGCAGGATGACCGCGAACAGCCCGATGGTGCGGGGCGCCGTCACCGTGAAGCCGAACTGCAGGTTCAGGTACGCGCCCAGGAAGCTCGCCGCGCCGAAGTCGACGCCCGCGGTCACCGCGATCTGGCCGAGCACGTTGAACCAGCCGGTGAACCACGCCCAGGCGGCCGCCGACCGGGGCGGCGCCAGCCGGTGCGCCCAGAAGTACAGCCCGGCGGACGTCGGGTAGGCCGAGCACACCTCCGCCATCGCCATGCCGACGACCAGTGTCATCAGGCCCACCCCGACCCAGCCCCAGATCAGCATGGCCGGGCCGCCGGTGTTCATACCGAAGCCGTAGAGCGTCAGACAGCCGGAGAGGACCGAGATGATCGTGAAGGAGACGGCGAAGTTGGAGAACGCCGACATCCGGCGGGCCAGGACCTGGGTGTAACCGAGCTGGCGCAGTCGCTCCTCGTCGGAGTCGAGCGCGGGCGCCGACCCGGGCGCGGACTCGGATGCGGACGCGGACCCGGACCCGGACCCGGACCCGGACGCGGACTCGGATGCTTCGGCGGAGGCGATTCTTTCGTCGGTGGAACCATTGGGATCTGTCATGCCCACTGCGATTCCCCGCGACAGTCGTTCCAATGCACTGTGGCCGGATTTTAAAGGTATGAAACCAGACCGTTACCGCGGCGGGGAAGCGGCGAGGAAAACGAAGGGGCCCGGACGATGGCGTACATCGTCCGGGCCCGATCGCTGGTGTTCAGCTACCGCCGTCAGCCGTTGCGCTTCCAACGCGGCTTGTCCGCACGGCGGTCGAAGCCGCGGGCGCCGGTGTTGGACGCCCCGCGGTGGTCGTCACGGCGGCCGTACGGGCGGCGGTCGGCGTCGCGGTCCCGGCTGAACGACGGGCGGTCGTCACGGCGGTCCCGGTTGAACGGACGGTCGCTGCCACGGTGGTCACGGCGCTCGCGGTGGTCGCGGTTGAAGCCGCCCCGGTCGTCCCGGCGGTCGAACGAACGGCGCTCGCCACCGCGGTCGTCACGGTTGAACGGACGACGGTCGTCACGGCGGTCGCCACCGCGCTCGTCGCGGCGGTCGCCACCGCGCTCGTCACGGCGGTCGCCACCGCGCTCGTCACGGCGGTCGAAGGACCGGTCCCGGTCACGGCCGAACGACGGGCGGTCGTCGCGGCGGTCCCGGTTGAACGGACGGCGCTCGCCACCGCGGTCATCGCGGTTGAACGGACGACGGTCGTCACGGCGGTCGCCACCCCGGTCGTCACGGCGGTCCCGGTTGAACGGACGGCGCTCGTCACGGCGCTCGTCACGGCGGTCGCCACCGCGCTCGTCACGACGGTCATACGAGGACCGGGCCGGACGCTCGGCGCGCTCGTAGCTGCCGCGGCGCTCGAAGTTGCCCCGCTCGTCGCGGCGTTCGCGCTGCTCCTCCACCGGCGCGGGCGCCGGTGCCGGAATAACGGCTTCCGGCTGCTCCGCCTCGGTCTCGGCAGCGGCCGGCACCGGCTCGCCGCGCTCGCGCGCCGCACGCGCGGTCAACCGGTCGGCCTCTTCGCGCAGTTCCGTCGCACGGCGCTGCGCGCGCTCCAACTCGCGGGTGAGCTCGGTCACCTCACGCTCGGCCTGCTGCGCGGCGTTCGACGCCGCGTCCGCCTGGACCTCGGTCAGCGAACGGGCGCCGGTGATCTGCGCCACGTCCTCGTCGAACGCGCCGCCGCCACCGACGATGTGCCGCGAGGCCTCGACGCCCGCGTCCTCCATCAGCCGGAAGATGGTCTTGCGCTGGTGCGGAAGGGCGAGCGAGACCACGGTGCCGCTCTGGCCCGCGCGGGCGGTACGGCCCGAGCGGTGCAGGTAGTCCTTGTGGTCGCCGGCCGGGTCGACGTTCAGCACCAGGTCGATGCCGTCCACGTGAATGCCGCGCGCGGCGACGTCCGTCGCCACGAGCACGTTCACGTAGCCGTCCTTGAAGTCCGCCAGGGTGCGGGTGCGCGCGCCCTGCGTCATACCGCCGTGCAGCGCGTCCGCCCGTACGCCCGCGTCGCGCAGCTGCTCGGCGACCCGGTCGGCGCCCATCTGGGTGCGGACGAAGATGATGGTGCGGCCCTTGCGGGCGGCGATGGCGGCGGTGACCGGCGC
This sequence comes from Streptantibioticus ferralitis, assembly GCF_029223525.1. Classification (GTDB taxonomy): domain Bacteria; phylum Actinomycetota; class Actinomycetes; order Streptomycetales; family Streptomycetaceae; genus Streptantibioticus_A; species Streptantibioticus_A ferralitis. The sequence continues at coordinate 65,947 of NZ_JARHTQ010000027.1, read as the reverse complement.
CTTGTCCTTCGGCTTCACCACGAGCACGTGGTGGGTCATGGTGGTCACCGCGCCCGCCGAGGGGTCCACCTCGTGCGTGACCGGGTCCACCAGGTACCGCTTGACCAGCGTGTCGATCTCGTTCTCCAGCGTCGCGGAGAACAGCAGCCGCTGTCCGCCGGACGGGACCAGGTCGAGGATCTCGGTGACCTCGGGCAGGAAGCCCATGTCGGCCATCTGGTCGGCCTCGTCCAGCACCGCGATCTGCACCTGGTCGAGGGCGCAGGCGCCGCGGTCGATCAGGTCGCGCAGCCGGCCGGGGGTGGCGACCAGGATGTCGACACCGCGCTCCAGCGCGTAGATCTGGTTGGCCATCGAGGTGCCGCCGCAGACCACCTTGAGCTTCAGGCCGAGCACGTCACCGTACGGCTGGAGCGCGTCGGAGACCTGCATGGCGAGCTCGCGGGTCGGGGTGAGGATCACTCCGCGCGGGCGCTTCTTGTCGGTGTGGCCACCCGCCAGCGTGGTCAGCAGCGGGAGACCGAACGACAGGGTCTTACCGGAGCCGGTACGGCCGCGGCCCAGGATGTCCTTGCCCGCCAGGGCGTCCGGAATGGTGGCGGCCTGGATCGGGAACGGCGTGGTGACGCCGTTCTGCGCGAGCTTGCGGACGATCTGCTCGGGCAGACCGAGGTCCGCGAAGGTGATGGTCGGGGCGTCCTCGGTGACGGTGTCCACCGTGGTGGCCTCGTCGTTCAGGAGCGCCTCGTCGTTCAGAAGCGCCTCGTCGTTCACGGACAGGGCAGAACGGTCGGCAGTGTCAATAGGCATGCTGAAGCTGAACCTCTCGGAGACTCGGCACGCGCCAGCTCCGCAGGTTGCTTACAACCGCCTCGATGCGGTCAGCCACGGGAGAAAAGGAACGCGCCACGCGGCGCGCTTCGGTATGGCGCCGGGGGGAATGGGGCAAACGATCTACTACCATACCGACACACCGCCCCCATCGCCAAATCCCCTCCCGGAAGGCCGCCTCAGCCCCCCGCCTTGGGCTGGGCACCCGGCGACGGCGAAGCCCCACCCGTGGACGGCGGCGGCGTCGGCGTGGGGGTCGGTGTGGGGCTGGTCACCGGCGGCGGTACCACGGGCGTGCTCGGCCGCACCGACGACGGCCGGGGCGCCGGACCGTGCGGCGCGGACGGCGGACGCCCGGCCGAAGACGACTCGGGGTGGTCCGACGACCGTCCCGCGGACGGCGCCGCCTGCACCGACGCGGCCCCCGGTGAGACGGAGGCGTCCTCGGGAGTACCCGGCACCGCCCGATGGGCCCGCGCCGCATCACCGTCCGGATCCGCACTCGCGCTGCCCGCCCCGGCCGACGGACCGGCCGAGCCGTGCGATTGCGGACGACCGGGCTCGGAGAACCGCAGACAACCCGCGGTCCCGGCGAGCAGGAACACCAGCGGCAGCGCGGCGGCAGCCCTACGGGCACGCGCGGAGAGTCGAGTCACGGCCTACCCAACGCATTCCCCCAGCCGGAGGACACGGGAGCACGGCGCGTGCGCCCGGCGTCGGTCCATTACGGTTGGGGTGAGATGTGACAGCGGGTGCGATCCGCCTTCCGCCGGGAGCGACGGAAGGGGACCGGCGAGACCGTGACGCAGCCGCGCGGCGGTGGGGCCCGCCGTACCCGAACCGCGGCACCTGCCGCCAACGGTCCCTACTTGCCGGCGGAACGCGCCCGCACGCCGCGGGCGCCGCGCGAGTAGGAGGCGTACGTGGAGGCATCCGTGGCAGGAGCCGGAACCGGACCAGGGATCCCGACCGCGAACGAACCCGCCGGTCCTGGGTTCACCCTCGGCCCGCCCGTCCGCCGATCGCCGCTGCGCGGCCAGCTGCCCACGCTCGCCGTGATCTCGGCCGGCGGCGCGCTCGGCGCGTCGGCCCGCTACGGCGCGGCGCTGCTGTGGCCGACCGCGCACGGCGCGTTCCCCTGGACCACGCTGCTGGTGAACGCGGTGGGCTGCGCGGTGATCGGGGTCTTCATGGTCGTGGTCACCGAGGGCCTCTCCGCACACCACCTGGTGCGGCCGTTCTTCGGCACCGGTGTGCTTGGCGGGTTCACCACGTTCTCCACCTACGCGGTGGACGCCCAGCACCTTCTGACGGGTAGTCAGATCGGTACGGCGCTGGTCTACTTGGCCGGGACGGCGGTGGCCGCCCTGGTGTCGGTGTGGGCAGCGGCGGCGCTCACCCGCCGGGTGATCAGCTGGAGGCGGGGACGATGAGGCTGACCGGTCCCGCGCTGCGGGTGACGATCTTCATCGGGGAGAACGACACCTGGCACCACAAGCCGCTGCACAGCGAGATCGTGCACCGGGCACACGCCGCCGGACTCGCCGGCGCCTCCGTCTTCAAGGGAGTTGAGGGCTTCGGCGCGTCCTCGCTGATCCACACCTCCCGGCTGCTGTCGCTCAGCGAGGACCTGCCGGTGGCCGTGGTGATCGTCGACACCGAGGAGCGGGTACGGGCCTTCCTCCCGCAACTCGACGAACTGGTCTCGGAGGGCCTGGTGATGCTCGACGAGTGCGAGGTCATCCGGTACGTCGGACGGCCCGGCCGGCGCGGGGAGCGGCGGTGAACTGGCTACTGGTGGTCGTCGGAGCGATGGTCGGCGCTCCGCTGCGCTATCTGACCGACCGCACGGTCCAGACCAGGCACGACACGGTCTTCCCCTGGGGGACGTTCACCGTCAACGTGGTCGGCTGCCTGATCCTGGGGGTGCTCACCGGGGCAGCGGCGGCCGGGGCCGCCTCCTCGCATCTGCAACTGCTGCTCGGTACCGGGCTGTGCGGGGCACTGACGACGTACTCGACGTTCAGCTACGAGACGCTCCGGCTGGCCGAGCAGGGGGCGCGGCTGCTCGCAGCGGCGAACGTCATCGCGAGCATCGCGGCCGGTCTCGGCGCGGCCTTCGCGGGCGCCGGTGTGGCACAGGTCCGGTGGGGATGAGCGCGGCCCGGGCACCGCTGCGCCCGTGGGGCTTCGTGGTGGCCTTCGGCACCGTCAGCCTGCTGGCGGACTTCGTCTACGAGGGCGCCCGCTCGGTCACCGGGCCGCTGCTGGGCTCGCTCGGCGCCTCGGCCGCCGTGATCGGAGCGGTGACCGGCGCCGGGGACGCGGCCGCGCTCGGGCTGCGGCTGGTGTCGGGACCGCTGGCCGACCGTACCCGGCGGTTCTGGACGCTCACCATCGCCGGGTATCTGCTGACCGTGGTGAGCGTGCCGCCGCTGGGCGTGGTGGGCACGCTGTGGGCGGCCTGCGTCCTGGTGGTCGCCGAGCGAGTGGGCAAGGCGGTACGCAGCCCGGCGAAGGACACGCTGCTCTCGCACGCCACCGCCGCGACCGGACGCGGCCGCGGCTTCGCGGTGGCCCAGGCACTGGACCAGACCGGGGCGCTGATCGGGCCGCTCACGGTGGCCGGGGTGCTCGCGGCCACCGGCGGCGACTACGCGCCTGCCCTGCTGGCCCTGGCCGCACCGGGCGCCGCCATGCTGGCCGTACTGCTGTGGCTGCGGGCCAGGGTCCCGAACCCGGCGGCGTACGAGCCGGTCCGGCCTGAGCCCGAGCCCGAGCTCACCGCCGACGGCACCGCCGGCGCGGGACCACACCGCACCCGCGGCACCGCCCCCGGCGTGCCGCTGCCCCGCGCCTTCTGGCTCTACGCGGCCTTCACCGGAGTCACCACCTGCGGGCTGGCCACCTTCGGGGTGCTCTCCTTCCACCTCGTACACAACGCTCTGCTGCCGGTCGCGGCGGTACCGGTGCTGTACGCGGGGGTGATGCTGGCCGACGCGCTGAGCGCGTTGGCCACCGGCTGGGCGTACGACAGGTTCGGGTCGCGCGCGCTGGTGACGCTGCCGTTGCTGACCGCGGCGGTGCCCGCGCTGGCGTTCACCGACAACGTCGCGGTGGCGGTCGGCGGCGCCGTGGCATGGGGCGCGGCGCTCGGCGTCCAGGAGTCCACGCTGCTGGCCACCGTCGCCGACCTGGTCCCGGCCGCGCGCCGGGCCACCGCGTACGGCGTCTTCGCCGGTGTGACCGGCGCCGCGACGCTGGTCGGCGGCGCGCTCACCGGCGCGCTGTACGGGTACTCGATCCGGGCGCTGATCATCACCGTCGCCGCGACACAGGCCGCGGCGCTCGTCCTGCTGGCCGTGGCGCGCCGGTCCGGGAGAATGGCGGCGTGCTGAAGATGTCGCGCGAGGAGTTCGAGGAACTGGTCGGTTCGGCTCTCGACCGGATCCCCTCGGATCTGGCCCAGGCCATGGACAACATCGCGGTCTTCGTCGACGACGAGCCCGCCCCGTCGGGCCCGGAGCTCATGGGCCTGTACGAGGGGACGCCGCTGACCGAGCGCGGCGAGTGGTACGCGGGCGTGCTCCCCGATCGGATCACCATCTACATGGGCCCGATCCTGCGCCGCTGCGAGGAGCCGGAGGAAGTGGTGCACGAGGTGGCCGTCACGGTGGTGCACGAGGTCGCCCACCACTTCGGCATCGACGACGAGCGGCTGCACGAGCTGGGCTGGGGCTGACAACCCACCCGTCACCGCGTGCGGACCCTGCCCCGGAACCGTTTTGGCGATACCGCTCGGCATCCCATATGCTTCTCACGTCCCCGACGGCGGCAAGAAACACGCCAAGGCGGGCCATCAGCCCTCATCGTCTAGTGGCCCAGGACGCCGCCCTTTCAAGGCGGTAGCACGGGTTCGAATCCCGTTGGGGGCACGCATCACCATGTGCGAGACTGGTTCTCGCACAAGCTTGGTCCTGTGGAGCAGTTTGGAGTGCTCGCCACCCTGTCAAGGTGGAGGCCGCGGGTTCAAATCCCGTCAGGACCGCTGCGGCTGGGTAGCTCAGTTGGTACGAGCGACCGCCTGAAAAGCGGTAGGTCGCCGGTTCGACCCCGGCCCCAGCCACCGCACGATGAAGACCCCGCCTCGGCGGGGTCTTCATCGTTTTCGGGCATCGCATCGCTCTCCTGTTCACTCGTATGAGTAGTACGAGTAGATCGTCATGGCTCCGGCAGGCCCTGCGCCCATAGACTCGCCCACATGGCCGACCCCATCTCGGAGAACGAGCTCGCCGCGCTGACCCGTCGTTACGAGGACACGCGCACCGATCTTGAGACGATCAAGCACGATGTGCTGTCTCTCAAGCACGATGTGCTGACTGTCCGCACGGAGCTGCACAACTTCAGGACTGATGTGCGCCAACGCTTCGACGCGCAGGACGCCAAGTTCGACGCGTTGGACGCCAAGTTCGACACCTTCATCACCGAGCAGCGTTCCGTCAACGCCACCCTGGTCGACCTGCTGACCAATCTCGTCGGCCGCAACGCCGACTAGCGGCCCCCCGGATGGCGGCGGCGCCAGATCCAGAAGATCGTGCTGGCCCCGATCGCCCACGCCGCGAGTACCAGGAACGGGAAGGCGTGCTGGTAGCCGCGGAAGTAGACCGCCGTGTGCTGGGCGTTCACCGACGCGCCCGGTGGCAGCCAGCGGCCGACCGTGCCGAGCAGGGACGGCAGCAGCGGCCAGGAGACCGCGCCGCCCGAGGACGGATTGCCGAGCATCACCATCAGGCCCCAGGTCGGCAACAGCGCCCAACGCCGGATCAGGGCGTTGAACATGCTGAAGACCATGCCCGAGGTGAACATCGTCAGCGCCAGAATCAGCCATGACTCGATGAACGGCAGCCGCAGCGCGCCGAGCCCCCAGTCCACGACGGCGCAGATCGCGAAACCGCCGAGCAGTGCGTAGACGACCGTGAACGCGATGCGTTCTGCGGGCCTGAGCTCCTTCGCGTGGACGCTCAACTGCACCGCGCCGATGAAGCCGACCACCACCGAGGCCAGCGAGATGTAGAAGATGGCGAGACCACGTGGATCACCGCGCTGCAATGGCTTGATGTCGGTCACCACGACCGGCACGCCGATCGACCTGCCGACCCGCGGCGCCGCCTCGGCCAGCAACTGGGCGACCGAGGCGCCGGACGCGCTGGACAGGTCGAGCCGGCCGCTGTCCCTGCGCTCCTCCAGGATCGCGAAGACCTTCTGCTCGTTGACGGCCTGCAGCGCCTGCGCGTAGGTCCGGTAGGGGTGCAGTTCGAGTGACGCGCCCAGCGCCTTCTCCATGCCCCGGACGAACTGCGCGCGTTTGACGGCGGACGCCGGGACACCGGTGACGGCGGTCGGAATGTGACGCGGGGTCGGATTGGCCATGGCGTAGGTGTACGAGCCCGCGAAAAGGCCCGCGCCCACCGCCACGATGAGCGTGATCACGGTCGCGGGCAGGAACGGCGACACGCGGAACGCCCGCCACACTTCCCGGGCCCAGCGCACCGGCCTCGGCACCCGGCGCGGCCGGTCCCGTTCCGGTTGCTCGTCCATGCGGCCCACCCTCGCTGCCAACCGGGCATCGCGCACCCCGTGAAACCCGTTCGCGGCATGCGCGCGCCGGGTGAGATCCTGGGAGCCGTATGTCCACTGCGCCTGCCCCCGCCCTGACAGCCCTCCTGGAGCGGCTGCCCGAACTGACGCTGCGCGATCAGCAGCGCCTCGGCCGCCGACTCGACGGTGCCCGTAAGATCCGCAAGCCCGAGGCCCGCGCGGCGGTCTGCGCGGAGATCGCCGCGCAGCTCGACGAGGCCGAGGCGCGGGTCGCCCGGCGCCTAGCGTCCGTACCGGCCGTCACGTACCCCGAGCAGCTGCCCGTCAGCCAGAAGAAGGCCGACATCCTGGCCGCGATCCGCGACCACCAGGTGGTGATCGTCGCGGGCGAGACGGGCTCCGGCAAGACCACCCAGATCCCCAAGATCTGCCTGGAGCTGGGACGTGGTGTCAAAGGCCTGATCGGTCACACCCAGCCGCGAAGGCTCGCGGCGCGCACGGTGGCCGAGCGAGTCGCGGAGGAACTGAACACTCCGATCGGCTCGGCGGTCGGCTGGAAGGTCCGCTTCACCGACCAGGTGGGCGATTCCACCCTGGTGAAGCTGATGACCGACGGCATCATGCTCGCCGAGATCCAGACCGACCGCGAGCTGCGCCAGTACGACACGATCATCATCGACGAGGCGCACGAGCGCAGCCTCAACATCGACTTCATCCTCGGCTATCTGGCGCAGCTGCTGCCCCGCCGCCCCGATCTCAAGGTCGTCATCACCTCGGCGACCATCGACCCGGAACGGTTCTCCCGGCACTTCGGCGACGCGCCGATCGTCGAGGTCTCCGGCCGTACCTACCCGGTCGAGGTGCGCTACCGCCCGCTGCTGGAAGAGGGCTCGGAGGACAGCGACCGCGACCAGATCACCGCGATCTGCGACGCCGTCGACGAGCTGCAGCGCGAGGGCCAGGGCGACATCCTGGTCTTCCTCTCCGGCGAGCGGGAGATCCGGGACACCGCGGACGCGCTCAACAAGAAGAACCTCGCCCGCGCCGGAGGCGCTGTCGGGCAGGGCACCGAGGTGCTGCCGCTGTACGCCCGGCTGTCCCACGCCGAGCAGCACCGGGTGTTCCAGCGGCCCGCCCAGGGAGTGGTCCGCCGCATCGTGCTCGCCACCAATGTGGCCGAGACCTCGCTCACCGTCCCCGGTATCCGGTACGTGATCGATCCGGGCACCGCCCGCATCTCCCGCTACAGCCATCGCACCAAGGTGCAGCGGCTGCCGATCGAGCCGATCAGCCAGGCCAGCGCCAACCAGCGCAAGGGCCGCTGTGGCCGCACCTCGGACGGCGTCTGCATCCGGCTGTACTCGGAGGACGACTTCGACTCCCGGCCGGAGTTCACCGACGCCGAGATCCTCCGTACCAACCTGGCCTCCGTCATTCTCCAGATGACCGCGGCCGGTCTCGGCGACATCGCCAAGTTCCCGTTCATCGACCCGCCGGACAGCCGCCACATCAAGGACGGCATCCAACTCCTCGAAGAACTGGGGGCGCTGGACCCGCGGCAGAAGGACGTCCGCAAGCGCCTCACCCCGGTCGGACGCAAGCTCTCCCAGCTGCCGGTCGACCCGCGGCTGGCCCGGATGGTCCTGGAGGCCGACCGCAACGGCTGTGTACGCGAGGTCATGGTCATCGCCGCCGCGCTGTCCATCCAGGACCCGCGTGAGCGCCCCTCCGACAAGCAGCAGCAGGCGGACGAGAAGCACCGCAGGTTCGCCGAGGAGACCAGCGACTTCCTGGCGTACCTCAATCTGTGGCGGTATGTCCGCGAGCAGCAGAAGACCCTGTCCTCGTCGGCGTTCCGCCGGATGTGCCGTACGGAGTTCCTCAACTACCTGCGGATACGCGAATGGCAGGACATCTACAGCCAGTTGCGTACCGTCGCCAAGTCGATGGACATCCACGTCAACGAGGCGGACGCCGACCCGCAGCGCGTCCACACCTCGCTGCTCGCCGGTCTGCTCTCGCACATCGGGTTGAAGGACACCGAGAAGAACGAGTACCTGGGCGCGCGCAGCGCCAAGTTCGCGGTCTTCCCCGGCTCGGCGCTGTTCAAGAAGCCACCGCGCTGGGTCATGTCCGCGGAGCTGGTCGAGACCTCCCGGCTGTGGGCCCGGGTCAACGCCCGGATCGAACCGGAGTGGGTCGAACCGCTCGCCCAGCACCTGGTCAAGCGCGCCTACAGCGAACCGCACTGGGAGCAGAAGCAGGCCGCGGTGATGGCCTACGAGAAGGTCACGCTGTACGGCGTCCCGCTGGTCGCCCAGCGCAAGGTCAACTACGGCCGGATCGATCCCGAGGTCTCCCGCGAGCTGTTCATCCGCAACGCCCTGGTCGAGGGCGACTGGCGCACCCATCACCAGTTCTTCCACGACAACCGCAAACTCCTCGGCGAGGTCGAGGAGTTGGAGCACCGGGCGCGCCGCCGCGACATCCTGGTGGACGACGAGGCGCTGTTCGACTTCTACGACGAGCGGCTGCCGGACCACGTGGTCTCCGGCGCGCACTTCGACTCCTGGTGGAAGCACAAGCGCCGGGAGGAACCGGAGTTGCTCAACTTCGAGCACTCCATGCTGATCAACGAGTCGGCGGAAACGGTCACCAAGGACGACTACCCCGACTCCTGGCGGCAGGGGAAGCTCAAGTTCAAGGTGACGTACCAGTTCGAGCCGGGCGCGGACGCGGACGGCGTCACCGTGCACATCCCGCTCCAGGTGCTCAACCAGGTCACCCCGAACGGCTTCGACTGGCAGATCCGGGGCCTGCGGGAGGACCTGGTCACCGAGCTGATCCGCTCGCTGCCCAAGCCGATCCGCCGTATGTGCGTGCCCGCGCCCAACTACGCCAAGGCGTTCCTGGACCGCGCGGTGGCCGGTCCCGATCCGTTGACCACCGTCCTGGCGGACGAGCTGCACCGGATGGTCGGGGTGGACGTCCACCCCGAGGACTTCGACCTGTCCAAGGTCCCGGACCATCTGAAGATGACCTTCCGGGTGGTCGACGAGCGCAGGCGCAAGCTGGCCGAGGACAAGGACCTCGAAGCGCTCAAGCTGAAGCTCAAGCCGAAGACCCGGGAGGCCATCTCCAAGGCCGCGGACTCCATCGGTATCGAGCAGCGCAGCGGCCTCACCCAGTGGACGGTCGGCACGCTGCCGCCCACCTTCGAGACCCGGCGGGCCGGGCAGCCGGTCAGGGCGTTCCCGGCGCTGGTGGACGAGGGCGAGTCGGTCGCCGTGAAGCTCTTCGACACCGAGGCCGAGCAGGCCGAGGCCATGTGGCGTGGCACACGTCGGCTGATCCTGCTCAACCTGCCGTCCAATCCGGCCAAGTTCGCCCAGTCCAAGCTGGGCAACGCCGACAAGCTGGCGCTCTCCCGCAGCCCGCACGGCAGCGTCCAGGCGCTGTTCGACGACTGTGTGACCGCCGCCGCCGACAAGCTCATCGCGGACCACGGCGGACCGGCGTGGGACGAGGAGGGGTTCCGCAAGCTGTTCGACAAGGTGCGTGCCGATGTGGTCGACACCACATTCGACACGGTCGCCAAGGTGCGGCAGGTGCTGGCCGCCTGGCAGGCGTGTGAGCGGCGGCTGAAGGCGACGACGAGTCCGGTGCTGCTGGCGAACCTCACCGACGTCAAGGAGCAGCTCACTGCGCTGGTCCACCCCGGTTTCGTCACCGCCGCGGGCTGGCGCCGGCTGCCGGATCTGCTGCGCTATCTGGTGGCCGTGGACCGGCGCCTGCAGCAGATGCCGACCAGCGCCCAGCGGGACCGCACCCGTATGGAGAAGGTCCACGAGATGCGGGACGAGTACGCGCAGTTGCTGGCCGCCCTCAAGCCGGGGCGTCCAGTACCGCCGGAGGTACGGGAGATCCGCTGGATGCTGGAGGAACTGCGGGTCAGCTACTTCGCGCACGCCCTGGGCACCGCCTACCCGGTCTCCGACAAGCGGATCCTCAAGGCGATCGACGCGGCCTGGCCGTAGGCCGGATCGTGGGTTCGACCAGGGGGCCTGACCTGCTGTACAGTCTTCTTCGCAGCGCAGGAAGTTCTGAGCGCCGCGAAACCTGGTCCTGTGGAGCAGTTTGGAGTGCTCGCCACCCTGTCAAGGTGGAGGCCGCGGGTTCAAATCCCGTCAGGACCGCCAACGGCCCGCGTCCTCTGGGATGCGGGCCGCAGTGTTATGTGACGTCGGTAACGCCGGAGTTGGGGCGCCGCGGACCCCGCGGGCTCATCCGGATACGCCTGTCCCTCGTCGCGCCCACCGCCAACCACCGCGCCCCCGCGGCGTACCCCCGGAAAGGGTGGCTTACCCCGGGTGAGTCTTGACGCACCCATCCGGGGCGAGTACCTCTGGCGGTAGGGGCGGCGGAAGGCGGGTGGTTCCGATGTCGACAGCGGTATCGGGAGGCGCGGAGCGCCGGACAGCGCGTTATCCGGAACACGAGACACGGGCGCTGCTGCGCGCCCATCTGTCGGCCGCCGCGGGCCGCGGCCATCTGACCCGGCACTGTCCGATCTGCCACCGGCTGCTGCGGCTGGCGATGGAGTCCCGCGGCGCGGACCAGGCCGACGAAAACACACCGTCCGCCTGAGCTCAAAGCGGCCCGGACCCCTTTACCGCATGCCTACATCGGGCGGCAATACTGCCACATGTGACGGGAGTCACGGGAACAGTTGCGGAGAAGGTGGAACTTCCGCCCCTGCCGTATGCCGTCAATTTAATATGTGAAATTGCACTCCCGACCGAACGGCTTTCGAACGCAAAAAGATCGCGTCGGACCCGGCGGAGTCCGACGCGATCTAGAGGCGAACCCTGATGGGGACAGGGGTCAGGAAGTGCTTTAGGGGATCCGGGCTGGGGGACCCGAGATCGGCTGATTTGGGGTGTTTCAGCTCTCGGAACGCTGCTGCGGAATGCCCGCAAGCAGAGCCCGTACCTCCGCCTCACGGTAGCGGCGGTGGCCACCGAGCGTACGGATGGACGTGAGCTTGCCTGCCTTTGCCCAGCGCGTGACCGTCTTCGGGTCCACACGGAACATGGTGGCGACCTCAGCGGGGGTCAGCAGCGGCTCGGCATCAGGGGTGCGAGCGGTCATGAGCGGCCTCCTCGGGAGAACCGAACCATCACGGTTCTTTCCTCTAAATTCTGCACCTTGACCCGCGTTGCCCGAAATGGCGGACGCGAGCCGAGTCGGTAATAGGACGAACGGCTTGTCCTCGGCACTACAACTACACCATCTGTCCAGCCGTGTCGGCCAAACCGATGGAATTGCCCTCTCAGGTGTTCAAGCTCGGCGGAAGCCGATGGACCGGGCCATAACGGACAGTTACGCAGGCGTGACGATCAGTCACAGTGGGATCACAGGACCGGGGCGACACAGGAACACGCGAGTTGTCCTATTTTGACACGAGGGTTAGCTATGGAGGCAAGAGTCAGGAAACGTGCTCTCCATCACGCTTGACCAATAGGTCGGGATCGGGACCAAGGGCCTGGTCTCAGGTCCAGTCCAAATCCCGTTCCCGGGATAAGCGTTCGGTAAGGGTACACATCACCCGGTGATGGTCAAACGCGCGTTCAGCTCGCGTACTGCAGCTCGCGCACCCCGCGCCAGCGAGCGGTCAACCGGGCGTACGTCTCAGCGGCCCGCGCACCGTCCCCTTCGCGCAGCGCCGCCAGCCCCTCCGCCACCTCCGCCGCGCTGTGATCGCCCGCCAGTCGGCTTTCCGGAATGGCGTGCACCAAACCGCCGTAGTCCAACTCGACCAACGAGCGCGGGTGGAACTCTTCCAGCCAGCGGCCGACGTCCACCAGGCCGTCGATCAACGGCCCTTCCTCAAGGCTGTCCCGCAGCACCCGCAGTCCCCGCGCCACCCGGCGCCGCGCCTGCACCATCGCCGCGCGATAGCGCAGCACCGGCGCGGTGCACTGCTTCTGGTCGCCGTCGCCGTCGGCGTCCGGTTCGGCGACGCTGCCCGGCTCGAAGTCCCGTTCCGAGTCGTCGAAGAGCACGAACCAGCGCACCGGCACATGCCAGGTGGCCGACCGGATCCACGGCCGGGCGTCCGGGTTGGCGGACCGCCACTGCTCGTAGTCCGCCGCCGTCTGGCGCCGTACGACCGGCGGCAGCACCGCGTCCAGAACCGGCGCGGGCAGTTCCTCCTGGAGCTGCTCCAGCGCCAGCCAGGCGCGCAGCCGGGTGCGCCACGGGCAGACGTGGGTCACCCCGTCCACCACCGCGACGAACGCGTCCCGGCTCTCGTGCACCGGCACCGGCACCGGCGGCACCGGCACCAGATCGGCCAGCGACTGACGCAACTCGTCCTGGGCGGTGGGCAGATGGCCCGCCTCGGCGTACCGCCGCCAGTGGCTGCGCTCGGGCTCGGGAAATGCCGCGAGAGGCTCGTAGACGCGCAGATACGAGGCGTACGGCACCGCAACCGCAGACAAGCCCACCAGCTCCCTCGTCGCCGTCTGTATGCCGCATCGTGCCACGCCAGCCGCCCTCCCGTCTCCCACCCACCGCCCCCTTGGGCCACGGCTTCCGTCCGCCGTGGGAGTGATCCATGACACGGGGGGCGCTACCGCGTGTGAACGGGCCTAATCTTCTGTTCACCGGGCCCTCCCCTACCCTCCCGGAGGGCTTATTCACCGACCTCGGGAGTCACCACCGTGACCGACGTACGTCCATCAGATTCCGTGGTCTCCAAGCTGTTCCGATCGGAGCAGGGGGGACACGAGCAGGTCGTGCTCTGCCAGGACCGCGACAGCGGCCTGAAGGCCGTCATCGCCATCCACTCCACCGCCCTGGGCCCCGCCCTCGGCGGTACCCGCTTCTTCCCGTACGCCAGCGACGAGGCGGCCGTCGAGGACGCGCTGAACCTCGCGCGCGGCATGAGCTACAAGAACGCTCTCGCGGGGCTCGACCACGGCGGCGGCAAGGCCGTCATCATCGGCGACCCGGCGGTCGACAAGACGCCCGAACTCCTGCGTGCCTACGGCCGGTTCGTCGCCTCGCTCGGCGGTCGCTACGTGACCGCGTGCGACGTCGGCACCTACGTCGCGGACATGGACGTCATCGCCGCCGAGAACCCGTGGACCACCGGCCGTTCCCCGGAGAACGGCGGGGCCGGCGACTCGTCGGTGCTCACCGCGTACGGCGTCTTCCAGGGCATGCGGGCCTCCGCGCAGGTCCGCTGGGGCGACCCGACGCTGCGCGGTCGCCGGGTGGGTATCGCGGGCGTCGGCAAGGTGGGCCACCACCTCGTGGAGCACCTGCTGGCGGACGGCGCGATCGTGGTGATCACCGACGTCCGCGCGGAGGCCGTGGAGCGGATCCGCACGGCGCACCCCGAGGTTGCGGCGGCCGCCACCACCGAGGCTCTGATCAGCGCCGATCTCGATGTGTACGCACCGTGCGCACTGGGTGGCGCCCTGAACGACACGAGTGTGCGCAACCTCACAGCATCGATTGTCTGCGGCGCCGCCAACAACCAACTGGCGCACCCCGGGGTCGAGAAGGACCTGGCTGATCACGGAATCCTTTACGCCCCGGATTACGTGGTGAATGCCGGTGGCGTGATCCAGGTGGCCGACGAGTTGCACGGGTTCGATTTCGACCGGGCGAAGGCAAAGGCCACGAAGATCTTTGACACAACTTTGGCAATATTCGAACGCGCCGCGGCCGACGGAATTCCGCCAGCTGCTGCCGCCGACCGGTTGGCCGAGCAGCGGATGGCCGACCGTACCCCGGCCGAGAGCTGGTTGCGCCCATCGGTTGACTGACGGGGTGACCCGTACCACGACCCGGCGGCCGTCTTGTCGCGAAAGAAGGTAAAATCGTGGCTGACCAGCTAGGACGGGGCCGTTAACGGACCCTGCTTCGACGCGCGTCGTGCGGGCGACGTACCGTGTGGGCGCGGAAGCAGGTACCGTTGAAGCCCTACGGACCGGTCTTCGCCATGGAGACCGTTCCCATTCATGAACGCGTGTCAAGACTCGGGGCCGTCGAGCCCCGCCGTTGAGGGGGTCGAGCCATGGGGCGCGGCCGGGCCAAGGCCAAGCAGACAAAGGTCGCCCGCCAGCTGAAGTACAACAGCGGCGGAACGGATCTCTCACGTCTGGCCGAGGAGCTGGGCGCATCGTCGTCACGACCGGCAAAGCCGGAGCCCGTAGAGGACGATGAGCGGAACAACGACCCGTACGCACGGTACGCGGATCTCTACAACGACGAGGACGACGAAGACGAGGACTCCGAGGAGCACTCGTCGCAGCAGCGTCGTCGCGCTTGACGATTCCGTCTTGCTCACCCGGTCCGGGGCCTGCCTCGGACCGGGTTTCGTCGCGCCCTCTCCTTGAGTTCGTTCGCCTCCGACCGCTGATGTCACTGCGGCACACTCACGGCCGGAAGCGGGGCGAGCCCCCTCTTCGGAGTGGCTACGCCGCGTAGTCGCCGGTCAGCGTCACCGCCTCGGCGCGGTCTCCCCGGTCGTCGATCTCGCCTGCCACCCAGGCATCCACACCGCGATCACCGAGGGTGGCCAGCGCCACGTCGACCGACTCCTGGGGCACCACGGCGATCATGCCGACGCCCATGTTCAGAGTCTTCTCCAGCTCCGGCCTGCTGACCTCGCCCAACCTGCCGACCAGGTCGAAGATCGGGGCCGGGGTCCAGGTCGAGCGGTCGACGGTGGCGTGCAACTGGTCGGGGATGACCCGGGCCAGGTTGTTGGCCAGCCCGCCGCCGGTGATGTGCGAGAAGGCGTGCACCTCGGTGGTGCGGGTGAGCGCCAGGCAGTCCAGCGAGTAGATCTTCGTCGGCTCCAGCAGTTCCTCGCCCAACGTCCGCCCGAGCTCCGGAACCTCGCGGTCCAGCGCCCAGCCCGCCCGGTCGAAGAGCACGTGCCGAACGAGTGAGTACCCGTTCGAGTGAAGTCCTGAGGACTCAAGAGCGATGACCGCGTCACCCGTTCGGATGCGATCCGCGCCCAGCAGGCGGTCTGCCTCGACCACACCCGTACCGGCGCCCGCCACATCGAAGTCATCGGCGCCCAGCAGACCGGGGTGCTCCGCGGTCTCGCCGCCGACCAGGGCGCACCCGGCCAGCGCGCACCCCTCGGCGATGCCCTTGACGATGGCGGCGACCCGCTCGGGGTAGACCTTGCCCACACAGATGTAGTCGGTCATGAACAGCGGCTCGGCGCCGCACACCACCAGGTCGTCCACCACCATGCCGACCAGGTCGTGGCCGATGGTGTCGTACACGCCCATCCGCCGGGCGATGTCCACCTTGGTGCCGACACCGTCGGTGGCCGAGGCGAGCAGCGGCCGCTCGTAGCGCTTCAGGGCGCTGGCGTCGAACAGCCCGGCGAAACCGCCGAGGCCGCCGACGACCTCGGGGCGGGTGGCCTTGCGCACCCACTGCTTCATCAGCTCGACGGCGGTGTCGCCCGCCTCGATGTCGACGCCCGCGGCTGCGTAGCTCGCGCCGCCTGCGGCAGTCGAGGTCTCTGAAGACATTGCCTTGAGATCTTTCGTGTGAGGGGTTACGAGCCCTAGGGGCGACGGAGTGCGTTCGCGGCGTCCGGGCCGCCCGCGAGCTCGGTCTCCAGCAGCTGCTTGCCCAACAGCTCCGGGTCGGGCAGCTCCATCGGATACTCGCCGTCGAAGCAGGCGCGGCACAGGTTGGGCTTGGCGATCGTGGTCGCCTCGACCATGGCGTCGATGGAGATGTAGGCCAGCGAGTCGGCGCCCAGCGACTTGCCGATCTCCTCGACCGACATGCCGTTGGCGATCAGCTCGGCGCGGGTCGCGAAGTCGATGCCGAAGAAGCAGGGCCACTTCACCGGCGGCGAGGAGATCCGCACATGGACCTCGGCCGCACCGGCCTCGCGCAGCATCCGGACCAGTGCCCGCTGGGTGTTGCCGCGGACGATCGAGTCGTCGACGACCACCAGGCGCTTGCCCCGGATGACCTCCTTGAGCGGATTGAGCTTGAGGCGGATACCCAGTTGGCGAATGGTCTGCGACGGCTGGATGAAGGTCCGGCCCACATAGGAGTTCTTCACCAGGCCGGAGCCGTACGGGATGCCGCTCTCCTCGGCGTAGCCGACGGCGGCCGGGGTGCCCGACTCCGGCGTGGGTATCACCAGATCGGCCTCGACCGGGGCCTCCTTGGCGAGCCTGCGGCCCATCTCGACGCGCGAGAGGTAGACATTGCGGCCCGCGATGTCGGTGTCCGGGCGCGCCAGGTAGACGTACTCGAAGACACAGCCCTTCGGCCTGGCCTCGGCGAACCGGGAGGAGCGCAGCCCGTTCTCGTCGACGGCGATCAGCTCGCCGGGCTCCACCTCGCGGACGAACGTGGCGCCGACGATGTCCAGGGCGGCGGTCTCCGAGGCGACCACCCAGCCGCGCTCCAGACGGCCCAGGACCAGCGGTCGGATGCCCTGCGGGTCACGCGCCGCGTAGAGCGTGTGCTCGTCCATGAAGACCAGGCAGAAGGCGCCCTTGACGGTCGGCAGCACACGCTGTGCGGCGTCCTCGAGGGGCAGCGGCTTGCCGTCCTCGTCGACCTGCCCGGCGAGCAGCGCGGTCACCAGGTCGGTGTCGTTGGTGGCCGCGACATTGGTGGCCCGGCCGTCGCCCTGCGGGAGCTTGGCGACCAGCTCGGCCAGCTCGGCGGTGTTGACCAGGTTGCCGTTGTGGCCCAGCGCGATGGAGCCGTGCGCGGTGGCCCGGAAGGTCGGCTGGGCGTTCTCCCACACCGAGGCACCGGTGGTCGAGTAACGCGCGTGACCGACGGCGATATGTCCCTTGAGGGAGCCGAGGGAGGTCTCGTCGAAGACCTGGGAGACCAGGCCCATGTCCTTGAAGACCAGGATCTGGGAGCCGTTGCTCACTGCGATGCCCGCGGACTCCTGTCCGCGGTGCTGCAGGGCGTACAGCCCGAAATAGGTGAGCTTGGCGACCTCTTCGCCCGGGGCCCAGACGCCGAAGACGCCGCAAGCGTCCTGGGGGCCTTTCTCGCCGGGAAGGAGATCGTGGTTGAGTCGTCCGTCACCACGTGGCACGACACCGAGTCTAGGGCAGGTCCGGAACTGGTCCGAACCGGGGATCGCCCCTCACCACAGGGTGACCCGACGGGGACATGGGGTCACACCGGCCGGCCGCCCGGCCCGGCGGGATTCACCCCAGCACCGGCAGATAGCCGGAGAGATCAGCCCGCTCGCCGCTTGCCGACACCTCGGCGGAACTCATCGCGTCCGCCCAGGAGGTGCGGCCGGTGGCCAACCGGATCCAGGTCAGCGGCGCGGTCTCGACGACGTTCGGCGGCGTCCCGCGGGTGTGCCGCGGCCCGGCGACGCACTGCACCGCCGCGTACGGCGGTACCCGTAGCTCGACCGCGTTGCCGGGCGCCTTCCCGGCGAACGCGTCGGCGAGCAGACGGGTGGTGATGGCCAGCGCCTGCCGGTCGTACGGGATCTCGATGCCCAGCGCGTCGGACAGGTCATCCGTGTGGACGACGAGTTCGACGCAGCGGGTCACCAGGTAGTCATCGAGGCGCATCGCGCCCACCCGAACCGCGACCGGGCGGTCGTCGGGTGCGGCGGGGGCCAGTTCCGCGAACCGGGCCGCGGTACGTTCCAGCAGTTCGGCCGGGTCCGCGCCGGCCGCCAGTGCGCGGGCGTCCTCGCCGATCTCCCCGGCGCGCGCCGCCGTCGCCAACGCCCAGTCGGCGACGGCGAGTTCCGGTGCGGCCGGGGCGGGCTGCTCCAAGGCGCGGTTCACGCTCTGCAGGGCCATGGAGATGTGCGCCAGCAGTTCACGCACCGTCCAGTCGCCGAGCCGGGTCGGCGCGGCGAGCCGCTCCGTACCGAGCCCGCGCACCACATCCCGTACGTGCCCGAACTGGGCGCTGACGGCGGCGCGGGTCCTGGCCGGATCGTAGGAGCGTGCTTTACGGGTACGCGGCGGCATGATCGTGAGCGTAACCGCCTGCGGCGGGCCTGGGAGGTGCGGTGGGCACCGGCCGGTTCGGCGCCGCCGGGCCACGCCGCCGTGGTTCCTCGCCGCGACGGCGAGCAACCACACCCGACCGGACCGGCGGTACCAGGCCCGCCGCACCCGGAAAGAAGGGGCGTCAGCCCAGCAGCGCCGGGATCGCCGCCTCGTGGGCCTGCCTGAGCTCGGCCAGCGGAACGCTGAACTGCCCCTGCACGTCCAGCACTTCGCCGTCGACCACACCGATGCGGGTGGCCGCCAGACCGCGCGCCCGGCACATGTCGGTGAACCGCAGTTCCTCGCTGCGCGGCACGGACACGATCGCCCGGCCCGCCGACTCGGAGAAGAGGGTGACGAACGCGTCCTGGCCCTCCGGCACCACCACCCGGGCGCCCTTGCCGCCCTTGAGGCAGGACTCGACCAGCGCCTGCGCCAGACCGCCGTCGGACAGGTCGTGCGCCGCGTCGATCATCCCGTCCCGCGAGCCGGAGATCAGGATCTCGGCGAGCAGCTTCTCCTGCTCCAGGTCGACCTTGGGCGGCAGTCCGCCCAGGTGACCGTGGTCGACCTGGGACCAGGCGGAACCGCCGAACTCCTCCCGGGTCTCACCGAGCAGGTAGATCAGCTGGCCCTCCTCGGCGAACGCCATCGGCGTACGGCGGGTGACGTCGTCGATCACCCCCAGCACCGCGACCACCGGGGTCGGGTGGATGGCGGTCTGCCCTGTCTGGTTGTACAGGGAGACGTTTCCGCCGGTCACCGGAGTGCCGAGCACCTGGCACGCGTCGGCGAGCCCGCGGGTCGCCTCGGCGAACTGCCACATGACGGCCGGATCTTCGGGCGAGCCGAAGTTGAGGCAGTCCGAGACGGCCAGCGGCCTGGCGCCGGTGGCCGCGACATTGCGGTACGCCTCGGCCAGCGCGAGCTGCGCACCGGCGTACGGGTCGAGCTTCGCGTACCGCCCGTTGCCGTCGGTGGCCACCGCGACGCCGAGGTTGGTCTCCTCGTCGATCCGGACCATGCCGGAGTCCTCCGGCTGCGCCAGGACCGTGTTCCCCAGCACGTACCGGTCGTACTGGTCGGTGATCCAGGACTTCGACGCCTGGTTGGGGCTGCCGACCAGGCGCAGCAGGGCGTCCCGCAACTCGGCGCCGGTCGCCGGGCGCGGCAGCTTGCCCGCGTCGTCGCCCTGCAGCGCGTCCTGCCACTCCGGCCGGGCGTAGGGCCGCTCGTAGACCGGACCCTCGTGGGCGACGGTGCGCGGCGGGACGTCGACGATCTGCTCGCCGTGCCAGTAGATCTCCAGCCGGTCGCCGTCGGTGACCTCACCGATGACGGTGGCGATGACATCCCACTTCTCGCAGATCTCCAGGAAGCGGTCGACGTTGTGCGGCTCGACGACCGCGCACATCCGCTCCTGGGACTCGCTCATCAGGATTTCCTCGGGGCTGAGCGTGGCGTCGCGCAGTGGCACCGTGTCCAGCTCGATCCGCATGCCGCCGGTGCCGGCCGAGGCCAACTCGCTGGTGGCACAGGACAGTCCGGCGCCGCCGAGGTCCTGGATGCCGACGACCAGCTTCTCCCGGAAGATCTCCAGGGTGCACTCGATCAGCAGCTTCTCCTGGAACGGGTCGCCGACCTGGACCGCGGGACGCTTGGTGGGACCGGTCGACTCGAAGGTCTCCGAGGCGAGCACGGAGACACCGCCGATGCCGTCGCCGCCGGTCCTGGCGCCGTAGAGGATCACCTTGTTGCCGGGGCCGGAGGCCTTGGCGAGGTGGATGTCCTCATGCTTCATCACGCCCACGCACAGCGCGTTGACCAGCGGGTTGCCCTGGTAGCAGGCGTCGAAGACCACCTCGCCGCCGATGTTGGGCAGACCCAGGCAGTTGCCGTAGCCGCCGATGCCCGCGACCACGCCGTGCGCGACGCGCTTGGTGTCGGCCTCGTGCGGGTCGCCGAACCGCAGCGGGTCCATCACGGCCACCGGCCGGGCGCCCATGGCGAGGATGTCGCGGACGATGCCGCCGACGCCGGTGGCCGCGCCCTGGTAGGGCTCGATGTACGAGGGGTGGTTGTGCGACTCGACCTTGAAGGTGACCGCGTACCCCTGGCCGACGTCGACCACGCCCGCGTTCTCGCCGATGCCGACCAGCATCGCCGTGCTCTCCGGGGCCTTCTCGCCGAACTGCCGCAGATGGACCTTGCTGCTCTTGTACGAGCAGTGCTCGGACCACATGACCGAGTACATGGCGAGCTCCGCGCCGGTCGGGCGGCGACCGAGGATGGCGGTGATCCGCTCGTACTCGTCAGGCTTGAGGCCGAGTTCGGCCCACGGCAGGGAGGTGTCGGGGGTCTGCTCTGCGTTCTTGACGGTGTCGAGGGTCATTACGCTTTCACCAGTTGCTTCAGGATCGAGGTGAAGAATCCGAGGCCCTCGGTCGTCGGGCCGGTCAGCGGCTCGACCGCGTGCTCGGGGTGCGGCATCAGACCGACCACGTTTCCGGCCTCGTTGGTGATGCCCGCGATGTCGCGGCGCGAGCCGTTGGGGTTCAGATCGAGGTAGCGGGCCACCACCCGGCCCTCGGCCTCCAGCATGTCCAGGGTGCGCTCGTCTGCGACGTAGCCGCCCTCGCCGTTCTTCAGCGGGACGGTGATCTCCTGGCCCTGCTGGTAGTCGGCGGTCCAGGCGGTCGAGGCGTTCTCGATCCGCAGCTTCTGGTCGCGGCAGATGAAGTGCAGATGGTCGTTGCGGGTCAACGCACCGGGCAGCAGATGGGATTCACACAGGATCTGGAATCCGTTGCAGATACCGAGAACCGGCAGGCCCTGCTTGGCGCCCTCGATGATCATCTCCATGATCGGCGAGAAGCGGGCGATGGCGCCGCAGCGCAGGTAGTCCCCGTAGGAGAAACCACCCGGCAGCACGACCGCGTCGACCTGCCGCAGATCCTTGTCGCGGTGCCACAGCGAGACCGGCTCGGCCCCGGCGAGCTTCACCGCGCGCAGGGCGTCCTGGTCGTCGAGCGAACCGGGGAAGGTGACGACTCCGATCCGAGTGTTACCGCGGCCCGAAAGGCCCCCGTCGAGGGTGGTGGCGGGCGACGGGTGGGCTGTCACGAGTCGACCCTCACGGTGAAGTCCTCGATCACGGTGTTGGCGAGAAAACTCTCGGCGATCTTGTGGATACGGGCGAGGGCGTCGTCGTCGACCGGCCCCTCGACTTCGAGTTCAAATCGCTTGCCCTGGCGGACGTCCGAGATCCCTTCGAAGCCCAGGCGAGGAAGTGCGCGCTGCACCGCCTGGCCCTGGGGGTCGAGGATCTCCGGCTTGAGCATGACGTCGACTACGACGCGTGCCACGTGCACTCCCGGTGGTGTGGTGCGTGAGGTGACCTCGAAGGCGGCGGCTGCGGCGACCTCCGAAGTGCTCTCAGCGTACCTGTCCGGAAAATCTACGCGCATAGATATCCCGGTTGCCCCATCACGGTTAGGCATCGACCGGGGTAACCTCTGTGGAAAACGCAAGGAAAACCGTATGGTCCCGATTGCGGTGCGATGGGGCAGGGAAATATGCCACAGCTTCCGCTCGTAATACCGTCCCTTGTGCAAATCAAAACGCATTGACCCCGACCAGTCGGCTACGGCACATCTCCGCACGTCAGGGCGGACGACATAGGTACCGATACGTACCCGTGCAGCCGTTGCCGCACGAAAGGACCGATATCCATGGCGCAGCGCGTGGTGGTCACCCTCTCCGACGACATCGACGGCGGCGAAGCAGAGGAAACGGTCGCGTTCGGCCTTGACGGCAAGACTTACGAGATCGACCTCTCCGCCGCGAATGCGGACAAGCTCCGCGATGCGTTGACGCCCTACCTGAAGGCCGGCCGCCGCCGCAGCCGCTCGGGCAAGGCATACAAGCGCACCTCGGTCGCTCCGGACCCGGCGGCGGTGCGGGCCTGGGCACGGTCGCACGGTTTCGATGTGCCGCCGCGGGGGCGGATTCCCAAGAAGGTGTACGAGGCGTTCGACGCCGCACGCTAAACGATTCCTCTGCGGATAGGTAAGGGGTTCTTTTCTGGGGGCTTCGCCCCCAGCCCCCCCGCTGCGGGCGGCTCTTTCTGGGGGCATGCCCCCGGCCCCCTGCGGGCATGGGGCTTTCCCGGGGGCTTCGCCCCCAGACCCCACGGGGCTCTTTGTTCGGGACGCGCCCCCGGCACTCCGCGGCGGCGCGACTTTCTTGGGGCACGCTCCCGGCCCTCCACCGGGGCGCGGCTTTCTGGGGCATGCGCCCCCAGCCCCAGCTCGGAGGAGACAACGGTTTCCTGGGGGCGCGCCCCGGCCACGCGCGGAAGAGACAACAGTTTCTCGGGGGTGCACCCCGGCCCAGTGCAGAGGAGACAACGGTTTCTTGGGCGCGCGCCCCGGCCCCAGCTCGGAGGAGACGACGCTTTCCTGGGGCGCACGCCCCCGCCCCAGCTCGGAGGAGACAACGGTCTCTTGGGGGCGCACCCCGCCTCGGCGCGGAAGAGAAAGCGCTTTCCTGGGGGCGCACCCCCGCCCCACACGGAAGAGACAACGCTTTCCTGGGGGCGCACCCCCGCCCCACCGCGGAAGAGACAACGGTTTCTCGGGGCGCACCCCGGCCCACCACGGAAGAGACAACGCTTTCCTGGGGGCGCGCCTCCGGTCCGCTGCGGGCTGGGGGCTTTCTCGCGGGCCTCACCCCAGACCTTCACAAGGGCGCTTTCCTCGGGGCGCGGTCCGGCTCTCCACCGGGGCCGCGACTTTCTTGGGGCGCACGCACCCGCCCCCGCTGTGGAGGGGCGGCGTTTTCTCGGGGGCATGGCCCGGCCCTCCGCAGGGTGCGGGTTTCTTGGGGTGGAACCCCGGTCCCGCGCAGGGGTGCGGCTCTCCTGGGGCAAACGCGCCCCGAACCCAGGGCCGGACAGAGTGGGGCATAGGACCCATGAGGGCCTGGGGGACGGGGAGTTGGGGCGCCGATTGGACAGGCACCCCTGGTGATCAGCTAAAGTCTGAAGCGCGCCGGGGGCGAGGCCGAAAGGCCGAGTCACCGAACCGCGCGGGTGTAGCTCAGTAGTAGAGCGCCCCTTTTCCAAAGGGGAGGCGCAGTGTGCGATTCCTGTCACCCGCTCCGACGGCCCTCCTGGTCTATTCGATCAGGTAGAGTAGTCAGCGCGCCGGGCGGTGAAAGCCGCTCGGATGCAACCTGCGGACGTAGCTCAGTTGGTAGAGCGCAACCTTGCCAAGGTTGAGGTCGCGAGTTCGAGCCTCGTCGTCCGCTCCAGCAAGAAAGGGACCTGCTCCTTCCGGAGCAGGTCCCTTTCTTTTGCTGTCCCCTCGATGCCTCGATGACAAATGTCATCGGCACTGATGACACCGTGCACCGTTCACCGGCCCGCGTCGGCGGAACCCTTGGGACATGCACACCGAGAGGGACACGGACACTGACCGGCATGTGATCGAGGTCACCGCACTACGGCGCCGCTACGGCCCGCCCGGCGCCAAGGCCGCCAAACGCGCCACGGACGCCAAGAACGCGCCGGGCGCGAAGAACGCACCGGGCTTCGAAGCCGTGCGCGGCATCTCGTTCACCGTCGCACGGGGCGAACTGTTCGCCCTGCTGGGCACCAACGGCGCGGGCAAGACCTCCACCGTTGAAGTCCTGGAGGGACTGGCCGCGCCTACCGGCGGCCAGGTGCGGGTGCTGGGCCACGACCCGTACCGGGACCGCGCCGCCGTCCGGTCGCGGATCGGCGTCATGCTGCAGGAGGGCGGCTTCCCCTCCGAGCTGACGGTGATGGAGACGGCACGCATGTGGGCCGGGTGTACGACCGGCGCCCGGCCGGTCGGCGAGGCCCTGGAGATGGTGGGCCTCACGGCGCGCGGCGCGGTGCGGGTCAAGCAGCTGTCCGGTGGCGAGCGGCGCCGTCTCGACCTGGCGTTGGCCCTGCTCGGCAACCCCGAGTTGGTGTTCCTCGACGAGCCGACCACCGGTCTGGACGCCGAAGTGCGGCGGGAGACCTGGGAATTGGTGCGGCGGCTCCGGGAGCAGGGCACCACCATCGTGCTCACCACGCACTACCTGGACGAGGCGGAGGCGCTCGCCGACCGGCTGGCGATCATGCAGGCGGGCCGCATCGTGGTGTCCGGCACCCCTGCCGAGGTCACGGCGGCGCGCCCGGCGCACATCCGGTTCCAACTGCCGGAGCACATCGCACCGGCCGAACTGCCGCTGTCCGTACCGGCCGCGGTGACCGGCCGCCGGGTGGAGATCCGCACCCTGCGGCTGCAGGACGCGCTCACCGAACTACTGCTGTGGGCACGGGACAAGGACCTCGTACTCGACGGCCTCGACGCCCGGTCCGCCTCGCTCGAAGAGGCGTTCCTGGAGATCGCGGCGGGCCAGCTGAGCGAGCACGTAACGGAGGAAGCGGCGTGAACACAGCAGGGATGACCGCCCGGTTGGCGGCACTGGGTCGGGCCGAGGCGACACTGCTGTGGCGCAACCGGTCGGCGGCGTTCACCGCCCTGTGTATGCCGCTGTTCATGGTGTGGGCGCTGCGTCCCGCAATCGCGCACATGCACCTGGGGAAGGTCGGCATGACCGCCAGCGCGGTGTCGATCACCGGCGGCATCGGTATAACCCTGGTCTTCGTCGTCTACAGCGGTCTGGTGCCCGCATATGTCACCCGCCGCGAGGAGTTGGTGCTCAAACGGCTGCGCACCGGAGAACCGACCGATCTGGAGATCCTGGCCGGGACCGCGCTGCCCGCGGTGACGGTGGCGCTGGCGCAGTGCGTGGTGATGATCGCCGCCGGGTCCGCGCTGCTCCATGTGCCCGCGCCACGGCGCCCCGAACTGTTCCTGCTGGGCCTGGTGTTGGGGATACCGCTGATGGTGGCGCTGGCCGCCGCGTCGTCCGCCCTGGCCCGTACCACGGAGGTGGCGCAACTGACGGCGATGCCGCTGAGCTTCATCTCCCTTTTCGGCTCAGGGCTGTTCACGCCGTTGGAGGTGTTGCCGCACACGCTCGCTGACGTCTGCCGCCTGCTGCCCCTGACACCGGTCGTCGACCTGGTCCGCACCGGCTGGCTCGGCGGCGCCGACGCGGCGCGGGTGGTGCGCGACCTGGTGACCGCGTTCGCCTGGACCGGGCTCGCGGTGTTTGCTGTACGACGGTGGTTCCGTTGGGAGCCGCGGCGTTGAGGGGGTAGTTCTGGTGTGGGGTTGGCGGAAGCGCAGTGGGGCCGGGCGGGTGGAGCTCTACAGCCGCGGGTCGCAGTACGTGTCGTTCACGCTCTTCACCCTCGGCGGGTCGCTGATGCTCGCCGGAGGATCGGCCGGCGGCCATCGGCATCTGCACGGCCTCCTGCTCGCGCTGCCCGCGGTGGTTCTGCTGCTGTGCCAGGGCGGGTTGGCCATCGCACTGAACAAGCAGGCGCTGGACCACTACCTGGGGCTGCGGGGGGCTCCGGGTCGTCGGTTGACGCTCGGGCTGGTGGCGGTGTCGGTGGCGTTGCTGTCCTACGTGGTGGTGTTGCAGGCGGTCCGGGTGCTTTCGCTGGTGATGGTGTCGGAGACCGTGATGTTCAGCCTGGCCCTGCTCACCGGCCCCTTGTCGCTGCTGATGCCGATCCGGCGCACCGTGTGGGTCTGCGCGCTGGCGGTCGCGGTGGTGAGCGTCGCGGTCGGTGTGTCCGGATCCGGGGTGCGGGCGTCGGCCGCGGCCCTGTTCATGGGCACCGTCGGCTGTGGGTCGTTCGGCTTCTCCTCCAGGGGCTGCGGCTGGATCCTCTCCGTCATGCGGGAGTTGGAACGGGCCCGCGATCTGCAGGGGCAGCTGGCGGTCGCCGAGGAACGGCTGCGGTTCGGGCGCGATCTGCACGATGTGCTCGGCCGCAATCTGTCGGTCATCGCGCTCAAGAGCGAACTGGCGGTCCAACTGGCGCGCCGGGAGCGGCCGGAGGCGGTGGAGCAGATGATCGAGGTGCAGCGCATCGCACGGGAGTCGCAGGGCGAGGTGCGCGACGTGGTCCGCGGCTACCGCACCGCCGATCTGCACACCGAACTGGCGGGAGCCCTCTCGGTGCTGCGGGCAGCCGGGGTCGACTGTCAGGTGCACGGCGATGACGCCTCCGCGCTGC
Source organism: Streptantibioticus ferralitis (assembly GCF_029223525.1). Classification (GTDB taxonomy): domain Bacteria; phylum Actinomycetota; class Actinomycetes; order Streptomycetales; family Streptomycetaceae; genus Streptantibioticus_A; species Streptantibioticus_A ferralitis. The sequence continues at coordinate 39,292 of NZ_JARHTQ010000027.1, read as the reverse complement.
CCGCCGAGGCGCAGTCGGTGCTGGCCTGGGTGGTCCGGGAGGGCACCACGAACGTCCTGCGGCACGGGGACGCGGGGCACTGTGCGATACGGCTACGGGCCTGCCCGGACGGTGCGGCCGTGCTGACCATGGAGAACGACGGCGTGGAGGACCGGCCGCCGGGCAAGGGCAACGGCCTCGACGGGCTGCGCGAGCGCCTCACGGTGGTCGACGGCACGCTCGCCGCCGAGCGCCGGGCGGGCGGGACCTTCCGGCTGACCGCCGAGGTCCCGCCGGTGGCCGAACCGGGCGCGGAGCGGGCGCACGGGGAGTTCGCGACAGGGAGAGCGGGATGAGCGCACAGCTGGAACCGGTCATGGACACGGCGCCGGTGCGGGTGCTGCTCGCCGACGACGAACACCTCATCCGGGGGGCGCTGGCCGCGCTGCTGTCCTTCGAGGACGATCTACGGGTGGTGGCGGAGGCGGCTTCGGGGCCCGAGGCACTGGCGATGGCCAGGGCGCACCGGCCCGATGTCGCGGTGCTGGACCTGGAGATGCCCGGCGCGGACGGTGTGGCGGTCGCCACATCCCTGCGGTCCGAGCTGCCGGACTGCCGGACCATGATCGTCACCGGGCACGGCCGCCCGGGGCATCTCAAGCGGGCGCTGACCGCCGGGGTGCGCGGCTTCGTACCGAAGACCGTCTCGGCGCAGCGGCTCGCCGAGGTCATCCGTACCGTGCACGCCGGAGGACGTTATGTGGACCCGGAGTTGGCGGCGGACGCGATCAGCGCGGGCGACTCCCCGCTGACCGCCCGGGAGACCCAACTCCTTGAGTTCGCGGCGGACGGCGCACCGATCGCGGAGATCGCTCAGCGCGCTGCGCTGTCGCCCGGAACGGTCCGTAACTACCTCTCCTCGGCGGCGGCGAAGCTCTCCGCCGAGAACCGTCATGCGGCGGTGCGCATCGCACGGTCCCAGGGTTGGCTATGATGGGGCACAGCACGCGGACGTAGCTCAGTTGGTAGAGCGCAACCTTGCCAAGGTTGAGGTCGCGAGTTCGAGCCTCGTCGTCCGCTCCAGTAGCGAAAGGCCCCGGCTGTCACAGCCGGGGCCTTATCCATGCCGCACGGCTCTTGATCGAAACATTGACATGTGCCTGACGTGGGGCCTAGTTTCCGCAGAATGCTGAGTACGGTACGGGAGCAAGCGCGCGGCCTGACCAAGGACCAGCGCAACGCGTTCCTCGCCGCCTATCTGGGCTGGGCGATGGACGCCTTCGACTACTTCCTCGTGGTCCTCGTCTACAGCGAGATCGCCGACGAGTTCAAGGTCTCGCTGACCGACATGGCCTTCCTCACCACCGTGACGCTGATCATGCGGCCGGTCGGTGCGTTCGTCTTCGGGCTGTGGGCGGACCGGCGCGGGCGCCGCGTACCGCTCATGGTCGACGTGCTGTTCTACTCGGTGGTCGGCTTCGCCTGCGCGTTCGCGCCGAACTACACGGTCCTGCTGGTGCTGCGGCTGCTCTACGGCATCGGCATGGGTGGTGAGTGGGGCCTGGGCGCCGCGCTGGCGATGGAGAAGATCCCGCCCGAGAAGCGCGGCTTCTGGTCCGGAATGCTGCAGGGCGGCTACTCCTTCGGCTATCTGCTGGCCGCGGTCGCCTTCCTCTTCATCGAACCGGCCTTCGGCTGGCGCGGCCTGTTCGCGTTCAGCCTGCTCCCGGCGCTGGTGGCGCTCTTCGTACGAACCAGGGTCGAGGAGAGCGAGGTGTGGGAGCGCACGGTACGGCTCAACGCCACCCCGGCCCGCGAGATCTTCCGCGACCCGGCCGTGCTGCGGCGCTTCGTGTACCTCGTCGCGCTGATGACCGCCTTCAACTGGATGTCGCACGGCACGCAGGACGTCTACCCGACCTTCATCAAGAAGGGGTTGGGGATGTCCGCGGACACCGCGATCGTGATCGCCATCATCTACAACATCGGCGCGATGATCGGCGGACCGCTGCTCGGTGCGTACTCCGAGCGGCTGGGCCGCCGCCGGGTGATCGTCATCGCCGCGGCGGCCGGGCTGCTGGTCGTTCCGGTCTTCGCGCTGTCGACGACCGCCGGATGGCTGGCGTTCAGCGCGTTCATGATGCAGCTGTGTGTCCAGGGCGCCTGGGGCGTCATACCTGCGCACCTCAACGAACTCAGCCCGGACGCGATCCGGGGCTTCTACCCCGGGGTCACGTACCAGCTCGGCAATCTGATCGCCGCGTTGAACCTGCCGATCCAGGAGACCCTGGCCAAGCACTACAGCTATCCGACGGCGCTGATGGGGACCGTCTTCCCGATCCTGGCCGTCGTGATCCTGCTCAGCGCCTTCGGCAAGGAGGCAAGGGGCGTGCGGTTCGGTTCGGCCGCCACACCATCGGGGCTGACGTAGCTCTTCCCGCCCTCCCACCCCTTGCCGGGATCGTATGGGCGCCGTCGCGCTGGGTCGTCTGTGGGGCGGGGCCGGGGTGTCCCCGCAGCGACCCCGCGACGCACCGCAACTGTGCAGTGATAGCCGGAGTGAGGAGACACCCCGGCCCGCCCCCGACCCCACGGCAGCCGCGGGCACCGGCAACGGGGAGGGAAATCTCCGTACCCGGAACCGCCAACCGGGCCGGAGGCCGCCCCGCGCAACGGCAAGATACGGACCATGGCAACAGGAGGAGGGAGGGAAAACCCCCTACACCCAGGCCGTACCCGTGAGCCGCTCGTAGGCCTCCACGTACTTGGCCCGGGTCTGCTCGACCACATCGGCGGGCAGCTCGGGCGGCGGAGCCTCCCCGTGCTGGTCCCAGCCGGAGGCGTCGGACGTCAACCAGTCCCGGACGAACTGCTTGTCGAAGGACGGCTGGGCGCGTCCGGGCTGCCACAGGTCCGCCGGCCAGAACCGCGAGGAGTCCGGGGTGAGCACCTCGTCCGCCAACACCAACTCGTCGCCGTCGTAACCGAATTCGAACTTGGTGTCGGCGAGGATGATGCCGCGCTCGCGGGCAAGGTCGCGCGCCCGCCCGTACACCGCCAGCGTCGTCTGCCGCAGCAGCGCGGCCGTCTCCGTGCCCGCCCGGCGGGCGACCTCCTCATACGAGACGTTTTCGTCGTGCTCGCCGACCTCGGCCTTGGTCGCCGGGGTGAAGATCGGGGCGGGCAGCTCGGATCCGTCGACCAGCCCCTCCGGGAGGGCGAGCCCGCAGACGGTGCGGTCGCGCTCGTACTCCCGGAGGCCGGAACCGGTCAGGTAGCCGCGGGCGACGCATTCGACCGGGATCATGCGCAGCGACTTGCAGATCATCGTGCGGCCCGCCCAGTCGGCGGGCGCTCCCTCGGGCAGGTCGGTGGAGATGACGTGGTTGGCGACGACGTCGGCGAGCTGCTCGAACCACCACAGGGAGAGCTGGGTGAGGATCCGCCCCTTGTCCGGGATGGCGGTCGGCAGCACCCAGTCGTACGCCGACATCCGGTCGCTGGCGACCATGACCAGCCGCCCCTCGGCGTCCTGGTAGAGGTCACGGACCTTTCCGGTGTGCAGATGCACCAGGCCCGGGACCTGCTCGGGCTCGGGCTTCTCAACGAATCCGGACACGGTTCCTCCACGTAGGTTGGTCCAAGTGCCCTGATTCTCCCGTACCCGCCATCCGGGCGCGCGGCCCGGGGTCACCCACCGCACCGGCCCCGGATCCACCGGGTCAGTCCCGCTTGCAGATACGGTCCAGCAGATTGGCGGTCGCCCGCTGCACCCGCGGGTCGACATGGCCCGGCCGGTCCAGCGCCGGGGACCAGGCGAAGGTGCCGGAGGCGAAGACATACGCACCGCTCGGCGCCCGGTAGAGCGAGGTCTCCTGGTGCACCCGCATGCCCTGGGTGTCCTCGTACGGGGAGTGGGCGAGCAGGATCCGGTCGGTGTACTCCGGCAGGGCGGTACGCGGAAAGTACCGGTCCGCCTCGCCCGCGACCAGCCCGGGCAGTTCGTCGCCCTCCCCCGCGCCGGTGGCCTGCCACAGCCAGTGGTTGGCGTTGCGGACCACCAACGGCGACGGGTCGGGCACCCGGCCCGCGTACTGCACGCCGAGCAGTTGCTGCTCTGGCTCGCCCATGTCCCGCCAGAGGGCGGTGCGGCCGCGCTGGTCGCCGGGGTCGCGGCGGCGCTTGCGGCAGGTGAGCAGCCGCTCGGGGGCCATCGCCGGTGACGAGCCCAACTCGATCTGCCAGTACATGGTGTTGGCGGACAGGAACACCAGCGAGGTGCCCTGCTCCCGGGCCCGCTCGACGGCCCGCCGCATGTCCGCCGACCAGTACTCGTCGTGCCCGGGGAAGACCAGCCCCCGGTAGCGGCCGGGGTCGATACGGCCCGCGTGCAGATCGCGGGTGTCGGCGTACGCCAGGTCGTATCCGTAGCGCTCGGCCCAGCGGATGAAGTCGTAGGCGTGGCCCACGTGCAGCGGCAGTCCCGCGCCCGCGTAGGGGCGGTCGAAGGAGACCGTCACCGCGGCCGCCTCCTCGCCGAGCAGTCGGCCCTCCTCGTCCCACGCGTGGTACAGGCTGGCGCCGGTGCTGCCGTCCTCGGGGTAGAGGTTGTAGGCCTGCCAGGTGATGTCGGGCAGCACCAGCAGCAGATCGGCGGGGCGGCCGTCCCGGACGGTGAACGGAATGTGGCTGCGGTAGCCGTCGGCGGTGGTCAGCACCGCGACGTACGCGCCGGTGTTCCAGTAGGACGGGATCTGCAGTCGCCAGGACAGCCACCAGTGGTGGCAGGAGACGGTGCGTCCCGCGGCCAGCGGGGGCGGCTGCACAATGCCGGACAGCCGGGGGCTGGTGGTGATGTGGGCGGCGCCGTCACCGCCGTAGTGCCCGATCCGGTAGACGTCGACACTGAACTGCTGCGGCGGGTCGACGGTGATGTGGAAGTCGACGCTCCCGCCGGGGACGACGGAGCCGGACGAGGCGAAGCCCTTGATCTGGAGGCGGACGTCGTCGGCGTTGCGAGGACCCGACAGATGCCTGCGCACCGAGCGCTGCACCGGTACCCGTTCATCGTCGAGGGCGTCGATGGCGGCGAGCTCCACGTACCAGGGCAGCAACTGCCCCGAGTCGTCCAGGTAGTACTCCCGGCCGCGCAGCCAGGGAAGCGGTCCCTGGCCGAAGGGGTCGGTCACGGCGTGCGCGAGGGCTCCAGAGTCCCAGCGCCGGATTTGGTCCGTCCCCACGAAAATCCCCTCCCCGCCCTGTCCTGCCGGCGGTGCGCCTGCTGTTTGCCCCAGCACATCACACAATGCGGTCCGTCCATCACCCTTAGTGGCTAATTATCGGAACAGATTCGCGATGAAGGGTCCAATTCCGGTCATCTGTGCCGCGCACTCGTACGAGACCGATGAGCTGGATGGGGCGTGTGGCTGTAGTTGAGTCAACGTGTAGCGGGCCATCCGCTGGGCCGCCAGCCGCCGAATCAGACAAGGCGCACCGGCTTCTCAAGGCGGACTCCGACCGCGTTCAGCCAGGAACGCAGTGGCGCCGGGTCCCCGTTCTCCACAAGGCGCAGCACGGGCCAGGACAGGTCCGACCGCGGGGTGCCGCCGACCAGCAGCGCCGGGCCGTCCAGCCAGTCCAGCCCGGGGGCGGCGCCCGCGGTGTCCACGGCGGCGCAGCACACCATGGCGGTGACATGGTCGGTGAGCAGTTCACGGCCGGTACGCGGGGGAAGCAGCTGGTAGACGGGGGTGGCCGGGTCGCCCTCCGGGCCAACGGCGGCGGTCGGCACGGTCGTCGGCACGAGTGCTTCGGTGTGCGCCTGCTCGCGTTCCTCCCGCGCCTGCAGCACGCTGATCCGGGCCGCGAGCTCCTCACTGCCGCCCCGCGCGAGGCGGTCGAGGACCCGGGCGAGGGTCGCCTTGGCGGGCCCCGGCCCGTCGACGATCCCGGACGCTCCGGGCACCCCGGCGGGCGGCGACAGCTCGTCGAGCACCCGGTGCAGCCGCGCGGCGTCGCTGCGCCATATGCGGTCGACCACCTCTTCGGGGTACGCCTCCCAGGCGACCGGCGACCAGCCGGTGGCGGGGCGCGCCGGGACACCGTGGAAGAGCCGGGCGGCCAGCAGCGAGGCGGCCTCGTCGATCACACCGGGCTCTTCCAGCAGGTCACAGGCGGGCCTCTCGCCGAGCCTGCTCTCGAATCCCTCGGCCAGCCGGTCCCGGCGGGACAGCTCGGTGAGGGCCGAGACCACGCCCGCGTCCAGCCGGGACGGCCAGCGGCCCATCCGCCAGGCGGGTAGCGCCACCCGGGTCAGCAGCCGGTCCCAACCGGCGTAGGCCAGGCCGACCTGCTCCTGGGCGACGATCCGCAGCCCGTAGTCCACCGCCTGCGCACGCTCGGAGGCGGCGGCCGCGACCGCGCGCTCCATCTCCGCGATGTGCGCCCGGCAGCCGCGCAGCAGCAGCCGGGCCACCCAGCCGATGAACCCCAGCGCCGGGCGCCGGACCAGTCGGGCGAGCCCACCGGGGTCGCCCGATGTGGCGCTGCCCTGCGCCGATACCGCGACGGCGGCGTCCAGGCCGCGTACGAAGCGGCGGGCCGCGGCTATGTCCGGGTCGGCGGACGGTCCGGTGCCCGCCACGACCGGAGCGAGCAGCGCGCGTAGCTCGGCGACCCGCATCCACCACATGAACGGCGACCCGATGACCAGCACCGGAGCCTGCGGCGCGCGCCGCGCCAGCCGACGGCCGGCGCCGCGGTCCGCCGGCCGCGCGCCCCGGTCCGTCCGGCGCCGCTGATGGCTGCGGTCCTCCAGCCAGCTGTCGCAGTCCGGGGTGAGCGCTATCGCCGACGGCACCGGTACCTGAAGCCGTCCGGCCAGGTCACGCACCATGCGGTACAGCTCGGGCGCGGATGCCTCGGTCACCGGGACGGTCGGGCTCACGGCGGGCCGGGCCCGTACGATCACCGCGGCCACGCCGCCCGCGAGGACCAGCACCGCCAGGGCGCCGCCCACCACGGCCCAGCGCAGCGCGTCCCATCCCCCGCCGCCGATCCGGCCCGTGGCACCGGCGACCAGCAGCACCACCGCGAAGGCGGCGGGCAGCAGGGCGACCGCCAGCGCGGTGCTGCGGATGCGGAGCACCGCGAGGGCGCGGGTGCGTGCTGCGTCTTCACCGGCCACCGAGCTGTTCACCCCCAAGCTGAGAAGGCCCTGCGACCAACGAGCCGCCGACGGCGTTGCTTCATCCCCCCACTGTGGCATCGCCCACTGACATCGCAATGTGGTGCGGCCAGTTGCCTTAAGGGCACGGTGGCGGCTGGAGTCCGCATGCCGGGCACCCTAGTTGCGGCGGGTGGCCGCGTCAGCCGGATGGCTAAGCCCTCACCCGATGGAATGGCGGAAGCGGGCCGGGCGCGGGGTGGTTGCGCCCACGGCGGGCGGTTACCGCCCGCCCACCCCTTTCGCCCGCGTTACCCCTCCGCTGCCGCCTTCGCGATGTCCGTCCGGTGGTGGGCGCCGTCAAGGTGAATCAGGTCGACCCCGGCGTATGCGCGCCGCCGAGCTTTGGCCAAATCTGGACCCGTCGCGGTCACGGACAGTACCCGTCCGCCCGCGCTCACCACGCGTCCTTCTGCATCAAGCTTCGTACCCGCGTGCAGTACATACGTCAGAGCGTCGCTAGACGCCACCGCCTCCAGGCCCTCGATGGGGTCACCGGTGCGGGGCGTCCCCGGGTAGTTGTGCGAGGCGATGACGACGGTCACGGCGGCGCCGTCGCTCCACCGCAGCGGCGGCTCCTCGTCCAGCCGTCCGGTCGCCGCGTTCAGCAGCACGCTCGCCAGCGGGGTCTTCAGCCGGGCGAGCACGACCTGGGTCTCCGGGTCGCCGAAGCGGGCGTTGAACTCGATGACCCGCACACCGCGCGAGGTGATCGCCAGACCCGCGTAGAGCAGACCGGCGAACGGCGTGCCGCGGCGACGCAGTTCGTCCACCGTCGGCTGCAGCACGGTCGCCATGACCTCGTCGACCAGCGACGAGTCGGCCCACGGCAACGGCGAGTAGGCCCCCATGCCACCGGTGTTCGGGCCCGCGTCGGCGTCGTACGCCCGCTTGAAGTCCTGCGCTGGCTGCAGCGGCAGCACGGTGGTGCCGTCCGTGATCGCGAAGAGCGAGACCTCCGGGCCGTCGAGGAACTCCTCGATGACCACCCGGCCGCAGGCCAGCGCGTGTTCGCGGGCGGTCGCGAGGTCCTCGGTCACCACGACGCCCTTGCCCGCCGCGAGCCCGTCGTCCTTGACGACGTAGGGCGCACCGAACCCGTCGAGCGCCTCGTCGATCTCCTCCTGCGTGGTGCAGACGTAGGAGCGGGCGGTGGGTACTCCGGCGGCGGCCATCACGTCCTTCGCGAACGCCTTGGACCCCTCCAGCCGGGCCGCCTGGCGGGACGGTCCGAAGCACGCGATGCCGCGGTCCCGTACCGCGTCTGCGACGCCCGCCACCAGCGGGGCCTCCGGGCCCACCACGACCAGGTCGGCCGCCAGTCGGGCGGCGAGGCCGGCGACGGCCTCGCCGTCGAGTGCGTCCACCGCGTGCTGCTCGGCGATCTGAGCGATACCGGCGTTGCCGGGCGCGCAGTGCAGGGAGGTGACATCGGGGTCGAGGGAGAGGGCGCGGCACAGGGCGTGTTCGCGGGCGCCACCGCCGATAACGAGGACCTTCACGGGGTCAGCCTACGGCGCGTGCCGGGGCCGACTTCCTGGGGGCGCTGCGCGGTGCCTGGTTCGTCGTGGTTGCGGTCGGTCCCTCCCACCCGCCGTCCCTTGTCCAGAGGTCACTCTTTCGGGTAACGAAGCGGCGGGCACATACCCAACGACACGGCACTTTCGGGCGGAATTCCTCTGACCGCGCCCCCATGGTCAGCCGTTCGGCGGTAAGAAGGGGATTTCGGGTGGGCGTGAGCACGAGTGCGAGGGAGTTCGACGGGTGAGCCAACCGGACAAGCACCCCGAGGGGACCCCTCAGGAGGGAAACGGGCCGGGGCGGGGCCTGTGGCCGCTCGGCCGGACGAGCGGCGACGCGGCGCCGCCCGGTTGGCAGTCCCCGGGACGTGTCGACGGCACATCCCGGCGCGGCGGCCCGCCGCACGAGGACCTGCGCGGCGCCCCGTTCCCGCTCGGCGACTGGGGCGATCCGGCGGCCCGCCTCGGTGAGCTGTACCGCTGGGCGGAGGACAGCGCGCTGCGCACCGCCGACTGGTACCTGGCGGACCGGGTGCGCAAGCGCCGCTGGGCCCGTGCGCTGCGGGTCACCACCGTGCTCGGCGTGGGCACCGGGCTCGCGCTGCCGCTGGTGGAGTTGACGCACACCGCGAACAACCTGGCGGGCTGGGGGTACCTGGGCTTGCTGGCGGCCGCCGTCTGCGTGGGAGTCGACCGGTGGTTCGGTCTGACCTCGGGGTGGATGCGCGATGTCGCGACCGCACAGGCGGTGCAACGGCGGCTGGAGCAGCTGCGCTTCGACTGGGCGTCGGAGAGCGTACGGGAGGTGCTCGGCCCGACCGAGGGCACCGCGAGCGAGGCCGCGGAGCGGTGCCTCGCCGTGCTGCGCCGGTTCAGCGAGGACATCTCGGAGCTGGTGCGCGGGGAGACGGCGGAGTGGATGGTGGAGTTCGGCGCCGGGACCGCGCCGCTGCGCACCCAGGCGCTGGTGTCCTGGCGGCGCGGCGAGGGCGGGCAGCAGCAGGGGCGGTTTCCGTTGCCGCCCGGAAACCGCCCCAATATGCCGCGGCAGCGGCCGCCGGAGGGTCCTGGGAGGTAAAGGGCTCTTCTTGGGGGGGCAGGCCTCCCAACCCCCCGCCGGGACGCGCTCAGCTGAACATGATCATCGAGCCCTGGGCCAGACTGCGTGTCGCCGCCGCGTGCAGCCCCAGCCAGACATGCCGCTCCCGGGCGAACGGGTCGTTCTCGTACGGGATCTGGGCGGCCGGTTCGTCCAGGCTGGTCGGCCGGTCCGGCGGCGCGGGCGGCAGCGGCGGGGTGGCCGGGTCGATGCCGATCGCCGGAGCGACCGACTCCAACTCCCGCAGCAGCCCATGGCTGGACCCCAACGGCCCGCCGCCCGCCAGGAGTTCCTCGTTCACCACCGGAACCGGAAAGTCCAGCGGTACGTAGGCGCCCGCGTGGTCGTAGTGCCAGACGAGGTGCGACTGCTGCGCCGCGGACTCGAACATCTCCAGCAACTGCTCGTAGTCGCCGCCGAGTTCATCGACCGGCGTCACCTCAAGCCCGCACAGCATCAGCATGTGGGCGCGGCGCAGGAAGTGCAGCGCCGCGTAGTCGAAGCCCGCGACCGGAGCCACATCTCCCGACAGTCCGGGCATATAGCCATGAATGGGAACCGGCGGTAGACCGGCCTCGCCAAGCGCCTTGTTGTACGCGCCGATTTCTTCCGCGAAGGGGTTTTCCGGGCTGTGACACAGCACGTCGACCAGAGGGACCAACCATAGGTCGCAGGCCACGGGCGCTCCAGGAGGTGGTAGGAGGCAGGGCCGCCAGCGTAACCGCCCGCCTCCGTCCCGTCAGGGGTACGTGACGGGTACGGTCCCCTACGTCAGAGGCCCGTCAGCCAGGCGTCAGCGGTCCCGGCCTGTCCGCGCCGATCGACGAGCCCGCGCATCAGCGACAGCGAGTGCTCGTTGTACGCCTCGACGATGCGCTTCGCACCCGCGGTGTCCCCGTCCCGTATCGCGTCCACCAGCGAGACGTGCTCGGCCCAGCACACCCCCGCCAGATCCGGCACGCCCCGCAGCAGCGGCACCGCGAACACCCAGGACTGCACCCGCAGCCGATCCAGGAACTCGCAGACGTGCGCATTGGCGGTGAGCACCGCCAGCTCCCGCCAGAAGCGCAGATCACAGCCGATCAGCACATCGAGCGCACCGGCCCGCGCGGCGCTCGACGCGGCCTCCGCCCGCCTACGGACGGACGCCATGCCCTCCTCCGGCGGCACCAGCGGACCACGCGCCGCCAGCCGGCGGAAGATCCCCTCCGTCACCAGCGTGCGGGCCTCGATCAGACCGCGGTAGTCGTCGTGGGTGAACTGCCGTACCTGGAAGCCGCGATGGTGCTCGACGTCCAGCAGGCCCTGTGCCGCGAGGTCGACCAGGGCCTCGCGCACCGGGGTGGCGGAGACCCCGTACAGCTCGGCGATCTCCTTCACCGTGAAGTGCTGTCCGGCGGGCAGCCGCCCGGTCAGGACCTCATCGCGGAGGGCATCGGCGATCTGCTGGCGCAGACTGCTGCGCCGAACCGGCGTACTGCCGGGCATACCGCCTCCTCGATGGTGCTGTCTGTGGCGTTTTGCGGGGCATCGCGGCCACGCAGACCGGTTTGGGTCCCGGGACAAGATATGCGAGGCGGCTACCCCGCTCGACCGCCGGTAGTCCTCCACGTGACCGGGGCCACCACCCGTTCGGCCCGCAGATGCAGCCGGAGGCGGCCTACTTCTTCTCCCTGGACGGGATGCGCACGGCGTTGTTCGTCTTCGACCCGGCGGACACCTCGCAACTGCCCCGGCTCACGGAGCCCGCCTTCCGGGAGCTGAAGGCCAGGGTGTCCATGTGCCCCGTGATGAACCTCGACGACCTGACCGCCGGCCTCGCCCGCCTCCACTGACCAGACCAGCGGTTCCGGGCAAGGAGCTCCTCACCCGGAACCGCTGGTCACGAGCAGCACCGCCGAGCGCCGGCGCGACCGCTGAGCGCGAGCGTCAGAGTGCGTCCACGACCCCCAGTGCCGCGTCCAGGATCGCCAGGCCCTCCTTGGCCTCGGCCTCGGTCACGGTGCAGGGCGGAACGACATGCGTCCGGTTCATGTTGACGAACGGCCACAGCCCGCCCCGCTTGCACGCGGCGGCGAACTCGGCCATGGGCGCGTTGTCGGCGCCCGCCGCGTTGTACGGGACCAGCGGTTCGCCGGTCGCCTTGTCCTTGACCAGGTCCAGCGCCCAGAAGACGCCCATGCCGCGCACCTCGCCCACGCAGTCGTGCCGGGCGGCGATCTCGCGCAGGCCGGGATCGAGTACCCGCTCGCCGATCTCGGCGGCGTTCTCCACGATCCGCTCCTCGCGCATCGCGTTGATCGTCGCGATGGCCGAGGCGCAGGCCAGCGGGTGACCGGAGTAGGTGAGTCCACCGGGGTACGGGCGGTGGGCGAAGGTCTCCGCGATCCGCTCGGAGATCGCGACCCCACCGAGCGGTACATAACCGGAGTTGACGCCCTTGGCGAAGGTCATCAGGTCCGGGGTGACCCCCCAGTGGTCGGCGGCGAACCACTTGCCGGTGCGGCCGAAGCCCGCCATGACCTCGTCCAGGATGAAGACGATCCCGTAGCGGTCGCAGATCTCCCGTACCCCCGCCAGGTAGCCGGGCGGCGGGACCATGATCCCCGCGGTGCCGGGAATTGTCTCCAGGATGATCGCGGCGATGGTCTGTGGGCCCTCGAAGGCGATCAGCTCTTCCAGGTGCTTCAGCGCTCGCTCGCACTCCTCGGCCTCGGTGCCGGCGTGGAACGGCGAGCGGTAGAGGAACGGCCCCCAGAAGTGCACGACCCCGGCCGAGCCGGTGTCGGACGGCCAGCGGCGCGGGTCGCCGGTGAGGTTGATCGCGGCGGCGGTCGCGCCGTGGTACGAGCGATAGGTGGACAGCACCTTGTGGCGGCCGGTGTGCAGTCGGGCCATCCGGACCGCGTTCTCCACCGCCTCGGCGCCGCCGTTGGTGAAGAAGATCTTGTTCAGGTCGCCCGGGGTGAGTTCGGCGATCAGCCGCGCCGCCTCGGACCGTACGTCGATCGCGAACGCGGGCGCGAAGGTGGCCAGCTTCCCGGCCTGCTCCTGGATGGCGGCGACGACCTTGGGGTGCTGGTGGCCGATGTTGGTGTTCACCAGCTGGGACGAGAAGTCCAGATAGCGATTGCCCTCGTAGTCCCAGAAGTACGAACCGTCGGCCCCGGCCACCGCGAGCGGATCGATGACCGCCTGCGCGGACCAGGAGTGGAAGACATGCGCGCGGTCCGCGGCCTTGACGGCGGCGCCGCGTTCGGGTTCTACGAGAGGGGGCGTCATGGAGCCCAGCGTAGGGATGCCCCCGTTCGGGCCGGAATGGTCAGCCTGTATGGCTTGGGCCACTCCCACCGACATGTTGTCAGCGGGAGTGGCCCATCATCATTCCTGGACGGCCTAGAGGAACGAGTTGATCTCGATCGTCTCGTCCCGGCCCGGGCCCACGCCGATCGCGGAGATCGGGGCGCCGGACATCTCCTCCAGAGCCTTCACATACGCCCTGGCGTTCTTCGGCAGTTCGTCGAAGGACTTGGCCTTGGAGATGTCCTCGCTCCAGCCGGGCAGCGTCTCGTAGACCGGCTTGGCGTGGTGGAAGTCGCTCTGGCTGTACGGGAGTTCCTCGACCCGCTGGCCGTCGATCTCGTACGCCACGCAGACCGGGATCTCCTCCCAGCCGGTGAGGACGTCCAGCTTGGTGAGGAAGAAGTCGGTCAGACCGTTGACCCGGGTCGCGTACCGCGCGATCACCGCGTCGAACCAGCCGCAGCGCCGGTCGCGGCCGGTGGTGACACCCCGCTCGCCGCCGATGGCGCGCAGCTTCTCGCCGTCCTCGTCGAACAGCTCGGTCGGGAACGGACCCGCGCCGACCCGCGTGGTGTACGCCTTGAGGATGCCGATGCTCCGCGAGATCCGCGTCGGGCCGATGCCGGAGCCGGTGCACGCACCGCCCGCGGTCGGGTTCGAGGAGGTCACGAAGGGGTACGTGCCGTGGTCCACATCGAGCAGCGTGCCCTGGCCGCCCTCCAGCAGGACGACCTTGTCGTCGTCCAGCGCCTGGTTCAGCACCAGCGTGGTGTCGGTGACGTAGTCCCGGATCTGCTCCGCGTAGCCGAGGTACTCCTCGACGACCTTCTCCGCGGAGATGGCCCGGCGGTTGAAGATCTTGACCAGGATCTGGTTCTTGTCGTTCAGCGCGGCCTCGACCTTCTGCCGCAGGATCGACTCGTCGAACAGGTCCTGCACCCGGATGCCCACCCGGTTGATCTTGTCGGCGTAGGCCGGGCCGATGCCCCGACCGGTGGTGCCGATCTTGCGCTTGCCGAGGAAGCGCTCGGTGACCTTGTCGAGGGTCTGGTGGTACGGCGTGATCAGATGGGCGTTGCCGCTGATCAGGAGCTTGGAGGTGTCGACACCGCGCGCCTGGAGCCCGCTCAGCTCGGAGAGCAGGACCGCGGGGTCGACCACCACTCCGTTGCCGATGACCGGAGTGCACCCGGGGGACAGGATTCCGGAGGGAAGCAGGTGCAACGCGTACTTCTGGTCACCTACCACCACCGTGTGACCGGCGTTGTTACCGCCCTGGTAGCGCACCACGTAGTCGACCGAGCCGCCGAGCAGGTCGGTGGCCTTCCCCTTGCCCTCGTCACCCCACTGAGCACCGAGCAGCACAAGTGCGGGCACAGGCGTACACCCCTTCCGGGCGGGGCATGTCCAACGTGCGTAAGAGCCGTCGAACCGGTGCCCCGGAATAGACGAAGCCCCTGGCGCAAAGGCGCAAGGGGCTCTTGCACCGAGATTTTACCTGAGGAAGGACGAAGGTGTCGGCTCAAGCCTCGGCCGGGCTTCCGCTGCTGGTGGTCATCGACCCCGCGGCCCGCACGATGGACGGCGAATCGGTGCGGATCGCGAAAGACGTCCTGCGGGCGGGCGCGTCGTCACTGAAGATCTGCCTTCCGGACAACGGCGAGGAACTCCAGCGGGCGCTGGCACACCGCGGTCGACGCCGCCCGGTGGTGATCGGCGACGATCACTCACTGCTGCGTACGGTACGGATCCTGCACCTGCAGGGCGCGCTGGGCGAGGCGGCGCTGTCCATGGTGCCGGTGGGCCAGCGGTCCGCGCTGGCGCTGTCGCGACGGCTCGGCGTACCGCAGTCGGCGGTGGCCGCCGCGCGGGCGGCGCTGGACGGCGCGGACCGTGATCTGGACCTGCTGCTGGACGAAAGCGGCGGAATCGTGCTCGGCGCGCTGCGGATCCCCTCGCGCCCGGCCCCGGTCGCCAAGGGCAACTGGCTTGAGCGCGGCGCCCGCTCCCTGGCCCGCACCCTGACCGGCGCGAACGGGCATGCCCTGGGCCAGCGGCTGCGGGTGGAGGCGGACGGGGTGGTGCTGGCGGATCTGGACCGCCCGGTGCACGAGGTGTCCGTACGGTCCCCGGCCGGCGGCCTGGCGGATGTCTACGTCCACCATCCCGAGGACGGCCGCCCGCTGCGGGTACGCGCGCAGGCGGTCACCATCTCCGGCCGGGACTACCGCTACCACGCCGACGAGTCACTGACCGGCCCGGTGCGCACCCGCACCTGGACGGTGCAGGCGGACGCCTGGCGGCTAACCGTTCCCCGCTAGCCGACGGGCCCGCCAGCGCTCCATCATCGCGGGCAGCTCCCCTTGCAGGAAGGCGAAGAACTCGGCGGTCTCGGCGATGCGCTCCCCGGCCGGGGTCGTCCTGCCGACCGCCTCGACGCCGGAGGCCAGGGTGCTCTCCCAGCGGGTGAGGTACTGGTCGCGGCGGGCGAAGGTCTCGTACCACTGGTCGCTGTGCACCCGGTACCGCTCGCGCCGGGAGCCCGGCTCGCGCTCCCGGGAGATCAGGCCGACCTGGGCGAGGTAGCGCACCGCGCCGGAGACGGCGGCCGGGCTGACCTGGAGGCGTTCGCCGAGTTCCGCGGAGGTCAGCGCGCCCTCCGCCGACACCAGCAGGGCGCCGAAGACCCTGGACGGCATCCGCGGCATACCCGCCTCGACGAGTTCCGAGGCGAACCGCTCCACGAAGCGGTCCACCGCTTCTTCGTCCCGCTGCTGCTCTCCCATGGCGATCACTATACGGTTCACTAGCTTCACAAGTTTATGAAAGTAGCGTAGCTTCAAAAACATGAACTCCGCAATCGAGGTGACCGGCCTGCACAAGTCCTTCGGCCGCACCCACGCACTGGACGGCCTCGACCTCACCGTCGCCCGCGGCGAGGTCCACGGCTTCCTCGGGCCGAACGGGGCCGGGAAGTCCACCACGATCCGGGTACTGCTCGGGCTGTTGCGGGCGGACGGCGGCGAGGCCCGGCTGCTCGGCGGCGACCCGTGGCGCGACGCGGTACGGCTGCACTCACGCCTGGCGTACGTCCCCGGAGACGTGACCCTGTGGCGCAACCTGTCCGGCGGTGAGGTCATCGACCTGCTCGGCCGACTGCGCGGCGGCCTGGACGAGGGCCGCAAGCAGGAGCTGCTGCGGCGCTTCGAACTCGACCCCACGAAGAAGGGCCGAACCTACTCCAAGGGCAACCGGCAGAAGGTCGCCCTCGTCGCGGCCCTCGCCTCCGATGCGGAACTGCTGATCCTCGACGAACCGACCTCGGGCCTCGACCCGCTGATGGAGGAGGTCTTCCGGGAGTGCGTGACCGAGGAGCGCGACCGGGGGCGGACCGTCCTGCTCTCCAGCCACATCCTCAGCGAGGTCGAGGCGCTCTGCGACCGGGTCAGCATCATCCGCGGCGGCCGGACCGTGGAGACCGGCACGCTCGCCGAGCTGCGCCATCTGACCCGGACCTCGATCACCGCGGAACTCGCCGGGCCGCCCAACGGACTGGCCCGGCTGCCCGGCGTCCATGACCTCGATGTCCGCGGCAACCGGGTCAAGTTGCAGGTCGACACCGACCAACTCGACGCCGTGCTGCGGCAGATCAGCGAATCCGGCGTACGCGGCCTCAACTGCGCCCCGCCCACGCTCGAAGAACTCTTCCTGCGCCACTACCAGAGCGAAGCGGTGGCCCGATGAACGACCTCACCGGCACCGGCACCCTGCTCCGGCTCGCGCTACGGCGCGACCGGGTGATGATCCCGGCCTGGGTGCTGCCGCTGGGCCTGCTCGTCATCGCGACGCGGACCACCATCAGCGGCCTGTACCCCACCGGGGCCGGCCGCGCCGCACTCGCCGCGAGCATGGCCACGAACGGCTCGCTGCGCGCGCTCTACGGCCCGGTGTACGACACCGGCATCGGCGGTCTGACGGCGTGGCGCATGGGATCGACGGGCCCGGCCCTGGCCGGGCTGATGGCGCTGCTGCTCGTCGTGCGCCACACCCGCGAGGAAGAGGAGGCCGGGCGGCTGGAGCTGGTGGGCGCGGGGGCCGTCGGGCGGCGGGCGCCGCTGGCCGCCTCGCTGATCACCGGTTTCGGCGCCTCGCTGGTCCTCGCCGTGTTCATCACACTCGGTCTGCTCGCACAGGGCGCGGCCGGGGCGCTGGCGCTCGGGCTCGCGTTCGGCGGTGCGGGGTGCGTCTTCGCGGCCGTCGCGGCGGTCACCGCGCAGCTGACCGAGACCGCGCGGGCCGCCAGGGGCATCGCGGGAGCGCTGCTGGGGGTCGGCTATCTGCTGCGCGCCACCGGTGACGCCGCGGGGCCGGGCGGCCCCGGCTGGGTCGGGTGGCTCTCCCCGCTGGGCTGGGCGGAGCGGCTACGCCCGTACGCGGACGAGCGCTGGTGGGTGCTCGCGCTCTTCGCGGGCTCGGCCCTGATCCTGGTCGCGACGGCGCACGCGCTCGTCGCCCGGCGGGACCTGGACGCCGGTCTACTGCCTTCCCGGCCCGGGCCGCAGGGGGCAGGGCGGCGGCTGGCCGGTGTGTACGGCCTGGCCTGGCGGCTGCAGCGCGGCGCGCTGTACGGCTGGGCGTTCGGCTACGCGGCCGCGGGCCTGGTACTCGGGGCGATCACCAAGGGCGCGGCGGACCTGGGGAACGGCAACCGGACCGTCGCCGACGAGATCAACAACCTCGGCGGTACGCACAACCTGGTCGACTCCTTCCTGGCCGCCATGATCAGCTTTCTGGGCATGCTCGCCGCCGTCTACGTCGTTCAGGCGGTGCTGCGGCTGCGCGGCGAGGAGTCGGGCGGGCGAGCGGAGCCGGTGCTCGCCACCGCGGTCGGACGGATCCGCTGGGCGGCCGCGCATCTGGTGGTCGCCACGGCCGGTTCGGCCGCACTGCTGACCGTGGGCGGCATCGCGCTCGGCATCGGCTACGGGGCGACGGTCGGTGATGTGAGCGGTCAGCTGCCGCGGATGGCCGGGGCGGGGCTGGTGCAGCTGCCCGCGGTGCTGTTCGTCGCGGCCAGCGCCGTGCTGATCTTCGGTGCGGCGCCGAGGATGGCCATGGCGAGCTGGAGCGTGGCCTCGGTGACCCTCGCCATCGGGCTGTACGGGCCGCTGCTGAAGCTCAGCCAGTGGGCACTGGACCTGTCCGCCTTCGCCCATCTGCCCAAGGTGCCGTCGGCGCCGGTGACCGCGGCACCACTGGTGTGGCTCACGGCGCTGGCCGCCGTGCTGACGGCGGCCGGACTCGTCGCGTTCCGCCGCCGCGATCTCGGCTGACTCAGATCTCGACCGGCAGCTCCCGCAGGCCCCGGATGACATAGCCCGGCTTCCACTCGGGTTCGCGGACCAGCCGCAAGCCCGGGGCGGAACGCAGCAACGCCCCGAAGGACGCGGCCAGTTCGATGCGGGCCAGCGGTGCGCCGAGGCAGTAGTGGATGCCCGCGCCGAACGCCAGATGAGGGTTGTCGGCGCGGGCCAGGTCAAGGTGGTCGGGGTCGGCGAAGCGGGCCGGGTCCCGGTGGGCCGAGCCGAACAGCAGGGCGACCTCGCTGCCGCGCGGGATCGTCGTCGAGCCGATCTCGACGTCGTCCAGCACCCAGCGCTCGAACATCTGCAGCGGAGTGTCGTACCGCAGCAGTTCCTCGATGGCGGTGGGCAGCAACCCCGGCTCGGCGCGCAGCAGTTCCAGCTGCTCCGGATGACGGAAGAGCGTCCACCAGCCGTTGGCGGTGGTGTTGACGGTGGCCTCGTGGCCCGCGTTCAGCAGCAGCACGCAGGTCGAGACCATCTCCTGCTCGGAGAGCCGGTCTCCCTCGTCGTACGCGGCGATCAGCGCGCTGATCAGGTCCTCGCCCGGGTCCTTACGCCGCTCGGCGATCAACTCCCGCAGATACCCGGAGAACTCACGGCTCGCGCGGACGGCGGCGGTGGCCGTCTCCTCGTCCGGGTTCAGCTCGAACATCCCGCAGATCGCCGCCGACCACGGGCGCAGCAGCCCCCGGTCGGCGGGCGGCACGCCCAGCATCTCGGCGATGACGGCGACCGGCAGCGGCTCTGCGACCCGGGCGAGCAGATCACCGCCGCCTTCGGCGCACAGGTCGTCGACGAGTTCCGCGGCGAGCTTCTGCACCGTCGGCACCAGACTTTGCACCGTACGCGGCGTGAAGGCCTTGGAGACCAGCCGACGGATCCGGGTGTGGTCAGGGGCTTCGAGATCGAGCAGCCCGTTCCCGTTGAGGACATGGAACGGCTCGTGCTCGGCGGGCGGCGGGGTGCGGCCGAACTCCTCGTGCGTGAAGCGGTGCAGATACGTCCGGCCCAGGCGCCGGTCCCGCAGCCCCGCGCTGACGTCGTCGTAGTGCGGGATCAACCACTGGTTGGTCGGCTCACACCAGATCGCACGCCCACGCTCACGCAGCCGCCGGTAGGCCGGGTACGGGTCGGCGACGAAGCCGGGTGACCAGGGGTCGAATTCCATCTGGTGCTCCTTGGTGCCGGTGGGCGCTGCGATTCCGGGTAGCGGTGGTTCCGAGGCCGCCACCGCGCCCAAGATCCGCCGGCCAGGCCTACCGCGCATCGGCCAGGGCCGCCAGGAGTTCCGGGAAGGCCGCGGAGCCGGGGATCAGCGGTGCGTAGTGGCCGACGCCGGCCAGTTCGCGTAGTCGCGCGCCGCAGGCGACCGCGTACCGGCGCGAGATCTCGACCGGGACGTCGAGATCGTCGGTCCCGTGCAGGATGACCGTCGGCGCGGTCACCCGCGGCAGCCGCATCGGGTCGACCGACGCCAACTCGCCCCCCTCGCCGAGAAGTTCAGCGACGGCGCCATCGCTGAGGCCCAGCTCCAGCGCGTAGCCGAGATCGGCGACCGGCGAGACGGCGACCACACCGGTGACCTCGCCGTGCGCCGCCGCCCACAGCGCCAGCTGGCCGCCCGCCGAGTGGCCGAGCAGCGCCTGGTCGGCGTCGCCCCAAGCGGTGGCCACCGCCCGCGCCACATCGTCGAACGTCGCGGGCCAGCCGCCACCACCGCCGACCCGCCGGTACTCGACCAGTGCCACCGCGAAGCCGCGTCGCGCCAACTCGGCGGCGAGCGGCGACAGATGGGTGCGGTCGTACGCCTCGCGCCAGAAGCCGCCGTGCAGCACGGTCACCCGGCGCCGCGCACCGCCCAGCCCGTAGTAGTCGATGACCTGCGACGGGTGCGGACCATAGCGGAGGGTCTCCTCCGGCGGGGCGGGAGGCAGCGCCAACAGCGCCGCCTCCTCTTCCTCCGGGGTCACCGCAGTACGTCCGCAAGCGTGTCCGCCGCCCGCAGCGCGTCCACGTAGCGCGTGTAGAGCGGGGTGAAGCCGAAACGCAGCACGTCAGGGCGGCGGAAGTCGCCCACCACGCCGCGCTCGATCAGCGCCGCCATCACCTCGCCCGCACCGCGGCAGCGCAGCGACACCTGGCTGCCGCGCAGCGCGTGTTCAGCGGGCGTGATGGACTCGACCAGGCCGTCGGGAACCAGCTCGGCCACGCACTCCAGGAAGAAGTCGGTCAGCGCCAGACTCTTGTGGCGCACGTCCTCGATCGCCACCCCGTCCCACGCCTCCAACGCCGCGTCCAACGCGAGCATCGACAGGATCTCCGGCGTACCGACCCGGCCGCGCAGCACACCGTCCGCCGGTGCGTAGTGCGGCCGCATGCCGAACGGATCGGTGTGCGAGTTCCAGCCGGGCAGCGGCGAGTCGAACCTCGGTTGCAGATCACGGCGGATGTAGAGGTACGCGGGCGAACCCGGGCCGCCGTTGAGGTACTTGTACGTACAGCCGACGGCCAGGTCCACCCCGTGCTCGTCGAGTCGCACCGGTAGCGCGCCTGCGCTGTGGCACAGGTCCCAGACCACCAGCGCACCCGCGGCGTGCGCGGCGGCGGTGGTGCCGGGCAGATCGTGCAGCCGTCCGGTGCGGTAGTCCACATGGTTGACCAGCGCGACGGCGGTACGCGGCCCGACCTCGGCCGCCATGTCGACCGCCGCCACCGGGCGGACCGTACAGCCGGTCATCCGCGCCGCCGACTCGGCGATGTAGCCGTCGGTCGGGAAGGTGGCCGCGTCGACCAGCACCTCGTCCCGGCCGTCCGGCGCCATGCGTACCGCGGCGACCAGCGCCTTGAAGACGTTCACGCTGGTGGAGTCGCCGACCACCACCTGTCCCGGCGCGGCCCCGATCAGCGGGGCGATCCGGTCGCCGACCCGCTCCGGCGCGGTCCACCAGCCGCTCTCGTCCCAGGAACGGATGCGCAGCCGCCCCCATTCGCGCTCCACCACGTCCTGCAGCCGGGCGGCCACCCCGTGCGGCAGCGCGCCGAGGGAGTTGCCGTCGAGGTAGACCTCCGCGGCGCCGGCCGGGCGGTCAGGCGAGGTGTCGAGGGCGAACCGGTCGCGGATCTTGGCCAGTCGGTCGTCGCCGTCAAGCTCTTCGGCCCGTCGAAGGAGTGCGTCAGACATGGCTTCTGGCCGTCCACAGCTCGGGGAAGACGTTCTTCTGGGCGCGCTTCTCCAGCCAGGCCACACCTGCCGACCCGCCGGTGCCCGCCTTGGCGCCCATCGCTCTGCGGGTCGCCACCAGGTGGTCGTTGCGCCAGCGCCACACCAGTTCGGCGACCTCGGTCAGCGCCTCGCCGAGCCGCGCCTCGTCGCTGTCCTGCGGGCCCGAGTAGATCTGCTGCCAGACCCGCTCCACCGCGGGATCGGCGTCGTAGCGCTGCGAGAGGTCGCGGTCGAGTACCCCACCGGGGACCGGGTGGCCGCGGCGCGCCAGGAAGCCCAGCACCTCGTCGTACAGGCTCGGTTCCTGGAGTGCCTTCTCCAGTTCGGCGTACACCCGCGGCGCGCCGCGGTGCGGTACCAGCATCGAGCTGGACTTCTCGCCGAGCAGGAACTCAAGGCGCCGGTACATCGCCGACTGGAATCCGGAGCCCTCACCGAGGGCGCTGCGGTAGGCGTTGAACTGGGCGGGCGTGAGATGGGCCAGCGGCTTCCAGGAGGCGTTCAGCGACTCCAGCTCGTAGCAGCTGCGCCGCAGCGCCGACAGGACCGTCGGCAGGTCGTCCTGGCGGAGCGCCTCGGCCGCGGTCTGCCACTCGTGCACGATGACGGTGAACCACAGCTCCATGACCTGGGTGGTGACCAGGAAGACCATCTCACCCGGGTCGTCGGAGAGCGGGTGCTGCAGATGGGTGAGGACATCGGCCTGTACGTAGTCCTCGTAGGGGGTGGTGCCCTCGAAGTCGAGGTTCGGAGTCTCGGGACCGGCTGCGTCGGACCCCGGGTGGTGGGACATCGCTGTCTCCTCGATCTGCACTACCGGGTAGCGGTCCGCTCCTTCCCTGTCGGCGTCGGAGCCCCGGTCCCCTCGGGCCCGCGCACACGATCGACGTACCGCCCGGCCCATCCGCATCATGCGGTGAACAGCCGCGATACGGCAAGACCTGCCTGGCGGCTTCGGCCAGGCAGGTCTTGCCGTTCGGATCAGGTCAGCGTGTCGGCGGCCGTCGGGGAGGATTCCCGCAGGAAGGACGCGCAGCGCTCGTGCTCCTCGTCCTCGCCGATCGCCTGCGCGGCGCGGCCGAGGGCGTGCAGGGCGCGCAGGAATCCGCGGTTGGGCTCGTGCTCCCACGGCACCGGCCCGTGGCCCTTCCAGCCGTTGCGGCGCAGCGCGTCAAGCCCGCGGTGGTAGCCGGTGCGGGCGTAGGCGTAGGACTCGACGACCCGGCCCGCTTCGAAGGCGTCGTCGGCGAGTTGCGCCCAGACCAGCGAGGAGGCGGGGTACTTCGCGGCGACATCGGCCGGCGCGGTTCCCGAGGCGAGCAGCTCGCGCGGCTCGGGATCGTCGGGCAGCTGGGTCGGGGGCGGCCCCCCGAGCAGGTTCTCGTGAATTCCCATGGGTCCCAGTCTGCCGCGTCCCCGGCCGCATGCGGCCGGGGACCTCGGGAGGTGCCCTGAGGGGGCCGGGCATCGCCCCGTGGGGTCCGGGGGCGGGCCCCCGGATACCGCCTACTTCATCTTCTTGCCGGCGGACCGCAGGTTCTCCGCGGCGACACCGACGCGCGCGGCCATGCCCTCCTCGGCGAGCTTGCCCCAGGTGCGCGGGTCGTAGGCCTTCTTGTTGCCGACCTCGCCGTCGACCTTCAGCACGCCGTCGTAGTTCTGGAACATGTGCCCCACGACGGGACGGGTGAAGGCGTACTGGGTGTCGGTGTCGATGTTCATCTTGACGACGCCGTTCTCCAGAGCCTCGTTGATCTCCTCGATCGTCGAGCCGGAGCCACCGTGGAAGACGAAGTCGAACGGGGTGGACTTGCCGAACTTCTCACCGACCGCGACCTGGAGGTCCTTCAGGATCGAGGGGCGCAGCACGACGTTGCCCGGCTTGTAGACGCCGTGCACGTTGCCGAAGGAGGCGGCGAGCAGGTAGCGGCCCTTGTCACCCAGGCCGAGCGCCTCGGCGGTGCGGATGCCGTCCGAGACGGAGGTGTACAGCTCGTCGTTGATCTCGTGGGAGATGCCGTCCTCCTCACCACCGGTCGGGGTGATCTCGACCTCAAGGATGATCTTGGCCTTGGCGGCCTCGGCGAGCAGCTCCTGCGCGATGGCTAGGTTGTCGTTGAGGTTCTCCGCCGAGCCGTCCCACATGTGGGACTGGAACAGCGGGTTGAGGCCCTTGGCGACGCGCTCCTGGGAGACGGCCAGCAGCGGGCGGACGTAGCCGTCCAGCTTGTCCTTGGGGCAGTGGTCGGTGTGCAGGGCGATGTTGACCGGGTACTTCTCGGCGACGACGTGCGCGAACTCGGCCAGCGCGACCGCGCCGGTGACCATGTCCTTCTTGTACTGACCGCCCAGGAACTCCGCACCACCGGTGGAGATCTGGACGATGCCGTCGCTCTCCGCCTCGGCGAAACCGCGCAGCGCGGCGTGCAGCGTCTGCGACGAGGTCACGTTGATGGCCGGGTAGGCGAACTTGCCTGCCTTCGCCCGGTCGAGCATCTCGTTGTAGACCTCGGGGGTTGCGATGGGCATGTGTCCGCTCCTTGGGAGTCCGCGGGTGGCGTACAGACGTGTCTACGTCATCGTCGTCATCTTCGCAGACTCCGGCCCAAGCTCCACACGGCATCTATCACACTTACGCGCGAGGGGTTGCCGTTTCACGTGAAACAGCAACCCCTCATCGATAAGCGCAGGTCACAGGCGCGCGGCGGCTGTGACACCGGATGCCCTGGCGACGCCGGTCAGGCCAGGTCAAGGTCCTCCAGGCTGTACGCCTGCAGGTACGGAAGCCCCGTGTCGGCGATCGCCGGGGCGGCGCCGCGCTCGACGATCACGGCGACACCGACGACCTCGGCGCCCTCCTCGCGCAGCGCCTCCACCGCGGTCAGCACCGAGCCGCCGGTGGTGGAGGTGTCCTCCACCGCCAGCACCCGGCGGCCCTTGACGTCCGGGCCCTCGACACGGCGCTGCAGGCCGTGCGCCTTGCCCGTCTTGCGTACGACGAAGGCGTCGAGCGTGCGCCCGCGCGCGGCGGCCGCGTGCAGCATCGCGGTGGCGACCGGGTCGGCGCCGAGGGTCAGGCCGCCCACGGCGTCGTAGTCGAGGTCGGCGGTCAGATCGAGCATCACCTGGCCGACCAGCGGGGCCGCCTCACCGTCGAGGGTGATCCGGCGCAGATCGACGTAGTAGTCGGCCTCCTTGCCGGAGGAGAGGACCACCTTGCCGTGCACCACGGCCTTGTCCTTGATCTGCTGCAGCAGGGCGTCACGGGCGTCAGTCATGCCCATGAGATTAGCCGAGCCGCTCCCACGCCCAGACCGTCGTGATCTCCAGTGGGTCGATCAGGGTGACCAACCGCGGCAGGGTGTTGAGGCCGTTCGGCGGTCCCGACTGCGGCTCCACACAGATCGCCTCGGGCTGCTCGTCGTAGACCACCAGCCACTCGGCCGGACTGGTCACCCGGACCCGCAGCTCACCGGGCCAGGTCAAGGCCACGTCGACGCCGTCCGGCATGCCGAAGCAGTCGTCCCAGGGGCCCGGCTCGGGGTCGATCCGGTGTCCGGTCGGCAGGTGGTTGTCACCGCGCTCCTCCTGCCAGCCGGGCGTGAAGTCGATGACCGCGTCCTGGCCGCCCTGGCCGAGGTTGCGCAGGAACCACGGGTGCCAACCGGCCTGTGCCGGGAAGGACTCCTCGGCCGTCTCCACCCCCATGGTGATCCGCAGTTCGTCCTCGGTGAGCTCGAACACCTGGGTGACGCGGCCCGCGTACGGCCAGGGGTCGGTGAGGTCGTGGAAGAACGAGGCGGTGCCGTCCCCGTGTGTCGACCGCGTCCATGACCCGTCACGGCCGGTGCCGTGAATGGCGTGCGGGGCGGCGTTGACCGGCAGTTGATGGGTCACGCCGCCGTTGCGGAATCGCCCGTTCTCGGTGCGGCCGCACCACGGGACCATGACGAAGGAGCCGTAACGCGGCCCTTGCCGCAGCAGTTCGGTCCCGCCGACGCGCAGGCTGCTGATACCGCAGCCCGCGTCCGGCCGCACTGTCAGTTCGGCGTCTCCGGCCGTGAGGCGGACCGGTTGTGGTGTCTGGTGCATACGCACGAATCTAGGCCCTGCCGACAGCTCTCGGCCGCTTGCGGCGGGTTCGCACCGCTGGGGGTCTGGGGGCTTGCCCCCACAGAAGACCCGCCGGGGCGGCGAGCAACCCGCGCGACGGGGACCGGCGGCCCGAACCCACCGCAACCGACCAGGGTCCGCCGGAACGGCGCTAACGGCGGCGGCGCAGTACCCGGCCGACCACGACCGCGGACGCGAGCAGCGCGGCAGCAGCCGGTGCGGCCCAGCGCAGGGTATCGGCGGCCGAGCCGGTCGCCGGTGCGGGCACCGGGGCGTAGCGGCCGCGCGGCGGCGCGTGGTCGACCTCCTCCGCACTGCGGCCGATCATGGTGCGGCGGGCGTGCGCGGCCTCGGCGGGGACGGATTCCCGCAGATGCGGATCGTCCTCCAGACCGGCGGGCGTCTCCGGCACGTCGACCTCGACCAGTTCCACCTCCTCCTCGGCCTCGGCCTCGGGGAGTTCGGGCAGCTCGACGAATTCGGCGTCCTCGGACTCGTCCATGTCGTCGACGTCGTCCGGCAGCAGGACGCCCTGCGCGGAGGCCTCCTGCGCGGGCGGGGCGAACTCGGCGGGCGGTTCGGCCTCCAGGTCGGTGGTGAGGTCGGAGACGAAACGGTCCAGCAGACGGCGGCCGGCCGCCTCCGCCGTCGGCTGGTCGTACTCGGCCAGCCGCCCCTCCGCCTGTACGGCGCCGGAGAAGCCGAGCCGGGTGCCGCTGCCCTCCGGGTCGAGCCCGATGACCAGCGCCAGCTTCACGGTGCCGCCGCCGCGGGCCTCCGCGCCCTCGCCCTCGATCTCGAAGCCGCCGTCACAGGCGGCGATCCGCAGGCTGCCGCGGTAGGTGATGGTGGAGCCGCCGATCCGCAGCCGCAGCCGCCCCGCGAGCCCGCCGGGCACGGCGGCTGCCGCGTCGCGCTGCAGCGCCGAGACGCAGCGCGCCACCCGATCGGGCTCGCTCAGTGCCCGCCGCACGGTCTCAACCGGGAAGGGGACGTACGCCTCGTGCTCCATATTGTCGGAGCCTACCGGGACGCCGCTGGGGTGGGCAGCGTCCCGGCGCTTCTGCCGGGACCAGGGTCCGGCTCGTTTTCCCACGGGGCTCCGCACTACTGCCCGTACCGGGGCCGCATCAAGGTGGAGGGCGGCACTGGAGCGGCGCCCCGGGACAGTGCGGCCGTGCGGACGGCCGCGTGCAGGGACTGGGGGGTCAGGGAGCGCAGGGGTGGTGCGGCGTCGGGCAGACGTACTTCGACGGGATCGCGGGCCGCCAGGAGGAAGCCCCAGAACGTGCCGTTGGACAGGATCCAGTAGTCGCTGGTGTCCAGGCCCGCCGAGCGGATCGTCGCATCGACCGTCCAGAACTGCGTGGTGCGGCCGCACGGGGTGCCCGCGTGCACCGCGAGCCTTCCGCCGGGGGCCAGTTCGGCCGCGGCCAGCCCGTAGAACTCCTGCGAGTACAGCTTGGCGCTACGGGAGATGCCCGGATCCGGCAGGTCCTCGATGACCACGTCGTACACGCCGGGTTGGCGCCTTTCCCACAGCCAGTCGAAGGCGTCCGCCGTCACCACCCGGACCCGGCGGTCGGCGAAGGAGTGACGGTTCAACCCGGCCAGACCGGGGTCGCCACGCGCCAGGTCGACCAGTTGGGGATCGACCTCGACCAGCGTCACCGACGCCACGTCCGCGTACCGCAGCACCTCGCGCAGCGCCAGCCCGTCGCCGCCGCCGAGGATAAGCACCCTGCGGCGCGGGCCCGCCATCGCGGGGTGGACCAGCGCCTCGTGGTAGCGGTACTCGTCACGGCCGGAGTCGGACAGCCGTCCGTCCAGGAAGAGTCGCAGCGGACGGCCCGCGGGCGAGCCGGTGAGCACGACCTCCTGCACGTCCGTGCGGACCGCCAGCCGTACGTCGCCGCCGTAGACCGCCTGCCGCGCGGCGCGCTCGAACGGTCCCGCGAACACCGCGGCCGTCGCCAGCCCCACGAGCACCGCGATGTTCACGCCGATCAGCCAGCCGCGCGCCCGTCCGCTCAGATCACGGCGGAACAGCCCGAGCACCGTCGCCGCGCCCGCCCCCGCGTTCACCACCCCGGTCAGCAGCACGCCCGTCACCTGGCCGAGGAACGGCAGCAGGACGAAGGGGAAGGCCAGCCCGCCGACCAGCGCACCCACGTAGTCGGCGGCGAACAGCTCGGCCACCGCACCGCCCGCGTCCTGCCGTCTGATCCGCTGGATCAGCGTCATCAGCAGCGGCACCTCGGCACCTATCAGCAGCCCGATCGCGAAGGCGAAGGTGGTGATCGCGGAACTGGACTGCCCGAGCCATGCGAAGCTCGCGTAGAGCGCCATCGCGGACAGCCCGCCGATCAGCGCGAGCAGTGACTCGATCAGCGCGAACCCGACGGCCGCCCGGCACCGGATGCTCTTGGCCAGCAGCGAGCCGACCCCCATCGCGAAGACCATGACGGACAGCACGACGGACGCCTGGGTGACCGAGTCACCCACCAAGTACGAGGCGAGGGCGACGAGTTCGAGTTCATAGACGAGACCGCAGGCGGCGCAGACGAAGACCGAGCCAAGCACCAGCGCGCGCCCGAGGCTGACCGGTACCGGCAGCCGGGCAAGGGACGGGGGCACGTCGATCATGAGTGCACGCTACGTCACTCTGCGCGCCGCTCCGGTCACCCACAGGGGTGCAATTCCTCGCCCACAACGGCGCGTTGACGGTCGGCCGCAACACCGGCCGCGCCCCCGCGCCACACCCGGCGAAGGCGCGCTCACCGCAGCCCCGTCACCCGTGACCTCGTGGTCACCAGCCGTCCCTCCGTCGGGTACGCGTGCCAGGTGCGCCAGTGCACCTCGCCGCCGCTCCCGCCGCTGTCCGGGTTGCGCTGGACGAGCATCGCGGTGAACGCGTTGGGATCGCCGGGGAAGCGCCCGGCGAGCCCGTGCGGATGGTCGGCGACCAGCGCCAGCAACTCCTGGGCGCGCCCGGCGAACGAGCCACGGGACAGCGTCTCCACGCGCGCCGCGAACTCGTACTCCCAGTCCCCTATCCGCTCGGCGACGCCCAGCGGCAGCGGCGTCCTGCTCCCCGGCATACAGGCCACGGTCTCCGAACAGCCGCCGTCGGAGGCGTTCAGCAACACCTGGTGCGAGGCCCCAAGCAGCCGCATCTGCACCTCAATTCGGCAATTGCCAGTGGCACGCGACGGGCTGGGCCCCAGATCGAGTTCGAGGTTGACGACGGCCAGCGCGGGCAGGGGTTCCTTGCCCAGCCGCCAGGCGAGGTCCCCGGCGCGGGTGTCGATGAAGGCAGTCTCAAGAGTCCTGAGCATGGGTCGGCTCCGCAAGCACGCGAGGGTTCACGCAGGGGCTGGTGGGCCGGCCCGCCCCCCTGGCTCCCCCGCGGGAACGCGAGAGCCGGCATGTGGAGGACCGGCCCAAGGGAACGTCCGCCGGTTCGTGTCCACGGGGGGTCCGGGAATCAATACGGAATCATGAATTTCGTAGCGCGCGTAGCCGTTTTACCCATTCAGGTGCGGTTTACATCCCCACGGGCACGTACCAGTTCAGGTGTTCACCACATCCGCTCCCGGTCGGGTCCGTGCCCCGCCCTGCGCATATGCGAAGCGGCATGCGCCGCGAGCAGTTGTGCCACCTACACCTTGCGCCGCGCCCCGATTCCCCCGCGTACCGGCCCGTCCGGCTCTAGAGGTGACCGCCTCCACCGCACGACGAGCCGCAGGAGGAGTGGTGCCCGCCGCCACATGACGCGTGGTGGTGGCCGCCGCAGGAGGAGGAGTGGGGCGGGTGGTGATGCTGCCCGCCGGAGCTTCCCGGGTCAGCGGTGCCGCCCCCGTCGCCCGCCCACCAGCTCGCACCCGACGCGGCACCCGGCGATCCGCCGCGCCCCACCCGGGTCCGCGCGCCCCCGGCCTCCGGCCGGGAGGCCGACGCGATGGCCGCGATCACCACGAACGCGATGCACCCACAGATGATCAGTCCCACCAGGAAGGGCATACCGCCCACCTCACCTTCCCCTGCTCCCCCGAAGCGAAGGCGCTCCGTCGTGTGATTCAGCTCATGCCCGGGACGGCGCGCCGGTAATGAGGAGTTGAGGAAGTCCAGAGGTTCGCCGGAGGATAGCTGGCATGACTCGGCCACTGCTCAATCGGCGCCTTGACGGTTTCGGCACGACGATCTTCGCGGAGATGTCCGCTCTCGCCCTCCGCACCGGGTCCATCAACCTGGGCCAGGGCTTCCCCGACACCGACGGTCCCGAGGAGGTGCGCGAGGCGGCCGTACGGGCGCTGCGGGACGGCCGCGGCAACCAGTACCCGCCGGGCCCCGGCGTCCCCGAACTGCGCACCGCCATCGCGGAGCACCAGAGCAACTACTACGGGCTGGAGTTCGATCCGGACACCGAGGTACTGGTGACGGCGGGCGCCACGGAGGCGATCGCGGCCGCACTGCTCGCCCTGGTCGAGCCGGGCGACGAGGTGATCGCGCTGGAGCCGTACTACGACTCGTACGCCGCCTGCATCGCGATGGCGGGCGGCACCCGGGTGCCCGTCACGCTTCGTCCGGAAGACTCCAGGTTCGTCCTGGATCTGGATGAGCTGCGCTCCGCGGTCACCGACCGCACCCGGCTGATCCTGCTCAACACGCCGCACAATCCGACCGGCACCGTGCTGACCCGCCCCGAGCTGGCCGCCATCGCCGAACTGGCCGTCGAACGCGATCTTCTGGTGGTCACCGATGAGGTGTACGAGCATCTGATCTTCGACGGTGAACACCTGCCGATCGCCGCATTCCCAGGAATGCGCAACCGAACTGTGACCATCGGCTCCGCGGGCAAGACGTTTTCGTTCACCGGCTGGAAGGTCGGCTGGGTTACCGGATCACACGATCTGGTGAACGCCGTGCGAACGGTGAAGCAATTCCTGACGTACGTCTCCGCGGGGCCGTTCCAATACGCGGTGGCCGCGGCGCTTCGGCTGCCGACCAGCTATTTCCGCGACCTCGCGGACGGTCTGCGGGCCAAGCGGGACCTGCTGTCGGCCGGTCTGACCGAGGCCGGCTTCGGGGTCTTCCGCCCGGCCGGGACCTACTTCGTGACCACGGACATTCGCCCACTCGGCGCAACGGACGGATTCGACTTCTGCCGGTCCTTGCCCGAACGTTGCGGAGTGGTCGCGATCCCCAACGCCGTGTTCTACGACACGAAGGAAAGGGGAACTCCCTTCGTACGCTTCGCGTTCTGCAAGCGAACAGAGGTGCTCAACGATGCGATCTCGCGTCTGAAGCAGCTACGCTCCTGAGGCAACCCATCCTGACTTTCGATCGTCTTTCACCCGTGGGGGTGGATTGCGGCGCTACTCGGCACGACGGACCCGTACGACCCGACAATGCGCGCAAGAACAGACTCATTCAAGCTTGTCGTCAAGTACGGTGCCGATGAACGGTCGCCCCGGGAGGAGCGGAACAGGTGTATACGGCCGAGCCGGTCTCGACCCCTCCTCGTCCCACGACGGGAGGATCCTCCGCCCCAAGACCCGAGGTCCGCTCCCGCCTTGAGCGGGCGAGGGCCTCACTGCGGCGTGCGGCGCCCGCGCTCATGGTGTACGCGGCGGTGCGGGCAACCGGTCTGCTGTTCCTGTCCGCGTACGCGTGGTACGCGGGCCAGCATCCGCGCAGCATCCTGGGCCTCGCCTGGGACGCGCGGTGGTACTTCCGGGTGGCCGAGTACGGCTACGGAACGCTGATCCCGTCCGCCACCCAGCACACGATCCTCTACAACGACCTGGCGTTCTTCCCGCTGTATCCGATGACCGTGCGGGTGGTCTCGTACGTCATCCCGATCGGCGTGATCAACGTCGCGATCCTGATCGCCTGGATCGCCACGCTGCTGTCGGTGTGGGCGATCTACCTGATCGGCGCCCGGCTGTACAGCCGCCGGGTCGGCATCGCCCTGGTGCTGCTCTACGGACTGCTGCCGCACGCCATCATCCAGACCATGGCCTACACCGAGCCGGTGATGACCGCGCTGGCCGCCTGGGCGCTCTACGCGGTACTGACCCGCCGCTGGCTCTACGCGGGCGTGCTGGCCGCCCTGGCGGGCTGCACCAGGCCCAACGGCGTGGCGGTGGCCGCCGCCGTGGTCGCGGGCGTGGCGATGGACTTCTGGCGCCGCCGCAAGGCGGTAAGGAAGAGGGCGGAGCAGAGCGGAGCGCCACTGGGGCGGTGGCGGGTGACGGGCGGGACCGTCGACTGGCGGGCCTGGCTCGGCGCGGCCATCGCGCCGCTCGGCTGGTTCGGCTATGTGCTGTGGGTCGGCTGGCAGACCGGTGACATCAAGGGCTACTTCAAGGTCCAGGCGCGCTGGGGCTCCCGCTTCGACTTCGGGTGGAGCGCACTGCGCTTCTTCAAGCACCTGGTGACCGGCACCGACTACTTCGCGTACTACGTCGCGGCCGCCATCGTGGCCGCCGCAGTGATCCTGCTGGCGCTGTGCATCACCGACCGCATTCCGGTGGCGCTGCTGGCCTACTGCGGGGTGCTGATGCTGATCGGCATCGGCGGCGCGGGCTTCTTCCAGTGCAAGCCGCGCTTCCTGATGCCCGCCTTCCCGCTGCTGATCCCGGCCGCGATCGCGCTGGCCAGAGCCAGGCCGCGGACCGCCTGGGTGGCGGTCATCTCGTTGGGCGGGTTCTCGTTCTTCTACGGAACGTATCTGCTCGCCATCGCGCCGCTGGCGCTCTGAGACGCCGTTGCGGCGGAGGGAATCCCTCCGCCGCAACCGCCGTGTCCCGACGAGAGCTGGAACTCAGCCCTCGTCGTTCTCGTCGCCGTCCTCGCCGTCGGACTCGGCGTCCTTCTCCAGACCGAGCTGCTCGGTGACCCACCGGTCGAAGTCGATCGAGGCGCGCACCCAGCTCACGGTGGAGGAGACGAAGTGCTCCAGGCCGACTCCCAGGCCGAGCAGCATCTGCGCCTCGCCGATCAGGCGGACCGAGCCGTCGTCGTGGGTGTGCGAGTAGACCTTCGGCCACAGCGTCTGCCGGTTCCAGCCGTCGGCGATCTCCAGCAGCTTGTTCTTCTCCTCGATGGAGTACGCGCGGTCGTAGAAGGTGCGGACCGCGAACACTTCCTGCTCCCCCTCGCCGCGGAACATGAAGTACGTCCGGAAGTCCTCCCACGGCGCGGCGAGGTCGCCCTCGTCGTCCACCACGTACTTCAGCTCCATCTGGTCAAGCAGTTGCTTCACCAGGTCCTGGTCCGGCCGGATCACTCCTCCTCCCGGCGGGCCTGCGGGGGGCTGGTCGGACGGCCCCTGGCCCTGGCCGAAGTTCGGGATGGAGGACGGGTCGATGCTCACCGTGTGGTTCCCTTCGCGACGATTGCCGCCATCCTCCCCCATCCCGGCCCCGGTCTGGCAAGCCCTGTCCTCATCGGGCGGGCTGGACGGTCAACCCTTCACCCTCGCGGTCCACACGGACCGTGTCGCCGTCGCGTACTTCGCCGGCGAGGATCGCCTTGGCCAGCGGGTCGCCGATGGCGGTCTGCACCAGGCGGCGCAGCGGCCGGGCACCGTAGGCCGGGTCGTTGCCCTCCCTGGCCAGCCAGGCCAGCGCCTCGTCGGTGACGTCCAGCTCCAGGCGGCGGTCCTTGAGCCGGTCGCGCAGCCGGTTCAGCTGGAGTCCGGCGATCCTGGCCAGTTCGTCCTCGTTCAGCGCGCTGAAGACCACGATGTCGTCCAGCCGGTTGAGGAACTCCGGCTTGAAGGACGCCCGGACCGCCTCCAGCACGGCGTCCCGCTTCTGCACCGCGGTCAGCTCGGAGTTCACCAGGTACTGCGAACCGAGATTGGAGGTGAGGATGAGGATGGTGCTACGGAAGTCCACCGTCCGCCCCTGGCCGTCGGTCAGCCGCCCGTCGTCCAGCACCTGCAGCAGCACATCGAAGACCTCGGGGTGCGCCTTCTCCACCTCGTCCAGCAGCACCACGCTGTACGGGCGCCGCCGCACCGCCTCGGTGAGCTGGCCGCCCTCCTCGTAGCCGACATAGCCGGGCGGGGCACCGACCAGCCGGGCCACCGAGTGCTTCTCCCCGTACTCGCTCATATCGATGCGGATCATGGCCCGCTCGTCGTCGAACAGGAAGTCGGCCAGCGCCTTGGCCAGCTCGGTCTTGCCGACACCGGTCGGGCCGAGGAAGAGGAACGAGCCGGTCGGGCGGTCGGGGTCGGCGATGCCGGAGCGCGAGCGGCGTACCGCGTCCGACACCGCGGCCACCGCCTCGGTCTGCCCGATCAGCCGCCTGCCCAGCTCCTCCTCCATACGCAGCAGCTTGCGGGTCTCCCCCTCCAGCAGGCGGCCGGCCGGGATCCCGGTCCAGGCGGCGACGACCTGGGCGATGTCATCGGGAGTGACCTCCTCGCCGACCATGCCCTCCAGCTGCCGCTGCGCCTCGATCGCCTCGGCCAGTTCCTTCTCGGCCTGCGGGATCTGCTCGGTCCTGATCCGGCCGGGAGTGACCCAGTCGCCGGTCTCGGGGGCCTTCAGCTCGGCGCGCTGGAACTCGCTCTCCAGCTCGTCCAGCCGCTTCTTCAGCTCACCGACCCGGTTGTGTACCTCACGCTCCTTGTTCCACCTGGCGGTCAGCCCGCGCAGCGCCTCTTCCTTCTCCGCCCGTGCCCTGCGCAGCGCGTCCAGGCGTTCGCGGGCGTCGGGCGCGAGCGCCTCCTCCTTCTCGGCCTGCTTCTTCGCCTTCTTGTCCTTGGCGCCGGAGGTCGCCAGCAGCGACTCCTCCTCCATCCGCAACCGGTCTACGGCGCGCTGGAGTTCGTCGATCTCCACCGGCGAGGAGTCGACCTCCATGTGCAGCCGGGAGGCGGCCTCGTCGACCAGGTCGATGGCCTTGTCGGGCAGGAAGCGGGAGGTGATGTAGCGGTGCGAGAGGTTGGCGGCGGCCACCAGCGCGGAGTCGGCGATCCGCACCTCGTGGTGCGCCTCGTACCGCGGCTTGAGGCCGCGCAGGATGGCGATGGTGTCCTGGACGCTCGGCTCGGCCACCAGCACCTGCTGGAACCGGCGCTCCAGCGCCGGGTCCTTCTCGATCCGCTCGCGGTACTCGTCCAGCGTGGTCGCGCCGACCATCCGCAGCTCACCGCGGGCCAGCATCGGCTTGAGCATGTTGCCCGCGTCCATCGCCGAATCGCCACCCGCGCCCGCACCCACCACGGTGTGCAGCTCGTCGATGAACGTGATGATCCGGCCGTCGCTCTCCCGGATCTCGGCGAGCACGGCCTTCAGCCGCTCCTCGAACTCGCCGCGGTACTTCGCGCCCGCGACCATCGCTCCGAGATCCAGCTGGACCAGTCGCTTGTCCTTCAGCGCCCCCGGCACATCCCCCTTGACGATCCGCTGGGCCAGCCCTTCGACCACGGCGGTCTTGCCGACGCCCGGCTCGCCGATCAGCACCGGGTTGTTCTTGGTGCGCCGTGAGAGCACCTGGATGACCCGCCGGATCTCGTTGTCCCGCCCGATGACCGGGTCGAGCTTGCCCTCACGGGCGACGGCGGTGAAGTCGGTTCCGTACTTCTCCAGCGCCTTGTAGGTGGCCTCTGGGTCGGGGGTGGTCACGCGTGTGCCTCCGCGGGCGGTCTCGAAGGCGTCCAGCAGCACGGCGGCCGTGGCGCCCTGGCGGTCCAGCAGTTCGGCGGTGGTTCCGCCCTTGGCGGCCAGCCCGATCAGCAGGTGCTCGATCGACACGTACGCGTCGCCCAGCTCGCGGGCGCGCTGTGAGGCGTCGGCTATCACCGCGAGCAGATCACGGCTCGCCTGCGGCGGGGCGACGGTGGAGCCCTGCACCGTGGGCAGCGCGTCCAGCTGTGCCTTCGCGCCCTTCAGCAGGGCGTCCGGGTCGGCACCGGCAGCGGCCAGCAAGTCCTTGAGGTTCTCGTTCTCCGGCTGCTCCAGCAGCGCGGCGAGCAGATGCGCGGGGGTCAGATCCGCATGCCCCGAGGACACCGCCCGACTGTTGGCGCCGCTGAGCGCCTCCTGGCTCTTGTTGGTCAGCTCTGCGTTCACGTGCGCGGACCTCCTCTATGGCCTTGCCATCGTCCCTGCCCCATCAAGCATAAGACAAGTTGAGTCGGTACCACTCAACATTCCACCCGTGCCAGAGCGACGTCCGGGTCGCCGCCCCATGGGGCGGGCGGGTGGGAAAATCACCGAATGCCGATCAACCCCCTGCACCCCGCCCTGCTGGACTTCTGGCGCGAGGCGCACTACTGCACGCTGACCACCCCGCGCCCCGACGGCACCCCCCACGTCGTCGCGGTGGGCTCGACGTACGACCCGGAAGCGGGTCTGGCCCGCGTGATCACCCGCAAGCAGAGCGTCAAGGTGCGCAACGTCCTCGACGCGGGTGCCCCGGGTGCCCGCGTCGCCCTCTGCCAGGTCGACCGCGGCCGCTGGGCCACCCTGGAGGGCGTGGCCACGGTCTCCACCGATCCGGCCGCCGTGGCGGAGGCGGTGCGCCGCTACGAGGAGCGCTACCAGCGCAGGCCCTCCCCGAACCCGGACCGGGTGGTGATCGAGGTGGCGCTCACCTCGGCGATGGGCCACTTCCGCTGAACACCTCCGCCAAACGAAGGGGCCCGGAGGCAAAGCCCCCGGGCCCGTCCGAAGAGCCGACGCCGCGGCGTCAGTCCGGTCGCTTCGGCCGCCACACCACCAGCGCACTGGCCTGCCGCACGTCCTCGTACGGGACCAGGTCCCGGCGGTACGAGGCGTGCACCGCCGCCTCGCGCTGCCGCATCGCGGCAGCGGCGCCCTCAAGTCCGCTCTGCAGCTCGGCGACCCGCGCCTGAAGCGCGGACACCTGGTTCTCCAGTTCGATGATGCGCTTGATTCCGGCGAGGTTGATGCCGTCCTGGCTCAACTGCTGCACCTG
This sequence comes from Streptantibioticus ferralitis, assembly GCF_029223525.1. Lineage (GTDB taxonomy): Bacteria > Actinomycetota > Actinomycetes > Streptomycetales > Streptomycetaceae > Streptantibioticus_A > Streptantibioticus_A ferralitis. Next base: position 2,502 of record NZ_JARHTQ010000027.1, on the reverse strand, counting down.
CCGCAGGAGTTCGATGTCCCGCGCCGAGTACCGGCGGCCACGCCCAGCGGTACGGTCCGGGGAGACCAGCCCCAACCGGTCGTACTGCCGCAGGGTCTGCGGGTGCAGCCCCGACAGCTGAGCGGCGACCGAGATCACATACACCGGTGACTCGTCCGTCAGCTCGTACGGATTGCGGCGTGCGCCCCGGCCGTCCATCTCAAGCTCCCTTCGCGGCCTTGAACAGCTCCGCCCGCGGATCCTCGTCCGCGGTCGCCTCTCTGTACGACTCCAGCGCGTCCAGCGCCTTGCCGTCCACCGACGCCGGCACCGCGACCTCCACCGTGACCAGCAGATCCCCGCGGGTGCCGTCCTTGCGCACGGCGCCCTTGCCACGGGCCCGCAGCGTACGGCCGTTCGGGGTGCCCGACGGCAGCTTCAACGTCACCGGCGGGCCGCCGAGCGTCGGCACCCTGATCTCCGCGCCGAGCGCCGCCTCCGGGAAGGTGACCGGCACGGTGACCGTCAGGTTGTCGCCCTTGCGCCCGAACACCGGGTGCGGATCGACATGGACGACGACGTACAGATCGCCGGCCGGACCGCCCCGCTCACCCGGCGCGCCCTTGCCGCGCAGCCGGATCCGCTGGCTGTCGCTGACGCCCGCCGGAATCCGGACCTGCATGGTGCGCGCGCTCTTGGCCCGACCGCTGCCCTTGCAGTTGTCGCAGGGGTCCTGGGCGATCATGCCGCGGCCCTTGCAGTCCACACAGGGATCGGTCAGCGAGAACCCGCCGCCGGAGCCCCGCGAGACCTGCCCGGTGCCGACACAGGTCGGACAGACCCGCGGCGTACCGTTTTTGTCGCCCGTTCCCGCACAGGCCTTGCACGGCGCCGAACTCGACATCCGCAGCGGGACCGTGGCCCCGTCCACCGCCTCGGTGAAGCTCAGCGTCACCTCGGACTCGATGTCCTGGCCGCGGCGCGGCTGGGTACGTGTCGTACCGCCACGCCCGAACAACCCCCCGAAGACGTCCCCGATCCCGCCGCCGAAGCCCCCGCCGCCCGTGCCCGTGCCGGTGCCGGTCTGGGCACCGCCGAACAGGTCGCCGAGGTCGAAGCCGAACCCGCCGGGTCCGGTGGCACCGCCCTGGCGGAAGCCCCCGTTGCCGAACAGGGCCCGCGCCTCGTCGTACTCCTTGCGGCGCTTGGGGTCGGACAGCACGTCGTTGGCCTCGGAGATCTCCTTGAAGCGCTCCTCGGCCTTGGCGTCGCCCTTGTTGGCGTCCGGGTGGAACTCGCGGGCGAGCTTCCGGTACGCCTTCTTGATCTCCGCCTCGGTCGCGTCCTTGGGGACACCGAGAACCTTGTAGTAGTCCTTCTCGACGAAGTCCTTGGTGCTCATCCCCGGCGTCCCTCCTCTCCTACCTCAACTGTCGACGCGTCAGCCCTGTTCCGGGCCACCGCTCTCCTCGTCCGACGCATCCGTATCCGCCGAGGGCTCCTTGCCCTGCGCGCCGGGCTGCGGTTCTGCGACCGCGACCCGGGCCGGGCGGATGGTCCGCTCGCCGATCCGATACCCCGGCTGAAGAATCTGCACGCACGTGGTTTCGGAAACGTCCGGCGAGTAACTGTGCATCAGCGCCTCGTGCACCAGCGGGTCGAAGGGCTCGCCCTCCTTGCCGAACTGCTGCAGACCGAGCTTGGCGACCACCGTCTCCACCGACTCGCCGACCGACTTGAAGCCGCCGACCAGCTCGCCGTGCTCCCGCGCCCGCCCGATGTCGTCGAGCACCGGCAGCAACTCGCCCAGCAGATTGGCGATCGCGATCTCCTTGACCGCGATCCGGTCCCGCTCCACCCGGCGGCGGTAGTTCTGGTACTCCGCCTGGAGGCGCTGCAGATCGGCGGTGCGCTCGGCCAACTGGCCGCGCACCGACTCCAGTTGCTTGCTCAGGTCCTGGTCCGCGCTCTGCTCTGCGTCCCCGGCCGGGCCGCCCGGGCCCGCCTGCTCGGCGGGCCCGGCGCCCTGCGCCGCGTCGTCTGCGTCAGCCGTCGCGGCGTTGACGGGGACGTCAGCAGGCTTCTGCGGGAAGCCCTGTGACTCCTCCGTCACGCGGCACCACCCTCACGCTTCTTCGGCTCCTCGTCCACGATCTCGGCGTCCACGACATCGTCGTGCGCCTCGTCCTTGGACATGTTGACGTTCTCACCGGCGCCCGCACCGGCCGCGCCGGCGCCCTGGGCATCGGCGTACATCGCCTGGCCCAGCTTCTGGCTGACCGCCGCGACCTTCTCGGTGGCGGTGCGGATCTCGGCGATGTCCTCGCCCTTGAGCTTCTCCTTCAGCTCGGCGATGGCGGCCTCGACCTCGGTCTTGACCTCGCCCGGGACCTTGTCCTCGTTGTCCTTGAGGAACTTCTCGGTCTGGTAGACGAGCTGCTCGGCCTGGTTGCGGGTCTCGGCGGCCTCGCGGCGCTTGTGGTCCTCCTCCGCGTACTGCTCGGCCTCGCGCATCATCCGGTC
>NZ_JARHTQ010000026.1 GCF_029223525.1 Streptantibioticus ferralitis | reverse complement strand
GGGTCTCGGGGGGCTTGCCCCCCGAGACCCCAGCCCGGCGGTGCAAGTACCTGACATTCTTGGGGGTTTGGGGGCGAAGCCCTCAAGAAACTCCGCCGCGACGGCGAGCAACCCCCACGGCGGGGACCGGCGGCACCGAACCGACCGCGCCCCGCCGAAGAGCTACGCGGTGATGTCCCGTGTAGTGAACCGCGCCCATGCGGCGGAGCCGAATACGGCCGCGTAGAGCGCCTGCACTTCCAGATTCTTCGCCAGGCCGTCGAAGACGACCGGCGACCGCAGCAGATCCGCGAAGCTCAGCCAGTAGTGCGGGAACAAATAGGGCTGGATGGTGTGCAGTTGCGGAATGGTGTCCATGATCTGCACGGTGATCAGCACGCCGACAGTGGTGGCCATCGCGGCGATGCCGCTGTCGGTCAGCGTGGAGATGAACAGGCCCAGCGCCGCGATGCCGATCAGCGACACCGCAACCACGCCCGCGATCGCCACGGCCCGCAACAGCCCGTCGGTGAACGGGACGGTGATGCCGGAGATCAACGTGACATCGCCGAGCGGAAACAGCACCGCGCCCACCAGCAGCGCGGACGCCGCCACCACCAGCGTGGCGACCAGGCAGAAGACCATCACCGACGCGTACTTGACCAACAGCAGCCGGGTCCGGCCCGCGGGCGCGACCAGCAGGTAGCGCAGGGTCCCGGCGCTCGCCTCACCCGCGATCGCGTCGCCCGCGATCACGCCGATCGCCATAGGCAGGAAGAACGGCAGCGTCACGGCGAGCGCGGTGAACACCAGGAACAGCCCGTTGTTGGTCACCTCGGCGATGAACGCCGGGCCGCCTCCGCCGTGGTCGCCGTGCGTCTGCAGCTTGACCGCGATACCGACCAGGACCGGCACCGCCGCCAGTACCCCCAGCAGCGCCAGCGTCCGCCAGCGGCGGAAGACCGTGCCCAGTTCGCTGCGCAACAGCCCGAACGACCACAGCGGGCTCGGGGTGCGGAGCGTTGTTTCAGCCCGCGACATCGAAGCCCTCCCCGGTCAGTGCGACGAAGGCGTCCTCCAGCGAGACCCGCTGCCTGCCGAAGCCCCGCACCCGGACCCCGGCGGCCACCAGTGCCGCGTTCAGCTCCGCCAAGTCCGGTGGGTCCTCCGGCAGTTCACCGCCGACCTCGTCACCGTCGGCGGTCAGCTCGGTCACACCGTGCTCCTTCAGCACCCGTACCGCCTCGGCCGGGTCGGGAGTGGTGACGGTCAGCCGCCCGCGTGCCCCCGCCGAGAGCTCGGCGACGGTGCCTTGGGCGATGAGGCAGCCGCGTGACATCACGGCGGCGTGGGTGCACACCTGCTCGATCTCGTCCAGCAGATGCGAGGACAGGAACACCGTGGTGCCGTCGGCCGCCAACTCCCGTACCAGGCCGCGGATCTCCCGCATGCCCTGCGGGTCCAGGCCGTTGGTCGGCTCGTCCAGTACCAGCAGTTCGCGCGGCTGCAGCAGGGCGGAGGCAAGGCCGAGGCGCTGCTTCATGCCGAGCGAGTACGCCCGCGCCTTCTTACCCGCCGCGGCGGCCAGCCCGACCCGCTCCAGCGCCGCGTCCACCCGGGCCCCGCGGGTGCGCGGATCGGCCACCGGATCGGCGGCGTCGTAGCGTACGAGATTGACCCGGCCGGTCAGGAACGGGTACAGCGCCGGTCCCTCGATCAGCGCACCGACCTTGGGCAGTACCCGGCGGGCGGCCCGTGGCATCGGCTCGCCGAGCAGATAGCCGCCGCCCGCGGTGGGCTCGATCAGCCCCATGAGCATGCGGATCGTCGTCGTCTTCCCCGAGCCGTTGGGCCCGAGGAAGCCGAAGACGCTGCCGCGCGGAACGGTCAACTCCAGTCCGTCGACGGCGAGCTGCCCGCCACGGAACCGCTTGGTCAGACCGCGAGTGGCGATCGCGGCCTCCCGAGCGGGCAGCCCATCCGCCCGTCCGTCGCCCGCCACCGCCCTCAACGGAGTCGCTCCGCGCCGCAGTTCACTACTTCGCTGCCGAATCGGCCGCCTTGACCAGCGCGGCCTGGTTGACCGCGCCCGCGTAGACGGCGCCCTTGTCGGTGATCAGCACGTTGACCAGGCGGGTGTTGATGACCGTGCCGGTGCCGAAGCCACCCTTGACCTGGTGGCCGAAGGAGCCCAGCAGGCCCTGGGCGCTGGTCTTGCTGTCGCCGCCCTTGCCACTCGGCAGCTGGGCGTCCGCGGACTTCAGTTCGGCGACCGAGTCCCAGTCCTTGCCGATCACGTTCAGACCGGACATACCGCCGTGGTCCTGGGCACCCCGGTCCTGGGTACCCCGGTCCTGGCCGTTGTCCTTGCCCTCGGTGACCTTGGCGCCCTTGGGCACCGAGAAGTCGAAGGTGCTGGCAGCGGGCTTGCCGAAGTCGACCTTGGTGTAGCCGATGTCGACGGCCGCGGCGCCGCCGCCCTTCGGGGTGAGGGTGAACTTCAGCGGGACGCCGTTGTCGGCGTCGACCGCGACCCGGATCGAGTCGACCGTGCTGTCCGCCTGCTTGGGCTTGATCAGCAGCTGGTAGGCGTGCTGTCCGGCGACCGCGGCGGTGCCGTCGACGCTGACCGAGGTGGTCGGGCCGATGGCCTTGAGGGCCTGCTTGACCGCCTCCTGCGGGGTGGCCGGGACGTTCTTGTCCTGGGCGTGGTGCTCGCCCTTGGTGTCCCGCTGCCCGGTCTGGTGGTAGACCGCGTTGCTGGCGCTGTCGTACGCCCACATCTGGTCGCCGTTGTGCACCACCGTGTACTCGGAGGTGTTGTCGACGATCGAGACGCGCTGGCGGTCCGGGCCGTCGGCGGCCACCCGCAGCGTGTGGGTGCCGGAGAGCAGCTCGGTGAGCTTGGCCTGCGGATCGGCGGCCGAGCCGCCGTTGCCGCCCTTGCTGCCGCCGTGCTGGCCGAACGGACCGGCGCCGCCGCCGGTCGCGCCGCCCATCGCACCGCCGAGCAGACCGTCCGGCAGGCCGAGGTTGGTGGTGACCTGGACCGAGCCGGAGACCGTCTGGACCTTGGATGTGGCTATCTTGTCCAGCAGCTGCTCGGCCGTGATGTGCGGCAGCGAGGGGCTACCACCGGTGCTGGCCAGGGCGGTTCCCAGGCCGATCGTGGCGGCCGCCACCCCCGCGATGGCGACCGGCACGCCGTACCGGACCACCTTGCGGGAGCGCGGGAAGCCGTCGCTGTCCCCCTCGAACCCTGCGTACCCTCCGAAGTCCCGTCCGGGCTGCGGCGGTTGGATCGGTGCCATTGCCTACTACCTCCGTCGTTGGCGGCGGTCCGTCTCGTGACGTGCCGGACCGCGTTCGCACTCGTCCACCCTTCGGGCCCATTGTCACCCGAGCCCCCCGTGGATGGTGTTGTCAATCCCACCAAACGCGACGTCCCACCACATCCGCCCACGGGATCAACCACGCGTACACCCCGGGGATGACAGAACCCTGAGGCCCACGAACGGTCGGGCCCGCCCGCCGGAGGGCGCTCGGCGCCGCCGCGGACCCCCCGGACGGACCACTAGCCGTTGATGAAGACGTAGTCCGCGTGGTACGGCACCGCGGCCTTCGGCTGGGTGTGCGGGTCGCAGCTTCCGGCCGGGGCCACTCCGCCGACCGTGTTCAGCCGCAGGACCTCCCGGGTGCCGGAGAGCAGGCCGCCGTGCTCGCCCTTCTGGGTCGCCTTCAGGTCCAGCTCGGGAACGTTGCCGGTGCCGTTCTCGGTCTTGCCGAGCACCTTGCCGGTGACGGCGCTGCCGTCGGCGGCCCTCCACTGCGCCGGTCCGGCGTTGGGCCGTACGAAGGAGTGGTGGATGTCATCGCCGAGCCGGGCGTCGACATCGTTCTGGGTGAAGGCCCAGCCGCCCGGCTGCTTGGTGCAGGCGTAGATCTGGCGGCCGTTGACGACCGAGGCCTCGGTGCTGCTCAGCGCCTTGCCAAAGGCGAAGGGGCTGACCTTGTGCAGCTGACCGCGCACCGCGCCACCGGGGAACTGCGCGGTGTGCACGTTGACGTAGAAGTCACCCGGGTGGGCGGTGATGTCCTTCAGCAGCTTGGCGTCCTTCACGGTGACCGAGCCGGTGACCGCGTTCAGGCTGCCGGGCAGCGTCTGCTCGAAGAAGGCGACCTTCACCGGGCCGTTGACGCCCCGCGCACCGGCGTGGATGTGCGCCATGGTCGGCGCGCCGATCCCGGACCACTTGATGGCGAACTGCACCCGGTCCCCCTGGATACGCAGGAACTCAAGGGCGCGGCCGTGCGGGTCGCCCACCTTGGGGCCGCCCGGCTTGGGCACCTCGTTGGCGCCGACCAGGCTCGCGGCGTAGTACGTGGCGGTGTTACCGGTGGTGGCGGTGGCGGCGGTATTGGCGTCCGCCGACGCCGAATAGCTGGAGAAAATCACGCCGGTCCCCGCCAGGGCGGCCGCGAATGCGGCGGCGGAAATTCCGACAGTGGTGCGACGGCTCTTGTTGCGGTTCACGATGTTTCCCCTCCGTGTCGGTTGCGGCGCGGTCGACGCCGTCCTTCGGAATGCAGTACGCGGCTGCCCGGCGATCCGTTTCACCGCTGAACTGGGGGGAGAATCACAGCGGTTCGGTTGAACGGAACGCCTCACCCCGCCGTACCGCGCACGGGGATCCAGCGCACGGATCCGCGGATATTCCATTCAGGATTCCTCGCCGCACGGTGAGACGACCACCGCGTCCGGCGCGTAAGGATGGGTGTGACCGGCCGGAACGCCGGTAAATCCCTCGACGCATGTGAGGAAATGGCCTTGCGCAGGTTCAGCCGAGTCGGCCTGCCCACCGCCTCGGCAGTCGCGGCTGGGCAGCCGGTTACCGGCCGGTTCTCCCGGGTGGATCCGATGAATGTCCAACTACCGGTCTCGCCCTGGAGGTTCGGGTGCGCGAAGATGCGGCCGTGACCGACGACCGGACCCTTCCGAGCCACGATCCGCGCCGAAGTACCGACGGCCCGGAGCCCGACGAGGAGCTCATGCGGACGCTCTACAAGGAGCACGCGGGTCCGCTCCTCGCCTATGTGCTGCGTCTGGTGGCCGGTGACCGGCATCGGGCGGAGGACGTGGTCCAGGAAACCCTGCTGCGCGCCTGGCGGAACACCGAGCAGTTGAACCGGGCCACCGGTTCGCTCCGGCCCTGGCTGGTGACGGTGGCCCGGCGGATCGTGATCGACGGGCACCGCAGCCGCCAGGCCAGACCGCAGGAGACCGACGCCGCGCCGCTGGAACTGCTGCCCGCGGAGGACGAACTCGACCGCTCACTGCGGCTGATGACCATCTCCGACGCGATGGCCGATCTCACCGAGGCACACCGCGAAGTGCTGATCGCCACCTACTTCGCCGGTCGTACGGTCACCGAGGCCGCCGAGGCACTGGGCATACCGGCCGGGACCGTACGGTCCCGCGCCTTCTACGCGCTGCGCTCCCTGAAGATCGCGCTCGAAGAACGAGGAGTGACATCGTGACGTCCCAGGAGCAGCACCTCGACGTCGGGGCCTATGTGCTCGGCGCCCTGGACGACGCGGAGTCCACCCGGTTCGAGCAGCACATGGCCGACTGCGCGGTCTGCACGGCGGAGTTCGACTCGCTGATGGGCGTGGAGCCGCTGCTCGCCGAGTACGCGGCTTCGGCGCCCGATCTCGACAGCCTGGCCGCCGAGCCGAGCGACGCCCTGCTGGACAGGCTGGTGGAGCAGGTCGGCGCGACGAAGCGGACGGCCCGGCGGCGCCGCCTCTACCTGGTCGCGGCGGCGGCCGCGCTGATCGTGGCGGGCCCGGCGGTGACGGCCGCGGTCACCTCGGGCGGCTCGTCCAGCCCCGCCCAGGAACCCTTCACACACCATCAGGCGATGGCCGACGCAACCGATCCGGGCACCAAGGTCAACGCCGAAGTCGCGCTGGAGGACAAGCCCTGGGGCACCCATGTGGGCCTCAAGCTGGGCGGGGTCAGCGGACCGCTGCAGTGCGACCTGGTCGCGGTCTCCGCCCAGGGCCAGCGGCAGACGGTCACCACCTGGTCAGTGCCCGGCTGGGGCTACGGAGTGCCAAGCCACCCGGATCCGCTCACCATCCGCGGCGGTACGGGGATTCCGCGTCGGGACATCGCACGCTTCGAGGTGTGGACACTGGACGGCCACAAACTGGTGACGGTGAAAATGTGACCCCCTGACAGCCTTGGCCGTCCGGCTTCTGGAGGGTGCGGCGGGTTCGGCACCGCCGGCCTACGCCCGTCGGGCTGCGACCGGTTCGGACCGCCGATCTCCATCATCGTGGTTGCTCGCCACCGCGGCGGCGAACCCCCTCCCCCGCGACACGAAGCCCACCGAGCAGCGATCCATCCCCCGCCGCAACGCCAAGCCCGCCGAGCAGCGATCTCTCTCCCGCCGCAACGGCGAACAACCACACTCACGCAGCCCGGCGGCGCCGAACCCACCGCGCCGCACCGGGAACCGGCCCCCAGGCGAACCCATCCCCGAACCGGGCCGGAGGCCGAACCGCTAGCCCGCCCGGTGGACCACCGCATCGCACAGCGCGACCAGCGCCTGCTTCGCTGCGCACTCCGGCAGCGGAATCAGTGCCGCACGGGCCGCGTCGGCGTACCGGACCGTGTCCCGTCGCGCCTGCTCAAGCGCGGGATGCACGCGCAGCAGCCGCAGCGCCTCCGCGTGACGCTCGTCGTCGCTGAGGTCGCTGTCCAGCAGCTCCACCAGCCGGCGGTCGTCCGCCGACACCGAAGCGCCCGCCCGCGCCACCTGGTCCCGTACGTGCAGCACCGGCAGCGTCGGGATGCCCTCGCGCAGATCCGTACCCGGTGTCTTGCCGGATTCATGGGTGTCGCTGGCGATGTCCAGGACGTCGTCGGCGAGCTGGAAGGCGACGCCGATCCGCTCCCCGTACTGGGTGAGGGTGTCCACCACCGACTCATCGGCGCCGGACATCATCGTGCCGAAGCGGCAGGAGACGGCGACAAGCGAACCGGTTTTCCCGGCGATGACGTCGAGGTAGTGCTCGATCGGATCCCGCCCGTCGCGCGGACCCGCCGTCTCCAGGATCTGACCGGTGACCAGACGCTCGAACGCCTCCGCCTGGATGCGTACCGCCTCAGGACCGAGGTCCGCCAGGATGTGCGAGGCCCGGGCGAACAGGAAGTCACCGGTCAGCACTGCGACCGAGTTCCCCCACCGGGCATTGGCACTGGACACGCCACGGCGGACGTCCGCCTCGTCCATGACGTCGTCGTGGTACAGCGTGGCGAGATGGGTGAGCTCAACGACCACCGCCGACGGGACCACCCCCGGCGCGTGCGGATCCCCGAACTGCGCCGCCAGCAGCACCAGCAGCGGCCGGAACCGCTTGCCGCCCGCCCTCACCAGATGCTGGGCCGCCTCGGTGATGAACGGCACGTCGCTCTTGGTGGCTTCCAGCAGGCCCTCCTCGACATCCGCCAGACCCGCGCGGATGTCGGTGTCGAGGACCTGGTCGCGCACGCTCAGCCCGAAGGGCCCGACGACGGTCACGAGGGGAACTCCTGTCGCTGATTCGGTCACGTGGCCTCAGTGCCATTGGTTGCAGCGTATCCGGTCCCCTGTGGATCACCATGGGCTGGTCCGGTTCGCCGTCACTTGGCCGTGGCCGATGACCTGGGTCTGCGACCCCCGCACGCCTCCTGCCGGGCCCTCCCCTCCCTACGCGGAACTCATCGAGAAACCGATCACTTCACGCCATTCCCGGGCAACCCCAGGCCTCCCGCGCGCCCCGCGAAGCGCTTCCCGGCACTCGCCAACCCGCGCACCGCCTCCCCGATCCGCGGGCCCCCGCGCCCCGCCCTACCCCGGCCTCCGCACCGCCTCCCCGATCCGCGGCGACGCGAACCCCGTACCGCACACGAACCGCATCAACGGACCGAAGGCCGCCGCCGCCGGCAACCCGGTGCCGCACCTCCCGGGGGCCAACCCCCGGACCCCCGGCCAGAAACCCAGGCCAACGGCCCCACCCGGACAACACCCCGAAAGGAACCCCCGGCCCCAGCCGGAAACGCAACCAAAGGCCCAACCGGACAACACCGCGCCCCGCGCCCCCGCCCTACCCCGGCCTCCGCACCGCCTCCCCGATCCGCGGCGACGCGAACCCCGTACCGCACACGAACCGCATCAACGGACCGAAGGCCGCCGCCGCCGGCAACCCGGTGAAGTACAGGCCGGGTACGGATGCCTGGAAGCCCTTGTCCAGCCACGGGGAACCGCCGGTGCGGGTCAGCCGGGCCCGCAGTTCAGGGCTGAGGAAGCCCAGCGCGCCCAGATCGACCCGGTAGCCGGTGGCCGCCAGCACATGGTCCGCGGCGAGCTGTCCCGCGCGGCCGTTGGGACCGATGGTGGACAGCACCACACGGTTCGCGTCATCCACCCGCACTCCGGTCAGCACCCTCCCCTGCAGCACGGGTACCCGTCCGGCAAACCGTTCCTTCAGCCACCACGCGCCACGCGGCCCAAGCACCTTGCGCACCAGCCACAGCCGTGTCTGCTCCGGCAGGTACCGGAACGCCGCGGGACCGGGCACATTGCTGAACGCGTACAGCGACCAGGCCCGGCCGACCGGAGAGTCCGGCTTCCACTGCGGGCCGTCGTGCGGCGGCGCACCGAACCCCACCGCACCGGCGCGCCGCGCCACCACCCGTACCGACGCTCCCGCCTCGTGCAGCAGCGCCGCGCTCTCCAACGCGGACTGCCCGGCACCGATCACCAGCACCTCTCGGTCGGCGAACCGTGCGAAGTCGGTGTGCTGCGAGCTGTGCGAGACCGGACCGGTCGCCGACGGTCCGTCCGGTGCGACACCGCGCAGCATCGACGGCACATGCGCGAACCCGTTGAGCCCGCTCGCCACCACCACCGCGCGGGCGGCCAGCTCCTCGCCGGAGTCCAGCTTCAGATGGAACTCTCCGGCGCGCCGGTCGACGGAGACCACCTGCACCCGCTCCACCTCGGGCACCAGCCGGTCCTGGAACCACCGGCCGTAGCGCACGAAGAAGTCCAGCGTGACCAGGTCGCGGTCGGTGACCAGGCGCGGTTCGCCCACCGCGTCGCAGAAGTCCTGGATGGTGTGGCCGGGGTGTGGCGCGGAGATCGTCGACGCGTTCGGGGTTGATTTGAGCACCATGCGGGCCGGCATGGTGTCCGTCCAGTTCGACAGCGGTGTGCCGAAGACCCGTACCGTGACTCCGCGCCCCTTCAGGTGCGCGGCGGTTGACAGACCATAGGGCCCGGCACCGATCACCACCACAGGCTTCATATCTGATCCCTCCCGGAAACGGCCGTTCTGCGGCCATGCCACATCTGGAGCAGGTGTTTCACGCCCGGTCGCACAAAGCGGGCGAGCATGGTGAAGAAGGGTTTGATGTCGTCAGGCGCCAGCCAGGCCAGCTCCGTGCCGCTCGCCCGGCGCGGTGCGTGCGGTGTCGTGTAGCCGCTGCGCCGATACGCGAGCATCGCGGGCAGATCGATGTTCTCGACCACGAAGCGCCGCCCGTTGAGCTGCTCGCCCTCCGGCACCCGCTGCCCCGTCAGGTCCAGGTGCTGGGCACGGACCACGTCGATTCCTGCCGCGTTCTCGAACAGCCGGAACTGCGCGCCCACCCGGGGATTGAAGTCGAGCAGCTTGTACCGGCCGTCCCGGCGGTCATACCGCCAGTCCAGATCCACGATGCCCGAGAAGCCGATGTGCTTGATGAACTCGGTGGCCATCGTGGCCAGTTCGGGGTTGGGGACGATGTACGCGCACGCGGTCATGCCCGCGTGCGGCGGCCAGGAGCGCACCTTGACCCCGGTGAACAGGGTGCGCGGTGCGTGGTCCGCGTCGATGTAGGCGTGGACGATCCAGTCCTCGGCCTCCTCGCGTGGCAGGTACTCCTGCAGGATGACCCCGGGCCGCTCACCCCAGCCCCTGGCCAGCGCCAGCAGTTCGCCCGGTCCGCAGATCCGGGTGGTGCCGGACACCGCGGGTGACCGCCGCCGCTCGAAGGCCTCCCGGTTCTTGGCCACCACCGGAAACCGCGCGGTGGCGGCGAACTCCTCGATCTCGGCGTACGAATCGGGGAACGCCGCCCTCGGTGTCGCCACACCGTGCGTGACGCACAGCTCGTGCAGCCCCCGCTTGCTGGCGAGTTGGCGCGGCAGCCGCGGGTCCAGCCGCGGGAACAGGAAGCTCTCGCCGAGCGCGTCGGCGTGCTCGGCGATCAGCACGGCCGCCTCCTCGTCGGTCGGCAGCAGTACGGCCGGTCTGCCGATCTTCCGGCCGATGTCGCGCAGCCCCTCGACCAGGCGGTCCGGGTGTTCAAGGCCGGTGGTGGGCCAGACGAACCCCTTGTCGAGATAGCGCGACGACGCGGCCGGAGTGAAGCGGTCCTCGGTGATGGCGTACATCGGTACGCCAAGTCTGCCGAGGCTCCGTATGGCGCCGACGCCCCCGTGGTGTAGTGGATAGTTGCCGATTTTGACGATGAGGCCCGGGACGGACCTGTCCAGCGCGAACAACGGCATGCTCGCCACTTATCCCCCCTGGCCACGCAGGGTAAGGGCGTGCTCCCTCACCGTCGTGACCCGTCAGGACGCTACTGGCGAATTCACCCTTCCGGCAACCTGTTTCGTGATATTGCGATGCCTTTAGAGATCATTCAGCAGAGTTCGAGCAGGACCGTCCATAAGTCGAACATCGAGTCATACGCGCGTAGAACTGCCCGATCCCACCCTGCGGTTGGCTGCCGACGGGCAAACGATCGAGAATGAAGTTTGGGCGTATTGAACACGCTTTGACCGGTTTTCGTATGCCCAAGTGCACGCCCGGCAACGGGCGCAGCCGCGCTCGGACCTGCCGGGGCATGGTGCGCAACTGACCCGCCGAGCGTAGGAGGGAGGTCATCATGAACATCTTCGGACCGTTCGGTCGGCGGCGCGGTGGCTTCGGCCGCCGTGGCGGCCGCTTCTTCCGCGGATACGGCCGTGACCGTGGATTCCGCGGCTTCGGCCGTGGACGCGGCTGCGGAGGCGACGACTGGTACTACTGACCAGCACCGTCAAGGGGGTTCCTCAGCGCGGGGGTGGCGGTGCACCACCGCCCCCGCGTCACCGGTGAGCGGGTGTGGCCGAGGAGGCGACCCGTTTGGATACCGCACGCAAGCGGTCCACCGCCGCGCCGGACCCGTCCGACGACGAGCTGGTGGCACTGGCGCCCGCCGTCGCGCCGCGCGAGGTCTTCCACCGCTTCTGGCCGTGGGTACGACAGGACCGCCGCTGGCTGCTGTTGGGCACGGCCCTGCTGGCCCTGGGGGCGGCCAGTGAGGTGGTCACCGTCTGGCTGTTCAAGGACCTGATCGACCAGGTCCTGGTGCCCAGACGGTTCGCCGCGTTCTGGGAGATCGCCGGGGGGATGGCCGCCGTGGCCGCCCTGACCGGGCTGCTGACCTTCCTGGGCAACTACACCGCCACCTGGATCGCCGAACGCTTCATGCTGCGGCTGCGCACCGCGTGCGTGGCCCATCTGCACACCCTGCCGCCCGACACGCTGCGCACCCGCTGGCACGGCGATGTGCTGGCCCGGCTGACCTCCGACATCGCGCGCATCGAGGCGTTCGTCGCCTCCGGGGTGATCGACGTGGCCACGGCACTGATCAGCCTGGTGTTCTTCGCCGGGGCGGCGTTCTTCCTGAGCTGGCAGCTCGCGCTCGCGGTGTTCGCCATGAGCCCGGTGTTCTGGCTCTCCGCGCGCCACTTCGGCGGCCGCGTCCAGCGGCTGTCCCGCGAGGCCCGGCGCCGGGACGGCCGGGTCACCGCGGTACTGGAGGAGAGCCTCGCCAACGCGTCCGTGGCGCACGCGTACAACCAGCAGCGACGCGAGGTGGACCGGGTCCGCGGCGAAGGCGAGGCGCTGCTGCGGGCCGAGCTCGCCACCGCCCGGGTCGCCAACCTGTACCCGGCGCTGCTGGATGTCGCGGAGGTCCTGGGCGGCCTGGTCGTGGTGGGCCTCGGCGCCTTCGAACTCAGCCGGGGCGCGCTCACCGTGGGCGGACTGCTCGCCTTCGCAGCCTTTCTCACCCAGTTGTTCGGCCCCATCCAGCAACTGTCCGGGCTGGCAACGGTGTTCGGTGCCGCGAGCGCCGGTGCGGAGCGGGTGATCGACCTGACCCAGCTGCGCTCGCCGGTCCACGAGCGGCCGGGAGCGCCGGATCTGCGCGCGGTACGGGGCGAGCTGAGTTGTACGGGGGTGCGGGCGTCGTACGCCACGGGCGACGGCAGGCCCGTGCTGCGGGATGTGACGCTGCGGGTGGCGCCGGGTGAGGTGCTCGCCGTGACGGGGCCGAGCGGAGCGGGGAAGTCCACGCTCGCCAAGCTGCTGGTGCGGTTCATGGATCCGGACGCGGGCACGGTGTGCCTGGACGGCGTCGATCTGCGGGACACCACCCTCGCCTCCATCCGGCAGGCGGTGACCCTGCTGCCGCAGGCGTCGCAGCTGTTCTCCGCGTCCATCCGGGACAACATCGCCTACGGCCGCCCGGACGCCACCGACGACGAGATCGTCCAGGCTGCCAGGGACGCCGACGCCCACGACTTCATCAGCGCCCTCCCGCACGGCTACCAGTCCGTACTGGGCGAGAACGGACTGCAGCTCTCCGGCGGCCAGACCCGCCGCCTCACCATCGCCCGCGCCTTCCTGCGCGGCACGCCGGTGCTCATCCTCGACGAGCCCACCGCTGGTCTGGACCGGGCGGCCGCGCTCCGTGTGGTCGCACCGCTGCGGCGTCTGATGTCCGGCCGCACCACCGTGCTGATCACCCACGATGCGGGGTTGGCCGGCCAGGCCGACGCGGTGTACGTGCTGGGCGCCGACGGGGCGCCCGTAGCGGGCAACCGCCAGCGCCGGTCGACCGGTTGCCCCGTTTCCCGGGGGCCATGACATCGGCCGATACCGCTCCCAGTACCTTGTCGTGTTCATATCGACAAGCGGAGGAGACGGACGTGCGCAAGGCAGCGCAGATCACGGGGGCGGCGCTCGTTGCCGCGGTGCTGGTGAGCGGGTGCAGCAGCAGCAAGAACGACGGCAACAAGACGGTCGCCACGCCGTCGGCCACCGCGTCGCAGGCCGCGCCGAGCAGCGCGCCGTCCGCGGACGCCCCGGCCGGGAAGATCGACGGTAGCTGGGCCGGGCAGAACGCCGACGGCGTGAAGACGCTCACCATCGTCGGGGACAAGGCGGCCATCGCGGGCAAGAAGGTGTGCGTGGGCGCGGTGGTCACCGCGGGCAAGACGCTGCTGCACCTCAAGTGCGCCGACCACAGCACGATCGACGCAGTGGTCACGCCCGGCGCGGACGGCAAGTCGCTCTCCGTCAACTGGGGCTCCGCCACGGACACGTTCGCCCGCACGGCGGCCAAGCCGATCATCCCGGGCATCGACAAGCTCAAGCAGTAGGCCCTCCCGGCGGATCCCTGACCACCGGGTTGCCGCCCGGTGCGAAGACCGCCGCCCCCGCCGCGGGGGTTGCTCACCGTCACGGTGGATTCTCTTCCTGGGGGCAAGCCCCCAACCCCCCGGGGGTACGGACATTGCCCGGCGGGGGGCTTGCGGGCCTACCCCCGAACAAGTCCCCGCCGCGGCGGCGAGCAACGCCCGCGGCGGGGACCGGCGGTGTGCGAACCGGGCCGCGACCCGGTCGTGAAGGATCCGCCGGAAGGGCTCACCGTACGAACACGCTCGCCTTGCCCGCCAAGTCCAGGAAGTACTGCGGGGCAACGCCCAGCGCGAGCGTCACCGCCACGCCTGCCGCGATCGCGGTCGAGGTCAGGGCGCTGGGCACGGCGACCGAGGGCCCACCCGGCTGCGGTTCGCTGAAGAACATCAGCACGATGACCCGGATGTAGAAGAACGCCGCGATCGCCGACGAGATCACACCGATGATGACCAGCGGCACCGCACCCCCCTGCGCCGCCGCCTTGAACACCGCGAACTTCCCGGCGAAGCCGGACGTCAGCGGGATCCCCGCGAAGGCCAGCAGGAAGACCGCGAAGACCGCCGCCACCAGCGGCGAGCGCCGGCCCAGACCGGCCCACCGGGACAGATGCGTCGCCTCGCCGCCCGCGTCCCGTACCAGCGTCACCACCGCGAACGCGCCCAGCGTCACGAACGAGTACGCCGCCAGGTAGAACAGCACCGACGAGACGCCGTCCGGCGAGAGAGCGATCACGCCCGCGAGGATGAACCCCGCGTGCGCGATGGACGAGTACGCCAGCAACCGCTTCACATCGGTCTGGGTGACCGCGATGATCGCGCCGATGACCATCGTCGCGATGGCCACCCCCCACATCACCGGACGCCAGTCCCACCGGATGCCCGGCAGCACCACGTACAGCAGCCGCAGCAGCGCGCCGAACGCGGCGACCTTCGTGGCGGCGGCCATGAAGCCGGTCACCGGGGTCGGCGCGCCCTGGTAGACGTCCGGGGTCCACATGTGGAACGGCACCGCCGCGACCTTGAACAGCAGGCCCACGACCACCATCGCGCCACCGATCAGCAACAGCGAGTCGTTGGCGGTGGTGTTGGCCAGCGCCGGGGTCATCTTGGCCGTACCGCTGATGACATCGGCGATCCCGCCGTACGAGATGGTGCCCGCGTACCCGTAGAGCAGAGCCACCCCGAACAGCAGGATAGCCGAGGAGAACGCGCCCAGCAGGAAGTACTTGACTGCCGCCTCCTGGGACAGCAGGCGGTGCCGACGGGCCAGTGCGCACAGCAGGTACAGCGGGAGGGAGAAGACCTCCAGCGAGACGAACAGCGTCAACAGGTCGTTGGCGGCCGGGAAGATCATCATGCCGCCCACCGCGAACAGCAGCAGCGGGAAGACCTCGGTGGTGGTGAACCCGGCGCGCACCGCCCGCTTCTCCTGCTCGCTGCCGGGCACCGTGGAGCCCTGTGCGGCGAACGAGTCGACCCGCCGCCCGTGGGCCAACGGGTCGAGCCGGCGCTCCGCGAAGGTGAACGCGGCGACCAGCGCGACCAGCACGATCGTGCCCTGCAGGAACAGCGCGGGGCCGTCCACCGCGACCGCGCCCATCGCCGCGATGTGCGACTTGGCGCTCGCGTAGCCGTCGGCGGCGAGGGCGACGATCGCCGCGAAGGCCGCGGCGAGACCGGTCACCGAGACGCCCAACTGCGCGATGTAGCGGCTGCGCCGGGGCAGCAGGGCCTCGACGAGGATGCCGAGCACGGCCGCGCCGAAGACGATCAGCACCGGCGAGAGCTGGGCGTACTCGATCTTCGGGGTCGGGATCTTGTCCAACGGTGTCGCGGAGTCCGCCGCCGTTGTCCACAGGCTGTGGATGGTGCCCGTCACTTCGCGGTCTCCTTCGCTGCGGCGTTGAACGAAGCGTTGATCTGCGGCGCGGGATCGGTCCGGTGGACATCGGAGAGGGTGTCCTTGACCGCCGGGTTGATCAGGTCGGTGACCGGCTTCGGATAGAACCCGAGGAAGAGCAGCAGGGCGATCAGCGGCGCCGCCACCACCAGTTCACGGACCTTGAGGTCCTTCATCCCCTCGATGCCCGCCTTCACCGGGCCGGTCATGGTGCGCTGGTAGAGCACCAGCACGTACAGCGCCGCGAGCACGATGCCGAGCGTCGCGATGACACCGGCCACCGGATAGCGGCTGAACGTGCCGACCAGGACCAGGAACTCGCTGACGAACGGCGCCAGGCCGGGCAGCGAGAGCGTGGCCAGGCCGCCGACCATGAACGTGCCCGCCAGCAGCGGAGCGACCTTCTGCACACCGCCGAAGTCGGCGATCAGCCGGGAACCGCGCCGCGTGATCAGGAAGCCCGCGACCAGCAGCAGCGCGGCGGTGGAGATCCCGTGGTTGACCATGTAGAGGGTGGCGCCGCTCTGTCCCTGCGAGGTCATCGCGAAGATGCCCAGGATGATGAAGCCGAAGTGGGAGATCGACGCGTAGGCGATCAGGCGCTTGATGTCCCGCTGACCGACGGCGAGCAGCGCACCGTAGATGATCCCGACCACGGACAGCACCAGGATCACCGGTGTCGCCCACTTCGACGCCTCGGGGAACAACTGCAGGCAGTAGCGCAGCATCGCGAAGGTGCCGACCTTGTCGACCACCGCGGTCAGCAGTACGGCGACCGGCGCGGTCGACTCGCCCATCGCGTTGGGCAGCCAGGTGTGCAGCGGCCACAGCGGCGCCTTGACGGCGAAGGCGAAGAAGAAGCCGAGGAAGATCCACCGCTCGGCGGCTGTGGACAGGTGGAGTTGCCCGCTCGCCCGCGCCTGCAGGATCTGCGGCAGCGAGAAGGTGCCGTGCCCGCCGAGCTGATGCGCGGTGACCACGTACAGGCCGATCACCGCGGCCAGCATGATCAGTCCGCCGACCAGGTTGTAGAGCAGGAACTTGACGGCCGCGTAGGAGCGTTGCCTGGCCTGCTCGTCCTCGCTCTTCGGTCCCGCACGGTCCCCGAAGCCACCGATGAGGAAGTACATCGGGATGAGCATGGCTTCGAAGAAGATGTAGAACAGGAAGACGTCGGTGGACTCGAACGAGATCACCACCATCGCCTCGACCAGCAGGATCAGCGCGAAGAAGCCCTGTGTGGGCCGCCAGTTGCGGTTCGGGGTGTGTCCGTCCAGTACGTCCGCGTCATGCCAGCCCGCCAGCATCACGAACGGCACCAGCACGGCCGCGAGCAGTACGAGCACCACGGCGATGCCGTCCACACCGAGTTCGTAGCGGACCCCGAAGTCCCGGATCCAGGCGTGCGATTCGGTGAGCTGGTAGCGCGCGCCGCCCGGGGTGAACCGGGCCACGTCCACCGCCGCGAGGACCAGCGTGGCCAGCGAGAAGCCGAGCGCCAGCCATTTGGCGGCGGTGCGCCGCCCGGCCGGGACCGCGGCGGTGGCGATCGCGCCGACCGCGGGCACTGCGGCGGTCACGGTGAGAAGGGGAAACGCCATGGCTATCAGACCGCCCTCATCAGCAGGGTCGCGGCGACCAGCACCGCCGTACCGCCGAGCATCGAGACCGCGTACGACCGGACATAGCCGTTCTGCACCTGGCGCAGCCGGGCGGACAGACCGCCCACCGACGCGGCCGTGCCGTTCACCGCGCCGTCCACCAGCGAGTGGTCGAGGTAGACCAGGCTGCGGGTGAGGTGTTCGCCGCCGCGTACCAGCACGATGTGGTTGAAGTCGTCCTGGAGCAGATCCCGGCGGGCGGCCCTGGTGACCAGCGAACCGCGGGGCGCGGTGACCGGTACCGGCCTGCGCCCGTACTGCGCCCAGGCGAGCGCGCCGCCGACGACCAGGACGACCAGGGTGGCCGCGGTGACCTCCCAGGTGCTGACCGGGGAGTGGCCCTCGCTGTGCCCGGTCACCGGTTCGAGCCACTTCAGGAAGGCCGAGTTGATGCTGAACAGCCCGCCCGCGAAGACCGAGCCGAAGGCCAGGATGACCATCGGGATGGTCATGGACCTCGGCGACTCGTGCGGGTGCGGCAGCTCTCCCGGGTGCACCTCGATCCCCGGCTCGACGCCGGGTGTCTTGTCGGGGTCCGGCGCGGGTTCCCAGCGCTCCTCGCCGAAGAACGTCAGCACCATGACGCGGGTCATGTAGTACGCGGTGATGCCCGCGCCCAGCAGTGCCACCCCGCCGAGGATCCAGCCCTCCGTACCGCCCTTGGCGAAGGCGGCCTCGATGATCTTGTCCTTGGACCAGTAGCCGGACAGTCCCGGGAAACCGATGATCGCCAGGTAGCCGAGGCCGAAGGTGACGTAGGTGATCGGCATGTACCTGCGCAGTCCGCCGTACTTGCGCATGTCGACCTCGTCGTTCATCCCGTGCATCACGGAACCGGCGCCGAGGAACAGACCCGCCTTGAAGAAGCCGTGGGTGACCAGGTGCATGATGGCGAAGACATAGCCGATCGGGCCGAGCCCGGCGGCCAGCATCATGTAGCCGATCTGCGACATCGTGGATCCGGCCAGCGCCTTCTTGATGTCGTCCTTCGCGCAACCGACGATCGCACCGAACATCAGCGTGACCGCACCGACCACACAGACCGCGAGCTGTGCCGTGGGCGCCGCGTTGAAGATGGCCCCGGACCGGGTCACCAGATACACGCCCGCCGTCACCATGGTCGCCGCATGGATCAGGGCGGAGACCGGAGTTGGGCCCTCCATCGCGTCCCCGAGCCAGGACTGCAGCGGCACCTGGGCGGACTTGCCGCACGCGCCGAGCAGCAGCAGGAGGCCGATGACGGTCAGCTTGGCCTGGCTGGCACCGGTGGCGTGCGCGAACACCGGTCCGAAGGAGAAGGTCCCGTAGGTGGTGAACAGGACCATGATGGCGATCGACAGCCCCATGTCGCCGACCCGGTTGACGATGAACGCCTTCTTCGCCGCCGTCGCCGCGCTCGGCTTGTGCTGCCAGAAGCCGATCAGCAGGTAGGAGGCGAGGCCCACGCCCTCCCAGCCGACGTACAGCAACAGGTAGTTGTCGGCGAGCACCAGCAGCAGCATCGCCGCGAGGAAGAGGTTGAGATAGCCGAAGAAGCGGCGGCGGTTCTCGTCGTGCGCCATGTAGCCGATCGAGTAGATGTGGATCAGCGTGCCCACACCGGTGATCAGCAGCACGAACGTCATCGACAACTGGTCCAGTTGGAAGGCGACATCGGCCCGGAAGCCGCCGACCGGCACCCAGCTGTACAGATGCGAGGTAAGGGTGCGCTGGTCAGTGGGCTTGCCGAGCATGTCGGCGAACAGCGCCGCCCCGATCCCGAAGGAGACCGCGGCCAGCAGGCAGCCGATCCAGTGACCTACCCGATCGAGCCGGCGCCCCCCGACGAGCAGGATGCCCGCGCCGAGAAGTGGAGCCCCGATGAGGGCTCCGATGAGGTGATCCACGTCAACTGCCCCTATCTACAGCTTCATCAGGCTGGCGTCGTCGACCGAGGCCGAGTGGCGGGAGCGGAAGAACGTCACGATGATCGCCAGGCCGACCACGACCTCCGCCGCCGCGACGACCATCGTGAAGAACGCGATGATCTGGCCGTCGAGATTGCCGTGCAGCCGGGCGAAGGTGACGAAGGCCAGATTGCAGGCGTTGAGCATCAGCTCGACGCACATGAAGACGATGATCGCGTTGCGCCGGACCAGGACCCCGGCCCCGCCGATGGTGAACAACAACGCGGAGAGGTACAGGTAGTTGATCGGGTTCACTTCGCCGCCCCGTTCGCCGAGTTCGCCGGCCCGTTCGCCGAGTTCGCCGGCCCGTTCGCCGAGTTCGCCGCCCCGTTCGCCGAGTTCTCGGGCCTGGCGCCCGACTCCCCTTCGCCCTCCGCGTACTCCTCGGAGCGCTGCTCCAGCTCCTTGAGGTGCTCCAGCGCCTCACCGCTGACATCCCGGACCTGACCGCGAGCCCGCAGCGTCTCGCTGACGGACAACTCGGCGGGGGTGCCATCGGGCAGCAGCCCGGGGATGTCCACCGCGTTGTGCCGGGCATATACGCCCGGTGCGGGCAGCGGTGGCACCTGGGCGCCTTCGCGCACCCGCCGCTCGGCCAGCTCGCGCTGGGTGGCGGCGCGCTCGGTGCGCTCGCGGTGGGTGAGCACCATCGCGCCGACGGCCGCGGTGATCAGCAGTGCGCCGGTGATTTCGAAGGCCCATACGTAGGTGGTGAAGATGAGTCGCGCCAACCCCTCGACGTTGCCACCGGAGTTGGCCTGTCCCAGGCCGGTGAAGCTGTGCACGGAGGCGTTGCCGAGCCCGGCGATCAGCAGGATGCCGAAGCCGAGTCCGCACAGCACGGCGAGCCAGCGCTGCCCCCTGATCGTCTCCTTGAGGGAGTCCGCGGCGGTGATGCCGACCAGCATGACGACGAACAGGAACAGCATCATGATCGCGCCGGTGTAGACGACGATCTGCACGACGCCCAGGAAGTAGGCACCGTTCGCCAGATAGAAGACGGCCAGTATGATCATGGTGCCGGCCAGCGACAACGCACTGTGCACGGCCTTCTTCATCGCCACGGTGCCCAGCGCGCCGAGCACCGCGACGATTCCGAGCAGCCAGAACTGGACGGCCTCGCCGGTGGATGTCGTCATGCGTCGGCCCCCTCGGCCTTCTCGGCCGGTTCGGCCTCCTCGCCGTCTTCGGAACGTTCGCCCTTGGAGACCGCGACCTGCCGGACCGTGCCGGGCGCGGCCTCGGTGACCTGACCGCGGTAGTAGTCCTGCTCGGTCATGCCCGGAAAGATGGCGTGCGGAGTGTCCACCATCCCCTCCTCCAGACCCGCGAGCAGCTCCTCCTTGGTGTAGATCAGCGACTCACGGGTGCGGTCGGCGAGTTCGTACTCGTTGGTCATGGTCAACGCCCGGGTGGGACAGGCCTCGATGCACAGGCCGCACAGGATGCAGCGGGCGTAGTTGATCTGGTAGACGCGGCCGTACCGCTCGCCGGGCGAGTAGCGCTCCTCGTCGGTGTTGTCCGCGCCCTCGACGTAGATCGCGTCGGCCGGGCAGGCCCAGGCGCACAGCTCGCAGCCGATGCACTTCTCCAGCCCGTCCGGATGCCGGTTGAGCTGGTGGCGGCCGTGGAAGCGGGGGGCGACCGGCTTCTTGTACTCCGGGTACTGCTCGGTCAGCCGCTTCTTGAACATGGCCGTGAAGGTCACGCCGAACCCGGCCACGGGATTCTGCCAGCGGGTGCGGGACTCCTCGTCCCGGGGTTCGCGGTCAGGCATTGTCGCCCTCCTGCTCCTTGTCCGCCGTTTCGGCGGTATCCGTGGCGTTGACCAACTGCCGTTCACCGCGCGGCCTTCGGCGCGGTACCGGCGGCAGGGTCTGTCCGGGCCGCGGCGGTACGGGGAAGCCGCCCGCCATCGGGTCGAACCGGTCGCCGGGCGCACCGGACTCGGCGGGCTCGCGTCGGCCGCGGTCGCGGAAGACGTCGACCACCAGCGAGAGCAGCAGCAGCGCGAGCACCCCGCCGCCCACGTACAGCACGATCCGCTGGAAGTCGTAGTTCTCGTTCCGTAGCGCGCGCACCGTGGCGACCAGCATCAGCCAGACCATCGAGACCGGAATCAGGACCTTCCAGCCCAGCTTCATGAACTGGTCGTAGCGCATGCGCGGCAGCGTGCCGCGCAGCCAGATGAAGAAGAACAGCAGCAGCTGGATCTTGATGGTGATCCACAGCAGCGGCCACCAGCCGTGGTTGGCGCCCGCCCAGAACGCGGTGATCGGCCAGGGCGCCCGCCAGCCGCCGAGGAAGAGGGTGGTCGCGATGGCCGAGACGGTGACCATGTTGACGTATTCGGCCAGCATGAACAGCGCGAACTTGATCGACGAGTACTCGGTGTTGAATCCGCCGACCAGCTCGCCCTCCGCCTCGGGAAGGTCGAAGGGGGCCCGGTTGGTCTCACCGACCATCGACACGATGTAGACGATGAACGAGACCGGCAGCAACACCACGTACCACTTGTCGTGTTGGGTGGCGACGATCTGCGAGGTCGACATCGAGTGCGAGTAGAGGAAGACCGCGGCGAACGAGATGCCCATGGCGATCTCGTAGGAGATCATCTGCGCGGTCGAGCGCAGCCCGCCGAGCAGCGGATACGTCGACCCGGACGACCAGCCCGCGAGCACCACACCGTAGATGCCCACGGAGGCCACGGCGAGGATGTAGAGGACGCCCACCGGCAGATCGGTGAGCTGCATCGGGGTACGGGTGCCGAAGATCGAGATCTCGTTGTTCGCGGGGCCGAACGGGATCACCGCGAAGGCCATGAAGGCCGGGATCGTCGCGACGATGGGCGCCAGGATGTAGACCACCTTGTCGGCGCCCTTGACGACCAGGTCCTCCTTCAGCATCAGCTTCACGCCGTCCGCGAGGGACTGCAGCATGCCCCAGGGGCCGTGCCGGTTGGGCCCGATCCGCAGCTGCATCCAGGCGACGACCTTGCGCTCCCAGACGATGGAGAACAGCACCGTCAGCATCGCGAAGGCGAAGCAGAAGATCGCCTTGACGATGATCAGCCACCATGGATCGCGGCCGAAGACACCCAGGTTCTCCGCCGCGAGACCCTGTACGGCCGGAAGGCTCGATACGGCTGGAGTGATCACTTGGCCACCTCCTGCGCGGCTGGGCCGACCTTGACCAACCGGCCCGGGAGCACCCCGAGTCCGTCCGGGACCCCGGAGCCCTTCGAGTTGAGCGGCAGCCACACCACCCGGTCCGGCATCGCGGTGATCTCCAGCGGCAGCGTCACGCTCCCGGCCGGGCTGGTCACCGTGAGCGCCGCCCCGTCCGCCAGGCCGAACTCCGCGGCGGTGGCCGCGGACAGCCGGGCGACCGCCGCATGCCGGGTCCCCGCCAGCGCGTCATCGCCCTCCTGCAACCGGCCCAGGTCAAGCAGCAGCCGATGCCCGGCGAGCACCGCCTCGCCCGCCCCCGGCCGGGGCAGCGGACGCGACGACTCCAGCGGATCGCTGGGATGCGGGCCGTCCCAGGGGGCGAGCCTGCGCAGTTCGCGCCGGGCGGCCTGGACGTCGGGCAGGTCGAGGCGGCCGGGCTCACCGGTGTCCGCGGCACCGCTCATGGCATCGGCGATCATGTGCAGTACCCGGACGTCCGAGAGCTTGTGCCGGGTGGTCGCCTGATCCGGCCTGATCGCGGTCTCGAACGGGCGGGCCCGGCCCTCCCAGTTCAGGAAGGTCCCGGGCTTCTCCTCCACCGCCGCCACCGGGAAGACGACATCGGCGCGCCGGGTGACCTCGCTCGGCCGCTGCTCCAGGCTGACCAGGAACCCGACCTGGTCCAGCGCCTCCCGGGCACGTGCGGGATCGGGCAGATCCACCACCTCGACCCCGGCGACCAGCAGCGCGGAGAGTTCACCGCCCGCCGCCGCGCCCACGATCTGGTCGGTGTCGCGGCCGAAGCGGTGCGGGAGTTCGGCCACCCCCCACAGGGCCGCGACCTCCTCACGGGCCCGCGGATCGGTCAGCGGCCGCCCGCCGGGCAGCAGCCCGGGCAGCGCACCGGCCTCCACCGCACCCCGCTCACCGGCGCGGCGCGGGATCCAGGCGAGCCGCGCACCGGTCGCGGTGGCCAGCCGCGCGGCGGCGGTCAGCGCACCCGGCACCCCGGCCAGCCGCTCGCCGACCAGGATCACCGCGCCGTCCTGCCGTAGCGCCTCGGACGCCGCCGCGCCCACCTCGTCCAGCCCGACACCGCTGGCCAGCGCGTCCAGCCATTCGGGCTCGGTACCGGGGGCGGCGAGCAGGAGCGTTCCGCCCGTCTTGGTCAGCCCACGGGTGGCGTAGGGGGCGAGCCCGAAGGTCCGCTGGCCGCGCCTGCGGTGCGCCTTGCGCAGCCGCAGGAAGACGCCCGGCGCCTCCTCCTCGGCCTCAAGTCCGGCCAGCAGTACGGCAGGTGCCTTCTCCAGCGACGTGTAGGTGACGCCCGTACCGTCCAGGTCCCGGCCGCGTCCGGCCACCCGCGCGGCCAGGAAGTCGGCCTCCTCCGCGCTGTGCACCCGGGCGCGGAAGTCCACGTCGTTGGTGCCCAGGACGACCCGGGCGAACTTCGCGTACGCGTAGGCGTCCTCGACGGTCAGCCGGCCGCCGGTCAGCACTCCGGTGCGCCCGCGCGCCGCCAGCAGCCCGCGGGCAGCGGTCTCCAGCGCCTCGGGCCAACTCGCCGGGCGCAACTCGCCGTTGTCCCGGACCAGCGGATGGGTCAGCCGGTCCGGGCGCTGGGCGTAGCGGAACGCGAAGCGGCCCTTGTCGCACAGCCACTCCTCGTTGACCTCGGGGTCGTTGGCGGCCAGCCGCCGCATGACCTTGCCGCGCCGGTGGTCGGTACGGCTGGCGCAGCCGCCCGCGCAGTGCTCGCACACGCTCGGCGAGGAGACCAGGTCGAACGGGCGGGACCGGAAGCGGTACGCGGCCGAGGTCAGGGCGCCCACCGGGCAGATCTGGATGGTGTTGCCGGAGAAGTAGGACTCGAACGGCTCGCCCTCGCCGATGCCCACCTGCTCCAGTGCGCCCCGCTCCAGCAGCTCGATCATCGGATCCCCGGCGATCTGCTCCGAGAAGCGCGTGCACCGCGCGCACAGCACACAGCGCTCCCGGTCCAGCAGGATCTGCGGGGAGATCGGGATGGGCTTGGTGTAGGTGCGCTTCCTGCCCTCGAAGCGGGTGTCCGCCTGTCCGGTGGACATCGCCTGGTTCTGCAGCGGGCACTCGCCGCCCTTGTCGCAGACCGGGCAGTCCAACGGGTGGTTGATCAGCAGCAGTTCCATCACACCGCGCTGCGCCTTCTCGGCGACCGGCGAGGTCAGCTGGGTCCTGACCACCATCCCGTCGGTGCAGGTGATGGTGCAGGACGCCATCGGCTTGCGCTGGCCCTCGACTTCGACGATGCACTGGCGGCAGGCGCCTACCGGGTCGAGCAGCGGATGGTCGCAGAAGCGCGGGATCTCGATGCCCACCATTTCGGCGGCTCGGATCACCAGGGTGCCCTTGGGCACCGAGAGCTCGATGCCGTCGATGGTGACGGCCACGAGATCTTCTGGCGGCACCGCCGCCTCTCCGCCTCCGGAGGAAACGTCAGCGGTGACAGTCATGCGTTCACCTCCAGGTGCGGCTGGTGCGCCCACGCGGTGGACAGAGCCGGGTCGAAGGGGCAGCCCTGGCCGGTGATGTGGCGCTCGTACTCCTCGCGGAAGTACTTGAGCGAGGAGAAGATGGGGCTGGCGGCGCCGTCCCCGAGGGCGCAGAAGGACTTGCCGTTGACGTTGTCGGCGATGTCGAGCAGCTTGTCGAGGTCTTCCGAGCGGCCCTTGCCCGCCTCGATGTCCCGGAGCAACTGCACCATCCAGTACGTCCCTTCGCGGCACGGTGTGCACTTGCCGCAGGACTCATGGGCGTAGAACTCGGTCCACCGGGCGACCGCCCGCACCACGCAGGTGGTCTCGTCGAAGCACTGCAGCGCCTTGGTGCCGAGCATCGATCCGGCGGCGCCCACGCCCTCGTAGTCCAGGGGGACGTCAAGGTGCTCGTCGGTGAGCAGCGGTGTCGAGGAGCCGCCCGGCGTCCAGAACTTGAGCCGGTGGCCGGGCCGCATACCGCCGCTGATGTCCAGCAGCTGGCGCAGTGTGATGCCCAACGGGCCCTCGTACTGGCCGGGGTTGGCGACGTGCCCGGACAGGGAGTACAGCGTGAAGCCCGGAGACTTCTCACTGCCCATCGATCGGAACCAGTCCTTGCCCCGGGTGAGGATCGCGGGAACCGAGGCGATGGATTCGACGTTGTTCACCACAGTGGGGCACGCGTACAGACCGGCTACCGCGGGGAAGGGGGGACGCAGCCTGGGCTGGCCGCGGCGTCCTTCGAGGGAGTCGAGCAGCGCCGTCTCCTCGCCGCAGATGTACGCGCCCGCGCCCGCGTGGACCGTCAACTCCAGGTCGAATCCGGAGCCCTGGACGTTGCGGCCGAGGTATCCGGCCTCGTACGCCTCGGCGACCGCGTGGTGCAGCCGTCGCAGTACGGGGACGACTTCGCCGCGCAGATAGATGAAGGCCTGGTTCGAGCGGATCGCGTGGCAGGCGATGACGATGCCCTCCAGGAGGGAGTGCGGATTGGCGAAGAGCAGCGGGATGTCCTTGCACGTACCGGGTTCGGACTCGTCCGCGTTGACCACCAGGTAGTGCGGTTTGCCGTCGCCCTGCGGGATGAACTGCCACTTCATTCCGGTGGGGAAGCCCGCGCCGCCTCGGCCGCGTAGCCCTGAGTCCTTGACCAGCGCGATCACATCGTCCGGGGCCATGGCGAGTGCCTTGCGCAGGCCCTCGTAGCCGCCGTGGCGACGATAGGTCTCCAGGGTCCAGGAGTTCGGCTCGTCCCAGAACGCCGACAGTACGGGTGCGAGCACCTTCTCCGGGCTGGTCTCGTTGATAGCGGCTGCCACGGTCATTCCTCCCCCTCCCCGCCGGCGCCCGGCGCGATCCCGCCTTCACGCGGCGAGACGATTCGCCCGGGGGCTGTCTCGCCCTTGGCCAGCCGCAGCCCCACCAGGGACGCGTGACCGGCGCCGCCGGTGGCCTCCACCGCGCCCGTGCGGGTGTCGGGGAAACCGGCGAGCATGCGCGCGGTCTCCTGGTACGTGCACAGCGGTGCGCCCCGGGTCGGTTGGGCGGCGCGCCCGGCACGCAGGTCGTCCACCAGGCGCTTCGCGGACTCGGGGGTCTGGTTGTCGAAGAACTCCCAGTTGACCATCACCACCGGGGCGTAGTCGCAGGCCGCGTTGCACTCGATGTGCTGCAGGGTGACCCGGCCGTCCTCGGTGGTCTCGTCGTTGCCGATCCCGAGGTGCTCCTGCAGCGCCTCGAAGATGGCGTCACCGCCCATGACCGCGCACAGCGTGTTGGTGCACACCCCGACCTGGTACTCACCGGACGGCTTGCGGCGGTACATGGTGTAGAAGGTGGAGACGGCGGTGACCTCGGCGGTGGTGAGCTCCAGCAGCTGCGCGCAGAAGCGGATACCGGTGCGGCTGACGTACCCCTCCTCGGCCTGTACGAGGTGGAGCAGCGGCAGCAGCGCGGATCGCGAATCCGGGTAGCGGGCGATCACCTCCCTCGCGTCCGCTTCCAGCCGGGCGCGCACCTCGGCCGGATAGTCGGGTGGGGGCATCTCGGGGATGCCGAGCGATACCGGGGGTTCGGTTGTCACCGGTCGACGCCTCCCATGACAGGGTCGATGGACGCCACCGCGACGATGACATCGGCGACCATGCCGCCCTCGCACATCGCCGCCATGGTCTGCAGGTTGGTGAAGGACGGGTCACGGAAGTGCACCCGGTGCGGTCGGGTGCCGCCATCGCTGACGACATGGACGCCGAGTTCGCCCTTGGCCGATTCAACGGCGGTGTAGGCCTGGCCCGGTGGGACCCGGAAGCCCTCGGTGACGAGCTTGAAGTGGTGGATCAGGGCCTCCATGGAGGTGCCCATGATCTTCTTGATGTGGTCGAGCGAGTTGCCGAGGCCGTCCGGGCCGAGGGCGAGCTGCGCGGGCCAGGCGATCTTCTTGTCGGCGACCATCACCGGGCCCGGCTCCAGCCGGTCCAGGCACTGTTCGACGATCCGCAGCGACTCCCGCATCTCGGCGAGCCGGACCAGGAACCGGCCGTAGGAGTCGCAGCTGTCGGCGGTCGGGATGTCGAACTCGTAGGTCTCGTAGCCGCAGTACGGCTGGGCCTTGCGCAGATCATGCGGAAGCCCGGCGGCCCGCAGGATGGGGCCGGTGGCGCCGAGGGCCATGCATCCGGCGAGGTCGAGGTAGCCGACGTCCTGCATCCGGCCCTTGAACACCGGGTTTCCGGTGGCGAGCTTGTCGTACTCGGGGAGGTTCTTGCGGAACTTCTTGACCAGCTCGCGCACATGGTCGACCGCGCCCGGCGGCAGGTCCTGGGCGAGGCCGCCGGGGCGGATGTACGCGTGGTTCATCCGCAGGCCGGTGATCAGCTCGAAGGCGTCCAGGATGAGTTCGCGGTCCCGGAAGCCGTAGATCATGATCGTGGTGGCGCCGAGTTCCATACCGCCGGTGGCGATGGCGACCAGGTGCGAGGAGATCCGGTTGAGCTCCATCAACATCACGCGGATGACATCGGCCCGCTGCGGGATCTGGTCGGTGATGCCCAGCAGCTTCTCGACCGCCATCGCGTAGGCCGCCTCGTTGAACAGCGGCGTGAGGTAGTCCATGCGGGTAACGAAGGTGGACCCCTGGGTCCACGTCCGGTACTCCATGTTCTTCTCGATACCGGTGTGCAGGTAGCCGATGCCGCAGCGCGCCTCGGTGACCGTCTCGCCCTCGATCTCCAGGATCAGCCGGAGCACCCCGTGGGTGGACGGATGCTGTGGGCCCATGTTGACGACGATGTGCTCGTCGTCCGCCTTGCCCACGGTTTCGGCGAGTTCGTCCCAGTCACCACCAGTGACGGTGAAGACCCGGCCCTCGGTGGTGACACGTTCCTCTGCCTGCTGGGGTGCGTGCGGTTGCTCATAAGAAGCGGTCACGAGTACGACCTCCGCTGGTCGGGAGCCGGGATCTGGGCGCCCTTGTACTCGACGGGGATGCCGCCGAGCGGGTAGTCCTTGCGCTGCGGATGGCCCTGCCAGTCGTCGGGCATCATGATCCGGGTGAGCGCCGGGTGGCCGTCGAAGACGATGCCGAAGAAGTCGTAGGCCTCGCGCTCGTGCCAGTCGTTGGTCGGATAGACCGAGACGATCGACGGCAGACGCGGATCGCTGTCGGGCACGCTGACCTCAAGCCGGATCAACCGGTTGTGAGTGATCGATCGCAGATGGTAGACGGCGTGCAGTTCGCGGCCCTTGTCGCCGGGGAAGTGGACACCGCTCACCCCCGTACACAGCTCGAAGCGCAGCGCGGGGTCGTCGCGCAGCGTCCTGGCCACCCGGGGCAGCTGCTCACGGGCGATATGGAAGGTGATCTCGCCCCGGTCGACGACCGTCTTCTCGATCGCGTTCTCCGGGACCAGCCCCTGCTCCTCCAGGGCGCCTTCCAGTTCGTCGGCGATCTCGTCGAAGTCGCCTCCGTAGGGCCGGGACGACGCCGCGGGCATCCGCACCGGCCGTACGAGCCCAGCGTAACCGGACGTATCCCCACCGTTGTTGGCGCCGAACATGCCCCGCTGGACCCGGACCGGCTCGCCGTGGTCGCCTCGCTGGCCGGGGAGGTTGGCGGCGTTCACGTCCTTGTCGGGGTTGACGCCGTTCGCACCGGGCTGGACGCCGTCGCCGGCGTCGTTGGCGTGGGAGTCGCTCACCGCAGCAGCCCCTTCATCTCGATCGTCGGGACCGCCTTGAGCGCCGCTTCCTCCGCCAGCCGCTCCTCCTGCTCGCGGTTCACGCCGAGCTTCTCGTTCTGGATCTTCCGGTGCAGCTTGATGATCGCGTCGAGCAGCATCTCGGGCCGCGGCGGGCAGCCGGGGAGGTAGATGTCGACGGGGACGATGTGGTCGACGCCCTGGACGATCGCGTAGTTGTTGAACATCCCGCCGCTGGAGGCGCAGACACCCATGGAGATGACCCACTTGGGGTTCGGCATCTGGTCGTAGACCTGGCGCAGCACCGGGGCCATCTTCTGGCTGACCCGCCCGGCCACGATCATGAGGTCCGCCTGCCGAGGCGAGCCGCGGAAGACCTCCATCCCGAACCTGGCCATGTCGTAGCGGCCCGCTCCGGTGGTCATCATCTCGATCGCGCAGCAGGCCAGACCGAACGTCGCCGGAAAGACCGACGCCTTGCGCACCCAGCCCGCGGCTTGCTCGACGGTCGTGAGCAGAAAGCCGCTCGGCAGCTTCTCCTCGATACCCATAGCGTTTGCCCCTGTCCTAAATGCCCGGGTTCGCATCCATTGTGACTCGGCCGCTCAGTCCCATTCCAGGCCTCCGCGCCGCCATACATAGGCGTAGGCAACGAAGACGGTGAGGACGAACAGCAGCATTTCGACGAGTCCGAACAGCCCGAGGGCGTCGAAGCTGACCGCCCAGGGGTAGAGGAAGACGATCTCGATGTCGAAGACGATGAACAGCATCGCCGTCAGGTAGTACTTGATCGGGAAGCGTCCGCCTCCGGCCGGCTGCGGTGTCGGCTCGATGCCGCACTCATAGGCATCCAGTTTCGCCCGGTTGTACCTCTTCGGCCCGGTGCGCCTGGCCATATCCACGGAGAAGATCGCGAACCCCGCCGCAAGGGCTCCGAGCACGAGGATGGGGACGTAGGTGTTCACCGCCCTCGCTCCTTCCAGTCGACGTTGACTGACAGATCGTTCCTATGTGAGGCAGTTCACAAGCCCGAACCGCCTGCATCCTATGCCCGTCGGTCTGTGATCTGCGACACGGGGTACGCCAACAGCTTTGTGATCTCCACCACCTGATGAAGGATCATGGGGTGGAACGGGTGGCGATCTTCATACGTGAAGCGTCCAGGTGATCACCAGGGGTGACGCCCGCAGGGGTAACCGCAGGTCACCCACGCCTGTCGCATTATCAAGCCACCGAGTTCGAGGCAAAGTTGGCGGTGCGGATCGTACGTGGTATAGCGCAAAAGGGGCGTTGACCCGGGTGCGCCGACGGGTGAACCGGGACACGCCGTGCTGACGAGCCCGAACTTCGGGTTCGTGCGGTTGTGAACGCGAGCACGAGCGAACGGAGTCGAAGCCTCCGGAAAGCCCAACGCAAGATCAAAAATCCGACATAGCCGCCGCCCAACGGGAAACTGTGGCGTACCTTACGTTTTTTGTACGCAACCAAGAATTCCTGATAGCCATATTGGCCATGTCCTCAACGCAGACCCGCGCCCCGCAGTCCGATACCCAGATACGCAGCCGTCGGCATGCCCGACATACGCCGCCAAACTGGGTCAAACGCGCCGGAGTTGCCGGTGGCGTGATCGGAGCCGTCGCCCTCACCGGCGCCGCTTCCCCCGCGCAGGCCAGCAGCCCGAGCGACCAGACGCCCAACGAGGTCACCCAGACCCTCGACCTCTCCCAGCTGCGTGCCGCCGACGCCACCGCTCAGGCCGTCGTGACGTACCAGCTCCAGGCCGCCCAGGACCAGGCCGTCTCGGACGCCGCCCAGGCCGCCAAGCAGCACAAGGCCGCCGACGACAAGAAGGCCGCCGAGGCCAAGGCCGCTGCCGAGCGCCAGGCCGCCCAGCAGGCCGCCTCCCGCAGCGCCCAGCGCGCGTCGCTCTCCGTCTCGGCCAGCTCGTCCGGTTCCTCCGTGGCCTCGTCGGCCAGCGGCAGCGTCTCCAGCGTCCTGAGCTTCCTTCAGGCACAGCTCGGCAAGGCGTACGTGATGGGCTCCACCGGCCCCAACGCCTATGACTGCTCCGGCCTCGTCCAGGCCGCGTTCCGCACCATCGGTGTCGACCTCCCCCGCGTCTCCCAGGACCAGTCGACCGCGGGCACCCAGGTCTCCCTCAGCAACCTCCAGCCCGGCGACATCCTCTACTGGGGCAGCGCGGGCAGCGCCTACCACGTTGCCGTCTACGTCGGCAATGGAAACTTCATCGGCGCCCAGAACCCGAGCACCGGTGTCGTCGAGCACTCGATGTCGTACGACCAGCCGACCGGCGCGGTCCGCGTCGCCTGACGGCGAGGCGTCCACAACGCGTGAGGGCCGCTGACCCCGGTGGGTCAGCGGCCCTTGGCCGTCGGATGGTGGCTAGCCCGCCGTGACCGGGCCGATGGTCAGCGGGTGGATGCTCAGACCCGCGCAGTGGTCGTGCTGCCACGGGATGAACAGGGCCGCCTTCTGGTTCGGGGGGTAGACCCGCAGGCCCTGCGCGGGTGAGAGCTGGCACTGGTCGGGGTCGTAGCCGCCCACGCCGTTGCTGTCGTGCAGCACGGCGCTCGCCCTGCCGCCGTGGGCGCGCAGGGTGACCGTGCCGACGTGGTCGCCGGTGCGGGCCGCGGGGTTGCCGGACTGGACGCCGCCTTCCTTGACGTAGGAGACGCCGGGGAAGCCGGTCAGCGTGCAGGTCGTGCCGGAGACGTTGGTGAAGACCAACGTGGAGTAGTACTGGCCCGCGCCGACGCTCTGGTTGGTCTGGGCGGCCTTCAGCTGGCCGGTGGTGCAGGCGTGGACGCCACCGGAGTTCTGGGCGGACGTCTGGGAGCCCTGCGCCGACGACGAACCGGATCCGGTCGCGGCGGAACCGCCGGCGCCGGAGCTGGCGGTGGAAGAGGTTCCGGAACCGGTGCCGATGGAGGCGTTGGACGAACCGTTCCCCGACGAGCACGCCGTCAGCGCGAGCGCGCCGACGGCTGCGAGGACGGCGGCCTGAGTCGCGACGGCGGGTATCCGCCGACGGGCGGTCGTGGAACGCATCGTTTCTCCTTCAGACGGTCTGGCAGCCATATCCGTACGGCACCTACCCAATGCCGTGCCGAGTCCCGCATCCCGGCCGAAAAGCGGCAGCGTGTGGGGAACCTCGACAACTCGACACTCTCACCGCGAAGGAGGGAAAGTCAGTAGCTGTTACGGGCCTGTAGCGGAAGCCGGTTGGCACCGGGACACTTCACCGCAGGGTGGATGAGTTCGAACGCTCCCGGCGCCTTCGAACGCCCCCGTCGACGCCCGGTACGCGACGCTGCCGCGCGGTGTGGATCAGCCGGGGGCGGTCGCGGCCGGACGTCCCGCTGACGCCCGGTACGCGGCGCGCTCGCCGCGTTGACCCGGCTGCTGCCGGATGCGCCGCCCGAGGGCGACCGTCACGCCCTCGGAGCGACCTTGCTCAGCCCGTTGATGATCCGGTCCATCGCGTCGCCGCCGGTCGGATCGGTCAGGTTCGCCAGCAGCTTCAGCGTGAAACGCATCAGCATCGGGTGGGTGAGACCGCGCTGGGCCGCCAGCTTCATGACCTTCGGGTTGCCGATGAGCTTCACGAACGCGCGGCCCAGCGAGTAGTAGCCGCCGTAGGTGTCCTTCAGGACCCGCGGGTAGCGCTGAAGGGCCAGCTCACGCTGGGTCGTTGTGGCCCGCGCTGACGCCTGGACAATGACGTCGGCCGCGATCTGGCCGGACTCCATCGCGTAGGCGATGCCCTCGCCGTTGAACGGGTTGACCAGACCGCCCGCGTCGCCGACCAGCAGCAGTCCGCGCGTGTAGTGCGGCTGGCGGTTGAAGGCCATGGGCAGCGCCGCACCGCGGATCGGGCCGGTCATGTTCTCCGGGGTGTATCCCCAGTCCTCCGGCATCGAGGCGCACCACGCCTTCAGCACCTCGCGCCAGTCCAACTCCTTGAACGCGGCCGAGGTGTTCAGGACACCGAGGCCGACGTTGCTCGTACCGTCGCCCATGCCGAAGATCCAGCCGTAACCGGGCAGCAGGCGGTCCTGCGGGCCGCGCCGGTCCCACAGCTCAAGCCAGGACTCCAGGTAGTCGTCGTCGTGCCGGGGGCTGGTGAAGTAGGTACGGACCGCGACGCCCATCGGGCGGTCCTCGCGGCGGTGCAGGCCCATGGCGAGGGAGAGCCGGGTGGAGTTGCCGTCGGCGGCGACGACCAGCGGGGCGTGGAAGGTGACCGGCGTCTTCTCCTCGCCGAGCTTGGCCTCGACCCCGGCGATCCGGCCGGTACGGCCGTCGATGACCGGCGCTCCGACGTTGCAGCGCTCGTACAGCCGCGCACCGGCCTTCTCCGCCTGCCGGGCGAGTTGCTCGTCGAAGTCATCGCGCTTGCGGACCAGACCGTAGTTCGGGAACGACGCCAGGTCCGGCCAGTCGAGCTGCATGCGCACCCCGCCGCCGATGATCCGCAGGCCCTTGTTGCGCAGCCAGCCCGCTTCCTCGGAGATGTCGATGCCCATGCCGACGAGCTGCTTGACGGCCCTGGGGGTGAGCCCGTCGCCGCACACCTTCTCGCGCGGGAAGGCGGTCTTCTCCAACAGCAGTACGTCCAGACCGGACTTGGCGAGGTGGTACGCGGTGGTCGAACCGGCCGGACCGGCGCCGACCACGATCACATCAGCACGGTGCTC
The DNA here is from genome assembly GCF_029223525.1 of Streptantibioticus ferralitis. Classification (GTDB taxonomy): domain Bacteria; phylum Actinomycetota; class Actinomycetes; order Streptomycetales; family Streptomycetaceae; genus Streptantibioticus_A; species Streptantibioticus_A ferralitis. The sequence continues at coordinate 74,099 of NZ_JARHTQ010000026.1, read as the reverse complement.
GGAGGCCACGGGCGTCTCGGTCACGGTCGGTATCTCCCGAAGACTCGGTTGCTGCGTGCCGGGCTGGCCGGTCACTGGACACCGGTCAGTCTATTCAGGGCCCGGCGCGCGGCCCTTCAGGGCCCTCGGCGCCGGAATCCGCCGAACCGCCGCGGTTCGCGGGCCCGATCGCTACGGCTTGAAGGCCCGGTGCAGTGCCACCACGCCGCCGGTCAGATTGCGCCAGGCGACCCGTGACCAGCCCGCCGTGCGCAGCCGGGCGGCGAGGCCCGGCTGGTCGGGCCAGGCGCGGATGGACTCGGCGAGATAGACGTACGCGTCCGGGTTGCTGCTGATCGCGGTGGCGACCGGCGGCAGGGCGCGCATCAGGTACTCGGTGTAGACCGTACGGAACGGCGCCCACGTCGGGTGGCTGAACTCGCAGATCACCACCCGGCCGCCGGGCCGCGTCACCCGCAGCATCTCGGCGAGGGCCGTGGCGTTGTCCTGGACGTTGCGCAGGCCGAAGGAGATGGTGACCGCGTCGAAGGTGTCGTCCCTGAACGGCAGTCGAGTGGCGTCGCCCGCGGTCAGCGGCAGCCGCGGATGGCGCTTCTTGCCCTCGCGCAGCATGCCGAGCGAGAAGTCGCAGGGCACGACCTGGGCGCCCGCCTCGGCGAACGGCAGCGAGGAGGTGCCGGTGCCGGCCGCGAGGTCGAGGACCCGGTCGCCCGGACGGGCGTCGACGGCGCGGGCGACGGCCTTGCGCCACAGCCGGGCCTGCCCGAGGGACAGCACGTCGTTGGTCAGGTCGTACTTGGCCGCCACGTCGTCGAACATCGACGCGACTTCCGACGGCTGCTTGTCCAGGGAGGCTCGGGTCACCGTGCCATTGTCCACGGACCGGGGCGGTGCCCGATGTCCGGGTCGGGCGGGTCAGCTGAACTCGCGCAGCCGCAGCCGTACGCCCAGGACCGCCAGCCCCAGGGCCAGCGCCGTCCCCGCGACGACGAGGACCAGCGCCGAGTCGAGCTCCGACCGGCCGTTCGACACCGCGGCGCCGAAGGCGCGGTCGTTGATCGCGATGTCGTCCTTCATGGCGTCGTCCCACTGCTGGAACGTGTAGTTGGAACCGCCCTTGTCCCAGCTGGTGTTGAACCGGATGGCCTGGTCCAGCCGTCCGTCGGTGGCATAGCCGCGGGTGGTGTGGTCGGCGCGCTCGTAGCCCACCCACGCGGACAGCGCGCGCTCGGCGGCGGAGCGCTCACCGGGGAACGTGATGTTGCGGAACTCGGTGCCCAGGTAGCCGGTGAAGCGCACGTCGTTGTGGTCGGCGAGATAGGCCCGCTGCGCCGAGGCGATGTCGGAGGAGTACGTCTGCAGGCTGGAACCGTCGATGTCCGCGATCTTCTGGGACTTCTCGAAGAAGGCGTCCGAGTAGTCGCCGGACCGCTGCGGGTCCAGCAGGTTGCGGCTCTCGTCGGCGTTCGCGTCATAGCCCACCGCGCGGGCCGCGGACAGCGCCACGACCGAGTCGAAGGCGTCATGCCGGGCGACACCCAGCTGCTGCTGCTCGTCCCCCGCCATGGTGACGACCGTGCCGATGACGGTCACGCACAGCAGGGTCGCGGCGGCCAGCGCCGGATTGATCACCCGGCGGAACCGCCGGGTGATGAACAGTTGCAGGGCGACGAGCGCGGCGAGCGTGAGGACGCCGAGGCCGAGCGCGGCCCACCGCAGATCGGACAGCAGCCCGCGCTCGTCGTCGTAGGTGGCGGTGAAGGTCGTGTTGTTGGCGTCGATCAGCTTGTTGGCCGACGGAAGCAGCGACTCCCGCATCAGATCGGTGGCCTGGCGGTACGCGGTGAGGGCGGCCGGGGCCGGATGTCCCGCGAGCGCGTTCGCCTGGTCGTTGAGGGAGGTGGCACGGGAGGCGAGTTCCTCGTACTGGCCGAGCCCGTCCAGGATCTGTACCAGCGCGGCCTGCGCGGAGGCGTCGTTTCCGGCGGAACGGGTGGCGCCCTGCAGCTCGGTGCTGACCGCGTCACGGTCCTTTGCGTAGAGCTTGACGGCCTGCGCCCGGTTCGCGGAGAGGTCCTTGGCGTCGCCGAAGACCAGGATGTTCGCGGTCTCGGCATCCATGTCGGTGAGCGCCAGATACAGCCCGGAGGCGTGCCGGACCTGCGGGGCGAGCCGCTGCTGGATGCTCGACCAACTCCCGCTGGTGTGCAGCGGGATGGCGGCGCAGAGCGCGCCGAGCGCCAGGGTGAGCGCGAGGCAGCCGGTCAACGCGGCGCGCAGCACGGCCGGGACGGTCCAGTGCCGTTCGCGCCGCGGTCGCCGGCGGCGCGGCCCGTCCGGTGCCGAGGTCGATGCCGGTGGCGGCGCGGCGCCCGCCGGGTCCCCCGCACCGCTCGCCGCCCCCCGCACCCGCGGCCCCGGTGCTCCGGCAGCACGTTTCCCCCCAGCCGTGATGGTCCCTGCCATCGCGCTGCGCCTCCCCCGTCACCAGCTGGTGACGGCCGTGCGGCCGTCACCGGTGATCACCCTGACAAGTGGGGTACGGGGCGGATCGCGTTCTTGACGCGATCCTGATATCGAATGGGCGTGCTTTTACGGGGTGTTGACGGGGGATTTTTTGCCCGCCCTCCCCCCGTTGCCCCGGTCCGCATCTGGCCGTCGCGCACGGCTGGTTCGGGGTCGGGGGTGCTGCGCTTGCGGGTCGGTGGGGACACGCATGTGAACGGGTGGGTGGGGATGTGTTCGCCCGCGTTGGCTGCTGCGCTGCGGGTCGGTGGGTGGAAAGTGCCTACGCCCGCCGGTGCATCACGCGGCCCGCCAGGACCGTCGCCACGCATGTGCCCTCGTCGTCGAAGACCGCCAGGTCCGCTCGGGCGGACGGAACGAGGGTGGGAGGCCGGGGCGCCTCCAGCACCGCGACCCCGCTGCGGCGCGCTGCCACCCGCAGTTCCGGGTCCGGGACGCGGTCGGCCCGCACCGCGGTCGCCCCCAGCCGCAGCAGCGCGTGGATCCGCTCCCTGGGCGTGGGGGCGGCCGGTACCCGGTCCTCGTGCACCAGGGCCGGGCCGAGCGTGCCCGGCCAGCGCCGCACCCGTGCCTGGGGATACCGCTCGACCAACTCGGCCAGCGGCCCGATCGCGGCGATCCGGTCATCGGACACCGCGACCGCCTCGTCCACCACCGGCTCCTCGTCGAGCGTGCGCCGCAGCGCCGTCGCGGCGTGAATCGTCAGCACCGCTTCACCTACGAGGCGTCGATCAGCTTCAGCTCGGGGTGCGCCGCAGCGCCGTCGATGGCGGTCGACGACAGGTGCGAGACCACATGGTCGCTGACCGGGTCGTTCGCCGGGTCGTCGTGCACCACCAGGTGCTCGTACGTGGTGGCGCGCTGCGCCGGAACGCGCCCGGCGGTGCGGATCAGATGGATCAACTCGGTCAGGTTGGAACGGTGCTTGGCACCAGCCGAGGAGACCACGTTCTCCTCCAGCATCACGGAGCCGAGGTCATCCGCCCCGTAGTGCAGGGAGAGTTGGCCCGCCTCCTTGCCGGTGGTGAGCCAGGAGCCCTGGATGTGCGCGACGTTGTCGAGGAACAGCCGCGCGATGGCGATCATGCGCAGGTACTCGAAGATCGTCGCCTGCGTCTGGCCCTTGAGGTGGTTGTTCTCCGGCTGGTAGGTGTACGGGATGAACGCGCGGAAACCGCCCGTACGATCCTGTACGTCGCGGATCATGCGCAGGTGCTCGATGCGCTCGGCGTTGGTCTCGCCGGTGCCCATCAGCATGGTGGACGTCGACTCCACACCGAGGTTGTGCGCGGTCTCCATGATTTCCAGCCACCGCTCGCCCGACTCCTTGAGCGGCGCGATCGCCTTGCGCGGCCGCTCGGGCAGCAGCTCGGCGCCCGCGCCCGCGAAGGAGTCGAGGCCCGCGGCGTGAATGCGGCGAATCGCTTCTTCGACACTGACGCCGGAGATCCGGGCCATGTGCTCGACCTCGGAGGCACCGAGGGAGTGGATGACCAGCTGCGGGAATTCCTTCTTGATCGCGGAGAAGTGCTTCTCGTAGTACTCCACGCCGTAGTCCGGGTGGTGGCCGCCCTGGAACATGATCTGCGTGCCACCGAGCTCAACGGTCTCCGCGCACCGGCGCAGGATGTCGTCGAGGTCGCGGGACCACCCCTTGTCGCTCTTGGGCGGGGCGTAGAAGGCGCAGAACTTGCACGCGGTGACGCACACGTTCGTGTAGTTGATGTTGCGCTCGATGATGTACGTGGCGATGTGCGACGTGTCTGCGTAGCGGCGACGGCGAGCGGCATCGGCGGCCTGGCCCAGGGCGTGCAGCGGGGCGCGCCGGTAGAGCTCCAGGGCCTCGTCCGGGGTGATCCGTCCCCCGGCGGCGGCGCGGTCCAGTACGGATTGCATTTTTCCTCCGGAGGCGATGCGGTGTGGCCTCAGGTCAGGGTATCGCCCGGGGCTTTTCGCCCAGCCTCCCCCCATTGCGCACGCGCTCACCCCCGCGCGGCGAGTGCCGTGCGCAGCACGGCGGTACCCGCCGCCAGCACCACCAGCAGCAGTCCGCCCATGGCGAAGCCCACATCCTGGCCGATGCCCAGGTTCGCCTTGGTGCCAGACACCGGAAGGACCCCTTCCGACGGGTCGTAGACCACCTGGATCGGCTCCGCGGCAGCGGTGTCGAGGCTCTTGCAGGTACGGCTGTCGGTGCGCAGCTCCTTGACCTGGCCGTCGGGGAGCCGGACGTAACAGGTGGGCGACGCAACCCCGTTGGAGCGCGTCCAGGTCAGGCTGTAGGCGCTGGCCGTCCCCTCCCGGCCCCAGATGTCCAGGTAGGCGCGGGGACTGCCGTGCACAACGCCCAGCAGCAGAACCGGAAGTCCGATCCAGGCGAGGAATCCGGCCACCTTCCGGCCGGGCGAGTCCGGCATCGCGCGCATGACCCACACGCCGTGCAACATCAGCAGGGCGACCAGCGCGGCCAGTGTCGACTGCCGACTGCCCGCCAGCGTCAATAACCAGCAGAGCGCCGCGGCCGCGATGTCGAAGAGCAGCACCAGGCTCCAGCGCCGCACGACCCTACGGGTCAGCGGCGTACGGTCGGCGCGGCGCGGCACCCGGTCGGGCGGCCAGGTGGTCTCCACCATCCGCTCCGCGTCGTCGGTGGTGAACTCCGAGACGATGGCGTGCACCCGGTCGTCGCCGTCCTTGCCCCTGGCCATCTCGCGCAGCCGGGGCAGGCCGAACCCGGCGCGCCGCAGCGCCCGGATCGCCTTGACGTTCAGCGCCTCCAGCAGTTCGTCAGCGGACGGACGCTTCTGCTCGCTCACCGGCCACGCTCCCGCCTCGCCCCATCGCGCTCACTGCGTATGTTCCACGGATGCCGCCCGGCGACGCCATGGGGGTGCGGATCGGTCCCGGCGCGCCGCGCATGGGCGACGGGCCGGGACGCGGCGCTACGCCGTTCTGGGGCCGACGTAGGACTCCGGCTCGTACAGCTGTACGGCGACGTCCGGCGGGAAGCCGGTGGTGTCGCCGACCCGGCGGGCGAACTCGGCGATGCCGGTGAGCTGGTCCCGGCCCAGCGAGAAGTCGAGCGTGGTGAAGTAGCGCCGCAGCACCTCCGCGTCGAAGACCTCCCAGCGCGCGGCCTGCTCGGCGGCCTTCTCCACCTCCTCCAGCGACAGGTCGCGGGAGGCGAGGAACGCCTTGTGCACCTCGAACACGGCACGCGGGCGGACGGCCAGATAGTCGCGGCGAGCCGCCCAGACCGCGAAGACGAACGGCAGCCCGGTCCACTCCTTCCACATCAGTCCCAGATCGTGGACCTCAAGGCCGAGCCGCGGGGCCTCATGCAGCGTGGCGCGCAGCGCGGCGTCCCCGATCAGCACGGCGGCCTGCGCCTCCTGCATCATCAGCCCGAGGTCGGGCGGGCAGGTGTAGTAGTCCGGCGCGACCCCGAACCGCTCCGCGAGCAGCAGCTGCGCGAGGCGTACGGACGTACGGGAGGTGGAGCCGAGCGCAACCCGCGCCCCGTCCAGCTGGTCGAGCGGAACCTGGCTGACGATCACGCAGGACATCACCGGACCGTCGCAGCCCACCGCGATGTCGGGGAGCACGACCAGCTCGTCCGCGTGTCGCAGGAATTCGAGCAGTGAGATCGGCCCGATGTCGAGGTCGCCGCGGACCAGCATGTCGTTGAGCTCGTCCGGTGTGTCCTTGGTCAACTCCAGGTCGAGCAACGACCCCGTTCGAGCGAGTCCCCAGTACAACGGGAGGCAGTTCAGAAACTGAATGTGGCCGACCCGGGGGCGGTTGGGGCGGCCGTCCCGGGGCTCGGTGGCGGATGCGGCCGGCGTAGGCGTAAACGCAGAATTGTCCACATCAGGAGGCTAGCCCTGGCCGATCCGGCTCTTGTCAGGGGGCGGCGCGGAAGCGGCCGCTCGGGCGGTTTCCGGCGGACGTCAAGGGGCGGGACACGCCCCGGACAAAGATCTTCGACCTCTTCCCCGGTTCACTTGCCGCGTGCTACGCTCAACGCAAGTTGCAGTTTGGTTTCCCTTGCAGTACAGAGCCTGCGGAGCATGTGACGCCGCAGGCTTTTGTAGTTTTCAGACTTCTTTGCAGGTTCTGGAGCAGGGCGACCCTTGGCCCAAGGAGGGCTTTATGGCTACCGGAACCGTAAAGTGGTTCAACGCTGAAAAGGGCTTCGGCTTCATCGCCCAGGACGGCGGGGGCCCCGACGTCTTCGTTCACTACTCCGCGATCAACGCCTCTGGCTTCCGCTCCCTCGAGGAGAACCAGACCGTGACCTTCGACGTCACGCAGGGCCCGAAGGGCCCGCAGGCCGAGAACGTCACCCCGGCGTAATCGCGCTCGATACGCAGTACCCAAGGAGCCCCGCGCCGTGCGCGGGGCTCCTGCCCTTTCCCGTGCGCAAGGGTGTTCCCCGTGCACAAGGGTGGCGGGGACAGGTGGCGGGCGGGAGTCAGCGCCGAACCGTCGAGATTCCCGCCGAACCCGCTCACACCGTAGAACGCCAAGGCCTGGAAGATCCGCCACCGCTCCACCACCGCGACCGGTACGCCCAACGTCGTCTCCGGCACCGTTCTGCTGCCCGCCGACGGCCACACCGGCGCACGCCCCTGGTCACCTGTGCCGTCGGCACGGTGGGGCTGGCCCCGCGGTGCGCGCCCTCGGCCGGATTCCCCACCGGCACCGCCGTGGAGGCCAATCTGATCAACCAGGCACTGCTGCGCGGGTGGGCGGTCGCGGTCACCGACTGCGAACTGGTCGGCGACCCGGGCGTGCGGACCTACACGGTGGGCCGCGCCGAGGGCCAGGCCGTACTCGACGCCGCCCGCGCGGCCGAACGCCTGCCCGGCACCGGTCTGGACGCGAACTCGGGGTACGCGGTGTGATGACCCACCCCGGTCATGGGGATCACGCCCGCGCCGATGTTGCCGTTGGCTCGACCTCGCCAAGTACCTCAACGACAAGGGACGTTTCCACGTCAACCTCGACAGGACGCGGTGCGTGGCCGAGGACACCATCGCCGGGGGCGTTCAAGAGCATCGATGACGTGACGGTCAACAACCCGCTGCGGCAACCCGGTTGGCAGCGGCGGCTGCGCGAGGACGATCCGGGCACCCGCGCCCCCGACGCCCCGGTCCACCTCTACCAGGCGACGGCCGTGACCGTCAGACGAAGAAGGCGTTCATCCCGTCGACATCCGACAGATACGTCTCGATCGCCGAGATTTTCCCGTCCCGTAGAAAGCACACGGTAGCCAGGTATTCGTCCAGTACGACACCGTCCCGTTCCGCGGTGTTGTGCAGTGACAACGCGAGGTTGTCACGACTCACCAGCACCCGCTGGAACTCGAAATTCACGCCGTAGCCCGCGATCAGGCGGACATGTTCCACCACCGCGTCCGCACCGGCCACCCGCCCGGAAATGCGGTTGTCGCCGGGCAGTGTCCAGATGACGTCATCGGTGAGCAGCGAGCGGATCAATTCCCAGTCGGCGGTGACAAGGCCGGTGTGGAAGGCCGTGGCCAGTGCGTGTTTCTCGTCAGAGGCGAACATGATTCCAGCATCAACATCCGCCCGCCAAAAGGGAAATACCGGAACTACTGCCGGTTCATGCACCCCGCGCATAATCCCCGGGTGACAATCTACGGGTGACCATCGACGAACTGCGCTGGTTCCTCACCCTCGCGGAGACCGAGCACGTCACGGAGGCGGCGGCCCGGCTGCGCATAGCCCAGCCGACGCTGTCGCGGGCGCTGCTGAGGATGGAGCGCCGGATCGGCACCCAGTTGTTCGACCGCGACCGGCACCGGCTGCGGCTCAACGACTACGGCCGGATCTTCCGGCGCCACGCACAGCGCGCACTGGACGAGCTCGACGCGGCGCAGGACCGTATCGCCACCCTGCTCGACCCCCCGCAGGACACGCTCAGCCTGGCCTTTGTGCACTCCGTGGGCGGCTGGCTGGTGCCGCGGCTGCTCGGCGCGTACTCCCATGACGCACCCGGCCCGCGCTTCGCGCTGCACCAGGACTCCGCCGCGACCGTGCTGTCACTGCTGCTGGACGGCACCGCCGAGGCCATCATCACCAGCCCCCGGCCATCCGATCCCCAACTGGGCTGGCTGCCGCTGCGCGACGAGCGGCTGCAACTGGCCGTACCCGCCGACCATCCGCTCGCGGACCGCGACCATGTCCGGCTCGGCGATCTCGCCGACGAGCGGTTCATCATCATGCGCCCGAAGTTGGGGCTGCGGCAGATCACCTGCCAGATCTTCCACCGGGCCGGAATGACCCCGGACGTGGTGTCGGAGTGCACCGAGATCTCCACCATCAAGGGCCTGGTCGCCTCCGGTCTCGGCGTTGCCGTCGTCCCGGCGGGCGATGGCGGCCCGCCGCCCGCCGGGGTCCGGATGGTTCCGCTCACCGACCAGGACGCGTACCGGACCATCGGCCTGGCCTGGCACCAGGGCCGGCCGGCCACCGCCGCGGGCCGCCGGTTCCGCGAGTTCGCCGTGCGCTACGCCCGCGGCGCCGACCCTGCCTGACGACCGGCGTACAGCGCCTCGATCTCCTCGGCGAAATCCGCCGCGACAGCCGCCCGCCTGAGCTTCATCGAGGGCGTCAGGTGCCCACTGGCCTCGGTGAACTCCACCGGCAGCACGGCGAAGGCGCGGATCGACTCGGCGCGCGACACCAGCGTGTTGGCGTCATCGACGGCGCGCTGCAGTTCGCCGCGCAGCTCTTCGTCGGTGACCAGCCGAGTGAGCGGAACGTCCTGCTTCTTCCGCATGCGCCGCCAGTGCGCGAGACCGTCCGGCTCCAGGGTGAGCAGTGCGGCGATATACGGGCGGTCGTCGCCGACGACCATGCACTGGCCGACCAGCGGATGGGCGCGCAGCCGGTCCTCCAGCGGTGCGGGCGCCACGTTCTTGCCGCCCGCGGTGACGATGATCTCCTTCTTCCGGCCGGTGATCGTCAGATACCCAGCCTCGTCCAGCTCGCCGATGTCCCCGGTGGCGAACCAGCCCCGGCGCGGGGCGGGTTGACCGGTCTGCCCGTTCCAGTACCCGCTGAAGACCTGGCCGCCGCTGAGCAGCACCTCTCCGTCCGGGGCGATGCGTACTGCGCTGCCCGGCAGCGGGCGCCCGACCGTACCGAGCCGGGGTTTGAGCGGCGGGGTGACGGTGGCGGCCGCGGTGGTCTCCGTGAGGCCGTACCCCTCGAAGACCTCGATGCCCGCGCCGGTGTAGAAGGCGGCGAGCCTGCGGCCCAGCGGTGAGCCGCCGCAGAGCACATAGCGCACCGCGCCGCCGAGCGCGGCCCTGATGCGCCGGTAGACCAGCGGCTCGTACAGGGCGTGCGCGGCCCGCAGCGCGACCGACGGACCACGGCCCTCCGCGCGCCGCTGCGCCGCCAGTTCCTCCCCGTACCGCTGTGCGATCCGCGCCGCGCGGTCGAAGGAGGCGGCGCGGCCCGTCGACTCCGCGGTGGCCCGGCCGGTGTTGTAGATCTTCTCCAGAACGTACGGGACGGCCAGCAGGAACGTGGGGCGGAATCCGGCGAGGTCGGCGAGCAACTCGTCGGTGGCCACGCTCGGCGCGTGCCCGAGCCGCACCCGGGCCCGTAGGCAGCCGACCGCGACCATCCGGCCGAAGACATGCGAGAGCGGCAGGAACAGCAGGGTCGACGCGGGCTCGGTGCTGACCGCCCGGAAGACCGGGTGCAGCAGCTCGATGGCGTTGTCGACCTCGGCGAAGAAGTTGGCGTGGGTCAGCACGCAGCCCTTGGGGTTGCCGGTGGTGCCCGAGGTGTAGACCAGGGTGGCGATATGGCGCGGGGTGACGGCGGCCCGGCGCTCGTGCACCGCCCGATCGGGTACGCCGCGTCCGGCGGCCTTCAGTTGGGCGATCGCCGCGGTGTCCAACTGCCACAGCTCACGCAGCGCGGTCAGTTGCCCGCGTACGCCGGTGACCAGTCGCGCCTGCTGGACGTTCTGCACCGCGCAGGCCACCGCCGCGGAGTCGGCCAGGATCCAGCCGACCTGGGCCGCGGAGGACGAAGGGTAGACCGGAACGGTGATCGCGCCCGCCGCCCACGCGGCGAAGTCCAGCAGCGTCCACTCGTACGACGTGTGCGCCATGATCGCGAGCCGTTCACCGGGGCGCAGCCCGGAGGCGATCAGTCCCTTGGCGACGGCCAGCACCTCGTCACGGAAGGCGGCTGCGGTCACGTCCAGCCAGTTGCCGGTCTCGTCCTTGCGGCTGAGTACCGGGTCGGCGGGGGCCTCGGTGGCGTTGTGGAACGGGATGTCGGCGAGGCTGCCGGTGGTGACGACCGGAGCGATGGGCGCCGCGACGGCCTGGACGACACGGGCCGCCTCTGTGGTCAACTCGGGTTCCGGTGGGCTGAGTTGTGGTGACACGTCATGGGACATGGGCGTCTCCGGTACGGCCAAGTGAGTTACCGGCGGTAAACTTACTGCACGGTAGGGATCAGGCCAATGGGTTGCCTGTTCCGGCCCTCAACCGGCATATGACGCAAGAGCGTGAACTCGTACGTCCGTCCGAGGGATTGGCCGTGTCTTCCAATCCCACATCAGGGTTTCCGAGGACCGGTCCGCGCATGCTGAGCGCACCCCTTCGCCACGAGCGCACCGCTCACGCACGAGAACTGAGGTTCCTATGCGCCGTCTCGCCGTAGCAATCGGAGTCGCCGGACTCCTGAGCGTCCCCGCCCTTCCCGCCCAGGCCGACACCGGCATGCCGGTCGGCCGGCCCGGCCCCCATACGACGCTCGCCCCCACCGCCAAGGGCCGCGTTGTCGCCCGCCACGGCGTTGTGGTCAGAAGCGGACCAAGCACCCGGTACCGGGTCGTCGGCCGTCTAGCCAGCGGCCGGATCGTCCACATCATCTGCAAGGTCCGCGGCCAGCAGGTCCGCGGCAACTCGATCTGGTACAAGCTGGACACCCGCCCGCGGGAGTGGGTGAGCGCGAGTTACGTCAAGAACATGGGCCGGATCCCGCGCTGGTGCCGCAACCTCAAGCCTGCGCCGAGCCTGCCGGGCCACCACCCCACCCAGACCATGCCGGGCCACCACCCCACCCAGACCATGCCGGGCCACCACCCCACCCAGACCATGCCCGGTCAGCTTCCGACCCAGCCGATGCCGAGCCAGAGCCCGACCGTCCTGCCGGGCAAGGTGACCGCCCCCGCCCCGCAGCTGTCGCCGAGCGCCGCGGCCAGCGCCAGCACGCAGAGCTCCGCGGTCACCCACCGCGCCCGCATCTACCACGACTGACGCGTCTCCGGTAACCAGCGTGCCCCTGCCGTGACCCGCGGCAGGGGCACCCGTCTGCCCTCAGCGGCGCCGGGCGTGGATCCGCAGCCAGTCCCGGTGAGTCGCCTCACGCTCATGGCCGACGATGCCGAAGCCCGCTTCGGCCAGCAGCGCGGCCAGCGCCTCGAACCGGTGCAGAACGAACCAGCGGCGCAGACTCGCCCCGTAGGCCCGCTCGTCCCAGCCCTCGCCGTCGCCCTCCGCGACGCTCAGCAGCAACTCACCGCCCGGACGCAGTACCCGCCCGAACTCGCCCAGCACCTGCGGCACTTCGGGCCTGGGCACGTGCAGCAGCGCGGCCACGCACCACACCGCGCCGAGCGACCGCGCCGCCAGCGGCAGCGCCCGCATATCGGCCTGGACCAGACCGGGCACGCGGGCCGCGCCAAGCATCCGCCGGGACAGGTCGAAGCCGGTGACCCGGAACCCGCGTTCCCGCAGCGCCCGGGTGTGGTGCCCGGGCCCGCAGCCGATGTCCGCGATCCGGGACCCGGCCGGAAGCAGCGCCGCCAGGCGGTCGAGTTCGGCGGCCACCCACGCCGGGGGCGTACTCCACTGGCGGGCGTACTCCGCCGCGATGGTGTCGTACGTCGCGCGGGTCGCCGCAGTGAAGTCGGTCACCCCGACACGGTACGGCGCCAGCGGCGTTCACGCGGCGGCGGCCACCTGCCGCGGCTCGTCCAGGATATGTCGGTCATGCCGACACTCGCACTGTGATGAACCCAAAGTGACCCTTTGGGTTGGCGCTGACGAAGAACACCAACGCCCCGCAGGGGAAAGGCGATTCCCCGCGGGGCGTTGCGAAGTGCGTGACGGCTGTCACGCGGGGGTGTGCGGCCGCGGGCTCAGCTCTGTGCGGTGCGGACGGCGTCGTCGGCGGCGTCCTCGTCCCCGGCCTTGGCGTCGAAGGCCCGACGGGTCCGGTCCACCCGCTCCGAGATCTGCACGGACGCCGACTCACGGGCGTTGCGCAGCAGCACGTAGCTGAGCACGCCGGAGATCACCAGCGCCAGCAGCAGCACCCACAGCAGGTTGGAGCTGCCGAGACCGGCCGGGAGGATACGCACATAGACGAGGGCCCAGATGACGACGAAGCTCGCCACGAACAGGCCAGCTCGCATCGCGGTGTAGCGGAGCATGGGGCTCGGCTTCCAGCTCACGGCGTTTCCACTCTTTCCTCGTCCGTTAGGTACATACCTCACCAGTGAAGCACGCTTCCCAGACGATCAAGCCGGGGGCTCAGGTAGCCGGCGTCACACCCGCATGGGCTGCGGCGACTCCCGGCGGTCGGCGTCCGGGCCCGGGTACTCGCGGATGATCTCGTACCGGGTGTTGCGCTCGACCGGGCGGAAGCCCGCGTCGCGGATCAGGTCCAGCAGGTCCTCGCGGGTCAGCTTGTTCGGGGTGCCGAAGTCGTCCGCGTCATGCGTGATCTTGTACTCGACCACCGAGCCGTCCATGTCGTCCGCGCCGTGGTTCAGGGCGAGTTGGGCGGTGGCCAGACCGTGCATCACCCAGAACACCTTGACGTGCGGCACGTTGTCGAACAGCAGCCGGGAGACCGCGAAGGTCTTCAGCGCCTCGGCGCCGGAGGCCATCGTGGTGCGCGCCTGAAGGCGGTTGCGGACCTTGCCGTCCTTCATGTCCACGAAGTCGTGCTGGTAGCGCAGCGGGATGAAGACCTGGAAACCGCCGGTCTCGTCCTGGAGTTCACGCAGCCGCAGCACATGGTCGACGCGGTGGCGCGGCTCCTCGATGTGCCCGTAGAGCATGGTGCTCGGCGTCTTCAGGCCCTTGGAGTGCGCCAGGCGGTGGATCCGGGACCAGTCCTCCCAGTGCGTGCGGTGGTCCACGATGTGCTGGCGGACCTCCCAGTCGAAGATCTCGGCGCCGCCGCCGGTCAGCGACTCGAGTCCGGCGTCGATCAACTCGTCGAGGATCTCGGAGGCGTCGAGCCCGGAGATCGTCTCGAAGTGGTGGATCTCGGTGGCGGTGAAGGCCTTCAGCCCGACCTCCGGCAGCGCCTCCTTCAGCGCGCGCAGCGAGCGCGGGTAGTAGCGCCAAGGGAGCGTCGGGTGCAGGCCGTTGACGATGTGCAGCTCCGTGAGGTTCTCGCCCTCCATCGACTTGGCGAGCCGGACCGCCTCCTCGATGCGCATCGTGTACGCGTCCTTCTCGCCCGGCTTGCGCTGGAACGAGCAGTACGCACAGGACGCGGTGCACACGTTCGTCATGTTCAGGTGGCGGTTGACGTTGAAGTGGACGACGTCGCCGTTCTTCTGCGTCCGCACGTGGTGTGCGAGACCGCCGAGCCAGGCGAGGTCGTCGGACTCGTAGAGGGCGATCCCGTCCTCGCGGGTCAGCCGCTCTCCCGCGTAGACCTTCTCCTCCAGCTCACGCTTGAGCCCAGCGTCCATGCCGCCTCCTTCTCACCTAGACCCGATCGAGACTACGCCCTGCCCCTGACAGCGCTGACAGGGCCTGGATCAGACGTCGTCGGGCAGCTCGCCGACCCGGTTCTCCCACTTCGTGGACAGCACGACGGTGGTACGGGTACGGGCCACGCCCCTGATGCCGGACAGCCGCCGGATGGTGTGCTCCAGACCGTCGACGTCGGGCACCCGGACCTTGAGCATGAACGAGTCGTCACCCGCGATGAACCAGCAGTCCTCGATCTCGTCCAGGTCCTGCATCCGGCGCGCCACGTCCTCGTGGTCGGCGGCGTCGCTGAGCTGGATGCCGACCAGCGCGGTGGCGCCGAGCCCCAGTGCGGCGGGGGCCACGGTAGCTCGGTAACCGGTGATGACCCCGGCCTGCTCAAGGCGGTTGATGCGGTCGGTGACGCTGGGGCCGGAGAGGCCGACAAGCCTGCCCAGCTCGGCATAGGACGCCCTGCCGTTCTCACGCAGGGCCTGGATGAGCTGCCTGTCCACCGCGTCCATGTACCTGGAGCCTTCCATTCCTACTTTGATCCCGCGCTTACGGATTGAATCTAAGGCACGCGGCGTCGAGAACCCGCCGTCAGGACCCGGCTTCCGCCCGACCGCCGCCGAGGTCACCCGCCCACCTGCGGTACAGCTTGTGCTGGACGCCGACCGCGTCCAGCGTCCGCCCCGCCACGAAGTCGACCAGGTCCTGGGCGCTGACGGCGCCCGCGTAGAAGGCGGGCGCGGCGGGCAGCACCACGGCGCCCGCCTCGTCGAGGGCGACGAGTTGCCTGAGCGTCGGGCCGCTGAGCGGGGTCTCGCGCACCACGACCACCAACGGTCGCCGCTCCTTGAGCGTCACGCTCGCCGCACGCTGCAGCAGGTCCTTCGACAGCCCCAGCGCCACTCCGGCCACACACGCCGTGCTCGCCGGAACGATCAGCATCCCCTTCGCCGGGTACGAACCGGAGGACGGCCCGGCCGCCAGGTCCCCGGCCGGCCAGCAGCGGACCCCGCTGAGATCGACGTCGTACGCGTCCGGCGTGCCGTCGGCGCCGCGCGCCAGCAGGCGCGTCAGGTCCTCCTGCCAGTGGGCGTCCCGGAAGGGGTGACCGGTCTCGTCCAGCACTGTCAGCCGGGCGGCCCGGCTGACCACCAGGTCGACGGCCTCCCCGGCGTACAGCAGCGCCCGGACGACCGCGGCCGCGAACGGGGTGCCGGACGCCCCGGAGACTCCGACCATCCAGGGACGTCGCCGGTCGTCCGGTGTTGATGGCGTCTGTCGCGGCTCCACACCGGGAGCCTATCCGGCCTGACGGGCCCGATCGGCCCGGATGCCCGCAGAACCCGGGGAGTACGGAACCGGGGCGGATGTCAGACCCGTTGTCTACCGTGGAAGCACATCTCCCGACCGGGGACTGATCCGGGAACAGCCCGGGAGCACGAGGACCGGCCTGGGACCGGTGGGGATCGAGGGGGCAGCGAATGGTGGCGTATGCGAAGACTCTGCGCGGACGCGGCGGTGGCCTGACGAACGTGGTCGCGGCGGGCGCGCTCATGGCGGGCTGGGTGGCGCTGCTGTGGGTGCTGGAGGCCGTGGACGCGGTGTCGCACGGCTCGCTGGACCACTTCGGGATCGTGCCGCGGCAGGCCCGGGGCCTGATCGACATCATCCCGGCGGCCTTCGTCCACTTCGGCTTCGGCCATGTCGCGGCGAACAGCCTGCCGCTGCTGGTCCTCGGCTTCCTCGCCGCGCTGCGCGGGATAGGCCGCTTCCTCGCCATCTCCCTGCTGATCATCGTCGTCAGCGGCCTGGGCGTGTGGTTCGTGGCGCCGTCCGGCACCAATACGGCGGGGGCCTCCGGCCTGATCTTCGGGCTGTTCGCCTATCTGGTGGTCCGCGGTTTCGTCGACCGCCGTCCGCTGGACATAGCGCTCGGCGTGGTGGTCGCCGTGCTCTACGGCTCGATCCTGTGGGGCGTGCTGCCGAACGCGGCCGGCGTGTCCTGGCAGGGCCATCTGTTCGGCCTGGTGGGCGGTGTGCTCGCGGCGTTCCTGTTCCGCGAGCGCCGGGCCGGCGAGCTCATACCCTGAGCCCGCCGCACCGTCCGCGCCCGCCCCGGTGACGTGGCGTCAGACGCCCAGCCCGCGGGTCAGCAGGTCGAGCAGCGCGCAGAAGAACAGCGCGATGCCGATGAAGCCGTTGACCGTGAAGAACGCCCGGTTCAGCCTGGACAGGTCGTCCGGCCTGACGATCGAGTGCTCGTAGAGGAACGCGACCGCGACGATCAGCAGGCCGATCCACCAGAAGGCACCGGCGCCGGAGGCGATCCCGTACCAGGCGAGCAGCGCGGTGGTCACCACATGGCAGGCGCGGGCGCCGTACAGCGCACCGGCGATGCCGAACCGGGCCGGGACGGACTTCACGCCATGGGCGCGGTCCGCCGCCACGTCCTGGCAGCCGAAGATCAGGTCGAAGCCGCCGATCCACACGCCCACGGCCAGGCCGAGGATCACCGCGTCCCAGGACCAGCTGCCGGTGACCGCCAGCCATGCGCCGACCGGACCGATCGCCTGCGCGAGGCCGAGGATCGCGTGCGGGAAGTTGGTGAACCGCTTCCCGTAGGGATAGACGACCATCGGCACGACGGCGAGCGGTGCGAGGTACAGGCACAGCCTGTTGAGCGACGCCGCGGCGCCCAGGAAGACCACCAGGGCGACCAGCGCACCGGTCCACGCGGAGCGCACCGAGACCGCGCCGGTGACCAGTTCACGGCTGGCCGTGCGCGGGTTACGGGCGTCGATCTCGCGGTCGATGATCCGGTTGCAGGCCATCGCGAAGGTGCGCATGCCCACCATCGCGACGGTGACCAGGAACAGCTGCCACCAGTGGATGGAAGCCGACTGCGCCTGCATGGCGGTGAGCGCGGCGATGTAGGCGAAGGGGAGGGCGAAGACCGAGTGCTCGATCATCACCAGCCGTAGGAAGGCCTTGACCTTGCCGGGGGGCGCGGGCTCAGGTCCGAGCAGATCCGAGGTTGCCGACTCAACGCTCACAGCCCGTACTCCGGGTCATCCCCGCGGGTGCGGGGCCGAGTCCCCGCCTTCCGCGGCTCCATCGTGGACTTCTGGCTCACAGCCCGTACTCCTTCCATCGCCTCGTCACCCGATCGGATGTCTCCGGGTCGGAGACGACCATCTCGGGCCAGCCACCGTCGCGGGTGTAGCCCTCCTCGGGCAGCTTCCGGGTCGCGTCGATCCCCGCCTTGCCACCCCAGAACTGCTGGTAGGAGGCGTGGTCGAGGTGGTCGACCGGCCCCTCGACCACGGTCAGGTCGCGGGCGTAGTCGGTGTTGCCGAACGCCCGCCAGGCGACCTCGTGGTAGTCGTGCACATCGCAGTCCGCGTCGACCACGATGATCAGCTTGGTGAGCGACATCATGTGCGCCCCCCAGATGGCGTGCATCACCTTCTGCGCGTGCTTGGGGTACTTCTTGTCGATCGAGACGATCGCGCAGTTGTGGAAGCCGCCCGCCTCGGGCAGGTCGTAGTCGACGATGTCCGGGATGATGACCTTGAGCAGGGGCAGGAAGAAGCGTTCGGTGGCCTTGCCCAGCGGACCGTCCTCGGTCGGCGGGCGGCCCACGACGATCGACTGGAGCAGCGGCCGCCGACGCATCGTCACACAGTCGATGGTCAGCGCCGGAAACGGCTCCTGCGGGGTGTAGAAGCCGGTGTGGTCGCCGAACGGCCCCTCGGGCAGCGTCTTTCCGGGCTCCAGCCAGCCTTCCAGGACCACTTCGGCGGCGGCCGGAACCTGCAGCGGGACCGTCTTGCAGTCGACCATCTCCACCCGCTTGCCCTGGACGAAGCCCGCGAAGAGGTACTCGTCGATGTCACCGGGCAGCGGCGCCGTGGCCGCGTACGTCACGGCGGGCGGACAGCCGAACGCGATGGCGACCGGCAGCCGCTCGCCGCGCCGCTGCGCGACCTGGTAGTGGTTGCGGCTGTCCTTGTGGATCTGCCAGTGCATGCCGATCGTCCGCGCGTCATGCCGCTGCAACCGGTAGAGGCCGAGGTTCCGTACGCCCGTCTCCGGGTCCTTGGTGTGCGTCAGGCCGAGGTTGAAGAAGGAGCCGCCGTCCTGCGGCCAGGTGAACAGCGCGGGCAGCCGCTCCAGGTCGACGTCATCGCCGGTGAGGACGACCTCCTGCACCGGCGCGTCGCCCGGCTTGACCTTCTTCGGCGGTACGTGGGTCATCCCGGCGAGCTTTCCGAAGGCCTCGCGCACACCGGTGAAACCGTGCGGCAGCTCGGGCTTGAGCAGGCCCGCGATCTTGTCGCTGATGTCGTCGTACGACCTGAGTCCGAGCGCCTTGAGCAGCCGCCGGTCGGTGCCGAAGACGTTCATGGCCAGCGGCATGGCCGAGCCGCGCACGTTCTCGAAGAGCAGCGCGGGACCTCCCGCCTTGTTCACCCGATCGACGATCTCGCCGACCTCCAGATGGGGGTCGACCTCGACCTTGATGCGCTTGAGGTCGCCTTCCCGCTCCAGCGCCCTCAGGAACGAGCGAAGATCGTCGTAAGCCATGCGTTCCAGTATCCGACATCGGTCGCCACCGCTTGTCGCCGGGCGCACGCCTTGCCGTTCAGCGCGCCCACCGGTGTGTGCGCCGGCGGCGGAGCGACCCGTGGCCGCGCGGTCTACCCTTGGTCCGTCACTGGGCCGTCCGGGGCCCGTCGCCGTACTCAGGGGGACCGCGTCGGCATGACCAGGTATCTGCCCTTCCTGCTGGTGCTCGCGCTGTGGATCTACGCGTTCATCGACTGCCTGAACACACCCGAGCAGCAGGTCCGCAACCTGCCCAAGGTGGTGTGGGTGCTCATCATCCTGCTGTTCGGCGAGGTGCTGATCGGACCGATCGCCTGGCTCGCCGCGGGGCGCCCGCGCGCGGGCTTGCGGCACGCCGGTCCGGCGACGAGCGCCGGGGGCTACGGGATGACCGCGCCCGCGGAGCAGACGCACTGGGTCGCACCGGACGACAACCCCGAGTTCCTGCGCTCGTTGAGCGTGGCGAACCAGCGGGACGAGGCCACGCTCAAGGAGTGGGAGGCGGATCTGCGCCGCCGCGAGGAGGAGCTGCGCCGCAAGCAGCACGGCGGCGGTTCCGGTCCTGACGACGCCGCACCCGCCTCCTGACGGACGGCCGCCGCTCTTCCGTTCTGACGTCGGCTCACCAACCGCCGCGCCGCCCGCCGATGACGCACGTCCACGACACGCCGAGCTATCCCCAAAGCCTCATCCGTACACGGTCAATTGCTGCATAGTTAACGCAAATACTCCTCCCTCCGATCCGATCGGCGCAGGAGAGTCGGCGAAGGCCCGGAGAGGGCGTACGCGATTCGAGGGAGAGGGATATCCATGCCCGACATCACCCGACGCAGACTCCTCGGCTCGGCGGCGGGCGCGCTCGGCGGCGCCGCGGCGCTGTCACTACTACCGCCGAGCGTTCAGCAGGCGGTCGCGGCCGGACCGGCCCGGCACGGATCGCTGGCGGACATCGAACATGTCGTCCTGCTGATGCAGGAAAACCGGTCCTTCGACCACTACTTCGGCACCCTCAAGGGCGTACGGGGGTTCGCCGACCCCGACGCGCTGCGGCTGAGCACCGGCCGTTCGGTCTTCTACCAGCCGGACGCGAAGAACCCCGACGGCTATCTGCTCCCCTTCCACCTGGACACCCACAAGAGCAGCGCCCAGGCCATCCCGTCCACCAGTCACGCCTGGGAGGTGCAGCACCAGGCGTGGAACAACGGCCGGATGGACAGATGGCTGCCCGCGCACCGGGCGGCCGACGGCGTCAACGGCCCGTACGTCATGGGCTACCACACGCGCGAGGACATCCCGTTCCAGTTCGCGCTGGCCGAGACCTTCACCGTCTGCGACAACTACTTCTGCTCGGTCTTCGGACCCACCTGGCCCAACCGGCTGTTCTGGATGACGGGCACCAACGACCCGAACGGCACCCACGGCGGCCCGATCATCTCCAACGACGCACCGACGCCGTACCGCTGGACCACCTACGCCGAGCGGCTGGAGACCGCCGGGATCAGCTGGCAGGTGTACCAGGAGCTGGACAACTACGGCTGCAACATGCTGGAGAACTTCCAGACCTTCCAGAACGCCAAGCCCGGCAACCCGCTCTACGAGCGGGGCCTGCGGTTCCGGGCCGCGGGCGCCTTCGAGGAGGACGCCCGGCGCGACCGGCTGCCCGCGGTCTCCTGGATCATTCCGACCAGCTACCAGTCGGAGCACCCGGACTATCTGCCCGCCGCGGGCGCCGACTTCGTCGCCGCCAAGATCGAGGCGATCGCCTCGAACCCCAAGGTGTGGGCGAAGACCGCCTTCATCCTCAACTACGACGAGAACGACGGCCTGTTCGACCACGTGCCGCCGCCCACCCCGAACCCGGGGACGCCGGACGAGTTCATCCACGGCCTGCCGATCGGCGGCGGCTTCCGCGTGCCGTGCATGATCATCTCGCCCTGGACGGTGGGCGGTTGGGCTGCGGGTGAGGCGTTCGACCACACCTCCGTACTGCAGTTCCTTGAGCGCTTCACCGGCGTGCGGGAGCCCAACATCAGCCGGTGGCGGCGCCGTACGTTCGGCGATCTGACCTCCGCCTTCGGCTTCGACCACACCGCGAAGCGGCCGCCGGGCCTGCCCACGAACACGGCGGAGCAGCTCGCCGAGGCGCAGTGGGAGGTGGCCCATCTGCCCAAGCCCACTCTGCCCGGGGCCCGGCAGACCCCGCCCCACCAGGAACCCGGGCAGCGGCACCGGCGGTAGGGGGCTTCTTGGTTCGGGGGCTGCGCCCCAGCCCCCAAGGGCTTGCCGGGGACGGGGGCGGAGCCCCCGGAAGGGGTCTGGGGCGAAGCCCCGGACCCCACACCGCCCCGCGCCGGGAAAGGTCCCCTTACAGCCGGGCTTACAGCCCGGCGTAGCTGTGCTTGCCGACGATGAAGATGTTGACGCAGTAGAAGTTGAAGAGGTAGCAGCCGAAGGCGATCAGGCACAGGTACGCCGCCTTGCGGCCCTTCCAGCCCGCGGTCGCGCGAGCGTGCAGGTAGCAGGCGTAGGCGACCCAGGTGATGAACGACCAGGTCTCGGTGGGGTCCCAGCCCCAGTAGCGGCCCCACGCCGACTCGGCCCAGATGGATCCGGCGATGATGGTGAACGTCCACAGCGGGAAGATCGCCGCGTTGATCCGGTACGCGAACTTGTCGAGCGACGCCGCCGCGGGCAGCCGCTCCATCATGGAGTCCAGCTTGCCGAGACGCCCCTGTGCCTGCCGCACCTCGTAGCCGTCACGGAACAGGTAGAGCAGCGTCGCCAGCGCCCCCAGGTGGAGTACCGCGCCGCAGATGATGGCGCAACTGACGTGGATCCACAGCCAGTACGAGTGCAGCGCGGGCACGAGCTGGTCGGAGTCGGCGTAGAGCACCGTGACCGCCAGCCCCAGGTCGAGCAGGACGGAGGTGATCAGGAACAGGCCGACCCAGCGGACGTTCTTGCCGAGCGCCAGCAGCGCGAGGTACACGCCCACCGCGACCATGCCCAGGGCGACGGAGAACTCGTACATGTTGCCCCACGGCGCCCTGCCCACGGACAGCGCGCGGGCGAGCACCCCGCCTACGTGCAGCAGGAACGCCAGCGTGGTCAGCGAGATCGCGATCCGGCCGTAGAGGTCGCCCTTCTCGCTGCCGCCCGCGGCTCCGGGACCGTCGGTGGCGCCGCGGTCCTCGGACGCGTCACGGGTGACGACCTTCGGACGGTCGAGCACCGCCGTACCGCCGCCGCGCTGCTTGACCCGCACCGCCGGAGCCGACGCGGTGGCGGCCGGAGCGGCCACCGCTCGCGCGGTGCGGCCCACCCGGCTGCGGCTGCCGAAGATCCACTCGGTGATGTGTGCGAGGAAGGCCAGGGTGTAGACGGCCATGGCCGAATAGACCAGGTAGTTGCTGATTTGGGCCATGTGCTCGTTGACCCCGGCAGCGATGTTCACGCCTGCTCCTTGTCCGAGTGGTCCTCATGTGGCAGGGAATCTGATGGCACGGAATCCGGCTGGGCTTCTTGCGGTTCTTCGGCCGCGGTGGGTGCCTCGGCGTGCACGGCCGTCACCAGCACGGCCAGCTCCTCGGCGACCTTCCGCGACTCGCTGCGGCCGAGCCCGGCCAACTCGACCAGGGTGTGCCCGTCCTCCGTACGCCGCGCCCGTACCCAGACCCGGCGGCGCTGGATGAACAGCGAACCGGCGAGCCCGATCAGCATGCACACGGCGCTGGTGAGGGCCAGCGAGTTGCCCGGCTGGTAGACGATCTCGAAGTTGGCCCACTGGTCGATGCGGTTGAGGGTGATCGATCCGGCACCGTTCGGCAGCGTCCAGGTGTCGCCGGGCACCATCAGGGCCTTGATCGGGGTGCCCTTGGCGTCCTTGAACTGCTGGAGGTTCTTGTTGCTGGTGTCGAGCTGGTAGACGTTCTGCGCCAGCCCGCTGTCCATGCCGAGGTCACCGTGGTACGCGGAGAGGAACAGCGCGGGGCGGTCCAGCGCCGGGAAGGTCGAGTGCGGGCCGTTCACCGGGTCGATCGCCATCGTCGGGGTGAACAGTCCGGCGAAGCCCAGCTGGTCGCGCTTGCCGTCCTTGCCCACGGCATCCGGCACCTTGATGACGCCCTGCGAGGTGACGTTGCCGTCCAGCGGCAGGAACGGCACCGGGCCGTGGTAGGCGACGTTGCCCTGGCCGTCCTTGACCGTCACCACCGTCGAGTAGCCGTGGGAGGTCAGATAGACCTTGTTGCCCGCCACTTCCAGCGGCTCGTTGACATGGATGGTCCGCTGGTGGTCCTTGCCGTCGGCACCGAAGTACGTGACGTCGGCGGCGTAGCTGCGCGGGGTGCCCTTCTGCGGTCCTGACCTCTCGTACGTGGCGTGGAACGCGTTGAGCGTGAAGCCGAACGGGGCCATGTTGTCCGGCTCGAAGAAGGCGCCGTGCTTGAGGTCGTCGTACTGCGTCTGGTTGTTGGTGAAGCCGCCACCGGTGACGACCAGCTTGTTGCCGTCCGACTTGTAGAGCGTGCCGACGGCGAAGGCGATCAGCATGCCGAACAGCGCGATGTGGAACAGCAGGTTGCCGGCCTCGCGCAGATAGCCCTTCTCGGCGGCGACCGATTCCTCGCCGGGCGCGACCCGGTAGCGCCGTGCGCGCAGGGTGTCCCGGGCCGATGCCAGGACCGCCTCCGGCTCGGCCTGGGTACGCCAGGTCGAGTAGGCGGGCATCCGGTCCAGCTTGCGCGGGGCGCGCGGCGGCTGCGAGCGCAGCTGGCCGACGAACTGCCAGCTGCGCGGGATGATGCAGCCCGCCAGCGAGACGAACAGCAGGATGTAGATCGCCGAGAACCACACCGAGCTGTAGACGTGGAACAGTCCGAGCTTCGTGTAGATCGGGCCGAGCGTGGTGTGGGCCTTGAGGAAGTCCGCGACCTTGACCGGGTCGACGCCTTCCTGCGGGACGAGCGAGCCGGGGATCGCCGCCAGTGAGAGCAGGAACAGCAGGATCAGCGCGACCCGCATCGAGGTCAGCTGCCGCCAGAACCAGCGGAGCCAGCCGAGGACGCCGAGCCTGGGCAGGTTCGGGCTGCCGCCGGCGGTGTCGCCGTCCTCACGCGGCGCGGTGCTCAGCGCCTCGGCGGCGTCGTCCACACCCGTACCGGTGCCGGTGTCCGTCGTGCTCATTGATCAGATCCCCACATTGAAGCCGGTGGCCCAGATCTGCATCTGGTAGACGATCCGGTCCCAGGCCCCCGTCACCAGCAGCACACCGACCGCGACGAGCATGCCGCCGCCGATCCGCATCACCCAGGCGTAGTGCCGTTTGACGACCGCGAAGGCGCCGAGCGCCCGCCGGAACGCTATCGCGGCCAGGATGAACGGCAGCCCCAGGCCGACGCAGTAGACGGCGGTGAGCAGCGCACCGCGGCCCGCGCTCGCCTGGTTGATCGACAGCGCGTTGACCGCGGAGAGCGTCGGCCCCAGGCACGGCGTCCAGCCGAGCCCGAACAGCACACCGAGCACCGGCGCCCCGGCCAGCCCGACGGCCGGGCGCTTGTGCAGCCGGAACTCGCGCTGGAACAAGCCCGGTACCAGCCCCATGAAGGCCACCCCGAGCAGGATGGTGAGGACGCCCAGCACCTTGGTGATGACGTCCTTGTGCGCCTGGAGGGTGGTGCCGAAGAAGCCGAAGAACGCGCCGCCGGAGACGAACACGGCGGTGAAGCCCAGCACGAACAGCGCGGCCCCGGCCGCCATCCGACCCCGCTTGGCGTCGCCCAGATCGGCGCCGGAGACCCCCGTCACATAGGAGAGGTAACCGGGCACCAGCGGCAGCACACAGGGCGAGAAGAAGGAGACCAGACCGCCGATGAGCGCGACGGGGATGGCCAGCAGCAGCGCCCCGGACATCACGGTCTGGTTGGGCGCGGTGCCGGCGGCGGCCAGGAAGGTCACGTCACTTCTCCGCGACGATCGGGTCGAGCGCCTTGCGCAGGTCGTCGGTGGTGAGCGCCTTGAGCGCGCGTACCGCGATCTTCTGGTCACGGTCGATGATCAAGGTGGTGGGGATGGACTGCGGGGGCAGGCTGCCGCGCGGGAACTTCACCAGCAGCTTGCCGTCCGGGTCGAAGAAGCTCGGATAGGTGATCCCGAAGCTGCGCTCGAAGCTCTTGGACTGCGCGGTGTCGTAGTCGCGGATGTTGATGCCGACGAACTGCACGCCCTTGGCCGCGGTGTCCTTGGCGACCTGGGCGAGGTTGGGAGCCTCGGCGCGGCACGGGTCGCACCACGAGCCCCAGACGTTGAGGACGATGACCTTGCCCTTGTACTGGGACAGCGACAACTGCTGACCGTCGACCGATTTGCCGGAGATGTCAGGCGCGGTGGGCCGGTCGGCCTTGGACACCGTGGTGATCTGGCCGGTGCCCTGGACGAACTTGGTGTCCGACGAGCCCGACGACGACCCGCCGGACATCGATCCGCACCCGGCAAGGGCCAGCACCAGGGCGGCTCCCGTGACCAGCGCGGCGGCGCGGCGGCGGGGGCCCGATTGCGGGAGGCGCGTCAGACTCATGTGAAAAGTTTCGCATGGGAGTTCCGGCGCCCTTTAGCACCCCCCGACATTGCCCTACAAGTCCCTGCCCACCAGCTAAAACGCCCCGCCACCCGCGAGGCGTGGCGGGGGCGGGGCAGTCGCGCGGGTCAGACGTTCTGGGTGAAGGCCTGCCAGCCTTCCTTGGGCTTCTCGCCGACGTTCAGGGTGCGCAGCTTGGCCAGCAGCCGGGGGTCCTGGGCATCCAGCCAGTTCACGTACTGCTTGAACGAGACCAGTCGGACGTCCTGCCGTTTCTCGTCCGCGATCTGCTTGAAGGCTTCCTCGACGGCGTCCATGTATATGCCGCCGTTCCACTGCTCGAAGTGGTTGCCGATGTAGAAGGGCGCGCGGTTGGTTTCGTATGCGCGCTGGAAACCGCCGACATAAGACCCGGTCGCCTGCTCGCGCCAGCCGGGATAGTTGCGCGGGTCACTCTTTGTGGCGTTCTGCGACTGGTTGTACAACATGTTGAAGTCCATCGACAGGACTTCGAACTTCCGCCCCGGGAAGGGTATTTGCTGCAGCGGGAGGTCCCATATGCCGTGCTTCTTCGTCGGCCAGATCTGCAGGCCGCCGGGCGAACTGGCGTCATAGCGGAAGCCGAGCTTCTTCGCGGTCGGCAGCCAGTTGTCCTGACCGAGCAGGCACGGGGTGCGGCCGCCGACCATTTCCTTGCGGTAGTCGAACGGCAGCGACTGCACATCGGTGAAGCCGGTGTTCGTCCTCCACTTGGTGACGAAGTCGACGGCCTGCTGGGTCTCGCTCTCCCACTGGGTTGGGGTCCACTTGCCGACCGAGCCGTGGCCGTCACAGAAGTGGCCGTTGAAGTGGGTGCCTATCTCGTGGCCCTCCAGCCACGCGTTGCGCACCTGCTCAAGGGTCATCTTGATGTGCTGGTCGCTGAAGTACCCGATCGCGGAGGCGCCCACCGGGTTGTTCGGCGGCCGGTACAGGTGCTTCTTCGACTCCGGCAGGCAGTACAGGCCGGAGAGGAAGAAGGTCATCTTCGCGTTGTGGTCCTGGGCGAGCTTACGGAACCGCTGGAACAGGCCGTTGTCGAGTTCGCCCGCGCCGTCCCAGGAGAAGATCACGAACTGCGGGGGCGTCTGCCCGGGTTCCAGCCGCTCCGCGGCCGGCTGGAAGGGCTGCGGTCCGGTGTCGGAGGTCGAGCCGTCGCCTATCGGCGTGCCCGCGGGTTGACTCGGGCCCGCGGAGCCGCCGCCCGCCGGCGCGGCCGTGTCGGGTTTGGACGAGTTGCTGCTGGAGCATCCGGCGGCCGCTCCCACGGCGGCCCCCGCGGTCAAAGTGAGCAAGCCCCTCCGGGTCATCGAACGCATGCTGTTTCCCGCCGTCCGCGGTCGTGTTTCTACTGCCGTCGTCACATCACTGTGAGTGCGCAATGCGCACTCACGCGGGATAAGACGGCACGCTCCGTCCCATGGTTCCTGGCCAGTTGGCGGAAAATCACACTGCGGCCGAGTGGCGGGAAATCGCCATCCGGCCGCTACATGTTCTTCATGGAATCAATACCGCGGGGCTTCGAAGCCCCGCGGGCCCGCTAGGCCCCGAAGCCCTTCGCGCCCCCCTTGGCCTTTGCACCCGCCAGCAGATGCGCGGGCACCAGATCGCGGGCGGGCTCGCTGTACCCCACCGAAACGATCTTGTCGCCGCGGTACGTGAAGCTGGTCAGGCTGGCCAGCGTGCACTGCCGCTTGCGCGGGTCGTGCCACAGCCGCCGCCGCTCCGCGAAGCTGCGCACCACCCAGATCGGCAACTGGTGGCTGACGCACACCGCTTCGTGGCCGCGCGCCGCGTCCCGTGCCGCGCCGAGCGCCGCCATCATCCGTACGACCTGCTCGATGTACGGCTCACCCCAGCTTGGCTTGAAGGGGTTTGTCAGATATTTCCAGTTTGCCGGTTTCTTCAGGGCGCCGTCGCCGACGCCGAAGGTCTTGCCCTGGAAGACGTTGTCCGCCTCGATCAGCCGTTCGTCGGTGGCCACGGCCAGCTCGTGGGCGGCGGCGATCGGCGCCGCGGTCTCCTGCGCCCGCTCCAGCGGCGAGGCGACGACATACCGGATGTCGCGGTCCGCCAGATGCTCGGCGACCCGGTCTGCCATCTTCCGGCCCAGTTCGGAGAGGTGATAGCCGGGCAGGCGGCCATAGAGCACGCCTTCCGGATTGTGCACCTCGCCGTGGCGCATCAGATGGACAACCGTGATGTCCTGATTGTCGGTCACTGGGTGGCCTCCGCCGCTGCTGTGGCGGCGGCCGGAAGCGCCGCCGCGATCCGCTCGATCGCCGCGTCGTCGTGCGACGAGGAGACGAACCACGACTCGAACGCCGACGGCGGCAGATAGACGCCCTGCGCCAGCATCGAGTGGAAGAAGGGGATGAAACGGTACGACTGCTGGGCCCTGGCCTCGTCGAAGTTGGTGACCGGCTCCTCGGTGAAGAAGACCGAGAACATATTGCCCGCGGTCTGCACCCGGTGCGGTACGCCCGCCTTGGCCAGCGCGTCGCCGACCAACGACGCCACCTGGGCCGCCACCGCGTCCACCCGCCCGTACACCGCGTCGTCCAGCAGCCGGAGCTGCGCCAGGCCCGCCGCCGTCGCCACCGGGTTACCGGACAGCGTGCCCGCCTGGTAGACCGGCCCGGCCGGGGCGAGGTGCGCCATCACATCGGCGCGCCCGCCGAACGCCGCCGCCGGGAAGCCGCCGCCCATCACCTTGCCGAAGGTCATCAGGTCCGCGGTGACCCCGTCGATCCCGAACCAGCCCGCCTTCGAGACGCGGAAGCCGGTCATCACCTCGTCGGAGATGTACAACGCGCCGTTGTCGCGACACAGGTCGGCCAAGCCCTGGTTGAAGCCGGGCAGCGGCGGCACCACGCCCATGTTCCCCGGCGAGGCCTCGGTGATCACACAGGCGATCTCGCCCGGGTGCGCCGCGAAGGCCGTCCGTACCGCGTCGAGGTCGTTGTACGGCAGCACGATGGTCTCGCCCGCCTGGGCGCCGGTCACGCCCGGGGTGTCCGGCAGGCCGAAGGTCGCCACCCCCGAGCCCGCCGCCGCCAGCAGCGCGTCCACATGCCCGTGGTAGCAGCCCGCGAACTTGATCACCTTCGCCCGGCCGGTGAACCCGCGGGCCAGCCGGATCGCCGACATCGTCGCCTCGGTGCCCGACGAGACCAGGCGCACCTGCTCGACCGGCGCCACCCGGGCCACGATCTCCTCCGCCAGCTCGACCTCGCCCTGACCGGGCGTGCCGAAGGACGTACCGCGCGCTACGGCGGCCTGTACCGCTTCGAGCACGGCCGGGTGCGCGTGCCCGAGGATCATCGGTCCCCACGAGCACACCAGGTCAACATATTCCCGGCCATCGGCATCGGTGAGGTAGGGACCGGTACCGGACACCATGAAACGGGGCGTACCACCCACCGCCCGGAAGGCGCGGACCGGAGAGTTCACGCCACCAGGCGTCACAGCGGCAGCCCGGTCGAAGAGGGTCTGCGAGACTGGTGCTTCGTACGCGTAGGGAATGCTCACATACACATGGTCTCAGAGGCTTGAACCGTTTCGCCGGGCCGGGCGTTTCATCATCAGGTCTCGACCTCGTATCTGAGACGATGATCGGGTTGCGCGGTTGGGCTTGCGAATGGTCGGGTAGTGAAATGCAGCCAGGTGGCGAACTGGGCGAGGGGACGGGCGACCGTGAACCCCAGCACGCCCGCCCCACCGGCAAACGGCGCCGAACCACTGGAACGGGGCGCCAGCGAGCCACGGAGGGTGGAAACAGGGGTGGCCGAGTGGGGGTGACCTACAAGTATTTCGGCGCGCCCGACGGCGCCACAGCGGCTCGGGTGCCGATCTCCATGCGCCCCGAGGAACTCGGTGGCGATGAACTCGGCAACGGCATGTTTACCAAGGTCAAACCGGAAACGATGTCAGCGATGGTGCTCACCGGCATCGAGGGCATACCCCTGGCCAAGGTTCCACCGCTGGAACTCGTCGTCCTTCACCCCGATTACGCCGTGGTGAAACTTCCCGTCAATGTCGTCGAGCCCCTCCGCAAGGCCGGCGAGGAACAACTGGGCGCCGCGGCCTTCATCTGGTCCACCGTCCCCGACCGCCGGGGCCCCCGCGACGCCTTCGTGATCTACCAAATGCTCCACGAATGGCAGGACTTCGCCCAGCGATGTCATGAGACGGGGCATCAGATGTACTGCCTGGTATGGCCGTGAGGCGGGGGTTCGCGGGGTAGGGCCAGCGACGCTGGTCCTACGAAGGCCGGTTGGCCGGGGCGGGCGTTGTCAGCGTCGTCTGACAGTATCCGCGGCATTGGACGCGCTGCTGTGGCAGCTCGCAGACGAGTACGTGACGTTCGTGGGGGACCGCCCCCAGGAGTTCCAACGCGCCGGTGACCTGGTGGTCGCCGGAGCCGTGGTGTTCAGCGAACCCGACCCGGCGGAGTGGTCCACGTGCGGTGGAGTGCCGCACGGCAAGCACCCGGTGTACATAGGCGTGGCGCGGCTGAGCGAGGAGACCGCCGCGGCGGGAGCGGCCTACGTCAGCATGGCGGTGATCCCGCTGGCGGACCCCGAGGTCATCGCGAGGGCGACGTTCGAGGACGCCTACGAGGACGCCCAGCCTCTCACCCATGAGATCGGGCTGCTGTGGGACGACGCCGCCATGGACTCCCTGCGGTTCTCCGGCCCCCGGCCCGCCGACTATCCCGACCTCGACGCCTTCCTGACCCACGCCGCGTCCGAACTGGCCGCCGCACAGGCCGCCGGGCGGGCACCGTGGGTGGACATCACCGTCAACCCGGACACCGGCTCCAACGTCCTGGCGTTCCCGGTGCAGGCCGAGAACGCCAGCTGCTACGAAGGGCGGGACGAGAACGGGGAGTTGGTCTGCCTGGTGTTGACCGCGGAATGACGGGCACCCAGCCGTGGCCCGCGGGCGCCGACCGATTCGTACCCGTTGACGGTCAACTGCCCTTGTACGGGCGCCCGTCGGGGCTCGGAGGCGAGTCGGGCGACTAGTGGTGGTGCGGCGGATGCGGGGGCGGCGGCGGGATGGTGGCGATGCCGGGCGCCGGATCCGGACAGACCAGCAGGACCGGGCAGGGGCGTGGGGGACGTGCGGCGAGCGAGTCGCCGTCCCAGAGCGAGTCGTACCCGGACCGCTCCACGAGCCCGGCCAGGGCGAGCAGCGGGGCCGGATCCCAGCGGCCGGTCATCGCCGCTTCCCGGGCGGGCGGCAGAACCCCGACGGGTACGGTCACCGCTCCCCCTCCGCCGGGCCGTGCGGCACGGTCCGCGCCTCGGCGTGCGGCCGATGCCGCGGGGGCGGTCGACTGCGCCGCGGTTCATACGCCCACGCCGGGCGCGGCGGGCGGCCCGCCGGATCAGTCAGCCACAGGTGGTTCCGGTACGGCGTTACGCTGACCGCACAAAGATCCGGACGCACCGAGGGAGACGCGCAGAATGAGCCGCCGCACCGCAGTAGTCACCGGAGCGAGCAGCGGGATCGGTGCCGCCACGGCCCGTCGGCTCGCCGCGTCCGGATACCGCGTCGTGCTCGCCGCCCGCCGCACCGATCGCGTCGAGGCGCTCGCCGCCGAGCTGGCGGAGGCGGGCCAGGAGGCGGTCGCCCACGCCCTCGATGTGACCGACCGCGCGGCCGTGAACGCCTTCGCCGCGAGCCTGGACCGCTGCGACGTACTGGTCAACAACGCGGGCGGCGCGCTCGGCGCCGACCGGATCGACGCGGCGGAACCCGCCGACTGGCGTGCCATGTACGAGGTCAACGTCCTCGGCGTGCTGCACCTCACCCAGGCCCTGCTGCCCGCCCTGCGGGCCAGCGGCGACGGCACGATCGTCGTGCTGTCCTCCACCGCGGGCCTGGCCACCTACGAAGGCGGCGGCGGCTACGTGGCCGCCAAGCACGGCGCCCATGTCATCGCCGAGACGCTGCGCCTGGAACTGTGCGGCGAGCCGGTACGGGTCATCGAGATCGCGCCGGGCATGGTCAAGACGGAGGAGTTCGCCAAGAACCGCTACGCGGGCGACGAGGACAAGGCCGCCGCCGTCTACGCGGGCGTCGCCGAGCCGCTCACCGCCGAGGACATCGCCGACACGGTGGACTGGGCGGTCACCCGTCCCTCGCACGTCAACATCGACCTGCTGGTCGTCCGGCCACGCGCCCAGGCGTCCAACTACAAGGTGCACCGCGAGGGCTGACGCACCCGCCAGAAAATCTTCGGCGGTTTTCCGTTATCCCGGTCCGCTGACCAGATCTCCCATGTGTCGGAGAGATGTTGGCCGCGAGGCCGGGGAAGAAGGTGGACGGGCGTGGAGAACACACGGGGGGCCACCACCGTGGTGGCGGCGCAGAGCGGGGACCCTCGGGCGCAGGACGAACTCGTCGCCGAGTACCTGCCGTTGGTGTACAACGTCGTCGGCCGGGCGCTCAACGGTCACCCGGACGTCGACGATGTGGTGCAGGAGACCATGCTCCACATGATCGACGGGCTCGCCGGGCTGCGTGATCCGGCGTGCTTCAGGTCGTGGCTGGTGGCCATCGCGATGAACCAGGTGCGCCGGAACTGGCGGTTCCGGCAACTCGGCTCCACCGGTGGCGGCTTGGACGACGCCCTTGATGTGGCCGACCCCGGCGCGGACTTCGTGGATCTGACCATCGTGCGGCTGGGACTGTCCGGCCAGCGGCGCCAGGTCGCCGAGGCGACCCGCTGGCTGGACGCCGACGACCGCGCGCTGCTGTCGCTGTGGTGGCTGGAGGCCGCCGGGGAGCTGACCCGCGCGGAGGTGGCCATCGCGCTGGAGCTCTCCCCGCAGCATGCCGCGGTACGGATCCAGCGGATGAAGGCCCAGTTGGAGACCGCCCGTGTGGTGGTCCGCGCTCTGTGGGCGGTACCGCGCTGCACGGAGTTGGATCTGGTCACGGCGGCTTGGGACGGCGCGCCCAGCGCCCTGTGGCGCAAGCGAATAGCCCGCCACACCCGCGAGTGCGCGGCCTGCTGCGGCCAGTGGACCGATCTGGTCCCCGCCGAGGGCCTCCTGGTCGGCTGTGCGCTCCTCCCGCTACCGGCCGGCCTGGCCGCGGGCGGCGGGGCGATACCCTCGGCCCTCCACGCGGCCACCGGACACAGCGGGACCGCGGGACACAGCGGGACCGCGGGACACAGCGGAACTGCGGGGCACGGCGCGGGCGCCCACGGCGCGAGCGGGCACATGGCCGGCGGCCACGCAGCCGCCACCCACGCATTCGGCAACACCCAGGCACCCAGCCACGCCACCCCGCCCTGGCAGCACCCCACCGGCACCCCGCACGCCACCGGCCACGGCCCAGCCGCTACCGGCCAGCCGCACAGCATCCCCGCCCAGAGCACGGGCGGCCACGGCGGCGCCGCCGCCAACCCGGGTCCGGCCGCGGGTCATCACAGCGCCGGACGGCACTCGGCGGACGCGCCCCGGCGGCCGTCCGGCCGGCACGGGCGGCGGCGGTTCGGCAACCGGCCGCGGGTCGCGGGCGCGGCCGCGGCGGCCGTTCTCGCGGGGGCCCTGTACTTCACAGTGGCGCCGGATGATCCGGCCCCGGCCGCTCCCGTGGCCGCCGCGCGGACCACACCGCCGCCCGCCGTCTCCCTCTCCCCCAGCCCCACCCCGACCCCGCGGCCCACCAGGACGGCGAAGCCGCCGACCCACCGGCCCGTCGCACCCCGCCCCCGCCCGCGCCCCACCACGGCGCCGCCGCCGACCGTCCAGCAGCAGGTGCTGTACCTGCTCAACGCCGCACGCGGGCAACACGGTTGCGCGCCGCTGCGCATGAACAACGCGCTGCAGACCGCGGCCCAGCGGCAGTCCGACGACATGTCCGCCCGCCACTTCTTCGACCACACCAACCCGGACGGCGCCGGTCCAGGCGACCGCATCACCGCCGCCGGATACCAGTGGAGCGCCTACGCGGAGAACATCGCCTACGGGCAGCAGGGCCCGGCCCAGGTGATGGACGAGTGGATGCACAGCCCGGGGCACCGGGCGAACATCCTCAACTGCTCTTTGCAGGAGGTCGGCATCGGGGTCGACTACGGCTCCGGCGGCCCCTGGTGGACCCAGGACTTCGGAACGCGGCTGTGACCGTTCGGTAGGTCCGCGGACCGCTCCGCCCACCCCATACCCCTTACCCCCACACGGGTGTCGCCGCGCGCGGGCGTTGCCAGCCCCGCCGCCAAGCACACCCGATATCCGCCCTGTTGATCCAAAATTGACCAGATTGGTGACGGCGTTGTCACACAGAGAGACGCGCGGAAACGCGCACAGAAGGCAGATACCGAGAGCCACCCACCGGCGTACCCGCAAGCGCCGCGGCGTCCTCCTCGCCGCCGCGATGGCGACCGCCGCCGGGCTCGTCGCGGGCGCCGTCGCCGTCGGCGCCGGAACCGGCGGGCGGCCGACGACGGCGGCACCGGCCGTGGCCGTACCCGCCGCCCCCGCCGCCACCCCGCAGCACGACGAACCGCCCACCCCGCTGCGCACCGTGCCCAAGAGCGACCCGCGTCGCGGCATGGTCTACGCCGGTCTGGTCGCCGCCCCCAAGGACGACCGGTGCACCGGCGAGTACCAGGTGGCCAAGGCCCGGCTGTGTACGCACGGGCCGGACGCGGCACCCAAGGGTGTGGACATCCACAAGCTGACCGCGCCCGCCGTGCAGGCGTCCGCCAAGGCTCCGGTGCTGCACGGCGGCCAGACCACGGCGCAGAACCCGTCCACCGCCGACCTGTTGAAGGGCGCGCCGCCGGTGCTGGACGCCCGCAACGGCTCCACCGTGGCGGCCTCCACCAAACCGTCCTCGCGGGCCGACACGCCGTCCGGCTCCAAGGTGGCGTGCGACGGCGACGGCATCACCGGTAACCGCGTACAGGTGCTGTACGCCCACGCCCCCGGGCAGGACCGGTACGCGCAGTACCTGCCGTCGTTCAAGAAGTGGGCGGCGGACACCGACGTCATCTACAACGCCAGCGCGCAGGAGACCGGTGGCACCCGCCACGTCCGGTTCGTCACCGAGTCGGACTGCACGGTATCGGTGCTGGACGTCGAACTGTCGGCCTCGACCCTCAAGGAGTTCGGCGCCACCAACGACGCGTTGGCCGCGCAGGGCTTCAACCGCCGCGACCGCAAGTACATGGTCTTCGCCGACGCGCAGGTGTACTGCGGCATCGGTACGTTCAACGGGGACGAGCGTCCCGGGCAGGACAACACCAGCAACTTCGGCCCGTCGTACGGACGGACGGACAGCGGCTGCTGGAGCGGTGCCACCGCGGCCCATGAACTCGGCCACAACCTCGGGGCGGTGAACAACAGCGCCCCCGACTCCAGCAAGGGCGGCCACTGCACCGACACCAACGACCTGATGTGCTACTCGGACTACCCGTACTATCCGCAGATGCACGTCGTATGTGCGGATCCGGTCTACGCCGAGCGACTCGACTGCCGGCACGACGACTACTTCAACACCAACCCCAAGACGGGTAGTTATCTGTCCTCGCACTGGAACGTGGCCAACAACCAGTTCCTGATCGGCGCCAACGGGACCGGCCCCAACCCCAACCCGGGCCCCACGCCGTCCCCGACGTCCACCTCGACGTCCAGCGGACCGGACGCGGCGGTCAGCCAGGTGACGCAGAACTCGGCCACGGTCAGCTGGCAGGCCGTCTCCTCGGCGGCGGGCTACGAGATCGTGCTGAACGGCCACTCGCTCGGCACCGTGCGGTCGACCGTGGCGCGCGTGGTCTACCTGCGGCCGGACACCGCCTACACCCTCGCCATCGCCGTACGGGACCAGAACGGCAACGTCTCCACGCCCGGCCACCAGGCGGCCTTCCACACGCTGAAGCAGGGCGGTTCCGGCGACGGCACGACCCAGCCCGGGAAGCCGTACCTGATGTTCAACAGCCTCACCGGGCAGTCCGCGGACATGTGGGGCGGCTCCACCAACGACGGTACGGTCCTGATCGGCTACCAGCGCACCGGGTACGCGAACCAGCAGTGGATCTTCGACGACGCGGGCAGCGGTCTGGTACGGATCAAGTCGGCGCTGTCCGGCAAGTGCCTGCAGCCTGGCGGTGATCTCGTCGAGGGCCAGTTCGTGATGCAGGAGCCGTGCACCGACTCCGCCGTACAGCACTGGAAGCTCACTCCCAGCGGCGGCGGCTACACGCTCACGCCCGAGGGTTCCTCCCTCGCCCTCGGCATCAGCGGCCGCGAGTACTACGGCGGTCAGTTGCTGGAGCTCCAGCAGCCCGATGACCAGGGCTACCAGAACTGGACCGTTCAGCCGGTCGCCTGACCCCCTCGCGGTACGGGCCTGCCTCGCCCGGCAGGCCCGTACCGCCTTCCCCCGCACCCCCTGAGGAGCCCCATGCGTAAGCACTTCGCCGCCCTGCCCGCCGTGATCGCGCTCTGCGGGGCGGTCGTCCTCGGCACCGCCGGGTCCGCCGCCGCCCACGGCGACACCATCGACTTCCGGATCAGCGGCCAGGACGGCGGACACGTACGGACCGTCGCCAGCTGGGACAACGACGGCGATCCGGTCACCGAGACCCTGTCCGCGACGCTCAGCGCGGTCTCCGCCGACGGCCGGCGGACCGCAGGGCCGTGGCGCCTGGTGGAGGTGCCGGGCGGCACCGCGACGTTCACCACCGCCGAGGCACTGCCCGCCGGGCGGTGGAAGGTCAGCGTGGAGTCCGGCTTTCCCGCGCTGGGCCGTGGCGAGGCGACCATGACCGTGCCGGACGGCGCCGCCCCGAAGGCGGCCATCGCCACCCACTCGTCATCCGGCCCCACGGTCTGGCTCTGGAGCGCCGCCGCTGCCGCCACCCTGGTCGCCGTCTGCGCCGCGGTGTTCCTGGTCTCGCGCAGGCGCGGCTGACGTCAACCGCCCCACCGGGCAGCTCCGTTACCTACGGATCGTCCGATCGCCGGCCCTTCCCGGCGCTCCTCCGCCGGGTCGCGCCTCGTGGTGCAGGGAATCAGCCCTTGACGCAGACGACCTGCTTGAGCCTTGCCACGACCTCCACGAGGTCGCGCTGCTGGTCGATGACGCGCTCGATCGGCTTGTAGGCGCCTGGGATCTCGTCGACCACGCCGGAGTCCTTGCGGCACTCCACGCCGCGCGTCTGCTCTTCCAGATCGCGTGTGGAGAACCGCTTCTTCGCGGCGTTGCGGCTCATCTTCCGACCGGCGCCGTGCGAGGCCGAGTTGAACGACGCCTCGTTGCCCAGGCCGCGCACGATGTACGAACCGGTGCCCATGGAACCCGGGATGATGCCGTAGTCCCCGCCGCCCGCCTTGATCGCGCCCTTGCGCGTGACGAGCAGGTCCATGCCCTCGTAGCGCTCCTCGCTGACGTAGTTGTGGTGGCAGGAGATCACCTCGTCGAAGGTCACCTTCGCCTTCCTGAACTCCCTGCGCACCACGTCCTGCAGCAGCGCCATCATGATGGAACGGTTCCGCCTGGCGTACTCCTGCGCCCAGAAGAGGTCACGGCGGTAGGCGGCCATCTGCGGGGTGTCCGCGATGAACACCGCCAGGTCGCGATCGATCAGGCCCTGGTTGTGCGGCAGCTTCCGGGCCTCGCCGATGTGGTACTCGGCCAGCTCCTTGCCGATGTTGCGGGACCCGGAGTGCAGCATCAGCCAGACGGAACCGGTGGCGTCCGTACACACTTCGATGAAGTGGTTTCCGGACCCAAGCGTTCCCATCTGCTTGGTCGCCCGCTCCTCCCGGAACTTCACCGCTTCCGCCAGGCCGTCGAACCCGGACCAGAACCCGTCCCAGTCCGCGGCCGGGACCCCGTACAGGCGGCGCGGGTCAACCGGGTCGTCGTGCATGCCGCGGCCGACCGGAATGGCCTGTTCGATCTTGGATCGGAGGCGGGAGAGGTCACCGGGCAGGTCGTTCTCGGTCAGCGAGGTCCGCACCGCGCTCATCCCGCAGCCGATGTCCACGCCGACCGCCGCCGGGCAGACGGCACCCCTCATGGCGATGACCGAACCGACGGTCGCGCCCTTGCCGTAGTGCACGTCCGGCATCACGGCCAGTCCCTCGATCCACGGCAGCGACGAGACGTTGCGCAGCTGCTGCATCGCCACGTCCTCGACGGTGGCCGGATCGGTCCACATGCGGATCGGTACCCGGACGCCGGGCACCTCGGTGTACGTCATCTCTCCCCCTGGGTCGGACTCACTGCTTTCAGTGTTGGACTTACCGGCTGAAACTAACGACAAAACGGGCAAAATTTAGCGCTTCTTAGTCAAAACAAGATTCGGGGGCGAAACAACCCAATCAACACACGCGACCGGCGGCACCGCCGATGTCTGCGATAGACATTGTGTTCACGGGCCGCCCCGCAGCGGCAACGCGTTTTCGAAAGGGGCCAGGCCAGTGACGCCAAGGGGAGTGCCCGGGGAAGGACTGACCGGCAACACACCCACGCCCAGGATGCGCCGCACCGGTGGCGCCATAGCGGGCGTCCTCTCGCTCACCGCGCTGGCCGCCCTCACCGGCTGCTCAGGCCCCGGCAGCACCGGTAGCGCCACCGACAACTCGGGCATCAGCAGTCGCACCGACTCCGCGAGCGCCGCCCCGCCCGGCAAGTACCGCACCCTCCCCGAGCCCTGCGGCGCCGTGAGCTCCGGCACGCTGCACCAGCTGCTGCCCAACTCGCAGGACTACGGCGGCGAGGCCGCGGTCACCTTCGACACCGACCGCCGGGTCGGCTGCAAGTGGAGCGGCTCGGTCTCGGGGGGCAACCGCTATCTGCACGTCGACTTCGAGCGAGTGGTCAGCTACGACCCGGCCGTCAGCGACGAGGACAAGGCGGCACAGGAGTACCAGCAGCTGGCGGCGGCCGCGCACATCCCGGTCGAGACACCCGCCCCCAGCGGGACCCCCGGCCAGAGCCCGGGGCCGAGCCAGAGCCCGACCCCCGGCGCCAGCGCCAACGCGTCGCCCTCGCAGTCACCGTCGACACCCCCGCCCTCCGGGAGCGCCTCCGCGAGCGCCGCCCCCGACACCGCCCCCCGGCGGGTCGGCGGCATCGGCGACGAGGCATTCCTCAACGACGCCCTGATGACCCGCGATTCCGGCGTGCACCGGGACGTGACGGTGGTGTTCCGTACCGCCAACGTGCTGGTCACCATCGAGTTCTCGCAGTGGTCCAGCAATGCGTCGGTGATGCCGCAGAGCCTCGATCTGCAGCTGGGCGCGCACGGCCTCGCACAGGAACTGGCCAAGAAAATCGAAGAATAGAGTGCCCACCAGGCACCGGCGAGACGAATAGCACATCCGGTGCGCACAAGGACAGCGCGCCACGCAGAGCACGTATTGTGTCCATTTACGTCTGCGGCCGGGACGGTCGCGCGTCACGCAACAACCGCCCCACAACGACAGAAGGACCCATGCACAGACCAGCTGCTCCGCGCCTCGCCCGCCTGCTCGCATGCGCCGCCGTGCCGGTGATGCTGATCACCGGCTGCTCCTCGGGATCCGGTTCCTCGCCGAACGGCCAGCAGGGGCAGAGCGGATCGCCGTCCACCGCGTCCGCCACCTCTTCGTCCCTCGCCGCGGCCAAGTACAAGGCGATTCCGGACCCGTGCAAGGCCATGTCCCCGGACACCGTCAACCACCTGGTGCAGAGCGCGAAGGACCCGAACGGATCGGCGGCGAAGTCGACCGATTCCAAGACCCGCGGCGGCTGCTCCTGGAACGGTCTGGACGGGTACCAGTTCCGCTACCTGGACGACTCCTTCCAGCGGTTCGACTCGATACCCACCGCTTCCGCGGAGGACCAGGCCAAGACCTCGTACCAGCAGGCCGTAACGAGCACCACCGGCAAGGCGTCCAGCCCCAAGGCCACCCAGCTGAGCGGCCTCGGCGACGGCGCCACCCTCGTCACCTGGGACGACAAGAAGGGCGACGACGCCTACCACAACGCGACCGTGGTGGCCCGCTCCGCCAACGTCGTGGTGGTGGTCGACTTCAACGGCGCGGGTATGCAGGGTGATGACAAGCCCAAGGCCGACGAAATGGACAAGGACACCCAGCAGGCCGCCAAGGAAGCCCTGGCGTCCCTGAAGTAACGACTGGGCCAACGTCCCGGCCCGCTGCGGATCCTCCCGCCCTCGGCGCCCGGCTCGTATGGCAGGCTGTGCCGCGCCAGTTGCCGAGCGCGGGAGGGCCGCGGGATGTCCGCGATACGTATGGGCCGCACGCACCGGCTGTTGGTCGGTGTCGTCGTCGCCGGAGCGGTGGTCATCGCCGCGATCGGCTTCGCCGGTTCCTATGCGGCGGTACGGGACTTGGCGCTGCGCAAGGGGTTCGGCTGGTTCGCCAACGTCTTTCCGATAGGCGTCGATGCCGGGATCGTCGTACTGCTGGCGCTCGATCTGCTGCTGACCTGGTTCCGGATCCCGTTCCCGCTGCTGCGGCAGACCGCCTGGCTGCTGACGGCCGCCACCATCGCGTTCAACGGCGCGGCGGCCTGGCCCGATCTGCTCGGCGTCGGGATGCACGCGGTGATTCCGGTGCTGTTCGTGGTCTCCGTCGAGGCGGCCCGGCATGCGATCGGGCGGGTGGCGGACATCACCGCCGACCGCCATATGGAGTCGGTGCGGGTGGCGCGCTGGTTGCTCGCCTTTCCGTCCACGTTCCGGCTGTGGCGGCGCATGAAGCTGTGGGAGCTGCGCTCCTACGACGAGGTGATCCGGCTGGAGCAGCACCGGCTGGTGTACCGGGCACGGCTGCGCGCCAAGTACGGGCGCGCCTGGCGGCGCAAAGCACCGGTCGAGTCGCTGATGCCGCTGCGGCTGGCACGGTACGGCGTGCCGATCGCCGAGACCGCGGCGGCCGGTCTCGCCGCGGCGGGCATCACGGTTCCAGAGGCGGCCACCGAGGCGCTGCCCGCCCCGGTCGCGGCGACTCCCGTCACCGCAGCCCCCGTCGAGGCGGCCCCGCAACCGCAGCCCGAACCCGAACCCGTACCGGCGGAGTACACCGCTGCACCACAGCCCGCACCGGCGGAGCCCGCTGCTCCGCCGGTGACCGTGCCGGTCGGGCCCGGTCGGCGCCGGACGCTCATTCCTCCGCAGCCGGAACCGGAGCAGCCGGTACTGCCCGATGGCGTCACGGTGGAGGAGGCGTTCTTCACTGCCTTCAGCTCATACGTCACGAACCACGGGGAACCGCCCAACGCCCGCCAGTTCGGGCTGTACTTGACGGACGGCTACGGCATCACCGCCGAGAACGGCGGCCCGCTCAGCGAGCAGTACCTCCGCCTGTACCTGCGCGAACTGCGCGAGCGCTACCACCTTGAGGTGGAACAGGTCGGCTAGCGCCTATCGGCTAGCGCGCCTGGCGTAACGGTTCTTCGCCCGGTCGCGGTGAGCCGCTCCCAGGGGCCGCCGCTGGTGCCGGTTGCGGTGAGCTCGAAAACCGCCGGTCCACAACGTCGTGGTTGCGCACCACTGCGGCGGAAAGGGCTATCCGCCGCGACGGCACCATGTCCGCAACCACCAGCCCACGTCATCGCGGCCACCCGCCGCCACCGAGGCGACAACATCCCCGCCGAACGGTGCCGTCGGCCACCCGCCGTTGCCGGGCAACAACAAAATCTCCGCCGCGACGGCGAGCAAGCACAGTGCCGGAGCCCGGCGGTGCCGAACCACCGCAACCCGCCGGGAAACGCCGACGGAGCCCGCGCAGCGGACCCGGCGAACCGGCGGCGGGCCGGCCATCGTGCCAACCCGCCGCCGGAACAAAGCCGCTAGCTGGCCGCGAGCAGCTCGCGGACTCGGTCGGCGCCCACGGCGAGCAGCAGGGTGGGCAGCCGCGGACCCGTGTCGCGGCCGACGAGCAGCTGGTAGAGCAGCGCGAAGAACTGCCGCTGGGCGACCTTCAGCTCCGGGGTCGGCTTGGCGTCCGGAGCCAAGCCGGCCTGCAGCTTCGGCACCGCGTAGACCAGCGTGGTCAGCCCGTCCAGCGACCAGTGCTCGTCCAGGCCGTCGACCAGCAGCTTGAGCGCCTCGCGGTCGGCGTCGCCGAGGGTGGCGAGGGTCTCGCGGTCCGGTTCGGTGCGCACCCGGGTGCGCTCGTCCTCGTCCACGTGCGTGGAGACCCAGTTCTCCGCCTTGTCCAGCCGCGGACGCGTCTCGTCCAGCGAGGAGATCGGGTTCTCGATGGTGAAGTCACGCAGGATCCGCAGGGTCTGCTCCTCGTGGCCGGTGGTGATGTCGACCACCGAGGCCAGCGTACGGAATGGCAACTTCCGCTCAGTGGTGGGCAGTTCACCGGCCGCGGTGCGGGCGGCGCGGGAGTGGATCGCGATGTCGACCGGCGCGGCGGTGCCCGCCTCGATCTTGCGCTCCAGCGCGTCCCACTCGTCGTAGGTGCGGCTGATCTCCTGGTCGAAGGAGATGTTGAAGGCCTGCTTGGGCTGACGGCGGGCGTACAGCCAGCGCAGCAACTGCGGCTCCATGATGCGCAGCGCGTCACCCGCGGTCGGCACACCGCCCTTGGAACTGCTCATCTTCGCCATGCCGCTGATCCCGACGAAGGAGTACGGCAGGTAGACCGGCGGCAGCCCGTCGAAGATCTCGCGGACCAGCTGCCCGCCGACGGTGAAGGAGGAACCGGGCGAGGAGTGGTCGACGCCACCGGACTCGAAGGTCACGCCCTCATACGCCCAGCGCATCGGCCAGTCGACCTTCCACACCAGCTTGCCCTGGTCGTGGCTGTCCAGCCGGAACGACTCGGAGTGCCCGCAGGCGGTGCAGGTGTAGGCGATCTCGGTGGTCTCGTCGTCGTACGAGGTGACCGCGGTCAGGTCGCGGTTGCACGCGCCGCAGTACGGCTTGTACGGGTAGTACGCGGTGCCCGCGCCGCCCTCGTCGTCCTCGGCGGCGCCTTCCGAGCCCTCGTCGGTCTTGGCCTTCTTGGTGCGGTACCGGCCGAGCACGGCGTCGATCTGCCGCCGCTCGCGCATGGCGTGCAGGATCTGCTGGCGGTAGGCACCGGAGGTGTACATCTCGGTCTGGCTGATCTCCCGGACCTCGACCCCGAGTTCCTTCAGCGCGGCCCGGAACGGCGCCTTGAAGTGGTCGGACCAGCTGGCGTGCTCGCCGGTCGGGTCGGGGACGGCGGTCAGCGGACGGCCGATGTGCTCGGCGAAGGACGCCGGCTGCCCGGCCGGTACCTTGCGCAGCCGGTCGTAGTCGTCCCAGGACAGGATGTGCTCACAGTCGACCCCGCGCCGCTTGATCTCGTCGGCGACCAGGTGCGGGACCATGATCTCGCGCAGGTTGCCCAGGTGGATCGGTCCGGAAGGGCTGATGCCGGAGGCGCAGACAATCTTTTTGCCCGGAGCCCGCCGCTCGGCTTCCGCGATGATGTCGTCCGCAGCGCGGGCGACCCAGTCGGCTTCGGTGCTCTGAGCCACTGTCTCTGCTTCCTTCCAGTTGGTCGGCTGCCATCCTGCTGGGGGATGCGGCCTGGACGGCTACACGTCCCCAGTCGATTGTCCCATCCCCGGGGAGCCGCCCTTCGCCATGGGATACTCGGATGGATTCGAATCCTCCATCCTTCTAAGGAACGGCATCCATCCCATGGCTTCGGTCCCTTCCCTCTCCGCCTCGATCCAGCAGCGTGTCTCGGCCGCCCTCGCGGCCGCAGTGCCGTCGGCCGCCGACGCCGATCCGCTGCTGCGACGTAGCGACCGGGCGGACTTCCAGGCCAACGGGGTGCTGGGGCTGGCCAAGCGGAACAAGGCCAATCCGCGGGAGCTGGCAGCGCAGGTCGTGGAGTCACTGCCGTCCGACGAGCTGATCGCCGAGGTCGAGGTCTCGGGTCCCGGCTTCCTCAACATCACGGTCTCGGACGCCGCCATCGTGCGCACCCTGGCCGCACGCGCCGAAGACGACCGCCTCGGTGTCCCGCTCGCGGACGACCCGGGCCGCACCGTGATCGACTACTCGCAGCCGAACGTGGCCAAGGAGATGCACGTCGGCCATCTGCGCTCCACGGTGATCGGCGACGCGATCGTGAAGATCCTGGAGTTCGCGGGCGAGACGGTGATCCGGCGCCACCACATCGGCGACTGGGGCACCCAGTTCGGCATGCTCATCCAGTACCTGATCGAGCACCCGCACGAGCTGGACCACCCTTCCGACGGGGACAGCGGCGAAGGCGCGATGTCGCGGCTCAACCGCCTCTACAAGGCGTCGCGGGCGCTGTTCGACTCCGACCCGGAGTTCAAGGACCGGGCCCGCCGCCGGGTGGTCGACCTGCAGGCGGGCGACGAGCAGACGCTCGCCCTCTGGCACAAGATCGTCGACGAGTCGAAGATCTACTTCTACTCGGTCTACGACAAGCTGGACGTCGAGATGCACGACGCCGACATCGTCGGCGAGAGCGCGTACAACGACATGCTGGCGGAGACCTGCAAGCTGCTGGAGGAGTCCGGCGTCGCCGTCGAGTCCAACGGTGCGCTGTGCGTCTTCTTCGACGACATCAAGGCCAAGGACGGCACCCCGGTCCCGCTGATCGTCCGCAAGGCCGACGGCGGTTACGGCTACGCGGCCACCGACCTGTCCGCGATCCGGGACCGTACCGGCAACCTGCACGCGGACGCGCTGCTGTACGTGGTCGACGCTCGCCAGGCGCTGCACTTCAAGATGGTCTTCGAGACCGCCCGCCGGGCGGGCTGGCTGACCGACGAGGTCACCGTGAGGCACCTGCCG
The DNA here is from genome assembly GCF_029223525.1 of Streptantibioticus ferralitis. Classification (GTDB taxonomy): domain Bacteria; phylum Actinomycetota; class Actinomycetes; order Streptomycetales; family Streptomycetaceae; genus Streptantibioticus_A; species Streptantibioticus_A ferralitis. Next base: position 29,765 of record NZ_JARHTQ010000026.1, on the reverse strand, counting down.
TTCGGCACGGTGCTGGGCAAGGACGGCAAGCCGTTCAAGACCCGTGAGGGCGAGACGTTCCGGCTGATCGACCTGCTCGACGAGGCGGTGGACCGGGCCCGCACGGTGATCGCCGAGAAGAGCAAGGACCTCACGCCGCAGGAGATCGACGAGCGGGCCGAGCAGGTCGGCATCGGCGCCGTGAAGTACGCGGACCTGTCGACCTCGCTCACCCGGGACTACACCTTCGATCTGGACCGGATGGTCTCGCTCAGCGGCGACACCAGTGTGTACCTGCAGTACGCGTACGCGCGGATCCGCTCCATCATCCGCAAGGCGGGCGACATCGGCCCGGTGGCCCACCCGGAGCTGCCGCTGGCCCCGGCCGAGCGCCAGCTCGGCCTGGCGCTCGACGAGTTCGGCGACACGCTGGCCTCGGTACGGGAGACCTACGAGCCGCACAAGCTGGCCTCGTACCTGTACGGCCTGTCGTCCGCGTACACCGCGTTCTACGAGCACTGCCCGGTCCTCAAGGCCGAGGGCGGCCAGGTGATGGTGGAGAACCGCCTCTTCCTCTGCGACCTGACCGCCCGCACCCTGCGCCAGGGCATGGCCCTGCTGGGGATCCGGACGCCCGAGCGCCTCTGAATGCTTCCACGCGCCCCCTTGCGGCTGCCCCGGCTACTACTGCCGGGGCAGCCGTTTCGTCGTTAGGTCCTAAAGGTGAGGTCCCGTGGCCAAGAAGGACGAGGCAAGCAGGAGAAGCGACATGACGGCTACCCCGGAACGCCTCATCGACGTGGCCGAGTTGGCGTTCCAGAACCTTCCGGGCTACCGCCCCGAGATCCTCGGAGGACAGCTGATCGTGACGCCGCGCGCCGACACTCCGCACGCGGAGTCGCTCACCGACGTGATGATGCCGCTCCTGGCCGCGAACCTGCACCGCGGCGAAACCCGCGTCGTCCAGGCGATCGGCATCTGGCTGCCGACGGGTGAGGAGGACTACGCGATCCCGGACCTGGCGATCGTGGACGCGGACCACCAGGACCATGTGGTCCAGTACAACTGCGTGGAACCCGCGGCCTGCCGCCTCGTCCTGGAGGTCACCTCGTCCAACTGGCGCACGGATCTCTACACCAAGCCCGAGCTGTACGCGGTGGCCGGAATTCCTGTGTACGTCATCGGCGACCGCAAGCACGAGGAGGTCGTCGTGCTCAGCGATCCCCTCAACGGTGAGTACCGCTCCCGCTCGGTGTACGGGAAGGGGCAGACCTTCGTCCTGCCCGAATCCATCGGTGCCAAGGTCGAGTTGGACGTGGACTCGCTCCTCTTGGCCTGACCTCACCCCCAGTCAGGCGGTCATCCGCCTGATGTCCTCGGCGATGCCGGGCAGGGGCGCGGTCTGGCCGATGGTCGCGAACCAGTCCCACAGCTCCAGCGCGTGATAGAGCCGGTAGAGGTCGATGCGGTCGGCCGAGTCGGGCGGCAGAACGCTATATCCCTCGTGCAGCGTTTCGCGCTTCGCCTGGTCTTCTTCGCGGGCCTGGTGTGCTACCTGTCAGCCTGGCCGTCTGATCGAGGCTCGTTTTCATGGTCAGGGATTGACGTCGAGTACGCGCACAGATAGTCCCGTCCACCGGTTGGGAGCGGCCGTGGCGATGATCGCGCCGTCAGGTCGCTCAGCTGTCGGGGCAGCCGCGTACTGAACATGTGCAGCCGCCCACGTGGTCTCCCGTGCGACCGCAAGGGCGGCGGGCAGGTCCAACTCAAGCACGGTGATGCCGGGCAGGGCGGCGATGTGCTCAGCGGTGCCCGGGCGGGTGCGGTCGGCTTCCACCACGGCGCACGCTGGAGCGTAGAGATACCACCCCGATTGGGCGTGTGCCTGGTAAATCAGCCTGGAAGCAATCACATTCCCGCGACCCGCTGCCACCATGGCCGTGTCGTCGAACACGACGTGCGCCTCATCGCTCATCGGGCCGTCGCCTCAGCGAGGCGCCTGTCGATCTCCGCGTCGATTCGGCGCTCCTCGGCTTCGGTGGGGTTGTATCCGTTCCACTCCCGCAGCACCTCACGGGCCCTGGCAGCGCGTTCCGCACGTTCGGACGGCGTGAGCAGCGTGTCGGCGAGGCGGGCGAGATATGCCCGCAGCGACATGCCTTCGGCTGCGGCGACCTCGGCGAGGCGATCACGAGCTGCTTCAGGGATACGGATGTTGGCGTCAGCCACTGTGCGGCTCCTTCCCGACGTTGAGATCATACGGGTACGTACCCGTACCCGTATGTGGAACGTCGCGAGAGGTCGAACTCACACCACACGAACTTTCCGGGCACTCGCTCCCCCACACCCCACTTGTCGGCGAGGGCGGCCACCAGCCGTAGGCCACGGCCGGATTCGTCCTCGGCTGCCGTGTCGGGGATGCGTGGATCGCCGTCGCCGCTGTCGTCCACCTCCACGCGCAGTACGCCGTCCCCGGACAGCCCCAGCGAGACCTGGTAACCACGCCCCGGCGGGACGCCGTGCAGCAGCGCGTTGGTGGCCAACTCGCTTACGCAGAGCAGGATGTCGTCCGCGCGGGACACGATGTTCCAGTGCCGCAGCGCCCGCCGCGCGAACTCCCGTGCGGCGGGCACGGATCGGCGCGTGCGTGGGTAGAAGTGCTTGCTGAAGCACGACGGTTGAAAGCTGTCGCTCATGCGACAGATGGTTGCGGTGCGTATCGAAGTGGAACCAGTGCGTCAGCCCGTACGGATTCTCCGTACGGGCTTGTTCGAGGTGACGTACGGGCGGGGGTGGGGAGTTGGTCAGGCATGCGCGCCTCATCACCGAAGCCGAAGAAGAACGCGTCCGCTGAACGACTTGTCGGCGCCCAGGTGGCACTGTTCCGCAGGGCGGCCCGCTTGACGCAGCGGGAGCTGGCGCAACGGCTGGGCGTCCACGAGGAGACCATCGCCTCCATTGAGCAGGGGCGACGACCACTGAAGCTTGACCACGCCGAGGTGCTGGACGAACTACTGGAGACCAAGGGCGCGCTGGTGGTGGCGGTGGAGAATCTGCCGGAGCGGGCCAAGTTTCCTGTGTGGGCAGCGGAGTTCATCGACTACGAGCGGAAAGCGATCGCCCTCTCCTCGTACCAGAACCAGGTCGTTCCCGGATTGCTCCAGACCGAGAGTTACGCCCGCGCGGTCTTCCGCAATGAGATTCCGCTCCTGAGCGAGGTGGACCTTGAGCAGCGCGTCGCGGCGCGCATCGAGCGTCAGGCCATCCTGCGCCGCAAGATCCCGCCCAGCGCCAGCTTCATCATCTCCGAGGCCGTACTAACGGATCGCCTAGGCGGCGACGAGGTGTACGTGGAACAACTGCGGCACCTACGCGAATGCGCCGACCTGCCAGGCCTGTCCCTTCAGGTCATGCCGCTAGGCCGCATGACACACGCTGGGCTGTCCGGCCCGTTCATCCTGCTGGAGACCCCAGACCACAACCTGCTCGCCTACGCCGAAACCCAGCGCGGAAGCCTGCTCATTTCCGACCCGGACGAGGTCAGCATCCTCGCCCGGAAGTATGCGATGCTGCGGACGCAAGCCCTCAACCCCGAGGAAAACAAGGGTCTGTTGGACCGGCTGCTAGGAGAGCAATGAACGACGCATTGGAGTGGTTCAAGTCCAGCTACAGCAGCGAGCAAGGCGGCGACTGCGTCGAAGTCGCCTACGCCTGGCGCAAGTCCAGCTACAGCGGAAGCGAGGGCGGCAACTGCATCGAGATCGCCAGCCACCCCACCGCCGTCCACATCCGCGACTCCAAGGACCCGCAGGGTCCCACCCTCACCTTCACCCCCGCCGCCTGGGCGGCCTTCGCCGCCTTCGCCGCCGCGCAGGCGCCTGGTGAGGGGCGAGCCCGCGCCTGAAGGCGCGGGCTCCTGGTGTCGAGGGGTTACGGCTCGACGAACCGTACCGACCTGATGTCCATGGGCTGTGTCGCCGGTATGTCGTCGTGGGGCTGGATCACCTCGATGGGCGGGCCGGAGGCGGCGGGGCTCGGATACAGCTCAGCGGCGAGGTCGCTGGTGTTCCGTACGCTCTCGACGTGGAAGGCCGGTTTCAGCTGCTGGTCGCCCGGGCGGGCCTTGAGGTCGCGTTCGTTGCCGTTCATGTCGGGGTCGGTGAAGAGTTGCAGGTCCTGAGCCATGACATAGCTCCTTACCGATTACGACCGGTTTGTTCCCCCGGGGTATGAGGCTAGACGAGTGACCGCCGGTCCGCGACCTGAGCGTCGGCCGCCGGGCCGAGTGAAGATCTTTTGGAAAAACGTGAAAGAGCCGCGCCGAATTCGCGTCAGGTGGCCTGTCCGACTGCCCGCTCGACCCGTTATGTTCGGCGGATCGGCAGGCGAACACGGCGGAAACACGGCACAACCACCTCGTCGCCCGCACCTCCCGCACGTGCCCTATGGTTCTGCGTACCGCGCACCGGGGGCTCTCAGGACTTTCTCAGGCCCGCGGTGCATCGTCGGGTAGCTTCGAGGGTCCGGGTTCGCCCGCACAGTTGCGTGGGTTCCGCAACAGGACAACCAAAACCCCCGATCAAACGTCTTCTTTTCGTCGGGGCGCAGACGAGGGTGTGAGTATGACTGGCAGCCGTGGGGCAGGCACCGGAGGACGGCGCGCTGCGCGCGGTCAGATACCGGCCAAGGGCCAGGGCCGCGCGGCGGCCCGAGCCCGCAAGGGCAAGCGCGACCCCAAGCGGATGTTCGCGATGGTCAGCATCGCCGTCGCGGTCCTGCTGGTGGCGGGCATCGGCGCGCTGTACCTGAAGCTCAACGGCAACATCACCACGTTCGACGCCAACGGCCTGAGCAAGGACCGCCCGGCGGACACCGCGGGCCAGAACGTGCTGCTGATCGGGTCGGACTCGCGGGCCAACGGCAATGACGCCCTCGGCGGCGCCGCGGGGGACGTGGCCCACTCCGACACCACGATCCTGCTGCACGTCTACTCCGACAACAAGCACGCGGTCGGGGTCTCCATACCGCGGGACTCGATGGTCGACATCCCGCCCTGTCTGATGCCCGACGGCAAGTGGACCGCCGACCAGCCCACCGGCCAGTTCAACACGGCGTTCACCCAGGGCAATTCAAGCGTCGGCAACCCGGCGTGCACGCAGAACACCGTGGAGAAGCTCACCGGCCTGCGCGTCGACCACACCATGGTCGTGGACTTCAAGGGCTTCGCCGCGATGACCTCCGCCGTGGGCGGTGTCCCGGTCTGCCTGCCCAACGCCGTCTACCAGGGCGACATGAACCCCAATCTGGGCCACAAGGGCAACATGGTCCTGCCGAAGGGCCTGCAGACCGTCTCGGGTGACAAGGCGCTGGACTACGTACGCATCCGGCACGGCATCGGTGACAACTCGGACATAGGCCGGATGAAGCGGCAACAGGCGTTCCTGTCCGCCCTGATCAAGAAGATCCAGGGACAGGGGTTCAACCCGACGACGCTGCTGCCACTGGCGGACGCGGCGACCAAGTCGCTCACCGTCGACCCCGGCCTCGGCTCCGCCAGCAAGCTGATGTCGTTCGCCATGGGGCTCAAGGGCATCGACCTGCACAACATCAAGTTCATCACCGCGCCGTGGCGCTACGCGGGCAACCGGGTCGCGCTGGTCCACCCCGACGTCGACAGCCTGTGGGCCTCGTTGAAGGCGGACCGCACGCTCGACGGGCAGGACGCCAGCGGCGGCAAGAAGCCCGCACCGGCCGCCTCGGCCTCCGCGACCGCCGCCTCCGACGTCACCGGTACCGGCATCGTCGTCGCCGTCTACAACGGCACCACCGATCCGGGTCTGGCGAGCAAGGCAGCGCAGAAGCTGCGCTCCGACAACTTCACCGTGACGGGTACCGCCACCGCCGCCTCGCAGCACCACGCGACCACCGTCATCGAGTACGGCGCCGCGCATCTGCAGGGCGCCCAGACCCTCGCCAAGCTGTTCCCGGGCGCCCAGTTGGAGCAGACCGCGACCTCCGGCATCAACCTGGTGCTGGGCCAGGACTACGCGGCCAACGCCTCGGGCTCCTCGGCGGGCTCGTCCTCGGGTTCCTCCCCGGCCCCGAGCGCACTGCCGTCGCAGGACGCCAGCCAGGCCCGGTCGGCCGACGACAACCCCTGCTCCAACCTCTCCTACGGGTGAACCGGGTTGGTCGCCGTGGCGGCGGACATCTCCTGCCGCCGCCACGGCGAGCAACCACGACGACACAGCCCGCCGGTGCCGAGCCGACCGCCACCCACGAACATCCGGTGATCACGCCCCGTTGGCCGCGGCCAACGGGGACCGGCGGGCGACCGCCAGCGCCGCCCCGTACGCCACCAGCACCACCGCGAGCAGCGGGTAGTACGGATAAGGCAGGGCGTGCAGGCCCAACGCCGCGCCCAGCGGCGAGAGCGGCAGCAGCAGGCCCACAGCGGCGAGCGCGCCGGTTGACCAGCGCAGCGCGCCGGGCACCCGGCCGGGGGCGGTACGCAGCAGCAGCATCACCAGCGCCTGGGTGATGAGGTTCTCGGTGAACCAGCCCGAGTGGAAGGCGGTCTGGCCGCCGCTGACCAGGCCGAGGATGGCGAAGGTCGCCAGGTCCGCGGCGGCGTTGATCAGCCCGAAGACGGTGATGTAGCGGCTGAAGGCGTACGGGCGCAGCACCGAGGGGCGGCCGCCGTCGGCCGCACCGGGCCGGTCGTAGGCGAACGCCAGCTGGGAGACGTCGAAGCAGAGGTTCTGCACCAGCACCTGGGCCGGCAGCATCGGCAGGAACGGCAGCAGCACTCCGGCCACCATCATGGAGATGACGTTGCCGACGTTGGAGGAGACGGCGATCCGCAGATAGGTGGCGATGTTGCCGGTGCCGCGCCTGCCGCTGGCCACCGCGGAGTCGATCGCGGTCAGATCCTTGTCGGCCAGCACCACATCGGCGGCCTCGCGGGTGATGTCGACGGCGTCCCGCGGGCAGAGCGCGACATCGGCGGCGTGCATCGCGGGTACGTCGTTGACGCCGTCGCCGAGGAACCCCACGGTGTGGCCGCCGCGCCGCAGCGCACGCACGATGCGCGCCTTGTGCGCTGGCGTGCAGCGGGCGAACACCACCCGGTCGGCGGCGAGTTGGGCCAGCCGGGCATCGTCCAGCTGGTCGATCTGCTCGCCGGTGACGATCTCGCCCGGCTCCAGGCCCAGTTCGGCGCAGACCCGGGCGGCGGTGCCCGGATGGTCGCCGGTGAGCACCTTGACGTCGACGCCGCGCCGGGCCAGCGCCGCCAGGGCGTCGTCGGCGGTGACCGCCAGCTCGTCCCGTAGCCCGACGAGGCCCAGCAGCGTCAGACCGCGCTCATCCGCCGGGGTGTACGGGCGGGCCCGCGCCGGGCGGTCGGCCGTCGCGACCGCAAGCAGCCGCAGGCCGTCCGCGGCCCGCCGCTCGGCCAGCCGCAGCACCCGGGCGCGGGTCTCGTCGTCGAGCGCGCACCGGTCCACCACGTCCTCGACCGCGCCCTTGACCACCAGGGTGTGCACACCGTGCCGCCCCGGACAGGCGACGACCGCGGTGACCAGTCGGCGCGCCGGATCGAACGGGATCACGTCGATACCGGTCACATCCGTGAGCGTCGCACGCGCGGCCGCCGGGTCGCGGACAGCCGACACCGTGCGCTCTCGCCGCGCGGGCGGAGAAGCGACCCAATCAGCGCTGTCGGCCGCGGTGTCGCCCAGCGATTCGGCGGCCAGCAGGATCGCCTCGTCCAGGGCGTCGGGCGCCGGGACGTCGGCCAGCTGGATCGTCCACAGGCTGTTGACGGCCGCCCAGTGCAGTACGGCCGGGTCGGTGCGGCCGTCGGCGTCCAGGTAGCAGTCGACGGCCAACTGGTCCTGGGTGAGGGTGCCGGTCTTGTCCACACACAGCACGTCGATCGCGCCCATGTCGTGCAGCGCGGGCAGCCGCTTGACGATGACGCCGACCCGCCGCGCGAGGTCGGCCGCGCCGCGCGCCAGTGCGGTGGTCACTATGACCGGCAGCATCTCGGGCGTGAGCCCGACCGCGACCGCGACCGCGAACGGCAGCGTCTCCAGGCCGCGGCCGCGCACCACCGCGTTGACCACCAGCACCAGCGGCGCGGCCAGCAGCATGAAGCGGATCAGCGTCCAGGAGATCCCGTTCACCGACCGGTCGAACGCGCTGGTGCGGCGCCGCGCCACTCCCCGGTGGGCGCCGGCGAAGTGGGTGCCGGGTCCGGTGGCGGTCACCACGGCGGTGGCCGTCCCGGCGGTCACGCTGCTGCCCGCGAAGCACAGATGCGGCTGGTCGAACAGCGGCCGCGCCAGGTCGGCCGGGGTGTCCGGCACCCGCTTGGGCACCGGCGCCGACTCGCCGGTGAGCGCCGCCTGGTGGACGGCGAGTCCGTCGGCCCGCAGCAGCCGGACGTCGGCTGGGACCATGTCGCCGGGACCGAGCCGCACCACGTCACCGGGGACGAGTTCCTCCACCGGGATCTCCCGCACCAGCGGCGCCGACTCCTCGGCCGCCCGCCGCTGCACGGTCGCGGTGGTCGCGATGAGTTCCCGCAGGGTGGCGACCGACCGGTCGGCGCGGTACTCCCCCGCCGACCGCAGCACACAGCTCACCGCGACGAGCACCGCTATCACACAGGCGGTGTTCCACGAGGTGGCGACGGCCGAGATCACCCCGAGTCCGAGCAGCACGGCGGTGAACGGATCGCGCAGCGTGCCCAGCAGCCGCCACGCCCAGGCGGCCGGCCGCTGCGGCAGCACGGCGTTCTCCCCGTACCGCTCCAGCCGCCGCTGTGCCTCGCTCTCGACCAGGCCGCGCGGCCCGGCGTCCAGCCGCCGCAGCACTTCCAACGGTGTGAGACCGGCCCCCGCCACCCCGGTCAGCGTGACGTCCGGTGCTTCCCTGGCCCCCGCCGGGACAGCGCTACGCGCCGAGGCCACGAAGGCCCTCCGGGCGCCCGGAGCGACGCCCCGGCCCGCGGTCGGCCAACTGCCCCACCATCAGGCACACGATGGTCACCACATCCGGGTCGTCCACCAGATACACCTGGCGGCGCCCCTCGCGCCGGGACCGTACGAGGCCGGCCAGCTTCAGCTTGGCCAGATGCTGGCTCACCGCGGGCAGCGCACCGCCCACCCGCTCGGCCAGACCGCTCACATCACACTCGCCCTGCGCCAGCACCCAGACGATGTGCAGCCGCGCGGGCGAGGCCAGCAGTCCGAACGCCGCGGCGGCCTCCTGGAGCACCTCGGCCGGCGGATCGGCGGAGTGCGGCACGTCCTGTGCGGGCGGCGAGGGCAGACGGCTCGGCGGATCGTGGAAACCCGCGCCTTCTCTGGCCACCGGTCGCCCTCCCCTCCACCGACGTGCGAACCGACGGCCCAGTCTACGCGCCGGGACGATTTACGGACGTACGTCGGGAAAGGCCAGGGAGGGCATCGGCCAGGCCGCGGATCTGCTCGTCGAGGAAGGCGGAACGGATCCGCGCGGCCAGTTCCACCGCCCGCTCACCGGCCTCGTACGCGCCCTTGGGGTCACCGAGCCGCAGCCGCGCGGTGGCGGTCCTGGCGAGCACCAGCCCGCGGGTGCGCACCAGCGCGGGGCGCAGCGTCTCGGCGGCCAGGTCGAACGAGGTGACCGCCTGGTGGTGGTCACCGAGGTCGAGATGGCAACTGCCCGCCTGGGCATGGATGTCGCCCTCGTCGATCCGGGGCAGCCAGTGCGGCTCGTCGTCGCCACGGCCGCGGATGCACAGTTCGGCGGCGAGCCCCAGCGCGCGCAGCGTCTCCCGGCGGCGGCCCAGTTTGGCGTGCCCGCGCGCCTCCCAGCCCAGCAGCACGGCGTGCAGCGCGGGCGCGTCGAGAGTGCGGGTGCGCTCCTGACCGGCGCGTACCGCGTCGACCATCACCTGCGGGCGGTCGGTCCGGTAGGCGCTGACCGCCAGATGCACCAGCAGGGTCGCGCCGACCCGGGCGTCACCGGAGGCGTGCGCGGTGCGCAGCCCGGCGAGCATCAGGCGCTGCGCGGCGGCGGCCGGGCGCCCGGAGTCCAGTTGGTACCAGGCCGCCTGACCGGCCGCGTCGGCGGCGATCGCGGCAAGCCGCCGACCGGTCGCCTCGTCGTAGCGGGCACCGCGCAACAGGCCGACGATCACGCCGAGATGGGCGGCCCCGGCCTGGGCGAGACTGCCGCCGCCGTGCTCGGCGTCCATCCCGCGCAGCAGGTCGGTGGTGGCCTGGAGCTGGTCGAGCAGATCCGCGGGGACGTCCGCGCCGGTGCGGTGCGGACGGGCCAGCCCGTACGGCGTGGCGGTTGCCCAGGCCTGGGCCACCGCCGACAGGTCCGGCAGCCGGGAGGCGGCCGGGCCGCTGCCGGTACCGCCCGCGGTGAGCGCAGCCGTCGCCTCGGCGAGCGCGGCGACGGCGTGCTCCGCGGTCCACGGCGCGTCCGGCTCCTGCCTGCGCACCTGTGCGGGCAGCGAGATGGCGGAGCCCTGCGGCGCGGCGGGCGCACTGCGCGGGACCGGGCGCCGCCTCGGCACCCGGACGAGATCGGCCGGAACGGCGAGCCCGTCGAGGAAGTCCACGATGCGGTCGATGCTGGTCAGCCGGCGGGCACCGGACTCCAGCATGGACAGGAATCCCTGGCTGAGGCCGGTGAGTTGGGCCACGTCCTCCTGCCGGATCGAGCCGCGCTGCCGCACCAGTCGGCTGACCTGCCCGAAGTTCCACGCGGCGAGCGCCTCACGGACCTCAGGGTCGGCCCAGACCCGCACAGGCACCCGCGGGGTGTCGTCGGCGGGCGGCAGGGCGGCCCGCGTGCAAGCGCCGCACAGTTCATCGGTGTTGTACGAACTGAGCAGACATCCGCACCGAGCGCACCGGCGGCCGACGGATGGTGCCTCGGCGGCCAGGGCAGGCGGCTTCGCCGTCGTCGTCATCGGGGTGCGCACCTCCAGCCGGGGTCCGCTCGACGTCAGTCACGCGCTTCACCCGTCGAACGTCCTTACAACTTCCGTACTGTAAGGGTGAGTTGGCGGTAGCTGTTAACGGGGTGGCCGGATATAGGCCTCCCCGGGCCGGACGGCCGGTTGAGATATCGGGGCGACAGGCCCGGAAAAAGGCCGGGCGTCCGGGCGGAACAGCGGTCGGTGCGGCGAAAAAGGGCGGGCGGGTGGGGAAAGATCCGGCCTCAGCCAGAGCCTTCCCGCACCCGCCCGCCAAGGAGCACCCAGCACGATCCGTCAGGCGCCGCGCAGCCGCACGGCGACCTCAGTCGCCCAGTACGTGAGCACCATCCCGGCACCAGCGCGCCGAACGCCCAGCAGTGTCTCCATGATCGCGGCGTCCCGGTCGATCCAACCGTTGGCCGCGGCCGCCTCGACCATCGCGTACTCGCCGGAGATCTGGTACGCCGCGACCGGCACATCCACCGCGTCCGCGACCTGGCGCAGAATGTCCAGATACGGCAGGGCGGGCTTCACCATGACCATGTCCGCGCCCTCGGCGAGGTCCAGCGCCAACTCCCGCATGGCCTCACGCGCATTGGCCGGATCCTGCTGGTACGTCTTGCGGTCGCCCTTGAGCGAGGAGTTGACCGCCTCGCGGAACGGACCGTAGAACGCCGAGGCGTACTTGGCGGTGTAGGCCAGTACGGACACCTCCTGGTGGCCCGCCGCGTCCAGCGCCTCACGGATCACCCGGACCTGGCCGTCCATCATGCCGCTCGCGCCGACCACGTCCACGCCCGCGTCCGCCTGCACCCGCGCCATCTCGGCGTAGCGCTCCAGCGTCGCGTCGTTGTCGACCCGGCCCCGGGCGTCCAGCACCCCGCAGTGGCCGTGGTCGGTGTACTCGTCCAGGCACAGGTCGGACATGACCACCAGGTCGTCGCCGACCTCGGCCTTCACATCGCGGATCGCCCGCTGGAGGATGCCCTCCGGATCGGTGCCCTGGCTGCCGACCGCGTCCTTGACCAGCGGCAGGCCGAACAGCATGATCCCGCCGACCCCCGCGGCGACGGCCTCGGCGGCCGCCTTCCGCAGGGTGTCACGGGTGTGCTGGACCACGCCCGGCATCGCGTTGATCGGCGTCGGCTCGCTGCTGCCCTCCCGTACGAACGCCGGGAGGATCAGGTCGGCCGGATGCAGCCGGGTCTCGGCGACCATCCGCCGCATCGCGGCGGTGGTACGCAGCCGACGCGGCCTGACCAACGGGAACTCTCCCGCCCGTCGCCCACCGCCCTCAAACGAGGCGCTGCGCGCCGCAGAGTCATCAGTGGTCATCCTCGAGCCCTCCTGCGCGATCCAGGGCGCCGCTCACTCGGGCGGGTGACCGGGTCCCCGGCCTCGACGGCCGCCGCCCGGCGCGCCCGGCCGAAGTCTGCCAGCGCCTCGGCGAGCGCGTGCACCGAGGGCTCCGGTGCCATCACGTCAACCCGCAGCCCGTGCTCCTCGGCCGTCTTGGCGGTGGCCGGGCCGATGCACGCGATCACGGTGACGTTGTGCGGCTTGCCCGCGATGCCGACGAGGTTGCGGACCGTACTCGAAGAGGTGAACAGCACCGCGTCGAATCCACCGCCCTTGATGGCCTCACGGGTCTCGGCGGGCGGCGGCGAAGCGCGGACCGTGCGGTACGCGGTCACGTCGTCGACCTCCCAGCCCAGCTCGATCAGCCCGGCGACGAGGGTCTCGGTGGCGATGTCGGCGCGCGGCAGGAACACCCGGTCGATCGGGTCGAAGACCGGGTCGTACGGCGGCCAGTCCTCCAGCAGTCCGGCGGCCGACTGCTCGCCCGACGGCACGAGGTCCGGCTTGACGCCGAACTCGATCAGCGACCTGGCGGTCTGCTCGCCGACCGCGGCCACCTTGATCCCGGCGAAGGCCCGCGCGTCGAGCCCGTACTCCTCGAACTTCTCCCGTACCGCCTTGACCGCGTTCACCGAGGTGAAGGCGATCCACTCGTAGCGTCCGGTGACCAGGCCCTTGACGGCACGTTCCATCTGCTGCGGGGTACGCGGCGGTTCGACGGCGATCGTCGGCACCTCGTGCGGCACGGCGCCGTAGGAACGCAGTTGCTCCGAGAGCGAAGCGGCCTGCTCCTTGGTGCGCGGCACCAGGACCCGCCAGCCGAACAGCGGCTTGGTCTCGAACCACGACAGCTGGCCGCGTTCGCCCGCCGTGCGCTCGCCCACCACGGCTATCGCCGACTGGCCCGGCTCCGGCGACGGCAGCGCCTTGCTGGCCTTCAGCTCGGCGGCGATGGTGCCGAGCGTGGCGGTCCAGGTGCGCTGCCGGGTGGTGGTTCCGGCGACGGTCACGGTGAGCGTGGTGTCCGGCTTGCGGCCGCTCGCGATCAGCTCGGCGGCATTGCCCGCGACGGTCTCCAGCGTGGTGCTGACCACCAGCGTGGAGTCGCTCGCCCCGGCCTCGGTCCAGCACCGCTGGTCCGCGGTGACCGCGTCGATGAACCGCACGTCATGGCCGATGGGCACACCGGCGTAGGCGGGCACGCCGACCGCCGTGGCGACACCGGGCACCACCTCGAACGGGATGCCCGCCTGGGCGCAGGCGAGCATCTCCTCGGCCGCCTCGCCGTCGAGTCCGGGGTCGCCCGCGACGGCTCGTACCACCCGCTTGCCGTTGCTCGCGGACGCCATGACAAGCTTGGACGCGTGCGAGGCGGCGCCCAACGCGCCGTCGATCGCCGTGATTTCGGGTGCCTCCGTAGCGGCCCGCGCGTGCTGGCGCACCACGTCGAGCACCTGCGGGTCTGCGACAAGGACATCCGCTTCGGACAGCGCCTCTACGGCGCGCAGTGTCAGCAGCCCGGGGTCTCCGGGCCCGGCACCGAGGAAGGTGACGTGCCCTGCGGCAGGCTTGTGCGTGGCGGTGGGGCTCAAAGTGCTCGCTCCCCCATCAGACCGGCCGCGCCCTTGGCCAGCATCTCGGCGGCGAGACCGCGGCCGAGGGCCATGGCCTCCTCGCGGGATGCGGGCAGGGTGCCGGTGGCGGACATCTGCACCAACTCGGCGCCGTCGGTCGTGCCGACGACACCGCGCAGGCGCAGCTCGGTTACATGCTCATGCTCGCCCGGATCGGCCAGCGCGCCCACCGGGGCGGAACAGCCGGCCTCAAGGGCGGCGAGCAGGGATCGCTCGGCCGTCACGGCGGCCCGGGTGACCGGGTCGTCGAGCTCGGCGAGCGCCTCGGCCAGCGCGGTGTTCACGGCGGAACACTCGATGGCCAACGCTCCCTGTCCGGGAGCGGGAAGTACCACGTCGGTGTCCAGGAACTGGGTGACGACGTCGATTCGGCCGATACGGTTCAGCCCGGCCGCGGCGAGCACGACGGCGTCGAGCTCACCGGAGGTGACGTACCCGACCCGGGTGTCGATGTTCCCGCGGATCGCTACGGTCTCGATACGGCGGCCCGACTCCCGTGCCCAGGCGTTCAGTTGGCACATCCGGCGCGGCGAGCCGGTGCCCACCCGGGCGCCGTCGGGCAGCTGCTCGAAGGTGCGCCCGTCACGGGCCACCAGCACATCGCGCGGGTCCTCGCGGACCGGGACCGCGGCGAGCACCAGGCCCTCGGGGTCGGCGGTGGGCAGGTCCTTCAGCGAGTGCACGGCGAAGTCCACCTCGCCCGCCAGCAGTGCGTCCCGCAGCGCGGAGACGAACACGCCGGTGCCGCCGATCTGCGCCAGCGCCTCTCGCGAGGTGTCGCCGTAGGTGGTGATCTCGACCAGCTCGACGGGGCGGCCGGTCAACTGCCTGACCCGGTCGGCGACCTGGCCGGACTGGGCCATCGCGAGCTTGCTGCGTCGCGTGCCCAGCCTCAGGGGTACGTGCTTGTCGTTCATGCCCGGTCTCGATTCGGGTCGCCAGAGTCGGCCCGGCTGACGGCGGCGACCGCCTGCGGGTCGAGGTCGAACAGTTCCCGCAGCGCGTCCGCGTACCCGGCGCCGCCGGGTTCGCCCGCGAGCTGCTTGACCCGCACGGTCGGCGCGTGCAGGAGCTTGTCGACGACCCGGCGCACGGTCTGGGTGATCTCCGCGCGCTGCTTGTCGTCCAGGTCTGGGAGTCGCCCGTCCAGCCGGGCGAGTTCGGAACTGACCACGTCGGCGGCCATGGTGCGCAGCGCCACCACGGTCGGCGTGATCCGCTCGGCACGCTGCGCCGCGCCGAACGCGGCCACCTCAGCGGAGACGATCCGCCGCACCGCGTCCACGTCGGCGGCCATCGGGGCATCGGCGGCGGCCGCCGCGAGGTCCTCGATGTCGACCAGGTGGACACCGTCGAGGTCGTGCACCGCGCCGTCGATGTCGCGCGGCATGGCCAGGTCGAGCAGCCCCAGGGGGCCGCTCGCGGTGCGCGCCCGCAGCGCCGCACTGACCGCGTCCCGGTCCAGTACCAGACCGGTCGACCCGGTACACGAGACGACCACGTCGGCGGCGGCCAGCTCACGGAAGACATCGGCGAACGGTACGGCGCGCCCGCCGAGCGAGGCGGCCAGCCGCTCGGCGCGGTCCACCGTGCGGTTGGCGATGACCAGTTCCGCCACGCCCTCGCGCGCCAGCGTGGCGGCGGCCAGCGAGGACATCGAACCGGCGCCGACCACCAGCGCCCGCTTCGCCGACAGTTCACCGATGTCACGCGTCAGCTGACCGAGGCCGAAGGTGACCAGGGACTGGCCCGCCTTGTCGATGCCGGTCTCGCTGTGCGCCCGCTTGCCGACCCGCAGCGCCTGCTGGAACAGGTCGTTCAGGGTGCGGCCCGCGGTGTGCAGTTGCTGCCCGATGCCGAGCGCGTCCTTGATCTGGCCGAGGATCTGGCCCTCGCCGACGACCATCGAGTCCAGGCCGCAGGCGACCGAGAACAGGTGGTGGACCGCCCGGTCCTCGTAGTGCACGTACAGGTGCGGGGTGAGTTCGTCCAGCCCGAGCCCGCTGTGCAGCGCGAGCAGCGTGGACAGTTCGGCGACGCCCGCGTGGAACTTGTCCACGTCCGCGTACAGCTCGATGCGGTTGCAGGTGCCCAGCACCGCGGCCTCGGCGGCCGGTTCCGCGGCGAGCGTGTCCTGCAGCAGCTTGGCCTTGGCGTCCGCGCTCAGCGCCGCCCGCTCCAGCACGCTGACCGGTGCGCTGCGGTGACTCAGGCCCACGACAAGAAGGCTCATGCCGGCATCACGGCGGGTACGTCCCCGTCGGGTCCTGGTCGTCTGGCCGGCTCGGTGACGGGCTCGGCCACCGCCTTCGGCAGGGTGTCGCGCGCCGCGGCCACTGCCTCGCCCAGGTCCTCACCGGCCTTGCGCTGCTCGTGGAAGGCGAGGATCTGCAGTTCTATGGACAGGTCGACCTTGCGCACGTCGACTCCGTCCGGCACCGACAGCACGGTGGGCGCGAAGTTGAGGATCGAGGTGACGCCCGCGGCGACCAGCCGGTCGCAGACTTCCTGGGCGGCCCCGGCGGGGGTGGCGATCACACCGATCGACACCTGGTTGTGCTCGACGATGTCTTCCAGCTCGTCGGTGTGCCGCACCGGCAGCCCGGCGACCATCTTCCCGGTCTGCGCGGGATCGGCGTCTATCAACGCGGCCACCCGGAAGCCCCGGGAGGCGAAGCCGCCGTAGTTGGCGAGCGCGGCGCCGAGGTTACCGATACCGACGATGACGACCGGCCAGTCCTGGGTCAGGCCCAGTTCGCGGGAGATCTGGTAGACGAGGTACTCGACGTCGTAGCCGACACCGCGGGTGCCGTACGAGCCGAGGTAGCTGAAGTCCTTGCGCAGCTTCGCGGAGTTCACACCCGCCGCGGTGGCGAGTTCCTCCGAGGACACCGTGGGGACGGACCGCTCGGACAGAGCGGTGAGCGCCCGCAGGTACAGCGGAAGCCTGGCGACGGTGGCCTCGGGAATCCCTCGGCTCCGGGTCGCCGGTCGGTGAGTTCGGCCAGTTGCCACGATGCTCCTGCGGGTAGAGCTGGGCTGCGGACGACCGCCGTCCGTGGGGCCGCCCCGTATACGCCAGGCTATGTCTTTGTGAACGCGTGCACAAAGATGGTGTCCGCTTTGTCCGCGGGAAGTGACGGGCATCACGCGCCCCCGTTCCCGGCAAACGAAACCATTCGACGGCCTGGAACGTTCTCTTCCAAGGCCCTGGAGCGGCCCTGGCGCCCGATCCACGGGGCCTGCGCCTCTGTCATATGCGACAGCCGTGGCCACTCCACCGCCGCCGCCTCCGCCAGTTCCGCCTCGTCCTCGGCGGCGTACCGCGCGAACAGCCGCCCACAGGTGCGGGCATCACCCAGCGCCGTGTGCTCGGACCAGCCGGGCAGCCCGGCGGCCTCGGCGCAGGCCCGCAACGACAGGCCGCGCGGTGACCGAAAGTACCGCTCCGCCAGACGCATCGTGCACGCCTCGGGCACCGACGGCAGTTCGACGCCCAGCCGCGCGTACTCCGCCACCAGGAACGCCCGGTCGCAGCCGACGTTGTGCCCCACCAGCACCCGGCCGCGCAGCAGTCCCAGCAGCCGCGCCGCGATGTCGGCGAAGCGCGGCGCGCTCGTCAGATCACCCGGCTCGATGCCGTGGATGTGGGTGGGGCCCACCGGCCCCTCGGGATCCACAAGGGTGCTGAACTCGCCCTGCACCCGCAGCCCGCGATCCAGCTGCACCACGGCGAGCTCGACGATCCGGTGGCGGCGTGAACTGGACCCGGTCGCCTCGATGTCGACCACGGCGTACCCCCCGAGTCCAGAGCCAGGGGTAACCGTCGCCCCCTGAACCCTCGGGAGCACGCGCCCACCTTCCTACGTATGCCCCCGACGGCCAAAAACCACTAGATGGTAATCGAATACGCGACCACGACGGAACCAGACGGACCGGGCAGACGACCACGCCCGCCCGGGGGCGTTTGCGGCCCGGGCGGAGTGCGGCGGATCCGCCACCGCCGGTCCGCATCGTCGCGGTCACTCACCGTCGCGAAGGAAGAAGTGGGGTGCCACCGTCACCGGACGGACCGGCGCAACCCGGCGCGGCCGAACCGGCCGCGCCGCAGAGCTCCCCGCCGCTGCGGCGGCAACAGAATCCCGCCGCGACGGCGAGCAACCACAACGGCGTAGACCGGCGGTCCGAAGCATCCACAAGCCACCCCGGCGGAGCCCCGCGCAGCCCGGCGGAGCCCGACGCAGCCCCGCGCAGCCCGGCGCAGCCGAACCGGCCGCACCGCGAAGATCCCCGAACCCGCCGGGAGGGCACTACGCGCCGAGGGCCTTGCGCAACCGCTGCTCGTCCACCCGCCAGAAATCGTGCTGCGCCCCGTCGACAAGGACGACAGGAATCTGCTCCCAGTACTTGCGGTACAGCTCCTCGTCCTGGGTGATGTCACGTTCCTCCACCGCGGTACCCAGCTCCGAGGCGACCTTCTCGATCACGGCACGCGCCTCGTCGCACAGATGGCAGCCGGGCTTGCCGATCAGCGTGACGGTGCGCTCATGCGGTGGCTTCTTGCTGGCACTACGGCCGATAAGCGGGCTCATTCATGACATTGTGCCCCCGTTACGCGCCGGACTCGAAGAGTTCATAAGACCGGACCCGGCCGGTCCAGTTCACTCCGAACACAGTGGCTATGCTCGCCGTATGGCGGCACTGCTTGGATGGCTCCCATCGCGTAGGCGTTCGGCGACCCCGCGCAGCGTACTGGCGGGCGAGGCCGCCGCCGAGGCCGCGCTCGCGGCCCCCGAGAAGGACGGAACACTGCCACCGACGGAACAACAGGCCGAGCTGGAAGCCGCCTTCCCGGTCGTGGGTGACCCGAAGGCCGCGGCCTTCTTCGATCTCGACAACACGGTGATGCAGGGCGCGGCGCTGTTCCACTTCGGCCGCGGCCTGTACAAGCGCAAGTTCTTCCACAAGCGCGATCTGCTGCGGTTCGCCTGGCAGCAGACCTGGTTCCGGATGGCCGGATCCGAGGACCCCGCGCACATGGAGGACGCGCGCAACAGCGCGCTGTCCATCGTCAAGGGCCATCGTGTCGAAGAACTCATGGCCATCGGCGAGGAGATCTACGACGAGTACATGGCCGGGAAGATCTGGCCGGGCACCCGCGCCCTGGCGCAGGCCCACCTCGACGCGGGCCAGCGTGTCTGGCTGGTGACCGCCGCGCCGGTCGAGACGGCCACGATCATCGCCCGCAGGCTCGGACTGACCGGCGCCCTGGGCACGGTCGCCGAGTCGGTGAACGGCGTCTACACCGGCCGCCTGGTCGGCGAACCCCTGCACGGCCCGGCGAAGGCCGAGGCCGTCAAGGCACTGGCCACCGCGCGCGGCCTGGACCTCCAGCGCTGCGCCGCGTACAGCGACTCGTCCAACGACATCCCGATGCTGTCGCTGGTCGGCCACCCGTACGCGATCAACCCGGACAGCGCGCTGCGCAAGCACGCCCGCAAGCACGAGTGGCGACTGCGCGACTACCGCACCGGCCGCAAGGCGGCCAGGATCGGGCTGCCCGCGGCGGCCGGCATCGGCGCGGTGGCGGGCGGCGCGGCGGCCGCGGTGGCCCTGCACCGCCGCCGTCGCTGAACTCCGTACCCGGTTTCCCGGCGACGGTCGTCACGGACCGTCGCCTTCTGTGTCAGCAGCGGCCGTAAACCAACTACGGGTAGGCATTCCCCCCTTCCTACCCCCTTCCGGCTCCCCCCAGTCGCACAACCCAGTCGCACAACCCAGTCGCACAACTGACTCCGCGCCACAACACGCCCTCCAACCGGGCAAACGACGAAAGAAATCGGTCAACTTCCATACCAGATTCAATAATTGATCGATCGTCAATTAGTTACAGAGTGGGCGGAACCGACGAATTCAGCAACTCGGTGTAGCGTCGTCTGCACGAAGCGTTATTCTCCTCAGACGCACACCGGTACCCACGCGTCCCTACGACGGGTGAACGGTCCCGTACTGCACGTGATGGAAGTTCTGCCTCTGGGAGTCCCGTGTACCCACTCGTCGGGGTTGACGCCTCAGGCCTGGCCGCGCTGCGCGCACAGGTGGCCCACCGCCTGCGCCTGGTCCTCCCCGCGTACGCCGTCCCCGCGTACGCCGTCCCCGTACCCACGCACACACCCGTCTACGCCACGGCGGTCGGCGGAACCCCCGTAGCCTCCGGCACGGGCAGCCCGTTGGCCGGCAGACGGACCCCCCGCCACACCGGCAACCCCGCCCAGCGCAGCGGCACCCGCACCGCGGGCACCGGCACGTCGTCCCGGCGCCCCCCGGCCGACAGCGACAGCCTGCGCATGATGGAGCTGGTGGAGCGGGCCCAGGCCGGTGAGACCGAGGCCTTCGGGCGGCTGTACGACCACTACTCGGACACCGTCTACCGGTACATCTACTACCGGGTCGGCGGTAAGGCCACCGCCGAGGACCTCACCAGCGAGACCTTTCTGCGGGCGCTGCGCCGGATCGGCACCTTCACCTGGCAGGGCCGCGACTTCGGCGCCTGGCTGGTCACCATCGCACGCAATCTGGTCGCCGACCACTTCAAGTCGAGCCGTTTCCGACTGGAAGTGACCACCGGCGAGATGCTGGACGCCAACGAGGTGGAGCGCAGCCCCGAGGACTCCGTCCTCGAATCGCTCTCCAACGAGGCCCTGCTGCAGGCGGTGCGCAAGCTCAACCCGCAGCAGCAGGAGTGCGTGACGCTCCGCTTCCTGCAGGGCCTTTCGGTCGCCGAGACCGCCCGCATCATGGGCAAGAACGAAGGCGCGATCAAAACCCTGCAGTACCGCGCGGTACGGACGCTCGCCCGGCTGCTGCCGGACGACGCACGATGACCGCGATTCCCCGGGAGCGGCATCGCCCCGGGCGCTCGGACCGCGCCGCGTAACCCGGCTGGCGCGGCGCTCGTTGCAAGGGATGCAGACCCCCCACGGTCGCGCACGACCGTTCCCCGATCACTCGATCGGGTGGATGTGCTCAAGCTGCGCAACCCTTCGGCCACTTCGGGGAGTCGAAGGTGATGACGAGAGGAGGTGCCGCCCGTGATCGGACAAGCAACGGCGCACCGGCGGGCGAACGCCTTCGCCCAGGCCCTGGAGTCGGCGGACACCCGTGAAGCCACCCCGGAACGCGCGGCCCATGCCGCGGATCGGCACGCCGATCCGCACCAGGGTCGACTGCTTGCCATGGCGGACGCGCTCGCCGACGTACCAAGACCGGAGCTGGACCCAGAGGTCAAGATGGTCCAGCGGGCTCAGCTCATCGCGGCCATGGAGGCCGCCCTGGCCGACGGCTCACTGGATACCTCGGGCCGGGTGCCCGAGCAGCGCGCGCCCGCCGGCCCGGTCGACCTGCGCAGGCTACGGCCCCGGTCACGCTGGTCCCGGCGGCTCGCCGCGGGCGGGCTGACCGTGGGGGTCGCGGCGGGCGCCTTCAGCGGAATCGCCGCCGCGAGCACCGACGCCCTGCCCGGCGACACGCTGTACGGGCTCAAACGCGGTATGGAAGACCTGCGGCTCGGGATGACCGGCGATGACGCGGCACGCGGCAAGGTGCTGCTCGACATGGCCTCGACCCGTATGCAGGAAGCCCGCCGCCTGCTGGAGCGTGGCCGTTCCGGCCCGCTCGACGCCGACTCGGTGCGTGAGGTCGGCAACGCACTTGCCGGTATGCACAACGAGGCCTCCCAGGGCCACGACCTGCTCAGCGGCGCCTACCAGCGGGACGGTTCGCTCGCCCCCATCGAGGCACTCAACGCGTTCTCCCAGGCGCACCGGACGACCTGGAGCCAGCTACGCGGCAAGCTCCCGCCACAACTCCACCAGGTCGGTACCCAGGTCAGTTCGGTCTTCGACGCCATAGACCAGGAAGTCGCGCCGCTGCAGCACCTGTTGCCGCCCGCTTCCGGTGGCAGCGGCGCCAGGGACCGGCAGACCGGCAAGCCCGCCGGGGGCACCCGTCACGACTCCATCCGGCAGGAATCGACGCCGTCATCCGGCTCTGTCCCACAGGGCGACGACGGTGCCAAGGGCAACACCACTCCGTCGGCGCCCGCTAGCCCCGGTCAGGGTCTGCTCGGCGGCACCGGGCTGCTCAACCCGCCCTCCGCGAGCGGCGGCCAGCCGTCCTCGACCGTCAACGGCGGCACCGCGGACAAGCCGCAGCCGGACGTCAGCGTGCCCCCGCTGCTGCCCGGGCTGCTCCCCGGCCTGGGCCTCAACGGCGACGCGGAACACGGCCCGAAATAGCGCGAAGCCGAAGTAGCAGGAAACTGGGGGGCTTTCGCTCCCAGGCCCTCGGGGGGTCTGGGAGCGAAGGCCCCCCAGCCGTTGGCACCGTGTCTCAGAAGTACCGTGTCTCAGAAGGACGCCATGCCTCAGAAGAACACCGAACGCCGCTGCACCAGCAACTTGTACAGGGTGTGCTGAATGGTTTCCCGCACCTGATCCGTCAAGTTGAAGACCAGCATCGGGTCATCGGCCGCCTCCGGCGCGAACCCGTCCGTGGCGATCGGCTCCCCGAACTGAATCGTCCACTTGGTCGGCAGCGGCACCATCCCCAGCGGCCCCAGCCACGGGAACGTCGGCGTCAGCGGGAAGTACGGGAAGCCCAGCAGCCGCGCGAGCATCTTCGCGTTCCCGACCATCGGATAGATCTCCTCGGCGCCGACGATCGAGCACGGCACGATCGGCACCCCGGTCCGCAGCGCCGTCGACACAAAGCCACCGCGGCCGAACCGCTGCAGCTTGTACCGGTCGGAGAACGGCTTCCCAAGCCCCTTGAAGCCCTCCGGCATCACCCCGACGACCTCGCCCCGCTCCAACAGCAGCTGAGCGTCCTCGGTGCAGGCCAGCGTATGTCCGGCCTTGCGCGCCAACTCGTTCACCACCGGCAGCACGAAGACCAGATCCGCGGCCAGCAGCCGCAGATGGCGCCCGGCCGGATGGTGGTCGTGCACCGCAACCTGGGCCATCAACGCGTCCAGCGGCAATGTGCCGGAGTGGTTGGCGACCACCAGCGCCCCGCCCTGCGACGGGATGTTCTCCACGCCCTTGACCTCGATACGGAAGTACGTGTCGAACAACGGCCGCAGCAACGACATCAGCACCTGGTCGGTGAGTTCCTCGTCGTACCCGAACTCATCGACCTCGTAGTCCCCGGTGATCCTGCGCCGTAGGAACGCCAGACCACCGGCGACCCTGCGGTCCCAGCGACCGCCCAGCAGCCGGTCGGCGGCACCGCCGAGCGCGTCCGTCAGCGCACCGAGCGGCGCGGGCAGCCCGCGGGCGGTGTCGCCTCCCGCCGCCTGCGCGTCGGTATCCGTCTCATCGGGTACCGAAACGTCTTCCTGCCCGCGCTCGTCCGGCCCGGCCGCCTCGACACCCACCGGCTGCTTCCCCTGTCGGGCCCCGCCGCGCCGGACCGTGTCCTCCTCCGGCGTGACCGCCGCCAGGCCCGGCTGGCCCGCGGGCTTGGCCTTCCGCCGCGCACCGGAACTCCTGCCCGCGCGTCGCCCTCCACCGCCCTCGCCGGAGCCGCTGCGCGCGCCCGCCGCATCACCAGCCCGCGCCCCCCGACGCGCACGCGTGTCCTCGTCGAACGGGATGACCTTGGCGTCCGCCATGGGTCCGATCCTCCTCGTGGGCTCGTGGGGTTCAGGGCTGTTGGCGTTGGGCCCGTTGCCAGGACTCGCATCGTTCGTGGAGCTCACCGCAGGATGCCGTCCGAAGCACCCGAGGGGAGCACCGCGGCGACCAGGTCGACCGCCTGGGCCAGCCGCTCCGGTGGCAGCAGACCGGGACCGCGGCCGACCGCGAAATCGTGAAAGGTGCCCGCGGTGGTGAATTTCGGCGTGAATCCCAGCGTCTCGCGCATCTGCGTGGTGTCCACCACCCGACCGTGCGTCAGCAGCCGGATCTGCTCGGGCGAGAAATCGCTGACACCCAGGCTGCGCAGCGCCGAACCGACCCAGGTCACGGTCGGCAGCAGTACCGGCACGGTGGGCTTGCCCAGTCGCCGGGCGGTCTGCGACAGCAGCAGCACACCATCACCCGCGATGTTGAACGTGCCGGAGTTGAGCGTGCCGCGACCGGCCTCCTGGGAGGCGACCAGCAGCACCCCGATGACATCGTCCTCGTGTACGAACTGCAACCGCGGGTCGTAGCCGAAAACCGTCGGCAGCACCGGAAGCGAGAAATACTCGGCGAGCGGCGAGTCCGCGCTCGGCCCGAGGATATTGGCGAACCGCAGCACCGCGACCGCCACGTCGGGACGGCGCCGGGCAAAGCCCCGCACATATCCCTCGACCTCGACCGCGTCCTTCGCGAAGCCGCCGCTGGGCAATGACTTGGGCGGCATCGTCTCGGTGAAAACGGCGGGATCCCGCGGCGCGGAGCCGTAGACATTCGTCGTCGACTTCACGACCAGCCGTCGTACCGAAGGCGCCTTCTGGCACGCGCCGAGCAGCTGCATCGTGCCGATGACATTGGTCTCCTTGACCGCCGAACGACTGCCTCGACCACGGGAACGGCCGAGCGGCGTGCCGTTGACGTCCATATGGACCACGGTGTCCACATCGTGCTCGGCGAGAACCTTGGCGATCATCGGGTGGCGGATATCGGCCCGTACGAAGTCCGCGTCGCCCAGTGGATGTTCGGGTGGCACCGCGTCCACACCGATCACCCGGTCGATCCCCGGTTCACGCTGAACGCGCCGGACGAACCGACCGCCGAGCCGACGAGCCACTCCCGTGACGAGCACGACCTTGCCCAAGATCGAAGCCTTCCTTCTCACCCGGCTGTTCTGGCCACCGTATCGGTTCGATATTGCGCTGTGATGTCCACGGAATGCGGGAAGTGACGGCCCCCACACCAGTCGGTGTCGAACTCCGGCCATCCTCGGCGATCACGTGAAGGCCGTCCACGATCCTCCGGGCGCCCCGCCGGAAACCCGCACAGGTACCACCCGGATATGCCACCGCCGCCGGATATGCCACTGCCCTTCGGCCACCGCCACAGGCGGCGGCCGAAGGGCAGGAGAGCGAACGCGAGGCCCGCCTACTTCTTGTTACGGCGCTGCACTCGCGTGCGCTTGAGCAGCTTGCGGTGCTTCTTCTTGGCCATGCGCTTGCGGCGCTTCTTGATGACAGAGCCCACGACTACCCTCGCTCATGATTGGAATCACTCGGTGCGGGGCGTCCGAGCCCACACGACCTACGTCGGCCAAGACTACCCGCCAAAATGCGGCGGGCGTAATCCGGGTTGCTCCGAAGTTGATCCGTGGCGTCGGCTAGGCCGACTCCACCCCTACGTAGGACTCCCTGAGGTAGTCGTGGACGGCCTGTTCTGGGACCCGGAACGACCTACCCACCCGGATCGCTGGCAGATGACCGCTGTGCACCAGTCGGTACACGGTCATCTTGGAGACGCGCATCACCGTCGCCACTTCGGCCACGGTCAAGAACACGACCTCGTTCAAAGGCTGCTTCATGTCAGACGCCATGACAACACCTGGACCTTCCGCACATGACGGCCGCCGGCTTCCCCTCCGACGACTCCTGCACGCACGTGCACTCACCACCAGATTAGGTGCGGGTGAGGCAAGTGGGGAAGAGGAGTACCGTTCGGTTGCCTACTGTGACAGACAGGCTCGATTGAGTACATAGCGAGTAAGCGGCCAGTAGTAGTCAGACCGCGCAGCGTCATCAACCGGAACCACCACCGACACCCGCCCTTCGCGCTCCCCGACGAACAGCGCCGGATCATTCACATCCGCCAGACCTATTGCCTCGATACCCAGCTGACCTGCCCCGCAGACCCATCCGTGGTCCCCGACCACGAGCGCCGGCAGCGGACCGCCCCCCGCCGCCGCGGCCGCCAACGCGGCCCGAACCGGCAGCGGGGAGTGGCAGTGCGCGGCCGACGCGCCCCCGCTGTGATCCCCATCCACCGGACGCACCACCGCGACCCCGTGTACGTAGTCGAGGGTGTGGGTACGTAGTCCAAACTGGGTCGAGATGTCGATACATCGACCATACGCGGGAGTGAGCACAGGGCACCCCACCGCCGAAAGCGCTGACGCCAACACGGCGTAGAAGTCGAGGAGTTGACGCGGATGACCGGTCCCCAGCAACACCGGCACCCGCGCCCTGGCCGCTGCCGCGAGCCGCCCCGCGAAGGCGTCCAGCCCCTCAAGCGTACGGTCCGGATCGATCATGTCCCAACCTGACGTGCGGCCAGGATCCGGCGACACCCCGCACCGGTCCGCCATCAGCCGCAGCAGTGCGTCCGGCGTCCAACGCCCCTCCGGGTCAAGCCCGATGAGAAACCGCGGATCGCGCTGCGCGAACATCAGGTAGCTGCGCAGGCTCTTCTCCCGCGGCGTCGCCACCGTACCGGCCAGTCCAGCGGCCACCAGATGCGCGCGCAGCTCGTCGGCACTCAACACGCTGTCGATGGTGGCCCGCGGCGCCGCTCACCACTGCGACATACCCCAAATCCCCCTCGTACGGGGGGTCTTGGGGGTACGGATCCCCCCGCCTGGGAAGGCTCCTACGGCAGCAGCCCGTGCAGCGGGAACACCGCCCGCCGGGTCGCCAGCACCGCCTGGTCCAGCCGATCGGCCGGGTCGTACCCCATGTCGTCGAACCCGCGCCAGCTCGGCCGGCGCCCGTCCGTCATCCGCATCGGCCCGCCCTGCCGGGTCCGGCGATAGACCTCGTGCCGCCAGTCCTCGGGCGTCTGCGTCTCCGGCGGGATAGGTGCACCCGCCACCAGCGCGACCAGGTGCGTCCACGACCGCGGTACGACGTCGACCACCGCATAGCCTCCGCCGCCCAGGGCCACCCACCGCCCGTCGGCGTGCTCGTGCGCCAGCTCGTGACAGGCCTCGGCCACCGCCCGCTGCGCGTCCAGGCTCACCGCCAAGTGCGCCAGCGGATCCTCGAAGTGCGTGTCGGCGCCATGCTGGGTGACCAGCACCTGCGGCCGGAACGCCGCGATCAGATCCGGCACCACCGCGTGGAACGCCCGCAGCCATCCCTCGTCCCCCGTCCCGGCCGGCAGCGCGACATTGACCGCGCTGCCCTCGGCGCCTTCACCGCCGGTCTCCTCGGGAAAGCCGGTCTGCGGGAAGAGGGTGCGCGGATGCTCGTGGAGCGAGATCGTCAACACCCTGGGGTCGTCCCAGAACGCCGTCTGCACCCCGTCCCCGTGGTGCACGTCCACATCCACGTAAGCGATCCGCTCCGCGCCCAACTCCAGCAACCGGGCCACGGCCAGTGCCGCGTCGTTGTAGATGCAGAACCCCGAGGCCGAGCCGGGCATCGCGTGGTGCAGGCCGCCCGCGAAGTTCACCGCGTGATCGACACCGCCGTGCCAGACGGCCTCCGCCGCGCCCACCGACTGGCCCGCGATCAGCGCGGACACCTCGTGCATCCCGGCGAAGGCGGGATCGTCCGGAGTGCCGAGCCCGAAGTCGCCGTTCGCGCTTGCCGGGTCGGCCGAGGCACGGCGGACCGCCTCGATGTAGTCCGGCCGGTGCACCAACCGCAGCGTCGACTCACCGGCCGCGGGGGCCGCGACCACCGGCATGCGCTTGGTCAGCCCGAAGGCCTCGACCAGCGATCTGGTCAGCGAGAGCCGCACCGGGTCCATCGGATGTCCAGGACCGAAGTCATAGCCGGTTACTGCGTCATCCCACATCAACTGCCCGCGGCCGCTCATGGCCAACACCGTATCGGTCGGGTTTGGCCCCGAACGAACGGGCATACAGCAGTGTCGCCAGAACCAGCGCCATCGGCACCAGCATCGCCGCGCGGTAGTTCCACGCGTCCCCGATCGCCCCCACCAAGGGTGAACCGACAAGGAAACCCACGTAGTTGAAGACATTGAGGCGCGCGATGGCCGCATCGGAAACATTCGCACCGCGCTCGTCATAGGCATGCCGTCCGGCAGCCGCGAAGGTCTGCGGCACGATCACACAGAGCCCCAGGCCGAGAACCGTGAAGCCCACCATCCCGACCCAGGCCCCGGGCGCAGTGGCCACCACCACGAACCCACTCGCCGCGACCACCGACCCGAACCGCACGACCGCGACCGCCCCGAACCTACGCACCCCCAGGTCACCAACGGCCCTACCGAGCAGGGTCGTCACCATATATACGTTGTAAGGAAGGGTGGCCAGCTGCTCGGAGCCGTGCAGGGTGTCCTGCAGATACTTGGCACTCCAGTTGGAGACCGTCGAGTCCCCTATATACGCGAACGCCATCACCAGACAGAACGGCAGCAGGGACCGGAACCCGACCGAGCCGCCCGCACCCCCGCCGGCGGCCTCCGCACCGCTGACCGCCTCCTGGTCGACGAACCACCGCCCGGCGACGACGGCGACCGGGATCAATACGACAACCGTCGGCCCGTACAGCACGGCAAGGGACAAATGCCAGTGCGCCCCCACCCAGGCGAGCGACGCCCCGGCGATCCCGCCCAGGCTGTACGCGGCATGGAAGCCGAGCATGATGCTCCGCCCATACGCATGCTGGAGGCTGACCCCGAGCATGTTCATGGACGCGTCCAGCCCACCGACCGTGATCCCGAACAGCGCCAGGGCGACCGCGCACTGCCACAGCGCGCTACCCGAGCCCGCACCGACCAGCGCCAGGCAGACCAACGGTTGCACACAGCGCAGCACCAGCGTCGGCCGTACGCGTTTGACCACCTGCTCGGTGCACACGCTTCCGACCCCGGCCAGCACCGGCACCGCAGCGAGGAAGACCGGCAACAGGGCATCCGAGATGCCGTAACGATCCTGCAAAGCAGGGATCCTGGTCACCAGAAGTGCGAAGACCACCCCCTGCACGAAGAAGCTGACGGCGAGCGAGGCCCGGCCGTGCCGCAAACGTGCGTCCATGGGGGTGGAGCGTACGGCCCGGAACTACTGATTGGTATCCCTTGGGCAGCGGCACTCAGCCCAGCAGCCGCGAAAGCTCCGACATGTCGGCGAACAGGGCGGTGGCACCAGCGAGTTCGGCGGGCGGCGTCATCGCCGTAAACCCGTACACGTCCATCCCGGCCGCCACCGCGGCCTGGACACCCGCCGGACTGTCCTCGATCACGGCGCAACGCTCGGGGCGAACACCCATCGACTTCGCCGCGTACAGGAAGAGATCCGGCTCGGGCTTGCCACGGCCGACGTCCTGCGAGCTGAAGATCCGCTCCTCGTCAAAGTACGAGTAGAGCCCGGTCGTCCGCAGGGCGACCCGGATGCGTTCATGGCTTCCTGACGAGGCGAGGCAGTACGGGATGGAGCGCGACACAATGTCATCCAGTACGGAACCGATCCCGGCCACCGGCTGCAGGGTCCGCCGAAAGGCATCGAAAACCCTGCTGTGAAAGGTCTCGTTGAAGTCAGCGGGCAGCTTCTGGTCTGACCGCTCCATGACGAGCTCGTGGACACGGTGCATGGCGGAACCCATGTAGTCGCGGATCGACTCCTCGTAGGAGGTCGGGTGCCCGAGCTCGGTGAGGTAGCCAGCGAGGATCTGATTGGATATCGGCTCGCTGTCCACCAGGACACCGTCGTTATCGAAGATGACCAGTTCGTATCGCATCTGACCACTGTAGCCGCGCAACGCAAAAAGCCGTTCTCCCGGGGCCCTCAACAGGGCCCGGGAGAACGGCTGTTCACAATTTGTTCGGCGGTGTCCTACTCTCCCACAGGGTCCCCCCTGCAGTACCATCGGCGCTGAAAGGCTTAGCTTC
>NZ_JARHTQ010000025.1 GCF_029223525.1 Streptantibioticus ferralitis | reverse complement strand
GTCCTGCTCCGCAGGAACGACGCACGACCCTACGGGTCGTAAAGATGCCAACCCCCTCCGGGGGTTGAAACAATTCCTCCGGAATTGTTTATGAATTCCTCCGGAATTCATGCAAGATGCTGGGGGTGGTGCAGGCGGGTTCGGCATGTGCTGGGCTTCTCGTGGTGAGGGTCCAAGCTGGCAGGTTATAAGGAGGGGTGACGGTGAGTCGACAGCTACCTGTCGGGAGCGGCTTCGGGTGATGGGGTACCAGTTCATGACCTGGCGTCACCGATGCCTGCCTGGACTGACCTTGCGCTGCAGGTTCAAGGGCAACGATACCCTGGGTACCCCTTTCGTGTCTACCTTGCCGTTCCTGATGCATCACTCCGTGATGCGGGGTAGAGTCCGTAAAAACACAGCACCTCCCCGGGAGCCAGGAGGCCCCGGGTAATTCCGCCGGTCCGTGAAAGAAGAAAACCACGGGAATGGACCGGGAAAAGGTAGCTGCGGAAAACCGAAAAGGCCTGAGGCTGGGACCACAAAGCGCACTTTGAGATTGGCTGAATGCTCTTGGCCGGTCAATACATTAGCCACAGAACGGAACTTCATTGGAGCGACAGACGCATTCTGGCGTGCGGAGGTACGGGAGCCGAGTGGCCGCCAGGCCGCGCGGCGGACCATCCACCGGGCCCCGCCGCGCTGTTGTTGGCTTGTTCGTCACGGCTGCCAGCACCCGAGACTCAGCACCGTTGCTGCTACCTACGGTCCGCAGCTGGCTCACGGAGCCGCATGCGAAGCGAGCTCAGCCATGGCGGGGTCCGGGCTGCAGGTTGGCTACCGGCCTCTAAGAGGGTACGGAGATGTGTTTTCGCAGGTCAGATCGGGTGTAGTTGGGGAGATGTGTACCTCCAGCAGGGACAGATCGACTTCGATGTGTCGCTCCTGGGGGTACACATCGACCGCGAAATGTCGGTGCGGCCGACAGGGTTCGAGCCAAAACGTCAGCGAGGCCGACGTTTTGCGGTGCGTTGTGGGCCGGGGCGTCCGGAGTCGGTCGGCTCGCGTCTCGCCGTACGGTCCGGACGGAGTTGTGTCCCCCCTGGAGGGACACAAGACACGCGGAACGTCAGTGAGACCGACGTTTGTGTCGGCGTGGCTGACATACTGCTGCCGACGTTGATCAACGGAAGTGGAGAGGAGCGCCGGTGGCGTTGGAGCCCCAGGAGGGCCAGCAGTCGAGCCCGCGGCGCGTACCGCGCCCGCAGGTCCCCGTCGATGACGCGATCAAGGCGTGGGGCCAACCCCTGTCGCCAGTGAAGGACCTGGACGAGGTCGCCAGGCGCTACCCGGACCGGAAGCTGACGCTGGAGAGCGAACGGCGGCCGCTGGAGTTCTACAGCAGCGATCCGGGCCAGCCGAACGCATTTTCCATGGACTCCTTGGAGTTCCTCTTCCTGATCGCCCAGTACTTCCGCGAGGCGCTGCCCCTGCGGATGATCCTGCTGCTGATCGCCTGCCAGCGCGCCGGCGGCCAGATCTACCTGACCCAGGATGAGATGGCGACGGTCCTGGATGTCTCCCGGACCAAGGCGTCCGAGACCCTGCAGGTCATCATGAGCCATGGCATCGTCTTCAAGGTGAAGCGCGGCTGCTACCAGTTCAACCCGCCCTACTCCTACCGGGTGGCGGAGTTCATCCCCGGCACGGAGACCGCCGGTACTAAGAACCGGTATGTCAAAGTCGAGCAGTACGACACCATCTCGAAGATCCGCAAGGACGCGAGTCTGCCGGACCTGGTGCGCTTCCCGTCGCTGGAGCACATGCGCCAGGCCATCGAGGAACTGCGCGAGCAGCGTGCCGCGG
The DNA here is from genome assembly GCF_029223525.1 of Streptantibioticus ferralitis. Taxonomy (GTDB): domain Bacteria; phylum Actinomycetota; class Actinomycetes; order Streptomycetales; family Streptomycetaceae; genus Streptantibioticus_A; species Streptantibioticus_A ferralitis. The sequence goes on along the minus strand of NZ_JARHTQ010000025.1, from coordinate 108,490 downwards.
AGCGCGCTGTACGCCGTCTAAAGCGCGCGCAGCGCCAGGAGGAAGGGGAACCCCAGTGAGCACGCTGCGATTCGCCGCCGTCAACGCCGACAGCCTGTTGGCTGATCTGGACCTTCCGCCCGCCTCCTACCGAGCGCTGCTCAAGCTGCGGGCCCTCAGCGAGGCCGGCGGCCGCATCACCATTGACCAGGCCACCATCGGCCAGCTGCTCGGGCTCAGCCGCCCCAGCGTGAATGCCGCCTTGCGCAGCCTGGAGCTGGCCAAGCTGGTCACGAAGGTCCGCAACGGCGTCTACCAGATCAACCCCATGCTGGCCGGCTACAACTCCCCTGAGGACGCCGTCGCCGCTGTCCGGGACATGCCGAAGGACGACCGCCTGGACGTCCCCGGCTTCGTCGACAACTACCACCGCGCCGTGGCTGCGTACCAGGACCAGCTCGCCCAGCAACGCAAGAAGCGCGCCGCCCAAGCCGCAGCGAAGAAGGCCGCCGCCGCCAAGCGCCGCGGATCCCTGCACGCGGTCGGCTGATGTGGGAGAAGAGGGCCCGACCAGGAGCGGCGCACCGTTCCCGGGTGCCCGCAGCCCCGCGTCGGTAGCACCAGCGAAACCGGTTCGTTCTGGAGCAGCAGAACAAAGCTTCATAACGCTGGCTTCCGGATCGCTGATTGCGGCCACCGGCAAGCTGGAGCGAGAACGGTTTGGAGCCCGCAAGCGGCATGCGGTCGGCCAGGTGATTGGATGAGCGCGGCCATGCGCGGGCGCCGCTCAGTGGTGTCCAGCCGAACAAGAGCCACGGGCTCCCTGACCAGGGGCCCATCACATGGGGAGAAGAGCGTGGGTGTGCTCACCGGGCGCGTGGTGCGCCCTGCCGTCCAGCCTTGGGTTGAGCTGGTGGTCCTGGTGGAGGACATCCGTCGCGGGGACGAGATCGTCGATCCAGCCACCGAGTGCTGGTGCCCGGTGATACTCATCGAAGATCGTGGCCCTGGCCGAAGGGTACGGCTGGGCGGTGGAACCACTCGGCTCTTCCGCAGTGGTGGGCGCATCGTGGTGCGGCGGCCTGACTCCGATTTCCCACTGCGGCGGTCGGTGGCTAGGGTCTGGCGATCTGCCACAGGATGAGCGCGGCGTCGAGATCTTGGCTGTAGCAGAAGGAGCACGTGATGGAACTGACCGACGAGAACCGCGAGGCGGTGCGAGCAGCGGCTGCAGCAATGGTGGAGCGTGCGGCGGCGGGCGATCAGCGCGCGGTGAACTCGATCGGCTCGGTGGTCGAGGCCCAGTTCGGGGCTGGCGGCCTTGCTTACCTCATGCTCCAGTTTGCCGAGGACGTCGTGCAGTACGCGCCGGATGAGGTGCGGAACCCATTCGCCAAGGTACAGCCGGGGCTCGCGCTCACCGCAGAACAGTTCGAGGCCCTGGCCGATCTTGTGCACCCCGACTGGCTCAGTCACGCGGCTGGCTGCGGGAAGTCGCCCGCGCCTATGGCGGTCATCTTCGATCACGTGGCGGCCTACCTCCGCGCGGTCCAGCGGCAGGACACCTCCGGCATGGTCCAGGTGGTACGCACGGTCGCTGAGGGGCACCCGACGGACCGGGCCATGATGTTCGAGACGGTGTTGGCCCTGGCCTCGATGTACTCTCCGGCCGCCTCGCGCTAAAGGGCAGCGGCGCAGCCGTGTGGTGCGGTTCAGCCCTCGCGTTCCGTGAGGATGTCGCTGGCGTTGTTCCTGAGGGCTGCTGCCAGGTCGCGCAGCCCGGCCAGCCCGGCGTACTCATCGCGTGCCCCAGCGTCGGGCACGTCGGCCTTGGTCTTGTCCCACAGGCCGTCGATGAACTCGTATAGCTCGTCGCGGGCGTCGTACTGCTCGCGGAGGTGTGCGTCGCTCAGGGCTTCCAGCCCGGCTTTGTCGTGGGTGCTGATGTCGTCGCCCAGTTCCTGGGCGGCTTCCTGCAACGACTCGAACTCGACTGCCATGTGGCGTTCCTCCCCTTGGTGCAAGTGGACGTGGTGCGCTTCCGGTCAGGGTGTCAGCCACAGGTCGGCGTGTGACTGGAGCACTTGCTCGGTCGGCCGGAGGTCCATGACGGTCCCGCAGGCCAGGCGTACCGGTTGTCGGCGCCCGTGGTGGTGCCGGACCAACCGGGCAGGGCTGCGGCGTGTGCGGGGCACAGGAAAGCGATCTGCCCCCGGCTCTACGTCAGGTCCCTGCCGGAGCCGAGTCGTTGTGGCGGGGCAGTCCAGCACTTTGCGCAGCGAGGTGAGTTTCCGGCCGGCGGTGAGCTGGTTGACATCGGAGGGCACCTGGACTCCTTTGCGGGTTAGACCTCGATGTACGCCACGACCACGACGGTGCGCAGGGTGGTGACGAAGTACAGGACGCGTACGGACTCGACTTCGTCGGTGTATTGGCGCAGCTGGGGGCCGGTGGTGTCGCCGTGGATCGGCTCGCCGATGTCCGGTTGGACGGAGATGACGACCAGGGCGCGGTCCAGGGCGTGGATCTCCGCTTCGCTGGTGATGTTCTCCAGTTGCTTGGTGGCGGAGTCGGAGAAGGCGATGCGGGCGCGGCGTGGGCAGTGCTGCGGGGCCATCAGGCGACGGCCGGGCGCTGGGCGGTAAGACGGGCGAGGTGGGCCTCGCGCAGCTCCTCCCAGGGGGTGCAGTCCTCCACCGAAGGCAGGCCGTTGGTGGCGATGTCCTCCAGGACGGCGGCGAACTGGTCGGCGTTGGCGCGGGTCTTGGCGGCGTACGCACGCACGGCGACGGCGGCCGCGGGCTCCAGCTGCTGCCGGGCGGTGTCGGCGGGGGCCGGCTGTTCGCTCATCGAGGGCTCCGTAAGGGCAGAACTGGCGTGTCCCACAACGGTATAGCCCGGTCCGAAGGTCGGAGACCACACCGGGGAAAACCCGCCACTGCCATGGCAGGAGCCAGGCGGTTGCTGCACCGAGCTGCTGCTCCACCAGGCCAGCCTGCTGCACGCGCAGCAGCCGTGTGCCGCCTGGGGCGTGCAAATGCTGCGCTGCACTTTCGAGCGGCAGGACCATGAGCAGCAAGGGGAGTACGGGCGCAGCGTGCTGCTGCAACGCGTCGTGCTGCTGCTCGGTGCAGCAGCACGACGCCATCGGGTGCCGTGGGCCTCGGTCAGTCGATCCCGAGGGCGTGGGTGACGGCTTCTCGGGCGCGGAAGACGTCGGCGTCCGAGATCGTCTCGTCATCCTCCACGCTGCTCATCCACTCGGTGATCTCTTTGGGGTGGCGGCGGTCGAGGTCAGTGGGGATCTGAAAGGTGCGAGGGTCGGGCACGGCATTCTCCTTCGTCGGACGGTTTACCGTGTCCAACGGCCGACGACGCATTCGGTACCGGACTGGGGCTGGCGCAGGCCCTGGCCGGGCGTCCCCTCATCTGCCAGCGTCCCAGCACACCGTGGCCTCGGAGTCGACAGGGTTTCGGATTCAGGGATCCGTTTCGGCGCCTTGCGGGTCTTTGCTGGGGTCGTACGTCACCATCCCCGTTTCCGTCATAAGCGACGATATCCGGCGCCATTCGTGGTGTTCGACCTCTGCGGTGCGCAGCCATTCCTCGGCCTGGTAGCTGTCGAGTGCCTGCCCGGCGAGTTCGCGTTCGTGTTCCTGTGCTTCGTCGGCGGCGCGGTCGACATCGTCGGCGGACAGACCGGTGGCCTTCTTGCGGATCCGTGCGCGGTAGAAGCGTGCGCTACTGGGGGCGATGGGGACGGGTTCGGCCAGGGGGCGCAGCCAGATGGCGGGCAGGCTGGTGTAGGCGACGGTGACGGTGAACGTGGCTTCGTTGCCGTCGGTGTCGGTGACGAAGCCGTCGATCTCGTACGCGGAGCCGGTGGGCAGGCCGAGCGCCTCGGCCTGCTCGGGGGTGAGCGGCACGGTGGTGCGGTTGGTGGTGGCGGTCTCGTAACCGTCGACGGTGGCGTTCTCGGCATCGAGGTCGGTGACGGTGAGTTCGAAGCGGTGACCACAGTGCCGGGGCAGTCGCATGTAGGCGATGAACTCCCTCTCGGTCTGCGGAGGGCGGCGCAGGGCGGGCGGAAGCCTCTGAGGGACCTTCACCTGGTAGGTCTCGCCGATCCGGATGTCCGGGACACGCATGCCGACCTCTCTCCCACTCCTCCAGCCTGCCCCCGGGGCGCGATGGTGCGGAAATACGGCCGCAGTCATCGCCTCACACCCGCAGCACAGCGTGTTTACCTGGGAAAACAGACTGTGAGCGCGCTTTGATCTACTCCTGTGTCGGTGGGCCTACCTCCTCGACGCCGACGCGCCAGCGCGGGACGATTCCGGGCATGGGCCTTGCTTTGATGCATCACACCGGCCTCCTCCTCGCCGAGATCGCCGGCCTGCTGCTGGTCTTCGGCGGCATCTGGTTGGCGGCGGCGCAGATCCCGAAGATGCGGCATCCGACGGCCCGAACGATCGTCGCCGGGACCGCGTTCGCCGCGGCGGGTGTGCTGCTGATCATCGCGGTGCATTGGGGGCACTTCGGGTAGGTCACGAAGTGGCGGACAGGCTGGGGCAGTCGCTTATGACGGGGCGGGAGCGCGGGGTGTCTGCTGGTCGGTAGGTGCGGCGCACCTACCGACCAGCAGGTCAGGCTGCCCAGCCGACGGAGGAGACGTAGGTGTAGGCGTCCCAGTCGGTTCCCAGGGCGCCTTGGATGATCTCGTCCCAGATTGCTTCCAGCTCTGGCTCGTTGCCGGCGATCCAGGCGTCGACGGCACGGTCCCACACATTGCCCCGCACGTTGATGACGCGGGTTTCCAGACCACGCTCCAGATCGCGCCGATGGCGACTGTGGACGCGGGATTGGTCGACCGGGTCGATCTCGATGCGGGTGCCGCGGCCGCCCTTGTTGAGCCGGCGCTTGAGGTCGGCGACCACGTTACGGCGGCGCAGTTCCCAGTAGGCAGCGTCGAGGCGGGTGAGGTTGGCTTTGCTGGGCGTTTGTTCCTCGGCCAGCCACGCGATCAGGGTGCGGGGGCGGACGTGGACGCCTGCGCGGTCCATGGCTTCGTAGCCGGCGTCGGAGGCGGTCAGGTAGCGCAGTCGGGCAGCAAGCCCGCGCTCGGAGTCGACGGGGGACTCGATGCCCGTCACCATTTTGTCGATGCCCTCGGCCAGGGCCCGCCCCCCGTGGATGCCTCGGGCGTTGTAGTGGCCGATGTTTCGCCAGCGGCCGCTGGAGCCGGCCATCAGCGGGCCACCGTACCGACGGTGTACTCACCGGATGCCTTGGCGTCGCTGTACTTGATCTTCATCTGGGTGACGCCGCGTCCTTCGGGGAAGACCTGGCGCCAGTCGCCGGTGACGTGCAGCTCGTCGGTGCCCATCATGGCGATGACGTCCAAGCCGCCCTGGTGGGCCTTGTACGCCTTGCCCCACAGGTTGGCGTACGCCTGGCTGTGGATGATGTGCATCCAGTCCGGGCGCTCGATGTCGCGGTTATAAATCGACTCACCCATCGTGGAAATGAACTTCGAATACATCGCTTTGATGTATTCCTCGGTGATGGTGTCATCCTCGGTGATAGCCGTCTCCCGCGCCGCCGTGAGGGTCTTTCGCAGGGCGTCCAGGAAATTCTCTGTCGCGCCGGACGTCCACGACTCGTGAATTACGGGCGCGTCGAGAAGCCCGAATTTCGGCCCGGAAAGGCGCAGCAGGAGGCGCAAGGTGGCGTCGGTGACCCACAGGGCACCGGGCTCGTCGCGGTCACCGAGCGGGTCGGGCAAGCGCGGGTGGCGCCATTCGGCAGGGGTGATCAGGTGGACTCCGGAGCGCTTGGGGTCCACGCCGTCGCTGCCGGTGGAGTGCTCCAACTTCCCGATCGGCAACCAGCACTTGAGGGCGGACAGGTAGGCCGCGTTGGCATCCAAGGCGGTGACCTTGATGCTGCCGGATGTCTTGAGGGAGTAGCCGGGGTGGTGGAAGTTGGGGCGGGCCTCCCAGATCTGGTCCGGTTCCTTCTTCGAGGGCTTCTTGAGGATGTCGGGCAGCGCGGGGTAGGCCGTGTAGGTGTAGCGGGCGGTGGCGCGGGTCTCGTCGAACAGGCGCATGACGTCCGGGATGGCTCGCTTGATCAGAGCCTGAAGTGCGGCGTCGGCGTCGCCCTCGGCGCGCTCCAGCTCTTCGTGTACGGCGCGGGCGATCAGGCCGGTGGTCTCCGCTTGGGCGCGGGCCGCCGACTTGGCTCGGCGCTGCGGCCGCGAGGGCACCGGCGCCGGTACGGGTGAGGCCGCAGCGGCCGAGGTCGGGGCCGAGGGCGTGGCGGAGGCGTTGGCGGGTTGTTCGGCTGGCGGGGCGGCAGGAGGCTGGCACATGCCGCCGACGTGCAGGGAGCGGCCGTCGGTGGCCTTGTAAGGCGTCACGACGCCGCAGCGCACGCACGGGGCGGGTTCGCCCTGCACGGCCAGGCCGTCGGAGCCCCAGGCACTCTGGGGCGCGGTAAACGCAGCCGAAGGCGCCGCCGAGGCGGCGGTTTCCGCGGGTGCCTGCGTGGGGGCGGGGTGGAGCTGGGCAAGACCTTCCAGGAGGCGCAGGTATTTGACGCGCCCTGGCGGCTGCGGATCGGTGTCACCCGACTCCCAGTTGGCGACCGTCTGCCGACCGACACCCACCGCCGCGGCCACCTGGGCACGCGAGAGGCCGGCCGCCTGGCGCAGCCGCAAGCGCTCGGCCGGCGTCGGCATCCACGCCGTCAACCGCGCTTCCTCCAGCAACGCTTCCACACTGTCGAACTGGCCATCACTCATACCCCAAACCTACACCACACTAGGCGTGCAATGGGCGAAGATTAGACAGACGCTAGGCATACATTTTGCAGCCCTGCTGTGCGCCGACTCCCCTGCGCCGGTCCCCGGCACGCCAGAAACACAAAGGCCGCGGCGACGGTCGGGCTCAGGCCTCCAATCCAGTGGCCTGCGGGTTCTGGCGGCGTAGCGATGGCTTCCCGACTATGCCGGGACTTCGCGCCGGGTGTGCGGCAGACTGGGGCGCGGCGGTGACCGCCGCCCGGCAGCAGCCGACGAGATAGGGACAGGGAGCGGTGCATGAGCAGCCAGCCCGACCGGCATCCGGAGCCATTGGGTGAGGCGCTGATCGCGATGCCGCCGTTGACGGAGCAGGCGTTGCGGGCTGCCGTGCGCACCCTCGACCTCGCCGCCGCGGTCCGCTTCGAAGCCGAGTTCCACACTGCGTGGGAGGAAGCGGTCCAGACCGACAGCACCGTGCCCATGCACACCTTTCTGCACCGCTGGGGCGTCTTCGTGGCGCTGCGCCGGTCCCCTCAGCGTGCGGCACGGCTGGCCGAACTAGAGCGGCAGGTGGCGCAGGCAGACACGCTGGATGCGGCCCGGGAGGCATCGGCCCAGATCGCGGTCCTGTTGGATGAGGCGCGCCGCGAGATCGCCGCGTGAGCGACTGGACCTGGGAGTACCTGCCCGATGCGGCGCACGTCGTCGGCGGCCTGGACCCAGATGTCCGCAGTGACGTCGAGCGCCTGGCACAGCGCCTGGCCGATGCCGCCGCGGTGAAGTACCTCGGTGATCCGCCGGCCGAGGAGTCGGGAGTCTCCCGGCTCCTGGACCACGCGGAAGGCCGCTTGATCGTCTGGTACCAAGAGCACCGCCGCTTCACCACGATCTTCATCCTGCGCGTCCAGCACTGGCCCGCCACCCCACAGGGCTGACCAGCCGGAGAACCTGGCGGCCTTCACAAGACCCGGTCGCTGCGGGGGAGGTTGACGGTCCCCTGGGCGACGATCTCTGCAGGGCCGACGAGTTCCATGGCTCCGTCGGCCAGCACGGATATGTGCAGTGGACCGCCCGGGGCATCAACGCCCATGACCCGCCGCGTGCCACGTTCGTCGCGGCGGTGCGGCCGACCGATCTTTGGCGAGCTCTCTGGACGCGCTGCCGACGGTCAGCAGCCGATGCCCCACCCCGCAGTGGGAGCCTCCCCCAGGGAGGCGGGGACGGACGGGATGCGGCGAACCCACCACAGGCGCAGCCGCGTCGGCGGATGGCTGCGCAGCATGGTCGCGGTGTGGAGCAGGCGCGCCCACCCCGGCAGCGCCTGGGCTTCACCCAGCATGTAGCTGAGCGCGGCCAGTGCAGCCGGGCGGCCGCACTGGCGGGCGGCGATCGTGTCGCAGGCCAGTTCGGCCCACCATGAACAGGCCGTCACGGCAAGGGCGGTGGCGGCGATCGCGACGGCCGCGTACGCATACGGCAGCAGCCCGGCCCAGAGCACGGTGAGCGCTACGGCGCACGCCGCCGTCACCTCGTGCGTGCGGGTGTCACGACGCTGGATGTGGGCCAGCTCGTGCTCCACGATGTGCGGCAGGCTCGTGAGACCCTCGGGGAAGAACCAGAAATGCCCCAGTTCGATGTGCGCGTGTGCCCTGTCCGGACGGATGGATTCGGCGGCGCCCCACCATCCCAGATGGGCGCCGGCCACTGCCAGCGAGATCCTCTCCATGCCGTACTCGTCGGCGAACGCGGTCACCCGGGCGTCGACCCGGCGCATCTGCTCCGCCTCAGCCGCCATATCGGCCTGGCTCGGCTCCCATGCCTGCTGCCGGTAGACCTCCCAGGTCATGTCCTGCCGCACAATGCCCCGGAACGTCGCCTCCGACAGCACGCCGAAGCCCAGCCCGGCCCGCAGCGCGGCGGCGATGACCGCCGCCACCAGCACCTCGGCGAGCGACACCTCTCGAAACTGGCGGACCGTCACCACCGCTGCGGTGACGAGCAGTACGACACCGGGCATCCCGAACCGCTTCAGCATGTTCCTGACCACGGCGGTCACCGTAGCCGCCCGTCGGCGCCCCGTCAGGTGACCTGGTCTTCCACTCAATCGGCAGCCCAGGACCGGACGGTGGGGCTGTCGGTGCGGGCCCGCGGGCCGCAAGAACGAACTTTCAACTGGTCTTCTATCCGTTTTTACAATCACTGGACCAGTATGCTGATCGTTGGCTAGGGTGAGGGGCAACCGCCCGAGAACCAGGAGCGCAACGTGCTGCGGATCCGTCCCGGGGCCCGTGTCTACGAGCCCGACAACCACCCCTTCCTCCCCCGCCAACTACGCGGACACGACGCGACCATGCTGCCCCAGCAGGTCTATGACGCCGCCCGCGGTTGGTGGGTGCTGGCCGAGCACGCGCTGGCACAGCGCTTCGCTGTCGTGGTCAGCCGCGACACCGGGCTCGTGGTGATGGCCATCGCGATCGAGGAATGGGCGACGGACGAGCGGGGACGCCGCGCGTTCTCCGGCACAATCCTTGGGCCCGGGGACCCGGTGTATGACCAGTGGGTGGGACAGCCGGATCCCACCCCGTCGGCGACGCGTAGCGCGGTCACTTACGTCGATGACCCGGGTACGTGCCGGTGCGGCTGTGGTGAGGGGACCAGGGGTACGTGGCGGCCGGGGCACGACCAGCGAGCCGTACTCCAGCTCATCCGGCACGACTTCGACGGCTCCGTCGCCGACTTCCTGGACTGGTACGAGGCGCACGGACCGCGCCGGGCGGAACGGTGACCGAGCAAGGCATCGGGCCGGTGATGTCGGCAGAGGAGTACCGCGAGGTGTTCACCGGTGTGATCGTGCCGGAGTGGACGGCGGGCGCTGTGGTCCAGCAGCGGCCGGTGGTGGTGTTCGTCTTCGGGCAGGCCGGCAGCGGCAAGAGCTTCGTGATGGATCTGGTGCACGCGGCCCTTGGGCGGCGTGGTGGTGCGGTGCGGGTGGACCGTGACGCTTACAAGGCCGTCCATCCGCACTACGCCGCCTACTTGACGGAGGATGTGCGTACGGCTGGGGTGCGCGTGCGGCCGGAGACCTATCGCTGGCAGGCCGAACTTGAAGCCCATGCTCGCGCGTGCCGGTACGACGTGGTGGTGGAGGAGGCCCTGGCCGAACCGGCCGCGTGGCGGGGCGCGGTGGCGGCCTACCGCCAGGCCGGGTACCGGATTGAGGTCGTGGCCTTGGCCGTGCCCGAGGCCGTCAGCCAACTCGGTGTGCTGGACCGGTACCTGCGGCTCGCCGACGAAGGCCGGGCCCGGTACGTGTCCTGGGACAACCACGACGCCTGCGCGGCAGCGTTGCCCACCACCCTGGCGGACATTGAGGCCGAGCGCCTGGTCGACCGGGTCGTCGTCGTGAGGCGCGGCGCCGAGGTCGTGTACAGCAATGAACTCGCTGTCGGCGGGCAGTGGATGCGCCCTGCGGGCGCGCGCGATGCGGTGCTCACGGAGCGGTTGCGCCCGTGGAGCGCGGCGGAGACCGGTTCTTTTCGCCAGCAGCTCGCCGACGCTGACCGGCGCGCCCACGATCCGCGGCTGCCGCAGGATTGGGCCTTGGCTGTGCGGCGTGACGCCGAGCGGGCCGCCGCGTTCGCCGAACCGGTCCGGCGTACCGCGCAGGTCCGGCGGGAGGCGCCCGGGGTCGACTATCACCGGCTCTCCGCCGCCGAGCATCGCTGGATCTTCGACGAGTTGATCGTGCCGTCCGTCCTTGACCGCATCACGCCGCAGGAGAAGCCGGTCGTCGTGTACGTCATGGGCCAGCCTGGCGCCGGCAAGACCGGGATGACACCGCTGCTGCGTCGCGCGTTGCGAGGCCGGGCGACCCGGATCAGCGGCGATACGTTCAAGGCCTACCACCCGGACTACCTGCAGTTGCTCAGCGAGGAGCCGCGCACGGCCGGTGCCCGGATCCGCTTCGACTACCGGGCCTGGCAAGCGATGGCCGAGGGTTACGTGCGCGAACGGCGCGGGGACGTAGTCATCGAGATCGCCCCCGGCAACGCGGACCACTTCACCGCCGGGGCGATGTTGTACCGGCAAGCGGGCTACCGGGTGGAGTTGGTGGTCCTGGCGGTGCGGGCGGCGGACTCCCGGCAGGGCACCGCCGACCGCTACGCCCAGGTGAGCCAGCTTGGAGGGCCTGCCCGGTTCACCACCGCCGGTGGGCACGACAGCCACTTCTCGGCGCTTGCCGATGCGGTGGCGGCCGCCGAACAGGTACCGGTGGCCGACTCCGTCATGGTGCTGCGGCGGGACACGACCGTGGTCTACCGCAACGAACGCACGCCACAGGACTCTTGGGCGCGGCCGACTGGTGCGGCCGGTGCCCTGCTCGCCGAGCAGAGTCGGCCCTACACCTCTGGGGAGGCGGAGAAGTTTTGGGCCGTGCAGCGCCGTCTGCGGGCCCAACTGCCGCACTACCGCGACGAACTTGCCCACATCGCGAGGCTGGCGTGGCCGCTGATGCCCTCGCACCTGCAGCCGCACCGGCTTCCCGGGCCCGCTGCCGTGGCCGCCCTCCCCCTGCCCGGCCTCTACGACTGTGGTCCGGAGTCCTCCAGCTCCTTCAAGCGGGCCGCGTAAACCGCGGTGATCCGCGCGGCCTCCTCGGGGCCCGCTTCCTCCAGCCGCCTTTGGTCCTGCACGCACGCCCGTTGCTGGGCCATCAGCTGCTCCAGCCGCTCGGGATCGGGGGTGTCGGAGCGGCGCTCGGCCAGGATTTGCCGGCTGTACCAGGCGATCACCAGCCCCACCGTTTCGACGGCGGTCTCGTAGCCGCCGGTGTCGGCCGGGCCGCCAGGGGACGGCTGCGGGGAGTTGGACGAGGGGGATGTCGGATCGTGCACGAGAACCACCTTCAATAGGGAACAAAAGGATCATTGTCTCGTGGCCGAGTTCCCGTCCATCACCGGCGGGGTATCGGCCCCGCGCGTACCACCGTGCTGCCGTCCAGGTCCCGGGCGGAATACCGTTGGTGCCCAGACGATCATCTGTGGGGGGACCAGGACCATGGCCGACCTTCGTGTGCTGTTCAGCTCCAACGACCGCTTCGAGGTCGATGAGGCGTTCACCAACCGGCAGCGCCAGTGGGCCGTCGTGGCCGCCGCGTTGGAGGAACACCTGCAGCGCATCAAGGATGCGGCCTTCGACGTGGAGGATCTCGAAGCGCCCCGCACGAACGTGACCGTCTTTCACGGCGTGGGCGGAGTCGGCAAGTCCACGCTGCTGCGCAAGCTCGAAGCCGCGCTCACCGCCGCTGAAGACCGCCCCGCTCATTGGGGTGCACCAGCCTGGACCGAGCGGCTCCTGCCCATCCGGATCGACCTGGCCCGCTCCGCCTCGACCGGCGGCTCGGACTTCGAGCGGGTGATCCTGACGATCCGCCTCGCGCTCGCCGGGGCCCTCGGCCGCCCCCTGACCTCCTTCGACCTGGCGTTGCGCCAGTACTGGGAGCACACCCACCCCGGTGAGCCACTGGAGGAGTATGTGCGGCGCACCGGGCTGATGGGCCGCCTGTCCACCGTGCTGCCCCAGCAGACGCAGGCCGCGGTCAGCGAGGTCGCCCACGCCCTGCAGTTGCCCGGCGTGGTCGGGTCCGCGGCCGGGAAGGTCACCGCGGCGCTGGTGAAGGCGCTGCGCGAGCGCCACGAGCGCGCCCGGGCCCTAGCGGGCGCTTCGCGCACCGCCTCCTTGCTGGAGGCCACCCCCGACCTGGAGGCGCTCTCCTACTATCCGCATCTGCTGGAGTGGGAGCTCAGCCGCCTTCCCCCGAAGAAGACGGCGACCCCGATCGTCCTTTTGGACACCTTCGAGGACACCGCCGACCGCCACCGCGACTTCGAGCGCCTGCTGCAGCGCCTGGTCTGGCTCATGCCCAACACGCTCTTCATCATCAGCGGGCGCAGCCGTCTGTCGTGGGCCGACCCCGCGCTGCACGGCGAGCTCGACTGGACCGGCCCCATCGCCTGGCCGGGCCTGGCTGCCCCGGCTGACCAGGTGGTGCCCGGACCCCGGGCAGCCGAGCCGGGTGGCCGACAGCATCTGATCGGCGACCTGTCCCCCGAGGACTGCGACGCCCACCTCGCCCGCCGCCTGGTCGCGGGCGGCCAGCCCCTCATCGGCGCCGACATCCGCGACGTGATCACCGCCCGCTCCCACGGCCTCCCCCTCCACCTGGACCTCGCCGTCAGCCGCTTCCTGGAGATCCGCCGCACCGGCCAGATCCCCGTCGCGGCCGACTTCGACTGCACCTTCCCCGCCCTCCTCGCCCGCACCCTGTCCGACCTCACCGGCGAGGAACGGCACGTGCTGCGCTCCGCCTCGCTGCTGGACGCCTTCGACCTCGACCTGGCCACCCGCGCCGCCGGCCTCACCCACCAGGCCCCGGCCCGGCGCCTGGTAGACCGGCCACTCGTCACCGAGGACCCCTACGCCCTGTGGCCCTACCACCTGCACGCCGCGATCCGCTCCGCCGTGCGCTCCGACGACCACAGCGAGGACCGCTGGACCGACACCGACTGGCACCAGGCCGCCACCCGCGCCCTGGCCGCCCTAGGCGACCAATGGGCCAACACCACCGACCTCGCCCCCAGCCGCAGGCTCCTCGTGGCCTGCCTGCGCCAAGGCCTGCGCCTGGCCCGCGACCACCGCCTCAACGACCTGGGCTGGCTCACGGACGCGGCCTTCACCTACACCGACGACTCCATCTGGGAACCCCTCGCCCCACCCACCTCTACCGCTCCGGACGGCCGTGATCCGCGCCCGGGCCTGGCCACATCCGCCGACGCTCTGGCCGAACTGCTCAGCGCGATCGTCCGCCGGCAGCACGAGCACCGCCAGCGCACCGTCGACCGCCTCACCGCGGTCCTGGACACCAACCTGCTGCCCGCCGAGCTGACCGAGATGGCCGTGTACTACCGGGCCAAGGCGCACAAAGACCTCGGCAGCAACGCCGCCTCCCGCGCCGGGATGCAACACGTCGCAGACGCCGGCGGCCGACTCGCCCCCAAGGCCCGCCGCGGCCTGGCCAACCTCGCCCGCATCGCCGGCGACTTCCCCACCGCCCTGGCCGCCGTCCCCACCCTGGGATGGAAAGGCCGCCACCACAAGGTCCTCGGCGACATCCACTGGCCCCACGGCGACATCGACCAAGCCATCACCGCGTTCGAGGCCGCGCGCGCTGAGGCCGAACAGCACGACGCCCCTGGCGAGCGCGCCATAGCGCAGGTCCGCCTCGCCCTTGTCGTCGCCTTCGCCGACCCCGTCCGCGCTGACGACGAACTCGCCTTCGCCTACCAGCTCCTCGACCACCTCGACCAGCGCGCCACCACCCTGCTCGCCCACACCGCCGCCCTGATCAAAGACGCCGGAACCGACCGCAATGTCACCGGCCGCGCCCAGGCCCTGCACACCGAGGTCACCGACGCTGGACTCCCCTGGCTGATCCGGTTCCTGCAGATCGCCCTCGCCTTCCACCACGCCATCCAAGGCGCACACCAGGATCTGGCCGCCACCATCGACCGGCTCCACGAACTCACCGCCGCCACCGGCGACTTCGCCTACTTCACCGACATCGCCCACTTCATGGGCAACCTCCCCCACCCATCCCACTCCACCGTCCGCTGGCTCGACGGCCACGGCCCCGTACGAGAACGCTGGCACGCGCTAGTCACCGCCCGCGCCCGCCAGCTGGGGACTTCGCAGTGATTCCTCTGCACCGAGGAGAGCGGTCTGCCTTCAGTTCACTGCTTGACGCTGTCGGGGATCTCGAGAATCACGAGGACAAGAGCGTGATCGCCCCGGTTTCGCTGTTTCCCGCCATTCAGGGATTCTCCCTGCTCAGCGGTCCAAGGCTTCCTCGACTGGCAAAGCATCTCCCGCCCGAGATCATGGCGCGCAACCCGCTGAGCCTCAGCTTCCCCGTACCTGACACCGGGGGCTGGGCCAAGCCGAGTTCGGTGACCAGGTCGACCACCCTCGCCTCAAGTAAAAACCCGAAGGTGGCGCGACCCGACACCAAGAACGTCAGGCGTCGGCCGCCTTCAGTTCCTCAACCAACTCGATGTACTTCTTCTGAGCCTCTTCCTTCGACATCCCCTTCACCTCGGTCCATGCCTTCCACTTCGCCTTCCCCGTGAAGTCGATGAAGCCGGGCTCGGGGGTGTCGTTGTCACCCTTGATCCCCTGCTTGAAGTACGCGTACAACTTGAGCTTGATGTCGTTGCTCGGAGCCTTGCTAAGTTTTACGACCTCCTGGCTCGCCGTGACGAACGCTTGGTTGCCGGTCGACGTGGAATCCGACATGCCAGATCCTCCTGTTTTGTGACTTAGCCGGACTCAATGGTCTCGGGCGGCCTGCCCCATGGTCAACGACACGCCGCCGAAGACGGTCTGTGTGGGCGGACTGAGCCCAGACCACCCCATAGCCTCAACAGACCAAGGCACCCTCAAGCCCGACGCTCCGGATGAGAAACACGTACTCAAGATCCCCGACAGCGTCACGTTGTCAGCGGCAGGGCACAAAACAGGGCCAATGCCGACGGCCCGAACCCCATGGTGGGGTTCGGGCCGTCGGCATTGGAGGACAATCAGGTTCAGCTGGCGTTAGGGCCCCGGCCGACCAGACCCGAGAGCAGCTCGATGATCTGCGCCTGGTTCCGGTCCATCTTCTCGCTCAGCGTGTCGAAACGGCCCTCTAGCCGGTCCACCTTCTGATCAAGATTCCCCAGACGGCCTTCCAGCCGGTCCACTTTTTGATCGAGGTTCCCGACTTGCAGGCGCAGTGCGGTCAAGTCGCTCTTGACGATGCCGAACTCGCGGTCGGTCTTCTCCGCGACCTCTTCGAAGCGACGCGTCAGTGCGGCCAGCTCCCGCTGCGCGATCTCGTCTTCAGGCATCCCTCTCCCCTCCGGTCAGTGCGCCAGTCTACGCGGCTGATCACGGCACGTGCCCCGGCGTGAATGCCATCGCTAGCGCCTGGCGCCGCGCCCGGTCGCCGCGGTCCGACGTCCCCGCGGGAACTGCTGCCATGTTGGGCAACCTTGGTTGACCGCGAAGACCCAGGAAGCTCCGGTGTGCCCGGCGGCGGCAGTATCGGCCGGACAACAGCGCCGCCGGGCCGCGGTCCAGTCTCTCCTACTGCCCGGCGTTCGTAGGCCCTGGGACGCGCGCGCCCCGAAGAAGCGATCACAACGAAGGGGCGGTGCGATGGTCGTGATCAGCAAGGAGGTGGGCGTCGTGGCAGTGGTATGGGGCGGCGTCTTGTCATTCGGCCTGGTCACCTTGCC
The DNA here is from genome assembly GCF_029223525.1 of Streptantibioticus ferralitis. Lineage (GTDB taxonomy): Bacteria > Actinomycetota > Actinomycetes > Streptomycetales > Streptomycetaceae > Streptantibioticus_A > Streptantibioticus_A ferralitis. The sequence continues at coordinate 92,371 of NZ_JARHTQ010000025.1, read as the reverse complement.
CGTCCAGGCGCTAACCGCGATCGAGAGCCACACAATGCGCTTCCACCAGTTGCAGCGCGGCACCGGCGACCGCGTGCGCAACAACCGAGTCAACGAGCGCACCGGCGAAGAAGTGCCCCTCTCGGAGATCGTCAAGGGATACGACACCGGCGTCGACTACGTAGTCGTGGAGCCAGACGAACTGGACGACATCGCCCCGGGCCGGTCGAAAAGCCTGACGATCACCGGGTTCGCGGACCTGGACCAGGTCAACCCGATCTACTTCGACTCCACCTACTACCTGGCCCCCCGCGGCGAGGAGTACGCGCGCGTCTACATGCTGCTCCGCGAAGCCATGGCACTGTCAGGCAAAGCCGGGATCGCCACCGTCGTGATGCACAACAAGGAGTACCTCGTCGCGGTCAAAGCCAAAGACGACGTCCTGGTCATGCACACCCTGCACTGGGCCGACGAAGTACGCGACCCATACCGGCAGATCCCCACGCTCCCCCTCCCCCAGGCGCCGCTGACGCCCTCGGAACTGGAAGGAGCCGTGCACCTGGTCGAAGCGATGAGCCACGACTGGAACCCGGAGCAGTATCGCGATGACTACGCCGACCGCGTCCGCGAACTGGTCGAGGCCAAACACAGCGGCGGCACGGTACAGGCCAAGACAGAAGCGCCGCCGACACCGACATCGCCCGAACTCGCCGACCTCACCGCAGCCTTGCAGGCCAGCGTGCGGCGGGCCGAAGAACGCGCGACCGATGACCGCAAACCAGCCGCCGCCGCGCGCGCGGACGACGAGGTCGCGGCGAAGCGCCGGTCTGGCCGCACGGCAGAACTGGAACAGATGACCAAGGCCGAGCTGTACGCCCACGCCACCGCGGCCGGCATCCCCGGTCGATCCACGATGAGCCGCGACGAGCTCATGAAGGCGCTGAGCACTCCGCGGCGGCACCGCCGCCGGGCGTCGTGAGCACGAACATGTGATCGACCCGGCCCCAGTGCGGGATCCGGGCCGATAGCGTTCGGCGACGTCGGTTACTGAGGATCACGTCCCACCAGAAGCGACGACCTTGCGCGGCCCTGCGTCTACGGCTCCTGGAGCCGGGTCTGTGGGGTGCACTGCTGGCAGGGGCTGGCCCCCTCTTCGAGCATCAGCTTCGCCTGAGACAGGGGGAGCAGGGCACCGCCGGCAGCGTGGCGGCAGTCCCCGCGGTGCAACGTGCCGCCGACCTTGCCAGGTCCGGCATGGACAAAGCGCCACCACTTCAGCTCGTTCACTGCCTCCTGGCCGCGAGTCGGGTGTGGCGGTGTCGTCCCACCGGCGGTGGGACGCGTCTGGCTGGAGGCAGCACGTTCTATCTCGCTGATCCGCACGTCGACCGCTTCCAACTGCAGCCGCAGGTAAGTCCGCAGCACCTGCAGGCGGGGAAGGTCCGGCGGGAGGTCACTCACACCCGGCCGCCCATCCGCACCTCATGCCGGTCAGGAGCGAGCGCATGACCTCTCCTCCTGCCCTGCATCCCAGGCCATCTGCTTCAGTGCCATCCGCGCGGCGGGCCCTCGCCCCGGAACGGTCGCCCAGAACGGATGCGTGCTGATCTCCACGGACAGCCGCTGCAACCTGCGCCGCAACACCGTGGTCTGCGCGGGGTGCTTGGCCTCAGCGAGCTGTCGGTACGCGGTGTACCAGTCCCGCTGGGCCTGCAGAAGATCGTCAGGGAAGGCGTAGGACGTCACCACAAGATTGGACCGCATGTTCGATTTGCGGCGCAGTACACGCACGGGCGATATACGCCGATCGGGATGCGGGTGCCGCGCACCCGGCCTGGCACCGACCTCTTCCGGGGAACCGTGGCGCTCCGGCACGGCGGGTCGGCGCACTGGCCCGGTGACTAGCTTTCGGCAGCCCCAACCGCGAAGTAGACCGCCCGCGCCATCTGGGCACTGCGCCGCGCGCCGGAAGCGGCGCGGTGTATTCCGCGCTACGCGGCTGCGGCTGTCACGACTTCCCAGATTTGGCCAGCACAACCAGGAACACCAGTCCGAGACAACCGATCACCTTCGGGTACCGAAGGATCAACGCTAGGGGGAACCGCCAACCCTTGTACTGCCTCAAGGACGGTCGCTCACGCTGGCGCCGAGCGTTGCGGATGCCCTTCTCGACACCGCGTGCGATGGAGCGCTCATCCACAGCCGTCCCCTTCCTCACAACTCAGCTTAGTTTGCCGCTGCCTGGCCACTCGTCCGCTACGGTTTCCCGGTCTGCGGCCAGGAGGCCACGGCCTAGGCCGCACCACCGTCCTGCGTACCGCTTCAGTCGGCCGAACGGCCGTGTGGTGTCTGGGGATTGCTGATCCACAGGGCGAACTGGTGCCGTACGTATGCGCGCAGATCGTCCAGGACGGCCCGGCGGACGGCCGCGTCATCGTCCGCTGGTGGCATGGCCAGCTGTCAACGGCGGGCGCGGCTCTCGCTTTCCAGTTCGTCGGCCAGGGCCACCAGCTCCCATGCCTGGCCCTTGAGCGTGGCGACGATCTTCTCCAGCTTCCTCTCCCGCGCGTCGCCGGGTTCGGTGCCCTCGTCCTCCACCAGGGCGTTCGCGAGGAAGTCCGCGAGCCGTTCCAGCACGCCGGTACCGAGCGACAGCTGGCTGGCGGCATCGAGGTCGCGGCCGACGACCGTGCCGTGGCCACTCTGCTTCAGCCGCAGGGCCGCCGCTTGCATCCGGGCCATCTGCACGCTCTGCGGCATCACCGTGGTCACGGCGCCGTCGGCGGCTGCCTCATCGCCGGGAAAGCCCAGCACGCCAGGGCCGAGCAGCTTGATGATCTCGTCCGTGCATGCCTGAATTCGGGCGACCCCGGCCTCATCAAGGGTCAGCAAGTCGAAACGATCGTTTCCCCGCGCCAGCATGGTGTGGGCCGGGAAGTGGCGCACCACCGTGACGGGCTCACCGAACTCCCGCACCGCCGCCTGGTACAGACACTCCGCCATGTTGACCAGCCCGCCGCCGAGCATGAAGTCGGTGGCCACGACCAGGTGGCCGGCTCCGTCCGCGGTGGGCCAGGCCCGCATCCGCACGTGCGTGCGGTGCAGATTCGTGTTGGGGAAGTGCCAGGCGTGCTCGTCGCGCACCGGAGCCAGCTGGGCGAGGGCGGGCAGAACGGACACAGATGATCCTCTCGTCGCAGAGCCATGTATGACGATCACGCTAGCCACCCGGGCGGACACCGGCCGCCGATCCGCCGAAGTCGGGCTTTGGACCGGTGGCCGCCCGCGCTCTTGCGCCCGATCATGGGGTGTCCGCCTATGTCGTGCAGAGGAAACCGCGCAATCTCCTCGAAGTCCGTGCGCTTGCGGTCGAGTCCGTGGATCACGAGAACGAGGTGCAAATGCTCCTCGGCGGCTGGCCAGTCGCTGCTGGCCTCCCCCGTCTTTCCACACACCCGGCATTCGTCGTCCCCTAAACTCTGTGGATCAAGGGGGGTTGGAGGCGGTGGACAAGGCACGCCTGTACCAGCACGGCACGCTCGGCGCGAAGGTCTTCGCGCACGAGATCGACGACGAACCCTGGTGGCGCCGCCAGAAGGTCCCACTGGTCTGCGCGTTCTGCATGACGCCGGTGGTCTCCCAGCGCACCACGGTGGGCCGTGCTCCCCGGGCCGCGCTGTTCCGGCTCGCCGCAGACCGGCAGCACGAGGACCTATGCCCCCTCAACCCCACCGAAGTCCTGCAGAAGATCGCGCACGGCTCCCAGGGCGTGGCCGTCATCGAAGGCGACGAACTGCACCTCGTGCTGCCCGACGACCTGAGCCAGATCGACGCCACCACCCCCATCATCGACACCGGCTCCGCCGCCTCCTGCGACCGGTTCGGCGTGAACGTCTCCACGGTGCGACCGCTGCTGCCCCCTTTGATCAACAGCGCGGTCGTCATCGCCCGCTTCCTGCAAAAGCACGACTACGACGCCGACGTGGTCGCCCAGTTCAAGGTGCGCCGCCCCGGCGAGACCAAAGCAGTGGGCTGGGGCGAGTTCTGCCACGGCCCCACCCCCGCCGACCATGCCCGGCTGTACGCGCGCATAACCAGCGGGACGAAGCCCAAGCACCCGGTAGCCGTCTACGGCGGTGTCACCGCTGTAGAGCACGACAGCCAGGACCGGCCGGTCCTCCGGCTCGCCGACGGGCGCCGCTTCACCGTACGCATCCGGTCCGAACACGCCAGCCTGCTCAACCCGCTCGCGGCCGGCTCCTTCGTCCTGGCCGTCGGCGCCTGGAAGGTCTGGACACCCCGCAGGGGCAGGCCCGAGCTGCAGATGTTCGCCGAAGAACACTGGCAGCTCGCCCACTGGACCTACGACGCCGCCACCGGCCGAAGCAGCCCGCCCGCCTGCCCGCCGCCGCTCTCCCTCGCCCAGCGCACCCTCCGGCAGACCCGCGCGGCGGCAGCCACACGCAAGCCCGCACCGGGACGGGCCGCCCGGCCCAGCGGGCCGCCCACATCCGCCGCACCGCCACTGACCGCTACACCGCCAGCACCGCCGACGACCGCGGCTGCCCCCGCCCCGCTGACACCGACGTCCCCGCCCGGTCCCGTCGAACCGGATGCGGCACCCCCTGAGCCCACGCCCCCGGCATGCCCGCCTGTGCCGCCGCAGCCCTCGACACCGCCACGACCGGCTGCCCCGCCTCGCCGCCGCACACGTCGGCGCTGGTGGCCATTCGGCCGCCGACGCTGAACCGTGCGCAGCCGACGGACGACAGTCCAACCTCGCTCTGAGTCAGGTGCGGATCTGGTGGGGCAGTGCGCCAGCCCGGGACTGCTTCAGATACCAGCTGATCTCGTTGGGGAACTGCTCCGCGTACCGCAAGAGTTGTCCCAGGACGCCTTCGTACAGCGGGTCCGTGCCTAGGCGGTCGAAATCGGTGAGCCGCCCCGCCCACAAGGCAGCCGCGCCCTGCGGGACGCCGTCGCCGAGCTCGGCAGCACACACGATGACGCCCTCCACCGCACCGAGCAGCTCGTGGCGCTCTTCTTCATGCCGGTCCCGGAACGCGGGCTCGCGCGCGATCAGCAGGTCGGTACACGGGATCGACAAGGCCTCGCGCAGCTGGCCGAGGGTCGGCTCCTCGCACAGCTCCGTCACCGCGGCCGCCGTCAGCGCGGGCCGGCCACCCACGACGCGGTCCAGGATGCCGATGCCGAGCACCACGGCCGCGCTCGCGTAGCGCCAGGCGAGCAACCCGACACCGCGCTCGTAGCGGTCGGCAAGACGGCCTAGCTGGTGCAAGGCATCGGGATGGTGGGTTAGGGCCCGGCCGTGGGTGTACACCTCCGCGTTCTCCTCCAGCCGGTAGGAGCGGTGGGTGAGGGCAAGCGCGGACTCGTACTCATGCCGCAGGTCCTGCAGCGTGACGTGCAGGGCGCGCAGCGCCTCGATCTCGAGCGCAGTCAGCGGCGCGGCCTCGGTGAATACCGGGAAATCCATTGGGGGTTGTCTCCTCACGACGACGCTGTCGGGTGTTGCTGGCCGTGGCGTCGACGTTCTCGCCCGGCGCTCGTGATCCGGTCTGCGCTACTCATTGGTCGCGCAGTGCTTCGAGTTCGGCCCGGGTCAGGGCGAAGGGCGGGGTGCGGTCCTTCCATCCCTCTTCGGTGGCGTGGTCCAGGCCTGCCGGAGGCCGTTGTCCGTCGAAGCCGGGCGCGGCGTGGGTGATGTCTTTCAGGAGCAGATCGATGAGCCGGGCCAGCGCCATCGGCCCGCCACCGCTGTATCCGTAGGTGTAGCCGCCGCCGGTCTGCGGCGCGAGGAACACCGTTCCGTCCTGGGTGGTCACCCACACCGAGCGGCGCGCGATGGTGAGCGCGGCGAGCGGTGAGTGCGCCGGCAGCCGCTGCGGGGCGACGGTCTCGATCGATCCGTCGCTGGTTCGTACGGCGGGCATGTCGGTCACCGGGTCGATGAGGATGTCCTGGTCCCGGTCGTCGCCGAGGTAGGTGGCGAGCGCGGTGCGGGGGCTGGGCCGCAGCCGGGACGCCCACTGCCCGGCCTGGGCGCAGGATGCCGGGTCCACAGTGACCTTGCACGAGCCGGGGAAGTACCGGGTCCCGCCCAAGACATGCCCGAGGCGGGCGCATTCGGCGGCGAGCGTGTCGGTGCGGTTCAAGATGGTCCGCCAACCATCGCGCAGGATCTCCTCCGCAACGGTCGCCGGTTCCGGCGGGAGAAGGGGGCGGGCCGCGATGGCGATGGAGGCGATGTCCTCGCTGGTATCCACGTGTTCGGTGATCTCGTCATGGCAGCTCTTCGCCGCGGACCGCACCGTCCGCCGGGCGGTATCGAGGGCCGCCAGGGCCGCGTGCGACCCGTCGGGCTCCTCCGCGGCCAGGCGCAGCAGCGGCCCCGGATCCGGGACGACAACGGCCGGTACATGCAGGGTGGGCGCGCCCGGCCTCCAGGCCATCATCAGCTCGGGATCGCGCAGATTCGAGTGCCAGTAGGGAGCGGGCATGCCGAGCACCCGCTCCAGGCGGCGCCAGGTCGTGCCGTAGTACTCATCGGGGCCGACAGCGTCGATCGCCTCCAGGCTCGGCCCGTGCGGGATGTTGTAGTCGGGCTCGACCACGGACAGGGCGACGGCGTCCTTGGCCAGCTCGCGCAGCAGAGCATGGCTCGGGAACGTCATCCCCATCTCACCGCGCACCGTGTGCGCGAGCACCACCGGCCCGAACTCCGTTCCCCACCGGTACAGCACCCAGCCACGGCGCCGCTCCGCCCCCAGGAACCGCGCCGGCCTGGCGGCCACCGCCTCCCATAACAGCCGCGTCGCCTTCCCGGAACGCTTGAACACCACGAAAACGATCCCCTCACTTCGACCGGTGCCTTGTCTCGACGCACTATCCAAGCCGAGCCAGCCATCCGGCGTGGCCGGATCCAGCCGAACTGCTCCACAGCCTGGGCAGGATGAGCAAATGACCTTCACTTGGAAGACCCCACCGTGGGAGCGGCACGAGGACTGTACGCACATGGCGGTGACGCTCACGCACGTGGGTGGCGGGGAGATCGCCGTTGCCTCGGAGAGCGTGCGGGGCGACAACGCCACCGACGCCCTCGCGGACCTGCTCATGGGCCCTGGCGGCGCAGCCAAGATGTCACTGCCTGGCCTCGTAGGCGTGGTGGTCCGGCGCGGCATCGATGTGATGTGGATGGCGCAGCCGCCCATCGAAGCGGCGGTCTCGGACACAGGAGAATGGACCATCGCCGTCCATGGCGTGGATGAAGCCGACGTGACCGCTTTCTCCGCGGACGACGTGCGTGATCTGCTGGCCCGGCTGCGGGCCGCATACGGCTAGGCCGTTTCTGATGGCTCTTGCTGGGTGGGTGGATAGACGCAGTCCACAGCCTGCGCCGAGGTCCGGAAGCCGGTGACGTAGCCATCTGTCGATCTTCGCGACAGCCGCTCCGATCACGCCGTTGTTCGCAGTACAGCCGACTGCGGGACGGCGGCCGCCGTCCCGGCCTCCCGGGCAGCGCGCTCGGCACGGGCTCGCTGCAGCGCAGCGGCCTCGGTCGCCGCGGCCTGGCGACGGCGCTGGGCGCGGATCGCCTCGATCGGGGCTGGCGCATTGGTGACCGCCGTCTCCGGCTCGGGGAACGCTCGGCGGCTCAGCTCGCGCATCGCGGCGGTCTGCCGCTCCACCGCCTGTGCGATGGCCGGGTCCACCCGGCGCGGCGGCGGGGCCTCGCGGTGCGCGGCGAGCGCGCGGCGGTAGCCGTCCGAGGCGTTCTCCCGGGTACGCACCGGCCCGGCGGGCCCGGTCGGCTGCGGGTCTGGGTCGGCGGCCGCCGGGGCGGTGCCGGCCTTCTGGGGTGCGGGCGGCAGGACGTGCAGGGTGCGCACGTTCGCTCCCGGGGCCTTCGTGTTGGCCGTCGCGATCAGCTTCGGCGCGCCCCAGCGCAGTTTGGTGCCGTATGCGGGGGCGTCGGGGACGACGTCCAGGCGGCCGGTGTCCGAGTCGAACGCGACCGCGCGGGCGTGCCCGGCGAGTTCGGGCGCAGCCGCGGCGAGGACATCGTCCCACCGGGCGAGGACGCTGCCGCCAGCGGCCGGGGCGACCATGCCGCGCTCGGTCATCATCATCGTGATCTCGGTGCCGAGTCCGAGCGGCTCACGACCGCCGTGCCGCACCACCTGCGTCCGGGACCGCTTCGGCTTCTCCTGGCGGCGGCTGCCGTTTTTCTTGGCCGCCTCCCGGGCCGCGACCAGGGCCTGGCGGGCGAGGTCGACTCCGCTCAGCCCGCTGTTCACGCGATCACCGCCCCGGCCGTGTCGCCGTCCAGCGGGCGGGCGGCCAGCTCGGGCAGCCGGTCCGCCCACGGTGCGGGCGCGGCCTGCTGGGTGCGGGCCGCCTGCTGCTCGCGCAGCTGGTTCAGCCGAGTCCCCAGGAGGTATTGGGCGGTGCGCTCCCGGGCGGTGTCGGCGGCCTTCGTCGCAGCCGCGACGGCGTCCGCGCCGGTCGGGTTGGCCCTAAACCAGCGGCTGTTCTGCTCCGTCTTGTACGCCCGCCGCGCCTCCGTCTCGGCTTCCTCGGTACGGCCCAGCTGCCCGAGGGCGCTGCTGCGGTACTCCGGCAGGGCCTGCTCCACGGTCTGGAGAGCGGTGAAGGCAAGTGCGGATGCCGCCGCGACCGGGTTCGCCGCCAGTTCGCCCGGCTCCATCAGCTCCAGGAACTGCTTGAGGGCGGCCTCGATGTCGGTTTCCAGCGTCGCGCGGACGTGGTCGGTGACGGCGGCGACGTCGCCCGGGTCGGTCAGATCGGCGGCCCAGGTGGCGGCGACCAGTCCAGCCTCGCCGATCGCCGCCTCGGTCCGCCGCCGGTAGCCGCACGCCTCGCACAGCCCGGCCGCACGCTGCTGCCCGCAGTCCTCGCACGGCTGCGCCTGGCGGACCGCTTCGTCGGCGGCCGCGGCCTGGCGCTCGCGCTCCGCCCGCCCCTTGGCAACCGCACGGGCGGTATCACGACGGGCCTGCTCCGCGGCGGCCTGCTCACGACGCCAGGCAAAGTCCTCCGCCTCACGGGCGGCTTCCTCGCGGAGGCGGTCCTCGAGGACTTGGCGGTGCTCGCTGCCGCCGAGGCCGGGCAGCTCCCGGTCGACCTGAGCCGCGATCCTCGCCCGCCGGGCCCGCCGGAGGTGGATCACGTTGCCACAGTTCTCGCACTCACCGCCGGTGTCCAGCTGGATCCCGTCGTCGCACCGCCGGTCCGAGCAGGCCGGCCGCTGCACCAGGCCCCGCCGGATCAGCCACCCGTACGGGCTGCCGATCAGGGACTCGCCGCCGGTCTCCTCCAGCCGGTCGGAGAGCCGGTCGGCCAGCAGCCGCGGCGCCGTCTCCGGGCGCATCAGCATGCCTGCCAGCCGGGTCGCCTCCGCCTTCGCCGCCGCTTCGACTTGGTCCTGCTGCCAGCCGGACAGCCGCTCCCACAGCCCCGCAACCGGCCCCAGCGCCACCCCCAGACGAAGATCAGCAGGAAGCCCCACTCTCCGCAGCTGCTGCGCCTTTTCACCACCCGCGGCCTTCGGCCGACCACCGGCCCCAGCAGCCCGTTGCCCATCCCGCTCATCGACCGAGGACTCCTTGGGCTTTTCCCCGCGCAGCGGGCCGCCCTCAGTCCCCGTTGGCGCCGACCCGGCAACGTCCGGTCCGCAGTCGGCGGCCTGGTCCTCGCGCACGCACACGCGCTCCGGCCGACGGCCTTCACCCCCACGGCCATCGCCGGAAAACCCACCAACAACAGCACCATCTATAACCACATCAGCCACAGAAGAGTGATCAGTGTGAAGGGCTGCCGTAACGTCGGGCTCTGCCGTTTCAGCCTCCAAGTCCCCCTGTGCCCCGTTGACCTGGGCTTCTACGTCCGGCTTCACGTGGCCACTACCCCTTGCCGCAACGTCGGGGTCTGAAAAACCGGGCTCCGAGGTGCGACCGCGGCCCTCCGAGCCGGCCGGACCGCCGACCGCTCGGTGCGCGGCGGCCACCGCTGGCACCAGCAACCGCGACCGGTGCGCCAACCCCGATGCCGTCTCCCGTCGCGGACGCTCCACCAGCCCCCCGTCCTCCAGACGCTCGAGCACCCGTTCACCGGAGGCAGCCGTGCGACCCAGCAGCCGGGCCACCGTCGCCGCCGCCCGGCCGCGCTGGGTGTCCACCGAGCCGCCGCACAACCGCACCCGCCCGGTCTCCGTCGCCTCTAGCACCAGCAGCAGCAGCGCCAGACGGTCCGTCGCCGCGCCGCGGCCCGTACGCGCGCCCAGCAGCCCGGCCGGTGTGACCCGCCCATCCCGGTGCACCCAACCCGGCGCCATCACGGCTTCCAGCAGCCGCAGCAGCGTCGCCAGCTCCTTGCGTGACAGCGCCAGCGGATGACCAACCACACCGCGGGCCTCCCACAGCGGCACCACCTCGCACGCCACCGCCCGGTCCTCGCCGAACTCGCCCTCCACCACGCCCGTGCGCACCACCCCGGATCGGCGCAGCCCCGGCAGCACGACCGAGGCCGTGTACGACTTCGACATGCCCAGCCACCGGGCCAGCTCGCCCGTCCGGATCTCCACCTGGCCAGTTGCCTCCGGCGTCCGCGCCGCCAGCACAACCGCCGCCAGGCGCACCGCGTCCACCTCACCCTCCAGACCGGCGACGTCCAACAGCGCACGCACTGCACCACTCAGCCTCGCCCGCGCATCCCGACCCAGCGCCAACGGGTGGCCCGGCCCGCGGACCGGCACCGCACCGGCCTGACGAGGCACCGGCCGCAACGCACCCCGCTGCCCCGGCACCCGAACCTCGGCCTTCACCGACCGTGATACCAACTGACGCGGACCCGGCACCAACATCCCAACAGCAATCACCAATCCACCCCCACACGAGACGTGGAGGCAGACGATGCACCGAGAAGCGGACACCTCCGCCGGACGACCATCCCCGCAGGCTGCCGCCGCCGACCTGTGGGCAAGGACCGACGATGGGAGACACCCCCTGCGGAGGGAGCGAGGATGTGACCGTTCGACATAGTTCGCGCGTGTTCACGTAGTTGGTGAGCGCGGTGGCGAGATTCCCGGGAGCTGCGGTTTCGCACAGCGACCCGGGCCTCGTCGCCCCTAGCCCGCCAAACTCCGTCGAACAGGCCCTTCCAACTGCGGTGAGCAGACGTGGCCTGACAAGCCAGGACGTTCCAGCTCATCGACCAACTACGGCGAACGGTCACAGCGGGAGCGGACAGGGAGGTGATCACACTCTGATCAAGCAAGCCGGACGACATGTAAGTGACCGAGGTCGCTGAATTGCCCCAGAAATTCTTCCCTCTCGGTACGGCGGGAGATCGACGAAGGAGGAGCCCGTTCTGCGGCAGGGTACGTGCCGGGCAGCATGCCGCGAATCGCTCCAAACGGCACATCGAACCTTGGTAGGCGGGGCCGGGCAGATGGCGGTAGAGCGAGTCGAAGTGGGCGCGCTGCTGCCCCCCGCTCACGTATCGAGGAAACGGGGTGAGCGGCCGAAAATGTGACGCAGACGTGGCCCGAAATGGGGCCAAGCGGGCATGCCGGGGCTGACAAGGCGCAGGCGAGTAGTGCAAAATGACTCCCGTCGTGAGGCATCGCCAAACGGCACGACGAAGCCCCTCGTGGTGCTTCGTGGTTCCTCTCACAGAACCGAGATCGAACTGTTCGAAACCGGCGGCAACCGGGTCGAACAACTCCTCCGGAGCGGCTGGCAGGCCAGAACCGGAGATCAGATGGGGCGCGGCACCGAGGTGAGTGGCATCACCGAGGGGCAGGCCCCGGGCGGCTAGAAGTCCTGCGTTGCAGGCGCCGCCCCCAGATTCACGTCATCTCGACCCCCTCGCGGGGCGAGGTGTACCCGCGCCCGGACCGGCGCGGAAGCATAGAAAAGGCACCCTGTTGCCGGAGCGACGCGCAGGTCATCGCTACGACGGCAGTGGGTGCCGTGTGTGTCTGGCAGCGGGTACGGGTACCCTGAGTCATGTCGAGACCATCCGAAGTTAGGTCTGCGGCCGGGCCCCGGAGCACCACCTCGCGGGGCCTAACCATGTCCGTATAGATCTTGTCCGCAGACACAGTACCGCTCGCACGGCGCGTAACGACACCCTGCCACGGACCGTGTCGGCCCTGAGATATACCGTCCTGACGCGTCGACAGGCAGAGAATGTCCCAACCCTTCGCAGAGCTCCGGGAGTCCAGACCGGCATGATGAGCAGCATGCAAGCGACGCCGACGGATCCCCTGGACGTGGACACCTTCGCCAACCCGGTGCAGCAGGCGCGCTTCGCCGTGGCGATGGAGCGGATCGCCGCTGACCGGGCGCCCGGCGCGCCGGTTCGCGTCTACGTCAGCGCGGCCCCTAGGACGATGAACGGTCCGAAATGGGACAAGTGGCTTGAGCGGATTACGGAAGAACTGCCTGCCGGCGTCGAAGTCTTCCACTACCGCAACGTTTTCACCGAGGACCGCCCATACGACTGGGCTGACTTTGCCGAACACATCGACGGCCTCATCGTGGTGGGCAAGCAAAAGAGAGCCGGAAGCCGCGTCTACTTCCTCGGCCCCATCGCCCGCCTTGAGTTGCGCTCGCTCATCGCGCGCAAGCCTGTACTGCTGTACGCGCACAGCCTCGGACTCATCCCAGTCATCGACTGCCGGAGCCAGGTCCTCAGCCCGGAAGACGCGCCGCGGCTGAAGTTGATCGCGCCGAAGCGGTGGAAGCCGGACACCAGGACTCTTCGGGCCGCGTTCAACGCACTGACCCCGAACAACACCGTGGACGAGGAACCGCAGGCGGATGTGTCCGTGCATCTCGCCCATCCGTTCGCTGCACCTCCCCGATGACGCGTCAGTAAAGCCCGCTAGCGGATCAATAAATCGTATACGCGCAAGCCGAATTGGCCGTAGCCCCAAATCCATCACGTGCAAGGGACACCACAAAGTGGGTTCGCGTGAATGCCTCTTCGTGTCCCGCCAGACGAGCAAATTGTGGCCCCGTCTTCCCGTCAGACAGGAACCCGATCCGGTTGGCGCCCGCAGAGCGGGCTCCACACAGCCATGCTGTGGCGTGCATCGCCCGGACACGGTCATGGGAAACAAGTGCCCGCTGCACAGCGGAGGTAGAGGTCAATGGGGACCGCCATCCGCAGAAGGACGCACACAGCGCAGTTCGGCCAGCACGTTCTCCGGGTGACCGTCGTAGACGATGTGCGGTTCGTCGAGTGTCGGGGGGTGGAACCTCCCCGCGAACCGCAACAAGTCCGCCTCGCTGAACTCGATCGAGTTCGGGTCGGTCAGCGCGCGGGCGTTGCGCTCCCGTATCCGCTCCCAGCGCACCTCGTGGGGCACCGGCAGGTAGATGAGCACCGGTGCGCCGCCAGCCTCCATCGCGGTCGCCGCCCACTGCGCGCGCTCCTCCGGAGTCCAGAACCCGTGATCGACCACGATGTCGTGTCCAGCGCGTAGGCCCTCCTGGAGCTCCAGGGCGACGTCCTTGAGGACGGGTGCCTCCCGGACGCGGAACTGCCCGCGGGGGAAGTCCCTCCCGTAGTGGCCGTAGCGTCGGAACATCTCTTCATCGGGGCACAAACGCCGGACGCCGGCCCGCTCCAGAGTGCGGGCGAGGGTCGTTTTGCCAGCGCCCGGCATCCCTGTCATGAGTATCGCGTGAACAGCGCCGCGGTTGGTCACCGCAGCACCTCTGAGGTGGTGCGCCGCGTGCGGCCGGGAGCGCCCAAGTCCACGCCGTACTCCAGCACTTGGCCATCGGCATCAAGAAACCTCGCGGTCAGCACGAGAATCGCCGCGACAGTTCCGGCTTCCAGTTCCAGGAGCTCAAGGTCGCGCGCCGTGGCGATACGAGCAGTTTCCTCATCCACCCGCTGCACGACTTGCCGCCCGGTGGCCCGCGCAATCAAGTCGAGCGACAGCCCGCCCTTGAGTCGCTCGCTTCGAGTCAGCTCCGGGAGCACCTGGGCGAATTCGGCGGGGATCCAGGACGTCGAGTGGGAGACGATGCCGTGAGTATCGCGGTAGACGCGGCTCCGGCGAATCACGTCATCACCAGGGGTGATGCCGAGGACATACGCGACGTCCTCGGGGGCAGCGACTATTCCGGCGGTGTGGCCGGACGACGTCTCGCCTACACCCCAGGACGAGTGCGTCTTGGTGCTGCGGTCATGGCGCTCCGACCCTGAGGAGAGCGATATGGGCCGCGCCATCACCTCGGTTCCGACGCCCGGGATGCCCTGCACGAGCCTCTCGTCGCGCAGAAGTTTCATCGCCCGGTCCGCTGTGGCCGTGCTGACACTGTGCTTCTCGGCCAGCGCCTTGATGCTGGGCAGGAGGTCGCCTGGCGAGAGTTCCCCGGAGCTGATCAGGTCGCGGTAGTGGCCCGCGATGCGTGCGTACGGCGGCCGGTTGTCGGCTCGGGGTGGCCCGGACATCTGCCTTCGCCTCCTTCAATTTCATCTAGGTGCCTCACTATACCGCTTGACACCTGAGGGTACCTCAGGCAACCTGATGTATGTAAGGCGTCGGTGTTCCTCCGGGAGCGCTGAGTGAGCAAGACCGCAGGAAGTCGTCCGCCCTTCGGGGTGGCCGGGGTTTCAGAGAGCTCCATCAAACTCCCCCGGGCCTGACCGCACGACGACTGTGTGCACGTCGCAGCGCTGTGCGCTGTCTGTCCTGCAGGACGCCGGCTTGCCGTGCGGCCTGGAGGGCGGAGAGAGCACCGCGAAGCACCCCGCCCCTCTGCCCGTAAGGAGTTCACGTGCTTGCTTCGACCCTTGAACCCACCGCCCGCTACCGCAGGAGCCGGACCCGCTCCCGGAACATCAGCCCCCGCCCGGCGCTCGCCGTCTCCACCCTTAAGCCCCACCAGTACGACCTGCGCCCCTCCTGCGCGTCGCTGGTCTGCCCCGACTGCAAGACGTGGGTGCCGATCACAGGCATCAAGGCCAAGAAGCAGAAGCTCGTCCCGCACGACACCGGCGTTGCACGGAAGGATGCGGCGGTCCGCTGCCAGGGCAGCAACCGTCTGGTCAGTATCGACGTCGCGTTCGAGGTGTGGCAGAAGCGCTTGGAGGACGGCGGCGCGGAGACCGCCAGCCGTCGCCCGACCACCGTGCTGCGCAAGCCCAAGGTCGCGCCCGCGCCGGCCGTCAGCCAGATCGCCGCGCAGAAGCAGACGGCGCCGACGGAGGGGGAGCCGGGCGACGGCCGGCCCCTGTGGCTGCTGCGCGAGATGAAGTGGGTGTCGACGGCGCTGGCGGTCCGTGAGACCGACACCCGGCGCGCGCAGCTGCCCGCCGGTGACGCCCCGCTGGCCAGCCCGCCGGTCCCGCTGACCACGCTCCGCCCCAAGCGCCCGACGCGCTGAACCACCGCGCACGAACGACCACGGCCCCGGCCGCCTGCATAGCGCAGGGCGGCCGGGGCCGTGGCTGCTCGTATGACCAGCCAACACGACGACAGCCCCGGCGACTTGAGACCCCCGGGGCTGTCCAGGACCTGACTGGAGGACCTGATGCAGCACAGCATGACACGCTCCGCGCCGCAGCCGTCGGCCGGGATCATCGACGACATCGAGCGCGAGGACGACTCCAAGGGCTACGAGCCCGAGGACATCACCGGCGTCGATGTCTCCCTGGTGCTCCTGCCCGCGACCGTCCCGGCGTTCGTCGGCCTGGAGGTGGCGGCGTGATCCTCTGTCTCACCGACGCCGACCGCGCTGAGCTGTCGCGGAAGAACGCGGAGCAGAACAAGAGGTCGGAGGAAAACCGCCGATGACCGCCCGTCAGACGGACGACCTGTACGTCCGCTACATGGAGGCGTTCAGCGCTTCCAGCGAGCACACCACCAACTGCCCGGCCTGCCAGGCCGGCGAGTCGTGTGTGCAGGGTGAGCCGATCCACGAGCGGTTCGCCCGGTTCCAGGACGCCTACAACGAACGCCAGTCGAAACGGCAGCGCTGATCCCCCGGCATTGCCCGTCGTCCCCGCGCCTTTGCGGGCGGGGACGACGGAGAGCGTCGGGAGCTCCCCGCTCCGGCCCTTCCGGCCGTCGACACAGGACACAGCCCCGGGGCTCGCATCCCCGGGGCCGCTTCGTACTACCGGACCTTCTGGGAGGCCCTTATGCAGACCATCGTACGCACCGAGCGCTACGGCTACGGCGCCGTCTCAACCGCCGCGCCCGTCCGGCCCCGTCCGGCCTGCGCCGACGAGGACCCCGAGCTGTTCTTCCCCATCGGCAACACCGGACCGGCGCTCCTCCAGAGCGAGGAGGCCAAGGCCGTCTGCCGTCTGCGCTGCCCGCTGATGGAGAGCTGCCTCCAGGGCGCCCTGGACCGCAACGAGTCCGGCGTGTGGGGCGGTACCGACGAGGGCGACCGCCGCCGCATCAAGCGCCGCGCCGCCCGCCGTCGCACCGTTGCCTGATCCGTTCTGGCGGCTGCCTGATCCGCCGGCACCGACCGCTGCACCACGGCGGACGGGACAGGCGGTGAAGGGGAGCCGGACAGCCCGGACCGACAGTCGAGGGAGGCCCCATGGCCACGACGATGACCCCGCTCCAGCCCGGCACGGAAGCCGCTGCCCAGGCCGCCGCTTTCGCGATCTTCGGTAGCGACATCCCGCCGATCGGGCCGGAGGACTACCACGGCAGCTGGCGCACCACCCTCCACGTCATCGCGGAGGAGTGGGTGGGCGAGGGCCGCTTCGAGCGGCACGCCGCCCGCACCGCGGCCGCGCTCAACGAGCTGTTCGGTGTCGGCTCGCCCGAGGCGCGCGCCGAAGGCACCACGCTCCAGCCGCTGATCGACCGGTGCCGCCACTTCGGCATCACCACCGCCGACCTCCGCCGCCACGGCGCGCAGCTCCCCGAGAGCTGACCCGCGGCTCCCGCCCGGCGGGAGCCGCGGGCAACTTCTGGCCCGCCCCACAGCACTCCCCCAGGCCGACCGCCCGCACGCCGGGCTGCCGGCCTTTCGCACGCCCCCGGCCCGGGAACAGCCCGATGCCGGTGCACGCCAACGGAAGGACACGATGTGACACAGCCGCCACAGACACAGGCCGTCCAGCCGACGACCAGCTACGCCAAGGGCGACATCGTCCTGTTCCGCGACGTCGAGAAGTTCTGGCTCGGCAAGCCCGGCCACACCCTCGTCGGCCGGGTGGAGCGGTCCTGGCGGCACGCCGACACCGGCAAGGTCCTCTACGACCTGGTCGAACTGAGCGGCAACCGCCACCGCGCCGGGATCGACCCCGACTACATGCGGCTGCTCCCGCCGGCCGACGCGATGCACGACATCGACACCGCGCCGCTGAGCGAGCCGGACACCGCGGCGATGACCCCGGCCGCCGTCGCCTGGCTGCGCCAGCACCTCGCGCAGAACGCCGCCGAGCTGCCCGACCAGCGCTGACCACCTGCTCCACACAGACGGCCCTCCGAGCCCCCGGCATTAGCGCTGCCGGGGCCTCGGAGGGCCTAGTCACGACCCTACCGACCGACGCCGACCCGCGGTGACCTCTTGCACGAGGCGCCGGAACGTAAGAGAGGACACCCCCCCGTGGCCAACACCGCCACCCGGCGCAGGCGTAAGCCCGCCCCGGCCGCGAAGCCTCGAGGCGCCGGGCGCGCCAAGGCTCCGACGCCGCCGACGACGCCGACCTCCATCCCCGCCCAGGCCACCGCCGCTCCTGAGGAGATCGTGCCCTTGGTGTTCGAGGAGGCTGACCCGGTCTTGGCCGACGCCGCCGACCGCGCCGCCGACCTCCGGGACCTGGCCGCCGACGACGCCGCGCGCATCCTCGCCGACGGCGAGTCCCGCGCCGTCGAACTGCTGGACGGTGCGCGCACCGAGGCCGCTTCGATCACCGAGGCGGTCACGACCGAGCAGGCCCGCGTCCTCGCCGACGCACAAGCCGACGCCGACCGGGTCCGCACGCAGGCCGCGACCACCGCGGCCGCCGCCGCCGACCAGGTTCTGACCGACGCCGAAGCGAAGGTCAAGCAGCTGTTCGCCGACGCGCGCCGGGTGGCCGACACCGTCACGGCGACGGCGTCCGGCGAGGCCGACCAGGTCCTCGCCGAGGCCAAGGCGTCTGCCGAGCAGCTGCTCGGCGACGCGCGCCGGAAGGCGGAAGAGGTCACCACTACGGCGGCCGCGCACGCGGAGCAGGTCCGCACCGAGGCCGCGCAGGCCGCCGCGAAGGCTCTCGCCGACGCGGAGACCACGCGCACCGAGCTGCTCGCGGTTGCGGAGCGCACCGCGACCGAGACACGCACCCGCGCCACTACCGACGCCGAACAGCTCCTGGAGCGGGCGCGGGGCGAGGCCGACCGGATGCGCGAGAGCGCGGACGACCAGGCCGCACAGGTGCGAGCCGGGGCCGAGAAGATGGCCGCCGGCCTTCGCCAGGATGCCGAACGCGCCCTGGACGACGCCCGCACTTCCGCTGAGGAGCTACGGGCTGTCGCCGACAAGGACGTCACCCGGCTGCGCGAGCAGGCCGAGACGGACGCGAAGACGGCCCGGGAGGCGGCGGCCAAGGCCACGGCCGACCAGGCTGCCGCCGCGAAGGCCCGAGCCGAGGCCGAACGGGTCCTGGAGGCGGCGACGCAGCGCACGGTGCAGCGGGCCCGCCGCCGCGAGATCCGGACCGAGTCGCGCGCCGCACGGCGCAAGGCACGGGCCGATGCCCGGCCCGCCGGCGAAGTGCCGCCGCTGTCCGGACAGGAACTGGTGCTTGTCGTCGCGATCGTCCTCGCGGCCACGACCGTCTCCACCCTCGGACTGCTCTCCTCCTACACCGCGCTGGAGACCAAGGCGACGGGGTGGGGCTGGGACTGGCCGTGGCTGCTGCCGGTTGGCATCGACGTCGCGATCCCCGCCTTCACCGGCGCCAACCTGGTCCTGATCCGCATGGGCATGGAGCTGCGCTGGATCCGCTGGGTGCCCAGGGCACTGACGGCGGTGACCGTCTACCTGAACTGGAACGCGGCGCACTCCGCCTCGGGCCGCCTCGGGCACGCCGCCCTCACGCTGCTGTGGGTGATCTTCTCGGAGATCGCCTCCCACGTGTACGCCACGCGGATCGGCGCGGTCACCGGCAAGAAGCGGATGGAGACCGTGCGCTGGTCCCGCTGGATCCTCGCCCCGATCCCCACCGCTCGCCTGCGCCGCCGGATGATCTTGTGGGAGATCACCTCCTACGAGGAGGCGCTCACCCGCCTCCAGGAGCAGACCCTGCTGCGAGCGCGCCTGAAGGAGGCGCACGGCTGGCGGTGGCGGAGCAAGGCTCCGCTGGAGCAGCGGATGGCGCTCAAGCTCGGCACCGCGCCTGCCGCGCTCGCCGACGCGCTCACCCACGAGGACGCTCACACCGTCGAGCGGATTGAGGAGAGCGGCGACGCTCACCCGGAACCGAGCGCGCTCACCCCCGGGAGCGCCGAAGGTGAGCGTGAGCGCCCGGCGCTCAATGCGGGCGCTCACTCCGGTGAGCGCGACACGGAGGGGGACGACGCTCACCGAGCGGACAGCCCCCGAACTCGCAGCGAGCGGGACGCGCTCACCGAGCGCCGCCACGACCGCATCCGCCTCCTCTACACCGAGCTCGGGCGCCGCCCCGAGTGGACGGAGATCCGCGACGCGCTCACCGAGGCGAGTCTGTCCGATGAGCCGGTCTCCCGTCCGACCGCGCAGCGCCTGCGCGCTCAGGTTGAGGAGAGCGCCCCGGTGAGCGCCAAGGCGAGCGCGCCCGCGAACGCCTGAGCGTCCGCACCCCTGCGCGGCACCTGCCGCTCATGGTCGCCCCCGGCCCGCGCCCACGCTCCCGAGCGTGAGCGCGGACCGGTGACGGCCACGGCCGGCAGGCCGCTCGCCCGCGCCCGCCCCGAGCGGAGCGCGGCCGATCAGCCCGTACCGGGCACGACCCCGGCCCCGCGCGCATGCCTCGGGGACACGGACCCCTGAACCCCTTCCCTCAACCCCCGAGAAGGAGATCCCCACCTGATGTATGCAAGGAAGGAGCGCAGCATGGCACCCACGGCGACGGCGCTGGCGCCCGCGCTGGCACCCCCCACGGTGATCCCGCCGGCCCTGGAGATCTGGGCGCCCGACCCTCCGACCTGGGGCCAGCGCATGATCCCCAAGGGGATCCGGTCCGCGATGGCTGACCTGGGGCTCTGGCAGGAGCCGCGCCCGTTGAAGCCGTCGTATCACCTCATCCAGGTCATCGAGGTCCTGACCCGCTACGGCTGGTGCCAGAGCTTCGATTTCTCCCCCACCGGTCGTATGTGCATCAGGGGTGCCCAGACCTTTCTGGAATCCACCGGGCATGTGACCGCGATCGACCGGGGAAAGGCCGTGAATTACCTTCAGACCCAGCTGGCTCGCCAGGGCGTGAACATGCGGTTCTGGGAATGGAACGACCTTCCTCATAACACCTTCCGGGGTGTGGAGGCCACGATCTCGGCGGCCTCCGACATGGCACGAAAGAACGGAGACTGAAATGACACCGGAAGAAGAGAAGGTGTTCGAAGGAATTCGGGCCGGAATGGCGACAGGAATGACCTTCGGAAATGGCGAGCCGGACGCTTCTCCGTACGCCGACGAGGGGCCGTATGGAACCCCGGTCGTAAAGTACAAGAAGGCCGGTCTGACCCGACGTGGAAAGGTCGCCATCGCGGTGGCCGGGGTGGCGCTTGTCGGCGGCGGAACCATCTGGTTCCAGGTCCATTCGGCGGCCGTCGCAAAGGACGAGAAGGAGGCCGCCGCCCTCCAGCTCCAGATGAAGAAGCTGGAGCTGGAGGAGATGAAGGTCCGGAACGACAAGGCGGCCGCCGACGCGAAGGCCGCGACCGCCTCCGCCGACAAGGTCCAGGCGGCCGTCGACAAGTGCGTGAAGGACTCCTCCGGCCTGATCGGCAAGGGGTACGGATCGCCGTCCAGGGGTGACGTCGTGGCGGACTGCGAGCAGCAGTACAAGGCCCTCGACGGGTCCGACATGGCGGCCGCCGGTGACGCCCAGGACGCCGGTAGCGGCGGGGGCGGCGGGGTCAACTCCCCCGCCCTGCTGGGTCTCGTCGCCGGTGGTGGCCTGGCCATCGCGGTGTTCGCGCGCAAGGGCAAGAAGTCCGACGCGTAGTCACGCACGGTGGTTCCTTACTCCCTCCCTCCTGGCGGAGAGCGCCGCGACCGGACCCCATGGTCCGGCTGAGCGGCTGCTCTCCGCTGGGAGGTAAGGAGTAAGGAACCACCGGCCATCACTGAGAGTGAGGAAATGATGGCGACCGATACGGCGCCCCCGGCCCCCGGGGAACCCCCCGATCCGCCCACTTCCCCGGTCGCCGGCACCGCGTCGGCACCGGCCGCAGACACCGGCATCATGGCCGCCCTGATGGCCGCGGTGGAACCGGCCCGGCCGGTCACCGCGACCGGTGCCGGAGCCAGGCCGGCCGATGACGATCCGGCCGCGAAGGCAGATGCCGACGGAGTAGTGGACCGCTCCTCCCCGGGCGTCACCAGCGCGGCGTACAACGCACCGGAGGACCTGGCCGGTGCCGGATCCGACGCGGCCGGCGCCCGGTACAAGGAGGGCGTGATCAAAACGCTGATCCGGGCCGGTGCCACCCGCTGGGCGAAGGGCGGCGGGACAGCGAACAAGCGGCTGGACCTGGAAAGGGCCAGGGCTGGCGCGCACCAGGTGAAAGAGGCCCGTACCACCACGGTCATGAAGTCGCCTGGACTTCCCACCCGAAATGGCTCCGGAGGGGTCGGTGGAGGGGGCCGGAATCTCGGCGGAAATAGTGGCGGGAGTTCAGGAAGGAATTCCACCGGGAACGGCTCAGCGGGAACCGGGCGGGGCGTAAACGGCGGCGCCACCGGAAGCGGCGGGCGCGGCCCGTCCGGCTCGGACGGGAGTGGCGGATCCGGTGGCGGGCGTGGCTCGTCCGGCTCGAATGGGAGCAGTGGGTCCGGCGGGGGGCGCGGCACCAGCGGAAACGGTGGTGGAGGCTCGCCGAAGGACACCGGCTCCAAGGGTTCGGCCGATTCCGGGGGCAAGGGGAAGAGCGGTTTCTCCGGGAACGCGGGAGCTGACGGAAAGGCGGGCAAGGACGGAAAGTCCGGTGCCTCCGGAAGCAGCGGTGGGTCGGCGACGGGCGGCTCGTCCGGCGGCTCGAAGGGAAAGGGCGCGAAGGTCGACCTGGAGAAGGGCGGCGGCAGCGGCCGGGGCCCGAGCGGCCCCTCCGGGAGCAGCGGCGGGTCCGGCTCGGGCGGCGGCGCCGGCAAGAACGGCAAGGACGGCGCTGCTGGTCACGGCTCGGCCGGGATCGACACCCGGAGTCCGCTCCAGCGGTCGCGGGAGACCGGTCACGGCGACGGCTCCGCGGTCCGGAACGTGGTCGACCACGTGAAGGCGTACGCGATGGGCGCGAAGGACGGATACCAGGACAAGAAGGAGGAGAACGGTAAGGAGCACGCGCGGCTGGATAGGAAACACGCCCAGTACAAGGCGCAGCAGCAGACCCCGAAGAAGGACGATCCGCAGCAGCAGGAGGAGACGACGGTCACCGGGCCCAGCGGCCAGAGGCTCGTCATCGCCCCGCCGGACGAAGGAGACGACGGAGTGAGCACCGATGTGAAGCCTCTCCTGGTCAAGGAGATCGACACGAACACGCTGACCCTGGGCACGCAGGGCGCACGCGGGTCGATCAGCCGGAAGGAGCTGCGCAACTTCAAGCAGTACGAACGCAAGCTGGAGGCCAAGGAGAACCACCTGATCAAGGTGGCCGACGCGTGCAAGTCGCTCGAGGCCGCCGCGGAGGTCGAGGCGAAGGACTGCCAGGAGCTGGCCGACCAGGCGAAGGCCGTCGAGGGCGGGGAGAAGCTGGCCGCGAAGCTGACGAAGCTGGCCGACCACGCGAAGGCCCAGGCGACGGAGGCCGCCGAACTCCACAAGCGCGCGAAGCGGGCGGCGGAAATGTGCAAGGTCGTCCTGACCAACATCGGGACCAGGTACGCGCCGCTGTACAAGGCCGTGGTGGACAGCGACGAGACGAAGCCAGCTGAACTGCGCTTCTACAACGACAAGGGCTCCTACGCGCCCGCCGCGTAGGACCAGGCGGGAGACCCGATCATGGCGGAGCTGACGTACAAGGCCCTCGTCCGAAAGACCCAGGACAAGGAGAAGGCCCTGGCCCGCAACGCGGAGGGCGTCAAGAAGGCCGCAGACAACATCAAGGAACTGGCCGACGACACCGCCTCCGACGCGGACGCGCTGGGAGCCAAGAGCGTGGACCGCGACTCCCTGGCGGAGTGCCAGGAACTGGCGAAGGTCATCCGCGGGGTGTCGGAGGGCGCGATCACCTACGCGTCGAAGACGGCCGACACCGCGAAGGCCGCGAAGGCAGCCGGTGACCAGGCCCGCACCACCCACGCCGGCTTCCAGGAAGCCTTCGACCGCTCCGACGTCGACGGTCTGGAGAAGGTGTCGCGCGACTGGTTCGAGCAGGAGTGACTTGCTCCTCGCCCTGAAGGGCGAGGATTCTGGCCTTCTCGACGGGTTGCCGTGCCGCTACCCGGCACGGTTTCCGGTCGGGAATCCGTGGCTTCCTGCTTCTTCGCGCTGTGCCGGGATTGCTCCTGGTCTTACCGGCGCTCCGCAGGCCGATGCCGCCAGTCCGGCGGCCTGTTTGATGTTGAGCGCGGCGTTGATGTCCCGGTCGTGGACGGTGCCGCAGGGGGTGCAGGTCCATTCCCGCACGTTCAGGGGTTTGGGTCCGTCCTTGACCCCGCACGTCGAGCAGACCTGACTCGACGGCTCGAACCGGCCGATCTTCACCAGGGTGCGGCCGTACCGCTCTGCTTTGTACGCCAGCATGTTGATGAAGGAGGACCATCCGGCGTCGTGTACGGACTTGGCCAGCCTGGTACGCGCCAGTGCCTTCACCGGCAGATCCTCCACAGCGATCGCTTGGTTCTCGCGGATCAGTTTGGTGGAGAGCTGGTGGTGGAACTCACGGCGCGCGTCAGCGACTTGGACGTGGGCGCGGGCGACCTTCAGGCGGGCCTTGGCCTGGTTCTTCGATCCCTTGTGTTTGCGGGACAGTTCACGCTGGACCCTCTTCAGCTTCTTCTCCGCCCGCCGCAAAAAGCGCGGGGAGTCGATCTTCGTGCCGTCGGACAGGACCGCGAAGTGGGAGAGGCCGAGATCGATGCCGATGGTGTTCTCGGTGGCGGGCATGCGCGTGGCGTCGGCGGCCGGGGCGGTGTCGATGACGAAGGAGGCGAAGAACCGGCCCGCCGCGTCCTTGACGACGGTGACGGAGGTCGGCGTGGAGGGCAGGGTGCGCGACCACTTCACCTTCACCGCGCCGATCTTGGGCAGTTTCAGACGGCCGCCGTCGGTGATGGTCCACCGGGCATTCGCGGTGAATCGGATCGACTGCCGGTGATCCTTTCGGGACTTGAACCGGGGCGCACCCAGCTTCGGTCCCTTGCGAGCGCCCTTGAGAGAGGCGAAGAAGTTGCGGTACGCGGTTTCGGCGTCGCGCAGGGACTGCTGGAGCATCACTGCGGACACCTCGCCAAGCCAGGACCGCTCCTTCGCCTGCTTCGCCTCGGTGATCAGTTTCCGGGACAGCTGACCGGCCGTCGGGAACGGCCGCCCGGCCTTGTGGGCGTCCTCACGGGCGCGGACCGCATCGTTGAACACAACACGGGCGCACCCGAACGCCCTGGCCAGCGCGGCCTGTTGGACGGCGTTCGGGTACAGGCGGAAGGCGTACCGAAGCTGCACGAGCCGGACGCTAACACCCCGCACTGACAGTCCCGGGCGGATCAGCCGCATCCAGCTCCACCGGAACGATGCGGTGACGCTCTGCCTCGCCCTCACACGATTCACTTCACCCCCGGCCTGAAGGCCGGAGCACTGCGAACGAATCCCGATAGCACAACGCACCACCGGCGCAGCCGGCCCGGGTAGCCCCCCATGGTCGGCCGCGCCCTTGCGAATCACCCAAGGAGTATCCCGATGTCCACCATCACCAAGACCGTGCCGAAGGCGGAGCCGGCCGAGCGGGCCGCCGCGGCGCTCCAGATCGTCCTGCCCGTCGGGGTGGGCATCCTGGCCCCCTACCTGGACCCGAACGCGGCGGCCTACGTCGGGGCTGGCTTCCTGGCCGGTGCGACGTTCGCCGGTGCCAACTACATGAACCGGCTGGGCCGCTGGGCGAACCAGCTCCCCGGGATCGACATCGCGCGGGCGCACCGCGACACCATGGGGATCTCGGCGATCACCACCGGTATGGGTCTGGCCGTGGGCCAGCTGGGCGGAGCCGCCACGTCCGATGCGCTGATGGCCGGCGTCCTTGAGCCGACCACCGTTCCCGGGGTCCTGTCGCTGGGCTGGTGGGCCGCGGTCGTCTTCACCGGCTGGCGTCTGCGCCGCGTCTTCGGCCGGCAGAAGATCGAGGTGGAGCAGGCGCCGACGCAGGTCGGCCCGGCCAATGCCGGCGAATCCGGCCCGGTGTCCCTGGCCGACAAGATGATTGCGGCCTGGGGGCGCGTGATCAGCGACCCGAAGACGGGACGCCACCGCAACCAGGTCCTCTCCGACGTCGTGATCTACGCGGACCGCTGGGAGGGACGGATCACCGCGGCCCTGGGCGACTCCGTGAACGTGTCGAAGGAGACCGTCTCCAGCCTCTTCGGCCGCCCGCCCGAGGACATCACCATGAAGTACGGCGCACACTCCGGGGAGGCGTTCATCACCGTCTGGTACACCCAGCGCGCAGAGCTGGACCCCTCCACCCTCCAGGGCGCCTGGAAGCGAGTGAGGGCGCGGGTCCTGCCGAAGACCCACCTGGAGGAAGTCGGCAAGGACGAGAACACCGGCGGCCAGGTGGCACGCGTCGTGGCCGACGACGACCTGGACGCGCTCCCCCGCGTCGTCAACGTCGGGGAGCTGGCCGGCGCGCTCCGCCGCTCCATCGACCTCGTCTCCTACGAGCCGGGACGGCGCGACCCGCGGCGCGCGATCATCCGCGTCATGGACCACAACCCGCTGGAGGCCGGCCACGACTTCCAGGGCCTGGACTCCCTGGTGGCCACCCCGGGAGGTTGGGTCAACATCGGGAAAATCGTCTCCGGCTTCCCCGCGAAGATCCAGCTGTTCGACCCGAAGCTGGGCGCCCTCCACGTCGTGATCGCCGGTACCACCGGCTCCGGCAAGGGAGGCACGGGCCAGATGATCAGCCTGGCCTACCACGCCAACAAGATGGCCCAGATCTACGGCGACCCCAAGGGCGCCAGCAACCCCGCGATTCCCAAGATGGCCGCCTACAGCGGCCTGACGAAGTACGGCGCCCTGGGCGCCATGCGGCTGTCCTGGTGGGTCCTCCAGCACCGGATCGAAGAGGCCGCCGCCATGGACCTGAAGAACTTCGAGCCGTCCGCGATGCGGCCCTACTGCGCCACGATCCTGGACGAGGCCGCCCAGATGCTGGCCCCGGGCGCACCGAACCGCAAGGAAGCCATCAAGATCGTCAAGGACGGCGCCTCCCTGACCCGCTCCATGGGCATGCCCTGGGTCCTGATCAACCAGACCGTCAACCTGGACCAGCTGGGCGGAGAGCAGGCCATCCGCGCCAACCTCATCGCCGGCGGGACCTGGATCATCCTGCGCACCGACAGCGACCAGGTGAACCTGGGCGACCTCCCCCCCGGCTTCGAGGGCCTGGACCCCTCCCTGATCCCGCCGGTGTGGGTGGAGGACGACGACGCGCTGGTGTACGACCCGACCATCGAGGAGTCGGACCCGCGCAGGACATTCGGCCTGGGCTACGTCGCGGCACCGGGCGGGCGCGCCGGCATGATGCGGATCGACACCCTGGAGGACGCCACCCCGCACATCCGGCCGGAGAACATCATGGCCCCGGTCGACGTCCCCTGGTGGGGCGACCAGGCGCGCATGGAGGAACTGGCGCAGACCCCCATCCCCGGCTTCGAGGAGAAGGACGACGAAGGCGGGACCGGCGAAGCGGGTACCTCGTACGCCGGCGTCGACCTCCCGAAAGCCAAGGAGCTCACGTCGGAGGGGAAGGTCCTGGCCGCCCTCCGTGACGAGTCCGACCCCATGTACGTGGACATGGTCGACGAGGGCGACGAGATCGACCCCGACGACATCGACTACGTGGAACGGGGCCAGCTGCAGGCCGCCTGCGGGGTGGCGGAGTCGACCTTCGCGAACGTGCTGAACAAGCTGGAGAAGGCCGGGAAGATCCACCGGATCAAGGAAGGAAAGACCTCGAAGGTGGCCCTGGGCGCCCGGCCGGAGGAGACCAGCGAAGAGGCCGCCTGACCGCTGTCACACAACGGCGCGCTTCCCACACGGGAGGCGCGCCGTTCCAGTCCGGCGCCCCGCTCGTCCAACACCGAAGGGAATCTGATGAAGCCGCAGCTTGAGCAGACCGAGTTCTGGGTCGGCACCTTCCACGGGAGCCACGACGGCACGAAGGCCAAGGTCACCGCGACCCGCGACGACACCCGCCCCGAGCCGTACGCCTGGACGTGCACGTGCGGCGCGTCCCGCTCCTTCCCCACCGAGCACGACGTGTTCCCCACCGCCTGGCAGCACACCCACCCCACCCGCTTCGACCGGCTGCGGTCGTGCGCCGCCCGCCGCTTCCGCGCCTTCCGCTGACCTGACGCTCTGCCTGGCCCTCGCCCACCCCGCCTTCGGGGCCGGCGAGGACCGGACAGGCCGCCCGGCCGCACGCCCCACCCCTTCCGCCCCGTCGACGGTCCTTCCGCCGGCGGGGCGCAGCACTGCCCGCCATCAACCCTGTTGGAGGACACCCGTGCTCATCCCCCGCCCGCGCGGCCGCATCGGCCGCCCCCGCCCGCAGCGCCCCGGCCCCCGCTACCCGCAGCGCCCCGCCCGGCTCCCCGGTACCTGGAGCCGGTGATGCCGCGCCCTCGGAAGAAGGGGCGGCGCCGCGAGCTCAAGAAGGTGCCGCGCAGCACCGCGACGCTGGAGGAGTTCGACCGGCGCTCCTGTCCCGAGGGCCTGGTCACCAGACGCCAGCTGCGCGAGCGGGGCCTGTGCCCCGGCGGGCACGGCCCGGTCGCGGTGCTGCGCTGCAAATACTGCGCGTACCGGCCCGACCAGTCGTGCAACCACCCCACCCGGGCCTGGCTTTACGACGTAAAGATCGCCCGGCCGAAGCGGACGCCGACGATGGCGCAGGAATGGGCGCTGGACCGGGCGATGGCTGCGAGGTCCACGTGCCCGCAGTGCCTGCGCCGGTACTACTTCTGCCTCCCGCTGCGCACCCAGGGCTGCTGCGACCCCTGCGCCCGGGGCTACGAGCCCAGCCCCGACACCTACTTCGCCTCCACGGCCCCGGTCGTCCACCGGCTGGCCGCCTGATCAACGAACCCCTCGAAGGAGAGTCACCGTGGCTCTGTTCACACGCCCCGCCCCCGCTCTCGTGCCCGAGACCTGGACGCCGGAGGGCACGCTCGTCTCCCAGCGCTACCGGGCGCTGGAGGGCGCGATCGTGCTCGTCTACACCGCCGACGCCGACCGGGGCTCCGCCAGGTACGCCGTCGCCTGCCTCGGCTGCACCTACCGCGCCGCGACGAACGCTGCGCACAACTCGATGTCCGAGACGGACGCCGCCAAGGCCGCCAACGCGCACGCGGCCGGATGCCGGGCGATGCCGCGCGGTGTGCCCGCCGGGCCCGACTACGCCGAGGCCGCCGAAATGATCCGCACCCGGCTGTGGGCTCGCCGCTATGGCAAGACCCCGCACCCGGTGCACATCTCCGACTTCAACGCGATCCGGGTCGACCTCCAGCGGACCACCGACTGGATCAAGGCGCTGCTGACCGATCTCGCGCGGTCCGACCCCGGCTTCCTCGCCGCGACGCCCACCAGCTCCGGACAGGGCACCCGCTTCACCGTCCAGCCCTTCGCCCGGCCCTGACCATGCGCGCCCGAACCGCCGTGCTGGTCGCGGCCGCCGCGGCCGCCGCCGTCCTCAAGGCCGGCCACTGGGAGCTGTACGCCGACCGGCACCGGATCCACCTCACGCCCGTCGCCCGCCGCTCTTGCCCCGACTGCCGGGGCGCGGGCGGCTGGTGGACCGGCGGACCGTTCCCGGAGATGGAGGCGTGCGGCTGCTGGTCCGAGCGGCGCGAGCTCCGCATCCGGCTCTTGCGTGTCCCGGCCTGGCCGGACGAACCGCCGTTCTGAACGACCTCCGCCCCGGCCACACAGGCCGGGGCGGAGGCGCACGGGGTCGACCGCAGCATCGGCAAAGAGGCCGGTCGTCCCGCTCCCATCACCCGAATCGAGATCAGGAGAACTCCAGGATGACGCATCGCCCCGCCACCTTCGCCGCCCTGCTCGGACTGACCCGCGCCGCCAGCGCCCTCGGAGATTTTTGGATCCAGGACGACTTCTGCGCCCGCGTGAAGGGCGCCTCCGACGACCACCCGGTCACCTACCAGGACCCGGTCACCGAGGAGAAGACGGTCCACGGCACGGCCGACGGCCGCATGGCATGCCTCCACCACTGCCTGACGTACACGGCCACGCAGGCGATCGTGGCCGGGGCCGGCGCCCGGGTGCTCGGCATCCGGGTTCACCCGGCCGCCGCCGCGGCCGCGCTCGCCCTCTCGTTCGGAACGCACTACGCCGCGGATCGCAGGGTTCCCGGCAAGGGCTTGCTGGAGAAGATCGCCACCAAGACCGGCAAGGGCGGCTTCTACAAGCTGGCCGATTTCGGAATCAACGGGGCGTTCCACCTGGACTCCGCCTGGCACCACGGCTGGGAGACCGTCGCCGCGCTGATCGCCACGACCAAGGCCACCACGCGGTGACCGGCCGCTCCCGGACCCGTCTGGACAGCCTCTACCGGCTCCTGCCGTATCTGGAGCGCCTGAGCGAGACCCGGCAGGCCGACCTCGGACTGGACGGTGGCGCCGGCCTCGGTGACCTGAACCTCGTACGCCGGGTGTTCGGCGAGGACATCCTGCCGCTGTGGCGGTGGAAGCCGGGCTCGAACGTCGCCGGCGGCGACCGCGTCGCGGAGATCCGCCTCGGTCAGCAGTACCTCACCCTCGCCCTGCGCACCGACGTGGACGGCGAGGGCGACATCGGGTTCGACGTGATGGTGCCGTGTCCGCACGACGACGAATGCACCGGCCGCGCCTGGGTGCCCGCCTACAGCGTCACCTGCCTGTTCCGGGCGCTGAATGGCGACCTGGACGACGACGAGGACATCGTCTGCACCGTCCACGGCCCGAACACCGACGAGGACCAGGAGGACGACCCCGAGGGCCGCGCCGACCTGGAAGCGCAGTACGCGGACGCGGTCCGCGAGTGAGTCGTGCCGCCGACGCTTCGCCGAACAGTCACAACCCGCCGCGACCCGGCCACGCCGGGCACCCGCTGCTTCCCCGGGAAGGACACCCACGCATGAGCATCACGATCACGAACACGTACGGCACCGCGCACAACGTCAGCGAGACCAACCCGGCCCACGTCACCAGCTGCGACCGCTACCGGTTACCGCTTGTCGGCACCATCGCCCCGGGGAACCCCGGCTACGAGGACATGGTCGAGATCCTCAAGGACAACGGCCACGACACCCGCCCCGAGGGGTACGGGCTGATCTTCCTGGAGTCCGAGGAGTTCAGCGCCACGTACTTCGGGTCGATCGCACAGATCGAGCAGTACCAGCGCGAGAACGCCGACGGCAACGCGACCTTCGACGCCTCCCAGGGAGTCATGTACGCCCAGTGGCCCCACGGCAAGGGCTGGGACGACTTCCTCCCCCGCGTCTTCTGGAACGTGCAGGCGCGCGGCGGCATCGCGGACGGCGTCGGCCTCGTCACCGCCTTCGCGCACACCGAGATCCCGGGCGCGGAGGTCATCGTCTACGAGTTCGAAGGCAAGTGGCTTCCCGACAGCGAGCCGCAGCAGCTGGTCACCTACCACTGCACCGGCTGCCACATGGACACCTTCCACGACTGCGGGCACGTGCACGAGAACACCGGCCCCAGCAGCCGCCGCTGGGCCGCCCGCCAGGCCCGCCAGCACCTCATCAGCGCCCACTGGCACGGCGTCGGCGACACGAACAGCCCCTGCCGCCCCAACAACGGCGAGATGCTGCGCGCCGTGAACGCGGCCGCCCGCGAGATGTGGGGCAACACGGGCAACGCCCTTCCGGACACCGACGACGCGTACTGCGCCACCAAGGGCCCCTGCTCGATCATCCGCGAACTCCGTGCCGGAGTCCGCCCGCCCACCTACCGCGCCTGACGGACGCTCCGTGCCGCCCCGGTCTCCGCACGACGGAAGCCGGGGCGGCCGCGGTGGTCCCTCAACACGGAAGGAGTTGGACGTCATGCGCCGATACGAGGTCGACGTCCCGATACACCACGCAACGGACCAGGAACGGCGAGGTCTTCACGTCTTCACCGGCTACGCCGCCGGAGAGAGCGAGGCCCTGGCCGCCGCGCACAACGCCTACTACCGGGCCGTGCAGCAGATGTCCGCAGGCCGCCCGGCCCCCCGACGACTCCAGCGACGGATGGGCCGCGCACGGCCTGCGCCCCGACTGGGTCCTGGACTGGCCCAACGCCACCACCACGGCGTGGGTCAACCCCAACAACCTGATGTGAATTCGCCCCGGGACAGGCGCTCTAGGCGTCGAAACCGTCGCCTGCCCCGGGTTCCCCATCCCGTACGAGACGAGAGGGAGACACCAGTATGGACTCCGTCCTGCACACGACGGGCCGGTTCGGCCCGCGCACCCTCCTGATCACCGCCGCAGCCGTCCCGCTGACCGGCTGGGCGGTCCACGCCGTCGCCCTGTACAAGCAGATCGCCGCCAAGGAGAAGGACTCGCTGACGGGCCTGCTGCGCCGCGACACCTACACCGCCCGCGCCCGCCGGCTCCTGTCCCGCCACGGCGACGACACGACCGTGGTCATGGTCGACGCCGATCACTTCAAAGGCATCAACGACGGCCTCGGACACGCGGCGGGCGACACCGTCCTCGCATCGTTCGGCGCCCGGCTCACCGCCTGGGCGGGCCCGCGCGCAGCGATCGGCAGGCTCGGGGGCGATGAGTTCGCCGTGGTCCTGGAGCTGAAGGCCGACCGCCGCGAGCAGCGCCTGGAGCAGCTGGTCCGGATGCTGCACACGCCGGTCACCCTGGACGACGGCCGCACCGTCGACGTCGGCGCCTCGGTAGGTGCCGCGGCCCCGGCCTCGGTCGGCTCCCGCGACCTGACCCGGCTGCAGAGGGCCGCCGATGCCGCCCTCTACGACGGCAAGCACTCCGGCCGGGCGGTCCTCGCGACGGCGCAGCACGTCACCGTGGCGTCCATCAACGGGCGCCGGGCCGGCCGTCCGGGCACCAGCGTGTGGGGGCGGGCCGCATGAGCGCCGTGACCCTGCCCGAGGGCGACTGGATCCGCGGCATCAGCATCCGGCAGCCGTACGCGGCCTGCATCCTCGCCGGTGCCAAGGACGTGGAGAACCGGCCCGGCCGGTGGCGGACCGGCTGGGTGCTGCTGCACACGAGCAAGACCATCGACCGGCCCGCCCTGCGCCTCCCGCTGATCGGCCGCACGATCCGCGACCGCGAGCTGGTCACCGGCGCGGTCGTCGGCATCGCCCGGGTCACCGACTGCCACCAGGACCTCGAGGGAGCGCCGCTCTGCTCTCAGTGGGCACACCCCGGGGCCTGGCACCTGGTGCTCGCCGACGTCCAGGAGCTGCCCCTGCCCGTCCCCGCGCGCGGGCAGGTCGTCCCGTGGAAGCCGACGCCGGACCTGCTGGAGCGCGTGTTCCAGCAGCTGCCCGACTTCCGGCCGTGACCAGCGCCCGAGGCAAGAAGAAGCAGCCGTTCGAACCCGGGCCTGGTCCCGGCTCCCGGCGCGTGCCTCGAATGGCGCGACAGCCAGCACTTCGACCGCTGGCAGGACCGCCCCTGCGTGCTGTGCAACAAGCCCACGCCGATGCGCTCCCACGCCGGGGAGCCCGTCCACAAGGCGTGCGCTGAGGACTGGATCGCCGCGAACCCCGTTGAGGCACGCCGCGAGGGCCGGTTCGCCTCCGACACCCAGTCCAAGAGCACCAAGCGCGCCACCCACGCCTGAACCCCTCCCCCTCGGAGGTCCCCATGAGCAGCACCGACCGCGACGTCGACCACGCTCTCGCCTACCCCGAGCCGCCGGCCTCCCCGCTCTGGCACCGCCACGGCGGCGCGACGGCCCGGCCCCTCACCCCCGCGCAGCAGAAGCGCAACTGCGAACTCCTGCTGCTCGCGCAGCGCACCCCCCGACCTCGCATCCCTCGCCCCACCCAGACCCTGGCGGAGGCCAGCTGATGGACACCAAGCACTGCGCCGTCGACGGATGGGTCGACGCGATCCCCGCCCCCGGCCCGCACGGCACCGCCACTTTCGACCTGACCATCCGACCCGCCGACGCGGACACCCTCCCCGAGGACGCCCCCGACACCGTCGTCTCCTGCACCGCCAAGGACGCCGGGATCGTCCACAACCTGCTGACCGGCATACAGCCCAGCGACCTGCTGCGCGTCACCGGCACCCTGGCCCAGCCCGCGACGCCCGGCGAGCGCGCCCGGCTCACCGTGGACGTCCTGGAGGTCCTCGACACCGCGCTGGTCCCCGCCCTGCGCGAGATGGTCATCGACCGGTACGGCGACTACGTCGTCATCTTCGACGCGGACACCGACGCCGTTCCCGTCTTCACCGCGCAAGGGCAGTGGGTCGGTCTCGCCGACAACCCCGACGCCATCGCCACCCTGATCGACATCCACGAGCGCGTGCACGGCGGTGACGACCGATGACCACCGCTGCGCCCCGCACCGTCCTGGAGCGGTTCCCCGCCGGCCACCCCCGCGGCTCCTGGCCCGCCGACGAATACGCCGCCGCCCAGCGCGCCCAGGGCCACGACGCCCACGTCGTCATGGACCTCCACAGCGACCAGTTCCTCGTGGTCACCGGCACCACCACCCACTAGCCCACCCCACCGAGAGGTGCACATGACCGACACCGAGACGTACGAGACCATCCGCTATACCGCCGACGTCGTCGTCCTGACGCCCGGCGGCGACGTCCTGCTGATCGAGCGCGACTGGCCGCCGTTCGAAGGCCACTGGGCCTGCGCCGGTGGTCACGTCGACCAGGGGGAGACGAGCCGCGAGGCCGGCGCTCGGGAGCTCGCTGAGGAGACCGGGGTCCACGTGGCCGCCGGCGACCTGCACCAGATCGGCGTCTGGGACCAGCCCGGCCGCGACCCGCGCGGCCGGTACGTCACCGTCGCGTACCTGGCTGTCGTCCCTGCCGACACCCCGATCGTCGCCGGGGACGATGCCCGCACCGCCTGCTGGTGGCCCCTGAACGGCCTGCCGGACCGGCTGGCGTTCGACCACGCCCAGATCCTCAGCGCGGCCGTGGCCCTCACCGCCCACCTCACCCCCGAGCAGGAGTCCACCCGATGAAGCGACCCTCCTTCCGCCGCTGCGGCAACGCTGGCGCCCTCTCCCCCGAGGACCAGGCCGTCGTCGACCAGTTCCGCGCGACGCTCACCGCCCTGCGCAACCCGCAGCCCTGGACACCCGGCAGTGCCCAGGACATCGCCGTACGGATCGGCCCGTTCATCGAGCGCGCGCACACCCGGCCCGGCGACGACCACGACCTGATCGCCGTCGCCCTGGTCCACCCCGACACCCCGCACGCCAGCGCCTACCTCCACGGCCGCCAGCTCGGCTACGCCAACCGCGGCTGGCTGCGCTGCGAGACGACGTCGATCCTGGGCTTCTGGCAGCCGGGTTACGCGATGCTCACCCACGCCGCCGCCGGGCTGCCCCTGCCCGACGACGTCGGCATGGAACCCGCGCACTACGCCCTCTACATCGAGGCCCGCAATCGCGAAGACGGCAGCCTGGACGGCTTCACCCTGTTGCGCCTCGGCCCGTACACCCAGACCCGGCACGCTCAGCAGGACTACGACCGGCTCACCGCCGCGCTGGACGGACGCGAGACCACCCTCGTGCCCGGACACCGCGTCTCCGCGAGGTTCGGGCCGTTCGACGTCAGCGACCACCGGCTGTTCGCCGACCCGTACGAGGCCGACGCCGTGGCGCTCCTGGACGCCGCCGTCACGGGGGTGAGCGCGTGACCGCCCCGGCCCTGTACGAGATCGAGACCAGCGAGGGCGACGACGGCACCCCACACCCCGCCGAACAGATCTGGACGCCGGGCGAGGACGCGGTGGAGAACGGCTTCCTCGCCCACCGCGCCCTGCACGTCACCGGGCTCGACGGCTCCGCCGACGATCACCTCTACCCGGTCGCGTTCCTCGTGCTCGGGCACCACCGGTGGTTCGCCGTCATCGAGGCAGCGACCGCCTACATGGACCGCGTTCACGGCTGGCGGAACCTCCACCTCTACCCCGGCGACGACCCAGCGGAGCTCGACCCCCGCATCCCGCGCGCCGTCCACACGCACGCCGTGGTCCTGTACCACCCGCACCCAGACCACCCCTGCGGCTGCGAGTGGGACGACACCTGGCGCCTGGTCTGGGCCCCGCCCACCGAGCCCGGCGCCATCCCGGTCACCGCCATGCGTCACCCGGCCGCGCGAGCGGCAGCCGCCACCATCCCCAACCCCGACCACGGGCAGGTCCCTGCGACCTTCGCCCCCCGACACCAGGGCAGCCGCTGCTGAGCGGCGCCCGGACCTTGACTAGCCCGGGGTGATCGCCGGCCCCCTGCCCGGCCGCCCCGACGCCCAGAGACTCCGACACCCGGGTGGGCCGCACGACCGCCTGGACCAAGTCGCGTTGGGAGGGCGGCATCTGACCTGGCGGCGTATCTGGCCCACCCCGCCGACCAACCCCCAGTACACCCTCTTCGAGGCGTGGATGCTGTCCTACGGACACGGCCTGCTCGCCGTCTCCCGGCCCGCTGCGTAGGCGGCAGCTATATCGAGGCCCCGCACTCCCCGACGTTCTCCGGGGAGTGCGGGGCCTTTTTGCGTTTTCAGGCCCACCCTCCGATCAAGATCATTCTTCTACAATTGTGGAAGAATGATCTTGGTCGGAGGGTGGTTCGATGCTCCGGAAGGGCTGCCAGTAGGGGTTGCATCTGGGTGTGCTGGGCTAAGAACCTCAACGCCCTGGATATGGTCCCTGCCATGACAGAGACCGCTTCGGGCCCGCTCTCCGGTGCCCTCGGGCTGCCAGCACCTCGCATCAGTGAGGGCGGGCAGACCCGCATCATCGCCATGTGCAACCAGAAGGGTGGGGTCGGCAAGACCACCACCACCATCAACCTCGCCGGGGCGCTTGCCGAGTACGGTCGGCGCGTCCTGGTGTGCGACTGCGACCCCCAGGGCAACTCCACCACCGCCTTCAAGGTGCCCATGCTGGACGACGAAAAGGGCCCCACTCAGGCCACCGTCGTCATCGACATGTCCGACCCGCACCCCCTGGTTGCCAAGACCAAGGTCGAGAACATCGACGTCCTGCCCGCCAGCATGGACATGGCCTTCCTGCCGTCCCGGCTGCGCGAGACAGGGGCTGCGCTCCAGTTCTACGCCCGGATGTTGGGGCACTTCCAAGGCGAGTACGACGACATCCTGCTCGACATGCGCCCCGCCCTGGACACGGACACCGACTCCCAGACCGCCGCTGCAACCGGCGCGATCATCATGGTCGACGTCGACGAATGGGCAATGAAGGCCGTCAAGATGCAGGTCGCCCAGCACAAGAAGATCATGACCAACCTCGGGCGTCCTGCCGACGACCTGGACGTCATCGGTATGGTCATCGGCCGCGTCATGAAGCCCATGGGTGACTTCGACGCCGCCGTCTACAAGCAGCTGCGAAACCACCCGCGCATCCCGCTCCTGGGCGAGATCCCCGTCCGCTCCGCCGACCTCAAGGAAGCCCGCAACAAGGGCCTGCCCGTTGTGTTCTACCGGCCCAAGACCGACACCGCCGGCTTCTTCCGCACCATCGCCGTCAACGCCAAGCTGGTGACCGCAGCATGAAAGACTTCGAACTGGACGGCTGGGACGACGAAGAGGCGTCCACCGACGCCGCCACCAGCCTGACCCGAACCGCTGCGCGGGTCGAAGAGGAGCGCCAGGCGCTGACCGAGCAGGCCCTTGCTGAACGGATCACCGCCGCCGTCAACGCCGCCCGCCCCGGAGTCGACAAGATCCCCGACCCCGTCGACCCGGCAGGCACCGGAAACCTCACCGCCGACGAACAGGAACGCCTCGATGCCTGCGTGGCCGGCATCGAGCTGCTGTCCACCGCAACCTGGGTCGCGGGCAAGTCCCTCGACACCGTCGCCACCGGCCGCCTGTTCCGCAAGCTCGTACACAAACTGGAACCGGAGCGCTGCTACACGACGATCGAAGAGTGGGCGGAGATCGAGCACGGCATCAGCCGTTCCCGGTGCAGCCAACTCCGCGACGGCTGGCAGATCGGCGAGGTCCTCAACGCCCGCGGCTACAAAGCCCCAGAGGGGCAGGTGCGCGAGCTCGTGCCGTTCTTCAACCGGCATGGCCTCAAGGCCGCGGTCGGCGTGTACGAGATGGTCGTCCAGGCCATTGGCGCGGACAAGGTCACGGCCAAGCGCCTACGCGAAACCGTGAAGTTGTTCCCCGGCGACCTGGCGCTCAGCGACGAGGATGACGTCAACGTCATCGCGCAGTCCCTGGCCGGAGCCATAGAGGGAGCGACACCGCCAGCCCCCAAGCCGTCGACGGCCCTGCCCACCGAACTCAAGCGTGAGGTCGACCGGCGCTCCGTGGCGCTCGCCGACCGGCTGGACCGTGGGCGCATCCCCCGCAACGAGGTCCTAACTCACCTCCTGGCCGCCTTCGCCGACGAAAGGGACTCGCGAGTCTTCGACGTCGTCTTCGAGCGGATGAAGACCAGCAACAGCTGAAGACCGAACACACGATGGGGCGCCCGGCCAAAGGTGGTGGCCGGGCGCCCCGCCGCGTATACAAACGCACCCTACTCGCCGACAGACCACAAGATCCCGTGAGTTGAGGAACGTTGTGCTGGTGGCCTAGCTCTGGAACTCAGTGCTCCGCACCCCGTAGAACGACGGGTTCGCGGGACGCACGTCGGACTGCTCCAGCGTGTCGCCGAGCTTGGCGAATCCCTCGCTGCGCCGGACCAGTGCCGATGCGGCGCCAGATGATGTGCTGGGCACCGCGAACTATCTCCGGGCCGTACTGCCATGTGGCGCGGCCGTTCCCGGCCCAGGTGAGTTCATAGATGCCGGGCGCCAGCGGGCTCGCCTGATCAGCGGCACTGCCGCTGGTACTGCGAACGTCACTGCTCACCACCAGGGGCATGTTCGCCGCCGTGCTATCTGCTCGATCCGCGTGAGAGTCTTGGGCGCGTTCCTGAGATCATGCACAACGGGAGGGGTAGGGGGCCGTGGCATCGGTGACGTCGGGAGGGCCCGCGCAGTTGACGCGTGCTCACCGGATCCTGATCAGCGTGGTCGCGATCGGCGTTCTGGCGATCGCCACGATCGGGTTCGCTGGCTCCTACGCAGCGGTGCGCGAACTCGCCCTACGCAAAGGCTTCGGTATTTTCGCGAACGTCTTTCCGATAGGCGTCGATGCCGGGATCGTCGTACTGCTCGCTCTCGATCTGCTGCTGACCTGGTTCCGGATTCCGTTCCCGCTGCTGCGGCAGACGGCGTGGTTGCTGACCATCGCGACCGTGGCGTTCAACGCCGCAGCGGCCTCCGACCCGCTGGGCATGGGGATGCACGCGGTGATCCCGGTGCTCTTCGTGGTCTCCGTCGAGGCCGCCCGGCACGCGATCGGGCGCATCGCCGACATCACCGCCGACAAGCACATGGAAGGCGTGCGCATCACGCGCTGGCTGCTGGCGCCGGTCCCGACGTTCCTGCTGTGGCGGCGTATGAAGCTGTGGGAGCTGCGCTCCTACGACCAGGTCATCAGGCTGGAGCAGGAGCGGCTCGTGTATCAGGCGCGGCTGCATTCGCGATTCGGGCGGGGCTGGCGGCGCAAGGCCCCGGTCGAGTCGCTGATGCCGCTACGGCTGGCCCGGTACGGCGTCCCCCTCACCGAGACGGCGGCGGCCGGTCTCGCGGCGGCCAGCATCGAGGCGCCGGTAGGCAGTTGGTTCGCCGGCCCTGAGGTGAACGCGGTCCCTGGCGCCGCCGGGTTGGAAGGGTTGGAACCGGCGCCGACCGTCGAGGCCGATTCTGCGGCCGCTCGCTCTGCTGGCGGGGAGGCGTTGGAACCTGCCGGCGGATGGAACAACGTGCACGGCGACACTGCAGATGACCGGTTGGAAGGGGCAGTCCAGGGGCGGGTGGAGCGAGAGGTCGCCTACGCGGGAGCGCCTCCAGCTCGCACCCAGGCCGACCGTGTGCCGATTGTGCACGCTCGGCTCCCTCTCGATGACCTGTCCATTGAAGGGGAACTGCAGGACGCGGAACCGGACGGCGAGTTGGAACCGGACCATGGGTTGGAGCCGGACGGGTTGGACCCGGTGGCGCTCATCGATGGCCACACCGTGAGTGTCGCGGGAGTCGACGGGCTGCAGGGGCGTGAGGCGGTGGAGGCCCTCTTGAAGTGCTTGCCTGGTGAGTTGCGGGGTCGGTCGGCGAATTCCCTTGCGCCCCATCTGGCGCCCGTGCTGGATCTGTCGGTGGGCACCACTCGCAAGTACATCGGTGAGGTTCGGCAGGAGCGGACGCGGGGCTGACGTCGTCTGTGTGGTTCCAACCCGGCGGGGCTCGGTGGAATCCCAGGGGCGTCGTGTGTGGAACGGCTGTGGCCGGAGTTGGAACGGGTGTCGCCCGTCGGTGGAATCCGCGCCGTACATCGTGCCGGTTGCGCAGATGCTTGCGCGGTGATGCCTGGGCTTGGGGCCTTCCCGGGTGAGCGGTCTGGTGCGTACCCCGGTGGCGGGTAGGTGGTCGGAGTCGGCGGAGTTCGAGCATGGCTGCAGGCGTTGGCCGGTTGCGCAAGCATCTGCGCAACCGGCCGGTAGCTGTTCGATCGGCTGGCCGGCGGGCGGTCAGGCGAGCGTGTGCAGGAGGTCTGAGGTCTCCTCGTCCATGTCTACCTGTAGTTCCATCAGGAGGTCTTCGAGGCGCTGGACGGCGCGCTCGAGACCGTGGTGGTCGCCGAGGTCGTGGTGGGCGCGGAATGCGATCCGGTGGAGTTGTTCCATCTCGGGTGCGGCGTCCAGTCCCTTGGTTGCCGCCCACAGGGCGCCGCGCGGATCGCAGACCTGTAGTCGGCGGTCGCCGAGCTCGGTGGCGACGTCGACGATGGTGGAGATCATTTCCTGGATCCAGTGTTCGGCCCAGGTGTAGCGGCGGGGTGGAACGCCGGCGAAGGGCCGGCTGCGGACCCATTCCAGTGCCTCACGCAGCGCTTGGTCGCCGTCGGGTCCGCTGGTGCGCATCCCATGGCTGGCCAGTCGTTGGAAGACGGCCCAGTCGCAGGTGACTGCGTCGGCCAGGCGGTAGCGGGCATCGACGGTGTCGCTGACGTGTGGCAGGTAGGGGTGGTTGTGCTCGTCGACGCCGAGCCAGGCGCGCAGGCGGCTGATGGCTGAGTTCCGGGATTGGCGGGAGACGTTCTTGCCCGGCCAGATCGCCTCGTCGAGGGCATGGTGGTCGCGTCCGGGGTGGAGCGCTATCCAGGCGGCGATCTCGGTTGAGGGGCGCTGGTAGCGGTCGAGTTCGCCGCGGGCTCCGGTGATCTCGACGGGGCCGAGGACGCGGATGACCGGGCCAGTGGGCTCTGGGTTGTGTGGGGGCTCCGTGGCCCTTGCCGGTGCCGGTTGTGCGGGGTGTTCGGCTGCCAACGCTGGGGGCGGGGCCATGGTGGGGGAGGGGAGCCCTGCGGGCAGTACGGCCGGGATGATCACCGCGCTGATGTCCGCGGGGGACGTGGGACTCGGCGCGTGACGTGGCTCGTCGTGTGGGGCTGGCGTGTCCTCCAGCTGCGCCTGCCCGGGGCTGTCGGCATCGAGGCC
Organism: Streptantibioticus ferralitis; assembly: GCF_029223525.1. Classification (GTDB taxonomy): domain Bacteria; phylum Actinomycetota; class Actinomycetes; order Streptomycetales; family Streptomycetaceae; genus Streptantibioticus_A; species Streptantibioticus_A ferralitis. The sequence goes on along the minus strand of NZ_JARHTQ010000025.1, from coordinate 51,212 downwards.
AGCGAGTTGCGAGATGAGCGCATCAGTGCCCGCGTCGCCGCCTTCCGTATCACTGCGCTCGGGCGCGCCCGCGTCCATCGCTGCGCCAGGCTCGGCCGGCTCGTCGTCGACGGCAGACTCCTGCAGTCCGCGCGGCGCGTCGGGTTCGTCCTCATCCGGTGTCGGTTCCCAGTCCCATTCCAACGCAGAGGCGGCGGGTTCCAACTGCAGTTCCAGCGGGGAGCCGACCGGTTCCACCTGTGGTTCCACCTGTGGTTCCACAGGGGTGGACGGTTGGTCGCTGGACCACGCGGCCTCGTCCTGCCCGTCGCTGGGATGCCCTTCGGCTGGGCGGGCCGGCGCGAGGTGGTCTGGCTGCCCGGTGGTGGCGAGCGAGTCGATGATGTCGTGGTAGTCCTCGTCGGCCAGGCTCAACGGGATGCAGGTCAGGTCGGTCCCGGGGATCGCCACGGCGCGCTCGTCGGTGGCCAGCTCCCATCCGCTCTCGAGGGTGGGGTGTGGGGCGCTGGTGGTGATCAGCGCGGTGGCGCTGCGCGGCCGCGCAGTGACGGCCTCCTGCAGATCGTTCCAGTGGTCCTCGGTGAAGTCGTGGGCGGCCAGGAGCACATGGGGGGTCCAGGAGGCCAGGTTGTCGCCGCCGGCGCGGGCGTGGCGCATGCTGTCGGCGTCGACCGCTTCCAGTGCGGTCTGCTGGTCGCGGTGCCAGGCGGCCAGACCATGGACGGCGGCGGTCGGATCGGGGGTTGTTGTGAGCCGTTCGGGGACCAGTTCGGTCAGCCCGGGACAGGCGGGGCCGAGGATGTGGGCGGTGAGGCAGTCCGCGAACGGGCTGGTGGCCACCTCGATGGCGAGGGTGCGCAGCACCTGCTCGCGCCGCGGGCCGGTGAGTCGGATGAGCCCGAAGTGCTCGAGGTCGACCAGCACGGAGCGGCCGTCGCCGTCGCCGCCGATGGGCAGGAGCAACGGGTAGGGGGCGTCGACGTCGCCGGTGTGGTCTGGTCCGAGGAGCTCGCTGGTGTCCGCCGGGCAGTGCCAGCGGGTCAGATCGCCGTCGTTGGTGGTGAAGGGGGCCACCGGCGGGGCGGGATCGGCCAGATAGAGGGTGAGCCCGTCGTCTCCGTGGAGTGCGGCGATCAGGTGCGGCAGGGGCCGCGCGGCCTGGGCCAGGTACACGGCGGCGGTACGCAGCGCGCCCTCGATGAGGGTGGTGCCATCGGGGTCTTCGGTGGCGCGTAGTGCGTGTTCGGTTGCGGCGGTGCTGCCGGTGGGCATGGCGATGCGGTGGCCGGGGCGTCGGGCGCGCTGCTGCCAGATGCGGCGTGCTGCAAGGGCGGTGAGCAGGGATGAGGCCAGTAGCCCGCCGCCGAGCATGACCAGGATGCTGCGGTTGACCGGGTGTGTGGTCCCGGCCGGCGCGATAGTGGTCGGTGTGGGGGAGTGCGTGGTGGGGGCTGGTGTCTGCTGTGGTGTGGGCGGCTTGGTGGGTGCGGCAGGGGTGGTCTGCTGGGCCGGTGCGGGCGTTGCCCGCGTTGGTGTGGAGGTCGGCGACGGTGTAGTCGGCACCGCGGTGGCGGGTGCCGACGGTGTCACCGGTTGCGTGGTGGCCTGGCCGCCGGCTGAGTGTGTTGGGGGTGGGGTGGGTGTGCTGGTGGGGTGCGATGCGGTGCCATCGCCTGCTGGTTGTGCCGGGAGGGCGAGCTGTTGCCCGGGCTCGATCAGGTCCGGGCTGTCGAACTGGCCGCCGTCGGGGAGGGCTTCGCCCTTGTTGAGGTTGTAGATGGCTGGCCATGCGGACGCGTCGTGCAGCTGGTCGTGGGCGATGCCCGAGAGGTTGTCGCCGCTGCGGACGGTGTATGCCGCCCGGTCGGGACGTGCCGCCTGGGTGTTGCTGGTGTCCGGGCCGGTCGCCGTGGCGGGGGAGTGGGCGTCGGCCGGCAGCCTCAGCTCGCTGCCGTCGACCAGGGCGCCGGCCTGCGTACCCGGGTTGAGGTCGGCGATGTCTTTCCAGCGCATCCCGTCGCCGAGGTACCGCTCGGCCAGGTCCCACAAGGTGTCGCCGTGCCGAACGGTGTGCGTCGGGCCAGCGGTCGGTGCGTGCGCCGCGGCGGCGGCCGGAGTGGTAGCAGGTGCGGTGCGCTGTGGAGCGGTTGCGGTGGCGGGGGCCGCGGCGGCAGTGGGAGCGGTAGCGGCCATGGCGGTGGCCGGGGTAGCGATCAGCAGGATGCCCCCGACGAGGAAGCCTGCGAGCCTTTGGGGTGCGGCCAGTCCGGGCAGGCGGGGTGTGGTGCGCCGGGCCAGGACAGCGATGATCTCGATGAGTACCGGCACGAGGCACCAGACCCATGCGACCCATGCGGCGATCGTCAGCACGGTGAACAGCAGGCTGCCGTCGTCGGGTTGGGTCAGCGCGGCGCGTACCTGGCTCAAGGTGGGCGCGTGGGTGGGCAGGGTGCCCCAGTGCCACAGCAGGTAGGGCACGCCGGCGAGCAGCGCGGCCAGTCCGATCAGGCAGACCGCGGCGCGGGCGAGGGCGGCGGGCCGCATGCGGCGCTGCATGGCAGGACGGGTGCGGGCGGGGGACATCGTGGAATCAGCCTCCGGCCTGGTGGAGCAGATGGGCGGTGCCGTGTCCGTGGATCGGCATGCTGGTGATCCCCAACAAGGTGGCGAACACCGGTTGGTAGCTGCTGGTGACCTCGACGGTGAGGGTCTGTCCGTCGGGGGCGATGCTCACCGTGCCGTTCACCCCTGCCTGGCTCAGGTAGGAGCGGGCGGCCGACTCGGCGGCGGTTGGGGAGACCACGATCGCCTTGCCGGGAATGGCTTGGGTGGGGTCGATCTGCTCGCCGCCGGCGCGGGCCGCCTCCTGGGCGACCTCATCGGCGCGCGAGGCTGCGTCCAGGGCCGCTCCGCCGTCCCAGACCAGCCCCACGACCACGAACAAGCACAAGGCCATGACCGTGTAGAAGACGGTCATGGCGCCGTCATCCCGCCGCAAGACACGCAACAGATGGCGGCTGGCGCGCGTGCGTAGCGTCCTCACAGCACCCCCACCCCGCTCTCAGCCGCTGCCAGGGACGGCAACGTCGGTGCGGCCGAGGTCCCTTCAGAATTCGTGAATCCAAGAGCTCTGGTCCGGTAGGGGTCGACGACCGAGGTGAAGTGGCCGGTCAGTGTCCTGGATCCGGGCAGGCCTGGCAGGGCGATGTCGGAGAGGGCGACCGTGCACGAGACGGTGGCCGTCACGGTGGCGGCTTGTCCCACGGGGGAGGCCACACCTTGGGAGTTGACGGTCACCTGCATGTTGGAGCAGTGGAATCCGGAGTCCTGCAGCGAGGTGCGGGCTGCGGCTTGCGCGGCTTGCTGCCCGGTGTCGGGGGTGAGGGCGAGGGAGGCTTCGCGGGCTGCGGCGTGGGCGGCGTTGTCCGCGACGCCGCGGGCGAGCATGATCCTTCCTGCTGCCACGAGCAGGCCGAGGAGCAGGATGAAGACCACGGACATCACCGCAGTCTCCAGCGCGATCCCACCGTTGTCGCGCCCCCACCATCCCGGGCGCCGCCTGGGGGGATGGGGCTGATCGGGGCGCAGCCTGCGGCGTATGCCACGCATGCCTGCCGCAACGCCCGGCCGCGCTGCTGTGCACCGGTTGGTCATCGCGTGATGGCCCTTCTCCTTCGTCCCCACCGCGGCATGAAGGGGCCGCTACCTGTATCAAGCCGCCCCCGGCGGCCCGAGGTGACCTCCAGCAGGGAAGAATCTTCGGGAGCTTGGGTCATCGGTTGATCCATCGTTCGTGGGGGGCCTGCACGCGCTGGACCACGTGCCAGGTCAAGCCCGGGACGAGGGTGGCCACATCGCCAGCCACGGTGATGACGGTCTCCGTCGCGCTGGAACCGGCGGGGGAGACGTGCGGGTGCTGCAGGGAGCCGCCCATGCGGTCCAGGAACGAAGTCGCGGCGCGCGGGCCGTCGCCCGGCGCGGCGTTGATCGACCTGCCGGCGTCGACGCCGAGTTGCGCCGCGCGGTGGGCGACTTCGCGGGCGTGGAAGAACAGGCCAGCCTGAATCGTCGCGAACAGCAGCAGGATGACCACGGGTGCGATGACGGACAGCTCCAGCGCCATCGCACCCCGATCACCCGATGCCGCGGCCGTACGCAGTCGGCGACGGATCAACGCCAGCATCGCCCTCACTCCCCCACGCCCCTCTCCCCTCTTCTCCCGGTTGGTCAGGCCCCGTTGATGATGCCGATCTTCTGGAGGACCTTGGCGTGGACGGCGGCGTAGACCAGGCCGATCAAGACGGCGACCGCGGCGAGGATGATGACCCACTCGGCGGTGGACTGTCCCCGGTCTCTTTCCGTGGTCGCGTCGCGCAGGGTGATCCAGCGGCGCAGTAGGGCGACACACAGCCGCTGTCGCGTGTGCTTCACGAGGGCTCCTTACCTTCCGAATCCACTTGCGGGCTCGGGTGATTGATCAGACGGACAAGATCCGGGAGAAGGCCGGGTAGGCCACATACAGCAAGGTGACCAGGCCGAGGACCACGACGGGCACGCCCATCTTGTGTGAGGCCTCGCTGGCCCTGGCCTGCATGTCCGCCACGCGGGCGCTGCGCAGCTGCGCGACTTGGCCTTGCAAGGTGATGTAGATGGGGGCGGATTGCTTACCGGCGAGCGCGAGCGCCTCGGCCGGGCGCGCGAGTTCGGGGATGTCGACGTCGTCGGCGAGCGTGCGCAGCGCTTCCCATGGGTCGATGGCGGCCAGCCGCGCATGCTCCAGGGCGGCGCGGATGCGCACCATGGCTGGCCCGTCGCCGACCTCGGCGGTCCGGTAGAGGGTCTCCGCGCCGCCGGCGTCGGCCAGCCGTGCCAGCGCCGCGCGCTCGAGGAATGATTCGACCTCATACCGCCAGCCGGCCCGGGCCTGCTGGGCTTGGGTCCGCGTCTCGGCCGCGGCCCTGGTCCACAGGAAGATGGCGAACAGCACGCCGGCGGCGGCTGGGGGAGCCAGCGGTGGGGTGATGCCGACCAGCGCCAGCAGCGCGGCGAGGCATGCCGGGATCATCAGGCCGGCGAGCGCGGCACCGGCCTGCTTGCCCATCTGCTGGGCCGGGCTGATCTGCAGCAGGGCAAGGTCCGCCCGGCGCAGCCGTGCCACATCCGCCAGCGGGCTGGCCAGCAGCCGTTGCCCGAGCCGCTGCGACCACTGCCCGGCGCCCGGTGCCTGCTCGACGGTCGGGGTGCGCCGAGCCCGGCTGGTACTCGGGTGCAGCAGCTCGTCCAAGTCTTGGCGCTTGGGCCGCAGTTGGCGCACCCCCAGCCCCAGGGTCGCCCCCGCAACGCCCCCGCAGACCAACGCAAGCGTCGAGATCACTGAACCCCTCCCTCAGACGCCGGATGCGTGGTGCGCCCTGGGGCCGGCTGGGCGGGCGCGAACAGCCGCGGTTCCGGTTCGGGACGGGCCATGCGCCGCAGCCACGCGAACGCGCCGACGAACATCACGGCGAAGACGCCCAGCAGGATCTGCCCGTACCAGGTGTCATACGGGCCGACCCACTGCCCGTTGATCGTGCAGACGGCCACGATCCCCAGGAAGATCAAGCTCACCAGGCGGGCTTCCTTCCGCGTCCCCGCCCGCCGTGCTTCCTCATCGCGCAGACCGGCCGCCTGCTGGGCGATGCCTGTCGCGAGAGCCTCCAGCGCCGCGGCGAGCCCGGAGCCCTTGTTGCGCCAGTGGGACTGGAACAGCAGCATCACGTGGTCGATCACCCCGTCGGCCTGCTCGTCGGCGAACGCCCGGTAGGCGTTCGGCGGAGACCAGCCCGCCTCCAGTCGCGCGGCGAGCCGGCCAATGTCCGCACGAATCACGGGTGGCACGTTGGGCACCGCGGCGATCAAGGACCGGTCCAGCGAGGTTGAGCCCGCCTTGTGCACGGCCGCCAGCTGATTGAGCATCTGCGCCAGCGCCTCCAGCCGCTCGATCCGCGGCCGCGCACCGGCCGCGCCTTCCGGATGCAGCAGGAACGGCAGGCCGACCATGGCTAGCCCGGCGATCAGCCCCTGCATCGGATAGCCCGTATACGCCCAGGTAGCGACCACCGCCACGGCGATGGCTGCGGCGTGCCAGCGGCCCCGCTGGCGCCAGGAGGCCGGCAGTTCGGCCCGCACCCGCTGCCAACGACTGATCCGAGCCGGCCGGCCAGGCTCGACGATCCTGCCGCGGACTGCCAGCACCGCCCCCGCTCCACCGAGCGCGACCGCCAGCCCGCACACCGCCGCCAGCGTCGCATCCGACCCCGTACTCACTGCGCCTTCTCCTGCTCCAACTCGCCCCACTGGCCGCCGATCTGCAGCCAGCGGGGATCGAAACCGACGTTGCTCAGGTCCTCTATAAACTCCGGAGACGGGGAGTGCTGCGGATAAGCGCGCGGATCATCCGCACGCGGGCCGAACAACGGGACCAAGGCCGGGCGGCCGTTCTCGGTCAGCCCATCGACCTGGTTGACCTCGGTGACGAACCGCTGCACCCGCCCGCCGAGCCGGGTGCGGTCGACCCGCTTGATGTACACGACCAGGTCGATGGTCTGCGACACGAGCATGTGCGCCGACTCCACGGTCATCCCCGTACGCGTGCACAACTGCACCAGGCGGGGAAGAACCACCGACGGTTGCCGGGCGTGGATGGTGCACATGCCTCCCAGACCGCCGGAGGCCATCGCATCCAACATCGCGAACGCCTCGATCGAGCGGACCTCACCGACGATCACACGGGTCGCGTTGAACCGCAGCGTCATCGGCACCATGTCCCCGACGCTCACCTCACCGATCAGATTGCCGGACCGGTCGCGCTCGCCGTTGCTCTTGCGCGCCTCGAAGGCCAGCACGTGCGGCTCGATCCCGAACGCTTGCCGGTCATCGAGGAACAGCTCCCGATCCGACTCCAGCGTCGCGATCCGCTCCTCAGCCGGCACGCAGCGCGCCAGCGCCCGCAGCAGCGTGGTCTTCCCGGCGTCCATCGGGCCGGCGATCAGGATGTTCTTCTGCGCCAGCACACAGCACTGCAGGAAGGTCGACAGCACCGAGTCGATCGTGCCCCACTTCACCAACTGCTCCAGGCCGTGCCGCATCAACCCGTGCCGACGGATCGCCACCGTCGGCCTGGTGGTCAGCAGCGTGGCAGTAGCCCGAGAGCCGTCCGGCAGCCGGAACTCCACCTCCGGCGTCGCCGGCGACAACGCCCGCTCCCCGTAACCGGACTGGGCTGCCATCAGGTTGACCCAGTCGATCAGCTCCTGGTCGGTGCTGAAGAAGCCGGGCACCCGCTGCCGGGACTTGTTGTTGTACTGGACGAACACCAAGTCCCAGCCGTCGATCGCGATGTTCTCCACCGACGGGTCATCCAGGTACCGCTGCACGGGCCCGGCCCGGTGCATCGCGTCGAAGACCGCCGTTTGCACCGTAGTCTCCTGCCCGCGCGTCAACGGCTCGTGCGCCTGGGCGTACTGCGCGGCCCACGCCGCGACCCGGCGGGCGATCGCCGAGCGACTGAAGGCCTCCTCAGCCTGCCCGACGAGCCGTTGACCCAGCTGCGCGCGCCGCTCCTGCTCCTCGGTCACATCGTCCGAGACCTGCCGGCGCAGGTCCTGGATCACCGCCCACGGCACCGGCAACGCCCCCGGCAACCCGCTCACGTCCGTCGCGCTCACGCTTCCGGCCGCTACCCGAGATGCGGGCGCGGGTGCCTCGGGCACGGGCGGGCCGACAGGCTCGGGGCGGGCCGGCTGGGCGTTGAAGAACGCGTGCCCCAAGGGAGTGCGCGGGACATGCCCGGCGTGGCCGTTGCTCGGCTGCCCGTTGGGTGTCATCGTGCCGCCTGCCGTGCTCGGGCCAGCCGCTGCACCATGCCGACCGCCGCCGGCGACAGCGCACGCGGCGACTCCTGATGGATCCGCCGGCGGGTCGACCATTCACGCAGCGGATCCGCTGCCGTGCGTGAGGCCCGCTGCAGCGCAGTCCGGCTGAACATACGCGGCTTGCGCTCCCCGGTGGCCAGGTACGAGGCCGTCGCCGTATCCCAGGGCAGCGCGGCCGCTACTGGCACCCCCAGCGCCTGACTGACCTGATGGGCCCGGAAGCCACCCGGTTCCTCGATCAGCAGCAGCCCCAACGCATCCGCCCCCGTCCCGCGCTCGGCCAGATCGCCGGCCAGGACCTGCACCATGGGCAGCGCGAGCTTCAGCGACGGTCCGCTGGAGCGCACCACGAGCAGCACCAGGTCGCTGCGGTGCAGCAGCGTCGCCGGGGACAACACCGGATGGACCCGCCCGGAGTCCACCAGCACCCGGCCGGCGTCGATGACCACATCACACTCGGCCTGCTCGTCAGCCGCCTGCAGCAGCTGAGCCAGCTGCGGCCACGTCGACGCAAGCGCCGCAGCCTGCCGCGGATCGATCAGCCCCGGCAGCAGAAAGCGGGCGCCGGAATCGTCCAACGGCACGAGGTTCTCATCCAGCCCCCGCGCGAGAGCCTCTTCACGGTCGGCGAGCGCCAACTGGTGCAGCCCCACCTCATCCCCCAGCTCACCGCGGCGCAGCCCCATCCGGATCGTGCCACCGGCCAGATCGCATTCCGCCAGCAGCACTTTCCTCGGGCTCGCCAACGCCAACGCCAACGCCGAGGTCGTCACACCGTCGGACTTCGCCGACACCAAACTGATCACGGACATCGGGCTACGACCTCGGCTCGCGCACCAGCGCTACCGCCCCGGTCCCGGCCCGCTGCGCCAGCGCGGTCGCCTCCGACGGCGCCACCGCGAGGTTGACCACCATCGCACCGGTCGAATCCAAGGTGCCGACCGACACCACCTGTCCCTCAATCGGCGACGTCCCGCTCGGCGTTCCTTGACCGGCAGCCGGCACGCTGACCGCCCACACCTTGTCGCCCGGCGCCAACTCGCCCTGCGGAGCCTGCCCGGGCTTGACCTCGACCCCCACCAGCGCCTGGCTAGCGCCCACCCCGCCACCCGCCGTCAACTCCGAGCGGGTCAGCAGCGAGCCCTTCTTCAAATCCACCGACGTGCGCTGCCCCACCACACTGGACTCATCCGAGGCCGACACCGGCGACAGCGCCGGATCCGCAGGGATCGCCGCCTGCGTCAAGTCACTTGCCTGCAGCGCCTGACCCGCCGGCACATCCTTCGCGACCGCCAACACGTTGACCCGATGGCCAGCACGCGAGACCAGCATGGCCGCCCCCAACGCCCCCACCAGCGCCAAGAGGATCAGCAGCGCCGCGGAGCCCAACCGTCGCTGACGCTTGGGCGCACCCTCGCTCGACGGCAACTGCGCGGTAAAGCGGCCGCCCGGCTGGGCCTGCGGCGGCAGCGAGGGGGTGGAGGTACTCATCGAGCGCGTGCCCTTTCCCTGATGTCAGTTGACGACCTGCAGTTGCGTGATGGTGATCTGCACCGTCGAGGTGCGGCTGGTGGTGATGTCCCCCTGCTGCCCGGCACCCGCCCAGCGAACGTCCCAGGTCGCCGTCGCGGAAACGGTGTACTTCCCGCCCGGCTGCGTGCTGGAGTCCTGCGCATAGCTGTAGCCACAGTCCGGCGAGGACGCCTTGCCATAGCTCGGGTTGTAGGGCGTGCCCGGGCCCGTGCACGTCACCGACTGGCCATCCCCCATCGACCACACCACCTGCTGCACCGTGCCGGTCGCCGTCACCGTCACCCCGCCAGCCGACGCCGACGCCGTCTGCGGACCCCAGTCCCCAGCAGTGCGGGTGACCGCCATCCACACCGGCATCCCGACCAGCCCCTTGCCACCGGGCTGCGGATTGATGTCGATCTGCGGAGGCAGCAAGGGCAGCTTCTTCATCGCCTGCTGCGCCAACTGCGCGACGTTCACCCCACCGCCCATGCCAGGTGGCGGGTTCTGGGCCCAGGTCGTCCCGCCATTGATCTGCCCGCCGTTGTACGTGCAGCTGACGTTGTACAAGGCGCCATCACCGGGTTTGTGGCCATTCCACGCTGGATCGTTCGCCGCCGGCTGTGGGTCGTCGCGCTGCCAGTAGCAGTTGTCCTGGGAGTTGAACCAGCCCAGGTCCGAGCGGTAGCAGGGCACGGTCTGGGCAGAGCCGTCGCCGCTGGGTGGGTTCATCGTGCAGGTCGCTGCGCCGCCGCCCCCGCCGCCTGTACTTCCGCCGCCGCTCTTTTGGCTACCTCCGCCGCTGCCGGGGCCCGTGACGTGCACGTAGCAGTTAGGCAGGCCGGGTGGACAGTTCACACCACCAGAACCCGGAGAGCCGTCTGCCATGGCCGCACCCGGTATGAGTGCGGCCATCGTCATCACGCCGGCCACCGTAAGGGAACGTGCTGCCCGTCGGGTCAGCATGTCCCGGTCCGATCAATCACCGAGTTGGTGAAGTACCACTGATCGCCGTACTTCTGCGCGGTGAAGGTGTTGACGTGGCGGCGGTTGTTATCAGCGGTCTGAACGGGTTTGTTCGTCACCTTGTACACGCCGACGAAGTTGGTGCTGTCGACGCAGTCCTTGATCGTGGCTGTGGGCGGCTGGGCGCCCAAGTTGATCGCCGTAACCGTCGGGGCCAGCTTCGGCTGGCCGGGGATGACGATCCCGTTCTGCTGAAGGTACGCCTCGGTCAGCTTGACGTTCTCCAAGGCCTTGTCCTGCAGGTACAGGTTCAAGTTGACGCCCTGGTAGGACCCGCTCGCGTAGACCTTCTCGGTGGCGGTCCACATCTTCTGGTAGGAGCTGAGGACCTGTTGCTGGGCCTGCGCGGTCGGATTCGGTGACGGCGTATCGCTCACTGTGGGAGAAACGCTCTGTCCGGGCTTTGAACTGCTGGATCCGCAGCCGGCCATCAGAAGCGTTGCCCCCACGAGCCCGACGACGAGGGCCTTGGGATACCGGATGATTCGATTGTTTCGGAGCGGAGTTGACGGCTCCACGGCAGTCCCCCCATGTGCGTTAAGGCTGGTGGTAGCTTCCCCCGCTGTGGTGCTCACCCGAGCGAGTCACCAGGTCAGCGACCTGCACACAACTCGGGGCACAGAGACTAGCTAGATTCTGGCCAACATGACACTGGTTATGTACAGGTATCTGTTCGCAACCTGCATCACTTTGGTCACAATAATCCGGGCGGACGGTAGGTTTATTGAGGGTTGATCATCCTCTTCGTGTGAAGCAGGGGATGCGGTCGCCCGCGGAATTTATTGAATCATGAATGTAGTTGCCCCGTCTTTCCTCTACTCGACGGTTCCTTCGTAGGTGACGCGGTGAGCGGAACCCTCACCGTCGCCGACGTCGATCGTGACGGGACCGGGGATCGCGGATGCCGGCAACGTGAAGTGAAGGGTTTCGGTGGCGGCCCGGCCTGGAGCGATCGGCGCATCCGCATAGGAGTCCGGACCGGGGCCCGGGCCGATACTCGGCCCCTGAGTGAGCGCCTGGCCATAAGAGATATTGACGATGGTGCTCATCGAGGTGGTCAGGCTGTCGTCGGAGGCGTCGTTGATGACGGTCAGATCCATCGAGCAGGCGCGCTGACCGCCTGCTGAGGGACCGTCGACGTGCACCGGGGCTAGGCGCAGGCGCGTATCGCCGTCGTCGTTCCACTCACCCAGCGCCAAGACGGTCTTGCGTGCCACGCGAGTTTGCAGCGGCTGGGCGATGGAGCGGGTGGCACCGGGGAAGCCGCCTTCGAAGAACAGCGGTGCCCGCGAAGAGCCCTCTCCAGCGATCCAGGCATGGAGGGTGAAAGTGACGGTGGCATCGCTCGGTTCAGTGCTGGCGGGCAGGGCGACGCCGATGGTGGCGGTGAGCGATCCCTGCGGTGCCGCCCGAGGCGTATCGCCGCTGGCCGGGTCCTGTTGGGGGATGCCATTGATGCCCGTTTGCGGATCCGTGAACTCCACGGCTGGCCGACCGGCAGCGCCGTAGCGGGCTGTGAGCTCGACCCGCGGTAGGGACTGGATCTGGTCGGTGGCATTGGTGAACGTCACCTGCGCTTTCGCCGCCCGCCACCCATGCGGAAGACCGGCCGCGCGGTCGCTGGGGGTCGTCGAGGTCAGCTGCGATAACCGGATGCTCCAGGCGGTGGCGTCCTGTCCGTTGACCGCACCGGGAACCTGGACGCTCGCGCCAAGCGGATGGATCCAGGCAGGCAGGGCCTGCGCCATGACGTGAGGTCGGGCGGAGGTGTCCGGAGCGTGGGCCAACTGGCGCGGGGCGCTGGAGCATCCGGCGAGCAGCATCACGGCTGCCCCGCACACCAGCCAGGTCGCCGCGTTCCTCCTCGATCCCTTCCGTGCGAGAGCCGACGTGGCGTGCTGGCTCATCGACCGTTCGATCATCGGTTCGTCCTCACTTCGGTGGCCCCGGCGGTCAGCGTCGCAGGATTGCGCTCCACCTCGACGGGTGTGCTGTGCGGATGCTCGGCCTCCCGCTGGTGGGAGCCGGATCGGCCGCGCTTGCCAAGGCCGATGAGCAGCGCGGCTGCTGCGACGAAGACGAGAGCGCCGAGGGTGATGTAGGCCGTGTACCCGTAGCGAGCGCCGACCCGGTTGTCCACGGCGAGCATGGCGTCGTAGAGGGTGTGGGAGAGCATCAGGGGGATGGCGGCGCGCGTACGCACGTAGATCAGGACACAGATCAGCGCCCACGGCACCAAAGTCAGCGCCGACAGACCGTAGTAGATGTGATACGAGAGCCGCGCCCCCACCATGGCGATGACCAGGATCGTCAAGCACGCCCGGCGCAGGCGGGGATTGGCGACGTACCGAGCGATCCGCCACGCCAACAGTGCCGGGAACACGATGACGACGACCTCTTCCCCGAACCCGGCGAAAGCGGAGGAGAGGAGATCGGCCCACAGCACGCTGTGCTGCGATCCGGACGAGTGCGAGGCCAGGGACGCGGAATGGTCCTGGGCCACGTTCCACAACGCTCCGAGGACAAAATTGGGCAGGTCGGCGAGGCAGAAGACCGCACACGTCGCCGCCAGCAGCCGCCGCGCCGGCCAGTGCATCATGCCGTACGCCGCAGGCTGTTCAACCCAGCTCAGCATGAACAGGGTCATCGCGGCGCAGAAGGCCAGCGCCAGCCCCGTCTCCAGTTCATGGCTCACGGGGATGGACGAGTACCCACTGCCGTGACCCGATGCAGGAGCCTGCGCCAAAGGCCACGCGCTTAAGACCGCGATCGTCAGATACAACCCGGCGGAATAGCACGCGACTATGTAGCAGAACGCGCGGCGCCGCAAAGACCCCCGCAGCACTTGCAGTGGCCCGCGCCGTGGCAGCGCCTGCTCGAACGGCTCGACTATCCCGGCGTACCCCCTCATTCGATCCCCTCCCGTGCGATCCGTGATCGTGAACCTTTGCACACCGCACCGGCACCCGGCTGCCCGTAAGACATTTCCTGCCACCTCGCTGCATGACGCCGCGCCCTCGACACCTGCTCGCCCGCGGTCACGCGGCCCTCGTCTGGCCGTCGAGTTGCAGGAGGGCGTCGGTCGGGGTGGGGTCGCCGAAAATAGGGGTGATGACGCGGTCCCATGGGCCGCGGGTCTGCAGCAGCTCCAAGGTGGTGACGCCGCTGATCAGCCGGTCGGCGACGTGCCGCAGCCGCAGGTCGGCTTGGGCGATGGCGCGCAGGTCGGCGGTGCGGCGCTCCAGGGCGGCGGGTGTCTTGCCGTCCAGGACGACCAGGAGGCGCGGGAAGGTGGTGTATCGGTCTCGCCACGCTTCTCCGTGCGCTGGTCGGCTGGGGCGGCCGCGGCCGGGTGGGGGAGTGGGGATGTAGGTCAGGTAGCGGGCGTATCCGCGGAGTTTGGAGGCGAGGCGCACCACGGTCTCGGTATGCCGGTCGACCTCAATGAAATACGTGAGCACGCGCCGGCGGTCGGCGTGCTGGTGGATGTAGGACAGCACGGCGTCGGCGATGACGACGGCGTCGTCACCGTGCCGGTCGCCGTCGCGGACGCGGTGGGCCCGCTCCGGCTCCCAATCCAGCGGTCCGCACTCGTGACCTAGCCGTCGCGCCGCCTCGACGAAGGCAACCCCAACGTCGTTGACGGCGAGGGTGTGTTCCTGCAGCAGGCTGGCGGCCGCCTGATCGCTCATCCGGTGCGTCCGCACGGCGACTTCGCCGCTGGCCTCGACGACCTCGGCGCCGAGCCCGGTGACGTACCACAGCAGTTCGCCCTGTCCGCTGCGGTGCCGCACCGTCGCGGTGGCTAGCCCCAGCTCACGCAGTCGGGCGAGCTGGGTGCGCAGGTACTCCGGCCGCTTGCGGTGAGCGGTCAGCAGCCGATGGAGCTGACGCAGACTCAGTAGCCGGTGCTGGTAGAGAACGGGCAGCACCTCAGCTGCCAGGGGCGACAACCCGTGGGCGCGGGGAGACAGCCAGCTGGGGTAGGGCATCAGGCCACGTCCGTTTCGGTGTGTGGGGCGTCGGGCCAGGAGTGGACGACCTCACCTCCCGGCCGCGGCCCGGGAGTACGGTCCACCGGTCCCGTGGCGGACGTGCCGGGGCGGCCCCGGACGGCGAGGTGCGCGGCGATGTCGTCATCGAGCGTGCGCAACCGATCGACGATCTCGGCGACGGAACGGCGCTCGAGGTTGGTGTCGATCGCCGCCTCCAGGGCCGGTACGCCGCGCGGGTTGTAGTAGTCGGCCAAGGCCTGGTCGATCGGCACGCCACGGACCTTGAACGGCGAGCTGGCCTGCCCCTTCAGCCGCACGCTCATCACGTACTCGAACTGCCGCAAATGGTTGATGGTCTGCGGCCCCACGTGGGAGAAGCGGGAGGTGACGAACTTCGCTTCGTCGATGTCCGCTGCGGTCGAGGAGAGGATCGACTGGTTCTGCATCAGCGCGTAGCGCGTCACCTCCGACAACCGCATCGCCATCTGCGTCATCGCCATCAACCGCACCTGGTACTTGCGCAACTGCTCGAGGATCTTCGCCAAGTAGTCGCGCGCGGCCCGGTCGATGGCAGCGACCTCATCGATGAATCCCCACAGCGCACGCCGCAGCCCCGGCGGGGTGTCCTTGCGGGAGAGGCCCGCGAGGAACAGATCGAAGATGAGCAGGCTGCAGATCAGTTCGTCCTCACCGCTGCCCGCCGGACAGACGAACGCCACACGCCCGTCATCCATGGCGCGCCGCACGTTGTAGGAGCTGCGCGGCGAGCCGAGGAACGCGCGCAGGGACAGCGAGTTGTCCAGCCGGTCCAGCGCCTGCACCACGGTCGGCAGCGCGTCCCGGGAGTAGTCCAGGAACGTGGTGGTCCAAAACCCTGCGATCTCCGGCGGCAGGTGCTCAATGACCACCTCGCGCCACGCGTCATTCATCAGCAGCGACTTGATCTGGAACACCGTCGGCTGCAGGTCCGGCCGGCCGTCGGCGACCAGGAGCAACGACAGCTCAGCCAAAGTGCGCACCGCGTTCGACAAGATGCTCCGCGCTCGGGGATAGGCCCCCCACTCCTGCGCAGCCGCCAACCCCCCGACGATCGCGGCGATCACCTCCTGGACCTGCTCGCTCCGTCGGCCCTCCATCGCCAACGGATTCCACGACGCCACCCGATCCGACATCTTCGGCGTGGCCAGGTTGATCTCCCACATGCGTGAGGCGATCGCCGGATGCGCCAAATACGGCTTCGCCCGCGCCAACGCCTCACCATGCGGATCGAGGAACCACACCCCGGCCCCGGCATACGCCCGGCAGATCGCCTGCAGCAGCCCCAACTCGGTCTTACCGAAACCCGACTTCCCGAAGAACGCCCCGAACAGCAACCCGGCCTCCGGCACGCCCCCGAACGTCACCCGCCCGTCCGCACCGGTAACCAGCCCCAGCGGCACAACGTCCTTCTGCCCGGTGAACGTGGGAAGCCCCACCGGCGCAGCCGGAACGACCCCACCACAGCGCGCCACATTCACTGCCGTGCACCCGATCGTCGGCGGCTTGAGCAGGCCAGCGATCTCCGGCACAGTGACCCACTGCCGACGTGCCGGAGCGAACTCGCCGGACTCCAGCCGCCGGTCAAACGACCGCCGACGCCACCACACATTCGAGTACGGCCGCCACCACGGCAACCGCGGCCCGACCGGGCGAAACCGGTTCTCCCCCGCGAACACCTCCACAGCCGCCAGCAGCTGATTGAGCCTCGCCCTGGCCCGCACCGGATGCGTCGCGATCACCCGCACCAGCAGCTGCACCGCGAAGACCTGCTGCCCGGGAGTGAACTTGCCCACCCCCTCCTTGACGTCGACCTGCCGCGGAACCCGCTCCGCCCGCCCACGCACACCCGGGCGTCGGCCGCCGTTCAACCCCTCCACCAGCGCCTCCCACCAGCCCAGCCCGCCGCCCAACTGCTCACCGAAGGCTTGGGGACCACGCTGCTTCGCCCGCCGCATCAACACCCGCCGCCGACGAGCGACCGCCCCGGCCGAGACGGGGATCACATCGAGGACCACATCGGCCTGCTCGCCCTCCTCACTGCGCACCCCGGCCATCGCCGCAGCCACACGCTGCAGCGGATCGGGAGCAAAGCCAGCCGCCTGAGCCAAAGGACGATGGTCAGGCATGGCCAGCACCAGCTCGGCCCGCGCCGTATACAGCCGCCGCTCCGGCCCCTGGCAAGCCGACGACACCGTGGTCTTCCGCAACTCGACCGGGCTCACCGCACACCACCCAGCAGCGACGCTGTGTCTGCGGGCAGCGGGGGAGCCCCCTCGAACCGGATCCGCCCCACCGTCGACGGCGCACCCGCGGACGCCGCGACGACCTCAACCTGTTCGAACCCCGGCATCCGCAACAGGCTCGCCGCCCGCGCTGGCCCCTCCAACAGGTAGTGCATCTCCCCGGCCGTACACGTCAGCCGCACCCGGGTCGCCGCCGCCCGCACCGGAAGCGCACCTGCGGCGGAGCGCACCGACGCCACCTGCCCGGCGAACCACTCCACCTCCGCATCCGCCGGATCGAACGTGACCGAGGGCACCAGCTCCACCGCGCACCGCTCCCGCAAGGCCGCCTGCGCCTGCCGGCGCCACCACACGTGCACCGCAACTACACCGGCGCCCACGGCCACGGAGCCGGCAGCGAGCCACCATCCGTTCTCCGCGATGCGGGCGCCCAACCAGCGCGGCAGATCCCACACGCCATCCACCAATCCCGGCAGCACGAGCCTCATCGCAGCCCCCCGCACCCACGAGACTTCACCATCGAGCCCTCCCTATCCCGGCCATGCGGCGCACAGCACGCCGTATCTACCTGGGATAAGCACCCGATGAGGCCGTCAGGTGACCGCACCGGCCGAAGAAGTTGCTCGAACCGGCGGCGCCGGGCCGTCGACCGCGTCGAGCAGTGGGCCACCGACTACAACACCGCCCAGGTCCACCGCACGATCGCCCGGTGCATCGAGCAGGACCCGCGCCGAGCACGCAGGCCGACTCGACCCGGGTGATCCCGGCGTCGCGGAGGGCCCGGCGCATGCCGTCGACGTCGGTGTTCTCGCCGAGGAGGCGGCCGCCGCGGACGTGACGGTGTTGGCGGTGCCGGTGCCGGTGGCCCGCACGGTCGCGGAGACCTCGTCGAGCAGAGGAACGGCGGCCCGCTTGAGCGGCATGGTCAGCGACAGCCCCGCCCAGCCGTCGTCCAAGCCGGCGAGGAAGGACGGGAGGCGTTCGAGGGTGCAGTCGATGGCGCGGTATGTCCAGTGGCAGTCGAGCCCGAGCGCGGTGTAGGCGGCGCGGTGCAGCACCGGGGAGAGGGCCTGTGCGACGGGTGAGCCGAGGATGGCGAGTTGCCGGGCCGCGGACGTGCTCGGGTGCGTCACGGACGGTGGTGGAGCATCGCTGAAACTCCCTAGTCGCTGGTGTAGGCGATGCCGCGCAGGACGGCGACGGGAGCGCCGCGGCCGCGCTACCCGAGGATGATGAGGACGTCGGTGATGGCGCTGGCCAGGTCGTCGCCGGGCTGGAGCGTGGGGAAGGGCTCCAGGGCGAAGGCGGTAGAGCCGGAGGTCGGGGCGGCGGCCATCGGCGTCAGGCGACTGAGCCGGTTACGGCGTGTTTGATCTGCGTGCGAAGGGCTGCCGCGTCGGCGCTGCGTGCGAAGGGTTCTGCTTCGTCGTGGAGTTCGATGAGCCGGTCGGCGACGCGTTTGGAGCCGATGCTGTCGATGTAGCTCACCGCGGTGGCGGTTTCCTGAAGGGCGCCGTCGAGGGCTCCGACGGTCAGGTGTGTGCGTGCCAGGCCGATGTGGTCGAAGACTTGGGACCGTACGCGGTGCTCGGGCCGGAGGCTTAGGGCTGTGCCGAGCCGACTGAGCGCCTTGTCGGCGCGGCGTGCTCGGCGGGTGGCGTCGTCGTCGTGTTTGGCCGCGATCTGGTGGGCTACGCCGAGGGTTGCGGACAGTTCGGCCTCGTCGAAGAAGGTCATGTATGACGGTTCGTCCGCGAAGGCGACGCGGGTGAAGGTCTCTTCGGCCTGTCCGGCGCTGCGTTCGCTGTCGTCGAGGCTGCCCAGGATGGCCTGGAACCGGGCTTCGAGGGCGGCCAGCATGGAGCGGGTGGCGGGGCTGGCCTGGCGCCGTGCTCCGTACTGGGCCAGCTGGACAAGTTCGAGGGCGTCCTCGTAGTGGCCGAGGTGGCTCATCTGGCGCGCCATGCACTGAAGGATGTGGGCGCCCAACGCCTTGTCACCTCCTTCGTTGGCCGCGTGGAGGGCGGTGATGAAGAGCCTTTGGGCGGTCTTGTGGAGGCCGGCGTCGAAGCTCATCCAGCCGGCGACTGAGCCGAGGTCGGCGACGGCGGAGAACAGTGCGCGGCCGGTTGCCTCGCTGTACGAGCAGGAGTCCAACATCGTGTTGGCATCGGCCATCTGGGCGATCACGGCTCGTCGGGAGAGCATTCCGCCGAATCGGTTGTCGGCATCGCGGTACATGCTGGTGATGGCCCGGATGCCCTCTACTTCTCTCGTGCCGATGCGTCCGGATGCGGTGTGCTCGCCGGGGCGTTCGATCAGGGCGGAGGGCTTGGCGGCGGGCCACATCTGCAAGGGGCCGAGTAGATCGTCGCCGCAGTGGATGTGTACGGCATCCGCGCTGGTGCGGGTGTGCGGCAGCATGGCTTCGCTCCGGGTGAGATAGGCGATGGCGTCGATGGTGCTGGCGGACTGCCACGGGAGATCGGGGCCGTCGTTGGGGACCGGATGCGAAGGGCTGGGAAAGCCAAGGTCCGCGCAGGTAAGAGCCAACTCGAGGCGCCCACTTAAGACCTCCGTGATCAGCACGGGGACCGGATCGCGGGGGATCTCTCCAGCGAGCCACCGCCTGACGCGGCTCTCGTCCGGGTGGATGCCTCGCAGGCCGCGGACCCTGGCACGGTCGGCTACGGCGCGGGCGAGCTGAACGCGGGACATCCCCGAGCGCGCGAGCCAGTGCGCCAGCAGCTCATTGGGCCGCCGCGTGAGCCGGGGCCTGCCCATGGATCCTCCATCTGCCGCTGAACTTCCCAGCGTAGGAGGAGTGCCAGGGGCTGGGGGCGCCATCGCGTTCTTCGCCGTAATTCGCCGAACCGGTCGCCGATTCCCGCCGAGGCAAGCGCCGCCGACCGCCGACCACCGCCGAATTCCTCGCGTCCGCAAGCCCTGGTGTTCTGGTGCTGCGTCAGCTTGCCCCCAATGAGTGCAACCCAGGAAGGGAGTTCTCTGTGGATCGGTACGTGGCCCGTCGCAACCGGCTGCTGACCTCCAGCAGGCCCTTGCCGGACTTCGATGTCGTGGCTGCGAGTGGGCCCTGGCTCCACTGCGCTGACGGCCGCAAGCTCTTCGACGGATCGAGCGGACTCATCTGCGTGAACGTGGGCCAAGGCAGCCCCGCGGTCTTCTCCCGCATCGAGGAGCAGTTCCACAGCGCCTCGTTCGCCGGCGCCGCTGTCGTGCGGCCCCACGTCCAGATGGAGCTGATGGACCGCCTGTGCCACGCCGTGGGACGTCCGCAGGACTCCGTCGCGCTGGTCACGTGCGGAACGCTCGGCGTAGAGGTCGCCGTCCAGCTGGCCCGCAACATCGCGCGTGTCCGTGGCGAAAAGCGGCGCGGGGATATCCTGACGTCCAACCTGAGCTATCACGGGATGAGCGCGCTGACCCTCGCGCTCGGCGGCAACGGCGCCCGGCGCCCGCGCCCGGAGGACGCGTTCGGCCTCGGTCCGGCCTTCCCGGCGCCCTACCCACCGGTCCACGACCACGCAGAGCGTGCGTGTGATGCCTCGTGTGCCGACGAGGTGGCGAAGGCGATCGACACCAGGGGCGCGCAGAACGTGGCCGCCGTCCTGCTGGAACCCGTCAACGGCACCACCGGCGGCGCCTATGTGCCGCCTGACGGGTACCTGCGGCGCGTGTCGCAGATCTGCCGGGAGCGGAACGTGCTCGTCATCCACGACGAGGTCCTAACCGGGCTGTGGCGCACCGGCACGCCCCTGGCCAGCAACCACTGGGACGGCGCCGAGCCGGACCTGTGCATCCTGTCCAAGGGGCTGGGCGCCGGCTACACCAGTGTGGCCGCGGTGCTGGTGTCTGCCGAGATCGCGCCGCTGCTACGGCACGAAGACGCGGACCCGCTGCCTGCGATGGGCACCATGGCCGCCCACCCCCTCCAGGCGGCGGCCTGCCTCGGTGTCCTGGACGAACTGGACTCCATGGATACCGACGCCTTCCAGGCTCGCGGAGAACGGCTCGGGGCACTCCTGCGGACCCTGACCGACCGGTCGTGCGTACGGGACGTCCGGGGTCTTGGCCATCTGTACGCAGTGGAACTCGCGCCCGGACTGCTCTGGCCCCTGATGGAGGAGGCCGAGAAGCGGGGCGTGTTCTTCTACCCGTTCACCGGAGCTGGTGCCCCGAGGAGCGAGGGTCTGGTCGTCGCCCCTCCGCTGATCTCGACGGACGAGGACATCGACTTTATGGCCGCGGCGCTCCGCGACGCGGTGACCGCCCTGGACCCAAACGGCTGAGCCGTACCACCAATCGACTGAATCAAGGAGGACATCGTGTTCCTGCCCCATCCCGTCATTGAGCAACTGTCCGACGAGCAGGTGGCGATGTGGAACCGGCACTTCGTCGGCGACGGCCACGAGCGGCCCCGCAGCGTGGAGGAGGGGATCTGGCGGCGTACCCAGGACCCGGCCAACGCGGAGCAATCCGGCTGGACCGAGGACGCCTCAGGCCGTCGGCGAGTTGTGCACTACCGGAACGACTACACGCTGGACTACACCCACCCGGTCCCCAGGCTGGTACTGGCCGAGATGTACCTGTACGTGTCGTACACCGCGCCGACCGAGGAGATCAGCGCCTACGCCAAGTCCGTCCAGGAGTGGCTCGGTGAAGGCCGATGGAAACCGCGGCAGCCGGGTATCTGGCAGCGCCGCGACCTGGCGGTATCCGTCTGCGAGTTCGACGTGCACCCGCAGGACGAGCGCGCCGACCGGGCCACGCCCGCAGGGTTCCGCTCGTTGGACGTTCTATTCACCTCCGAGGGCTACAGCAGCCCGGCGCGCACTCTGCGGAACCTTCCCTGGGACGTGCTGGCCGGCGGTATCCGCGTCAAGGAGCAGCGGGGCAACCCGGCCATTGCCGAAGACCTCGCCGGGATCTTGGACTTCCTGCCGTTCCAGGTGGAGGTGGGGTGCGGCACCTCGATCGAGGCGGGGATCCCGCCGCTGCACTACCTGCACGAGGTGTACCGGGTGACCGCGCGAAAGGACAACGCGCTCACGCAGGCGCACGCGTTCACCCTCTCCCCCCAGGCCGACACCCTGGTGCAGGAACTCCTGCTGGACGCCCCGGCCAAGGCCCGGGATCTGACACGGATGTTCGCCGCATGTTTCGTCGCGCAGCCCACCTCCGCTCACCGGGCGTTGAAGGCGCTGCATGATGCCGGACACATGATCGGGCCGGTCATCACCCACAACTTCGACGTGCTCTCCGCGCGGGCGGGGCTGCCGGAGGTGTTCGTCCGCCGGTACGACCAGAAGATCCCGCCCGTGCCCCTGCTCGATGAGGCCCGGTCCCTGCTGGTGATCGGCCTTCACGCCGACCGGCGCGCGGTGCAGGCGCGTGCCCGCGCCAAAGGGATG
The DNA here is from genome assembly GCF_029223525.1 of Streptantibioticus ferralitis. Classification (GTDB taxonomy): domain Bacteria; phylum Actinomycetota; class Actinomycetes; order Streptomycetales; family Streptomycetaceae; genus Streptantibioticus_A; species Streptantibioticus_A ferralitis. The sequence continues at coordinate 29,052 of NZ_JARHTQ010000025.1, read as the reverse complement.
AAGATCTTCTACATGGACCCGGAAGGGCTGGTGGAGAACAACGTCTTCAAGGAATACCCGATCGAGGGGGCCCGGGACGGGGACACGGTGGTCCGGGCATCGGCGATCCCGGCACTCGGGCGCCTGTGCGAACTCCTCAACGTGACCGCGTAACAGACCTCCGCAAGGCCCAACTGGCCCTGTTCCAGGGCGATAGCGTCGTGGGGCCGCACACTCGGTGCGGCCCCCGGCATCAACCGAGAAGGACAGCAAGCATGCGCGTTTCCGTGATCGGCTGTGGTCACCTTGGCATCCCGCACGCGGCGGCAATGGCCGAACTCGGCCACGAGGTCATCGGCGTAGACGTCGACCAGGCCAAGGTCGACCGGCTCAACGCCGGCGAATGCCCCATCTACGAGATCGGGCTTCCCGAGCTGCTCGCCCGTCACACCGCGGACGGGCGCCTGCGGTTCACCACCAGCATCTCCGAGGCTGCCGCCTTCGCCGAGGTGCACTTCATTGGCGTCGGCACGCCGATCGATGCCGATGGCCGCTCCTACGACACCGGACAGGTCTACGGCGCCATCCGTCAACTTGCCCCCCACCTGGACCGGCCGTGCACGATCGTCGGGAAGTCCACCGTCACCGTCGGCACCACGCGCCAGGTCACCGCCCTCGCCCAGCGCCTGGCCCCCGCCGGTGAACGCGTCGACGTCGTGTGGAACCCGGAGTTCCTGCGCGAGGGGCACGCGGTGCAAGACACCCTGCGCCCGGACCGTCTCATCGCCGGTCTGACCACCGCCGAGGCCGAGAAGACGATCCGCGCCGTCTACGCCCCCATCCTGGACGCCGGTGTCCCCCTGTTCGTCACCGACCCGCAGACCGCCGAACTCGCCAAGGGCGCGGCGAACACCTTCCTCGGCCTGAAAATCAGCTACATCAACGCCGTCGCCGACATGTGCGAGGCCGCCGGAGGCGACGTCTCCCAGATCGTGGACATCCTCGGCATCGACCCCCGCATCGGCAGCGGCGGCATGAGGCCCGGCATCGGCTACGGCGGCGGCTGCCTCCCCAAGGACGTCCGCGCCTTCACCGCCTCCGCCCGGCAACTCGGCGCCGAACAGGCCGCTGCCCTCCTGCGCGCGGCCGAGCAGATCAACGAGGGCCGCACCGACGTCGCCATGGACCTCATCACCCGCGCCCTGGGCGACCGCCCCATCGAGCGCGCCCGGATCACCGTATGGGGCGCCGCGTTCAAACCAGGGACCAACGACGTCCGTGAATCCCCGGCCCTCGCCCTCGCCCACGCCCTCCAGCAGGCCGGTGCCACCATCACCATTCACGACCCGCAGGCCGTGGCCACGGCCATGATCCGCAACCCCGAATTCGACTACACCGACGACCTGCCCGCCTCCCTCGACGGCGCCGATCTCGTCGTCCTGGCCACCGAATGGCCCGAGTACCAGCAGGCCACCCCCCAGGCCCTCGTGGACCGCCCCGCCAGCCCCCTGCTCGTCGACTGCCGCACGACTTTGGACCCCGCGCCCTGGCGCACGACGGGCTGGACCGTCCACCAGCTCGGACGACCCGGAAAGTAGCACCACCCCCGAGTAGGGAAGCCGCAAGACGTCATCCCTGGAAGGTTGGAGGACTCGCGCTGTGAACAGTGACGACGTTGTACTCCGTCGTGCGGACGACGCCGACGCGCTCCCCGCGGCCGACGTATGGCTGCGTTCCTTCACCGCCGCGCTGCCATCGGTGCGGTGTGCGCACGACGATGCCGAAGTGCGGAACTGGTTCTCACACGTACTCGTGCCGCAGTACGAGACCTGGGTGGCGGTCACCGAAAACAGCGTGGTGGGGCTCTTGGTACTCAACGGCGAGGAGCTGAAGCAGCTCTACCTCGATCCAACATGGCGCGGGCGGGGGCTGGGCGATCGGTTCATCTCCCTGGCCAAGCAGCGCCAGCCAGACGGGCTGGCGCTGTGGACGTTCCAGATCAACAAAGCGGCACAACGGTTCTACGAACGGCACGGCTTCATAGCAGTCGAGCGAACAGACGGGCTGCGCAACGAGGAGCGAGAGCCAGACGTCCGCTACGTCTGGCAGCCCCAGAAGTAACACCGGGTGAGGAGAGCGGTCAGACCCGGGGGTGAGCGGTCCGCCGCCCGCTTTACCCGAGCGATCTGCCACGGCGGCCAGGGCCAGGTCCGGCACGTTGACGGTGAAGGCGGTCACCCCGAGTTCGGGCGACGACCGCCTTCACCGTCTGTCATCAGGTCGGCCTTCGTTCACGCGCCGATCCCGGAGGCGATGTTGTTGCGCTGTACGTCCTCGACGAACGACGCGAAGGCGCTGGCTGTGAAGCTGAGCATCGGACCATGGGGATCTGTGGAGTCACGTACACAGACCCAAGCGCCGGCCATGGCCACCTCTACACACTCGTTGTTGGCGGCGCTGTGAGTGCTCTTGAACCAGTTCGCGCTCGCGAGCTGGTCAGCGGACGGTCGGGTCATCAGTACTCCTTGCGTACGTCGGCCAGCAGTTGCTCCGAGGCTGAAACATTGAGGGCCTGAGAGCGCAGGTAGGCGAACGTGACCTTATATGACCGCAGGTCATCGGGGTGATCGAGGTAGAGGCCGCGCCGGTGCATCTCGATGTAGGCGACCGCCATGCTGTTGAGCGGGTGCCGCTCGTCATCTCTGCCGAGGAGTACGAAGTGCCCGCCGCTGCCTGCGGCGTGTGCGCCGACGGTGAACGGGAGCACTTGTAGGTCGATGTTGGGCTGCCGTGCCATGTGGCGTAGGTGATCGAGCTGATCCGCCATCACCGCGGTGTTGCCGACGACTCGTCGCAGTACCGCTTCGTCGAGCACTACCCACAGGTGCAGCGGCGGTTGGCGTTTGAGGATGTCCTGCCGTTGCATGCGGGCGTTCACCTTGCGCTCGATCTCCTCCGCGGGGATGCGGACTTCCTGCGCCTGGTGGGTGGCGAGGGCGTAGGCAGGGGTCTGGAGGAGGCCCGGCACGATTGTGTTCGCGTAAACGTGCTCGTAATCCGCCTCCTGTTCGAAGCTGACGAGCGGGTCCATCCACTCGGGCACTGCCGAGTTGCCCACCCACCAGCCTTCGTCGGGCGCTTGGGCGATCTTGACGAGGAGGGCAATCTCCTCGGGCTTTCCGCCGCAGGCCTCGGCGATGTTCTTCACGGTCGACCAGCGGATCTGGGCACGGTCCTGCCAGCCTTCGTATCGGGCAACCGTGGACTTGCTGAACCCTGAGCGGTCGGCGACCTGTGCCAGCGTCAGACCAGCCCGATTTCGCAGCGACTGTAGACCGCGAGCGATCTGCATCCGCCCCGCAGCACCCGCGAATCCCGAGGTCACGGAGACCAGCCCTCCCATGCGCACGGTCACCAGACCAGCCGGTGACGGACCAACACGGTGAGCGTACGCGGCACTTGCTCACCCCATGCCCGTCCAGCCCTTAGTCACTCTGCTGGTTGGAATCCCTCCGTTCGGCTTCCAGCTGTTGGAATCCAATGGCATTCTGTGACCGTAAGGCACCCCATGCAATTGCATGATCACTTTGCGTGGTCCAGGGGTCCGGGACGGCGTCCGAGGAGCGGCTCCTATGGCCGTACACACTTCCGCTGATCTGCGTGTTGGACAGGCGAGCGTGATGATGCCGCAAGAGGCAGTGAAGTGGGCAACCGCTCCGGGGTTGGCGGTTGGAGACGTTCTGCACGCCTGGCACTCCGACCACCTAGTTGATGTCCCGATCGGCCCCACGTTCGACGTCCTGCGGGTGATCGCTCCCGTCGGCTGGGCCGCGCTGGCCATCATGCGCGCCGAGGGGCATCACTTCGGGCCGGTGGTCGAGGTCCTCTCCCACCCGATGCTGGAGGTGGTCATCCCACCTGCTGCGGCGGCCGATTGGCCGCTGATAGATCACACCGTGTGCGTGGCCGTAAACCAGGGACGTCTACGGTGCCCACCCCCCACGATCACGGCGCGCAGCATCCCGGTTGACGAGCGGGTGTGGGCCTTTGCCCCCAGCGCCATCGCATACACCGACGCCGAAGCCCTACACGAAGCGGTAGCCACTGCCCGGGACCGCTACCGCCGCAGGCACGTCCCGGACGATCCGGATGAGGAGCGAGAGCGCTACCACGGCGCCCGCCGCCTGACGCTTGCCTCCCAATAACCCCCACCGCCAAGGAGTCGCCGCGCCATGCCCTCCACACGCACAGCGCACGCCGGGGAGCCCTATCCGATCCCCGCAGACCTCGCCTCCCGCGCCATTGCGCGCCGCATCTGCCGCGGCCGCCGCCGGGTCTTTGACCTGGACGGCTCCAGCCTCGCCACGCCCAAGCGTGCCCGAGTTGTGGTGCGCACAGTACTGAACGACTGGCAGGTAACCACAGCGACGGCTGACGACATCGTCACGATTGCCAGCGAGTTGACGACGAACACCGTGACCCACGCCCCCAGTCCGCGAATCGCCGTAGTGGTGTCGCATCAGCGGTATGCGGTCACGATCGCCGTCATCGGTCCCGCCGCGCCACAGACTCTACGAGCGGTCGTGCCGGGGGCTGAGGCTGAATGCGGGCGCGGCCTCGCCGTCGTGGCCGGGTGCGCCGACGGGTGGGGCTACCGCGCCTACGGCACGCAGCGTGCGCTGGTCTGGGCGAGGGTCAACCTCCCGCGCTCGGCTACTCAAGGCAGCAACGGTCGCAGCAGGCGGCGACCGGCTGACGGGCCCGGCGGGGGCGCGGCATGAGGACGCTGACGCTATGGCAGTCCTACGCATGGTCACCGGGGATTTGCTGGCGCTGCGGTCAGGTGGCCTACGTCACGGTATGCGGGTCCAGCCACTCGTTTTGGACGGGCACTATGGCCCTGGTCGAGGCGTGCGGACCGTGCATCCTCTACCTGGACCGGGTCCACACCGCCCGCGCGCACTGGCAGCGCCAAGGAGCGACGCCCACGACGCCGGAAGAGCTGACGTCGTACTACGTCCCGGTGGCTCCGTCGCCCGAGTACGCCGACCGGTTGCGTGAGTGGGCCGCGTCGCTCATGCGCCAACTCGACGCCGACACCGTGGCCGCACTGGTCTACGGCGTGCGCGGCCAAGTCATTATCCCGGATGCCCAGATGATTCCGCCGCTGGTGTAGCCCACCGCCCATGAACGCCCCGCACGCCCAGAGCACTCTTCCTGGCCGAGCGGTGGCACGGTCCCGCCGAACGCTGTCTCCAGCTCATCGACCATGCGCCCGATCGTAGTCACTGGAGCCTCATCGCACCGGACGCTCAACGCAAGTGGACTGCGGCTTCGTCGCACCGCGCTGCGCGGCCTTCAGCCCCTCGACCCCGGCGAACTTCAGACGGATGGGCCCGTCAACGTGCGCCTGGCACGGACCCATCCGTCCGGCCTTCCGTCCTGCCGGTAGGCGTGGTCACCGTAAGCCGGACGGACAGGCGCATGCCATCTGGGGCAGGCATCAGGGGGACCGGGGTGCGGCCCTGACGGGGCGGCCGCGTTCTTTGATGTCGCTCGTGCCTGGCGGTCTCAGTGCACTGGTTGCCAGTTGGTGCCGCTGTGTTGCAGGCGGATGGTGGCGGGTTGGTCAGTGAGGGGCTGTCCGGCCGGGTCGGTTCCGGCCCACACGAGGTGAACGGTCACCTGGCCGCTGCCGCTGGCGCGGGCGATCGCGGCCTGGATCCGTACGGCGTGATACACGAACCCGCTCCTGACGCCGTGAAAGTAGGTCGGCCACTGGCCGCGCCCGATGCCGGTGATTTGGGCGAGCCAGACCTGGTCGCCGAGTGCCACCAATTGCTGGGCTTGGCGCGGTGGAAGGTTGGGGTGGGAGGAGGCATCCAGGACCTGCTGGAGGGCGTGGTCGCCGGCCGGTCCGTCGCCCGCAGCGACCACCGCGGGCGGCGTCGCTGTCGTACTCGGCGCCAAGGTGAACATCATGGATGGCGCGCCGTCACCGGCGGGCCTGGCGTTGCCGGGAGTTGGTGAGGTTGTCGGCTGCGCAGCCGAAAGGGTAGACCGTGCTGGCGAGCGCGGCGGGCGGGCGCTGGTGATGTGCCCCGCCTCGATGAGGATGAACAGGCCGGCGACGGCCAGCAGGCTCGAGGCGGCGAGGAGCCCGAGGCTGATCAGGATGCGGTTCATACGAGCCGGGCACCTCCCGCGAAGCTGGAACCCATCGCGGTGATCGGGTCGATCTTGACGGGTGTGTCCGGGCGGGCCGCATTGATCATTTGTCCGTTCCCCAGATAAATGCCGACGTGGAAGATCGTGCCGTCGCTGCCGGGCAGGGTCGCGAAGAACACCAGGTCGCCTGGCTGGAGTGCGCCGATGCCAGCGGAGGCGGGGATGCGTTGGCCGACGGCGGCCTGCTCGGCAGCGGTGCGTGGCAGCATGATCCCGGCCTGGGCGTAGGCGTATTGGGTCAGGCCGGAGCAGTCGAAGCCGCGGATGCCTTCGCCGGAGTGGCCGCCGGGGGAGCAGCAGGAGCCGGTGGTGGGGCCGCTTGGTCCGCCGCCGCCCCAGGAGTAGGGGACGCCCTGTTGGGAGAGCGCGGCGGCGATCGCGGTCTGTGCTGCTGCCGAGCCGGCGACCGGCGCGGCGGCGAAGTGGGCGGCCGTCTGTTCGATGCTGTGTACGTAGTCCTGTGTTTGGGGGAACGGGGGGACGCCTTGGGCTGCCAGGACGGCGCCGGGGCCGGCGTTGTAGGCGGCGAGCATGTTCGCGGTCGGATCCCCGGGCACGCGCGCGACCTGCTGAGCGAGCGTGCAGTCGTAGACCGCGGCGCTGGGGATGGCATCGGCTGGGTCCCAGATGTTGGCGACTCCGTCGCCGTTGGCGTCCATGCCGTAGGTGGCCCACGTGCTCGGCAGGAACTGTGCGATCCCCTCCGCGCCCGCGTCACTGCGCGCGGTCGGGTTCCACCCGGATTCCTGCTGCAGTTGGGCGGCAAGGATCGCAGGGGTGAGCGCCGCACAGCGATGGCCCCATTGCTGTACGAGCCCGGCGTATGCGGGTGGCACCGCACCGGGAGTGAGCATCTGCGAGGTGTTCATCGCGCTGGTGCTGTTGTCCTGCTGGCCGGAAGAGACCGAGGCGATCGCCGCGACGGTCGCGGTGATGGCGAAGGCCACCATCACCAGGCCCGAACACATCAAGCCCAGCAGCGTCTTGCGGCTCACGACCTGCGCCTTGGGCCGCCTGCGCCGCCGCGGCCCCGACCGCCTCGGTTACCGGCAGAACGCGGCGGCGGGGTGGGCGGGTTGAAGGTGGTGGGCGGTGGCTGGTAGCGGCGGGCGCGCACCCGGTGCAGCCGTTGCTGGAGTTCGGCTTGGCGGCCGGTGGCCGTGGCGTGGCTGGGGGGACGCGGTGCCGCGAGCCGGACCCGTGTCCGTCCGCCGGGTTGCGGCCGCAGCCCGGAGGGGCGCGCGGCCGGTCCCGCCGGCCGGGTGCGCCGCGCCTGAGCTGGGGCGGCCGGTGCGGGGGCTGGATTGGCGCCGCGCAGGCGTCGGGTGATCCAGCGGCCGCCGACGCCGGTCCAGTACTCGTTTGCGAAGTCCCGTGCTGGCGGGGCGTATCGGGCTTGTACCTCTTCGAGGCGCTCGCGCAGCTGAGTGACTTTCCCGGCGGCGGTGGTGGGCATGGCGCGCGCTGCGGCCTGCGCGGCGCGCGCCGCGCGCGGCCCGTACACCGGCAGTCCGACGGAGTACTTCAGGCCGAACCTGCCGGCCTTGACCCCGGCTTTGGCGACGCCGCCGGCGGTGCGGCCGCCGAAGCGGGCGAGGCCGCCGAGGCGGGAGGTGAGCGCGCGGAATGCGGCGCGCTTGCCGGTCGAGCTGCCGGCGGCGAAGCCGGCCGCGCCACCGCTGGCGGCGAGCGCGCCGATCACCAGGCCGGCGCGGGCGATGCGCCCGAGTCGGCTTCGCCGGTCGGAGGTGGGGATGGTGGCGGGGCCGCCACCGAGCGGGCTGGTGCCGAGCCGGTTGCGCACCCGTTGCGCGACGGTATGGGAGCGGCGTACCAGGCGCTTGCGCTTGACGAGCGCGACCAGGCACAGCACGTCGATCAGGACGAACCGGCTGATCAACGCGCTGCCGCCGGTGGGTGTGGTGCCGGCGGCTTGCGCCGCCGACTGCAGGGCGCTGGCGGGTAGGGCGACGACGGCGTTGACGACGACGATGAAGACCGCCAGGCCGGCGATGGAGGCGACCATCATCGAAAGGGCCCGGCCGATCGAGCAGGCGCGCTCCCACAGCCACGCGCGCCCCGGTCCGGGCAGCACCCCGTAGGCCAGGGCGCACCGCGCGATCATCGCCTCGAGAGCGACCGTGCCTTGTGCATACAGGAAGGTGCAGGTCGCGGCGATGACGAAGAGGCAGACCAGGACGGTGGCCAGGAAGCAGAAGAACGCGCCGATGACCTTGTCGAGCGAGGGCGGGGTGGCTGCGGCGTGGCAGTCCTTTGCGAACTGCTGGTCGGGGTCGCTGGTGCCGAAGGTGGACTGAGCCCACCCGAAGATCGCTTTGCTCAGCGCCTTGTCGAGACTTTGCCCGCCCGGGACCCCGTACAGCGGGTTGGTGATCGGGTTGTTCGCGAGGTCGCCTGACATCTGGTTCTTCGCGGCGGAGATCTGCTGCTGGTAGACGGCCTCGGAGATGCGGGTGGAGGCGTATTCATCGGCGCACCGGCCGGTGAAGGTCTGCCCGTAGTTGAGCAGCATCGACGGATCGACGACGAAGGTTTGGGTGAGCGCGTCGGTGATGGGCTGTGCGACGGCGGAGGTTGCCTGGTCAGTGCCGCCGGCGGGGTCGCTGTGGCCGAGGATGACGTCGGCGACGGCGACGCTGAACTGCTGGGCGTAGCCGACCGCGCCGCCCGTGGTGCCATTGCCCAGCAGCAGTTGGGAGGGCGCGGCCAAGGTGGTGACTGACAGGGCGGAGATCAGGAGGGAGGCGGCCAGTTCGCCCCAGCCGCGGGAGCGGTTGCCGAAGAAGAAATGCCAGGCCGCGGTGACACCGGCGAAGGTGAGGAACAGCCCCGGCAGGCCCATGGCGAGCATGAGCTGGCTGTAGAGGGAGTCGGAGACCGACAGCACCGGTTTGATCAGCAGTTTGGCCAGCGAGAAGGACAGCGCCCAGGTCAGCAGCCAGCAGGCGAGCGCGACGCACCACTGGGCGGCCAGGAAGAACCCGTTGGCGCCGAGATGGTAGAGCTTCAGATCCCAGTCGGTGACACCGCCGGTGTCCTCGTTGATGGTGTAGGCGCTGATGGGGATGTGGTGGGCGTCGGTGACACCGAACGTGCCCAGCACACCGCCGGGATTGGACTTCTGGTAAGCCGCCAGCGCCTTTTGCCAGTTGACTTGCTGCTGCTTCTTCGAGGGGGACTTCGATGCCCCGGCCGCCGGAGTGGCGGACGTCGACGGCGCTGCGGTGGGCAGTGGCGAGGGGGCCAGCGACGGCGTCGTCGCGGGCGCTGGCCCCGTCGATGCGGCGCCAGGCGTCGGCGTGGGGCCCGGGGTGGGCGTGGGGGCCGGGGCGGCGGTGGCGGGCGCGGCTGCCCAGAGCATGACCGCGCAGGCTGCGAGGATCAGCGCCCACCAGGCGGCGCGGCGCGCGGGCAGCGGTATCCGGACGCGCCGGGACGCGGCGCGAGGTGGTTTCCGGGTCATGAGGCGGGCACGGGGTCGGAGTGGATGGCCGCGGCGACCTTCTCGTCCGGCGGGATGATGACCTGCATGCCGCCGGTGCGTCCGTACAGGTCGCGGTGGAGGCACTGGCCGGCCCGCAGCTTTTGCTCTTCGGGGTCCTCACTGACTGGGGAGAGCTCGGTTTGGACGGTGGTGAGCAACTCCTCGCTGGCGGGCAGGCCCATGACGGCCAGGCCGCGCCGCGCGAGTTCGGCGTCGGTTTGGCGGAAGAGGAACCACCGTTTGATCAGGCCGCGTACCACCTGGCCCATCTCGGTGTCGGACGGGCCGATGTCCTCGCCGTCGTGGGAGCCCACCAGCACGCCGGCGTCGTGTTTGCGGCCGTCGCGCAGCAGTTCCAGCAGCAGCTTGAGGCCCTCGGGCGAGGAGGTCAGCCACCAGCACTCGTCCCACACGGCGAGGGTGAACTCCGGCGGCAGATGAGGGTTGGCCGCACGCTGCGGGTTGAAGGCGATCTGCCGGCTGATGGCCCCCACCAGATACAGCACGGCGCGGCCGAAGACCTTCTCGTATTCCAGCCGGTCCCATCGGGCGCCGGTCAGTTCTTCTTTGGTGGGCAGTTCCAAATTGGCGACGGAGAAGACGATGACATCGGCACTGGCCATGTCGAGGATCGGCAGCGCGGGGTCGAACAGGGTCTTGGCGAGGTCCTTGGCGCGGTGCGAGGCGAGCTTGCGCGCGAGCAGGCCGCAGGTGGCGTCGACGCGGCCGCGGGCGTCCAACTCGTCATGCAGGGCGTTCATCGAGGCGCCCGGCCGGGCGAGGACGGCCGCAATCGCCTCGGACAAGGCGATGCCCTCCTCGCTCATCGGCGCCACACCGAGCAGCAAGGTCAAGAACGACTCGGTGAACCGGGCGGCTTGCTTGGGATCAGCGTGGAAGACCCGCAGCGGGTCGAGGGAGACCTTCGCCGCGGTGCCGACGGTGATGACCTGCTGGGTGCCAGGGCAGGCGTGGGCGAAGCGCACCCATTCCTGCTGCGGGGTGCGGTCGACGATGACGGCACGCGAACGCGAGCCGGGCCGCCCCAGCAGGTGGCCGGAGGCCAAGGTCAGGTAGGTGGCGGACTTCATCGCGGTGCTCTTGCCGCTGCCGAGCTCGCCCAGGAACGCCGCCGCCGCAGAAGCCTTCTGCTTCCTCGGCGCGGCGGCGAAGTCCACATGCACCGGCCGCAACCCCCCACCGCACAGCTGCAACCCGAACAGCGGGCCACTCTCGTCACCGAGGGCGGAGGTGGAATACGGGCCGGTCATCGCGAAGTCGCGGGCGAGGGTGTGCTGCCGGTAGGACAGCAGCACGCTCGGGGTGCGGGCGCCGGGCAACATCCCGTACCACAGCGCCTCCTGCTCGCCGAGGGTGCGGGTGAGCGCGTAGTCGCTGCCGGAGTAGTTCTGCGCGAGCTGATCCGCCCGCGCGACTGCTTCGTCGGGTGTGGCGCCCCACACGCACATGGCCGCCATCACGCACACCTCGACCTCGGTGGAGTTCGCGGTCAACCGGGTGCGGTACTCGCGCAGGTCCTCGCTGTCCTGCTCGAGTGAGTCCGGCACGCCGGCCGGGTCGGCGCCGTACTCCTCCGGCTGCGACGCCAACTCCCGGGCTGCCCGGCGACTTTTCGCCTCGGCCACACGGCCAGCGGTCGTCGTCAGCCGCACCACCCAGTCGACCGGGAAGGCGTGCTCATCGAGCGAGGCGAGCAGCTCCGCGCCGGGCCACGCAAACGCGCGCGGCATCTCCGACAGCCCCAAGAGCGCCTGATAGGAGTCCCCCCACTGGGTCGAGACCTTCAACCAGCGCCGAGAAAACCGCGTAGGCGCCTCCTGCCGCCGGGCACTGCCCCGCACACCACTGGGCGCTCCGCCCTCGTCGGCGTCGGCCAGGGCGCCTTCGGCGAGGATCACCTCGCCGAGCGCGGCAACATTCCTGCCGCGCCCCAACACCTCGCGCGCCGCGCGGGGATCGGGCAGCAACGGCTCGAGCACACCGCGGCGGGCGGCGTGCCCGTAGATCCACAAGATCTCCGCTTCCCGGGCGGGGCGCAGCCGCAGCCCCATCGGCCACTTCGCCCGCAGCCGCGTGGCCTCCTCCAGCCGCGCGACTTCTTCACTGGCCGGGATGGGTGCCGGCAGTAGCCCGAGGGCCAGTGTCAGGTCGGCCCGTGCCGCCGAGACCGCCGAGCGCACCGCATCGAGGCGGCGGCCGGTCGACAGCGGGATGGCGAGCCAGTCGGTACGGCCGGTCAGCTCCAGGCCCTCGAGCTGGTCGAGCACCCGCAGCGACAGCTCCACGTAGCGCTCGGAGCCGGGATGCTCCAGGTCCACCCCGCAGGTCATCCGCTTCACGACCGTGGCCGGGTCGATCTGCGGGCACAAGCTCAGCAGCATCGCTTCCCCGGGCACCGCCTTGACCAGCGCCTCGATCGTGGCCAGCCGGCGCTTCTTCGCGGTGAGCGAAGCGTGTGCGGAGCCGGAGCCCTCGACCTTCCAGATCCCCCAACAGGTGCCGTGAACGGTCCAGATGACGTTGCCGGCGACGTGCCGGATCGGAAGCCGCATCAGTTCTCCCCCTTCGGTGCTGCCGTCAGCTGCGCGCGCCGCCGGTTCAACAAGGTCTGCACACCGCCCCGCCCCGCCGCAGGCTGCCCGGTGTCAGCTGCGGGGATCGGCGCTGTCGCCATCGGCGACCAGGCCGCCGTCGTCGACGGCGACGTCGGCCTGGTCGCCGATGGCAGCGGCGTGGTGGGCTCGCCGACAGGGCAGCAGCCGATCGTGACGAGGCCCTCCAGCCGCGTGGGTCGCAACCGCTTGACCGGCCTGCCGTGCAGCCGCCCCCGTTCAGGCGCGGTCAGCAGCAGGACGGCACTCGCCGCGGCCAGCAGCGGATTGCGCCCTTGCACCTGGACGGTGCGCACCGCAAACCCCAAAGCGACCGGCACACCGACCAGCAGCACCAGGTCGACCAGCCACCCGAACGGGTCGGCCACATACATCACGACTGCCAGCAGCGCGAAGCTGCCGACCATGACGCCCAGTTGCGTGTTCGTGTACGGGCCGAACGGCAGGTACCCGCCGCCGGGCCACTGGCCGGTCACCTTCGTGCGGCGCCGCGCCTTGGTATAGGTGCGGCCCACCCACTCCGGCGCATCGGCCGCCGCCGCGCCGGGCACGGTGGTGCTCACGGCAGCCGGTCCACGCGCTCATGGGTGATGACGATCGCGCTGGACGGGTGCTGGACGTCCTGGCCGATCTGGTCCCGAAACCACGCCATGTTCGCCACCACGACCCACAACAGGGCCGCCCCGACCGCTGCCCAGAAGGCTTTGGTCACTGATCGGGTGGTGGCGTAGGTGCCCAACACCACCATCGAGGTGATCACGAGCATCACGGTGTTCAGCAGCAGGTCGTTGATCTGATTGCCCAGGGTCCTGGTGTCGCTGATGATTCCGGCCATCACGACCAGGTGCGCCGCGTGCATCACTGTTGTGCTCCTGACGTTGTGGCGGGCCCGTTGCCGGCGAGCCGCGGGGCCGACTGCAGTTGGTCGACCTCCCATCGCCCGGCCCGGGCCCGCAGTTCGATCGCGTAGGTCAGCGGGCGGGCGACCCCGCTGGTGTCACTCGCCTCGACGTCGACGAGCACCTGGCGGCGTGTACCGTCCGCAGGCACCGCCGTACTCGACGAACCGTCCTGGCCGCCGCCGACCTGGGCGATGTCGGTGACGCTCACCGACGCATACGGCGCGGGCGAGATGGGGGAGATGACGGTGCCGGGCGACAGGTCCCGGGTCAGATCCCCGTTCCCGGTCAGATACGCGGACAGGAACTCGCTCACCGTGGCGGTCGCAGGATCAGACGAGGTCGCGGGCTTCGACTGCCCATACGCCAACGTCGGCGCCGCACCCCCGCCGGGAGCGGACACCGCGGCCGGCAGCGCCGCCGCCACGAACCCCTTGCCCGCGCTGCGCACCGGAACCTGGAAGTACCGCAGCTGCGACGGCCCGCCCGAATCCTTGCCCAAGTCGGCGACCTGGACGGCGACCGTCACCGCCCAGTACCCCGCCCCCACCTGTTGGACGTGCACCGCATCGGTGGCCACCGCATGCTGCGCTCCCGGCGTGCCGGACAGCCTCAGCTGCGCCGCCGCCGGGTAGTAGGCGGCCAGCTGCTGCTCGCCACCCTGCCCCGCCGCGACGTAGGCGTCGACGTACAAGTCCGCCCACCCGGCCGGCCCGACCTGATCGCCTGGGGCAGCCACCGGGCGCTGTGCCGCAGTGCCTTGCTCGACCGCGTGGGCCGGCGCCATAGCCTGCGACAGCAGCGCGGCCCCACCCAGAAACGGGCCGGAGAACAGCAGCAGCCACGCGAACCTGCGAGCCAGCCCCGCCGCCTGCGCCACCGCCCCGGTCGACGCACCCACGCGCCACACGCCGACGTCCCACTCATCGGCGGCACACGCCGCCTCCACCTGCTCCCACTGCTCCTGGTCTGACCGGCGCTTGCCCCACCTCATGCTTGCCCCCCGAAGGAGTCACCACGCGGGTCGATGACCGTCAACCGCCCGCCCTCGCGGAGCACCCCCGCTATAGCGGACTTGAGCGCCACGGACTTGCCGCGACCAACACGCCCGACGAAGGGCTCAGTTACCGGCACCTGATCCCCGGCACCGGACGCCAACACCTCGGCAATCCGCGCCCGCAACACCTTCTCTGGCTGGGCACACAGCCGCGCCCACGCCTCGACAGCCGCCGGCGCCTCCTGCAGGTAGGAGCGCAACGCATCCACCGTTGCCGCAGCGAACGGATCGCTCACCAACGCGACCGCCAACATCCCCGCACGCCGCCGCGCCGCAACCAGCAACCTCTCCGACTCGCTGAACTCTTCTCCACCGCCCAACCGCTGACCTGCACTCACCGCAGACCCCCTCCACGTCCCACGGCCCGCACCTCGGGCCCTCACCTGGTAGAAGCAGCCGCCGGAGCCCCCAAGTGACACCCACAGCCCAACTCGTCCACACACCCCGCTCACGCCGCCTCAGCCAGCCACAGGCCAGCCGCCCCCTTCAGCCGCCCCACCGCCCGGCTGCGCCGCTTCTTCCACGCCGCGATACCGACGCCCGCCGCCGACGCGGCCACCGCATCGGGCAGCGCACCGTCCCGGTAGTGGTCACAGATCGCCTCCACGGCATCCGCGCCCAGCAACTGCTGCTCCCGCGCCCACAACAGCAACTCGACCAGCTCACGGCGCGCCCCGATCAGCTGCTCATCCGGATCACCCCCTGGTGCCATCCCCACCGCGACGGCCGCCTGCGCGAGCTGACGGGCCGCGACCTCCTCGAACACATCCGGCTCGACCCCGTCCGGAGCCCGACGAGCGACGTCGAGCTCACCATCGAGCGGTTCGCACGCCTCGTTGCTGATCTCCCCGTCCAGCTCCCGGCGGGCCTCACGCAAGGTGTTCAGCGAGATGTTCGCCGCGATGCGGCGCGGACACCGCTCGAGCGGATAGGTGAGCACTGCCTCGTACAGGCACCCGGCCACAACATGGGCAGCATCAGCGAAGCCGCGGCCGCCACGACGCAGCCGACCAGCGGTACGTACGGCGCTCGGAAGCATCGCCTGCACCACTACCGCGGCGGCGAGCCGACCATCGTCGCCACCAGCCCGTGCGCGTTCCAACAGCACGCGCAGCCAGGCGTCGCTCCCCACACGGCCGACGGCGCGGTGCAGGCGCGACAGCGTGCGCAGGAGCTCCGGCAAGTCCGCTGGAGCTTGCTCGCCGACGACGACACCCGCCTCCACTAGCCAGCCGATCACCGACTCGGCATGACCCGGGACGGCACACACCATCTGCCAGTCGTGGTGCAAACGGTCAAAGGCGGTCTCGTCCTTGAACGGGACGGTGAGAGAGGGTGCGGACACGGCACGGTTCCTTTCGAAACGAACGTGCCGTTCACCATCCGCACACCCCCTTGCGCACCTGCTTGCTCAGACCCACCCGCCACACCACGGATAGGCGAGCAACCGGGGACCAGCCGGACGGTTGGCACTCGCGCAACCGACCGACACAGCCCGCCCCGATGGCCACGGCCGGCCACCAAGGTCCGCCTCGCCAAGATCGCGAAAGCAGCCTCGACGCACCCCACACTCATCACACTGTGCAATCACCCGCGCAACCGACGCCCGGCGCAAGTGGCCGCCAGCACCCTGTCACCGGGTCAGTTCCAATCGCCGTTCCAGCCCCGCGCCATCGGTGGAATCCGCCCCATTGACGCGATCGCTTGCCCCTTCCAACCCGCTGCCGCCCACGCGTCTCCCACGCGCCAAGCTGGCGTACCAAGCCAGACATCCCCCAGCGCCACGACAGCGGTCGACAATGGCTGCAGCAAGCTCCCGACTCACTCCACTTCGCCACGACGGAACCCGTGTTGAACAGCGATAATTCGAGTGCGCAAGCATCTGCGCAACCGGGCCTGTCAGCGAACCACAGACGCTTCGCAACGCAAGCTCATTAGCCCAACCCGAACCCGCCTCCGTCGTCCCCCGCGTCTCCGGCACGCGGCGTTCCACCACCGTTCCACCGGCTCTCAAGCCGGTGGAAGCACGCCGGAGGCCGCTTGGTCTGTGCTCCGCCGTGCACGATCCCACGGCCCAGTTGCCGCAGCGTCCGCCACTCCGAGCAGGTGCACCTGGAACTCGCTGGAATCCGGCAACGCTCACTAAGCGTGTCCGATGTGGAACTGGCCTGGCGTCGGCGAGTGGACCGAGACAGCCCTGCCCGACGGTCGCCATGAACTGGCCTGAGGCCTGGAACGGGAGTGGTTTGTCGACGACTTCGGGAATCACTTCACGACTCCCGCCCATGATCAACATCGATCAGTTCGGGAGTCGCTGCGGCCTTCCTCAGTCCATCCCGGGTGGGGGCGGGGCCGCAGAGAAACTCCGGAACATCTCCAGCTCCCATGTGACGTCCGCAAGATCCTGGAGGGTCTGGGCCTCGCGTGCCTCCAGCAAGGCGATCTCGGCGGCCAGTTCGTCGGCCGACAAGCCTTCCGCCCACGTGAGAAACGCAGCCGTCTCCTCATCCACGGGCTTCAGTGTGCCGCAGGGGAGCAGCTCCCGGCAGTGCCCCGAACGGGTATGGATCAGCCGGACTGTCCCTTCGCCGGCGCCAGAGGCCGGTCGGGAGGCAGCGCCACATGCCGGGTCCCCGAGCTGATCAGGCAAGGCTTGCTGCGACACGTGAGAGGCTCACCCTCACACCGATGGGAGGCCATGCGTCGATTGCAAACGGCGCGTGAGGCAGACGTGCGCCAGTGCGCTGGGCGAGTGCCGATGTGCGGAGAACGGCAGGGGAGTCGCTGTCAGCCTGTTCACCGTGCCTGCCGCTCGGCGAGCATGGCCAGCCCGATAGCGACTGCGACGCCAGCGGTGGCGAGCATCAGGACAGCACCCTGCCCCGATGTCGTGTTGGCGACGGGCGCCATAGCCGTTGGCGATGCGTTGCTGGTGCAGTACTCCTTGGCCGGGCCGATGACCGCACTGCACCCATCGCCTCCGCGGTTGGTAGTGGTCGCGGCGTGCGATCGGGGGGCCGCAGCGAGACCGACGGCGGGGCGGGACCACACCAGGACCAACAGGGCGATCAGCACTCCAGCTGCTGCCACATACAGCGCGGTCGACCTGCGTGAGGACATCATGGCCTTTTCCTTCCGTCGGGACATCCGCGACAGTCGCGTCCAATAGGCGGCACCTCAGCGGCCGCTCACCTGGTGCACTGTGCTCGCCAGCGCTTGCTCAACTGCTTGCTCAATGCGGAAGAGCCGAGGGGTGACCGCTTGCACGTGGGGAATCCACGGCCCGGCATGCGGCCGAGCAACCGTCCGTCAACCGGCCCGCAGCAGTGCCGGGCGTCCCCGCCGGGAAGGGGAGCAGGCAGCCCGGCTCTTGTCCGTGACGGCCCCCTACGCAGCGGCTTGTCCCGCTGCGGCCACCGGCCAGAGGAAGGCCCGGGGCGAGGGCTCACGCCAGCCGGTTGGGGGCCTTGGCGTTGATGTCGGCGAGCCAGGCCAGGCGTGATGTTGCGCGGTCGCCGCGTCCAGGGCGTAGAGGTGGGCCGCGAGCGACTGCCGGTGCACGGCAGCCTTGGCCGATGTGCTGCGGAGAGCGGCAGGGGGAGCTGTATGGGGAGCGGCTAGGGGAACCGAGTGGGGTGCGGCTGGGGGAGCGGCGCGGGGGAGATGGCATGCGTCATCCATCGGAAGGTCCCAGGTCGCGCCTACTGCGCAACCGCTGAAGCGGCGTTGACACCTCTTCTTCCTCTGGAAGAAGAGACCTCCTTTCCTTGTCCCGTGCGCTGGCGGGGCGGCCTGGAAGGCTCACCGGCGTCTCGCGCCGCGTGCATACGTCGGCGGCGCCGACGTGGCCAGCGCAGATTGTAGGAACGTACTCGGTGGCAGTACGGTGTGCGGTATGTCGATCCGGAGCGAACACCTCAACGATGCCGACAAGGTGGACCTCGACGTCGTCGGTTTCCTCAATGCCACCGAGGAAGTGCGGCGCTTGGAGAAGGCTCTGGCTGACGCGCGTGCCAGCGCTGACAAGTTCGCTGCCGCCATGGACACCCAGAGTGGAGAGGCTCGTGGACGCTTGGGGCGTCTGGCTGCTCACCTCGGCGTGAAGGAGCAGAGCCTGAAGAACCAGCGGCAGCGCGCGAAGCACCACCAGGCACAGCCTGACGCGTGAATTCCGCGCCCCCCTGCGGCTGATGGGCCGCGGTCCGGTCGAGCGGGCCAGCGGCGAGGACTGACGATCTTCCCCCGATGGTGTGAATGTCACTCGCCTCACACAAAAAGGTACTGCGTACTAGTACCGAGTACGTTAAGGTGGTGGCATCACCGCGCAACACCGAAAGGCCGGGAGACGACGACATGGACGCGATGCAGCAGCTCTGCAACGAGATCAGCGATCTGGTGATGGACATTCGCGTCCTGCGTGCCCACGCTCAGCAGGAGCTGTACGCGACCGCGACCGCCTACGCCCCCGAGACTGCGCCGGTTGAGCCGGTCTTCGTGCTGGAGACCGACGAAGAGCGTGTGATGCGCGAGGAGGGCGAGCAGATGCTCGCCGACGCTATCGAGGCCGAGCGGGACACGCAGTGGCTCGCCGACCGCGAGGCGGACGCTGCCGCGAACGCCCACACCATGAGCAGCGGTGAGATCACCGAGCAGTACGCCGCTCACGTCGAGCGTCAATACCTAGCCGCTGAGGACTACTGCCGCGGTGTGCTGCTCAACCGCCGCGCCGCAGCGGCCGGTATCGACCCCCGAACGCTGTTCTCCGGCCCGTCGCACGTTGCCTACGCCCGGGCGAGCGAGGAACTGCTCACGTTCTGGAGCGAGGTTGAGCGTCGCCTCACCAAGACGGAGTTCACCGCTCACCTGTCGGGCCGGTGGACGCAGGCGGCGCAGACCGCGCGGCACGCGGCATGGGACTGCGCTGCGGCTGCCTGACGGGCACTCACCGGACCGCGCCCGACCGGTCACCCCGGGCGCACCCCAACCAACGAGAGAGGGCTTGATCATGCGGTACGGCAAGGTGAACGCCAAGGACACCACGGTTCACGTGCTGGACAACGGGGTCCGGGCGTACTGCGGGAAGACGGCGCCGGTCGAGGTGGACATGGCGGACGTGGCCGGTGGGTCGGGGCAAGAGTCGCTGTTCGGTGCGGCTGACGCGGCGTCGTTCGGGATCGCTTCAGGTGAGTTGACCGTGTGCCGCAAGTGCCAGACGGTCAAGGCCGATCGCGAGCGCGCCGAGGCGTCCTTGGATGAAGCGTTCATGGTGTGCGAGTCGGCGCGCATGGCGGGGCGCGGTGAGCGGGTCGACGCGGGCATGTTCGCTGTCGCGCCGGTCGCTGCCGCGCCGGAGAAGAACGAGACCGCCGAGACCGCGCCTGAGCCTGAGCCTGAGCCTGAGCCGTACCGGGAGAGCAACGGCAGGGCGGTCCACATCACATCGGAGGCGGAGACTGCCGCGCGTGCAGGCGGATACGTGGTTGCACGGACGGTCCGCAGCAAGGACACGCTGGTCATCGGCTACGCGGTGCAGCGCGCCGACGACGGCCGCTGGGACTTCATCGGCCTGTCGGGCAAGACGCACACGATCGGCAAGGGCGCGGTAGGTCTGGTGACCCGGTGGGCACGGACGCTCAGCGTCACGGACCGGGAAGGGCCGGCCCCGTCCGAGACGGCCGTGAGCACCGCCAACGGGCACCAGGAGCAGGCCGACACGCCTGAGGCCCTGCCCGTGGTCGGCGTCGAGGCGAACGCCGCGCTTGATGTGGCCGATGTGGACACGGGCGTGCCCTGGTGTCCGCCGGGCCTGCACATCGTGTCTCTGCCGTCGACCCGGTACCGGGACTGGTGGGGGGTGGAGTGCGGCCGGTGCCAGGGCGGCGGCCGGGCGTCTCTGCCGGGTGAGTACGACGTCAAGGGCGACGCCTACGCCGCCGCGAGCGCGCACTACGAGGAGAAGCACCGTCCGGCCGACGACGCGTTGAGCGTCGAAGAGTTGGACGAGGTGGATGCCCTGTCGCTCTCGGATGCTCAACACACGGTCATTCGGTGGGCTGGCGACGACATGCTGCACGAATTCGTTGACGGTTTCTGGGGCCTGGATGTCGTCTGTGACAAGTGGGACGTGAACAAGCGCGTCGCCAAGGGCCGTGTGACTGGGCTGTGGGCTGCTGGTCTGCTGGACGTGGTCGGGAACGGGCCGGGGGCGCGCCGGTTCCGGCTGTCCGAGGAGGGTCGCAGGGTGCGGCGGCTGATCTTCCGTGCGAAGCGGCAGGGCATGTTCTCCTACGCGCCTCGGGATGTGCGTCTGCCCGCTCTGGAGCGTCGTTCCGGCGGGTACCCGCTGTTGTCCGAGGGCCGCTATTTCAAGGGCGAGGAGCAGCCGGAGGCGGAGGCGCCCGCGTACGCGCCGGACGTCGTGTCCGATCCGGGGACGGTCGAGGGGTGGGAGGGAGAGGGCGGAGCCTGCCCGGACGTGGCCGCTGACCGGCGCGAGGCCGACCAGGTGGCCGCCTATGTGGCTGCGTACGTGGATGAGGGCCGCGCGGTTGAGGTCGTGCCCGCGTTGGGCTGGTCGCGTCAGTTGATGGTCGTGATGGACATTGCGGCGGGCGGTGGCCTGTACGCGGAGGAGACCGGGCGGTTCCGTGCCGTGGGGGCCGTCGGCCGGAAGGGCCGGCTGGTCAAGGCCGAGCGGGTCGCGCTGCTGATGGCGGCCGGGTTCCTCGCCGGTAACGGCGGTCTGATCACCGCGACCAAGGACGGGCGGGAGGCGCTGCGCATGGTGCGCCTGGCCGGTGGCGCAGGTTTGCACGCCGATGACCGGGCGGCGTTCGAGGCGCGGTTCGCTGCGGCGCGGCGTGCCGACCGGCGGGCGGGCAAGGAGGACTGCAAGGGCCGTGCGAGGTCCCTGCCGGTACTGCCGGGCGGGGCGGAGGAGGCGCGTCGCCGGGCCGCGTGGCACGCGGAGATGGACGCGTGGTCGGTGCGGCTTGAGCGGATGCGGGCGGAGAGTGACGCGCGGATCGCGGCGGCGGAAGCCGAGGAAGAGCAGGCCCGGAAGGCCCGCGAGGCGCGTCATGCGGCCGAGTTGGCGCCGTGCACCGAGTGCGCGGGGGTGTACCCGGTGGAGGCGCGCTGCGGGAAGTGCAGGGAGTGGAACGCAACCGGGCGGACCTTGGTGGACGACGTCTCACAGGCCGAGGCGGGAGCCGCTCCGGTCGTGACTGACGGGCAGCTCGGCGACCGCATCAGCCGTGCGCAGCGAGCGGCGGCCCATGGGATCGGGGAGCAGCGGGCACGACTGGCCAGCATCTGCAAGGGGAATCCGGCGCCGGCCTATTCCGCTCTGCCCGGTGGCCCGGTGCCGGCCGAAGAGCCCGAGGCGGGCACCGATGGAGCGTTGCTGGCCGAGGAGCGCGACGTGAGCGCCGAGGCGGCCGACCTGTTGGCCGGATTGGACGCGATGCTCACGGCCGAGGCTGACCGATGGGACGCACTCACGCTGTTCTGACCGATCGAGTCGGCAACTCCACAACGCAGCACGGGCCCAGGGGGTCGGCCATGCCATCCCCTGGGGCCCGTCTTCGGAGGTGCGCCGTCGACGACGCCGAACCCGCAGGTGTCACGGGGGAGTCCGCTGCGGTTCCTCTAGGACTTCGGCTACCTTCCGCGCCATGACGGCCATACGCGGCGGGAGGTAGCTGTCCAGGCCCGCAGTCCCCTTCGTTCGGTGACCAGTGTCCTCTCGCCCTTGCGTGTGACACTGCGTTGATGATCGAGATCGAGACCGAGCGCCTGGTCCTGCGCCGTTTCCGCATCCGCGACGCGGCTCCCATGGCGGCCTACCGCAATGACCCGGACATAGCCCGCTACCAGGCATGGCCCTCGCCCCTCACCCCAGAGGCTGCCACCGACCAGGCCCGGGTCTACAGCGAACAGGACCCCGAGCAGCCCGGCTGGTTCCAGTACGCCATCGAACTCAAAGCCGACCGGAGCATGGTCGGTGACCTCGGCGTGAACCTTCACGCCAACCGCCTGCAGGCCGACCTTGGCTACACCCTCGCTCCGGGCTTGCACGGCCAGGGATACGCCACCGAAGCTGTCCGCGCCGTGCTGGACCACCTCTTCCGCTGGGGACTTCACCGGGTCTCCGCCGAATGCGACGCCCGCAACACCCCCTCGGCCCGCCTGCTGGAACGCGTCGGCTTCGATCTCGAAGGCCGGCGCCCCGAGTTCACCTTGAACATCAACACCGGCGAATGGACCGACACCCTTCTCTACGGCCTGCTGGCCAGCCGCTGGCAGAAGCCGGCAGTCGGCCCACAGGAGCACTGAGCACCACCGGTTCGGTCCCGAGCCGGTGAGGACCCGTGCGCGGATTTCCGCATCTGCCTGTCGTCCGGCCTGTGCCGGGGCATGCTCGCAGGTAGATCGAGATCACCGTGCGGGAGGGGACGGCTATGGGCAAGGCCAGCCGGGCGAAGAAGGAGCGGACGCGGGAGAGGGGGGCACAGTGGTCTGCGGCCAGCGCGGCGCGTCAGGCGCACCTGCTGCGCCGTGACACGCTCACGCATCTGCCCGGCCATCCGATGGTGCGGGCCATGGTGAAGCAGCATGCCGCCACCGCGCTGAGCGACGCCTACAACGCCGGCATGGCGAGCGGGATGAGCGATGCCGAGGCCCGTCAGTTCGCCTTAACCATCGCCTTCGGCGGGATCGGGGTGCAGCCCCCGTTCTCCGACGACCTCGACCGGCACGTCAAGTGGCAGTACGAGCGGACGCTGAAAATGCTGCGCCAGGCCGAGGTCTTCATCGTCTCGCCCGCAGCGCACGCCGCCGCCATGGCCGCGGCCGCCACCCTCGAAATCGCCGACACCCTCACTCTCCAGCGCGACACCGACCTGCCCGCGCCCTGCGGGCTGCTGGTGCTCCCCGAACCGGTGGTGCTGGTCAACCGCACCGGGGCGCTGTCCGACATCCGCGCCTACGCCTGGCACTTCGCCCAGCTGCACAACGGCAGCCCGCTTCAGGCCGCGCCCGGCGTGCAGGTGGCCGGTTTCATGGACCGTGACGGGCCGGTGCAGAACGAGGCATGGCGGGAGTTCCTGGCCGCGTCCAAGGTGTCCGGGTGGACCTGCCCGCCCCTGGTCCCCGACGGATTCGAGGGCATGCGCGGGGACGGCTATCTCAGCAACCTGTCCACCGAGGAACTGCACGAGCGCTCAGCCCTGGCACGCCAGGGCCAGTTGCACATCCGTGAGCAGGCGCAGTGGCGGGCCGAGCCGACCCCCGACGTGGGGGAGTGGACCGGCGGACAGGTCGACGACCAGCACGACGACTTCACCCGCCGGTATATCTTCGCGTTCTGGCGACTGACCGCTCAAGGCTCTACCCAGGTCACCCGTCTTGGCGCTCCCGAACCGGACCTGGCCCATTCATCTGGTGCCCCCAGGCCCCGCCTGGAAGATGTCCGCGTCGTTCGCCTGACCGCGCCCAGGACTGCCTCCCAGGCCGCTGCCGCTGACGAGGGGCGTCAGGTGAGGGCTTATCACCACCGGTGGCCTGTAAGGATGCACAAGGTCCGCCAGTGGTACCCCAAGGCAGGCGAGCACCGCATCATCTGGCGAGGCCCCTACATCAAAGGCCCCGCCGACGCCCCACTCCTCATGAGCGAAAAGACGTATCTCGTCGACTAGCCAGCCCGCTATGCCCAGTCCAGCCCCAACTCGGCCAGCGACTGGTTGGCTGGACTGGACGCGCTGCTCACGGCCGAGGCTGGCCGATGGGACGCGCTCACGCACGGACTACGCTGCCCCTCGGCCCGTGCCGGTGTGGAGTGCGCGGGTTAGGCCCCGGTCCCCGTTGACGGCGGGACGCAGTACGGCCGGGGCCGCTCCCGCGCACGGCGACGTCACACCGCGGCCCACTCCAGCCCCAACTCGGCCAGCGCCCGGAGCCGGTCGGAGGTGAGCTTGGCACGCCTCGACCTGCTGTTCGACAGGAAGACGCCCAGCTTCACAGCGTGCTCCTCGCCGCCGATGACAACGGTCTCAACATGCCCCCTTGAAACGGTCACAGAGCCCGTGCGGGCTTTGTACTGCTGCAGGGCCGCAACCCCTCGTTCGAAGGCCCCCATGCCACTCTTACGGGCCTTCGCCGGGTCCTCCTTCGGCGCGGGTAGCGGTTCGACGCCGAGTGCGGCCAGGCGTTCGCGCTGCCCATCGCTCAACTGCTCCCAGCCCTCACGCTGCGCCTCCAGCCACGCGCCGATGTCCTGGCTGGCGATGGTGACGCCGGGCTGGAGTTCCGCGAGCGTCGCCCCGTCGGCCACCACCGCGGCGAGTGCGGCGTACCGCCGCTGCCAGTCGATCGGCCACTGTGGGTTCCAGTCGGGGTCGATGGCCTCCAACGCCCGGCGGCGGTCAGCAGCGCGCTCTTCGTCCGTGCCAAGCCCCCCGGTTTTGCGGCAGTTGGCCAGCCACTGGCCTACCGCTACCCCGTCGATGGACGCGTCTTTGGGTGCTGCGAGGCTGTGGTGCACCGTGAAGTAGGCCCGGGCCGCGGCGAGGTTCTTGTAGAACCGTGCGTCCGCGACCGACCAGACCATGCCCAGCTCATTCAACAGCTCGACGCGCCACGCCTTGAGCGTCCCCGCACGAAAAGCCCGCCGCTGCTCACTGACCCATGCCCCCAGCGCATACGTCCCGTTGCCGTTGCCGTCTTCACCGTCACTCTCGGTCGCCCCGATCGGGACAACGGCGTCCAAAGGCACCTGCGCGTCGCCGTGGGCCTTACCCCACTTGCGCAGGGCGTTGAGACCCGCCAGCCACACCTCGGAGTCCGGCCGAAGCACCCGGGTGCGCAGGAAATCGGCGATCACGTCGGGGTTGCGCGGCAGGGAGAACCGCAGCAACGGCACTCCGGCCGCCTCCGGCTCCTCCTCCTGGCCACCACCGGCCTCGCTGCGCACGGCGCTCTCTTCGCCGCCCTCGCCCCCGCCCTCGGGCACGCTGACGTCTTCGCCGCCCGCACCCTCGCCGTCGACTTCTTCTTGTGCTTCCTGCTCCTCTTCGTGCTGGGGATCGAGGGCGACCACGGAAGTGGCCTGCCCGCGGGCGGTGCTGGTCCGCAACACCATGCGCTCGATGATCCGCTCGTCATGAGCCCGAAGTCCTTGCAACACGGCCACAAGAGGGCGGTAGCTCGCGGACGCCATCATGTCCTGCGGGTCTTCGCCCGGCTGCAGGAAGATCGGCACGATCAGCCGCGCCACCTTCCCCTCGCCCGGATGCTGACGCAGGCCCCGGCCGGTGATCTGCACGATCTCCACCGGCGAACTACGGGTATCGGCGAACACCACGCCACCGACACCTCGTGTGCCGCGGATGTCGACACCCTCGCCCAGCACCCGGCAACTCGCCAGGATGCCCATGTCGGTCACCCACCCTTCGGCGTCCAGGCCGTCGGCGAACCGGTCCAGCACCACCCGCCGGTGGGCCACCGGGTGCTCCCCGCACAGCCACTCCGCACCCACCCGCTTCGGGTAGATGGCCCGATCCGTCTCGTGCAGCTCGGCAGCCGTCTCCGGCAGTGCGCGGGCGAACGCCATCGCATCGAGAGTGCGGCTGTGGAACGTCATCAACGAGCGGGCACCGATAGTGCCAGCATGCTTGAGCAACGCGGCTTGCAAGGAAGCCAGACGCCGGCCGCGCACCTCCTCCACCGAGGCATCCGGGCCGGGTGCCTCGGGATCCCGGATCTCCAGCACGTCGATCTCGAACGAGGCTAGGACGCCCCGCTCCACACTCTCCATCAGCCCAAGCTCGTACAGCACGGGACCGTAGAGTTCGACGTCATCCATGGAGGCCACCAGACGCCCACCCAAGGCCCCCGAGCCGCTCTGCCCGCCCTCCTGGCCCGCTACTGCGGCAGCGGTGGGGGAGGCTGCCCACAGGCGTGGTGTCGCCGTCATGTACAGCCGCCGCACCGCCGGGATCCGCTCCTGGTCGTGCACCGCCGCCCACGCCTTGCCCAAGTCCCCCGAAGAGCGGTGGGCTTCATCGACCACCAGGAGGTCGAACGGGCCCATGCGCTGCCCGTAGCTGCCGCGCATGGCCCGCTCCAGCACGCCCGGCGCGGCCACACTCTCGCTGCCCTGGTCGTCCTCCAGGCCCTGCGGCGACAAGCTGGCGTAGGTCGCGAACACGATCATCGGCCCGCTGCTCGCCCACAACGCCAACTGCGTCGGATTGGTCGTGCACCGCAGATCCAGTGCCTCCAGCAGCGGGTCAGCACCCAACGAACACACCGCCACCGCAGGGCCCTTGTGCCCCACCGCACGCCACGCCTCCGCGGTCTGTGTCAGCAGATCCAGCGTCGGCACCAACACCCCCACCAGCCCCCGGGGCACCATCCGCAGCGCCGCCGTGGCCGCCGTGATCGTCTTGCCCGACCCCGTGGACGACACCACCGTCCCGCGCAGACCCCGGGCAGGCACCACCCCGTCCAGCGGCACCGAGAGCCCCCGGATAATCGCGTCCAAGGCCTCCGCCTGATGCCGCCAAAGCGGAATCTCACTCATTCGCACCCCTCCATTCTCCACAATCCCAGCAATCCAACGAATTCGCTGTCCACGCTTATGCCAAGCATCTACAGCGGTCCTTCGCAACGGAGGATCATCGCGACGGCAGGAAGGGCGCGACCGATACCATGCCGTCCTCGCCGACGACCACGCGCTCCGCCAACTGCGCCAGGACATCCTGCGCAGTCAGGCCGGCCCAGTCCGCGGCCGACCGCAACCGCCGACTGGGGCCCGCGGACAGCCACAGCTCCGTGCGCAGTTCGTCCGCCGCCTCCCGCCGCCGCTCCTGCTGAGCGGCGTGCTCGGCCAGGGCCTGCGCGCGCCGCGCCTCCCGCTCGGCGGCCCACGCACAACCTCTGCCGTCACGTTCCGGGTCGTAGGTCTCCCAGCCCGAGACCTCCATCAAGACGTGGACCCGGCACCACTCGACATGCTTGGCAGCCCACAGCTCGGCGAGCTCCTCCGGATCCGGCGCACACCAAGGCCGCTCCGCCCCGACAGGAGAGCGCAACGGCTCCGCCGTCTCGCGCTCCCGTACAGCGGCCTCGGCGACGGCCTCTGCCACACGCGCGGCGGACATGCCCCTGCCCTGCCGCCGCACGGCATCCCGCGCCAGGTCCTCACTGCTCCAGATCACGACTGGCCTCCTCGACCCCGGCGCCAGTCGGCTGGTGCGGGTGCGAGGAGGCGGACGAGTCGTCCCACATGGAGACATTGGCGTGGTGCCAGCCGCCAGGCTTCCCCTCCTGCCAAGAAGGTTTGTCATCGGGGTTGGAGTGGCCGGCCTCCCGGGTGCAGACGATGACATCCCCGGTGGAGTGCTCGACGGTGCGCGCGGTACACAGACCGCCAGCCTCACCCAGCACCTCCAACACCCGCCGCCGCTCCATGGTGTTCGGGTGGGTTTGCTCCAGCATCTGGTCCACGAACGCCCGCAGCCGCAGCAACTCCGCCCGCTCCTGCTGCCGGGCATCCGCAAGGTGCACGGACAGCGCGGCCGTCCCGGCGGCCCGGCCGCGCTGCTCCCAGGTCCGGTCGGCGATCTGCACCAGCTGGCCGGTCATCTTCGTGGTGCCGTCGAACCAGCCGTGTTCGTACGCCTCGCCCCGCTCATCGGGAGCGTTGCCCTCCAACTCGACTACGTCGCAGTGGGCGCTCGCGACGGCCCCGGCCTCCAACGCGCCCACCAACTCGTCCGCCTCGTCCGCGGACAGGCCCGAGGCGGCAAGGATGGCCAACAGCCGCAGCCGGGCGTTGACCGCGGCGGTCTGGTACTGCGAGACCCGGCGTACCGGGTCGCTGCTGCACCGCTCGGACTCGGGCATGGTCACACCACCCCGTCATCAGTGCGGGAGTCTTCCTCGTGATGCTGCGTCATGACGTAACCGACGCAGCGGTATTGGGTGTGCTTCCACTCAGCACAGCGCAGGGTGTCCAGACGTCCCGGCTCGTTGATTCCGCGCTCTGCCTGGTGTTCCCAGTCTCGGGTTTTATCGGTCTCCGCGGCTGCCTCTTCCCGGTCTATGTCCGTGGCTTTCTTCTGCACGGACTGGCGGATGACTTCGCGTGCGGTGAATTCCTCAACCTGCATGGTGTGGCCATTCCTGTGATCGGAATTACCCGGGCCTCCTGGCTCCGGGGGAGGTGCTGTATTTTCACAGACTCTACCCCGCATCATGGGGTGATGCATCAGGAACGGCAAGGTAGACACGAAAAGGGTACTCAGGGTATCGTTGCCCTTGAACCTGGACCGCAAGGTCAGTCCAGGTAGGCATCGGTGACACCAGGTCAGGACCTGGCACCGCATCACCGGGACCCGCTCCAGACAGGCAGCAGTCGACTCACCGTCACCTCTCCTTGCAGCCCGCTAGCTTGAACCATCACCATAAGAAGGCCAGCACATGCCGAACCCGCCCGCACCACCCCCCAGCATCTTGCATGAATTCCGGAGGAATTCATAAACAATTCCGGAGGAATTGTTTCAACCCCCGGAGGGGGTTGTCGTCTTTACGACCCGTAGGCTGTCTCTTATACACATCTCCGAGCCCACGAGACTATGACTCATCTCGTATGCCGTCTTAGGCTGGAAAAGGCGGGGGGGGGGGGGGGGGGGGGGGGGGGGGGGGGGGGGGGGGGGGGGGGGGGGGGGGGGGGGGGGGGGGGGGGGG
>NZ_JARHTQ010000024.1 GCF_029223525.1 Streptantibioticus ferralitis | reverse complement strand
ACCGCCATGAATAACAAGCTTGCCGTCATGACCATGCCTACCCAACGCCCCGGAGCGGCGACCAGTTCCCTATTGCTATGCGCTCGGACTCCGAGCTCGCGCCCGTCATCGATTAGTTCAGAGAAGCAGGCGTGTTCATGGATGCACGGGGTGCCGAACGCGCGTCCGCAGAGGCCGATGGAGACTTTGCGTTTCTCGAAGTGGGCGAGGAATTCGTTCCATTCGTTCTGGGTGGGGGTGCGGTATTCGTGGCTGGGGCGCATGGATCGGCGTCGGGCGATGAATGCCTGGTGAGCGGTGATGGCTTCTTCGGGGTAGATCGCTTTGTAGCCCATGGTTGTGTTGATGTCGCGGTGTCCGCAGATGATCTGGGCGATGTGCGGAGGGAGTCCTTGCATGACGGCGTCGGTGACGAAGATTCTGCGGAAGTCGTGAGGGGTGAAGTGCAGGGGTTCGCCGTCTGGGCTGGTCACGTCGGCGGTGGCGAGGGCGTGGGCGAGCGCGGTTTCGACGGTTCGGCGAGACAGCGCGCGGTCTTCGGCACCGAAGCGTCTTTGGAAGAGCAACGGGGCTGGTGGCCGCCAGAGACATTCGTGAGGATCGTAGGAGGGGACCAGCGGAACGGCGCCGGTGGGCTTGCGGATGCGCCGGATGATCGTGCTGAGGACGTCGGCGAGTTCCGGGCTGATCAGCAAGAGGCGCTCGGCGTCGGTCTTCGAGGGGGCGATCTGCAGCAGGGGGACGATCTCGCCCGTCGAGGGCAGTCGGTATTGGACAAAGCTGTGGTGGGTGAGTTCGAGGAGTTCTTCGATGCGGATGCCGGTGTGCCGTAGCACCTCGACGGTGGCCCAGGCCCAGAAGGCGAGGTGCTCTTCGTGAGTGAGGTCTCGCCGGGCGCCGGTGTGCGGGTCGTCGGCCCAGATTTTGGTTCCGCCCGCGGTGGGCATGATGGGGCGGATGAGCGTGTGGTCGCCGACGGTGAAGCGCTCACCGCGGGCGGTGGTGCGGGCCGCTTCAAGCCGCTGCGCGGCGTCTTTGCGCTGCTGGTCGATGCTGCGGGCGAGGGCGGGCAGGAGGGGGAGGCGTTCTCGTGTGCGCTGATCCATACGGGATTTGCGGGCGCGGCGGTCTTTTCGACGGTCGACGTCCGCGTCGCTGATCGGGCAGGGAGCCACCCACGGTCCCCATCGGGCGGGATCCTCCAACGCGCGGTGGGCGATGTCGCGGTAGAAGGAACGCACGGTGAGCAGGCAGCCTTTGGCGTTCAACCGTGCGACCTGGTCTGTGGTGGCTCTGGCATCGGTTGCGGCGGTGGAGGTGGTCTTGACGGCTACGCGTTGCTTCCAGGCGTGGGCGACCTCGGGTGCGAGGTGGAGCGTGGCGATGCCGGGATGGTGGGCTTCCAGATCGCACCAGAACAGACCGATGAGCTTGTGGGCGAGGTCGACCATGGTGGTGTAGTCCAGGGCTGGTCGGCGTTCCCGCAGGTATTCCACGAACAGATCACGCATGCCGGGGTGGGTCACGCCGAAGCGGTCGACGAGGTCTTCGATGCTGTGCTGTCCGGAGGCGCTGCGGAAGGCGCGGACAGTGGCCGGCGCCTCCGGCGGGAAGATGCCGCTATCGCGGAGCAGTTGGTAAAAGTACGTCTTGCAGGTCCCGCCTTTGGCGTGGACCTCGCTTTGGATATCCAGCAGTTCGACGCAATCGCCGACAGTGATCTCCCGCACCAGCCCGCCCTTGGCCGCCATGATCATGCAGACCCGGGTCAGGGCAAGCCGCGCGATCAGGGGTGAGGCGGTCGGGTTGGATTTGGCGAGCACGCGTAGCGCGGCAATTCCTTCAGGGTCACGGGAGCGCTCCATGGCGGCCAGGAACCTCGGTGAGATGCGGGTGAGCATCCATGCCAGGCTGGGCCGTACGACATCGCCGCAGATCAACGCGAGCAGCCCGGTGGCCAGATGCGCTTGGCTGGTCGGTTGACCTTGCGCGGTCAGCCACGCGGCGGCGCCCGAGCGCCAGTGCGCGCCGGGCTGATTTTCAGCTCCGGATGCCATCCAGCGCTGCTGCCAACTGGTCCCAGGCTGGGCGTTCAGCCAGCGCAGCAGGCCGCAGATCCCGCGCTCACGTTGCCGCCGCACGTTCGGGTTGCCCGTACCGAACGGCGCCGGGACCAAACGCTGCACGAGGTAGTCGGCATCGCGCTCAGACGCCGCCCACGTAGCTGGGACCGTCCTCGGCGGGAACTGGTCACGCAGCCGAGCCGCAGCACCGCTGCCGCCACGCGGTCGCCGAGTCCTGCTCGGCACGGCTGCGGCGAGGGATGCGAGCGGATCGACCACGGTATTCACAGCGTTGCCTGTCCGAACAGGTCGGCCAGGCTCTCCGCCTGATACTGCGGAGCCACCGCTGTCGGCGCAGGTCGCGCTTGCCGCCGTGCATGATGGGCAAGGACACCGGCGACCACGGCATCAACAGGCGGCGTCAGGTAAAGCTGGGTCGTGGACAAACGGACATGACCCATGACCCATTGCACGTCCGTAAGCGGCATCTGAGGATCTCGTGCCATCCGGTAGGCAGCCGTATGCCGAAGGTCATGAAGGGTCCAGTTGCTGCCCAGCTCGGCTTGCGCCCGCACCAGGACGGCGCGAGCCGCGTGGTAGGTCAACGGCCGAGGCGTCCGGCGCGTGGTCCACCACAGCGGCTGGTCCCATCGCGGCCCGACCACGGTATCGAGCTGCTGCTGATACAAGCGCAGCCAAACGAACGCATCGGGAGAAGCAGGAAGTTGCTGTACTTCACGCGTCCCCTTGCGCACCACCGTGATCAGGCCCCGACCCGGATCGGCGTCACGCCGCCTGGCGCCGAGCAACTCCGACGCCCGCGCCCCGGTGGAGACGTAGAAAGCCACCAAGGCGCGGTTACGGTGCGACCCCAACGCCGCGAACAACCGGTCGAACTGGTCGTCTGGAATGCAGCGAGGGACCCGCTGAGGAATCTTCGGACGAAACAGGCCCACTTGCTCGTTGCGGAACTGCTCCATCGGATTGTGATGCGCGTGGACTCGGCCTGCGCGTCGCTGACGGGCCAACGGAAAGGGATTCAGGATCGGCCCGGTGCCCGCCTCCTGGTGGAAGTCGTAGAAGCTGCGCAGCACCGTCTCGCTGTGCGCGATCGTGCGCGCGGCGTACTTCGGCCCCACCACAGGCTTGCCGGTCACCGCATTCGCCGCCTGCAACGCCGATGAAGTGCGGCTCTTGCTCCGACGCGGTTTGTCGATGTGCAGTATCCAGCAAGAGAAGTCGGCGGCATCCCGGCGGTCTGCCCGGTTCCAGGGCACGTCAACAGCCCACAAGAACCGGAACCAGCGAAGGAGATCCATTCCATAGGAGCGCTGTGTCGACACCGCGCAGCCTGTCGCCCGCAGATCGCGCAGATACTCGGCCGCAGGCTCAACGTCCGCCCCACACGCGTCTACGAGTCGATACGGCATGAAGGGGTCCTCCGTCTCCAGCAGCGCGCCGACGAGCGGGACAGAAAGGGTCGACAGATCCCGTGGACGCTGTTCACTGACAGTCATGGACCGCTAACGCCGGGCACTGCAGAATGTCATCATCGGCCAGCGGCCAGATCGTCAACATCGATCCCTCACCGGCCCGCCGATGGACGGGTAGCACCCAGGTACTGGTCATTGCTGAACCGGTAGGGCTCCACGCGCACCACCTCGCCAGGTCTCGGCGCGTCGATCATGTAACCGCCACCGATGTACAGGCCCACGTGGTGCACGTTCGACGACATTCCATAGAAGACGAGGTCCCCGGGAAGAAGCGGTGCCCCAGCCGGAACGCGAGGACCGGCATCATATTGATCCTGGGCGACCCGAGGCAGTGTGATCCCCGCGGCGGCGTACGCCGCCTTCGTCAATCCAGAACAATCGAAACCACCCCTGACCTGCATAGACCCCGACGGAAGTTCAGTCAACGAGGGGCCGTTGCCTCCCCATTGGGACCGATCCGAAACTGGTGGCCCAGTGGACCGCCGAAGTCCAAGCCCGCCGCGCCCAAGCCCTCGCACAGAGCCACAAGACCCGCGGGCAGCGACGGCTCACCAAAGACGAGATCCGTGCCCTGCTGAAGCCTCTGGGCAACATCCGCCACGTCCTCGCCGAGGCGGACGTGCAGGACAAGGCCGAGGTCTACCAGAATCTCGGGCTCAAACTCGTCTACGAGCCCGGAAAACAGCTTTGCGGGCCGAGGCTCAGCTCGACCCGCACAAGTTGGGGTTTCAGTCTGTGTCCGAGGGGGGACTTGAACCCCCACGCCCGATAAAGGGCACTAGCACCTCAAGCTAGCGCGTCTGCCATTCCGCCACCCGGACCGGGTTGTCGCGTCCGGCTACTGTCCACTGCCGTGGCGACGGGGTAAACCATAGCAAACATCTGGCCACTCTCGATCTCCTCCGGTCGCCGGTCACTGGGCGGTCCCTGGCGGGGATCCCTTGTGCGACGGGCATGTGACGGTGGCCGGGGACCTTGGGGTGTGGCGGTGCGGCGAGAGAGGATGGCGGGACCCCACGCGGGCGCAGAAGCGATCAAGGAGGCAGCGTGAGCGAGTCGAACCCGGCACGGACGATCACTGGCGAGGACGAGGTCGTCGATCTGTGCCGTGATCTGATCCGGATCGACACCAGTAACTACGGAGACCACTCCGGTCCTGGTGAGCGCGCCGCGGCCGAGTACGTCGCGGAGAAGCTCGCCGAGGTCGGTCTCGAACCGCAGATCTTCGAGTCGCACAAGGGGCGGGCGTCCACGGTGGCCCGGATCGAGGGGGAGGACCCGTCCCGGCCCGCGTTGCTGATCCACGGGCACACCGATGTCGTACCGGCCAACGCCGAGGACTGGACGCACCATCCGTTCGGGGGTGAGATCGCCGACGGCTGTGTCTGGGGACGCGGCGCGGTCGACATGAAGGACATGGACGCGATGACGCTCGCCGTCGTACGGGACAGGCTGCGCAGTGGGCGCAAGCCGCCCCGCGATGTCGTGCTCGCCTTCCTCGCCGACGAGGAGGCGGGCGGCGTCTACGGGGCGAAGCACCTGGTGCGCGAGCACCCCGAGCTGTTCGAGGGCGTGACCGAGGCGATCGGCGAGGTCGGCGGATTCTCGTTCACCGTCAACGAGAACCTTCGGCTGTACCTGGTCGAGACGGCCCAGAAGGGCATGCACTGGATGCGGCTCACCGTCGAAGGCACCGCGGGCCACGGCTCGATGACCAACGACGACAACGCCGTGACCGAACTGTGCGAGGCCGTCGGCCGGTTGGGGCGGCACAAGTTCCCGATCCGGGTGACCAAAACCGTACGGTCCTTCCTCGACGAGCTGTCCGACGCGCTCGGCACCCCGCTCGACCCCGAGGACATGGACGCCACGCTCGCCGAGCTCGGCGGGATCGCCAAGCTCATCGGCGCCACGCTGCGCAACACCGCCGCGCCGACCATGCTCGGTGCCGGATACAAGGTCAACGTCATCCCGGGACAGGCCACGGCGCACGTCGACGGGCGCTTCCTGCCTGGTCTGGAAGAGGAGTTCCTCGCCGACCTCGACCGGATCCTGGGGCCAAGGGTCAAGCGGGAGGACGTACACGCCGATAAGGCGTTGGAGACGAGTTTCGACGGTGCGCTGGTGGACGCGATGCAGTCCGCGCTGCGCGCCGAGGATCCGATCGCACGTGCCGTTCCGTACTGCCTTTCCGGCGGTACGGACGCGAAGTCGTTCGACGATCTCGGTATCCGCTGCTTCGGTTTCGCGCCGCTGCGGCTGCCGCCGGAGCTTGACTTCGCCGGAATGTTCCACGGTGTGGACGAGCGGGTGCCGGTGGACGGACTGAAGTTCGGTGTGCGGGTGTTGGACCGGTTCCTGGACCAGTGCTGACCGCATCGTTTCGGCCATGATTCGGCTGCCTGTACGGACCAAGCCGGAAAGATAGCCGGAAAGGGTGAATGGATTCGGGGGCTCGTTGCCCTGCCTGTCGAACCTCGTTAGATCAGTGCGGTCCGCGGCTGGGACCGCACTGCCAACGAGGAGGAATAATGCTGAAGAAGGTTGTCGCCACTGCGGCTGCCGCCGGTGGCCTGGTGCTCGCGGGTGCGGGCATGGCCATTGCGGACTCCGGTGCGCAGGGTGCCGCGATCGAATCTCCCGGTGTCGTCTCGGGTAACGTCATCCAGGTCCCGGTCAGCGTGCCGGTGACCCTTTGCGGTAACACGGTCAACATCGTGGGGCTGCTCAACCCCGCCTTCGGCAACACCTGCATCAACAAGTGACGTTGAGTCGGGCCCGGTAGCGGTTCTGGTCCCGCTCGGCCCTGGGGCACACCCTCTGCGCTCCAGGGCCGTCGGCGATCTTCTGGGAATCGTCGGAAAATCCCAATCGGTCTCCATCCGGCCATTCCCTCATCGCGGGCCAGCGCCCGCGGGTATTCAGGTACACCAGAAGGCAGGGAATCCATGAGACAGGTCGCGAAGAAGGGCCTGATTACCGTCGTAGCAACCGGCGGTGTCCTCGCCGTCACCGGCGGCGGCTACGCCTTTGCGGACGCGGGCGCGAGCGGTACCGCTACGGGGTCGCCGGGGGTGCTGTCCGGCAACGCTGTCCAGGCACCGGTCAGTGTGCCGGTCAACGCCTGTGGCAACACCGTCAACGTGGTCGGGGCGCTCAACCCCGCGTTCGGCAACCACTGCGCGAACGGCTCGCAGCACCACGAAGGCGGTGCCTACGGGCACACCGGGCAGGGCCAGGGCGACTATGGGCACGGCCTCGGCGGCCATGACCACGGTGGGTACCAGCAGAGCCACCAGCACAGCAGCGGCTCCCACGCGCACGGGGTGGCCGAAGGCTCTCCCGGCGTCGGCAGCGGCAACGTCGTGCAGGCGCCGGTCAGCGTCCCGGTGAACGCCTGTGGGAACAGCGTCGACGCGGTCGGTGTGCTGAACCCCACGTTCGGCAACAGCTGCGAGAACTCCGGGGGGCCGGACACCGGCCAGTCGTACACGCCGCCGCCCCCGGCCGCCGCCCCGCCGCCCCAGGCCGTCACCCCGCCGAGCCAGGGCCACCGTCCGCACGGTCCCTCGCACCATGGCAGCCATCGTCCGCACGGTCCCTCGCACCATGGCAGCCATCGTCCGGCCCAGCCCGGGCACCAGGTGATGTCGCCCGCGCACCCGGTCTCCACGACGGCTGCCCCCACCCTCGCGCACACCGGTGCGGACCAGCTCGGCTCGATCGGCGCCGCCAGCGCCGGGCTGCTGGTCGGAGGGTATGTGCTGTACCGCCGGGGCCGGGCAGCCCGGCGCTGAGCTTGACCACGCAGTTGGATCAAACACCGTAGTGAGCCGGACAGGGCGACCGCACCGTGGTGCGGTCGCCCCATCCGGCTACGGGCACGCTGAGCGGCTCGGCCGACCAGGCGGGTCCGGCGATCTCACGCTCACCAGGTGGCGCGGACCTGCCGGATGATCCGGCGGCGCAACCGCACCTTGCGGCTGCCGTCCGGGTAGAGGCGCAACCGGTCCAACTCCCAGTGCCCGTACTCCGCGTGGTCGGTCAACATGCGCCGCGTGGCGTTGCGAGATACGCCTCTGGGCACATACACGTCTTGAAATTCGTATTCCGGCATCGAATCTATTGTGCGGGCAACCGCCCTGTACGGATAGCGTCTGCACCATGTCTGATGCCGCGCAGCCCACCGTCGCCGAGGTACGCGCCGCCGCCGAGGCGGTCAAAGCAGCGATCGACCGCCATCTGGCCGCGATCGAGAACCGCTCGGGCGAGGATGATCCCGCGGTCTTCGCCGCGTTCGACTCCCTGGCCGCGGCGGCCGAGGCCTACGACGAGCTGCTCTATGACACCTACGACGAGGTGACTCCCTTCGAAGTCCCGGACGGGGACACCCTGCCCGCCTACGCGGGCCCCGACGAACCGAGCGCGATCAGCGTGCTGATCCGGCGCGACTACACGGTCGCCGATCCGCAGCGTCTGATCGCCCAGGCGGAACGGGTGGCGGACGCCGTCACCAAGGTCGGCAGCGGTGTCAACGCCGGGATCGGCGTGCTGTTCGGGGAGTACGAACCGGATGAAATCGCCTCCCGCCACAAGGAGTTCGGGCTGGAGGAGGGGGACTCCACCCTCTGGGTGACCGCGGTGGAACCCGCCGAACCGGGAGAGTGGCTGGCGACCCCCTTCGATCAGGCCGATCCGGAGTTGGTCGTCTGCCGATTCGACGTCAGCGCCGTCTTCGACGACGAGTTGGAGTCACTCGACCAGGAGCGCTGACGGCCACCGCCGAGCCGGGTGCCGCACGGGCGCACCGGGTCATGCGATCACCCCTCGGCCGCCTGCTCGCGAAGGACCGTACGCAACCGGGTCGTACGGTCCTTCGCCGGGACCTCGGCGACCACCCGGGGCAGCGCCTGGTCGATGCCCTGCACGACCGACAGATGGTGTTCCGCCCGGCTGAACGCCGAGTACACCCACTGCCGGGTCAGTGTTGCCGCCGCGTCTCCCGGCAGTACCGCGACCACCGCGGGCCAGCGCGCCCCTACCGCCTGGTGCGCCGTCACCGCCCAGCCGTGCCGTACCGCCGTGGCCACCTGCTCCCGCGGTACGACCACGGGCACACCGTCGCAGTCCAGGCGCAGCCCGGCGGTGTCGGCCGAGACCACGACGCCCGGCAGCGCGCGGCCGGGAGCCGGTACGTAGACCACCCGGTCGCCGGGGTCGAAGCCCGCGTAGCGGCCGGGGCCGGGGTTGAGGCGCTCCTTGAGCGCCGCGTTCAGCGCGCGGGTGCCCGCCGCTCCGCCGTGGCCCGGGGTGATCACCTGCGTCTGCCCGGCTGGTACGCCGATCACCCGGGGCACCGAGTCGGCGACGAGCTGCACGGTGCGGTGCACCGCCTCGCCGGCGTCCCGCACCGGAACGATGACCACCTCCTTGCCCGGCGCCTCGACCGGCTCCAACTCGCCGACCCCGATACCGGAGGCCAACTCCCCGATCGGTCCGGGATCGGGTGTTCTGGACGCGACCTGCGGGCACACCTTCGCCGCGAGCAGGTCGGCGAACGCCCGTCCGGGTCCCGCTGACCACAGCACCCCCGGATCCCCGCTGAGCACCAACCGGGCGCCGTCCGGCACCGATTCGACCAGCGTGGCCGCCCGCTCCACGTCCAACTGCGGCGCGTCCAGGACGGCGAGCAGATCCAGCTCCAGGGTGCCGTCCGCGCCACGCCCCGGACCCTCGCCGCCCGACAGCAGACCGTCGACGGTGACCGCCGCCTGCTCGCCCTCCGTGCCGAGCAGCTCGGCCAGCCGCCGCCTGCCGTTCTCGGTGTGCGCCGCCGCGTAGGCGCGTAGGCCCGCCGTACGTGCCGCCGCCACCAGGGCGGCGGGTTCGGCCCGGGCGGCCTCGCCGCCGGTGTGCGCCGTCAGGCCGCTCCCGGCAGCGGCGAGGATCAGCTGCGCCGCGGAGGGGGAGGGCGCGTCGTCCTCGGACGGCTCCCACGGTGTCGCGGCCGCCTCGAAGGTGTTCAGCAGCCGTACCAGACCGTCCGCGAGGCTCTCCTCGGCGAGCGCGTAGCGGTCGAGGCCCAACAGCAGGGTGACCGGCGCCTCGTCATCGGGTGCGGCGCCCTCCTGCTGATCGTGGAAGACCATCACCTGGCCGTCTTCGACCGCCTTGCGCAGCGTTCCTTCGGCATCGGCGACCGACTGCTTCTGCAGTGCCGCGGTCAGTACGGACCACTCCAGCGCCGTGTGCCCGGCTTCCGC
Organism: Streptantibioticus ferralitis; assembly: GCF_029223525.1. Taxonomy (GTDB): domain Bacteria; phylum Actinomycetota; class Actinomycetes; order Streptomycetales; family Streptomycetaceae; genus Streptantibioticus_A; species Streptantibioticus_A ferralitis. Next base: position 113,180 of record NZ_JARHTQ010000024.1, on the reverse strand, counting down.
CGCCCGCTCCAGCAGCCATCCGACGACCGCGCGCCCCCGGCGCTCGTCATCGGGACAGCAGGCCGCGCCGAGCAGGGTCCGGGCGAATCCGTCGGCCTGGTCGACCCGCACTCCGGGGAGGGACAGGACGAGCCACGGGTCCTCGGCCAGCAGTTCCCCGGCGCGCTCGCCGAGCCGTTCCACGGCCGGTTCGGCGAGCGTCTCCGGCGCACCGCCACGGCTGAGGACCTGTCGAGCCGCTTCGAGGGGCTCGCCGGACAGCGCGACCGGCCGGGCGGCGGCAGGCGCGGGCCGCTGGGCGACCGCGGGTGGCTCGGGCCGCTCGGCGGGCGCCGGACGGTCGGTCTGCGGGCTCGTTGCGTCGCCGCGCTCTATCGCCCGTACCGCCTCGGCGAGGCGGGCCAACTCCTCGGAGGGCTGCCCGGCTGGGCGGGGCGCCGGATTCGCGTCCTCGGCCGGGGTACGGTCCGTGCTCACTGTGCTGCTCCGTTCGCTGCTCCGCCGGCGCGGCGCCGGGGGCAGCGCTGATCGGCTGCGTGTGCGTCGCTCACAGCGTGCTCCAGTCGTGGTCGGGATAGCGATGCACCGGCGCCGAGACATCGTCCAACGCCTGGTTGATCTCATCCGGAAGCGTAAGGGCCTCCACTGACAACGCCTGGCTGAGCTGGTGTGCGGTACGGGCTCCGAGGATCGGCGCGGCCACGCCCGGCCGGTCCCGCACCCAGGCGAGGGCGGCCTGCAGCGGGGAGACCGCCAGGCCGTCCGCGGCCGTCGCGACGGCGTCCACGATCCGGCGCGCGGGCTCGTCGAGATAGGGCGCGACGAACGGCGCCAGGTGCTCCGAGCCGCCGCGGGAGTCCGGTGGAGTGCCGTTGCGGTACTTGCCGGTCAGTACGCCGCGCCCGAGCGGTGAGGAGGGGAGCAGCCCGACGCCGAGGTCCAGCGCGGCGGGCAGCAGCTCGCGTTCGACACCGCGCTGCAGCAGCGAGTACTCCATCTGCACACCCGCCAGCGGAGTGCGGCCCTGGCCCGCCGACTGCCAGGTGGCGGCCTTGGCCAGCTGCCAGCCGGAGAAGTTGGACACCCCGGCGTACCGGGCGCGGCCGGAGGCGACCGCGATGTCGAGGGCCTGGAGCGTCTCGTCCAGCGGAGTCGTGGGGTCGAAGGCGTGCACCTGCCACAGGTCGACATGGTCGGTACCGAGTCGTTGCAGGGAGGCGTCGAGCGCGGAGAGCAGATGGCCGCGTGAGCAGTCGAACCGCCGGTCGGGGTCCGGGACGCTGCCCGCCTTCGTGGCGATCACCAGGTCGGAGCGCGGCACCAGGCTCTCCATCAGTCGGCCCAGCAGATACTCCGCGCCGCCGTCGGCGTAGACATCCGCGGTATCGAGCAATGTGCCGCCAGCCTCCCAGAATGTCTTGAGTTGGTCGGCGGCGTCCCGTTCCTCGACGTCCCGTCCCCAGGTCAGGGTGCCGAGGCCGAGCCGGGAGACGCGCAGTCCGGTGCGGCCGAGATGCCTTAGCTCCATGCCCGGTGACATTACTGAGATTCACTCCCGGTGTCGCTCGGGGCATGGGGGAGTGCCCGCGGGAGTGCGGCCCGGCCGACGGGCGAGGCAGGGCGGTGTGGCACACCCGACAGGCGCTGATCGGCGCGCTCCGCGCTACAGTCCCGGAGACGACGACGTTACTGATCAGTAAGGGGAGCGGTATGGCGAGCGGAATGCGGCTCGGGATCAACCTCGGGTACTGGGGCGCCGGAATGGACGCGGACAACCTCGCCGTGGCGCGTGAGGCCGACCAGCTCGGCTACTCGGTCTGCTGGGCCGCCGAGGCCTACGGATCGGACGCGGCGACCGTGCTGTCCTGGGTCGCGGCGCAGACCGAGCGCATCGACGTCGGCTCGGCCATCTTCCAGATCCCGGCGCGCACCCCGGCCATGACCGCGATGACCGCGGCCACCCTGGACTCGCTGTCCGGCGGCCGGTTCCGGCTCGGCCTCGGAGTCTCGGGGCCGCAGGTCTCCGAGGGCTGGTACGGCGTCAAGTTCGACAAGCCGCTGGCGCGCACCCGTGAGTACGTCGAGATCGTCCGCAAGGCGATGTCCCGCGAGCGGCTCTCCCACCAGGGCGAGCACTGGACGCTGCCGCTCCCCGACGGCCCCGGCAAGCCGCTCAAGCTCACGGTGCACCCGGTGCGCGAGTACATCCCGCTGTACATCGCCGCGATCGGCCCGAAGAACCTCGAACAGACCGGCGAGATCGCCGACGGCGCGCTGCTGATCTTCCCTGCCGCCGAGCACCTGGAGGAGACCGCGCTGTCCTCGCTGCGCGCCGGCCGCGAGCGGGTGGGCAAGACCCTGGACGGATTCGACGTCTGCCCGACGCTGCCGATCGCGGTCGGCGACGACATCGAGACGCTGGCCGACCAGTTCCGCCCGTATACCGCGCTGTACGTCGGCGGGATGGGCAGCCGCCAGCAGAACTTCTACAACCGCCTTGCCCAGCGCATGGGTTACGCGAAGGAAGCCGCCGAGATCCAGGACAAGTACCTGTCCGGCGACAAGGCGGGCGCCGCTGCCGCTGTGCCGCACGACCTGATCGACAAGACCTGCCTGCTCGGCCCGGTCGACCGGATCGCCGACCGGATGCGGGCGTACGCCGAGGCGGGCGTGACCACGCTGACGCTCTCGCCCGCCGGGTTCACCCTGGACGAGCGGATCTCCGCGCTGCGCGCGGGTGTTGACGCCTTGGAGCGCGCCGGACTGGCGTGATCTCCGCGCCGGACCCCGATCGGGTTGCGGCTGGCTCGGTATCGCCGGACCAGTCGCAACCCACCGGAGACCGGCTGGCCTGCCCGAGCCGCGTCAGCTCGGTACCAGCCGCCCCAGCAGCCTGCCGAACGCGATCAGTCGTGCTATCTGGCCAGGACCGCCGTCCTCAAGGGACTTGCTGAACCGGAATGCCTCCGGCCGGACCCGTGCCGAGGCCACCGGGGATTCGGGATCCGTCTGGACCGCGCTGAGTTCATGCGGCGTCGCCGTCGCCAGCACCAGATAGACCCCGCGGTCCACCCGCTGGCCCCGCTCGTCACGGCCGACCAGGGTGCGCATCCCCACATGGCCGATGGCGTCCAGCGGCAGTACCTGGATCGACGAGTCGAGAACCGTGCCGCCGGGCGCGGCCATGTCCGTCAACTCCTCGCTGTGCCACAGGATCAGCCGCCGGCCGTCGCACACCGCTGCCTCCTGCCAGACCGAGGCGCCGGCCTCCGTCAGATCGACCACCCGCTCCAGAGTGAATCCGCGTACCCTGCGGCGGCCCAGCACCCCCGCGATCGCCTCCAACGCGACGTCGGCGTGCAGGAAGTAGGCGCGGGAGGCGTCATCGAGGCGAGCGTACGGCGACCAGTCGGCACCCGCAGGCCCTGGCCGACCGGGCGTCGTATGACGTCTGGCGGCCTTGCTGAACATGTCCACGCTTCGCGATCCCGTCCCCTGGCGTACCACCGATCCCATCGCACCTTACCCAGCCCTGCGGACGGGCGCGGGGCGCGTCTGGTGGGAGGCGGCGCGGGATGGTGGCGCGCCGGACGATCCGGCTGCGCGCGGTGTGGTGACGTTTCTGCGGCCGTGGTGGGGGCTCGGGCGTCTTCCCCGCCACGGCCGTCACCAAACACAACGCCGTGCGAGGCGAAGGGTTACGCCCAGCGGTCACCCGTCAGTGGGCGGCTGCGGTGCTCGCCGACACCGCCATGCGCCACCCGCGGCGTTCCATCGCGCTATGGGGTGCTTCGCCGTCGCGGGGGACGAGCAGCCGTGACGCGGTGACCCGTTCGGGCGCTGCCCGTCGCGACACCAAGAGCTGTCCGCGGCGCCGGTGAACAGCCGCGATGGCGCGGACCGGCGGTCACCGGGCTGCCCCGGCCCACGAGCACCCGGCCCAGCCCTTCAACGCCTTCGGATCATCCCGGAGTTCGCCCCATCCCGGTATCCACGAGCACGCCGTTCATGTGTGGGTCCACGCTCCGGTGCCGGTCCGCCGCGCCGAAGGCCGCCGCGCGCCGCGGGCGGCGGGCGGGACGGTGCAGAGGCATCGGTCCGGTGATCAGCGCGCCCCGGGAGCTTCTGGGTTGTCGGACCCTGGCCGTACGCTCGGAACCATGCCCATCGTGATCCTTGTCCGGCACGGCCGGTCCACCGCAAACGCCGACGGAGTGCTCGCCGGATGGAGCCCCGGAGTGGGCCTGGACGAGCGCGGCAGCGCGCAGGCCGCGGCACTCGCCGGACGCCTCGCCGAGCTGCCGATCACCGCCGTGGTCTCCAGCCCGCTCCAGCGCTGCCGGGAGACCGTGCGCCCACTGCTGGACGCCCGGCCCGAGCTGCCGATCCACACCGACGACCGGGTGGGTGAGTGCCGGTACGGAGACTGGACCGGGCGCAAGCTGGTGGAGCTCGCCGGCGAGCCGCTGTGGCAGACCGTCCAGCACCACCCGTCGGCCGCCGTCTTCCCCGGCGACACCGGCGAGTCGGTACGTGCCATGCAGGCCCGCGCCGTCGACGCGATACGGGACTGGAACGCGCGGATCGAGGCCGAGCACGGACCGGACGCGATGTACCTGGTCTGTTCACATGGCGACATCATCAAGTCGCTTGCCGCGGACGCGCTCGGTATGCATCTCGACCTGTTCCAGCGGCTGTCGGTGGAACCCTGCTCGATCACCGCCATCCGGTACACGCCGTTGCGCCCGTATCTGCTCCGCCTCGGTGACACCGGGGAGTTCGGCGGACTGCTGCCCCGCCCGTCCGCGGAGGTGGGCGCCGGAGACGACGCGGTGGTCGGCGGAGCCACCGGCGCACCGTGATCGCCTTCCGCAGTAGGGTGGTGCCGCGGATTCCGCGCGATCACGTGATGGCACGTGAAGCGAGCAAGTAACCAAGCAGCCGAGCAAACGGAGCGGACGTGCCCCGTCAGGTGTTCTTCTACGAGCAGCCGGACCGGTTCGTGGCCGGTACGGTAGGGCAGCCGGGCCAGCGCACCTTCTTCCTGCAGGCGACCGCGGCCGGGCGCACCACCAGTGTGGCGTTGGAGAAGACCCAGGTGGAAGCGCTGGCCGAGCGCATCGACGAGTTGTTGGACGAGGTGGTACGGCGCAGCGGCGGCAGCGCCGCGGTACCGGCCGTGGCACCGGCCGAGCTGACCGACACCGCGCCGCTCGATGCGCCTGTCGAAGAGGAGTTCCGGGTCGGCACCATGGCACTCGCCTGGGACACCACCGCCGAGCGGATGATCCTCGAGGCGCAGGCGCTGGTCGAGATCGAGGCCGACTCCGAGATGTCCTCCGAGGACCTGGAGGCAGCGGAGGAGATGCTGCTCCAGGACGAGGAGAACGGGCCGCCGATGCTGCGGGTCCGGCTGACCGGGGCGCAGGCCCGATCGTTCGCCAAACGGGCCCTGGAGGTGGTCTCCGCGGGCCGACCGCCCTGCCCGCTGTGCAGCCTGCCCCTAGACCCGGAAGGACATGTATGCCCGCGCCAGAACGGGTACCGCCGGGCGGGGTGACGTCCGACGGCACACACCACGCCGACGGCGTCGAGCTGCTGGCCAAGGGCGCGCTGACCGTCCGCGGGCAGCTGCGGGAGGCCTCGAACGCGGTGCTGTACTGCGCCGTGGAGTACGACGGCGGCAAGGCCATGTGCGTCTACAAGCCGATAGCCGGCGAGCGGCCGCTGTGGGACTTTCCGGACGGCTCGCTGGCCGCCCGTGAGGTGGCCGCATACCTGGTCTCCGAGGCCACCGGCTGGGACCTGGTGCCGCCCACCGTGCTGCGCGACGGGCCATACGGCGAGGGCATGTGCCAGCTGTGGATCGAAGCCGATCCCAGCGCTGAGCTGCTCGCGCTCGTCGAGGACGACGAGCCCGGCGACGGCTGGAAGGCGGTGGCCTTCGCGGAGGTGGACGAGGGACGCACTGCGCTCCTGGTGCACGCCGACGACGAGCGGTTGCGTCGGCTGGCCGTCCTGGACGCCGTGATCAACAACGCCGACCGCAAGGGCGGCCACCTGCTGCCCACCGCGGACGGGCGGCTGTACGGAATCGACCACGGTGTCTCGTTCCACACCGACGACAAGCTGCGCACCCTGCTGTGGGGCTGGGCGGGCGAGCCGCTGACCGAGGACGCCCGGGAGGCGCTTCGGCTGCTCTCCGACGCCCTCGGCGATGATCTGGGCGAGCGGCTGTCCACACTGCTGACCGAGGCCGAGCTGGCGGCGCTGCGGGCCCGGGTGACCACGCTGCTCGCCACCGGCCGCCACCCGGAGCCGAGTGGCCGCTGGCCCGCGATTCCCTGGCCGCCGGTCTGAACACCGGGCGCCCCCGGTCCGGACCTTTCGCGTGTGCGGCGTCCTCGATGCGGTGCGCAGCCGTAAGCACGTCGAGCCCCGTAACGCAAGACCGTGAATCCGGCCATCCCTGCTGGTCCCGGCTCGTATCCGGAACGGGCATCCGGTTAGGCTCAAGGCATGCATGCCTGGCCCGCTTCGGAGGTTCCCGCCCTGCCTGGCAGGGGACGCGAACTCCGCCTCCACGACACCGCGACGGACGGTCCGGTAACCCTGGACCCCGGTCCCGTTGCCCGCATCTACGTATGCGGCATCACCCCCTATGACGCCACCCACATGGGGCACGCGGCCACATACACCGCGTTCGACCTCGTGCAGCGCGTGTGGCTCGACACGAAGCGGCAGGTTCACTACGTACAGAACGTCACCGATGTCGACGATCCGCTGCTGGTGCGGGCCGCCGAGACCGGAGTCGACTGGACCGAGCTCGCCGAGCGCGAAACCGCCCTGTTCCGCGAGGACATGACGGCCCTGCGGCTGCTTCCGCCGCGGCACTACATCGGCGCGGTCGAGGCCATCCCCGGGATCGTCCCGCTGGTGGAGCGGCTGCGCGACGCGGGTGCGGCCTACGAACTCGACGGCGACGTCTACTTCTCCGTCGAGTCCGACCCGGACTTCGGCAAGGTCTCCCGACTCGACGCGGCCGTCATGCGGCGGCTGTCCGCCGAGCGCGGCGGTGACCCGGACCGGCCGGGCAAGAAGAACCCGCTCGACCCGATGCTGTGGATGGCCGCCCGTGACGGTGAGCCGAGCTGGGACGGGGGCTCGCTGGGCCCCGGCCGTCCCGGTTGGCACATCGAGTGTGTGGCCATCGCGCTCGACCACCTCGGCATGGGCTTCGACGTCCAGGGCGGCGGCTCCGACCTGGCCTTCCCGCACCACGAGATGGGCGCTTCGCACGCCCAGGTGCTCACCGGCAAGTTCCCGTTCGCCAAGGCGTACGTACACGCCGGGATGGTCGCCCTGCACGGCGAGAAGATGTCGAAGTCCAAGGGCAACCTGGTCTTCGTCTCCAAGCTCCGCCAGGACGGAGTCGACCCGGCCGCCATACGGCTCGCCCTGCTGGCGCACCACTACCGCGCCAACTGGGAGTGGACCGACGCCGTGTTGGCCGAGGCCGTCGCACGCCTCGACCGGTGGCGCGCGGCCGTCTCGCGTCCTGACGGGCCGTCCTCCGACGCGCTGCTCGAGCAGATCCGCGAGGCGCTCGCCGATGACCTGAACGCCCCCGCCGCGCTGGCCGCCGTCGACCGCTGGGCGCAGTTGCAGCACGCCGAGGGCGGTACGGACACCGGTGCGCCGGGACTGGTCTCCAGGGCGGTGGACGCGCTGCTCGGCGTCGCACTGTAGCGGTCCGAACAGACAGCGAAGAAACGTCTCATCAATCAGGTGCCCCGGTCATGGCGGCCGGGGCACCCGGTCCCGTCGCCGGGTCCCGTCGACCGGTCCCTCAACCGGTAAGGGGCGCCCACCACGGGTGGGCGCCCCTTACGCATCTGCGGTTGCCGCCGAAGCTACTGTCCGGACTCCTCGGAATCGGAACCGTCGGCGTCCTCCGGACCGCCCTCTTCGCGCTCCGCCTTGTCCTCGTCGCGGGCGAGCTGCGGACCGCGCAGGAAAGGTCCTATGTCCCGGCTGTCTCCGCTCTCGGTGGCGTGCGATCCGGGCTGGCCGTCACGGCGGCGCAGATAGCGCTCGAACTCCCGGGCGATCGCCTCGCCGGAGGCCTCGGGGAGTTCGGCGGTGTCCCGGGCCTCCTCCAGCGTCTGCACGTACTCGGCGACCTCGCTGTCCTCGGCGGCCAGCTGGTCGACCCCCAGCTGCCAGGCGCGCGCGTCCTCGGGAAGCTCGCCCGGCGGGATGCGCAGGTCGATCAGGTCCTCCAGGCGGTTGAGCAGCGCCAGGGTCGCCTTCGGGTTCGGCGGCTGCGACACGTAGTGCGGGACCGCCGCCCACAGGCTCACCGTCGGAATGCCCGCGTGGGTGCAGGCTTCCTGCAGGATGCCCACGATGCCTGTGGGGCCCTCGTAGCGGGACTCCTCAAGGTTCAGCGTGCGGGCCAGATCCGGGTCGGAGGTGACACCGGTGACCGGCACCGGGCGGGTGTGCGGGGTGTCGCCGAGCAGCGCGCCGAGGATCACCACCATCTCCACGCCCAACTCATGGGCGAACCCCATGAGTTCGTTGCAGAAGGAGCGCCAGCGCATACTGGGCTCGATGCCCCGGACCAGGACCAGGTCGCGTGGCGTGGGGCCCTGGACTCGTACCACCGAGAGCCGGGTGGTGGGCCAGGTGATCTTCCGGGTCCCACCGTCCAGCCATACGGTCGGCCGGTTGACCTGGAAGTCGTAGTAGTCCTCGGCGTCGAGTGCCGCGAACACCTCGCCCTTCCACTCCCGGTCCAGGTGTGCGACCGCGGCGGACGCGGCGTCCCCGGCGTCGTTCCAGCCTTCGAACGCGGCCACCATGACCGGGTCGATCAGCTCGGGTACCCCCGCGAGCTCGATCACCCAGCGCCTCCTTCCGGCCCCGGCGGCTGTGCGCGCCGCGGCTTTACTGTTCTGCTGCTTCCCGTGGACCGGGTCGCGCGTCTCGGTTCTCTTGCGCCACCAGCCTACGGCTTTCGCCGCCCGGGTCCGCAGCCCTGGGCACTAGTGAGCCATTCAGGCCCGCGGCGGGGTCAGTGCCTCGGCGTCGATCGCCGGTCATCGAGTGTGCAGACGTGCGTCCAGAAGACATCCGACGTGTCACCCTGCGGCTTCCCGGGGAAATTGCTGCACACCCCTGGACTCGACTCAAGCGGTGGCGCTATACATCGGAGGGCCAAGGAAAGATCCGATGTCTTGCTGGGGGGATAAATGAGTCCGACCATCACCGCGGTCGAGGTCCACGACATCAGGTTTCCCACCTCGGAGCGGCTCGACGGTTCGGACGCGATGAATCCCGACCCCGACTACTCCGCCGCGTACGTGGTGCTGCGCACCGATGCGCCGGACGCCCAGGAGGGCCACGGCTTCTGCTTCACCATCGGGCGCGGCAACGAGGTGGCCGCCGCCGCCATCCGCGCCCTTCGACCCTACGTCGAAGGGCGCAGCGTCGACAGCGTCACCGGCGATCTCGGCGGTTTCCACCGGCAGTTGACCCATGACTCGCAACTGCGTTGGCTGGGGCCCGACAAGGGCGTGACGCACATGGCGGCCGGTGCGGTGACCAACGCCGCCTGGGATCTGGCCGCCAAGTCGGCGGGCCTGCCGGTGTGGGAGTTCCTCGCCACCATGCCCCCGGAGCAGATCGTCGACATGGTGGACTTCCGGTACGTCACCGACGCCCTCGACCGCGAACAGGCGCTGGACATCCTGCGTGCCGCGCAGCCCGGCCGGGCCCGGCGCATCGCGGAGTTGAAGGCCGATGGCTATCCCGCGTACACCACTTCGCCCGGCTGGTTGGGCTACTCCGACGAGAAGCTGGTCAAGTTGGCGCAACAGGCGGTGGCCGAGGGATTTCGGCAGATCAAGCTGAAAATCGGCGCCGACCTGGCCGATGACGTACGGCGGATGCGGCTGGCGCGGGAGGCGGTCGGCCCCGGAATCCGCATCGCGGTCGACGCCAACCAGCGATGGGACGTCTCCGACGCCCTCGGCTGGATGAGCGCGCTGGCACCCTACGACCCCTACTGGATCGAGGAACCCACCAGCCCCGACGATGTACTGGCGCATGCCGCGGTACGCGCCGGGCAGCCGGTCAAGGTGGCCACCGGGGAGCACGTCGCCAACCGGGTGGTCTTCAAGCAACTGCTCCAGGCCGGTGCGGTCGACTTCGTACAGATCGACGCCGCCCGGGTCGCCGGGGTGAACGAGAACATCGCGATCCTGCTGCTCGCCGCCAAGTTCGGCGTTCCGGTCTGCCCGCACGCGGGCGGCGTGGGGCTGTGCGAACTCGTCCAGCACCTGTCGATGTTCGACTACGCGGCGGTCTCCGGCAGCCTTGACGACCGGGTCATCGAATACGTCGACCACCTGCACGAGCACTTCACCGACCCCGTGGTCATCGAGCGCGGCCGCTATCGCGCGCCGACCGCCCCCGGCTTCTCGGCCCGTATGCGGCCCGAGTCGCTCGCCGCCCACAGCTACCCCGACGGGCCCGTCTGGCGGGCCCGGACCGCCACCGGTCAGGAGGCCGACTGATGCCCTACCCCCACGACTTCGAGGGGCTCACCGCCCTGGTCACCGGCGGCGCCTCCGGCATCGGCGCCGCCACCGCCGCCCTGCTCACCGCTCGGGGTGCCCGGGTCGCCGTGCTGGACCGGGACCCGTCGGGTGCCCCCGCCGGGTGCCTGCCCCTCAAGGCCGATGTGACCTCCGACGAGGCGGTGCGCGCCGCCGTCGCCGAAGCCGCGGACGAACTCGGCGCCCTGCACATCCTGGTCAACAACGCCGGAATCGGCAGCGTCGGTACCGTCGAGGACAACGGGGACGACGAATGGCACCGGGTGCTGGACGTCAACGTCCTGGGGATGGTCCGCACCACCCGGGCCGCCCTGCCGCATCTGCGGCATGCCGCGCGGGAGCGGCCCGGAGCCGCGTCCATCACCAACACCTGCTCCATCGCCGCGACCGCCGGGCTGCCGCAGCGAGCGCTGTACAGCGCCAGCAAGGGCGCGGTCCATTCGCTCACCCTGGCGATGGCCGCCGATCATGTGCGCGAGGGGGTCCGGGTGAACTGCGTCAACCCCGGCACCGCCGACACCCCGTGGGTCGGCCGACTGCTCGACCAGGCCGCCGACCCGGCGGCGGAGCGGGCGGCGTTGGAGGCACGCCAGCCCATGGGCCGGTTGGTGACCGCCGGTGAAGTGGCCTTCGCCATCGCGTATTTGGCGAACCCCGCCGCGGCCCCGGTCACCGGGACGGCCCTCGCCGTCGACGGCGGCATGCAGGGGCTGCGGCTGCGGCCGTTAACGCGGTAGCGGGTGCTTTTCCGGCTGGGTCGCGGTGCCGAACCGGCCGCGCCCCTCAACGAACCGTCTACGCGCAGCCAGGAAACCTCCTCCGCGAAGGGCAGGGACCCCCATGAGACTCCATACGACCGCCGCCGTGGCGTGCGCCGCGCTCCTCGCCGTCGCCACGCTGGCGGGCTGCAACCGAGGTAGTTCGGCCACCGCGGGCACCTCGGGCAAGGTCGGCATCGACCTACCGCGCGCCGACAGCGACTTCTGGAACTCGTACGCGCAGTACCTGAACCAGGGCATCAAGAGCGGGGTGGTCTCCGCCCTGCCCCTGTCCAACTCCCAGAACGACATCGGCAAACTCGTCGCCAATGTGCACGCGTTCACCGACCAGGGCGCCAAGGCCGTGGTCATCGCCCCGCAGGACACCGGAGCGATCGCCTCCACCCTCGACGAACTGGCCGCCAAGAAGGTACCGGTGATCAGCGTCGACACCCGGCCCGACAAGGGCAAGGTCTACATGGTCGTACGGGCCGACAACCGGGCGTACGGCACCAAGGCCTGCGACTACCTCGGGCAGCAGCTCAAGGGGCAGGGCAAGGTCGTCGAGTTCGAGGGAGACCTGAGCTCGATCAACGGCCGGGACCGCTCCCAGGCGTTCGGCGACTGTATGAAGACCAAGTACCCCAAGATCCAGGTCTTCGCGCTGCCGACCAACTGGCAGGGGGACGTGGCCTCCGCCAAGCTGCAGAGCGTCCTCGCCCAACACCCCGACATCAACGGCATCTACCTGCAGGCGGGCGGCGTCTTCCTCCAGCCGACCCTCGCCCTGCTGCAGCAGAAGGGCCTGCTCAAGCCCGTTGGCACCACGGGCCACATCACGATCATCTCCAACGACGGCATTCCGCAGGAGTACGACGCCATCCGGGCGGGGAAGATCGACGCCACCATCTCACAGCCCGCCGACCTCTACGCCGAGTACGCGCTGTACTACGCCAAGGAGGCGCTCGCCGGGAAGACCTTCCAACCGGGATCCACCGATCACGGTTCGACGATCGTCGCCATACCGAACGGCTTGGAGGACCAGTTGCCGGCGCCGCTGGTCACCAAGGCCAATGTGGACGACCCGAAGCTGTGGGCCAATCAGCTCCAGAAGAAGCAGTGATGGACGCACCCGCCGCCGTACACGCACAGGGCATCGTCAAGCGCTTCGGGCCGACCCTGGCGCTCGACGGTGTCCGGCTGACCGTGCGCCCCGGCGAGTCGCACGCGCTCGTCGGACGCAATGGAGCGGGCAAGTCGACCCTGGTCTCCGTACTGACCGGGCTGCACCGCCCGGACGCCGGCACCGTCACCTTCCACGGCGAGCCCGCGCCGGCGCCCGGCGACCGCGCGGCCTGGCAGGCCGAAGTGGCCTGCGTCTACCAGAAGTCGATGGTCGTCCCCGACCTCACCGTCGCCGAGAACCTCTTCCTGAACCGCTTCGACCAGCACAGGTCGCTGGTCCGCTGGGGACGCCTGCGGTCCCGGGCCCGGGAACTGCTCGCCGAGTACGGCGTGGAGGTGGACCCGCAGCGGCGGGCCAAGGACCTCACCGTGGAGCAGCGGCAGTTCGTGGAGATCGCCCGTGCGCTGTCCTTCGGCGCCCGGCTGATCATCCTCGACGAGCCCACCGCACAGCTGGACGCGAGTGGCATCCAGCGCCTCTTCACCCGGCTGCGGGAACTCCAACGGCAGGGCGTCGCCTTCCTGTTCATCTCGCACCACCTTCAGGAGGTCTACGACCTGTGCACCACCGTCACCGTCTACCGTGACGCCCGGCATGTGCTCACCGCCCCCGTCGCCGACGTCGCCAAACGGGAGCTGGTCGCCGCCATGACCGGCGACTCCCCGGCCGAGCGGGCTTCCCGGCACGCCGCGGGAGCAGCGGTGCCCGGCGCTGCGGAGACCGTGCTACGAGCCGAACGGCTCTGCCTGGACGGCCAGTTCGACCCCATCGACCTCACCGTCCGCCGCGGCGAGGTACTGGGCGTCGCGGGCGCCACCGCCAGCGGCAACACCGCGCTCGGCGAAACACTGGCAGGCCTGCGCAAGCCCACCGCCGGGCGGATCACGGTCCGCGGCCGCACCGTGCGCCCCGGCAGCGTTCCGCATGCCCTCGACGCCGGTATCGGCTACGTACCCGAGGACCGGCAGCGGCAGGGCCTGGTGCTGAACCGCAGCGTCGCCGAGAACGCCACCCTCACCGTGGCGGACCAACTCGGCCCCTGGGGGACCGTGCTGCCCTCCCGCACCCGGGCGTTCGCCCAGCGGGTGATCACCTCGTTGGACATCAAGACCTCCGGCCCCGACCAACCGGTCAACGCACTGTCCGGCGGCAACCAGCAGAAGGTCGTCATCGCGCGCGCCCTCGCCCGCGAACCGCACTGCCTGGTCGCGATCCGGCCGACCGCGGGCGTGGACGTCAAGTCCAAGGAGGCGCTGCTCGGCGTCGTACGGGGGGTGGCCCAGGAGGGCCGCGCGGCGGTCATCGTCTCCGACGAGCTCGACGACCTACGGGTCTGCGACCGGGTGCTCGCCCTGTTCCACGGGCGCGTGGTCGCCGAGTTCGACCGCGGATGGACCGACCAGGCACTGGTCGCGGCCATGGAAGGCGTCACCGAGCAGCGGCGGCACGCCGCATCCGAGGGAGGCGGGCAATGACCGACACCACCCGACAACTGGCCGCGGACGCCCCGCCGGGCCGCGGCAGCGGCGGCGCCACCGGCCGCGGGCCGCGCCTGGACCTCACCCGGCTGAGGGATCTGTCCCTGGTGCCGGTGATCCTCGTCCTGTGCGTGATCGGCTTCATCGTCTCCCCGGCGTTCCTGACCACGGACAACCTCGTCGGCGTCGTCCAGCAGTCCACCGAGCTGAGCCTGCTGGTGCTGGCCGAGGCGCTCATCCTGATCAGCGGCCGGATGGACCTCTCCCTGGAGTCGACCATCGGCGTCGCGCCGGTCATCGCCATGTGGCTGGTACTGCCCGCGCACGGCGGGCGCTTCAACGGCCTTGGGCTGCTGCCGGGTTGGACCTCGGTTCCGGTCTGCCTGCTGGTCGGTGTGGCCATCGGCGCGGTCAACGGCTTCCTGATCCTCAAGCTGCGGGTCAACGGCTTCATCGCCACCCTCGGCATGCTCACCATGCTGCGCGGACTGCAGGTCGGCATCTCCCAGGGCCAGTCGATCGTCACCGTCCCCGCCTCGTTCTCCTACCTCGGCGCGGCCGCCTGGCTCGGCGTGCCCGCCGCGGTGTGGATCTGCCTGGTGCTGTTCGCGCTCGGCGGCTGCGCGCTCGCCTGGCTGCGGCACGGCAGGGCGCTGTACGCGATCGGCGGCAACCCGGAGGCGGCCCGCGCCGCGGGCATCCGGGTCGACCGGGTCACCTGGGCCATCCTCTGCCTCGGCAGCGGCCTCGCCGCGTTCGCCGGAGTCCTCTACACCGGGCACTACGGATCCGTCTCCGCGACCCAGGGCAACGGCTGGATCTTCCAGGTGTTCGCGGCGGCCGTGATCGGCGGCATCAGCCTCAACGGCGGCCGCGGCACGCTCTTCGGCGCGCTCACCGGTGTCCTCACCCTGCAGCTGGTGGTCAACGTGATGACGCTCGGCGGTGTTCCTCCGCTGTGGAACCAGTTCCTCAACGGCGCCATCATCATCGTCGCCCTTGTCATCTCCCGCTTCGCCAGCGGCGAGAAGCAGGAATAGGCGGGGCCTGCCATGCCATACCCAACCGGCCCGCGAACGCTGGGCAGTTCGGGGGTACACGTGCCGCCCCTGGGCCTCGGCACCGCCCCACTGGGCAACCTCTACCGCGCGGTCACCGAGGAGGACGCCCAGGCGGCGGTCTCCGAGGCGCTGGGCGCGGGATGCCGCTATCTCGACACCGCTCCGCACTACGGACTGGGGCTGGCCGAGGAGCGGCTCGGCCGCGCACTGGCCGGGCGGGACCGCTCCTCGTACGTGCTGTCCACCAAGGTCGGCCGCAGGCTGCGCCCGCTCGCCCCCGGGGAGGTGGCCGACGGCCAGGGGTTCGTCAGTCCACCGCCGCGTGCCCGCGAATGGGACCTGACGCGCGACGGTATCCGGGCCACCCTGGAATCGTCGCTTGACCGGCTCGGAACGGACGCCGTCGACATCGTCTATCTGCACGACGTGGAGGGCAGGGAGCGGGAGGTCTACGAGACGGCCTTCCCGGCCCTGGCCGAACTGCGCGCGGACAAGGCGGTGGGCGCGATCGGCTTCGGGATGAACCACAGCGGTCCGCTGGCCCGTTTCGTCGAAGACCTCGATGTCGACGTGGTGCTCTGCGCCGGGCGCTGGACGCTGCTGGACCGCGCCGCGCTGGATGACCTGCTACCGGTGTGCGAGCGGCGGGGCACCTCGGTCGTGGTCGGCGGTGTCTACAACTCCGGTCTGCTCGCCGACCCCCGGCCGGGGGCGCCGTTCGACTACCAGGAGGCGCCGCCGCACCTGGTCGCCAGGGCCCGGGATATCCGTGACGTGTGCGCGCGCTACGGGGTGCCGCTGCGGGCGGCGGCGCTGCGCTTCCCGTTCGGCCATCCGGCTGTGGCCGCCGCCGTCGTCGGTGCCGCAGGCGCCGCCGAAGTCCGGGACAACGCCGCCCTGTTCACCCATCCGATCCCCGACGCGCTCTGGTACGACCTCGTGGACCGGGGACTACTGGACAGCGACGTCCCGTTGCCGACCACCGGAGTATGACCGATGCGTGTCGACGCACACCACCACCTGTGGGACCTGTCCCGGCGCGAGCAGCCGTGGATGGACGCACCATGGGCCGACCCGATCCGCCGCACCTACCGGGTCGACGAACTGGCACCGCGGTTGGACGCTCACGGCATCCAGGCCACCGTGGTGGTGCAGGCCTGCTCCTCCTACGAGGAGACGGAGGAACTGCTGGCGCTGGCCGGGAAGTCGGACCGGATCGCCGGTGTGGTGGGCTGGGCCGACCTCACCGACGCGCGGCTGGCGGAGCGGCTCGCCCGGTTGGCCGCCGTACCCGGTGGCGGCCACCTGGCCGGAATCCGCCACCAGGTGCAGGACGAGCCCGATCCGCAGTGGCTGCGCCGCCCCGACGTACGGCACGGCCTCGCGCGGATCGCCGAGGCGGGCCTGGTCTACGACCTGCTGGTCACCCCGCGCGAACTGCCCGCGGCGATCAATGCCGTACGGGACCTGCCGGAGCTGGTCTTCGTCCTCGACCACGCCGCCAAACCGCCCATCGCACGGGGCGATCGACAGCCGTGGGCCGGGCTGATCACCGAGCTGTCCGGAGCGCCGAACGTCCACTGCAAGCTCTCCGGCCTGGTGACCGAGGCCGACTGGCGGTCCTGGACGGCGGAGCAGATCCTGCCGTACGCCCAGCATGTGCTGGACAGTTTCGGCCCCGACCGGGTGATGTACGGCTCCGACTGGCCGGTGTGCACCCTGGCCGCCAGCTACGACGAGGTGGCCACGCTCACCGAACGGTGCCTGGCCGGGCTGTCCCGCAGGGAGCGGGCAGCCGTGCTGGGCGGGACCGCGACCCGGGTGTACGGGCTCGGCCGCAGGGCAAGCGCCTGAGCTTCGGGGGCGGTTCGCGGTCGGGGCGCCGCCCGGTCACAGCGTGGAGCGAAGCCACTGCTCCACGCTCGCGATGTGCACCGTCGCCCAGGCCCGCGCCGCCTCGGCGTCCCGGTCGCGCAGCGCGCCGAGGATCGCGCGGTGCTCGCGCAAGGTCCGCTCCACCGCGTCCTCCTGGGTGAGGCCCCGCCACACCCTGGCCCGGGTGGTCGGCCCGGACAGGCCGTCCAGCAGCGAGCACAGCACCGAGTTGCCCGATGACTGGACGATGCCGCGGTGGAACTCCAGATCGCAGGCGACCAACTGCTCCACCGAGGGACTCGGGCCCAGCGCCGCCAACTGGTCCTCAAGGGCGTTGAGTTCACCCTCGCTGATCCGGGGGGTGGCCATCGCGGTCGCGGCGGGTTCCAGGATCCGGCGCACCGCGAGGAACTCCAGCACGGTGTCGTCGCGGTGGAAGTCCACTACGAAGCTCAGCGCTTCCAGCAGCAACTGCGGGTCCAGGCTGGTGACGTAGGTGCCGTCGCCCTGGCGTACGTCCAGGATCCGGATCAGCGACAGCGCCCGTACCGCCTCGCGCAGGGAGTTGCGGGACAGCCCCAGTTCCGCCGCGAGTTCGCTCTCCTTCGGCAGCCGGTCGCCGGGTCGCAGTGCGCCGGAGACGATCATTCCCTTGATCTTCTCGATCGCCTCGTCGGTGACCGCCATCAGCGACCTCCTCGTCCCGGGCCCTGCCGTGCGCAGCCAGACCTCCGATGTATCGGCCCATTATGCCCTGCCGACCGGGGCGGTCGCCGGGTCGTCGTCCAGAACACCGCCGTCGAGGAAGCCCTGTTCGCGCATCCACTCGTCGTCGTAGACCTTGGTCAGGTAGTTGCGGCCGGAGTCCGGTAGCACGACGACCACCAGGTCCCGCGGACCGAGCTCGGCGGCGACACGCAGCGCGGCGGCGACCGCGGTTCCCGCCGATCCGCCCACCAACAGTCCCTCCTCACGGGCCAGTCGCCGGGCGGTCAGCAGTGATTCGCGGTCACCGATCGGCTCGAACCGGTCGACCACGGCGGTGTCGAAGGACCGCGGCCAGGAGTCGTCGATCGTCTCGGGGTGGCGGAACAGGCCGATGCTCTCCACCGCGTACGGCGTGCCGGGGCCGCCCGAGTAGACGGAGGCCTCCGGGTCGGCGCCGATCACCCGCACCCGGCCGTCGCTGACCTCCTTGAGATATCCACCGGTGCCGCTGATCGTGCCGCCGGTACCGACGCCCGCCACCAGGTGGGTGATCCGGCCGTCGGTCTGCCGCCACAGCTCGGGTCCGGTACTGCCGTAGTGCGCGCGGGGATTGGCCGGATTGTTGTACTGGTCGGCGAGCCATGCCCCCGCGGTGGTCGCCGCGATCCGTTCCGCCGCGGTGCGCGGGTGGTCGGGATGCTCGCGAGGTACGTCGCCGGGGCAGACCACCACTTCGGCGCCGTACGCGCGGAGTACCGCCACCTTCTCGGCGCTGCTCTTCTCGGGCAGGGTGAACACGCAGCGGTAGCCGCGCTGGGCCGCCACCATGGCCAGTCCCACCCCGGTGTTGCCCGAGGTGCCCTCCACGATGGTGCCGCCCGGCCGCAGTGCTCCGGCCTCCTCCGCGGCCAGCACCATGGACAGCGCGATGCGGTCCTTGACGCTGCCGCCTGGGTTGACGTACTCCAACTTGGCGTAGACGGGAGCCGTCAGGCCCGCCGTGATCCGGTTCAGCCGCACCAGCGGGGTGTTGCCGACAACATCAACAAGGGATTCGTAGACGTCCACTGGAGCAGTCTGCCGGGAAAAAGGGGGGTCTGGGGCGAAAAAGCCCCAGCCCCCCCCCCGCGATGCACGGTCAGCCGCGCTGCGCCAGCAGCTCGTCCACCCGGGTCCGCACCTCGTCGGTGTCCAGGCCGCGGATGGTCAGCGTGGTGCGGCGGCGCAGTACGTCGTCCGCGGTCTGGGCCCACTCGTTGTCGCGTGCGTAGACCACCTGCGCCCAGATCTCCGGGCCGTCCGGGTGGATCCGCTCGCCCAGCGACGGGTCCTCGTTGACCAGCCGGGCGATGTCGAACGACAACGCGCCGTAGTGCGTGGCCAGATGGCGTGCCGTGAGCGGGTCTATCCGCCTGCCCGGCTCCCGGTCGACCAGCAGACGGTGCGCGACCGCGTTGGGGTTGGCCACACCCGGCAGCGGCACCCGGCGCACCAGGTCGCCCACCGGCAGCATGTCCTCGGTCAGCGGGCTGCCCGGCAGCTTGGCGAGCTTGTCCATCACCGTACGGCCGATGTGCCGGTAGGTGGTCCACTTGCCGCCCGCCACCGACAGCATGCCGCCCTTGCCCTCGGTGACCACCGTCTCGCGCTTGGCCTGTGCCACGTCGCCCGGGCCGCCGGGCAGCACGCGCAGACCCGCGAAGGCGTAGGTCATCAAGGAGCGGTCCAGGTCGGCGTCGCGGATGGAGAACGCGGCCTCGTCCAGGATCTGCTGGATGTCGGACTCGGTGGCCCGTACGTCCGCCGGGTCACCCTCGTACATCTCGTCGGTGGTGCCGAGCAGCAGCTGGTCCTCCCAGGGGAGGGCGAAGGTGATGCGGTACTTGTCGATCGGGGTGGCCATGGCGGCCTTCCACGGCGACTTGCGCTTCATCACGATGTGCGCGCCCTTGGACAGCCGGATGGAGGGGGCCGCGCCCTTGTCCTCCATCGTGCGCAGGTGGTCGACCCACGGGCCGGTGGCGTTGAGCACGACGCGCGCGTTGACACCGAACTCGGTACCGTCCAGGCGGTCCTTGAGCTCCGCGCCGGTCACCCTGCCCTGGGTGAAGCGCAGTCCGGTCACCTCGGCGTGGTTGAGCACCACGGCGCCGGACTCGACGGCCGCGCGGACCGTCATGACGGCCACCCGCGAGTCGTTCATCTGGTGGTCGTAGTAGACCGCGACGGCCTTGAGGTTGTCCGTGCGCAGGCCGGGGTTGGCGGCCTGCGCCTTGGCCGGGGAGATGACCTTGCCGACGCCGTCGCCGAAGGCGGACAGCGCCGAGTAGGCGAAGACGCCCGCGCCGAGCTTGGCCGCACCGACCGGTCCGCCCTTGTAGACCGGCAGGTAGAAGGTGAGCGGGTTGACCAGGTGCGGGGCAACGTCCTTGGCCAGCACCCGGCGCTCGTGGTGGTTCTCCGCGACCAGCTTGACCGCACCGGTCTGCAGGTAGCGCAGGCCGCCGTGGACGAGCTTGGAGGACGCGGAGGAGGTGGCGCCGGCGAAGTCGCCGGCGTCCACCATTGCGACCCGCAGCCCGGCCTGGGCCGCGTGCCAGGCCACCGAGGTGCCGAGGATCCCGCCGCCGATGACCAGCAGGTCGTACGTGGCGTGGCTTAGCAGGTCCCGGGTCTCGCTGCGGCTGGGGTTGCGGCCGTTGGCCGGATGCGTCCCAAGGGCGGGGACGCTCTGCAGGGTGCTCATGTGTCTCAGTGCTCCTCTTCGATCCAGCCCATGGTCCGCTCGACGGCCTTGAGCCAGTTCTTGTACTCGCGGTCACGAGTGTCCGCGTCCATACGGGGGGTCCATTCGGCCGCGCGGCGCCAGTTCGCCCGCAGCTCGTCGGTGTCCTGCCAGAAGCCGACCGCCAGTCCGGCCGCGTAGGCGGCGCCCAGGCAGGTGGTCTCGGCGACCATCGGCCGGACGACGGGTGCGTCCAGTACGTCGGCGAGGGTCTGCATCAGCAGGTTGTTGGAGGTCATACCGCCGTCGACCTTGAGGGCGGTCAGCTCGACGCCGGAGTCCTTGTTCATCGCGTCGACGATCTCGCGGGTCTGCCAGGCGGTGGCCTCCAGCACCGCACGGGCGATGTGCGCCTTGGTGACGTAGCGGGTCAGACCCGCGATGACACCGCGCGCGTCGGAGCGCCAGTACGGCGCGAACAGTCCGGAGAAGGCGGGGACGAAGTACGCGCCGCCGTTGTCCTCCACCGAGCTGGCCAGCGTCTCGATCTCCGCCGCGCTCTTGATCAGGCCCATCTGGTCCCGCATCCACTGCACCAGGGAGCCGGTGACCGCGATGGAGCCCTCCAGCGCGTAGACCGGAGCCTGGTCGCCGATGCGGTAGCCGACCGTCGTCAGCAGGCCGTTGTACGAATTGACCGGCGTGTCACCGGTGTTGAGCAGCAGGAAGGTGCCGGTGCCGTAGGTGGACTTGGCCTCGCCCTTGGAGAAGCAGGTCTGGCCGAACAGCGCGGCCTGCTGGTCACCGAGCGCGGAGGCGACCGGAACGCCATCCAGGGCGCCCTTGGCGTATCCGTAGACCTCGGCGGAGGAGCGGATCTCCGGCAGCACGGCGGCCGGGATGTCCATGGAGGACAGGATCCGCTCGTCCCAGTTCAGGGTCTGCAGGTTCATCAGCATGGTGCGGGAGGCGTTGGTGACGTCGGTGACGTGCACGCCGCCGTTGGGGCCACCGGTGAGGTTCCAGATGACCCAGCTGTCCATCGTGCCGAAGAGGATCTCGCCCGCTTCGGCGCGCTGCCGCAGCCCCTCGACGTTGTCCAGCATCCAGCGGATCTTCGGGCCGGCGAAGTAGCTGGCCAGCGGCAGACCGGTCTCCCGGCGGAACCGGTCCTGGCCGACGTTGCGGCCCAGTTCCTTGCACAGGGCGTCGGTGCGGGTGTCCTGCCAGACCAGGGCGTTGTGCACCGGCTCACCGGTCGCCTTGTCCCACAGCACGGTGGTCTCGCGCTGGTTGGTGATGCCGAGCGCCTTGACGTCCTCCTTGGAGATCCCGGCCTTGTCCAGCGCGCCCGCCACGACTTCCTGGACGTTGGTCCAGATCTCGGCGGCGTTGTGCTCGACCCAGCCCGGCTTGGGGAAGATCTGCTCGTGCTCCTTCTGGTCGACGGAGACGATCCGGCCGTCGCGGTCGAAGACGATGCAGCGGCTGGAGGTGGTGCCCTGGTCGATCGCCGCAATGAACGGGCCTTGCCCGTGGGAGGAAGTCACGGCGGTGTGGTTGTCGGTCACGGGGTGCTCCTGAGGTCTGAGGTCTCGGCGGCGGTGCGCGGCTGGTTCATACGAATGGCTTAGCGGACGGCTTACGCGAAAGCGAGGTGGTAGATGCCGCCGGCGAGAACGGCGCCGGCGAGCGGGCCGACGACCGGTATCCACGCGTAGCCCCAGTCCGAGCCGCCCTTGTTGGGCAGCGGCAGCAGGCTGTGGACGATGCGCGGGCCGAGGTCGCGGACCGGGTTGATCGCGTAGCCGGTGGGGCCGCCGAGCGACAGACCGATACCGACAACGAGGAGTGAGGTCAGCAGGATGCCCAGGCCGTTGAGGGCCAGCCCGTTGGTCATGCCCTGGGTGAGGATGAACAGCACCAGCACCGTGGTGGCGATGATCTCGGTGAGCAGGTTCTGCACCGTGTTACGGATCTCCGGGCCGGTGGAGAAGATGCCGAGCACCGGGCCGCCGGGGTTGCGGGCGTCGTCCTTGGTGACCGGGCCCGCCGGGTCGACGCCGTGGCCTGCCAGCACCTCGGGGTCGGTGAGGTGGGTGGCGAACTGGCCGAGGTAGACGACCCAGACCAGGAACGCGCCGATCATGGCGCCGAGCAGCTGACCGCCGAGGTACACCGGCACGTTGCTCCAGTCGCCGGTCTTGATGGCGATGCCGATGGTGACGGCCGGATTGAGCTGGCCGCCGGACAGGCCGTTGGCTATGTAGGCGCCCGCCAGAACGGCGAAGCCCCAGCCGAAGGTGATCGCGAGCCAACCCGCGTCCTTCGCCTTCGACTTCTTGAGGGTGACGGCGGCGCAGACACCGCCGCCAAGCAGAATGAGCACGGCGGTGCCAATGGTCTCGCCGATGAAGATGTGGCCGCTGGACATCGCGACTCCTTTGTCTTCGTCCAAGATGGCGGACCGGGTCCCGTCCGGTGTTCGACAATGTCGACCGCCGAACGGCAGTTTTATGCCCCGTAGGAAACGCGTCAAGGGTTCGTAACCTAGGAGTGACCCAGGACTCCAAAAGTGCTGAAGGTCTGAAACGTCCCGCTTGCCGGGAAAGCGGCCGGCCAGGGTCCTAAAAGCGCCCGCCTCCCAGGTCGCGTGACACGGCACGGGCGCAGTCCCGTACCGCCGCCACCAGACGGGCCCTTATCTCCCCGTCCTCGCACACCCGCTCCACCGCGCCGGTGATCCCCACCGCGCCCACCGGCATCCGGCGCCGGTCGTGCACCGGAGCGGCCGCCGACGCCACGCCGTCCCATGTCTCCTCCAGGTCGGCCGCCCAGCCCCGGGCGCGGGTGATGTCCAGTACGCCCTCGAACTCGTCCGGTTCGGTCACCGTCCGGGGCGTGAAGCGCTGCCGTTCGACCTCCAGTGCCTCCCGGTGCGCGACCGGGTCGAACGCGGTCAGCACCTTGCCCAGCGCCGTGCTGTGCAGCGGGTGCATCGCCCCGACCTCCAGCACCTGGCGGCTGTCGTCCGGGCGGAAGACGTGGTGCACGATCAGCACGCCCTGTTTGTGGAGCACGCCCAGGTAGACACTCTCGCCGCTGGCCCGCGCCAGGTCGTCGGTCCACACCAGCGCACGGGCCCGCAGTTCGTGCACGTCCAGATAGCTGTTGCCGAGTCGCAGCAGCTCCGCGCCGAGCTGGTACTTGCCCGAGGCGTCGTCCTGCTCGACGAACCCCTCCTGCTGGAGGGTGCGCAGAATCCCGTGGGTGGTGCCCTTGGCCAGTCCCAGGGTGGAGGCGACGTCGGTCAGGCCCAGTCGGCGCTCGCCACCCGCGAGCAGACGCAGAACGGCTGCCGCGCGCTCCACCGACTGGATGCTTCCTGCCATCGGGTAACCTCCGTCTACGTTCTGCCAGGGGTCAGCAAAGGTCGGCAATGCTGAACACCATTGGGCGATGCCGAACACCCATCGTAGTAGCCCGCGTGCCCGGAAGATGCGGTGCGGTGGCCGATGAGCCACACAGGTGGCTTGATTGATTCGGTCCACCCCTTGGAATACCTGGCGAAACTGACGGAGCCGACGGTTACCCTGGCCGGGTGCGTGCCCGTGCACAGGGCACGCAAAGCCGACAGCCGTCGCATCCCAGGGAGCAAGTCCATGGCCTCGCCATCCCAGCAGACCGCCCAGCAGTCCCGAGCCGACGCCCTGCGCAGGGCGCTCGCCACCCGTGTCGTGGTGGCCGACGGCGCCATGGGGACCATGCTCCAGGCCCAGGACCCCTCCCTGGACGACTTCCAGGGACTCGAAGGATGCAACGAGGTCCTGAACGTCACCCGGCCCGACATCGTCCGCTCGGTCCACGAGGAGTACTTCTCCGCGGGCGTCGACTGCGTGGAGACCAACACCTTCGGCGCCAACCTCGCCGCGCTCGGCGAGTACGAGATCTCCGACCGCATCTACGAGCTGTCCGAGGCGGGCGCCCGGCTGGCCCGCGAGGTCGCGGACGGCTTCGCCACACCTGACCGGCCGCGCTGGGTGCTCGGCTCGGTCGGCCCCGGCACCAAGCTGCCGACCCTCGGCCACGCCCCGTACACCGCGCTGCGCGACGCCTACCAGACCGAGGTCGAGGGGCTGATCGCGGGTGGCGCGGACGCGATCCTGGTGGAGACCACCCAGGACCTGCTGCAGACCAAGGCCTCGATCATCGGCGCACGCCGGGCGCTGCGCACCGCCGGCGCCGACCTGCCGCTGCTGTGCCAGGTCACCGTGGAGACCACCGGCACGATGCTGCTCGGCTCCGAGATCGGCGCGGCGCTCACCGCCCTGGAGCCGCTGGGCATCGACATGATCGGCCTCAACTGCGCGACCGGCCCCGCCGAGATGAGCGAGCACCTGCGCTACCTCTCGCGGTACGCCCGGGTCGGCGTCTCCGCGATGCCCAACGCGGGCCTTCCGGTGCTCGGCAAGGACGGTGCCCACTACCCGCTGACGCCCGAGGAGTTGGCGGACGCCCAGGAAGTGTTCGTCCGCGAGTACGGCCTGTCGCTGGTCGGCGGCTGCTGTGGCACCACCCCTGAGCATCTGCGCCAACTCGTGGAGCGGGTACGCGGCCAGGAGATCACCGAGCGCCGTCCGCGCCCCGAGCCCGGTGCCGCCTCGCTCTACCAGAGCGTGCCGTTCCGGCAGGACACCTCGTATCTGGCGATCGGTGAGCGCACCAACGCCAACGGCTCCAAGAAGTTCCGCGAAGCCATGCTGCTCGGCCGCTGGGACGACTGCGTGGAGATGGCGCGCGAGCAGATCCGGGAGGGCGCGCACCTGTTGGACCTGTGTGTCGACTACGTCGGCCGCGATGGCGTCGCCGACATGAAGGAGGTCGCGGGCCGCCTCGCGACCGCCTCCACCCTCCCGATCGTCCTCGACTCCACCGAGCCGGCCGTCATCCAGGCCGGGCTGGAGCTGCTCGGTGGGCGCGCCGTGATCAACTCGGTGAACTACGAGGACGGTGACGGACCCGAGTCCCGGTTCCAGAAGGTCACCAGGCTGGCCGTCGAACACGGTGCCGCGCTGATCGCGCTCACCATCGACGAGGAGGGCCAGGCCCGTACCCCCGAACACAAGGTCGCGGTCGCCGAGCGGCTGATCGCCGACCTGACCGGCAACTGGGGGGTGCGCGAGTCCGACATCATCGTGGACTGCCTGACCTTCACCATCGCCACCGGCCAGGAGGAGTCCCGCAAGGACGCGGTGGCCACCATCGAGGCGATCCGCGAACTCAAGCGCCGCCACCCCGACGTACAGACCACCCTCGGTCTGTCGAACGTCTCCTTCGGCCTCAACCCGGCCGCCCGGATGGTGCTCAACTCGGTCTTCCTCAACGAGTGCACCGAGGCCGGTCTTGACTCCGCCATCGTGCACGCCGCGAAGATCCTGCCGATCGCCCGGATTCCCGAGGAGCAGCGCGAGGTAGCCCTCGACCTGGTCTACGACCGCAGGCGGGAGGGGTACGACCCGCTGCAGAAGTTCCTGGAGCTGTTCGAGGGCGTCGACACCAAGTCGGTCAAGGCGGGCCGCGCCGAGGAGTTGGCGGCGCTGCCGCTGGAGGAGCGGCTGCAGCGCCGCATCATCGACGGCGAACGCAACGGGCTGGAAGCCGATCTGGACGAGGCGCTGGAGTCCCGTCCGGCGCTGGAGATCGTCAACGACACGCTGCTGGAAGGCATGAAGGTGGTCGGCGAGCTGTTCGGCTCCGGCCAGATGCAGCTGCCGTTCGTGCTGCAGTCCGCCGAGGTGATGAAGGCGGCCGTCGCCCAGCTCGAACCGCACATGGAGAAGACCGACGACGAGGGCAAGGGCACCATCGTGCTCGCCACGGTGCGCGGCGATGTGCACGACATCGGCAAGAACCTGGTCGACATCATCCTCTCCAACAACGGCTACACGGTGGTCAACCTCGGCATCAAGCAGCCGGTCTCCGCGATCCTGGAGGCGGCCGAGGAGCACCGGGCGGACGTCATCGGCATGTCCGGACTGCTGGTGAAGTCCACGGTGATCATGAAGGAGAACCTCCAGGAGCTCAACCAGCGTGGCCTGGCGGCCAGTTACCCCGTCATCCTGGGCGGTGCCGCGCTCACCCGGGCCTATGTGGAGCAGGATCTGCACGAGATCTACGAGGGCGAAGTCCGCTACGCGCGCGACGCGTTCGAGGGCCTACGCCTGATGGACGCGCTGATCGCGGTCAAGCGCGGGGTTCCTGGCGCGACCCTCCCGGAACTTAAGCAGCGCCGGGTCCCGCAGCGGGCCGTCGAGATCGACGAGCCCGAGGCCAACTACGGCCAGATCCGCTCCGACGTCGCCACCGACAATCCGGTCCCCAGCCCGCCGTTCTGGGGCACCCGGGTGGTCAAGGGCATTCCGCTCAAGGACTACGCGTCGTGGCTGGACGAGGGCGCGCTGTTCAAGGGCCAGTGGGGGCTGAAGCAGGCCCGCGCCGGTGGCCCGAGCTACGAGGACCTGGTGGAGACCGAGGGGCGCCCGCGGCTGCGCGGTCTGCTCGACCGGTTGCAGACCGACGGGTTGCTGGAGGCGGCGGTCACCTACGGGTACTTCCCCTGTGTCTCCAAGGGCGACGACCTGATCATCCTGCACGAGGACGGCAGCGAGCGGACCCGCTTCACGTTCCCGCGCCAACGCCGGAGCCGCAGGCTGTGCCTCGCGGACTTCTTCCGGTCGCGGGAGTCCGGCGAGACCGACGTGGTGGGCCTGCAGGTGGTGACCGTCGGCAGCAAGGTCTCCGACGCGGCGAACGAACTGTTCGCCGCCGACTCCTACCGCGACTACCTGGAACTGCACGGCCTGTCCGTCCAGCTGGCCGAGGCACTCGCCGAGTACTGGCACGCCCGGGTGCGGGCGGAGCTGGGCTTCGGCGGGGAGGACCCCGCGGACGTCGAGGACATGTTCGCGCTGAAGTACCGCGGTGCGCGCTTCTCGCTGGGCTACGGGGCCTGCCCCGACCTGGAGGACCGGGCGAAGATCGCCGAACTGCTGGAGCCGGAACGCATCGGCGTCCGGCTCTCGGAGGAGTTCCAGCTGCATCCTGAGCAGTCCACGGACGCCATCGTGATTCACCACCCCGAGGCGAAGTACTTCAACGCGCGCTGAGCGCGCGAGTTCCGGCGAGCGTGACGGGGGCTCCGCCCCGGGCCCGGGAGACGCGATGGCCTGGGGGCCGGGGGCTCTGCCCCGGGGCCGGGCGCGCTGGGTGCGGTTTCCGGGGCTCCGTCCCTGGGGCCGGGCGCGCGTTGGGTGGGGTTTTCCGGGGCTCCGACGATGGGCCGGGGCGCATGTTGGGTGGGGCTTTCCGGGCTTCGCCGCTGGGCTTGTCCGTACGGCCGGGGTGGTGTCGTTGCGGCCGGTCCGGTCCCGCCGGGGTGCGGGACCGTGGTTGGGCGCCGTCGCGGCGGACTTCTCTTGCCGCCCAACGGTGGCTACCCCCGAGGGCGCGGCCCGGCGGTATCGAACCGGCCGCAAACCACACCGCTCGACCGGGTGCGGCCCGGATGGCCGCGACCCGTGGCGCCTGGGCGGGCGCGGCCGACGCCGCCCGGCAGGCCATGCCCAGTACCGCCAGGCCGGGTGCGGCCACCTCGCCGCGATGCTCGCCGCCCAGGTGGCTGGGCCCCCGGGTAGGGGCCCTTCGGCCGCCCGTGACCTGCTGTGTCGCAGCTCGCAACGTGTGAGATGCGCGCTTGATCCCTGGTGGTCGTAGAATGGACGGTCCGGTAGAGGCCGGTCGCCCGCCGCGTTCGCGGTACGCGACCGGCCTCTTCGTCCCCCGCACGGAGGTGCAACCCGGATGACCAGCAGCATCCCCGCCGTCCAGACGACGCGCGCCGAGGGCTCCGCCCTGCAGGCGGTGCTTCTCGACATGGACGGCACTCTGGTGGACACCGAGGGATTCTGGTGGAAGGCGGAGTCGGAGGTCTTCGCCGAGCTCGGGCACGTACTGGACGAGGAACACCGTCAGATCGTCATCGGCGGCCCGATGACTCGCAGTGTCAACCACCTGATCGACGTCACCGGCGTCAAGCTGACGCTCGCCGAGCTGTCCGTCCTGATCAACAAGCGCTTCGTCGAACTCATAGGCCACGGTGTGCCGTTGATGCCGGGAGCCCGGCGGCTGCTGACCGAACTCGCCGCCCACCAGGTGCCCACCGCGCTGGTCTCCGCTTCCCACCGACACATCATCGACACCGTGCTGCGCTCGCTGGGCCCGGAGAACTTCGCCCTGTCGGTCGCGGGCGACGAGGTCGAGCGGACCAAGCCGCACCCCGATCCGTATCTGCTGGCCGCCGCCGGGCTCGGCGCTGATCCGGCCCGCTGCGTGGTCGTGGAGGACACCGCCACCGGCGTCGCCTCCGGGGAGGCGGCCGGCTGCCGGGTGGTCGCCGTACCGTCGCTGGTACCGATCGCGCCGGGCCCCGGCCGCACCATCGTGGGCTCGCTCGAAGAGGTCGACCTGACTTTCCTGCGCTCTCTGGTTACGGCCGCACACTGAACGTGTGCTTCTGCGGTCGCGGTAATTAGGCCCGGCGCCCGCCGGAAACTGTGGGCTGTTGGCCGCTCATTTTCCGTTACGAATGCGTTGGCCGAAATTCCGCGCCCAAGCAGCCGTATGGTTCCGTGATACTTATCACATTCCGGCCCAGTCGACAGCTGGCGTGCCGTCTGATCCCGCTGTGTGGCGAGGGGGGCGCGCGCTGCCCTTGTGTCCTGATTGGTCACCTGGAGAGTAGATCGCTCCAGTGTTCGGATATCGGGGCACTGGGTGCCGTTATCAGGGCGTGATATCGCCTCAACTTCTCTGTGCCCTGGCGGAGTCGAGCGTTCCCACTAGGGTCCTTGCTGGTCAATGCCGAATCAACCGATCGGCGTTTGAGCAAGGGGATTCACGAGATGTCACGTACCAAGCGTGTCGTCGCTGCCACCACCGTCGCCTTCTTGGCCATCGGTGTATCCGCATGCGGCGGCGACAAGGGATCAGCGTCCGGTGGCAAGGCTGTCGTGGTCGGCACCACCGAAACGGTGTCGTCACTTGACCCGGCGGGCGCATATGACTACGGCTCCTGGGAGGTCCTCGACACCGTCTTCCAAAAGGTGATGCGCTTCCCGACCGGCGGCACCACGCCCGAGCCGGACGCGGCGAAGTCCTGCAGCTTCACCGATCCGAAGACCTACTCCTGCACCCTCAACTCCGGGCTGACCTTCTCCAACGGCGACAAACTCACCGCCAATGACGTGAAGTTCTCCTTTGACCGGATGGTCGGCATCGCGGCGCCCAACGGCCCGTCAAGCCTGCTCGCCAACCTCGACAAGACCGAGGCCAAGGGCGACGACCAGGTCATCTTCCACCTGAAGAACCCGGACGCGACCTTCCCGCAGGTCCTCGCGACCGACGCCGGGCTGATCGTCGACAGCAAGGTCTACCCCAAGGACAAGCTGCTCGACGGCACCAAGGTGGTTGGCTCCGGCCCGTACACGCTGGACAAGTACGCTGCCAAGCAGTCGGCCGACTTCGTGGCCAACAAGGGCTACAAGGGTCCGGTGAAGCTGCAGAACCAGCAGTTCATCATCCAGTACTTCTCCGACGCCTCCACGCTGAAGCAGGCGATCCAGGGCGGTGACGTCAACGTGGCGTTCCGTACCTTCTCGCCCACCGACGTCAAGTCGCTGCAGAGCGCCAGTGGTCTGCAGGTCGTCCAGGGCACCGGCACCGAGAAGCGCTACGTCGTCTTCGACGCCAAGGTGAAGCCCGTCGACCAGAAGCCCGTCCGACAGGCGATCGCCCAGGTCATCGACCGCGAAGCCATCGCCAAGCAGGTGTACAACGGCACCGTGGAGCCGCTGTACTCCATGGTCGGCAACGGCATCCAGGGTCAGGTCCCGGCCTTCAAGGACAAGTACGGTGCGCCGGACAAGGACAAGGCCGCCAAGATCCTGAAGGACGCCGGGATCAGCACCCCGGTCTCACTGCAGTACTTCTTCACCCCGAGCCACTACGGCCCCGCCTCCTCCGACGAGGCCACCAACATCAAGCGCCAGCTTGAGGCCAGCGGCCTGTTCAAGGTGAACGTGCAGTCCACCGAGTGGACGCAGTACCAGAAGGACGAGAAGGCCGACAACTACGCCTCGTACATGATGGGTTGGTTCCCGGACTTCCCGGACCCGGACGACGACCTGGGGCCGTTCCTGACCAAGCAGCCGTTCCTCGGCACCGGTTACCAGAACTCCCAGATCCAGGACGACCTGGCCAAGGAAGAGGGCTCGACCGACCAGAACACGCGCAACCAGGCCCTCGCCGACATCCAGAAGACCGAGGCGGAGGACGCGCCGATCATTCCGGTCTGGCAGGGCAAGCAGACCGCGATCGTCCACACCGGCGTCAAGGGGGCCGACAAGGCCCTCGATCCGTCGATGTTCCGCTTCTACGAACTCAGCAAGTAGCGGCATGTGACGTCGGCCGGCCCATGGCAACCACCAGGGGCCGGCCCCGTCGCCCGGTGAAGAAAGACGTCCCTCTATGAGCAAGCAGTCCGGGTCGCTGCGTCGCTACGTCCTCACCAGGATCGCGCTGGCAGTGCCCATGGTCTTCATCCTGCTGGTTCTGGTCTTCGTCATGATGCGGGTGGCGCCAGGCGACCCCATCGCGGCGTCCCAGGGCGGCAAGCTGTCCGCCGCCGAACTCGCCGCGCGCAGGCACGCGGCGGGCTTTGACCGGCCGCTGTACCTGCAGTTCTGGGAGTACCTGAAGTCGGTCGGCACCCTGAACTTCGGCACCACCTTCTCCGACAACCTCAGCGTTCGCGATGTCATCATCCAGCGCGGTGGAGCCACCCTCTCGCTCAGTCTGGGCGCCCTGATCGTGGCCACGATCATCGGCGTACCGGTCGGGTTGCTCGCCGGCCGGTTCCGCGACCGCGGCATCGATGTCGCCGGTCGACTGTTCGCGATCATCACCTACGCGGCCCCCGCGTTCGTGCTCGGCCTGCTGGCCCAACTCGCCTTCGGGCCCAACGGGTTGAACGTGCTGCCGTCCTCCGGACAGGCCTCGCTGCTGGTCGGCCTCGACGTACCGACCACCACCCACATCCTGATCCTGGACGCGGCGATCGCCGGTGACTGGAGCGCGGTCGGCGACATCGCCCAGCACCTCGTACTGCCCTCGGTCACGCTCGGCCTGATCATCGTGGGTGTCTTCATCCGTATGATCCGGGTCAACGTGATCCAGTCGCTGCAGGGCGACTACGTGGAAGCGGCCCGCGCCCGGGGCATCAAGGAGACCTCGGTGGTCACCCGGCATGCCTTCCGCAACGCGCTGGTGCCCGTCGTCACCGTGCTCGGCCTGCAGGTGGCCATGCTGCTCGGCGGTTCCGTGCTGACCGAGAAGACCTTCAACTGGCCCGGAATCGGACAGGCGTTGATCACCTACATCAACGCGCGTGACTACGCGGCGGTGCAAGGCATCGTCACCGTCTTCGCCCTGGTGGTCGTGGTGATCTCCATGCTCATCGACTTCGTGAACGCACTGATCGACCCGAGGGTGCGGTACTGAGATGACCCAGACAACCCTACTTCCGCCCACCGACGCGGACGCGGTGACCAAGCCCGCCGTCAAACCGGGCCGGCTGCGCGGCCTGCGCCGCACCTTCGCGCCTATCGGCCAGGCCCACGGCATGCCCAAGTTCATGCTCTGGACCGGGTTCGTGATCTCCGGACTGTTCGTGCTGGTAGCGCTGTTCGCGCCGCTGATCGCGCCGTACAGCTTCGACCAGTACCAGTCCGGCGGAAAGCCGTTCCCCAAGCAGGGTGCGCCGGACGGCACCCATCTGTTCGGCACCACCGTGCAGAGCCTGGACGTGCTCTCCCGCACCATCTACGGCGCGCGCACCGCGCTTGAGGTGATGCTGCTCGCCGTCGTCTTCTCGCTCATCCTCGGCGTGCTGCTGGGCCTGTTGGCCGGGTACTTCGGCGGTTGGCTGGACCGGATCCTCGTCCTGGTGATGGACGCCCTGTTCGCCTTCCCATACCTGCTGCTGGCGATTGTCGCCGGTTTCGTCTTCTCCGGTGTGGTCGGTGGCGGCGTGGTGACCGCGGCCCTGTCCATCACCGTGGTCTACATCCCGCAGTACTTCCGGGTGGTGCGCTCCTCGGCGCTGTCCGCCCGTGAGGCGCTGTACGTGGAGGCGGCGCGCGCGATGGGTGCCAAGCCGTCCGTGGTGATCCGCAAGTACCTGTTCAGCAACGTCGTGCAGTCCGTGCCGGTCATCTCCACCATGAACGCCGCCGACGCCATCTCCACCCTGGCGGGCCTGGGCTTCCTCGGCCTGGGCATCCAGCCCACCGAGGCCGCCGAGTGGGGTTACGACCTGCAGCGCGCCATCGACGACGTCAACGCGGGTATGTGGTGGACCGCGCTCTACCCGGGCATCGCGATGATCTTCGCGATCCTTGGCTTCACGCTGGTCGGCGAGGGCCTCAACGACGTCCTCAACTCCTCGATGCGCAAGCGTCGTATCACCAAGGTGATCCTCCCTGCGCGCGGCGCCGCGCGCAGGCTCGTCACGGCGGGCGGCGGCTCCGTGAAGGCCACGGCCGCGGCGTCGGTGACGGCGACCGAGGAGGCGGCTGCGCAGGCGGAGACTGACCGGAACGCGGCGGAGGACGCCGACGGTTCCGCGGAGCCCGCCCGATCGGAGCCGGAGGCCGAGCAGGCCACGGCGTCCGCTCCTGAGCAGGAGCCCGCCGCCGCGACGAAGGCCGAGCCCCAGCTGGAAGCAGAGGCGGAGCCGAAGCCTGAGCCCGAGCGGGAGCCTGAGCCCGAGGCGCAGTCCGAGACGGAGGCGAAGCCTGAGGCCGAGGCGAAGCCCGAACCGGAGGCGCAGCCCGAACCGGAGGCGAAGCCCGAGCCGGAGGCGCAGCCTGAGGCCGAGGCGCAGCCGGAGCCGGAGGCACAGCCCGAACCGGAGGCGAAGCCCGAGCAGGAGCCCGAGCCCGAGCCTGAACCGGAGGCGCAGCCCCAGGCGAAGCCCAGGCGCCAGCCCGCCGCCCGTAGGACGAGGTCCGCATCGGCCCCGAAGTCGAGCCCGAAGCCGGACTCGGCAACCGCGGCGCAGCCCGCGGCGGAACCCACGTCCAAGACGGAACCCACGTCCAAGACGGACCCCGCGCCGGAGGCGGAACCAAAGGCGGGCTCCAGGACGGCTGCCAAGAAGGCCACCAAGGCGACCCCCAAGAAGGCCACCAAGGCGGCCCCCAGGAAGGCGACCAAGGCGGCTCCCAGGAAGGCGACCAAGGCGGCTCCCAGGAAGGCGACCAAGGCCGCCCCGAGG
Organism: Streptantibioticus ferralitis; assembly: GCF_029223525.1. GTDB lineage: Bacteria > Actinomycetota > Actinomycetes > Streptomycetales > Streptomycetaceae > Streptantibioticus_A > Streptantibioticus_A ferralitis. Next base: position 79,371 of record NZ_JARHTQ010000024.1, on the reverse strand, counting down.
AAAGCCACGAAGGCAGCTCCCGCCCCCGCGCCGGACGGCGAAACCGCGCCGGACGGCGCCCCCGCCTCGGACGGCGCCCCCGTCGAGACCCCGGAGGAGGGTCGATGACCACCACTACAGATGCCGCCGCTGCGGCCACGCCCGCTGCGGGCGAAGCCGGTGAACCCGTTCTGTCCGTGCGCGACATGCGCGTCTGGTACGGGACCGAGCGGGGCCCGGTCCGCGCTGTCGACGGCGTCAGCTTCGACGTGCGGCCGGGGGAGACCCTCGGGCTGGTCGGTGAGTCCGGCTGCGGCAAGTCCACCCTCGGGCGTGGCGTGCTCGGCCTGACCCCGCCCGGCTCCGCCGTGGACGGCGAGGTGCTGCTGCGCGGGACGAACCTCGTGGAGCAGTCGCCCAAGCAGCTGCAGAAGCTGCGCGGTCCCGAACTGGGGTTGATCTTCCAGGAGCCGATGACCCGGCTCAATCCGCTGATGAAGATCTCCGAGCAGTTCGAGGAGACCCTGCGCACCCACGAAAAGGGCCTGTCCAAGCAGGAGATCCGCGAGCGCTCACTGGAGGCGCTACGCGGAATGGGCATTCCGCCCAGCCGCTACGAGAGCTACCCGCATGAGTTCTCGGGTGGTATGCGCCAGCGCATCATGATCGCCCTGGCGCTGGTGCTGCGACCCGCGTTCGTGGTGGCCGACGAACCGACCACCGCGCTCGATGTCCTCGTCGAAGCACAGATCATCAAAATTCTCGCGGACCTTCGGAAGAACTTTGACACCGCCTTGGTTCTCATCACGCACAATCTCGGTATCGTCGCGGAAGCATGCGACCGGGTCGCGGTGATGTACGCGGGGCATATCGTCGAACAGGGCGATTCCCGCGAAGTGTTCGCCAACCCGCAGCACCCATACACCAAGGAACTGCTCCGCTCCACCATCTCGCTGTCCACCACCGGGCTGCACTACATTCCGGGCAGCCCGCCGGACCTCGGCAACCCTCCCGAGGGCTGCCGGTTCCACCCGCGGTGCCCGGTGGCGATGCGTGGATGCGCGACCGCGGAGCCGCCCGAGGTGCAGCTGCGGTCCGGCGTACGCAGCACCTGCTGGCACCAGGCGATCGAGGTGGACCCCTCGCTGGCCGACGAGTTGGGAACGGACGGGCGCGAGCCGCTCGCCGCGGTGAAGGAGATCAGCGTTGCCGACGAAGCCTGACACGGACGCGGCCGCCATCGTCCTCGACAAGGAGGCCGAGGTGTCCGCCGACGCCGAGACGCTCGTCGAGATCGAGGACCTCGAAGTCCACTTCGGCCTGCGCGGTAATTTCCTCAGCCGGTTGACCGGCCGCGGCGGCGGAGCGGTCAAGGCCGTCGACGGCATCAACCTCACCCTGCGCAAGGGCGAGGTGCTCGGCCTGGTCGGCGAGTCCGGCTCCGGCAAGACCACGCTGGGGCGCACCCTGCTGGGTCTCAACGCGGCCACCGGAGGCGCCATCCGGTACCGGGGGGAGGACATCGTCAAGTACAGCGAGCGCCAAATGCGGCCGCTGCGCCGCAAGTTGCAGATGGTCTTCCAGGACCCGCACGCCTCGCTCAACCCGGCCATGGACATCCGTACCGCCGTCGGCCACCCGCTGATCATCCACGGTCTGGTCAAGGACGACGAGGAGTACGAGGCCAAGGTCGTCGACGCCCTGGAGCGGGTCGGTCTGGCCCCGGCCGAGCGGTACCTCACCAAGTTCCCCTCGGACCTGTCCGGCGGCCAGAAGCAGCGCGCGGTGCTCGCCAGGGCGATCATCGCCGATCCCGAACTGCTCGTCGCCGACGAGCCGATCTCGATGCTCGACATGAGCGTGCGCGCCAAGATCCTGCAGCTGATGCTGGATCTCAAGCGCGACCTGGACCTCACGTACGTCTACGTCACCCACGACCTGGCGAGCGCGAAGTTCTTCTGCGACAACATCGCGATCATGTATCTGGGCCGGATCGTCGAGTACGGGCCTACCGAGGAGGTCTTCGCCGACCCCAAGCACCCGTACACCAAGGCGCTGCTGGCGGCGATCCCGGAACCGGACCCGACGAAGGCCGTGGAGCGCGAACTGCCGCGTGGCGAGATCCCCGACGCGGCCCGCCCGCCGCTCGGCTGCTCCTTCCACCCCCGGTGTCCGGTGGCGCTGGCGAGCTGCGGCTGGGAGGCTCGCGACCTGCGCGCGCTGCTGGAACGGCGCTGGTTGGAGATGCCGGTCGAGGAGTACGCGAAGGAGAAGTCGCTCTTCGCTGACCTCGTCGCGCTCGGCGAACCGGAGCTCAACCGGCTCGCTATCGCACCCGGCCGAGGGCACACCGAGGAAGAAGTGTTGGAATACCTCCGGAACCTTCGCGAAGAGGGTTCCGCCGCGCAGCCGCGCGAGCCGTTCTGGAGCGGGGTGGTGGCCATGCAGGCCGAGGGGGGCCACGTCGTGCTGGAGTTCGAACAGGCGCGGGATCCGCGACTGCGGCTGCTGCCGGAGACCGGAGTGCAGGTGGCCTGCCACCTCTACGACGGCTCCGGCGGCGAGTAACAACAAAACATGACATAGACCCCCGGGGGAGCGGGTGGCGCAGGCGTAGCGCCACCCGCAGCTATGAACTACCAGCGCCGATTAGGGAGACCAACGAGGATGAATCGCAAGCTACTGGTGCTGCCGGCTGTGGTGGGCCTGATCGCGCCCGCCCTCGCCGCATGCGGTGGATCCAGCGGCAACAGTGGAGGCGGCGGCGATGCCATCGTCGTGGGCACTACGGACCGGATCGAGGCGACCAAGGACAACCCGGCCCCGCTCGACCCGGCAGCCGCGTACGACGTCGCCGCCTGGACGGTCCTGCGCAACACCTTCCAGACGCTGCTGAGCTACCCCCGCACCGGCACCGACCCGGTACCGGAGGCCGCCGAGCGGTGCGGCTTCACCGACCAACTCAGCGAGACGTACCGGTGCAGCATGCACACCGGGCTGCAGTTCTCCAACGGGGACCCGCTGACCGCCGCGGACGTGAAGTTCTCCGTGGACCGCATGCTGGCGATCCACGACCCCAACGGCCCGTCCGGGCTGCTGGACAACGTCGACAAGGTGGAGACGCCGACCGACTCGACGGTCGTGTTCCACCTCAAGGCCCCGGACGCCACCTTCCCGTTCAAGCTGGCCACCCCGGCCGCCTCGATCGTGGACAGCAAGGTCTACCCGAGCAACAAGGTCTACTCGGGAACCTCGTTGCTGGGCTCCGGGCCGTACACGCTCGCCTCGTTCGACTCCAGCGACAAGGCGGTCTTCAACAAGAACCCGCACTACAAGGGCAACGCCAAGCTCAGCAACAGCAAGATAGACCTGCGGTTCTTCAAGAGCTCCAGCGACATGGAGTCCGCGCTGAAGGCCGGTCGCATCGACGTGATGAACCGGACCATGACGCCGGACGAGATCTCCGGGCTGAGCAACGGCGCGACGCAGAACATCAACCTGGTCGAGGCGCCCGGCACCGAAATCCGCTACCTGGTCTTCAACACCAACGACCAGACGGTGAAGAACCCGGCGGTGCGCAAGGCGGTCGCCCAGATCGTCGACCGCTCCGCGCTGGTACGGGACGTGTACGCGCGTACCTCGCAGCCACTGTTCTCGATGGTTCCGCAGGGCATCACCGGACACACCAACTCGTTCTTCAACATCTACGGCAATCCGAATGTTTCGGCCGCCCGTAGCACCTTGGAGAGGGCTGGCATCAGCACCCCGGTCTCGCTGGCCCTGAGCTACACCACGGACCACTACGGTGAGTCCACCGCCAAGGAGTTCACCGAGCTGAAGACCCAGCTTGAGTCGAGCGGTCTGTTCAAGGTGACGCTGCAGGGCGTGCCGTGGTCGGGCTACCGGCCCGCGGAGCGCAAGGGCGAGTACCAGGTCTACGGCATGGGCTGGTTCCCGGACTTCCCGGACCCGGACAGCTACATCGGCCCGTTCTTCGGCAAGGACAACTTCCTTGGCAGCGCGTACCGCAACGATGCCATCGAGTCCCAGCTGCTCCCGCAGACCCGTACGGTCGCCGAGCGCAGCACGGCCGTGAACAGCTTCCAGCAGATCCAGGACAACATCGCCAAGGACGTGCCGTTCCTCCCGCTGTGGCAGGGCAAGCAGTACCTGGCGGCGCAGTCCCAGATCACCGGTACCGAGTGGGCCATGAACGCCTGCTCGGAGCTGCAGTACTGGGAGCTCGGCAAGGGCGTGAAGGGCTGACCCGCTGAACGCGAAGGGGGCCGGGGCGAAACGCCCCGGCCCCCTTCGCTGGGCCGGTCCCGGCTACTGGGCCCCCGGCCGCACCAGCCCGCTCTCGTAGGCGTACACGGCGGCCTGTACGCGGTCCCGCAGCCCCAACTTGGTGAGCACATGGCCGACATGGGTCTTGACCGTGGTCTCGCTGACGAACAGCTCCGCCGCGATCTCCGCGTTGGACAGCCCGCGGGCCACCAGCTTGAGCACCTCGACCTCACGCTCGGTGAGCGTGTGCAGCGCCTGCGGCACCGGTTCCTCGCCGGACGGCAGATGCCCCGCATACTTGTCCAGCAGCCGGCGGGTGATGCTCGGCGCCAGCATGGCCTCACCGGCCGCGACCACCCGGATCGCCTGGACCAGCTCGTCCGCCGGGGCGTCCTTGAGCAGGAAGCCGCTGGCGCCCGCGCGGAGCGCCTCGACCACGTACTCGTCCAGGTCGAAGGTGGTCAGCACCAGCACCTTGGCCGGACCGTCCCGGCCGGGCCCGGTGATCTGCCGGGTCGCCTCGACGCCGTCCATCCTCGGCATGCGGATGTCCATCAGGACCACATCCGGCTGGAGCGCACGTACCTGATCCAGCGCCTGCAGGCCGTCCCCGGCCTCGCCGACCACGGCCAGGTCCTGCTCCGCCTCCAGAATCATCCGGAATCCGGTGCGCAGCAGCGGCTGGTCGTCGACCAGCAGGACGCGGATTGCCACGTGATCTCCTAACGGTAGGCCGCCCCCATTCTTCCCTACGACGGTCCTTCCGCACCGAGCGGCCGTCGCATGGTGGGCAGCGGATAGACCGGGGGAGTGCCACCGAACGCCGGACACAGCGGCTGGTGGTCGCACCAGTCGCACAACTTGCTCGGCCGCGGCCGCCAGTCCCCGGACTCGGTGGCGCGCTGGATGGCGTCCCACAGGGCGAGCAGCTTGCGCTCCACGACACGCAGCTCGTCCGCCGTGGGGTCGTAGGTCACCACATCGCCGCTGCCCAGGTAGACCAGTTGCAGCCGGCGCGGTACCACTCCACGCAGCCGCCACAGCACCAGTGCGTAGAACTTCATCTGGAACAGCGCTTCCGCCGCGTACTCCGGCCGGGGCGCCTTGCCCGTCTTGTAGTCCACCACCCGCAGGTCGCCGCTGGGCGCGACATCCAGCCGGTCCACATAGCCGCGCAGCACCAGCCCGGACTCCAGCGCGGTCTCCACGTACAGCTCGCGCTCGGCGGGCTCCAGGCGCGTCGGGTCCTCCAACGAGAACCACCGGTCCACCAACTGCTCGGCGCTTTCCAGCCACCGCGCGAGCCGCTCCGCCGCGGGCTCCGCCGCGTCGTCGGCCGCGTCGTCGGCCGTGTCGTCGGTGAACAGCTCAGCCAGCTCCGGCCTCGCGGCCAGCAGCCGCTCCCACTCCGCGGCCACCATCGCCCGGGCCCGTACCGCCGTGCGCTCCGCCGAGGGCGCGTCGAAGAGGCGCTCCAGCACGGCATGCACCACCGTGCCCCGAGTGGCCGCCTCGCTGGGTTTCTCCGGCAGCTTGTCGATCACCCGGAACCGGTACCGCAGCGGGCACTGCATGAAGTCCCCGGCCCGCGACGGCGAAAGCGACGACGGGGGCGCGGGCGGGGCGGTCGGAGCGGCCGGGCCGCACTCGGGACTGCTGGTCATGGCACACGACCCTACGGGTTGCCACTGACAACGGTCCGCCATCTCGTCGTTACCATCGACGGCAACGGCCTTCGCACCGCATGATCGGTCATCATCGGTCAGGAGGATCCAGCAATCGAGGGGACGCATGAACACGAGTGGGCAGCCGCAGTCCGGCAACGGGGGAGCGGCTCCCGGGCCCACCCCCGATGGCGGTGGAAACGGCAAGCGGCCGCGTGAGGCCGGCGGTGGGATCCTCATGGGCCGGCCGTTCGGCGTCCCGGTCTATGTCGCGCCCAGCTGGTTCCTGGTCGCCGCGCTGATCACCTGGGTCTTCGGCGGCCAGCTCGACCGCGTCCTGCCCGAACTCGGCGCCGCGCGCTATCTGGTCTCGCTCTTCTTCGCGGTCGCCTTCTACGGCTCGGTGCTCGTCCACGAGTTGGCCCACACGGTGGCCGCGCTCCGCTTCAAGCTGCCGGTGCGCCGCATCCAGCTGCAGTTCTTCGGTGGGGTCTCGGAGATCGAGAAGGATTCGGACACGCCGGGGCGCGAGTTCGTCCTCGCCTTCGTCGGGCCGCTGCTCTCGCTCGTCCTGGCCGGGCTGTTCTACCTCGGCATGCAGGGCGTCGAACCGGGCACCGTACCCGGCGTCCTGCTCGCCGGACTGATGGTCAGCAACCTCATCGTCGCCGCCTTCAATCTGCTGCCCGGCCTTCCGCTGGACGGCGGCCGGATGCTGCGGGCCGTGGTGTGGAAGATCAGCGGCAGGCCCATGACCGGCACCGTGGCCGCCGCCTGGACCGGCCGGGCGCTGGCCGTCGCCGTACTGGTCGGGCTTCCGCTGCTCAGTTACGCGGACGGGATGAGCGAAACCAAGTCCGGTGCGGACTCGCTCACCGACGCCCTGCTCGCCGCGATCCTCGCCGCCATCATCTGGACCGGGGCGGGCAACAGCCTGCGGATGGCCCGGCTGCGGGAGCGGCTGCCCGACCTGCGGGCCCGCACGCTGACCCGCAGGGCGGTCCCGGTGACCGCGGCCACCCCGCTGTCCGAGGCGCTGCGCCGTGCCCATGAGGCGGGCGCCCGCGCCCTGGTGGTCGTCGACTCCGCGGGGGAGGCCACCGGCCTGGTGAGGGAAGCCGCCATCGTCGGCATCCCGGAGCACCGCCGCCCCTGGGTGGCGGTGAGCGGCGTGACCCAGGACCTCAGGCCCGGAATGCGGGTTTCCGTCGAACTGTCCGGTGAGGACCTGCTGGAAACCCTGCGTGCCACCCCCGCCAGCGAGTACCTCGTCGTGGAACCCACGGGTGAGATCTACGGCGTGCTGTCCGCCGCGGACGTGGAGCGGGCCTTCGTCGCGGCCATGGCGCAGCCCACCCGTGCATAGGACCCCCTCCTGACCTCGGATATCCTGGTCACATGTCCGAACCGACCGGTGCCGCCCGCCGTCGCGGGCCCTTCCAGGTCGGGGACCAGGTCCAGCTCACCGACCCCAAGGGACGCCACCACACCTTCACGCTCGAAGCCGGGAAGAGTTTCCACACCCACAAGGGTTCCTTCCCGCACGACGAGCTGATTGGCGCGCCCGAAGGCAGTGTTGTGCGTACCACGGGGAACATCGCGTATCTCGCGCTGCGCCCCCTGCTCCCCGACTATGTCCTGTCCATGCCCCGCGGCGCCGCCGTGGTCTACCCCAAGGACGCGGGGCAGATCCTGTCGATGGCCGACATCTTCCCCGGCGCGCGAGTCGTCGAGGCGGGCGTCGGTTCCGGCTCGCTCAGCTGCTTCCTGCTGCGCGCTGTCGGCGACCAGGGCATGCTGCACAGCTACGAGCGCCGGGCGGACTTCGCCGAGATCGCCGCGCAGAACGTCCGCCGCTACTTCGGCGAGGACCACCCGGCCTGGCAGCTCACCGTCGGCGATCTTCAGGACAACCTGTCGGACGCCGACGTCGACCGCGTCATCCTCGACATGCTCGCGCCCTGGGAGTGCCTGGAGGCCGTCTCCAAGGCGCTGGTACCCGGCGGCATGCTCTGCGCCTACGTCGCCACCACCACGCAGCTGGCCCGCACCGTGGAGGCGATCCGCGAGCATGGCACGTTCAACGAGCCGACCTCGTGGGAGACCATGGTCAGGACCTGGCATGTCGAAGGCCTCGCGGTCCGCCCGGACCACCGGATGATCGGCCACACCGGCTTCCTGCTGAGCGCCCGTCGCCTCGCCGACGGCGTGGAGCCGCCACTGCGCCGCCGCCGCCCCGCCAAGGGCGCGTACGGCGAGGACTACGTCGGGCGGGGTGGAGGGAAGGAAGACGCGCGGGGTGGAGGGAAGGAAGACCCGCGGGGTGGAGGGAAGGAAGACGCTCCCGGCAGCGGGAGCGCGGACTCGCCGCTGCCCGAGTAGCCACGCCTCGATTCGCTCAACACCCAAGCGCCGCCGTCGATTTCCGGACACATCGGGAACCGGCGGCGGCGTCGTCTCGTTGCCCGTAACGGGGTGCCGAGGAAACCCGGACCCGGTGGTTCCGGGGACGTGTGACGTGTGGCACGATGCTGGGCACCGCCAAAAGATCAAGCCGCTCGGCTCAAGCCCCAGGAGACAGCCGCGTGCAGCCTTCGGCAGGCCAGGACCTCACGCACACGCGCACCCACCCGGCACACTGGCTCGCCACCGGTGTGGCCATCGCCGCCGTGATAGGGATCGGCGCTCTGATCCGGCCACCGGGCGCCTCGGCGTCGGACGCCGGCAGCGCACCCGCGGCCCCCGACGCCGCCACCGCGCACTATCCGCTCAACTGCGGCGGAGGCTCCGTGGACGTGGTCGCCAAGGCCTCCGCCGATCTCGACGGCGACGGGCGCGCCGAGACTGTCGCCGTGGTGCGCTGCCACACCGACTTCGGCACCCCGCCCAGCGGGATGTACGTGCTCTCCGCCGGTACCTCGGCCAGCACGCCGCCCCGGGTGGTGGCGACCCTGGTGGATCCGGCGCACAAACTCAGCGTGAAGGACCTCGCGGTGACCGGCCGTACCGTCACGGCGACGCTGCTCGGCTACTCGTCGGACACCGTGCCGCGCTGCTGCCCGGACCTGGAGCGGAAGTTCGGCTGGAACTGGCGCGACGGCCGGTTCATCGCGACGCCGGGCCCGCGTGCGGGGAGTGTCTGAACCGTCACCGCACGCTGGTTCCGCGGTCTTCCGGCGGCAACCCCCGGCCCCGGGCGAAGGCCCGTGCCCGCCGCCCCGCCCGGAGCGACATCGCGTGATGAACCGTTACTCCGCGTCCGGTCCGTACACCTCGACGCCGTCGGCGACCCGGCGTACGTGAATGCACTCGCCGGGGCACTCCTTGACCGAGTCCACCACGTCGGTCAGCAGCGGCAGCGGTACCGGCACGGTCGCCCCGGCCGCCGTACGCAACTCGTCGTCATCGCCCTTGACGTAGGCCAGACCGTCGATGTCGAGCTCGAAGACCTCGGGCGCGTACTGCGCGCAGATCCCGTCGCCGGTGCACAGGTCCTGGTCGATCCAGACTTCCAGCGCCTCGCCGACTGCGTCGCTCACGGGTACCTCGCCTGCCGTTCGTCCATCGGGAAGTAACAGCCCCTGGCGGCTGTTGACCGAAACGACGATACAACCGGTCGCTTTCCGATGTCGTTGGGTGGGTATCTCCCTGGCGTGGGGACGTGCGCAAGGGTGAAGATCGGACACACCCCGACCGGGTTTGTGATCTAGGGGTTTCAACCCCCACCGGCCCAGGTAGGGTCTGAAAGCGTCCAGCTCCCCCTGGAGGAGGTGAGGACCGTGGCAGCCCACGACGACGACATCAACCGTGGCAACCGGCCCGCACGGGGTTCGGAGGACCCCGCGAGCCAGGTGGCCTTTCTTGAGCAGGAGATCGCCGTCCTGCGCCGCAAGCTCGCCGACTCTCCGCGTCACACGAGGATTCTCGAGGAGCGGATCGTCGAGCTGCAGACCAACCTGGCAGGTGTGTCCGCACAGAACGAACGGCTTGCCAACACCCTTCGCGAGGCCCGCGACCAAATCGTGGCCCTCAAGGAGGAAGTGGACCGGCTGGCCCAGCCGCCTGCCGGATTCGGCGTGTTCCTGCAGGCGAACGACGACGGTACGGCCGACATCTTCACCGGCGGCCGCAAGCTGCGGGTGAACGTCAGCCCGACCGTCGAGCTCGATGAACTCCGGCGCGGCCAGGAGCTCATGCTCAACGAGGCGCTCAACGTGGTTTCGGCCATGGAGTTCGAGCGCGTCGGTGAGATCGTCACCCTCAAGGAGATCCTTGAGGACGGTGAACGGGCCCTGGTGATAGGGCACACCGACGAGGAACGGGTGGTCAGGCTCGCCGAGCCGCTGCTCGACGTCAACATCCGCGCCGGTGACGCCCTGCTGCTCGAGCCCCGCTCCGGCTATGTCTTCGAGGTCGTGCCCAAGAGCGAGGTCGAGGAACTCGTCCTCGAAGAAGTGCCCGATATCGATTACACCAAGATCGGCGGGCTGGGGAACCAGATCGAGTTGATCCGCGACGCGGTCGAACTCCCTTACCTGTACCCGGATCTGTTCAAGGAGCACGAACTGCGGCCGCCCAAGGGCGTGCTGCTGTACGGCCCGCCCGGCTGCGGAAAGACGCTCATCGCCAAGGCGGTGGCCAACTCCCTTGCCAAGAAGGTCGCCGAGGTGACCGGGCAGCCCGCGGGCAAGAGCTACTTCCTGAACATCAAGGGCCCGGAGCTGCTGAACAAGTACGTCGGCGAGACCGAGCGGCACATCCGCCTTGTCTTCCAGCGGGCCCGGGAGAAGGCGAGCGAGGGCACGCCCGTCATCGTCTTCTTCGACGAGATGGAGTCGCTCTTCCGTACCCGCGGATCCGGCGTCAGCTCGGACGTGGAGAACACCATCGTCCCGCAGCTGCTCGCCGAGATCGACGGTGTGGAGGGCCTGGAGAACGTCATCGTCATCGGCGCCTCCAACCGCGAGGACATGATCGACCCCGCGATCCTGCGCCCCGGCCGCCTCGACGTGAAGATCAAGATCGAGCGTCCGGACGCGGAGGCCGCCAAGGACATCTTCTCCAAGTACCTGACGGACACGCTGCCGCTGCACGCCGACGACCTCGCCGAGCACGGCGGCTCGTCGGAGGCCACGGTCAGCGCGATGATCCAGTCCGTGGTCGAGCGGATGTACGCCGAAACGGAGGAGAACCGCTTCCTCGAGGTCACCTACGCCAACGGTGACAAGGAAGTCCTGTACTTCAAGGACTTCAACTCCGGCGCCATGATCCAGAACATCGTGGACCGGGCGAAGAAGATGGCGATCAAGGATTTCCTCGACCACAGTCAGAAGGGCCTTCGGGTCTCCCACCTGCTCTCCGCCTGCGTGGACGAGTTCAAGGAGAACGAGGACCTGCCGAACACCACCAACCCGGACGACTGGGCCCGTATCTCCGGCAAGAAGGGCGAGCGCATCGTCTTCATCCGCACCCTTGTCACAGGCAAGCAGGGCGCGGACACCGGTCGCTCGATCGACACCGTGGCCAATACCGGGCAGTACCTGTAGAACGGCAGCCGGACGCTTTTCCCGGGGTTCCAGCGGGCGCCGCCGGGGCCCGCAGGCCGGTCACCACACGTCCGGAAGCCGAGGAATGACTGTAATGATCTCCCCACCGCCGCCGCCGCGTTCTACGCTCGTCGATACCGCGCCACACGGTGCCGCCGATGGGCGGAGCCGGGCAAGGAGGGCCGCATGACCGTACGGCGAGTAATGGGCATCGAGACGGAGTACGGGATCTCCGTCCCCGGCCACCCGAACGCCAATGCCATGCTCACCTCGTCCCAGATCGTCAACGCCTACGCGGCGGCGATGCACCGGGCCCGCCGCGCCCGCTGGGACTTCGAGGAGGAGAACCCGCTGCGGGACGCCCGCGGCTTCGACCTGGCGCGCGAGGCGGCCGATTCCAGCCAGCTCACGGACGAGGACATCGGCCTGGCCAACGTGATCCTCACCAACGGGGCCAGGCTGTACGTGGACCACGCACACCCCGAGTACAGCGCCCCCGAGGTCACCAACCCGCGGGACGCGGTCCTCTGGGACAAGGCGGGGGAGCGGATCATGGCCGAGGCGGCCGAGCGGGCCGCCCAGCTGCCCGGAGCGCAGCCGATCCACCTGTACAAGAACAACACCGACAACAAGGGCGCGTCCTACGGCACCCACGAGAACTACCTGATGAAGCGGGAGACCCCGTTCTCGGACATCGTGCGCCACCTCACGCCCTTCTTCGTCTCCCGGCAGGTCGTCACCGGCGCGGGCCGGGTCGGCATCGGCCAGGACGGCGGTGAGCACGGCTTCCAGATCAGCCAGCGGGCCGACTACTTCGAGGTCGAGGTGGGCCTGGAGACGACGCTCAAGCGCCCCATCATCAACACCCGCGACGAACCGCACGCGGACGCGGAGAAGTACCGCCGGCTGCATGTGATCATCGGCGATGCCAACCTCTCGGAGATCTCCACCTACCTCAAGCTCGGCACCACCGCCCTGGTGCTGTCGATGATCGAGGACGGCTTCATCGCCGTGGATCTCGCGGTCGACCAGCCGGTACGCACCCTGCACCAGGTTTCCCACGACCCCACGCTGCGACGACTGATCACACTGCGTAACGGTCGCACACTGACCGCCGTGCAGCTGCAGATGGAGTACTTCGAGCTGGCCCGCAAGTACGTCGAGGACCGCTACGGCACGGACGCCGACGAGCAGACCAAGGACGTGCTCACACGGTGGGAGGACGTCCTGGGCCGGCTGGAGACCGACCCCATGAGCCTGTCCGGCGAACTGGACTGGGTGGCCAAGCGCGAGCTGCTGGAGGGCTACCGCAGGCGGGACGGCATCGACTGGGACGCGGCCCGGCTGCACCTGGTCGACCTGCAGTACGCCGACGTACGCCTCGACAAGGGCCTGTACAACCGCCTGGTGGCGCGTGGCCGTATGAAGCGGCTACTGGACGAGCCGGCCGTCTCCAGGGCCCGTATCAAGCCTCCGGAGGACACCAGGGCGTACTTCCGCGGCCGGTGCCTGGAGCAGTACGCGGACGACGTGGCCGCCGCCTCGTGGGATTCGGTCATCTTCGATCTGCCCGGACGCGATTCGCTGCAGCGCGTGCCGACCCTGGAGCCGCTGCGTGGCACCCGCAACCACGTGAAGGAACTGCTGGACCGCTGCCGTACCGCGGAGGACCTGGTACGGGTGTTGTCCGGCGGCTGAAACGGCGCGGTTGCGGGAATCATCGAGGTGGTTCCCGAACGTTGAACCAGTGGAAGGCACGTGAGCGAGGGTCCGCGAGTTCCGCGAGATCACCGGAGAACAGGGCCGATGTCAGACCCGGCTTGTAGGGTCTGATCTTGTAGGACATGCAAACCGAGCGGGCGATCGGGGTGAGGTGCACATGGCTACCAAGGACACCGGCGGGCAGCAGAAGGCCACGCGTTCCACCGAGGAGGTCGAGGAGACCGCCCCGGAGGCGCAGGCCTCCGACGACCTCAAGGAGCGCCAGGAAAAGCTCTCGGACGACGTGGACTCCGTCCTGGACGAGATCGACGACGTCCTCGAAGAGAACGCCGAGGACTTCGTGCGGTCATTTGTGCAAAAAGGGGGAGAGTAGGGCATTTCTGGCATGTTCGACTCAAAGAAATGCTCCACATGCCAGCGTGCCCTGCCGAGGAATGCATTCGCAGGCAACAAGTCACGTCCTGATCGGCTCCAGACGTGTCGCCGGGAATGCTCTGCCGAGCATTACCGGCGCCGTCAGGAGGTAAAAGGCCTCTCGGCGCGCGTCAAGGTGCCGGTGCCGCGAGGCTTCAAACGGTGCCCACAGTGTCGCGACGTGAGGTCTCACGACCAGTGGGAACGTAACAAGCCATCGTCGGACGGCTGGGCGAGCTACTGCCGAGCTTGCCGAACCGAACGAAACCGGGAGGCGTCCTTCCGGCGGAGGTGCGGCCTGGGTCAGGCCGAATTGCAGGACCTTGCGGAGCAGCAGGGCAGAGTGTGCGTGATCTGCCTTGCGGCTCCTCCTGAGCAGGTGGACCACGATCACGAGACGGGTAAGGTCCGTGGCGTACTGTGCTTCAGCTGCAATGCCGCGCTGGGGCAGTTCAAGGACCGGCCCGATGAGATACGGCGGGCCGCCGCATATGTGGAAGGAAACGTGTGGAAGCCAACACTCGTAGCACCGGGCGTCTACCAGCTGCCTTCCTGACGCCAGGCTCCTCGTCCTTCATGGACTTCCTCGGCGAGCACGCGCCGGGGCTCCTGCCCGGCAACCGGTCGCTGCCGCCCGTGCAGGGCGCGGTGGAGCTCCCGCATGGGACGACGATCGTGGCGGCCACGTTCCCCGGCGGCGTGGTGCTCTCCGGTGACCGGCGGGCGACGATGGGCAATCTCATCGCGCAACGGGACATCGAGAAGGTCTTCCCGGCCGATGAGTACTCCGCTGTCGGCATCGCCGGCACCGCGGGTCTCGCCGTCGAGATGGTCAAGCTGTTCCAACTGGAGCTGGAGCACTACGAGAAGATCGAGGGCGCCGCGCTCTCCCTGGAGGGCAAGGCGAACCGGCTGTCCACGATGATCCGCGGCAATCTGGGCATGGCCCTGCAAGGCCTAGCCGTGGTGCCGCTGTTCGCCGGGTACGACACGGACCGCGAGAAGGGCCGGATCTTCTCGTACGACGTGACCGGTGGCCGTTCGGAGGAGCACGGTTTCGCGGCCACCGGATCCGGTTCGGTCTTCGCACGCGGTTCGCTCAAGAAGCTCTACCGCAAGGACCTGACGGAGCAGCAGGCCATCACCGCGGTCGTGCAGGCGCTGTACGACGCGGCCGACGACGACTCGGCGACCGGCGGCCCGGACCTCGCCCGGCAGATCTACCCCATCGTCACCGTCATCACGGACGAGGGTTTCCGGCGGTTGACGGAGGCCGAGGTGTCGGAGGTCGCCCGCTCCGTCCACGAGCGGCGGCTGGAGGAGCCGGACGGCCCACGCGCCTCGCTTCTGTAACGGTCAGGTCCGGGATGAACTTCCCACAGACAGAAAGGGACGGATAGCCGGTGTCGACGCCGTTCTACGTCTCACCCCAGCAGGCCATGGCGGATCGTGCCGAATACGCCCGCAAGGGCATCGCGCGCGGCCGCAGCGTCGTCGTACTGCAGTACACCGACGGCATCCTCTTCGTCGCCGAGAACCCGTCCCGCGCGCTGCACAAGGTCAGCGAGATCTACGACCGCATCGCCTTCGCCGCGGTCGGCAAGTACAACGAGTTCGAGAACCTGCGGATCGGCGGTGTCCGCTACGCCGATCTGCGCGGCTACACCTACGACCGCGATGATGTGACGGCTCGCGGTCTGGCCAATGTCTACGCCCAGACGCTCGGCACCATCTTCTCCAGCGCGGCGGAGAAGCCGTACGAGGTCGAGCTCATCGTCGCGGAGGTCGGGTCCGCCCCCGAGGAGGACCAGATCTACCGCCTGCCGCACGACGGTTCGATCGTCGACGAGCACGGTGCCGTCGCCGTCGGTGGCAACTCCGACCAGATCGGCAGCTACCTCGATCAGCGGCACCGCGACGAGATGACCCTCGCCGAGGCGCTGGGACTCGCGGTGGAGTCGCTCAGCCGGGACAACAACGGCGGTGAACGGCAGCTCACCGCCGAGCAGTTGGAGGTCGCGGTCCTGGACCGCACCCGCCCCCAACAGCGCAAGTTCCGCCGCATCCTGGGCCGCCAGCTCACCCGCCTCCTGTCGGCCGAGTCCTCGGCCGCCGCGGAGACCGAGGAGTCCACGGAGGACTCCGCCTCCGCGGACACGGAGTCGCAGGAGTAGAACGCCGCACGCAGCGCGCCGCCCGTGGGCCTTACGCCCACCGGGCGGCGCGCTGCGTTTCCGGCTTCGGCGGGCGTGCGTGTCCGGGGGCTTTCGGCCTTGGGTTGCGGTGAGTTCGTGACCGCCGCTCCGCGCCGTCGCGGCTGCTCGCCGCTGCGGCGGATCATTTTTTGGGGGCGAGCCCCCAAGTCCCCGGCGGTGGAACTTCTGAAGTCCTCAGCCGCAGGTCGTATCGGGGCAAGCCCCCCGAACCCCCCTAGCGGTGGAGCTTCTGAGCCCCCCGGGCGCGGGCCTCCTCAACCAACCCGGGGGGCCGGGGGCCTGCCCCAAGGATTTTCCTGCTTGGGGGCTTGGGGGCTTGGGGGCTTGCCCCAAAAAATGATCCGCCGCAGCGGTGAGCAACCCCCGCGGCGCGGAGCGGCGGTGACGAACGCACCGCAAGCCCAACGCGAGATCCGCCGGACAGGCCCGGCAGCCCTCAAGCAGTCGCCGGGGCGGTGGAGCCACGGATGATCAGTTCGACCGGGAGGTCGGTGGCCTCGACGGGCTGGGCGTTGAGGGTGGCCAGTAGGGCGGACATGCCGCGGGCGCCCACCTCGTCGGCGGGGAGGCGGACGGTGGTGAGCTCCGGTTCGACCGCGGTGGCCAGGGCCAGGTCGTCGAATCCGGTGACCGAGACATCCTCCGGTACCCGCAGACCCAGCCGTCGTACCGCCTTGCAGGCCCCCGCGGCCAGTAGGTCGTCGTCGCAGACCAGGGCGGTCGGCCTTGGCCCTGGGGCGGTGAGGGCCAGCCGCGCGGCCCGTAGCCCCTCGTCGACGCTCAGACCGGCTGACTCGTGGCCCGGGGCCGCGTCCTGAAGGCCGCTGACGGCGGCGTCGAAGGCGTCGCGGCGTACCCGGAACGTCCAGGAGTCCACCGCCGCCGCGATGTGCGTGACGCGACGGTGTCCCAGCGCGGCCAGATGGCCGACCACCTGCCGCATACCGTCGGCGATGTCGAGGTTGACGGTGGCCGCCGCCCCGGTCACCCCCGGTTCGCTGTCCAGCATGACCAGCGGCAGTCCGGCCGTCCCCGCGGCGGATTCGCCGCTGATCGCGTCCAGCGCCTCGACTGCCATGGACGACGCGATCACCCCGTCCAGGGCCGCCCGAGCCGAACCGAAGGGGTCGGGTGCCGGGCCGACCCCTTCGGGAGACGGATAGAGCACCACGCCGAACCCGTTCTCCGCCGCGATCCGCGCCGCACCGGTGTAGACCCGGGCGAAGTAGTCGTTGGTGAGGGCGGGCACCACCAACAGTGCGGTCCTGGTCCGGCCCAGCCGGAGGTTGCGGGCGGCGAGATTCGGCCGATATCCGAGCTCGGCGGCGGCCGAGCGGACCGCGCCGGCCGTCCGCTCGGAGACCCGGCCGCGCCACTTGTCGCCCAGTACCAGCGACACCGTGGCCTGTGAGACTCCGGCGGCGCGTGCGACATCCCGTGATGTCGGACGGTCGGTCCCGGTCACCGTTCATGTCCCTTCTGCGTCCCGCGGCTGGACCCGCCGCAGAGCGCCATGCTACGTATGGCGGGTAAGTTATACGTAACACTATCGGGGGCGGAAGGACCGCCCGTACGGAAACGGGGATGGTATGGCCACGGCGTACCTGGAGTTGCTGCGCACGCGGTACGCGATACGACTGCTGACCGGAACCCTGGTCGGGCGGTTGCCGAACGCCACCTCGGCGTTGGCGGTCGTACTGTTCACCCGCGCCCACGGCGGCAGCTACACCCTCGCCGGGGCCCTGTCCGCGGTCTACGGCCTGGGTACCGCTGTCGGTCAGCCCGCCCTCGGCCGTCTGGTCGACAAGCGCGGCCAGGCCGGTGTGATGCTCGGCGGGGCGGTGCTCTCCGCTGCCGCGATGACCGCGTTCGCCGTGGTGGGTCCGGCTCCGCTCGCCCTCGCCTGCGCCGCGATGGCCGTGGCGGGCGTGGCCACCCCGCCACTGGAGGGCGGGCTGCGCGCCCTGTGGCCCAGCGTGCTGGACCGTGACGATCAGGTGCACAGCGCGTACGCGCTCGACGCCGCCGCGCAGGAGGTGATGTACGCGGTCGGGCCACTGCTCGTCACCCTGCTTGTCGCGGCCGCCTCCACGGCTGCCGCGTTGGTCGGGCTCTCCCTGATAGGCGTCCTCGGAACGCTCCTGGTGGTCACCGCGGAGCCGTCTCGCCGCTGGCGGGCCGAGGAGCGCGAGGCGCACTGGCTCGGTCCGCTGCGCTCGCCCGGACTGCTCGCGCTGCTCGGCTCGTTCTTCTTCGTGGGGGTGGCGCTCGGTTCGATAGCGGTCGCCGCGGTCGCTTACGCCGACGCGCACGGCGGTGGCATGGTCTCCAGCTATCTGCTCTCCGCGCTGGGCTTCGGAGCGCTGGTCGGCGGAGTGGTCTACGGGGCGCGGCGCTGGGCCGGCGTTCCCGAGCGGCGGCTGCGGATGCTGATGCTGTGTCTCGCGGTCGCCTACGTACCGCTGGTGACCGTGCCCGGTGTATCCGGTATGACTGCGTTGGCCGGATTGTCGGGAGTGTTCCTTGCGCCAACCCTGGCCTGTGCCTTCGTCGTGGTCGACCGGCACGCCCCGGCGGGCACCGTGACCGAGGCGTTCTCCTGGCTGGTCACGGCCTTCGGGGTGGGCGCCTCGGTGGGCGCGGCGGCCGCCGGACCCGCCGCGCAGTACGGTGGCGTTCCGGCTGGGTTCGCGGTGGCGGGGGCCGGTGGGGTCGTCGCGCTGTTGGTGCTGCTGGCCGGCGGCCGGTTCCTCGCTGCCCCAATCTCACGGCAGCGGCGGGAAAATGATCGAATCGACGCCGCCGAACCCGGTTTCAGTGAGACGCATCGGGCGTAATGTTCACTCATGGACCGCCGCATTTTCGGGCTGGAGAACGAGTACGGCGTCACGTGTACGTTCCGGGGACAGCGCCGCCTGTCGCCGGACGAGGTGGCGCGGTACCTCTTCCGCCGTGTCGTGTCATGGGGTCGCAGCAGCAACGTCTTCCTGAAGAACGGCGCCCGCCTCTATCTCGATGTGGGTTCGCACCCGGAGTACGCCACTCCGGAGTGTGACAGCGTCACCGAACTGGTCACGCACGACAAGGCCGGTGAACGCATTCTGGAAGGGCTGCTGGTCGACGCCGAGCGCAGGCTGCACGAGGAGGGGATCGCCGGCGACGTCTATCTGTTCAAGAACAACACCGATTCCGCGGGCAACTCCTACGGCTGCCACGAGAACTATCTGGTGGCCAGACACGGGGAATTCTCCCGGCTGGCGGACATCCTCATCCCGTTCCTCGTCACCCGCCAACTGCTGTGCGGCGCTGGCAAGGTGCTGCAGACCCCGCGCGGCGCGGTCTACTGCGTCAGCCAGCGCGCCGAGCACATCTGGGAGGGCGTCAGCTCCGCGACCACCCGATCCCGTCCGATCATCAACACCCGGGACGAACCACACGCCGACGCCGAGCGCTACCGGCGGCTGCATGTCATCGTCGGCGACTCCAACATGTCGGAGACGACCATGCTGCTCAAGGTCGGCGCCACCGACCTCGTGCTGCGCATGATCGAAGCGGGCACGGTGATGCGCGACCTCACGCTGGAGAACCCGATCCGGGCCATCCGCGAGGTGAGCCACGACATAACGGGACGCCGCAAGGTCCGCCTGGCCAGCGGACGGGAGGCCTCCGCGCTGGACATCCAGGAGGAGTACTACTCCAAGGCCGTTGACTTCTGCGAGCGCCGCGGCATCCGCACCGGAGTCACCGAGCAGGTCCTCGAACTGTGGGGCCGCACCCTGGAGGCGATCTCCAGCGGCGACCTCGCCTCGATCAGCACCGAGATCGACTGGGTGATGAAGTATCAGCTGATCGAGCGATACCGACGCCGCGACAACATCACCATGTCGCATCCGCGAATCGCCCAGATAGACCTCGCATACCACGACATCCACCGTCGTCGAGGTCTGTACTACCTGCTGGAACGCAAGGGCCAGGCCAAGCGGATCTGCAACGATCTGAAGATCTTCGAGGCCAAGTCGGTGCCACCGCAAACCACTCGGGCGCGGCTGCGCGGTGAGTTCATCCGCCGGGCGCAGGAACAGCGGCGCGACTTCACCGTTGACTGGGTGCATCTCAAACTCAACGACCAAGCACAGCGCACGGTGTTGTGCAAGGACCCCTTCCGCTCGGTTGACGACCGAGTGGAGAAGCTAATTGCCGGAATGTGATCAGAACACAGCCGAAAGCAACGCCGGGGCCCCGTACGTTTCTCGTACGGGGCCCCGGTCGCGTCGTAGAGTGGCCCGCATTGCACACCGGAAGATCCATTGATGAACTGAGGCAACGTTGCGTCGAATTGCCCCGCCGCCGCCGACCCCTGGCGCGGCAGCCCCCGAGTCCGTCACCCCACGAAGCAAGCGCCGCGCCTCGCGGCTGCTTGCCGCCCTGGTCATCCCGCTGCTGGTGCTGACCGCGGTCGCGTGCGGCGGCAGCGAGAACAGCCCGCCGAAGATCACCGCCGGGGCCAAGTTCGGCGAGAAGCCGACCGTCTCCAAGGGCAAGGGCACCCCGCCCAAGAAGCTGGAAGTCAACGTCATCAGCCAGGGCAGCGGCCCCACTCTCGCCAAGGGCTCCCTCGCCGAGGTGAACTACCTGGGGCAGACCTACGACTCCGACACGCCCTTCGACACCAGCTTCGGCAAGCAGCCGTTCAACCTGGTGGTGGGCACCGGGCAGGTCATCAAGGGCTGGGACCAGGCGCTCGAAGGACAGAAGGCCGGCAGCCGGATCACCATCACCATCCCGCCGGACCTCGGTTACGGCGCGCAGGGCCAGCCCCCGCAGATCCCGCCGAACGCCACACTCTTCTTCGTCGTCGACATCCTCAAGGGCGTCACGCCCCCGCCGAGCGCCAAGGGCACGGTGCAGCCGCAGAACGACAGCAGCCTGCCCAAGGTCGGCACCAACACCGACGGCAAGGCGCCCTCGCTCGACGTGCCCAAGACCACGGCGCCCAAGAACCTGGTCTCGAACTACGTCATCGAGGGCACCGGCCCGCAGGTGAAGAACACCGACACGGTCATCGTGCAGTACAAGTCCGTACTGTGGGACGGCGCCAAGCAGTTCGACAGCACCTACGAGCGGGGCGCGCCCACCACGCTGACGCTGAACCAGATCCCGGTCAAGGGCCTCTCGCAGGGCCTGACGGGCAAAAAGGTGGGCAGTCGCGTACTGCTCGTCCTCCCGCCTGACCAGGCCTTCGGCAGCCAGCCGCAGAACGGTGTGCCGGCCAACTCGACCCTGGTCTTCTCCATGGACATCCTCGGGACAATGTAAAACTGTGCAGGTTGCACACACCGCACTGAGGAGTAATGACGTGAGCATCGAGAAGCCCGAGATCGACTTCCCGGGCGGCGAGCCCCCGGCGGACCTTGAGATCAAGGACATCTGGGAGGGCGACGGGGCGGAGGCGAAGGCGCGCGACTTCGTCAGGGTCCACTACGTGGGCGTGGCCTTCAGCACCGGCGAGGAGTTCGACGCGAGCTGGAACCGCGGCAACCCGCTGGAGTTCCAGCTCGGTGTGGGCCAGGTCATCTCCGGCTGGGACAAGGGCGTGCAGGGCATGAAGGTCGGCGGTCGCCGCCAGCTGATCATCCCGGCGCACCTGGCTTACGGTGACCGTGGCGCGGGCGACCGGATCGCCCCGGGCGAGACGCTGATCTTCGTCTGCGACCTGGTCGCCGTTCAGGGCCGGTAGCGAACCGCGCCGATGGCCCCCGCCGCCCGGCGGGGGCCATCGGCTTTTGCGTGACGACCTTGGAACGGTAGGTTCAGCGGTGAGAGCAGAACAGGAGGGGTGCGTCGATGGCCATCGCCAAGGCCGAGCGGTTGATGAACCTGGCACTGTGCCTGATGAACACCCGCCGACCGCTCAGCAAGCGCGAGTTGCGCTCATCGGTCGAGGCCTACCGGGAGATCACCTCCGAGGACGCCTTCAACCGGATGTTCGAGCGCGACAAGGACGACCTGCGCGAACTCGGCCTGGTCATCGAGACGGTGGACGCCCTCGACGGTGAGACCGGCTATGTCGCCCGCCGGGACCGCAACCGCCTCCCCGAGATCGCACTCGATGCCGAGGAAGCCGCCGCACTGAGCCTGGCGGCCAAGGTCTGGCAGCAGGCCCGGCTCGCCGGAGCCGCCAGCGGCGCCCTGCAGAAGCTGCGGGCCGCGGGCGTGCCGTTCGAGGAGTCCGGCTACGAGTCAGCCGAGGGCCACAGCGTGATCGAACCCCGGATCCCCGCGCACGAGCCCGCGTTCGAGCCGCTGATGCTGGCCGCCCGCGACCGCCGCCCGGTCTCCTTCGACTACCGGAAGTCCAACGCCGTACGCCCCGAGCCGCGGCATGTGGAGCCCTGGGCGCTGGAGTGCTGGCGCGGCCACTGGTACCTGGCCGGGTGGGACCGGGAGCGTGCGGCCCGCCGGGTCTTCCGGCTCAGCCGGATCACCGGCCGGATCCGGTCGCGCGGCGGTGAGTTCACCGCGGAGGTGCCCGACCACGTCGACGTACGGCAGACCGTGGCGAGCTGGGCCGGTGAGGGCGCCACGGCCACCGCCCGGATCCGGCTGCGGCGCGGCGCCGGATACCCGCTGCGCGCCAAGGCGGTGGAGACGATGCCCGCGCCGGGAGACCGGGCCGCCGAATGGGACGAGCTGGAGATCCCGTACGGGCACGGACTCGACGACTGGCTGGTGGAGTTCGGCCCGGATGTGGTCGTCCTGGCCCCCGGTGAACTGCGGGATGACGTGGTCGACCGGCTGCGCGCCGTGGCCCGCGGCTGAGGGGGAGACCAGAAGCGATGTCCAACGCGATCGACCAGACCCGCCGGATGCTCTCCCTCGTCACGTACCTGAGGGAGCGGCCCGGCGCCCACGTCAGCGACGTGGCGCGGGCCTTCGGCGTGACCGAGGCCGAGCTGATCGGCGACCTCAACGTGCTGCCGATGTGCGGGACCAGTTTCCGCGGCGGCGACCTGCTCGACATCGACACCGACGGTGAGCGGATCTGGTGGCACAACGTCGACGATGTGGCCCAGCCGCTGCGGCTGGCCGCCGACGAGGCCACCGCGCTGCTGGTCGCGGCCCGGGCGGTGGCCACCCTGCCGGGGCTGCGGGACAGCGACCGCCAGGCGCTGCTGCGGGCCTGCGCCAAGCTGGAGGCGGCGGCCGGTGAGGCGGCGGGCGCCAGCGCCCGGCTCTCGGTCACCTTCGAGTCCGAGGGCAGCGTCTTCGCCGATGTCGACCGGGCGATCGCCGAGCGCCGCAGGCTGTGGATCCGCTACTACTCACCCGCGCGCGACGAGCTGACCGAGCGCGAGGTGGACCCGATCAGGCTGTTCGCGGTAGGCCACACCTACTTCGAGGCCTGGTGCCGGTCGTCCGAGGACCGCCGGATGTTCCGCCTGGACCGGGTCGCCGAGATCAAGCTCCTGGACGCCCCCGCCGACCCGCCCAGGATCGAGCCGCGCGACCTGTCCGCCGGGCTGGTCCAGCCCGCCGGTGACGACCCTGAGGTGGTGGTCGAGGTCGGCCCGGGCGGCCGCTGGGTCGCCGAGTACTACCCGCACGACAGCGCGGAGGAACTGCCCGACGGGGGGTTGCGGATCACGCTGCGCACCCCTGACCCCGGTTCGCTGCGCCGGCTGGCGCTGCGGCTCGGCCGTGACGGCCGGATCGTCTCCCCCCAGGCGCTGGCCGACAGCGCGCGGGCGGCTGCCGAGCAGGCACTGGCGGCCTACGGCGAGGAGTGAGGACGCGACATGCAGGTGCCCACGATGCACAGCGTGGTCTACAAAGCGGCGTGCCCGGACTGCCGGGGCCGCTTCGAGCTGGCCGCACCGGCACTGCGGCTGGCCATAGGCCGGACCGCCAGGACCACCTTCTACTCGTTCACCTGCCCCGACTGCGGAGCGTCGGTGCGCAAGCCCGCGGGACAGCGGATCGTCGCCCTGCTGACCAGCGGCGGGGTACGCACCATGCGGCTGCACATCGGATGACGCACGGCCGCTAGGCTCGCGGACATGCTCTGGATCCTCCTCGCCACCGCCCTCGCGTTCTGCGGCATCGCCGTCCTCGGCGTCCTCGGCATCCGGGTCTACGTGGAGGTGCGGCGGCTCGCCCGGCAGATCGGCGACAGCTCGCAGGCGCTGGCCAGCGCGGCCGAGGAGTTCCAGCGCGACGCCGAGCCGCTGGCCGCCCGCGCCGGTACCGCCGTCCGGCACTGACCCGGCGGGCAGCGGTCGGCCTGGCACCGCGCGGCGCCGGGCCGAGGGTAGGCTGATCGTCGCGGCCCGTACGCGCGGCGCGGGCGGCCACTTGGCGGCCCTCGGGGGATTGCCGGGCGTTCACCACCGCGCGTTACGATCGCTGTCACCGAGAAATGACGCGTACGTAAGTGCCCCGACCGGTACACCAAGCCGATGACGACCGGCTGCCGCACGAGATAGGGACGTGGGTTGCTCAAGTCCGCCCGCAAGACGAAGGACCCCGAGGGGCGGATGCCGCTCGCGGACCACCTCCGTGAGCTGCGCAACCGCTTGCTGAAGTCGCTGCTCGCGATCGGCGCGGTCACCGTCGTCGCACTGGTCTACCACACCCAGCTGGCCGACTTCCTCACCCAGCCGCTGCGCAGGTCGGTCGGCTGTGTCTCCGGGTTCAACCAGATCGCGAAGCACGGCGAGCACTGCGCGACGCTCAACATCAACGGGCTGCTGGGTCCGTTCACCGTCATGCTCAAGGTCGGCCTGATGGCGGGCGTGGTCGTGGCCTCGCCGGTCTGGCTCTACCAGGTGTGGGCCTTCCTCGCGCCCGGTCTGCACAGGCACGAGAAGAAGTACGCGCTGAGCTTCGTCGGCGCCGGGTTCCCGCTGTTCCTCGGCGGTGCCTGGTTCGCGTACACCATCATCCCGACCACCGCCAAGGCGCTCATCGGCCTGACCCCGGACCATGTGACCAACCTGGTGCCGCTGGAAGGCTACTTGGACCTGCTGGTGCGGATGGTGCTGGTCTTCGGCCTCTCCTTCGAGCTGCCGCTGCTGCTGGTGCTGCTCAACTTCGGTGGAGTGCTGAGCGGGCGCCGGATGCTGGGCTGGTGGCGCTGGATGGTCATGGGCATCACCGTCTTCTCCGCGATCGCGGTACCCAGCCCCGACCCGCTGTCGATGCTCGCGCTGGCCGCGCCGATCTGTGCCCTGTTCTTCCTGGCGGTCGGCATCTCGCTGCTGCACGACAAGCGCAAGGCCCGCCGCTCGGACGACGGGCTCAGCCCCGACGAGGCCTCCGATCTCGACCTGACCCCTGAGGCCCTCCCCGAGATCGAGCCGGTGTCCGCCCCCTCGGCGACCGATTCGCACGACGGCTTCGACGACGCCACGTAGCCCGCGGGACAGGGGGCACCGTCCCCCCGGGAGCGAGGTCCGGGCGCGGCCCCGGCGGGCCCGGGGCGGAGCCCCGGAGACAAAAGATCAAGCACGTTGTCACACCCGGCCGGTAGGCTCGAAAGCACAATGACGGACGAGATCTCACCAGCCGAGCGGTACGCCGACGCCCGGCGCCGCGCCGCCGAGCGGGCCACCGCGCTCGGTTCCTTCCGGGAGATGTACGACTTCCCGCTGGATCCCTTCCAGATCGAGGCCTGCCAGGCCATGGAAGCCGCAAAGGGCGTTCTGGTCGCCGCGCCGACCGGATCCGGCAAGACCATCGTGGGCGAGTTCGCGGTCCACCTGGCGCTCGCCGAGGGCCGCAAGTGCTTCTACACCACGCCCATCAAGGCGCTGTCCAACCAGAAGTACGCCGACCTCGTGAAACGTTACGGCCCCGAGAAGGTCGGGCTGCTCACCGGCGACAACAGCGTCAACGGCGACGCGCCCGTGGTCGTGATGACCACGGAGGTGCTGCGCAACATGCTCTACGCGGGCTCCCAGGCGCTCAGCGGCCTCGGCTACGTGGTGATGGACGAGGTGCACTACCTCTCCGACCGCCTCCGCGGCGCGGTCTGGGAGGAGGTCATCATCCACCTCCCGGAGTCGGTGACCCTGGTGTCCCTGTCCGCGACGGTCTCCAACGCCGAGGAGTTCGGTGACTGGCTGGACACGGTACGCGGCGACACCGAGGTGATCGTCTCCGAGCACCGCCCGGTCCCGCTGTGGCAGCACGTACTGGCCGGACGCCGGATGTACGACCTGTTCGAGGAGACGGACGGCGGATCGTCCGGCAACCGCAAGCTGGAGGTCAACCCCGACCTGGTGCGCATGGCGCGCACCCAGAACACCCTGGCGTACAACCCGCGCGACCGCCGTCGCCGCGGCTTCGAGGCGGACCGCGAACGGGAGCGCCGCCAGCGGGCCAGGGTGTGGACGCCGGGCCGCCCCGAGGTGATCGAGCGGCTCGACGCCGAGGGCCTGCTGCCCGCCATCACCTTCATCTTCAGCCGCGC
The DNA here is from genome assembly GCF_029223525.1 of Streptantibioticus ferralitis. Taxonomy (GTDB): domain Bacteria; phylum Actinomycetota; class Actinomycetes; order Streptomycetales; family Streptomycetaceae; genus Streptantibioticus_A; species Streptantibioticus_A ferralitis. The sequence continues at coordinate 53,072 of NZ_JARHTQ010000024.1, read as the reverse complement.
GGGCTGCGAGGCCGCGGTCCAGCAGTGCCTCTACGCGGGCCTGCGGCTCAACGACGACGAGGGGCGTGCCAGGGTCCGCGCCATCGTCGAGGAGCGCACCGCCGCCATCCCCGACGAGGACCTGCACGTCCTCGGGTACTTCGAATGGCTCGAAGGCCTGGAGCGGGGCATCGCCGCACACCACGCGGGCATGCTGCCGACCTTCAAGGAGGTCGTGGAGGAACTGTTCGTACACGGCCTGGTCAAGGCGGTGTTCGCCACCGAGACACTGGCGCTCGGCATCAACATGCCCGCGCGCTCGGTGGTGTTGGAGAAGCTCGTCAAGTGGAACGGCGAGACCCACGCCGACATCACGCCCGGTGAGTACACCCAGCTCACCGGACGCGCCGGACGACGCGGCATCGACGTCGAGGGCCACGCCGTGGTGCTGTGGCAGCGCGGTCTGGACCCGGTGGCGCTCGGCGGTCTCGCGGGCACCCGTACGTACCCGCTGCGCTCCTCGTTCAAGCCGTCGTACAACATGGCGGTCAATCTGGTCGGACAGTTCGGGCGGCACCGTTCGCGTGAGCTGCTGGAGACCTCCTTCGCCCAGTTCCAGGCCGACAAGTCGGTGGTCGGCATCTCGCGCCAGGTGCAGCGCAACGAGGAGGGCCTCGCGGGCTACCGGGAGGGCATGACCTGCCACCTCGGGGACTTCGAGGAATACGCCCGGCTGCGGCGGGAGTTGAAGGACCGTGAGGCCGAACTGTCCCGGCAGGGCGCCGCACAGCGCAGGGCCGCGGCGGCCGAGGCGCTGGAGCGGTTGCGGCCGGGCGACATAATCCACGTTCCGTCCGGCAAGTTCGCGGGACTCGCCCTGGTCCTGGACCCGGGCGTACCCGCCGGACGCAGCACCGGCCGCCACCATCCGCGGTACGGCGGGCAGAGCTACGACGACGGGCCCCGCCCGCTGGTGCTCACCGCCGAGCGGCAGGTCAAGCGGCTGGGATCGGTGGACTTCCCGGTGCCGGTCGAAGCGCTGGACCGGATGCGGATCCCCAAGACGTTCAACCCGCGCAGCCCGCACTCGCGACGAGATCTGGCCTCCGCCATGCGGTCCAAGGCCGGAACCGCCGGGATCCACCCGCCGAAGCGGCGCAAGCAGCGTGCCGCGGCGGCCGATGACACCGAGATCGCCCAGCTGCGCTCCGCGATCCGCGCGCACCCCTGCCACGGCTGCGACGAGCGCGAGGACCACGCCCGCTGGGCCGAGCGCTACCAGCGGCTGCGTCGCGACACCCAGGCGCTGGAGCGGCGCATCGAGGGCCGCACCAACACCATCGCCCGCACCTTCGACCGCATCTGCGGACTGCTCACCGAACTGGACTACCTTGAGGGTGACCGGGTGACCCCGGACGGACAGCGACTCGGCCGGCTCTACGGCGAGTTGGACCTGCTCGCCAGCGAGTGCCTGCGGGACGGGGTGTGGGACGGGCTCGGCCCCGCCGAACTCGCCGCCTGCGCCTCGGCGTTGGTGTACGAGGCCAGGTCCGCCGAGGACGCCCTGCCGCCGAAGCTGCCGAACGGTCAGGCCCGGGATGCGCTCGCGGAGATGGTCCGTATCTGGGGTCGGCTGGACGCCCTGGAGGAGGAGCACAAGATCAACCAGACGGAGGGCGTGGGCCAGCGCGAGCCGGACCTGGGCTTCGCCTGGTGCGCCTACCGCTGGGCGTCCGGGCACAGTCTGGACTCGGTGCTGCGGGAGGCGGACATGCCCGCGGGTGACTTCGTGCGCTGGACCAAGCAGTTGATCGACGTACTGAGTCAGATCAGCGAGGCCGCCCCGCAGGACAGCCCGGTGCGCCGCAACGCGCGCAAGGCGGTCGACGGGCTGCTCAGGGGCGTGGTGGCCTACTCGTCGCTCGGCTGAGCCCCGGGCCGCGTCCCACGGCGCGTCGCCACTGAGCGCCGTGCGACGCGGTGCCGGACGGATCGGGGCCCGGTTCGTCAATCCTGCTTCCGCGAAGGCCGGTTGCGGACCGTTCCTGACCGCGAGGGGCCCTACGGTGATCCCCATGGACGCGATAAGACCGGGCAGCGTACTGAGTACACGTGCGCTCAACAGGGCCTTGCTGGCGCGGCAGTTGCTGCTGCGCCGCTCGCCGCTGACGCCGCTGCAGGCGCTGGAGCATCTCGTGGGGTTGCAGGCGCAAGCGCCCAATCCGCCCTACCTCGGGCTGTGGTCCCGGCTGGAGCGCTTCCGCTTCGATGACCTCGCTGAGGCGGTCGTCGAGCGGCGGGCGGTACGGCTCACGCTCATGCGCGGCACCGTCCATCTGGTCAGCGCACGCGATGCGCTGGCGCTGCGGCCGGTCGTCCAGCAGGCGCTGGTCCGCCAGGTCGACACCGCGTTCGCCCGCAAGGTGGCGGGCGTGGACCGAGCCGAACTCATCGCCGAGGGCCGTGAGTTGCTGAACGGCGAGCCGGTGGTCTTCAGCGAGCTGGGCAGGCTGCTGCAGCGCCGATGGCCGCAGCACGCGGCGTCCGCACTGGCCAACGTGCTACGGGCAGAGGTCCCCCTGGTGCACGTTCCGCCGCGCGGTGTCTGGGGGCGCGGCGGGCGGACCACCCACACCACCGTGGAGTCCTGGCTGGGCCGCCCGGTCGACGCTCGCCCCGACCCGGAATCGATGCTCCGCCGCTACCTCGCCGCCTTCGGCCCGGCCACCGTCGCCGATCTGCGGACCTGGTCCGGCGTGCCGGGCTGGGGGCCGGTCGTGGAGCGGCTGCGGCCGGAACTGGTCGGCTACCGGGACCCGCAGGGCCGGGAACTGCTGGACCTGCCGGGTGCGCCGCTGCCCGATCCCGAAACGCCCGCACCGGTACGGCTGACGGCCGAGTTCGACAACCTCACCCTCTCGCACGCCGACCGCAGCCGGGTGATCTGCGAGGACCACCGCAAGAGGCAGCAGACCCGGAACGGCATCGTGCCCGGCGCGCTGTTGGTGGACGGCTTCGTGGCGGGGCAGTGGCGGCTGGACACCGCCCGCCGGGCGGCGACCGTCACCATCGATCCGTACACCGGACTGTCGTCCGCCGACCGGTCGGCCGCAGGCGCGGAGGCGGCCAGGCTGCTGGCCGCGGTGGCACCCGAAGGCGTCGCGCACGAGGTGCGGATCAACTCCGCCGAGTGACCGGGTCGGCCTCCGCGCGGCTCCCGTCGCCGTCCAACTGGCGGGCCAGTGCGGCCAGTTGCGCGGTTCGCCAGCTACGGCCCGGGCAGCCCGGTACGGGTACCCACAGTGCCTGTGTCCAGCGATCGGGGATGGCGTCGATCCCGTAGACGGCCCCGGCGAGTCCGCCGGTGACGCAGCCGACCGTGTCGGTGTCGCCGCCGAGGTCGATGGCGGCGCGGACCGCGTCCTGGTAGCTGCGGGTGCGGCGCAGCGCCCAGACGGCGGAGCCGAGGCAGGGCCACACCGCGCCGTTGAACTCCGTGGCGTGATCGGGGTGCCAGTCGGGAGCGAGCACCCGCGACCAGCGCTCGCGGTGTTCGGGATCGACGTACGGGAGCGTGGCCGCGACGGCGGCGGCCGGATCCTCGCCGTCCAACGCGACCCGCAGCAGCTCGTGGAAGACGGCGGAGGCCTCCCACGCCGCCGGGTCGCCATGGGTGAGCGCGGCCAGTCCGCGGGCCGCCTCCATGGTGGCCTCGCGTCCGGCGGTGGCGAAGAACACCGCGGCGGTAATGGACCGCGTCAACGCGCCGTTCCCCGCGGCGCGCTGGTTCCTCCCGAAGTGCCGGGCGGCGGCCAGGTCCCAGGGCTCGCCCGGGGTGAGCACCGCCTCGGTCCGCAGACCCATGTCCTTCGGCTCGGCGGCGGCCCACCGCTGGATGCGGGCGAAGACATCGGACGGATCGAATCCACCACGTGCCAGCAGTGAGTCGGCGACCAGCACCGCCATCCGCGTGTCGTCGGTGGCCTCACCCGGCTCCCCTCCGCCACCGCCGCACATCTGCCCCACGCCGTCCGGGAAGCGGGCGGAGTACGCCCCCGGTGGGCCGAACACGAAGGGCGCGCCGAGCGCGTCCCCCACCGCGGAACCCACGACCGCTCCGGCAACCCGCTTCGCACGCCGCATGATCAGGGAGGCTATCGGCTCCCTCGGTCCCGCCTGGCGGAGCTCGCCGGGCCGTACCGCACCGTGCACCGCGTACGGCCGAACATCTCGGCGGGTACGCCGATCGCGGGCCACCGGACCGGGGCGAGGCGCTCAGCCGGGACGCGCGGCGGCCCCGGCTGACGCCTCGTCGTTCAGGCCGCGGCGGGCTCCTGCTCCGCCTCCACCTGCTGGTTCCACTCGCGCTTGGTGGCCTGCCAGCCGTCCTCGTCCGAGCCGCGCCGCCAGTAGCCGGAAATGGACAGCCGTTCGCGGTCGATTCCCCGGTCCACACGCAGCAGTCGGCGCAGTTCCTTCACGAAGTGCGCCTCGCCGTGCACGAAGGCATGCGGGGTGCCGGAGGGGAACTCCAGGGCCTGTACGGCGGCCACCAGCGCGTCGCCGACCGGGCGCGAGCCGCGGTGCAGCCAGGTGACCCGGGCCCCGGCCGTGGCGTTCAGCTGCTGCTCCTCCGTCGCGTCCGCCACCTCGATGAACGCATGGCAGACCGCGCCCTCCGGCATCCGCTCCAGCGCGGCGGCTATCGCCGGAAGGGCGCTCTCGTCACCGGCGAGCAGATGCCAGTCGGCCTTCTCGTCGGGCGCGTACCCGCCGCCCGGACCGAGGAAGAGGACCTCCTCGCCGGGCTGGACGCGGGCCGCCCACGGTCCGGCCAGACCCTCGTCCCCGTGGTGCACGAAGTCGACGCTGAGCTCGCGCGCCTCGGCGTCCCAGTGCCGCACGGTGTAGGTGCGGGTACGGGGCCACTGGTCGCGCGGGAAGTCCGCGCGGATCGCCTGGATGTCGAACGGCTCGGGGTAGGCGACCCCGTCCACCGGGAAGAGCAGCTTGATGTAGTGGTCGGTGCACTGCCCCGCGGTGAAGCCGTCGAGTCCGTCGCCGCCGAGGACGACCCGGATCATATGTGGGGTCAGCCGTTCGACGCGGACCACACGCCCCCGGGTGACCTGCTGTTTTCTACGCTGCGGACCGTCCGCCATGAAGACTCCCCTGACCGTCGAATGACTTAGGCAAGCCTAACTAATGCGGCGGTGATGCGGTACCGGTCAACCCGGCTGCCGCTGGGACAGCGCCGTCAGCACGCGCTGCAGCGATCCGCCGAGCCCCCACCGGGTGTCCAGTGCCCCGAGCGCCTCCGGGTCGCGCGGCTGATGCGGCAGTGCCGTGCTCACCTCCGGGAGCGGAACGTCCCCCGCGACCCGGACGACCTTCGGAGCCACGGCGAGATAGCGGCGGCCCTCGTTCAGCCGCTTGCGCTGGGAGGGAGTGAGCTTGGAGCCCAGATCGTCGACGGCGGCCAGCACTCCGGCCAGGTCGCCGTAGCTCGCCAGCAGCTTGGCCGCGGTCTTCTCGCCGATGCCCGCCACCCCGGGCAGTCCGTCGCTCGGGTCGCCGCGCAGCAGTGCCAGTTCCGCGTAGCCGCGCCCGTCCACCCCGTACTTCTCCCGCAGCGCCGCCTCGTCGGTGATGTGCAGGGTGCCGACGCCCTTGACCGGATACAGCACCCGTACCCCGCGGGCGTCATCCACCAGCTGGTACAGGTCGCGGTCTCCGGTGACGATGTCCACCGGCCCGTTCGAGCGGGCGACGAAGGTGCCGATGACGTCGTCGGCCTCGTACTGCGGGACCCCCACCCGTGCGATACCGATCGCGTCCAGCACCGCCTCGATCACCGGCACCTGGGGGGAGAGGGCGTCCGGCACGTCCTCGACGTCGGGCCCCGTCGCGGTCTCCTGCGCGACCCGGTGTGCCTTGTACGACGGGATCAGGTCCACCCGCCACTGCGGCCGCCAGTCGGCGTCCATACAGGCCACCAGGTCGTCGGGGGAGTGGTCCTCGACCAGCCGGGCGATGAAGTCCAGCAGGCCCCGCACCGCGTTCACCGGCGTGCCGTCGGGCGCCTTCACCGATTCGGGAACGCCGAAGTACGCGCGGAAGTACAGGCTCGCGGTGTCGAGAAGCATCAGACGTGGGCTCACCCGATCGATGATGCCCTACCGGTCGCGAGTGGCGGTCGCCGCACCCGCTGCTTTCTGTGATCTCGGCCACGGATTGTTTGCATGGGGAGAATTCGGGCAGCCGCCCGCCGGACCGGACCCGGCGCACGGCGGGTCGTTTTTCGTTCGACCCGAGAGGTGCCAGTGTCCAGCCTGCAGGCCGACCATTTGTTCAAAGTCTTCGGGCGGCGGCCCCAAGACGCGGTACGCGAACTCCAACAGGGCGCCGACCGGGACGCGTTGCGGGAGCGCGGCAGCACGGCCGCGGTGATCGACGCCTCCTTCACCGTCGAGGCGGGCGAGATCTTCGTCATCATGGGACTGTCCGGCTCCGGTAAGTCCACCGTGCTGCGGATGCTCAACGGCCTGCTGGAGCCCACTGCCGGACGCGTGCTGTTCGACGGTCAGGACCTGACCGCGCTGACGTCCGGCGAACTGCGCGGGGTGCGCTCGCACAAGATCAGCATGGTCTTCCAGCACTTCGCGCTGTTCCCGCACCGCAGCGTGCTGGAGAACGCCGCCTACGGGCTCGAGGTACAGGGCGTACGGCGCGACGAGCGGCTGCGCCGGGCGGCAGAGGCGCTGGACCTCGTCGGCCTGAAGGGGTGGGAGAAGTCCTGGCCCGACGAACTGTCCGGCGGTATGCAGCAGCGGGTGGGCCTGGCCAGGGCGCTGGCCACCGACGCCGAACTGCTGTTGATGGACGAGTCGTTCAGCGCCCTCGACCCGCTGATCCGCCGCGACATGCAGGACCAACTCCTGGAACTCCAGCGGCGTCTGCACAAGACCATCGTCTTCATCACCCACGACCTCAACGAGGCGATGCGGCTCGGTGACCGCATCGCCGTGATGCGCGACGGCCGGATCGTGCAGCTCGGCAGCGCCGAGCGGATACTCGTCGAGCCGGCCAACGACTATGTGGCGTCCTTCGTGCAGGACGTGGACCGCTCGCGGGTGCTCACCGCGGCGGCGGCCATGGTGCCGCCGTCCCGGCCCGACGCCGGTGACTGCGGCTGCCAGACCGTCACACCGCGGACCACGCTCGCGGAGCTGCTCGCGGTCAGCGCCCGGGTCCCGCACCCGGTCGCGGTACGCGGCGAAGGGGGCGAACTGGTCGGCGTCGTCCCACGCCAGCGGGTGCTGACCCTGCTCGGCGACTACGACGGGCCGCAGGTGCCGTGCGATCTGTCTCCCCGGGAGAAGGAGGCCGCCGGTGCCTAGGCTGCAACTCGGTCACTGGGCCGACAGCGCGGTCGCCTTCCTGCGCGACCATCTCGGCTGGCTCTTCGACCTCGTCACCGCCGTCGTCTCGCACATGTACGACGGCGTCAACGCGGTGCTGTCCGCGCCCGAACCGCTGCTGCTGGCGGGCATCTTCGCGGTGCTGGCACTGTGGCTGCGCGGGCTGACCGCCGGTGTCCTGGCCTTCGCGGGCTTCGCGCTCATCGACTCCGTCCAGCAGTGGGACGCCGCGATGCAGACCCTTTCGCTGGTCCTGGTCGCGACGGTGATCACCATCGTGCTCGCCGTACCGCTGGGCATCTGGGCCGGTCGCAGCCGCACCGTCAGCACCGTGCTGCGGCCGGTGCTGGACGTCATGCAGACGATGCCCGCCTTCGTCTACCTGATCCCGGGCATCTTCTTCTTCGGCCTCGGGGTGGTACCGGGCGTCATCGCCACCATCGTCTTCGCCATGGCGCCCGGGGTCCGGATGACCGAACTCGGCATCCGGCAGGTGGACGGCGAACTCGTCGAGGCCGCCGAGGCGTTCGGCACCACCGCGCGCAACGTCCTGCTGCGGGTGCAGCTGCCGCTGGCGCTGCCCACCATCATGGCCGGTATCAACCAGGTCATCATGCTGGCGCTGTCCATGGTCGTGATCGCGGGCATGGTCGGCGCGGGCGGCCTCGGCGCCTCGGTCTTCACCGCGATCAGCCAGGTCAACGTGGGGCTGGGCTTCGAAGGCGGCACCGCTGTCGTCATCCTCGCCATGTATCTGGACCGGATGACCGGCGCCCTCGGCAGTCAGGTCTCCCCGCTCGGCCGCCGTGCCCTGGCCAAGGCCGACGCGCTGCGCGGCGCGCGGATCTGGAGCTACCGGCCGAACACCGCGGTCGCCATGGCGGGCATCGTGGTCCTCGCCCTGGTCGCCGGGGGCATGGGCGTCTTCGGCGGATCCGGCGGCGGAACGCAGGTCGCGGCGGGCAAGGACGTGGGCAAGGGCAAGACCGTCAACCTCGGATACATCCCCTGGGACGAGGGCATCGCCTCCTCGTTCCTTTGGAAGGAGGTGCTCGAACAGCGCGGCTACACCGTCAACGCCAAGACGTACGACGTCGGCGCCCTGTACACCGGTATGGCCGGCGGCTCCATCGACTTCGAGACCGACTCCTGGCTGCCCACCACGCACGCCCAGTACTGGCAGCAGTACGGCAAGGACCTGGCCGACCTCGGCTCGTGGTACGGGCCGACCTCGTTGGAGATCAGCGTTCCCGGTTACGTGAAGGACGTGAAGTCGCTCGCCGACCTGCGAGGCAAGGCCTCGGCATTCGGCGGCCGGATCATCGGCATCGAGCCGGGCGCGGGTGAGATGAACCTGCTGCGCACCAAGGTCCTTGCCGCGTACGGGCTGGACAAGGAGTACCAGCTCACCACCGGCAGCACCGCGGGCATGCTGGCCCAACTGGAGCGCTCGTACGCCAAGAAGGAGCCGGTGGCGGTGGTGCTGTGGTCGCCGCACTGGGCGTACAGCAAGTACTCGCTGACCAAGCTGCAGGATCCGCAGGGCGCCTTCGGCACCGGTGACCGGATCCACACCCTGGCGTCCAGGAAGTTCGCGAAGAACGATCCGGCGGTCGCCGGATGGCTGAAGAACTTCCACATGGACGAGAAGGACCTGACCGGTCTGGAGGCGGCGATCCAGGACGCCGGGCAGGGCAACGAGCAGCAGGGGGTGCGGACCTGGCTGAAGTCGCACCCCGGCCTGGTCGACAAGATGGCACCGGTCTCCGGGCACTGATGCCTACCGGGGGTCTGCGGGCCACCCCGCGGACCCCCGCCTGACCAGCGGGGCCGACCGGCGCCGGCGGATCGGCGAAACTGTGGTCATGCGTGTCGTCTCGCTCGTCCCCTCGCTCACCGAGGCCGTCGCCGCCACCCGGCCGGAACTGCTGGTCGGCGCCACCGACTGGTGCAGCCACCCGTCCGACCTCGACGTCGTCCGGATCGGCGGCACCAAGAACCCGGACACCGAACGGATCGCCGCCCTTTCGCCCGACCTCGTCATCGCCAACGAGGAGGAGAACCGCCCACCGGACCTGGCCGCGCTGCGTGACGCCGGGCTTGACGTCCTGGTCACCGAGGTTCGCACCCTGGAGCAGGCGTTCACCGAACTCCACCGGGTGCTGGTCGACGGCTGCGGGCTGCCCCGTCCGGCCTGGCTGGCCGAGGCCGAAGCCGTCTGGCGGCGGGTTCCGCCGACCACCCGCCGGGTCCCGGCCATCGTGCCGATCTGGCGGCGGCCCTGGATGGTGTGCGGACGGGACACCTTCGCGGGCGATGTGCTCGCCCGCCTCGGTGTCGGCAACCTCTACGCCGGTCACCCCGACCGGTATCCGCGCATCCCGATCGGTGAACTGAACGCGTCCGGGGCCGAGTTGGTGGTACTGCCCGACGAGCCGTACCGCTTCACCGCCGACGACGGCCCGGAGGCGTTCCCCGGTCTGCCCGCGGCACTGGTCAGCGGGCGCCATCTCACCTGGTACGGGCCCTCGTTGCGGGAGGCGCCGGACGTCATCAGCGCGGCGCTGCGAGCAGCGCACCGCTGATCAGTCCGCGAGCCGTCCGCAGCGCGGCGGTGCCCCAGGCCGCCACCAGCAGTACGTACAGCCCGGCGGCCAGCCAGCCGAAGACATCCGTCCCGGTGTGCCGGGCCAGGCTCGCCGCGCCGGTGACACAGGTGCCGACCGGGAAGGTGAACGCCCACCACGTCATCGCGAACGGCATGCCGCGGCGTGCCGCGCGTACCACCATGGCTCCGGCCAGTGCCAGCCACAGCAGGGCGAAACCCGTCACCGGCACCCCGTACAGCACCGCGAAGCCGCCCATCAGATGCGCGTACCAGGCCTGGCCCAGGCCGGGTGCGGCGTCGGCGACGTTGCCCACCGCGGTGGTCGACTGGCCGAGCGGTCCCAGCACCAGGAACAGCGTCGGGGTGAGCGCGAGCGGCAACGGCCCCTCGTACGTCAGCCGGGCGAAGACCACCGGCAGTATCACCAGCGTCGCCAGCAGACTGAGCCCGAACATCGCATAGCAGCCCAGCAGCATCGCCGCCCGCCACTGGCCGTTCGGCAGATGCGGCACCAGCGCCGGGCCGGTCGCGGCCGACACCATCGGCGCCACCACCGGCAGCAGCCACACCGGCGACGCGCTGCCCCGGGCGATCTGGTGCCTGGCCACCATCAGATACGGGATCGCCGTGGCGATCAGCAGACCGGTCGCGGTGCCCGCCACCCACAGAGCCGCGTCCACTGCGACCGCCGCCGGTGTCCCGATCACCCCGGCGCCGACGGACAGCGTCCCGGCGCCCACCGCGAGCAGGGCCATCGACAGGCAGCCGTAGAACGGCGCGACCGCCGGGTCGAGCAGTTGCTCCCTGGCCCGGTCGGCGTGCCGCAGCCAGTGCCCGGCGCGGGCGCCGAGCAGGGCGGCCAGCATCGCCGCCGACAGCGCCCAGACGATGACGCACGGGGTGCGCAGCCAGGACGGATGACCGGGCAGCGCGGCACCCGCGTTGGCCACGATGGCGGTGCCCATCACGGTCGCGTACCAGTTGGGACCGAGCTGCCGCAGCGGTGCCGCCGACGGGCGGTCCGGCTCGGTCGGGGCGGAGGAGCGCACGGGCGCGAGAGTGGCCATGCCTCCACGCTCGCCGCCCGCTGTCCCGCTCACCAGGGGGTATCTGTCTATGAGGGCATAAGCTGGGGTTATGAGTGGCGAGAGTGCGAGACAACCGCTGTCCTACCGGGTGCCGGATCTCGGCGCGATGGAACTACTGCTCGCCGTAGCCCGGCTCGGCAGCCTCGGCCGGGCCGCACGGGAACTCGGCATCACCCAGCCCGCCGCCAGCAGCCGCATCCGCGCGATGGAACGGCAACTCGGCGTGGGGCTGGTGACCCGCTCGCCGTCCGGCTCCCGGCTCACCGACGCCGGGGCGCTGGTCACCGACTGGGCGCGCCGGGTGGTCGAGGCGGCCGAGGAGTTCGACGTGGGCGCGCAGGCGCTGCGGGACCGCCGCGACTCCCGGCTGCGCATCGCCGCCAGCATGACCATCGCCGAGTACCTGCTGCCCGGCTGGCTGATCGCGCTGCACGGCCAGCGGCCCGGCACGGCGGTCTCGCTGCTCGCAGGGAACTCGGCGGCGGTGGTCCGCCGGTTGCGTGACGCGGAGGCCGAACTGGGTTTCGTGGAAGGCGTCGACGTGCCGGGCGGCCTTGACGCGGTGACCGTCGCGAAGGACCGCCTGGTCGTCGTCACGGCACCGGGCCACCCATGGTCGAAGCGCCGGCGACCGGTCCCGGCGCGGGAGTTGGCGGCGACCCCGCTGATCCTGCGGGAGGAGGGCTCCGGCACCCGCCAGGTGCTGGATGCGGCCCTAGCGGGACACGGCGGCCTCGCGGCGCCACTGCTCGAACTGTCCTCGACCACGGCGGTCAAGGCCGCGGTGATCAGCGGTGCGGGCCCCGCCGTACTGAGCGAACTCGCCGTCGCCGACGAACTGGCGGCCCGCCGGATGGTGGAAGTCCCGGTCGAAGGCGTCCGGTTGACCCGCGAGCTGCGCGCCGTCTGGCCTACCGGCCAACGCCCGACGGGCCCTTCACGTGATCTGCTGTCACTGACGCGGGGACGGCCGGGGGTGGCCGTGCACGACCGGACCTGACGCCGGGCCGCTGCCCGAGCGGTTCCACCGCGCGGGGCTCAGCCCCGGCCGACCGTGGTCAGTCGAACCGTACGCAGACCGTCACCGGAAGCGTGGCCGTCCAGGTCCGGGTGTTGTAGTCGTACGCCTGCGCGTAGGCATTGCTGAACGGAGCGCAGGGAGCGAGCAGCGTCGTCTCCACATAGATGGTCCCACCAGGGGTGATGGGGTGCGGCTGAGCTATCACGACCCTTGAGAAGGCCACCGTGCCGTTGTTGTACCTGACGAACAGGGCGACCCGGCCGCCCATGGTGAAGTAGCCGCCGCCGATCTTGAGATGCCCGTTGAAGGCGTACTTGAACAGGAAGGGCGCGCGCAGCGGGTCCTTCCTGAGATCGGTCGAGGTGACCGCTCGGCTCGACGCCGCCGGTGTGGCGGGCACCGCGGGGGCCGCCGTCGTGACACCGAGGACAGCCGCGGCGGTCGATACCGCGGCCACCGCGAAGCGCCGTGTCCGGTTGCGCTTCGAGCGGACGAGCGGGCGCATGACCTCTCCTCGACAAGGTGAGGAAGTCGGGGTTGCCGACCGGTCCGCGCGCATCGCACAGGGGCGGCCCTGACCCGGCCGGTGCTCCGCCCGAGCCGGTATCCCGCGGTCGCGAGCTGGGCGACCGCTCGCGGACCTGGTGACTCGCAGGATCTCGAAGGGCTCGACCGCCCGCGGATCGTCAGCCGTGCACGGCCGGACCAACACTCTGCTCGTTCAGCAAGTCTAGGTTGCCCCCTATGACCTCACAACTCGCGACAAAATATGCTGGCCCCCAAGTGTCCGCGTTCCAGTGGGTTGTTGGATCACCCGTGAACGAGCCGCGCCACCAGGCGGCCGGAGTGCTCCGGCCGGCGCCAGTACTCAGCCGACCGTCTGTGCCGCGTCCGTCGCCGCCATCACCAGTGCGCTCAGTACGCGGGGGTCGTCGGCCATCTCCGGATGCCACTGGACGGCCAGGGCGAAGCGGGCGTTCGGCAGCTCCACCGCCTCCACGGTGCCGTCGGCCGCGTGGGCGCTGGGGATCAGGCCGCTGCCGAGGCGACGTACGGCCTGGTGGTGGAAGGTGGGAACGTCCACCGGTTCCGGCAGCGCGGCGGCCAGCCGGGTGCCGGAGACCGGGAAGATCCGGTGGCTGCCGAAGATGCCGTCCGCCTCGGCGTGGCCGGTGTGGCCCACCTCGTCCGGCAGATGCTGTACCAGGGTGCCGCCCAGTGCGACGTTGAGCAGTTGCATTCCGCGGCAGATGCCGAGCAGCGGGGTTCCCGAGGCCAACGCGGCCTCGATCAGCGCGAGTTCCCATGCGTCGCGCTCCCGCGCGGGTGGCCCGGTCCTCGGGTGCGGCTCGGCCGAGTAGCGGCTGGGGTCGACATCCTCCCCGCCCGCGATCACCAGGCCGTCCAGGCGCGCCACCGCCTCCCGCGCCGCCTGCGGGTCATCCGGCGGGAGCATGACGGCCAGTGCCCCGGCCGCCTGCACGATGCGCGGATAGCCGGCCGGCAGCAGCGCCGCGGGCATGTCCCACACCCGATAGCGTGCCGAGGCCTCCCAGTACGTGCTGATGCCGATCAGTGGCCTTCCCACCGGTGTCCTCCCGTCGCCGCCAATGGATCGGGATAGTACCTTTGGTGCGTCACGTGAGGAAGCCGCGCAGCAGCGCCGCCGTCCCCGCGCAGTGCTCCCGCATCACCTCGCGTGCGCCCTCGGCGTCGCCCTCCAGGATCGCGTCCAGCAGCACCGCGTGCTGGGCCTGTGAGTGCTCCAGGTTCCGCACCAGCAGCGGGATGCAGTCCAGCAGGTCGTTGACCCGGGCCCGCGTCCCGGCGTACGCGGCGGCCAGCGACGGCGACCCCGACAGCTCGGCCAGTGTCAGATGCAGCCGCGTGTCCAGTCTGCGGTAGTCGGCGAGCGGTGCGTCCTTCGTCGCCGCCAGGCAGGCCCGCAACCGGTCCTGCTGCTCCCCGTCGAGCTCGCGGGCCGCGCACAGCTCCGCCGCGCCGACCTCCAGCACCTCGCGGAACCGCAGCACATCCTCCACGTCGGCCTCGGCGACCCGGCGCCGCAGCTCCTCCTGGGACTGCCCGCCGGACGACTCGGCCGTCAGGTTCCCGGCACGGTAGCGCACGAACGTCCCGCCGTAACGGCCGCGCCTGCTCTCCACCAGACCCTGCTCCTGGAGCACCTTCAGCACCTCGCGGAGCGTCACCCGGCTGATCCGCAGCCGATCCGCCAACTCCCGCTCCGACGGCAGCCGTTCGCCGTAGGGAACCAGGCCGAGCCGGAGCACCTGGAGTATCTGCTCCAAGGCCTCCTCGAAGCCGCTGCCCGCCCGCACCGGGCGCAGTACGGGCGCCAGCCGGTCGGCTTCGTGCGCCCGGCCGTTCTCCTGCGAACCGCTCATAGGTCCTCCTCGAAAGGCCTTCCCAACCAATGGTTTCTGTGCATACCTTAGGGCTCCGGTCCACTGACAGGAGGCCCACCTCGTGGCAGACCGCACACCGCCACTCACCGTGGACGAGCTACGACGGCTCGTCGACACCGGTGCGATCGACACCGTCGTCCTCGCCTTCACCGACATGCAGGGGCGTCTGCAGGGCAAGCGCTTCGCGGCGCCCTTCTTCCTCGACGAGGTGCTGGAGCACGGCACCGAGGGCTGCAACTACCTGCTGGCCGTCGATGCTGACATGAACACGGTGGACGGTTACGCCATGTCCTCGTGGGAGCGCGGCTACGGCGACTTCGCCATGCACGCCGATCCCGCGACACTGCGCCGTACTCCCTGGAACGACGGCACCGCACTGCTCATCGCCGACCTGGCCTGGCACGACGGCTCACCGGTCACTGCCTCACCGCGGCAGATCCTGCGCCGCCAGCTCGACCGGCTCGCCGAACGCGGCTGGTCCGCCTACGTCGGCACCGAGCTGGAGTTCATGGTCTTCAACGACACCTACGAGGACGCCTGGAACCGCGGCTACCGGCAGCTGAACCCGGCCAACCAGTACAACGTCGACTACTCCGTGCTCGGCACCGGCCGCGTCGAACCGCTGCTGCGCCGCATCCGCAACGAGATGGCCACCGCGGGGATGACCGTGGAGTCGGCCAAGGGCGAGTGCAACCTCGGCCAGCACGAGATCGCGTTCCGCTACGACGAGGCGCTCACCACGTGCGACCAGCACGTCATCTACAAGACCGGCGCCAAGGAGATCGCCGCCCAGCAGGGCTCCGCGCTGACCTTCATGGCCAAGTACGACGAGCGCGAGGGCAACTCCTGCCACATCCACCTCTCGCTGCGCGACGAGTTCGGCCAGCCGGTGTTCGCCGACCCGGGTGGCGAGTTGGGCATGTCGAAGACCATGCGGCACTTCCTCGCCGGACAACTCGCCGCGCTACGCGACTTCACCCTGCTCTACGCGCCCAACATCAACTCCTACAAGCGCTACCGGCCCGGTTCCTTCGCCCCCACCGCCGTCGCCTGGGGGCCCGACAACCGCACCTGCGCGCTGCGGGTCATCGGCCACGGCCACTCGCTGCGCTTCGAGAACCGGGTGCCCGGCGGCGATGTCAATCCCTACCTGGCGGTCGCCGGAATGATCGCCGCGGGTCTGCACGGTGTGGACAACGAGCTGGAACTGTCCCCCGCGTGCACCGGCAACGCCTACACCGGCAACGCCTACACCGGCGACGCCGAGCACGTCCCGGCCAGCCTGCACGAGGCGGCACGGCTCTGGCAGGGCAGCACGCTGGCCCGGGCCGCTCTCGGTGACGACGTCGTCGACCACTACAGCAACATGGCCCGCGTGGAGCAGGACGCCTTCGACTCCGCCGTCACCGACTGGGAGCGCTACCGCTCCTTCGAACGCATGTGAGGAGCCCCGTGCCCGACCACCCCACCGAGCACCGGGTGCTCAACCCGGCAACCGAAGAACTCATCGCCACCGTTCCCGCGACCGCGCCCGAAGAGGTGGACGCCGCCGTCCGCCGCGCGGCCCGGGCCCAGACCGGCTGGGCCGCCACCAGCGCGGCCGATCGCGCCCGCCTGCTGCGCCGCTTCGCCGCGACCGTGGACCAACACCTTGAGGAACTCGCCCAGTCGGAGGTGCGGGAGGCCGGGCATCCGGTCGGCAACGCCCGCTGGGAAGCGGGCAACGTACGCGACCTGCTGGAGTACGCGGCCGGGGGAGCGGAGCGGCTGTCCGGGGCGCAGATTCCGGTGCCCGCCGGACTCGATGTCACCTTCCACGAACCGCTCGGCGTCATCGGTGTCATCGCCCCCTGGAACTTCCCGATGCCGATCGCCGGCTGGGCCACCGCGCCCGCGCTCGCCGCCGGTAACGCCGTGCTGCTCAAACCGGCGGAGACCACACCGCTGACCGCGCTGCGGCTCGCCGAACTCGCCCTGGAAGCAGGCCTCCCGGAGGGGCTGTTCCAGGTACTGCCGGGCGCCGGACCCGTCACGGGGGCCGCCCTTGTCGACCACCCGGGCGTCGCCAAGATCGTCTTCACCGGGTCCACGGCCGTCGGCAAGCGGATCATGGCCCGGTGCGCGGACCAGGTGAAGCGGGTCACCCTCGAACTCGGCGGCAAGAGCCCCAACATCGTCTTCGCCGATGCGGACCTGGAGAAGGCCGCGCAGGCCGCCCCGATGTCCTTTCTGGACAACACCGGCCAGGACTGCTGCGCCCGTAGCCGCATCCTCGTCCAACGCACTGTCCACGACCGCTTCCTGGAACTCCTCGAACCGCACATCAAGGCGGTCACCGTCGGCGACCCCACCGATCCGGCCACCCAGATGGGGCCGCTGATCTCCGCCGCGCAACGCGACCGGGTCAGGTCCTATGTGCCCGAGGACGCCCCCGCCGCCATTCGCGGCAGCGCACCCACCGGCAAGGGCTTCTGGTACCCCGCGACCGTCCTCGCCGGGCTGCCCGAGGACGACGCCGCCGCCACCGAGGAGATTTTCGGGCCGGTCGCCGTGGTGCTGCCCTTCGAGGACGAGGCGGATGCCGTACGGCTGGCCAACGCCACCCGCTACGGGCTGGCCGGATCGCTGTGGACCCGGGACGTGGGCCGCGCGCTCCGCGTCTCGCGGGCGGTGGCCGCGGGCAATCTGTCCGTCAACTCCCATAGCGCCGTGCGCTACTGGACCCCCTTCGGCGGATTCGGCGAATCCGGCCTCGGCCGCGAACTCGGCCCCGGCGCGCTGGCCGCCTTCACCGAGACCAAGAACGTCTTCATCAGCACGGAGGAATGACACCAGTGACCGCACAGACCGAAGATGTCATCTGCCGCCGGCTCCCCGGCCGTACCGCCGTCGTCACCGGAGCGGGCAGCGGCATCGGCCTGGCGACGGCCCGCCGTCTCGCCTCCGAGGGGGCGAACGTCGTCTGCGCCGACATCGACCCGGCGGCCGGCGAGACCGCGGCCGCCCAGACCGGCGGCTCCTACGTCCGGGTCGACGTGACCGACGCCGAGCAGGTGGAGGCGCTCTTCCGGACCGCCTACGACACCTACGGGTCCGTCGACATCGCGTTCAACAACGCCGGTATCTCACCGCCCGACGACGACTCGATCCTGACCACCGGCATCGACGCCTGGCGCCGGGTGCAGGAGGTCAACCTCACCTCCGTCTACCTGTGCTGCAAGGCCGCACTGCCGTACATGCAGCGCCAGGGCAAGGGCTCCATCATCAACACCGCGAGCTTCGTCGCCGTGATGGGCGCGGCGACCTCGCAGATCTCGTACACCGCATCCAAGGGCGGTGTGCTGTCGATGTCCCGTGAGCTGGGTGTGCAGTTCGCCAGGGAGGGCATCCGGGTCAACGCGCTGTGCCCGGGGCCGGTCAACACCCCGCTGCTACGGGAACTGTTCGCCAAGGACCCGGAGCGGGCCGCGCGGCGGTTGGTGCACATTCCGCTGGGGCGCTTTGCCGAGGCCGACGAGATCGCCGCCGCGGTCGCCTTCCTGGCCAGCGACGACTCCTCGTTCATCACCGGCGCCGAGTTCCTGGTGGACGGGGGCATCGCGGGGGCTTACGTCACCCCGCTCTAGCCCTTCCGGCGGATCTGTTGGGGGCGGTGCGGGTCGGGGGGCGGTGCGGTGGGTTGCGGTGGGTTTGGCCCGCCGGTCCACTCGGTGGGGGGTTGCTCGCCGCTGCGGCGGATCTTCATGGGGGGCAAGCCCCCCAAACCCCCCACAAGGCCCGCGGCACCCAAGGCGGTTGGGGCCTGCCCCCACGAAGGCCCCGGGGGTTTGGGGCCCGCCCCCACGATGATCCTCGGTGTTGAGGGCCCGCGCCCACGACTGTGGGGGTGTGCAGGGATCACCCCCCAAGGCCCTCGGCGTTGGGGGCCCGCGACCACGAAGACGGTGGGGGTTTGGGAGCTTGCCCCCAAGGAGATCCGCCGCAGCGGCGAGTGACTCCCACGGTGTGGACCGGCGGTGTCGAGCGCGCCGCAGGCCATGCGGTTGTCCGGCTCGTCGGCGCCGGGGTCTGTGTCCTGGATGACCTCGGGGGTCGGGGCTTGCCCCAAGAGGTTTCGCCGCAGCGGCGAGTGACTCCCGGGCGGCAGGCGACCACGGCGTGAACCGGCGGTACGAACACCACCGGAACCCAATTGCCGTCTCGGACCCCTCGGCCCTAGAGGAACGTCTTGCCCTCGCCGCGATACGTCGGCACCGTCGCCACCACGCGATCGCCCTCGATCAGGCACAACTCGGCGAAGCGCTCGCACAGTTCACCGGCCTTGGCGTGCCGGAACCACACCTTGTCGCCGATCAGCAGATCGTCGGCGGCCGACCCCAGGAGCGGCGTCTGCACCTCACCGGCGCCCTCCTGCGGGTCGTACCGCAGGCCCTCGGGCAGATAGGGAACCGGCGACCGGTCCCTGCCCGCCGCACCGGACGCCGGATATCCGCCGCCCAGCACCGTCACCACCCCGACCCCCGGACGCCGCACCACCGGCTGGGCGAACAGTGCAGCCGGCCGCCCCCGGAACGAGGTGTAGTTGTCGAACAGCCGCGGTACGAACAGCCCGGAACCGGCGGCGATCTCCGTCACGGCGCGCTCCGCGGCCGTGTGCTGGACGCTGCCCGTACCGCCGCCGTTGACGAACTCCAGCCCAGGCACCACCGCGCGGACCGCCCGCACCGCCTCGGCCCGCCGCGCCGCCAGCTCCCTGCGGGACGCGGCCTGCACCAGGCGGACCGCCCGGGACCGCAGCGGGGCACCCGCCACCGCGTCACCGACGCCCGCCACATGCCCCTCGTACCCCATCAGGCCGGCCACCCGGAACCCGGGCCTGCGCTCCACCGCCCTTGCCAGATCCACGAGTCGGGCGGGATCGTGCAGTGGTGAGCGACGTGCGCCGATCCGTATCCGGCCGCCCAGCAAGCGCAGGCTGGTGTCCAACTCCAGGCAGACCCGTACCTCCTCGCTGCCCCCGGCACGCGCCGCGTCGATCAGATCGAGCTGCACCACGTCGTCGACCATCACCGACACCGCGCCCGCCAGCTTCGGGTCGGCCGTCAACTCGGCGAATCCGGCACGGTCCACCGACGGGTACGCCAACAGAACGTCCGCGAATCCGGCACGGGCCAGCCACACCGCCTCGCCCAGCGTGAACGCCATGATCCCGGCGAAGCCGTCGCGCTCCAGCACCCGTTCCAGCAGCGCCCGGCAGCGCACCGACTTGCTGGCCACCCGGATCGGTTTACCGCCTGCCCGTCGTACCAGGTCGTCGGCGTTGGCGTCGAACGCCGCCAGGTCCACCACCGCGAGTGGCGCGTCAAGATGGGCGGTGGCCCGGTCGTAACGGGCGCGGTCCGCGACACGATCAGACATGCGGGCAGCTTGCACCCTGCCGGAGCCCCGGACAAGAGTCCGGACCAGCGGACATGATCCGACCAGGGGGCGCGCACACAGGCACAACCCGTACTGTGTCCACCCGGGGCCGTGACATCAGCGGCCGACGCCGCGGGCCCCGGCCCCGGCGTGAGAACCGGGACGGACAGAGCTCACGGGAGGGGGCACCGGGTGGGAACCGGAGTCGACAGCGGGGCACCACGCCCCTCCGCTCCGCCGCCACGTCCCCCGGCTCCGCCGCAACAGGCCCTTTCCGCCGCAGGAGTTGGCTCCATGGCCGAAATCGGTTCCTTGCCAGGACACGGGGCGGTGTCGACGACCTCCCCGTCCCCGGCGCTCGGAGTGTCGCCCGCGCTGGGCCGCCCGCCCGTGCCCGGGTCGCCGACGGTGCTCGGCATGCCGCCGGTCCCGCCACCGCCGGCCTATCCGCCGCCCCCCGCCCATCAGCCCGGCCCGCCGCCTTCCGCCCCGGGGCGTACCGTGCGCGGCACCGCGGCGGCCGGGATCTGCCTGGTGCTGGGTGCCGGGCTGCTGGGCGGCGCCGCCGCCGGGCACTTCCTGGGCGGTGATCCGGCCGCGGCGCAGACCTCGCAGGACGACACCGCCCTGACGTACGCCGACGCCCGCAGCCTGTGGCACAGCGTGCCCGTGGACACGCTCTTTCCCCGTACAGTGCACGGCCGCGGCGCCGGACCCGGGGGCGCCGACCGGACCTGGACGCGGATCGGGGTGGCGCCGGACAGCGGTTGTGACGGTGCGTTCGATCCGGCGCTGGCCTCGGCGCTCGCGCCGGTCGGCTGTCTGCGACTGCTGCGCGCCACCTACACCGACGCCACGTCCAGCAATGTCACGACGGTCGGTGTGCTGGTCACCCGCGCGGATCCGGCGAGCATGGCCGCCCTGCGCGGCACCTGGGCCGCCCGGCACCTCGGCGACCGGACCGACGCCATGCCGCGCCCGGTGCCGTTCCCCGGCACCGTCGCGGCGGGCTTCGGCCCGGCGCAGCGCGCCAGTTGGACGGTCGACATCTCCGACACCCTGCCGGTCATCGGCTACGCGGTGAGCGGTTTCGCCGACGGCCGTACGGTCACCGACCCGCAGCCCGCCGCCGCGGCGACCCGCCAGGGCGCGACCACGGCCGCCGCGCAGTCCGGCCTCGGGTACGACGCCAAGGGCTTGGCCTCCGCCATCGAACACCACATACGCACGGCCGTCGAGCGCCCCGCCCACACCCACGGAACCGCCTCGTGACGGCGGTACGCGACCGCCTGGTCGCGGTTCTGCTGGCAGTGGTGGCCGTGGTCCTGGCTCCGGGCGCTCCCGCCGCGTACGCCGACTCGATCCGCCAACAGCAGTGGGCGCTCGACACCTTGCACGCGCAGACGGCCTGGCGGACCGCCAAAGGCAAGGGTGTGACGGTCGCGGTCCTGGACACCGGGGTCGACGGCAGCCACCCCGACCTCACCGGGCAGGTGCTGCCCGGTACCGATCTGGTGGGTTTCGGCGCGAAGCGCGGCGAGTCCTCCTGGGCCCGGCACGGCACCGCGATGGCGGGCATCATCGCCGGACACGGCCATGGACCCGGCGGCGACGGCGGGGTGATGGGCATCGCCCCGGAGGCCAGGATCCTTCCGGTACGGGTGATCCTCGAAGACACCGATCCGCACCGCAAACAGGCCCGCGCCACCCGCGGCGGCGCGCTCGCCCAGGGCATCCGATGGGCCGCCGACCACGGTGCGAACGTCATCAACCTCTCGCTGGGCGACGACAGCAAGACCGCGCACCCCGACGCGACCGAGGACGAGGCCGTCCAGTACGCGCTGGGCAAGGGCGTGGTGGTGGTCGCCTCGGCGGGCAACAGCGGACAGCAGGGCGACCCGGCGTCGTACCCCGCCGCGTACCCCGGGGTGATCGCGGTGGCGGCCGTGGACCGGTACGGCAACCGTGCCGCGTTCTCCACCAGCCGCTGGTACGCGGCCGTGGGCGCGCCGGGCGTGGACGTCGTGATCGCGGACCCGGACCGCCGCTACTACGAGGGCTGGGGGACCAGCGCGGCCGCCGCGTATGTCTCCGGTGTCGCCGCACTGATCCGCTCCGCCTATCCGCGGCTGAGCCCGGCCCAGGTCAAGCGGCTGCTGGAGGACACCGCACAGGACGCTCCGACGGGCGGGCGCGACGACCAGGTGGGCACCGGTGTGGTGGACCCGGTGGCGGCGCTGGACGCGGCCGCGAAGCTCACCCCCGGCGCGGAGGCACCCACCGCGGCCGCCTATGCCAAGCGCTACTTCGGCACCGGCCCTGATCCGGTACGGGCCGCCATGGCGCGCGACGGAAGTTCGGGCATCGGTCTCGCCGCAGTGAGCGCGATCGCCGGGGCGGTGCTGCTGGCGGCGGCCGGAGTGCTCAAGTGGCGGACCAGCCGCTGACCAGCCCGGCCAGCGGCGGCCGATACCCTCATCGGGTGGCTCTCAAGAACATTCCGGACCCCGGATTCTCCGACGACGACGGCACCGCCGACCCCCGGCTGGCCGCCGCGCTCGCCGCGTACGCCGACGACCGCGCCGCCGAGCCCGATGTGCTCGCCGCGCTGGTCGGCGCTCGCCTGCTGGTCCCCGTCGTCGCCCTCCTGGGAGAGGTGGAGACCGATGCGGAGGGCGCTGCGGATGGCGCTGCGGCGCGAAGCGCCTCCGTTGAGGGTGGTGGTGGGCGACGGGCGGGCGGGCTGCGCCGGGAGAAGACCAGCGACATGGCCGTGCCGACCATTCAGGCCCCGGGCGGCCGTAAGGCGCTGCCCGCCTTCAGCTCCGTCGAGAGCCTGGCCCGCTGGCGGGCCGACGCCAGGCCGGTCGCCGTACCGCTGCCCCAGGCGTTGCAGGCGCTCGCCCATGAGCAGGCCGACACCCTGTTGATCGACATGGCCGGACCGGTGCCGTACGCGCTGTCGGGTCCGGCGCTGCACGCCCTCGCCTCGGGCCGCGACCGGCTGGACCCGCTGACCGACCCGCTGGTCGCCGACGCGGTGCGGAACGTGGTGGCCGCCGAGCCCGAGGTGGTGCGTGCACACCTGGTGCCGAGCGCGGAGACCGACGGCACGGTCGGGCTGGTGCTGGGAGCCGGTGCCCAGGTCAGCGTGGTCGCCCAGCGCGTCGCCACGGCGCTTGCGGCCGATGCCGCGCTACGCACCCGGCTGGTGCGCGGTCTTGAGCTGGCGCTGCTGCCGCCGGAGGCCGCGGTGCCGGGGGAACCGCTCTTCGTTCGCTGAACGGGCCGTCGCACGCCGGGCGTTCACAATGTGGCGGATGTTCAAGGTGTGAGGTGTGCCGGGTTGATTGAGAATGTCCCATGGGCATGGCAATGGGACATGGCAATCGACGCGAGGAGAGCGCCATGCGGAAGCAGGCCATCACCTGCGAGTTCCTCGGCACCCTGCTACTGGTGTTCTTCGCCGTGGGCTCGGTGGTCCTGGCGGGCGAGTACGTCGGCACCCTCGGTACCGCGCTGGCCTTCGGTTTCGTCCTGCTCGCGCTGACCGGTTCGTTCGGCGCGATCTCGGGCTGCCATGTCAATCCGGCGGTGACGCTGGGCATGGTGTGCGCGGGGCGGATGGATCCACGGACCGCCGCGGGGTACTGGACTGCCCAGTTCGCCGGCGGGATCGTGGGGGCCACCTTGCTGTTCGTGGTCGCCAAGCAGGTGCCGGGGCTGAGGATCAAGGGCGCCTTCGGCAGCAACGGCTACGGCAGCCGGTCGCCGGTCGGCATCAACATCGCCGGCGCGTTCCTCGCCGAGATGGCGCTGACCTTCCTGCTGGTGTTCGTGGTGCTCGCGGTGGCCCGAAGGTCCACCGTGGTCGGCTTCGCCGGAGTGCCCGTCGCGATGGCGCTGGCCGTGGTGCACCTGGTCGGCATCCCGCTCACCGGTACCTCGGTGAATCCGGCGCGCAGCCTGGGCCCGGCGATCTTCGCGGGCGGGGCCGCGCTCTCGCAGGTCTGGCTGTTCGTCGCCGCCCCGCTGGTCGGCGGCGCGCTCGCGGCGGCCGTCCACCGGCTGACCCAGCTGTCACCCGCTGCGTCGGAGCCGGAGCCGGAGCCGGAACTGGAGGCCGGGCCGGGACCGGAAGCCGCGCCGGAGGCGGAGGCGGGAGTCGCCCCGGTACGGGCGCGCTGACCGCACCGGGGACTGGTCGGACGCGCCGGTCAGCCCAGTACAGGTCCGGTGAACTTCTCGCCCGGGCCCTGGCCCGGCTCGTCCGGCACCAGGGACGCCTCGCGGAACGCCAGCTGCAGCGACTTCAGCCCGTCCCGCAGCGGGGCCGCGTGGTAGGAGCCGATCTCGGTCGCCCCGGCGGTGACCAGCCCGGCCAGCGCGGTGATCAGCTTGCGTGCCTCATCGAGGTCCTTGTGCTGTGCACCCTCCTCCGCGAGGCCCAGATTGACCGCCGCGGCGCTCATCAGGTGGACCGCCACCGTGGTGATCACCTCGACCGCGGGCACGTCCGCGATGTCACGGGTCATGGTGTCGAAGTCGGGACCGCCGGCGGCGGAGTCGGGCGAGGCGGTGGAACCGGCGGTGTCAGGGGAGGTGGTGTCGCTCATGACGGACACGATAGGCCCCGTTCTGTCGATTACTGTCTGCGCCCGGAGGCTGGTATGCTTTGAGATCGACCGGCTGGGCACCCAGGTGACCAGCCCGCAAGTGGAGCTCCAACTCCCACCTGACCGACCTTCGGGTCGGCGGGTCCCGGTCAGGCGTCATCACGTCGCAAGGTGTGATGGCCCGATGCGCCCCGCGGAATATCGCGGCGGTGCTCCCGGTTGTGAGGAGCCCCGCCTGCGTACCGTACGGGGCGTTCTTTGCGTCCGCGGTGCGGGGTCAACAGGAACAGACTCAAGGCGCGGCTGCCCGCCAGGCCGCCGCGTGGTGCAACCGAGGAGGCCCCATCAGCGCCGAGCCCCGCATCAACGACCGGATTCGCGTCCCCGAGGTGCGACTCGTCGGTCCCAGTGGCGAGCAGGTAGGCATTGTGCCGCTTGCCAAGGCCCTGGAGCTCGCACAGGAATACGACCTGGACCTGGTTGAGGTCGCGGCTACCGCCCGTCCGCCCGTGTGCAAGCTCATGGACTACGGGAAGTTCAAGTACGAGTCGGCCATGAAGGCCCGTGAGGCGCGCAAGAACCAGGCGCACACGGTCATCAAGGAGATGAAGCTCCGGCCGAAGATCGACCCGCACGACTACGACACCAAGAAGGGTCACGTCGTCCGGTTCCTCAAGCAGGGCGACAAGGTCAAGATCACGATCATGTTCCGTGGTCGCGAGCAGTCCCGTCCCGAGCTGGGCTTCCGACTGCTGCAGCGGCTCGCGGAGGACGTCCAGGACTTGGGCTTCGTGGAGTCCAACCCGAAGCAGGACGGCCGCAACATGATCATGGTTCTCGGTCCGCACAAGAAGAAGACCGAGGCGATGGCCGAGGCCCGCGAGGCGCAGGCCGCCCGCAAGGCCGGTCGCCAGCCGCGGCAGGACGTCGAGGCCGAGGAGCCGCAGGCTCCCGCCGACGCCAGCTGAGGCAAGCCAGCAAGGCCCCGGAGTTGACACTCCGGGTTATGCAATGCAGTACTGACTGACGCTTCTCCGTCTGCCCTGGTCGCGGACGGGAGGGCCAGCGATGAGGAGACTACGGCGCCATGCCGAAGAACAAGACGCACAGTGGTGCGAGCAAGCGGTTCAAGATCACCGGCTCCGGCAAGGTGCTGCGTGAGCGCGCGGGCAAGCGCCACCTGCTGGAGCGCAAGTCGTCCCAGCTGACGCGCCGCCTGACCGGCAACGTCGAGATGGCCCCGGCTGACGCCAAGAAGATCAAGAAGCTTCTCGGCAAGTGACGGACCGCGCCCCCGACCCGGGGCGCGCCGACTGACCGGGACCAATTCGTTTTCGGGCCGTGTGAGTTCCACCGCGGTCCCCTACAAGGAGTTACCAAGTGGCACGCGTCAAGCGGGCAGTGAACGCCCACAAGAAGCGCCGGGCAATCCTCGAGCAGGCCAGCGGCTACCGCGGGCAGCGCTCCCGCCTGTACCGCAAGGCGAAGGAGCAGGTCACCCACTCCCTCGTCTACAACTACAACGACCGCAAGAAGCGCAAGGGCGACTTCCGTCAGCTGTGGATCCAGCGCATCAACGCCGCTGCCCGCGCCAACGGCATCACCTACAACCGCTTCATCCAGGGTCTGAAGGCCGCCAGCATCGAGGTGGACCGCAAGATCCTCGCGGAGCTCGCCGTCAACGACCCCAACGCGTTCGCCGCGCTGGTCGAGGCCGCGCAGAAGGCGCTGCCGAGCGACGTCAACGCGCCGAAGGCCGCGTGAGCGACGCTGCGCTGAGCTGTACGTAGCCCCCGGACCCGCAGGTTCTCTTTCCTGCGGGTCTGTTGGTTGTGCCCACCCTCCCCCCGGCTACCGCTGGGAGGTGCCCCCTCCGCCGGTTGTGCCCAACCGTTCCGCCCCGCGGAACGGTTGCCCACAACAGTCAACCGAAAGTCCGCCACAGTGACCCCCACCCCCGAGCTGACCTCCCTGCGATCCCCGCGCGTCAGCGCGGCGCGGCGGCTGGCCAAGCGCAGCTTCCGCGGCAAGGAGCGCCGGTTCCTCGCGGAGGGCCCGCAGGCGGTGCGCGAGGCGATCGGGCATCTGATCGAGGTGTACGTGACGGCGGAGGCGATGCAGCGGCACGCCGACATCGTCGCGGCGGCCCGCGCGGCGGGCGTGACCGTGTTCACCGCCACCGACGAGGTGGTGGCCGAGGTCTGCGACACCGTGACCCCGCAGGGCATCGTGGGCGTCTGCCGGTTCCTGGACTCGCCGTTCGAGGAGATCCTGCGCGCCGAACCCAGGCTCGTCGCCGTTCTCGCGCACGTCCGCGACCCCGGCAACGCCGGAACCGTACTGCGCTGCGCGGATGCCGCGGGGGCCGACGCGGTGGTGCTCACCGACGCCTCCGTCGACCTGTACAACCCCAAGGCGGTACGCGCCTCGGTGGGCAGTCTGTTCCATCTGCCGGTCGCGGTCGGCGTGCCGGTGGAGACGGCGGTCGCCGGACTGCGGGAGGCGGGGGTACGACTGCTCGCCGCCGATGGCGCGGGGGAGCGGGACCTGGACAGCGAACTCGACGAGGGCACCATGGGCGGTCCCACCGCCTGGATCTTCGGCAACGAGGCGTGGGGGCTGCCGGAGGAGACCCGCGCGCTGGCCGACGAGGTGGTGCGCGTCCCCATCCACGGCCGGGCCGAGAGCCTCAACCTCGCGACCGCCGCCGCGGTGTGCCTCTACGCCTCGGCGCGTGCGCAGCGCGCACCGGGAGGGTGCCGCTCCGTAACCTCCGGCTAGTAGGCTGGCGGGCCGAACCCGAGAAGGGGAGCAGGGGGATGGACGCCGGAACCGCCGCCAGTCGTACCACGAGCCTCGCGAAGTTCGGCGCGGACCTGGCGGACCTCGGCCTGGACCCGGACGACCTCCCCGACGGACTGGTGGTCGCCGACGAGACCGGGCGGGTGGTCTGCTTCAACGCCGCCGCCGCCCGGCTCACCGAACTGCGCCCGGCGGATGTCATCGGCCTGCCGATCGAACACGCGCTACCGCTCGAGGACCTAGAGGGCCGCCGCTGGTGGACGGTGACCGATCCGTACCGGGGACTGGCCATCCGCGCCGGCCAGCCGGAGCGCAACCTGCTGTTGCCCGGCGGCCGCGAAGTCCTGGTCTCCGCGCGCTACGTACGAGAGCACCCCACCGGACCGGTGCGCCGCCTGGTCGTCGCGCTGCGCGGCACCGGATGCCGTCGGCGTACCGAACGCAGCCACGCCGAGCTGATCGCCACCGTCGCACACGAGCTGCGCTCTCCGCTGACCTCGGTCAAGGGGTTCACGGCCACCCTGCTCGCCAAGTGGGAGCGGTTCACCGACGACCAGAAGAAGCTCATGCTGGAGACCGTCGACGCCGACGCCAACCGCGTCACCCGGCTGATCGCCGAACTCCTGGACATCTCCCGCATCGACGCCGGGCGACTCGAAGTGCGCCGTCAGCTGGTGGACATCGAGGCCGCCGTGCGGCGCCGGGTGGAGGCGCACATCGCGGCCGGCACCCCGGCCGACCGATTCCGGGTACGGGCGTCGGGCCCGCTGCCCGCGCTGTGGGCCGACCCGGACAAGCTGCAACAGGTGCTGAGCAACCTGCTGGAAAACGCGGTGCGGCACGGCGAGGGGACTGTCATCATCGACGTGGCGCCCTCGTCTTCCCCGCGCGAGCGGGGGTGTGCCGGAACGGCCGTCACCGTGAGCGACGAGGGGCCTGGCATTCCGGAGGAGTCGATGGGCCGCGTCTTCACCCGCTTCTGGCGGGGCAACCGACGCGGTGGCACCGGCCTCGGCCTGTACATCGTCAAGGGCATCATCGAGGCCCACGGCGGCACGATCACGGTGTCCCGAGCCCCCGGTGGCGGCGCTCAGTTCCGATTTATCCTGCCCGTCGGGGCACCGGCCTTCATGGGCTGAGCCTCCACGGGCCTCCTCTTCGGCCCTCGGACGCGCACGGTGAACGCAGCGGCGCGCGGCGTCCCCGCTGAGGGCGGTGGTGGGCGACGGGCGGGACCCCGTGCCCATTAGACTCGACCTTTGGCCACTCAGGTCGGAAACGGGCCATCCAGGTCGAAGACAGACCGCGCGCCAGCCAACCGGAAACACGGGAAGAGATGTCGGCACCCAATAAGTCGTACGACCCTGTCGAGGTCGAGGCACTGAAACCGGAAGAGATCGAGCGGATGCGGGACGAGGCGATCGCCGCCTTCGCCGCCGCAGCCGATCTGGACGCGCTGCACGAGGCGAAGGTCGCCCACACCGGCGACCGTTCACCGCTCGCGCTCGCCAACCGTGAGATCGGCGCGCTGCCGCCACACGCCAAGGCGGAGGCCGGCAAGCGCGTCGGCCAGGCGCGCGGCGCGGTGAACAAGGCGCTGGCGGCCCGCAAGGAGCAGCTGGAAGCCGAGCGCGACGCCCGCGTGCTGGTCGAGGAGGCGGTGGACGTCACGCTGCCGTACGAACGCCGTCCGGCCGGTGCCCGGCACCCGCTGACCACTCTCTCCGACCGGATCGCCGACGTCTTCGTGGCCATGGGCTACGAGGTCGCCGAGGGCCCGGAGATCGAGGCCGAGTGGTTCAACTTCGACGCCCTCAACATCGCCGCGGACCACCCGGCCCGCACGATGCAGGACACGTTCTTCGTCAACGCCGGCCAGGCCAACGGCAGGCGGGTCGGCACCGGTTCGGCGTCCGGCGACGTCGTGCTGCGCACCCACACCTCCCCGGTGCAGGTGCGCTCGCTGCTCGACCGCGAACCGCCGGTCTATGTGATCTGCCCGGGCCGCGTCTACCGCACCGACGAGCTGGACGCCACCCACACCCCGGTCTTCAACCAGGTCGAGCTGCTCGCCGTAGACGAGGGCCTGACCATGGCGGACCTCAAGGGCACCTTGGACCACATGGTGCAGGCGCTGTTCGGCGAGGGTATGCGCACCCGCCTGCGGCCCAACTACTTCCCGTTCACCGAGCCGTCCGCCGAGATGGACATGGTCTGCTACGTGTGCCGTGGCGACTCGGTGGGCAACCCCGACCGTCCGTGCCGTACCTGCTCCTCCGAGGGCTGGATCGAGCTCGGCGGCTGCGGCATGGTCAATCCGCGGGTGCTCACCGCCTGCGGTGTGGACCCCGACAAGTACAGCGGTTTCGCCTTCGGCTTCGGCATCGAGCGGATGCTGATGTTCCGCCACAACGTCGAGGACATGCGAGACATCGTCGAGGGTGACGTGCGGTTCACCCTTCCGTTCGGGATGGAGATCTGATGCGGGCCCCGCTTTCTTGGCTGCGGGAGTACGTCGACCTGCCGGCCGGTGAGACCGGTCGTGATGTGCAGGAGCGACTCGTCTCCGCCGGGCTTGAGGTCGAGAGGGTCGAGCAGCTCGGCGCCGGCCTCAAGGGCCCGCTGGTCGTGGGCAAGGTACTGGCCATCGAGGAGCTGACCGGCTTCAAGAAGCCGATCCGTTTCTGCCAGGTCGACGTCGGCACCGCCAACGGCACCGGTGAGCCGCAGAACATCGTCTGCGGCGCCACCAACTTCCACGTCGGCGACAAGGTCGTGGTGATCCTGCCCGGCGGTGTGCTGCCCGGCGACTTCCAGATCTCCGCGCGCAAGACGTACGGCAGGACCTCCGAGGGCATGATCTGCTCCACTAGCGAGCTGGGCATGGGCGACACCGTGTCCAATTCTTTGGGGGGCGACGGCATCATCGTGCTGCCGCCGGAGCACGAGGCCGGCACCGACGCCATCGAGCTGCTGGAACTGGTCGACGAGGTCCTCGACATCGCCGTCACCCCGGACCGCGGCTACTGCATGTCGATGCGCGGCATCGCCCGCGAGACCGCCACCGCGTACGGGCTGCCGCTGCGCGACCCGGCGCTGCTCGACGTGCCCGCGCCGAACTCCTACGGCTACCAGGTGAAGGTCGCCGACCCCATCGGCTGTGACCGGTTCACCGCGCGCACCGTGGTCAACGTCGACCCCGAGGCCGCTTCCCCGATCTGGCTGCAGCGGCGGCTGCAGAAGGCGGGCATGCGCCCGGTCTCGCTGGCCGTCGACATCACCAACTACGTGATGCTGGAGCTCGGTCAGCCGCTGCACGCGTACGACCGCAACCGGCTCGACGGTCCCATCGGGGTACGCCGCGCCCAGCCGGGCGAGAAGCTCACCACGCTCGACGGCACCCAGCGGGCCCTCGACCCCGAGGACCTGGTGATCACCGACAACTCCGGCCCGATCGGCCTGGCCGGTGTGATGGGCGGTGCCAACACCGAGATCGCCGACCCGGTACGCGACGAGCAGACCGGTGAGGTGCGCGGCACCTCCGAGATCGTCATCGAGGCCGCGCACTTCGACCCGGTCGCGGTGGCCCGCACCGCCCGCCGCCACCGGCTCTCCTCCGAGGCGTCCAAGCGCTTCGAGCGCGGCGTCGACCCGCAGGCCGCCTCCGCGGCGGCGCAGCGCACCGTCGACCTGCTGGTCCTGCTGGCCGGCGGCACCGCGGAGGCCGGGGTGACCGAGGTCATCACGCCGTCCGCACCGCGCACGATCTCGATCCCGGCCGACCACCCGGACCGGGTGGCCGGTACCGAGTACGGCCGGGAGACCGTGGTACGGCGGCTGCAGCAGGTCGGCTGCGATGTGTACGGCGCCGACGAACTGGTCGTCACCGTGCCCAGCTGGCGTCCCGACCTCACCGACCCGAACGACCTCGCCGAAGAGGTCATCCGGCTTGAGGGCTATGAGAACCTGCCGTCGACGCTGCCGAAGCTGCCCTCCGGGCGCGGGCTGACCGAGTCGCAGCTGCTGCGCCGCCGGGTCGGCCGCTCGCTGGCCGGTGCCGGGTACGTGGAGGTGCTCAGCTACCCGTTCGTCGGTGACGCGGTCCTCGACCAGCTCGGTCTGGAGCCGGGCGACCCGCGCCGCCGTGCGGTGACGCTGGTCAACCCGCTCTCCGACGAGGAGCCGGCGATGCGCACCACGTTGCTGCCGGGGCTGCTCGGCACGCTGCGCCGCAACCACGGGCGCGGTGCGCAGGACCTGGCGCTGTTCGAGACCGGCCTGGTCTTCCAGCCGACGGGGGACGAGCCCGCGCCGCCGAAGCTGACGGTGGACCGGCGTCCCACCGACGAGGAGATCGGCGCGCTCGACGCCGCGCTGCCGCACCAGCCGGTGCACGCCGCCGTCGTACTGTCCGGCGCCCGTGAGCCGCAGGGCTGGTGGGGCAAGGGCTACCCGGCGAGCTGGGTGGACGCCGTCGAGGCGGCCCGTACCATCGCCCGCGAGGCCGGAGTCGAGCTGATCGTCCGTCAGGACCAGTACGCGCCCTGGCACCCGGGCCGCTGTGCGGCGCTGTACGTGGGAGACGAACTCGTCGGTCATGCCGGGGAGCTGCACCCGCGGGTCATCAAGGCGATGAACCTGCCGGAGCGCACCAGCGCGATGGAGCTCGACCTGGAGCGTCTGGAGCAGGCCCGGGGCGGGCCGCTGCGGGCACCGCGGGTCTCCACCTTCCCGGTGGCCACCCAGGACGTCGCGCTGGTCGTGGACACCGCCGTCCCGGCCGCCGATGTCGAGGCCGCACTGCGTGCGGGCGCCGGTGAACTCCTGGAGGACCTACGGCTGTTCGACGTGTTCTCCGGTGAGCAGATCGGCGAGGGGAAGAAGTCGCTGGCGTACGCCCTGCGCTTCCGCGCCACCGACCGCACGCTGACCGCGGAGGAGGCGTCCGCCGCGCGCGACGCCGCGGTGGTCACCGCGGCCGAGCGCACCGGAGCGGTGCTGCGCGGCGCGTAGCACGCTGCCCCGAGGGCCGGTCCGGCGATCCCGCCGGACCGGCCCTCGGTCGTTTCACCCGATCTGGTGAAATGTCCGTTAAGGCTCATCGATCGGCTGCTTCCGGTCGCAACAATCGGCCACGCAAGAGGGCTCGCTTCGCCCCTGCCCTTCGGTACGGGAGGACCCGGGGGAGCGATTCCGTCGACGATCGCGGCGCCTGCTGCGAGGGGGAGCCGTCGAATGATCCTGACCCGCAGAGCGGCCGGCACGCGTAGCGGCGCGGCCCCGGTGGCCGCCAATTGCCCCTTCCACCGCAGGGCCCTGGTGGTCACGCTGCCCGGTCTGTGGACCGCCGCCGTCGTCACCGTCGAGATCAGCGTCTGCGGGGGCGTCCCGGCCATCCAACTGCTGGTGGTCTCCTCGGCCGTGCTGGCCGCCTGCCTGTCCACCGGCCGACGGCTGCGGCTGCTCAGGGAGTTGGAGCGGACCCGGCAGATCGCGGCCGCCGCCCAGCGGGTCCTGCTGCGTCCGCTGCCGCGCAGGGTGGCCGGGGTCGCGGTGGCCGGGGACTACATCTCGGCGTACCGGGGTGCGGAAGTCGGCGGTGACCTGTACGAGGTGCTGGCCACGCCGTACGGGGTGCGGGTGGTGCTCGGCGACGTCCGCGGCCACGGCCTCGCCGCGATCGGCACGGTGGCGGCGCTGCTCGGGAGCTTCCGAGAGGCCGCCCACGACGAGGCCGAACTCGTCGGTGTGCTCAGGCGGTTGGACCGCACCCTGCGCCGGCATCTGGGCGAGCGGGCCCGCGCCGAGCGGTCGGCGGAACGCTCCCCGGCGGCGGACCAGGACGCTCCGGTCGCGGAGGAGTTCGTCACCGTACTGCTGCTGGAAGTCCGCTGCGACGGTCGGCTCGCGGTGCTCAACTGCGGCCATCCATGGCCGTATCGGATCGACGCCGCGCGCCGCCCGCAGCCGTCCGCGGAACCGCTGTGTACCGCCGGGCCGCTGCCGCCGCTCGGCGTACTGGACCCCGGCGCCGAGGTGCTCACCGTGCACCGCAGCCACCTGCTGTCCGGGCAGGCGCTGTTCCTGCACACCGACGGGGCGCAGGACGCACGCGACGCCTCCGGAGCGTTCTTCCCGCTGCCGGAGGCACTGCGGACGGCCGCGCGGGCGGCGATCCGGTGCGGTGCGATCATCCCCGACCTGCTGGTCGACGGGATGCGCGCGGCGTTGACCGCCCATGCGCACGGGCGGCTGCCCGACGACGCGGCGATGCTCGCGCTGTCCCGTGATCCACGACGGGTACCCGTCCAGTGCGGCAGGTCGGCGGGGCGGGAGCACCGCCGGGTGCGGGCGCGCTACTGAACGCCCCGGCGGCTACGCGTAGTCGGTTACGCGTAGCCGGTTACGCGTAGTCGTAGAAGCCGTGGCCGCTCTTGCGGCCGAGGCGGCCCGCGTCGACCATGCGCTGCAGCAGCGGCGGCGAGGCGTACAGCGGCTCCTTGTACTCGGCGTACATCGAGTCGGCGATCGCCGCGATGGTGTCCAGACCGATCAGGTCGGAAAGCTTGAGCGGGCCCATCGGGTGGGCGCAGCCCAGTTCCATGCCGTTGTCGATGTCCTCGCGGGTGGCGATTCCCGACTCGAACATCCGGATCGCGGAGAGCAGGTACGGCACCAGCAGTGCGTTCACCACGAAGCCCGACCGGTCCTGAGCGCGGATGGCGTGCTTGCCCAGTACGTCGGAGACCAGCTTCTCGGTGCGCAGCAGCGTCTGCTCGCCGGTGGTGAGCGCCGGAATCAGCTCGACCAGCTTCTGCACGGGGGCCGGGTTGAAGAAGTGGATGCCGAGCACCTGGTCGGGGCGCGAGGTGGCGACGGCGAGCTTCACCAAGGGAATGGATGAGGTGTTCGAGGCGAGGATGGCGTCCGGCCGGGTCACCACCTGGTCGAGCACCTGGAAGATGTCGGTCTTGACCTGCTCGTTCTCCACCACCGCCTCGATCACCAGATCGCGGTCGGCGAACTCGCCGAGGTCGGTGGTGAAGGAGAGCCGGTCAAGCGTCGCGTCCCGCTCCGCTTCGGTGATCTTGCCGCGCTCGGCTGCCCGGCCGAGCGAGTTGGTCAGCCGGGTACGGCCCAGCTCCAGGGCTTCACCGGTGGTCTCGGCGACCCGTAC
Organism: Streptantibioticus ferralitis; assembly: GCF_029223525.1. GTDB lineage: Bacteria > Actinomycetota > Actinomycetes > Streptomycetales > Streptomycetaceae > Streptantibioticus_A > Streptantibioticus_A ferralitis. Next base: position 18,516 of record NZ_JARHTQ010000024.1, on the reverse strand, counting down.
GTCCAGTCCCGCCCTGGCGCAGACCTCGGCGATGCCCGCGCCCATCTGCCCGCAGCCCACTACCCCGACCAACTGGATGTCGCCCACCGTGTGCGCCTCTTCCTGTTCGCATGTCGCCGCCCCGGGTCACGGAGTGGCGGGCGGCCGGTCCGCGTCGACCCGCGCCACCTCGCGACCTTACACCGGGCTTCGGGCCCGCCTCAGAGCCGGTCGTGGATAGTGATCATGAGCAGATCCTTCCGTGGCCCGGTCACCTTCCAGACCACCTGCCAGCGGTCCGCACCGGTCACCGTGAACTCCGCGCGGTAGGCGTCCGCGGCGCAGGGGTGGTGCGCCTGCCAGCGTCCGGTGCGCAGGTCGAGGTGGTGGAACGGGCGGCCGTCGGGGAAGCGGACCTCGCTCGTACCGTCGCCGACCGGCTCGAACCGGTGGCCGCGGTGCGCGGGCCGGGTCACGCCACCCCAGGTGAACTGGCCCTCCTCGGTGTGCAGCAGCGCGCCGTCGGGGCGTTCCCGCCGGAACTCGCAGCTGCCCTCGAAGGTGCCGGTCTCCCCGCTGCCGAGGTCGCGGACCGTACGCGCCACCCGCCACCGGCCTTCCAGGTAGGCGAGCACGTCGGGTACGGGATGACACACGCCGTCGATGGTAGCCACCGTCCGCGCCGGGCGACGCGCCGTGCCGCCCGAAGGATTGCCCGCGGCGCATCGTGCGCCCATCATCGGCAGGCACCGACAGGGTATGACGGTCAGTCAGGGAAGATGATGGAAGAGATCAGCCGAAGGGGCTTCACCGCGGCGGCCGTGGGCGCGCTGGCCGGTGTACTGGCCGCCACTCCCGCTGATGCCCGGGACCGGCTCCCCGAGCAGTTCCGCGGGATGTGGGCCGCCACGGTGGCCAACCTCGACTGGCCCTCGGCGCCGGGTCTTGGCGTACCGGAGCAGCAGGCGGAGCTGGTGGCGCTGCTCGACAGCGCGGCCGACCGACGGCTCAACGCGGTGCTGCTCCAAGTGAGACCGGCCGCGGACGCCTTCTGGCCATCCCGGTACGAGCCGTGGTCGCAGTATCTGACCGGCACCCAGGGCCAGGACCCCGGCTGGGATCCGCTCGGCTACGCGGTGCGCGCGGCGCACCGCCGGGGGCTTGAGCTGCACGCCTGGTGCAACCCGTACCGGGTGTCGCCGCAGCCCGACCCCGGCAGGCTGGCCGCGACGCACCCCGCCCGGCGGCACCCGGACTGGGTGGTCGGGTATGGCGGCCAGCTGTACTACAACCCCGGGCTGCCCCAGGTACGGCGCTTCGTCCGGGAGGCGATGCTGGACGCGGTGCGGCGGTATCCGGTGGACGGTGTGCACTTCGACGACTACTTCTACCCGTATCCGGTCGAGGGCCAGGAGTTCGACGACGGTGAGGCGTACGACGCCTACGGAGCCGGTTTCCCGAACCGCGCCTCCTGGCGGCGGCACAACGTCGACCTTCTCGTCAGGGAGACCGGCACGCTCATCAAGCGGATCCGGCCGACCGCGCGGTTCGGTGTCAGCCCGTTCGGAGTGTGGCGCAACGACTCCGCCGATCCGCTCGGTTCCCCCAGCTCGGCGGGGATCCAGAGCTACGACGACCTCTACGCCGACTCGCGCGGGTGGGTACGGAAAGGATGGCTGGACTACATCTGCCCGCAGCTGTACTGGAACATCGGCCTCGCCGCTGCCGACTACGCCAAGCTCGTCCCGTGGTGGTCCGACGCCGTCACCGGTAGCGGAGTCCAGCTCTACATCGGTGAGGCGCTCCATCGGCAGGGCGCACCGGGCCAGCCCGCCGCATGGGGGGATGCCGGCGAACTGAGCCGCCACCTGACCCTTGACCGGGCATGGCCGCAGGTGCTGGGGAACGTCTACTTCTCGGCCAAGGATGTGGCCGCCGACCCGACCGGTGCGATGGCCCGGGTGGTCGCCGACCACTATCCGACGCGGGCCAGAGCGCCTCGCAGCCTCCGGCCCGCTTTCAGCTCGCGGCTGGTGGGGACTTGATGTGCCGGACCACCGAGTCGGGACCGGGCGACATCAGGCACTCGTGCCCGTCGTCCTCGAACCTCACCCGGTAGGGAGGATCGCCCTTCTCGCCCAGCACCTCGAGGATCTCAGCCGTCCGGTCGTGATGGCCCACGGTCCTGCCGTGCACCGTGATCTTGTCGCCTTTGTCCGCGTGCATCGCTGACCTCCCGCCCGGCAAAGACTTCCCTAGCGTGGACGTGCCAAGTCTATTCGCGTACGGCGGTCCCGCACCCGCGCGACGGATCGGGACCACGGAGCCTGACCGCCGGTCGACCGCGATCAGGTGATGGGGTCGGGGGAGTCACCCGCGAGGAGGAGTTGCGGCACCTGGCTGAAGGCCCAGCCGTCGCCGTCGCGGTTGAAGACGTAGACCACGTCGAACCGGGAGCCCGGCCAGGACGCCGGGGGCTCCGGGGCGACGGGACCCAGATGGGCGATGATCGCCGAGATGTTCTGGTGTTCCCAGGAGACCAGCGTGGGCCCGGAGGCGGTGCGCAGCGCCGCCGCGAGCGCGGCTTCCTGGCCCTTGGCGAACCGCAGGTCGATCGAGGTGCCCAGGGTGGCTGCGAGCGGGGTGACCGTCTCCTTGGGGCGCTTGCTGTCGCCGCCGGACGGGTCGGCGGCGAAGATCCGGTCCGGGCGGGCCAGCCCGGGGCGCGGCGGCGCGCTCCGCCCGTCACCGCCGCGCGGGTCGAACAGCCCGATCAGCGCGCCCGCACGGGACCAGCCCTGGACGGTCAGCGACTGGTCGTCCTTCTCGCCCGCCTCGGTCACCCCGTAGGGAGAACCGCAGCCACTGGGCTTCTCGGCATGGCGGATGATCATGAGCACGTCTGCCCCTCCGTTCCCGGCGGCTGCCGCGGGCACTGCGCCGGTGGCGGGGTCCGGTCCCGCGGTGCCGTGTTCGCCGAGCCCTTCCCGCATCCGCCCAGCGCGGGGGCGGCAGCGCCCACCGCCGGTGGTACGGGCATCGTGCGGCGCCGCACCCCGGGTTCCATGCTGAGGACCGCCGTCGTTGTTCCTGAGAATCATGTCGCCGAACGCTGGGGCTGGGCGTACGACTCGCCAACTACGAGGCGGTGTCGCGGTATTCGGGACGCACAACCGAAGGCGGCGGTTTGAACACCACGGGGCATCTGTGACGTATGTCACGGTGAGGGCTATCCTCCGTAGGGTGCGCGCTGGTCCCCTGGACGGTCGGCGCCACCATGGAGAGCCCCAGTCTAGGGAAGAGGGCTCCCGATGAAACTCATCGTCGAGCGGCTGCGCGCCCCTCCCGAGCCTGCGGCCGCCACCCCGGCGAGGGGCTCGGTGTCCGCCGGGGACTGCGGTCTGCTGCTCATCAGGCTCGCTGTCGGGCTGCTGATGGCGGGACACGGCGCCCAGAAGCTCTTCGGGTTGTTCGGCGGCCATGGCCTGTCCGCCACCGGCAGGGGGTTCGCCTCGCTCGGGTACCGCCCTGGAACGGTGTTCGCCGCTGTCGGCGGCGGCGCCGAGTTCCTCGGCGGCTTGGGCCTGGCCCTGGGGCTGTTCACGCCGCTGGCAGCCGCCGCCCTGATCGGCGTCATGATCAACGCCATGGTGACCGTCACCGCCGCCCACGGCGTGTGGGAAACCCATGGCGGCCTGGAGTACAACGTGTGCATCGCGGCCGTCGCACTCGCCATCGCCGCCACAGGTCCCGGCCGCCTCGCCCTGGACCGGCCGTTCCGCTGGGGGAAGGGCGGCTGGCGCGAGGCCTCCTTCGCGCTGCTGCTGGGCGGCTTCGTCGCCGCCGTCGTGCTGGCTCTTTGATGCCGGTCCGGGTGGCACGGGGGCGAGGCGTCGCTTTGTGCCGCCGGTAGAAGGCAGGGCTCTTTCAAAAGGGCAGGGCCCTTTCGAAGGTGAGTCGATCACGGGATATCTTGATGTCAAGCAATGTGCAGACGTGGAGCGGAGCACCCGGTGACTGACTCGACCATCATCTATACCCACACCGACGAGGCCCCGGCCCTGGCGACGTATTCGTTCTTGCCTGTGATCGAGGCGTACGCCTCGACGGCCGGGGTCACTGTGGAGACCCGTGATATCTCTCTGGCAGGGCGGATCATCGCCAGCTTCCCCGAGCGTCTTGAGGAGAGCCAGCGCATTGATGACGCCCTCGCCGAACTCGGCGAGCTGGCCAGGACCCCCGGGGCGAACATCATCAAGCTGCCGAACATCTCGGCTTCGATCCCGCAGCTGAAGGCGGCCATCGCCGAACTGCAGCAGCAGGGCTACGCACTGCCGGACTACCCGGACGACCCGAAGACCGACGAGGAGCGGGACGTCCGCGCGCGCTACGACAAGGTCAAGGGCAGCGCCGTCAACCCGGTGCTGCGCGAGGGCAACTCCGACCGCCGCGCCGCGCCGGCGGTGAAGAACTACGCCAAGGCGCACCCGCACAAGATGGGTGCCTGGGTGCCCGAGTCGAAGACCAACGTCGCGCACATGGACGCCGACGACTTCCGCTCCACCGAGAAGTCCGCGGTCATCGCCGAGGCGGGCTCGCTGCGCATCGAACTCGCGGGGGACGACGGCAGCACCACCGTCCTGCGTGAGTCGGTTCCGGTCCTCGCCGGAGAGGTCGTGGACGTGTCCGTCATGCGGGTGGCGGAGCTGCGCGAGTTCCTCGCGGCGCAGGTCGCCCGGGCCAAGGCCGAGGGCGTGCTGTACTCGGTGCACCTGAAGGCCACCATGATGAAGGTCTCCGACCCGATCATCTTCGGCCATGCGGTGCGCGCCTTCTTCCCGAAGACGTTCGCCGAGCACGGCGCCACGCTCGCCGCGGCCGGTCTGACCCCGAACGACGGGCTCGGCGGCATCCTGAAGGGCCTGGAGTCGCTGCCCGACGGCGCGGCGATCAAGGCGTCCTTCGAGGCCGAGCTCGCCGACGGCCCCGCCCTGGCGATGGTCGACTCCGACCGCGGCATCACCAACCTGCACGTACCGAGCGATGTCATCGTCGACGCCTCGATGCCGGCCATGATCCGCACCTCCGGCCACATGTGGGGCCCGGACGGCCAGGAGGCCGACACCCTCGCGGTCATCCCGGACAGCAGCTACGCCGGGATCTACCAGGTCGTCATCGACGACTGCCGGGCGAACGGCGCGTACGACCCGGCGACGATGGGCTCGGTGCCGAACGTCGGTCTGATGGCGCAGAAGGCCGAGGAGTACGGCAGCCACGACAAGACCTTCGAGATCCCCACCACCGGCACGGTGCGGGTCCTCGACGGCAGCGGCACCGTGGTGCTGGAGCAGGCCGTGAGCGCCGGCGACATCTTCCGCATGTGCCAGACCAAGGACGCACCGATCCAGGACTGGGTCAAGCTCGCCGTCTCCCGCGCCCGCGCCACCGGTGACCCGGCCGTCTTCTGGCTGGACGAGGGCCGCGCCCACGACGCGCAGCTGATCGAGAAGGTCACGGCCTACCTGCCCGAGCACGACACCGAGGGCCTGCGGATCGAGATCATGTCGCCGGTCGAGGCGATCAGGTTCTCGCTGGAACGCATCCGCCGCGGTGAGAACACCATCTCGGTCACCGGCAACGTGCTGCGCGACTACCTGACCGACCTGTTCCCGATCCTTGAGCTGGGCACCAGCGCCAAGATGCTCTCCGTCGTCCCGCTCATGAACGGTGGCGGCCTGTTCGAGACCGGCGCCGGCGGCTCCGCGCCGAAGCACGTCCAGCAGCTCGTCAAGGAGAACTACCTGCGCTGGGACAGCCTGGGCGAGTTCCTCGCGCTCGCGGTCAGCTTCGAGCACCTCGCGCAGACCACGGGCAACGCACGGGCCAAGGTGCTCGCGGACACCCTGGACCGCGCGACCGGCTCCTTCCTCAACGAGAACAAGTCGCCGAGCCGCCGCGTCGGTGGCATCGACAACCGCGGCAGCCACTTCTACCTGGCGCTGTACTGGGCGCAGGAGCTGGCCAAGCAGACCGACGACACCCAGCTCGCGGAGGCGTTCGCCGATCTCGCCAAGACGCTCACCGAGCAGGAGCAGACCATCGTCGACGAGCTGATCGCGGTGCAGGGCTCCCCGGCCGACATCGGCGGCTACTACCAGCCCGCCGCCGCCAGGGCCTCGGCGGTCATGCGCCCGTCGGAGACCTTCAACCGGGCGCTGGCCTCCCTGCGCTGACGCACCGACCGCTGACGCGAAGGGCTGACCGCTCTTCCGTCCGCGACAGCACCGCCCCGGCTGGCAAAGCGCCCGGCCGGGGCGGTGCTGCTTCCTCATCAGCGGCCCGGCGTCGTCGGTGACGTCGACGAGGACCATCCGGGCGCCCGGCCGCGCGGCGCCCGCGTTCGGCATCCCGGCTGCCGATGCAGCCGGTGTGGCCCGCGGTGATGAGTCGGCGGGCGGTCTCGAAGCCCAGTCCCTGGTTCGCTCCGGTGATCAGTGTTGTCGTCGTGCCTCCAGGCTCCGGCTCGGCGGTGTGGCCCGTCAGTCGTCCGGTCTTCCTAGGACTGCCGGTACCAGGCAGGTCCGCGGCCCGCGGTGCACACTGGTGGGCATGGCGACGGCGGAGTTCGGGAAGGCGGTGCGCCGTTGGCGCGATCGGGTCTCGCCGGAGGCCGCAGGGCTGCCCGCCGGTGGACAGCGGCGCGCGGCCGGACTGCGCCGTGAGGAACTGGCCCTGCTGGCCGGGATCTCCGTCGACTACGTCACGCGTCTCGAACAGGGCCGCGCGTCCCACCCGTCGGCGCAGGTCGTCGAAGCCCTGGCCAGGGCCCTGCGGCTGTCGCAGTCCGAGCGCGCGCACCTGTTCCGGCTGGCCGAGCTGGCGCCCCCGGGCCCGGAAACGGTACCCGCGTACATCACCCCGAGCATGCAGCGGCTCCTGGACAGACTGACCGGGTCGCCCGTCGCGGTCTACGACGCGTCCTGGACGCTGCTGCTGGCCAACGCGGCGTACGCGGCGCTGATGGGCGACCCGTCCGGATGGCGCGGCAACCAACGCAACAGTGTGTGGCGACACTTCGTCGGCCCGGGCAGCCGGGCCCGGCACCCGCCGGAGTCCCTGCGTGCGTTCGAGGCCGCGCTGGTCGCCGACCTGCGCTCGGTCACCGGCCGCTATCCGGACGACCGGCGGCTACAGCAGTTGGTCGCGGAACTGCGCGCGAACAGCGACCGGTTCGCCGAGCTGTGGGATTCCGGCGCCGTCGGTCGCCATGAGGCCGCGCGCAAGACCATCGACCACCCGCGCGTGGGCCCCCTGACGCTGGACTGCGACGTGCTCAACGTGGCGGGCAGCGATCTGCACATCATGATCTACACGGCCGAGCCCGGCACCGAAGACGCCGAACGCCTCGAACTGCTCACCGTGCTCGGCACCCAGACACTCGTCGGATAGCCGCCCCACCTGACGCCCGAAGCCGGGCTCCGGCCAGGCACGCCTGGCGCTCGACGCGGCAGATGTCAGGACGACAGGTCGGCCGAAGAACCCGTACGAGAAGCGGTGACGACGACCGTGCGTACCGGAACGCCGCGCCGACCCGCCAGTCGGCACCCGAGGAGGGCAAGCATCGCCCCGCCGCCTCGGCCTCGGACGCGATCAGTGCGATGGACGGCCTCATCGCGACGAGTGTCGTCGGGCAGCAGGAGTTCGCCCGGAACCTGGGTCTGAGTGTCGCGGACCTCATCTGCTTCGCATACGTCCTGGAGGCCGGGGACTCCCCGGCCTCCGCCGGTGACCTGGCTGGGCGCGCGCATGTCACGACGGTGGCGGTGACCGGCATCCTCAAACGCCTTGAGCGCGGCGGGTTCGTGACCCGGCAGCCGGACCCCGCTGACCGGCGCCGAGTGCGCGTCGCCGCCGTCCCGGCCGCCGCCGAACGTGTGCGGGCCGTCTACGAGCCGTACTACGCGCTCCTCGCCGAGCTCTTCGCGGACTACGCGCCCGACGAGGTCGCCGTACTCGCGGACTGGTTCACGGGTGCCGGCGCGCTGGCGCGTACCTACCTCAAGGAGTCGCGCGAGGGCGGATCCTCCGGCTGAGGGGCGCTGGACTGCGGATCCGGCCCCAGCGGAGTGCGCGGGGAGTGCATCGAACCGTCTTTGCATAAAAGTTCGACGCGCCGTATAGTCATGCCATCGACGAGGAGGGTTCGATGGCATTGCGGGCGGCGGTAGCGGGGGCGAGCGGATACGCGGGCGGCGAGGTGCTGCGTCTGCTGCTCGCGCACCCCGAGATCGAGATCGGAGCGGTCACCGGGAACTCCAACGCCGGCCAGCGTCTCGGTGCGCTGCAGCCGCATCTGCTGCCGCTCGCCGACCGGGTGCTGGAACCCACCGCACCGGAGGTGCTCGCCGGGCACGATGTGGTCTTCCTCGCGCTGCCGCACGGGCAGTCCGCCGCCGTGGCGGAGCAACTCGCAGACGGCACGCTGATCGTGGACTGCGGCGCGGACTTCCGGCTGAACAGTGCCGCCGACTGGGAGAAGTTCTACGGCTCCGGGCACGCCGGGACCTGGCCGTACGGCTTGCCGGAACTGCCTGGTGGCCGTGCCGCGTTGAAGGGGGCCAGCCGGATCGCCGTTCCGGGCTGCTACCCGACCGCCGTGTCGCTAGCGCTGTTCCCGGCGTACGCGGCAGGGCTGGCCGAGCCCGAAGCCGTGGTCGTGGCCGCCTCCGGAACGTCCGGCGCGGGCAAGACACCCAAACCGCATCTGCTGGGCAGCGAGGTCATGGGCTCGATGAGCCCGTACGGCGTCGGCGGCGGCCACCGGCACACCCCGGAGATGGTGCAGAACCTCTCCGCGGCCGCGGGCCGGCCGGTCACCGTCTCGTTCACCCCGACTCTCGCCCCGATGCCCCGCGGGATCCTGGCCACCTGCAGCGCGAGGGCCACCGCGGGCGTGACCGCGCACACCCTGCGCGCGGCGTACGAGACGGCGCTGCGGGACGAGCCGTTCGTCCATCTGCTCCCCGAGGGGCAGTGGCCGTCCACCGCGGCCGTCCACGGGTCCAACTCCGCGCTGCTGCAGGTCGCCTACGACGAGACCGCGCACCGCGTCATCGCCATCAGCGCCATCGACAACCTCACCAAGGGCACCGCCGGCGGCGCGGTGCAGAGCATGAACGTCGCCCTCGGCCTCCCCGAGGAGCTGGGACTTTCCACGATCGGAGTAGCACCGTGAGTGACGCGCGCGAGGCCGACGGGCCGCAGACATCGACACATCGGAACCCTCGCCTCGCGGGCGGAGAAGCGAACGGAGAGACACGGTGAGTGACGCGCGCGAGGCCGACGGGCCGCAGACATCGACACATCGGAACCCTCGCCTCGCGGGCGGAGAAGCGAACGGAGAGACACAGTGAGCGTCACGGCAGCAAACGGCTTCACGGCGGCGGGGATCGCCGCCGGGATCAAGGAGAGCGGGAACGCCGATCTCGCCCTCGTCGTCAACAACGGCCCGCGTCTGGCCGCCGCCGGTGTCTTCACCTCCAACCGTGTCAAGGCCGCTCCCGTCCTGTGGTCAGAACAGGTCCTCAAGGGCGGCACGGTGAGCGCTGTCGTCCTCAACTCCGGTGGCGCCAACGCCTGTACCGGGCCGCTGGGATTCCAGGACACCCACGCCACCGCGGAGAAGGCCGCCGACGTGCTGAACCTCAACGCGGGTGAGGTCGCCGTCGCCTCCACCGGGCTGATCGGCGTACGCCTCCCGATGGACAAGCTGCTCCCGGGCGTTGAGAAGGCCGCCGCCGAACTCTCCGCGCACGGCGGCGAGAAGGCCGCCATCGCCATCAAGACCACCGACACCGTGCACAAGACATCGGTCGTGGACTGCGACGGCTGGACGGTGGGCGGGATGGCCAAGGGCGCCGGCATGCTCGCGCCGGGCCTCGCCACGATGCTCGTGGTCCTGACCACCGACGCCGACCTGGACGCGCCCGCCCTGGACAAGGCGCTGCGCGCCGCGACCCGCACCACCTTCGACCGGGTCGACTCCGACGGCTGCATGTCCACCAACGACACCGTGCTGCTGCTCGCCTCCGGCGCGTCCGGGATCGCCCCCGGACACCGGGAGTTCGCCGCCGCCGTCCAGCAGGTCTGCGCGGATCTGGCCCGGCAGCTGATCGGGGACGCGGAAGGCGCGTCGAAGGACATCCGCATCGAGGTCATCAACGCCGCGAGCGAGGACGACGCGGTCGAGGTCGGCCGGTCCATCGCCCGCAACAACCTGCTCAAGTGCGCCATCCACGGCGAGGACCCCAACTGGGGCCGGGTGCTCTCGGCGATCGGCACCACCTCCGCCGCCTTCGAGCCCGACGCGCTGAACGTCGCCATCAACGGCGTCTGGGTGTGCAAGAACGGCTCGGTGGGCGAGGACCGGGAACTGGTCGACATGCGGTACCGGGAGGTGCGCATCACCGCGGACCTCGCCGCGGGCGGCGACTCCGCGGTGATCTGGGCCAACGACCTCACCGCCGACTACGTCCACGAGAACAGCGCGTACAGCTCATGAGTACTCGTAAGCACACCGCCCTGCCCAAGGCGCAGACCCTCATCGAGGCGCTGCCCTGGCTGACCCGCCACCACGGCAAGACCGTCGTCATCAAGTTCGGCGGCAACGCGATGGTCGACGAGGAGCTGAAGGCCGCCTTCGCCAAGGACGTGGTCTTCCTGCGGCATGCCGGACTGCGCCCGGTGGTGGTGCACGGCGGCGGCCCCCAGATCAGCGCCCAACTGGAGAAGCTGGGCTTGACCTCGGAGTTCAAGGCGGGCCTGCGGGTCACCACCCCGGAGACGATGGACGTCGTACGGATGGTGCTGGCCGGTCAGGTGCAACGTGAGCTGGTCGGGCTGCTCAACCAGCACGGGCCGCTGGCCGTCGGGCTCACCGGCGAGGACGCGCACACCATGAGCGCCGTCAAGCGGTACACCGAGGTCGATGGCGAGCGCGTGGACCTCGGCAGGGTCGGCGACATCACCGAGATCGACACCGGCGCCATCCAGGCGCTGCTGGACGACGGCCGGATCCCGGTCATCTCCTCGATCGCCCGCAGCGCCGACGACGGCCATGTCTACAACATCAACGCCGACACGGCCGCGGCCGCGCTCGCCGCCGCGCTGGGCGCCGAGACGCTGATGGTCCTCACCGATGTGGAAGGCCTCTACGCGGACTGGCCCAGCAGCGACGACGTCATCAGCCAACTGACCGCCAGCGAGCTGGAGAAGCTGCTCCCCGACCTGGCCAGCGGAATGGTGCCCAAGATGGAGGGGTGCCTGTACGCGGTGCGTAACGGCGTGCACACTGCCCGGGTGATCGACGGACGGGTACAGCACGCCATCCTGCTGGAGATCTTCACCGACGAGGGCATCGGCACCATGGTCGTGCCGGACGCACCCCAGGGGGGACGGGAATGACGAACGCCGAGCTCACCCAGCGCTGGCAGGGCGCGCTGATGGACAACTACGGCACCCCGCGGCTGCCGTTGGCGCGCGGCGCGGGCGCCAAGGTGTGGGACGCCGACGGCAGGGAGTACATCGACTTCGTCGGCGGCATCGCGGTGAACGCGCTCGGCCACGCGCACCCGGCGATCGCCGCCGCCGTGGCACACCAGATGGCCCAACTCGGCCATGTCTCCAACCTGTTCATCGCCGAGCCCCCGGTCGTCCTGGCCGAACGGCTGATGCGGCTGTTCGGCCGCCCGGGCCGGGTCTTCTTCTGCAACTCCGGTGCGGAGGCGGTAGAGGCGGCCTTCAAGATCGGACGACGGACCGGCCGCGGCCACATGGTGGCGACGCAGGGCGGCTTCCACGGCCGCACCATGGGCGCCCTCGCCCTCACCGGGCAGCCCGCCAAGCAGGAGCCGTTCCGGCCGCTGCCCGGCGATGTCACGCATGTGCCGTACGGGGACGCGGACGCGCTGCGCGCCGCGGTCGCCGAGCGGACCGCGGCCGTCTTCATCGAGCCGATCCAGGGCGAGAACGGCGTCGTCGTACCGCCCGAGGGCTATCTGACGGCCGCCCGTGAGATCACCCGCCGCACCGGAACCCTGCTGGTCCTGGACGAGGTCCAGACCGGCATCGGCCGTACCGGCCACTGGTTCGCCCACCAGGCGCAGGGCATCGAGCCGGATGTCGTCACGCTGGCCAAGGGCCTCGGCGGCGGGCTGCCGATCGGTGCCGCCGTCGCCTTCGGGGACGCCGCCGACCTGCTGACGCCCGGCCAGCACGGGACGACGTTCGGCGGCAACCCGGTGGTCTGCGCGGCGGCGCTCGCGGTACTCGACACCATCGAGGGCGAGGGACTGCTGGAGCGGGTCAAGCGCACTGGTGAGCGGCTGCGGGACGGCATCGAGGCGCTCGGCCACCCGCTCGTCGACCAGGTACGCGGTGCGGGGCTGTTGATCGGTATCGTGCTCACAGAGCCCCTCGCCGCCCAGGTGCAGCAGGCGGCTCAAGACGCCGGACTCCTGGTGAACGCCGCAGTGCCCGACACGGTACGGCTCGCTCCTCCGCTGATCCTCGGAGAGGACGAGGTGGATGCGTTCCTCCGGGCGCTACCCGGTGTCCTTGAGGTGGCTTGCGGGGCACGACGATCCGGAGAATGACGACCATGACCGAGGCGCAGCAGAGCGGCGGCCCGGCCGTACCGCAGACCCGCACCGCGCGACACCGCAGGATCGTTGACATCCTGAACCGGGAGCCGGTGCGGTCGCAGAGCCAACTCGCCAAGATGCTCGCCGACGACGGTCTGAACGTCACCCAGGCGACGCTCTCACGCGACCTGGACGAGCTGGGCGCGGTCAAGATCCGCAACACCGGCGGTGAGTTGATCTACGCGGTGCCGTCGGAGGGCGGGTTCCGTACCCCGATGGCACCGCTGGGCGAATCGGTGAAGGAGGAGCGGATGGCCCGGCTGGCGGGCGAACTGCTGATCTCCGCGGAAGCCTCCGCCAACCTCGTGGTGCTGCGCACGCCTCCGGGTGCCGCCCAGTTCCTGGCTTCGGCCATCGACCAGGCCGAGGTGCACGACATCCTGGGCACCATCGCGGGTGATGACACCCTGCTGCTGATCAGCCGTGACCCGTCGGGCGGCCAGGCACTGGCCGATCATCTGCTGCGGCTCGCCCAACGGGACCGCTAGCCGCTCGGGCGTAGCGAGGGGGCACGCCGCGCCCCGTGCCCGGGACTGTCCGCCGGACCGGCGGTCTGGCGGGCGGTTTGGCACCGTCGGTCCGCACCGGCGGTCCGCACCGCCGGGCTGCTCGCCGTCGCGGCGGGAGGAATTTTCCGCAGGTGCAGCGGCAGGAACCTCTCGCCGGTCCGGCGGTACGAGTACTCCGCCGCGTAGCGGCATCCATCGTCCGCCGCGACGGCGAGCGACCACGAGGGTGCGGACCGGCGGTGGCGAACCCACCGCAACCCAGGGAGGATCCGCCGGACCGGCACTAGCTGCAGCGAACTGCGGACACCCGGTCGAACCGGGTGGTCCGCCAGGTGCCGCCGTCGGCGGTGACCGCAAAGCCCTCGACGCCCGCCTGGGCGTCGAGCCAGTGGCGCGCCCGGGTGCCCATCGCGAAGGCCGCCGTGGCCCAGGCGTCGGCGTCGGCCAGGGAGCGGGCCAGCACGGTCACCGAGGCGGCCGCGTCGACCGGTGGGCGTCCGCTGCGCGGGTCCAGCACATGGCAGCCGCGTTCCGCCGTCCCCGAGGTGGCCACCGCCAGCTCGTCGGCGCCCTCGACCACGGTGGCCAGCTCGCCCGGCCGCAGCGGATGCGCGATGCCCACCCGCCAGGGCTGGCCGGGCTCCGGCTCCCCGAGCAGTTGGATGTCACCGCCGCCGTTGACGCACACGCCCCTCGCCCCCGCCTCTGAGATCATGCGCGCCGCACGCTCCACCGCCCACCCCTTGACCAGGCCGGTGGGGTCGAGGCCGCCCGCGTATCCGGCGCTGAACCAGCCGTCGGTCCGCTCCCGCGCCCGCTCGCACAGCCGCAGAACCTCGGCCACGTCCGCGTCGCACCGCGCGAGGTCCACCTCGCCCCGGGCGAGTCGGGACAGCTGGCTGTCCGGCCGGTAGGTGGAGAAGACCGCGTCCGCCGTGTGCAGCGAGGCCACCGCCGCCTCGATGGCGGAGCGCACCCGCGGCCCGCCGTCGCACGCGATGTCGAACGAGAAGACCGTGCCCATGGCCTCCTCGACGTGCCGCAACCGCCGCCGCTCAGCCACCGGCCCGGTCCAACGCGCTCTGCAGCGACTGGATGTAGCCCGCGCTGGTGTAACTGGCCCCGGACACCGCGTCGATGTGCGCGCTCTGCGCGGCGATCGCCTCCCGGGTCAACTGGGGCACGGCGTACGAGGCGATCTCCTGGTCGCGTGGGTTGTCCGACGGCGTCTGCAGGGCGGTGACCCCGGTGATCCGCCCGTTGGCGAAGGTCGCCTGGACCTGTACGGGGCCGTAGTCGGTCTGCACCGTGCTGCCGGTGACCGTGCCCGTGCGTTTCGCCGGAGCCGTACCGCCCTTTGACGGCGCGCCTGTTGACGGTGCGCCTGCCGACGACGTCGGGGGGCTGGTGGGGGCGGTGGCGTGCGCCAGCGCCGGGGCCGGGGCGGAGTGCGGCTTGAGGGCGAGCAGCAGCACGATCCCGGAGACCGTCGCGGCGGCGCCCAGGACGGTTCGACGCAGCGGATTCCTGGTCAACATATGCTCCTGCTCACAGTTCGAAGGACTCGTGGTGGATCCGGCGGCCCGGCACCCCGGCCTCCCGTAGCGCCGCGTGGGCCTGCTCCATCAGGCCCGGTGGACCGCACAGATAGGCGTCGTGCTCGGCGATGTCCGGGAGCACCGTGCGCAGCGCGGCCGCGCTGATGTCGGCGCGGCGGCCGTCCGGGCCGTTGACCGCGCTGTACACGCGCGCACCTCGCACCGAGGCGATCTCCTGCAACTCGCCCCACAGCGCCAGGTCTTCAGGGGTACGGGCGCGGTAGAGCAGGGTCAGATCCCCGGGCCCTGCGGGCAGCGTCTCGAACAGCGCGCGCAGCGGCGTGATGCCCACACCTCCGGCGACCAGCAGCACCTTGCGGCGCGAGCGGCGGCCCGCGGTGAGTGCCCCGTACGGTCCCTCCGCCCACACCCGGGTGCCCGGCCGCAACCCCGCCAGCGCAGCGCTGTGGCCGCCCGCCGCCTTGACGGTGATCCGCAGCCGGTCATGGCGGGGCGCGGCGGAGAGCGAGTACGGCGTGGCGGTCCAGCGCAGCGCCCCGGACAGGAAGCGCCAGCGCAGGAACTGCCCGGGCTCCGCGCCGAGTTCGGCCAACCGCTCGCCGCGGATCAGCACGGAGTGGACGTCCGGCGCCTCCCGCACCACCGACTCCACCCGCAACCGGTGCCGCGCGTTGAGCCGTACCGGAGCCAGCACCCGGTACCACAGCACCAGACCCGCCGCCCCGCCGTACAACAGGTACCAGGCCGCCTGCGCCACCGCGTTCCCGGCGAACTGGGCGCCCAGCGACAGCTGGTGGAAGAAGGCGAGGAAGACCGCGACGTACGTCAGCAGGTGGAGGTAGTACCAGGTTTCGTAGGCGACCCGGCGGCGCACGGCGCGCGCCGACAGCAACCCGACGGCCACCAGGATCACCGCGCCCAGCGTGCCCTTGAGCATGTCCGGGTAGTGCAGCACCACGTTCAGCGTCTCGTGCACCAGCGAGCTGTGGTCCTGCATCGCGTACCCCAGCAGGACGCAGCCCGCGTGCACCGCCAGCAGACTCACCGTCCACCGCCCGGCCATCGCGTGCCAGCGCGCCACCCGGTCGCTTCCGACGCCGCGCTCCAGCGCGGGCACCCTGGCCATCAGCGCGACGAGCACGGCGCAGGTGTAGCCGGTGAGCAGCCCGGCGATCCGGCCCGCGCCGACCAGCCAGCCGTCGGTCCCGACGACCGAGGAGGTGCCGGTCCACCACAGGGCGAGCACCCCGGCCGCTCCCAGGTGGACCAGCGCGAGGATCAGCGGTGCGGGCGAGCGCCGTGCGCGTAGCGGCGGCGCGGCGTGCCTGCGCACCGCCCTACCGTCGTACGTGGTGGTCACCAGTGGCTCCTTCCGCTTACCGGACGGCCCACTGTGCCCCGGTAAGTTCTGAGGAGCCTCTGAGGGGGCGGCCGTAGAGCGGCTTCAGAGGAAACTCAGAAGTGGCCGCGCAATCCTGTAGGCATCATGACGAACCCCAGCGCCCCCTCCCGCCGCCTGCCGTCGCTCACCCGCGAGGACGGCACCCCCGTCCGTGTCCTGGTCGTGGACGACGAACCGGATCTGGCCGATGTGCTCTCCGGTGTCCTGCGCTACGAGGGCTGGCAGGTGCGAACCGCCGCCGATGGCGCCTCCGCGCTCGCCGCCGCCCGTGAACTGCGGCCCGACGCCGTGGTGCTCGACGTCATGCTGCCGGACGTCGACGGCTTCGAGGTGCTGCGGCGGCTGCGCGCGGAGCAGCCGCAGGTGTGCGTGCTGTTCCTCACCGCGCGGGACGCGGTGGAGGACCGGATCGCGGGTCTGACGGCGGGCGGTGACGACTACGTCACCAAACCGTTCAGCCTGGAGGAGGTCGTGGCCCGGCTGCGCGGGCTGCTGCGCCGGGCGGGCATGACGCGGCTTCGCGACGAGGATGGTTCACTTCTCATCGTGGGCGACCTGGTGATGGACGAGGACGCCCGTGAGGTGAGCAGGTCGGGTGAGCTGGTGGAACTGTCCAGGACCGAGTTCGAGCTGCTGCGGTACCTGATGCGCAACCCGCGCCGGGTGCTCAGCAAGGCGCAGATACTCGACCGGGTGTGGTCCTACGACTTCGGAGGCAAGGCGCACGTGGTGGAGCTGTACGTCAGCTACCTGCGCAAGAAGATCGACGCGGGCCGCGCTCCGATGATCCACACCGTCCGTGGTGCGGGCTACGTACTGAAACCGGCGGACCGGTGAACCCGCCGCCGCTGCTGCGCCGTGCCGCCGCCGGGATCCGCCCGCGGACCCTGCGGGCCAGGCTGACCTGCGGGCTCGTCGTGCTGCTCGCGGTCGGGTGCGCGGCGGTCGGGCTGGCGGCGGTGCTGTCGCTGAGCGGCTTCCTCACCAACCAGCTGGACCAGCAGCTGGCCGCGGCGGGCGGCCGTTTCCCGGCCAGCCTGGAGCACGGCGGTCGCGGCGACCCGGCGGACGGCGGCGCCGGGGGAGTGCGGGCGGACACCCGGCGCCAGGCACCGGGCACCTTCGGGGCGCGGCTGCTGGGCGGGCGGGTGACGGACGTGGCCGTGGTGCGCTCCTCGGGCGCCGACACCGCGGTGTCGCTGGACGCCGCGGACGAGCGGGCGCTCGCCGCCCTGCCGACGGACGGCCGCGCCCAGGACATCCACCTGTCGGCGCTGCACCGCTACCGGGTCGCGGCGGTGCCCGGGCACGACGGGGACGTCCTGGTCACCGGGCTGCCCACGGCGGGCATCGAGGCGGCCGTGCACCGGCTGGAACTGGTGTCGGCCACGGTCTTCGGCGCGGTGCTGGTGGTGGCGGGGGTGGCCGGTGCCCTGTGGGTGCGCTGGAGTCTGCGCCCGCTGAGCAGGGTGGCGGCGACAGCCGCCTCCGTGACCCGGCTGCCGCTGGCCAGCGGCGAGGTGGCGCTGCCCGCGCGGGTTCCGGACGCGGACCCGAGGACCGAGGTCGGCCGGGTCGGCTCGGCGTTCAACCTCATGCTGAGCCATGTCGAGGACGCGCTGTCGCAGCGGCATGCCAGCGAGGAGCGGTTGCGCCGGTTCGCCGCCGACGCCAGCCATGAGCTGCGCACCCCGGTCGCGTCGATCCGCGGCCACGCCGAGCTGGCGTTGCGCCATCCCGGCCCGGTGCCGCCCGAGATCACGCATGCGGTGCACCGGGTGGCGGCCGAGTCGGGCCGGATGGGGGAGATGGTCGACGATCTGCTGCTGCTGGCCAGGCTGGACGCGGGACGGCCGCTGGAGCGGGACCCGGTGGACCTGACCCGCCTGGTGCTGGACGCGACCGACGACGCCCGGGTCGCGGGCCGCGGCCACCGCTGGACGCTGGACCTGCCGGAGCAGCCCGTCACCGTGTGCGGCGACCGGCACCGGCTGCACCAGGCGTTGGCCAACCTGCTGGCCAACGCACGAGTGCACACCCCCGAGGGGACGACGGTCGAGGTGGGGGTACGAGACTGCGGCGAGCACGCGGTGCTGACTGTCATCGACGACGGGCCGGGGGTCCCCGAGGCCGCTCAGGGCACCGTTTTCGAGCGCTTCGCCAGAGGCGATTCCCGCCGCCATGCGTCTGGCGGAGGTGCGGGTCTCGGCCTGGCTATCGTGGCTGCCGTCACTGCCGCCCATGGCGGTACCGCCGAGGTTCGCAGCCGCCCGGGTGAGACGGTCTTCACGCTGCGGCTGCCGCACAGCGAGGGGCCTGCGGCGCGGGACTGACCGGGCGACACCGCGGGGGATTCCAGGGACCCC
>NZ_JARHTQ010000023.1 GCF_029223525.1 Streptantibioticus ferralitis | reverse complement strand
CCCCCCCCCCCCCCCCCCCCCCCCCCCCCCCCCCCCCCCCCCCCCCCCCCCCCCCCCCCCCCCCCCCCCCCCCCCCCCCCCCCCCCCCCCCCCCCCCCCCCCCCCCCCCCCCCCCCCCCCCCCTTTTAATGATACGGCGACCACCGAGATCTACACATGCCGAATCGTCGGCAGCGTCAGATGTGTATAAGAGACAGCCGTAGAGACCGTCCGAACAGCCGAACGCACCCTCATGTCCCGGCTCCCCCCCGGCACCCTGATGCAACGAGCCGCCGCAGGCCTGGCCGCCGCCTGCGGCACCCTGATGCACGGCACCTACAGCAGGCGCCTCACCGTGCTCACCGGATCCGGCGACAACGGCGGCGACGCCCTCTACGCCGCCGCCCGGCTGGCCCGTCGCGGAGCCGGAGTGACCGCCGTGCTGCTCAACCCGGAACGCGCGCACCCAGGCGGCCTGGCCGCCCTGCGCCGGGCCGGCGGACGAGCCCTCACCGCCGACACCCCGGCGGACGCGAAGGACGCGGACGCCGCAATCGCCAACGCCCACCTCGTACTGGACGGAATCGTCGGCATCGGCGGCACCGGCGGCCTCCGCCCGGCAGCCGCCCACCTGGCGCACGCCGCGCACCAGGCGCGAGCCTCGGTCGTCGCGGTCGACCTCCCCAGCGGCATCGTCGCGGACACCGGCGAAGTCCCCGGCGAAGCCGTACGCGCCGACGCCACCGTCACCTTCGGCACCTACAAGCCGGGCCTGCTCATCGATCCCGCCGCCGAACACGCGGGCGCGCTACGGCTCATCGACATCGGCCTCGGGCCGTACCTCCCCGACCCCGAGCTGGAAGCGCTCCAGCACTCCGATGTGGCCGCGCTCCTCCCCACCCCCAGCGGCGAGAGCGACAAGTACCGGCGCGGTGTGGTCGGCGTGGTCGCCGGCTCCGAGCGGTACCCGGGCGCGGCGGTGCTCGCGGTGGGCGGCGCGCTGCGCGGCGGCGCGGGCGCGGTGCGGTACGTGGGCCCCGGCGCCGCGGCCGTCATCGCGCGCTACCCGGAGACGCTGGTCTCCGCCGGTCCGCCGGCGAAGGCGGGACGCGTACAGGCCTGGGTGGTCGGACCGGGCCTCGGCGACGACCGCGCGGCCCGGCAGGCGGTGGAGCAGGTGCTCGCCTCGGACGTACCGGTACTGGTCGACGCGGACGGCCTGCGGCTCGCCGATCGCGAGCAGATCCGCCGCCGCACCAGCCCCACCGTGCTGACCCCGCACGCCGGTGAGGCGGCGGCCCTGCTGTCGGCGGACCGGGCGGATGTCGAGGCGGCCCGCCTGGCGCATGTGACGCGGCTGGCGGCGGCGTACGACGCCACCGTGCTGCTCAAGGGCTCGACGACGCTCATCGCCGAACAGGGCCGCCCGGTGCGGGTGAACCCCACCGGAACCGCCTGGTTGTCCACCGCGGGCAGCGGCGACGTGCTGTCCGGGCTGACCGGCTCGCTGCTGGCCGCGGGCCTCGCCGCACGCGACGCGGCGTCCGTCGGCGCGTACCTGCACGGCCTGGCCGGGCGCGAGGCCCCGGTTCCGTTCGGCGCCCATGAACTCGCCGACCGCATCCCGCAGGTGTGGCGATCGGTACACCCCCGAACATGAACGCCGAGTTACGCGGTCGCACAATGGTTGGCGTGTCATCGACGACCACAGCCCCCCGCCGCGAGGCGACCCCGTACGTGGACCTGTCCCGCGCCGAGTGGAGCGCGCTACGGGAGCGCACGCCGTTGCCACTGACCGCCGAGGAGGTCGAGCGGCTGCGCGGGCTCGGCGACCTGATGGACCTGGACGAGGTCCGCGACGTCTATCTGCCGCTGTCCCGGCTGCTCAACCTGTACGTCGGCGCCACGACCGGCCTGCGCGGCGCGCTGAACACCTTCCTCGGCGACGCCCGTACCGGGCACGGCGCGCAGTCCGGCACCCCGTTCGTGATAGGCGTGGCGGGCAGCGTCGCGGTCGGCAAGTCGACCACCGCCCGCATCCTCAAGGCGCTGCTGGCCCGCTGGCCGGAGCATCCGCGGGTGGAGCTGGTCACCACCGACGGCTTCCTGCTGCCCAACGCCGAACTGCACCGCCGCGGTCTGATGTCCCGCAAGGGGTTCCCCGAGTCGTACGACCGGCGTGCCCTGACCCGCTTCGTCGCGGACGTCAAGGCGGGCAAGGCCGAGGTGACCGCACCGGTCTACTCGCATCTGATCTACGACATCGTGCCCGGCGAGCGGCTCACGGTACGGCGGCCCGACATCCTGATCGTCGAGGGGCTGAACGTGCTGCAGCCCGCCCTGCCCGGCAAGGACGGGCTGACCCGGGTCGGGCTCGCCGACTACTTCGACTTCAGCGTCTATGTGGACGCGCGCACCGAGGACATCGAGCGCTGGTACCTGGACCGGTTCCGGATGCTGCGGCAGACCGCCTTCCAGAACCGGTTCTCGTACTTCCGCAAGTACACCGAGGTGCCGGAGGACGAAGCGGTGGACTACGCCCGGATGCTCTGGCGGACCATCAACCGGCCGAACCTGGAGCAGAACGTGGCACCCACCCGCGGCCGGGCCACGCTGATACTGCGCAAGGGACCCGATCACAAGGTGCGGCGGCTCTCGCTGCGCAAGCTCTAGGCCGGCCCGGCCGGGGTTTGGTGGGCCGCGGTCGGCACCGCGGTGCCGGTCCGCCGCGCGGATCTACGGTGGGTTGCCGTTGGTTCGGCGCCGCCGGGCTACGCCGCGGGAGTTACCGGCCGTCGCGGCGGTAGGAGACTTCCGCCGCAACGGCGAGCGACCACGGGGACACGGCCCGGCGGTGCCGAACCGCCTTAACCCAGCGTCGACTTGACCACGTCCGCCAACCGGCCCGCCACCGAGCGGGCGTGGTCGATGTCGGCCGCCTCGACCATGACGCGGACCAGCGGTTCGGTACCGGACGAGCGCAGCAACACCCGGCCGGTGCTGCCCAGTTCACGTTCGGCGTCGGCGACCGCGGAGCTGAGCGCGGGGGTCGAGTTCACCCGCGACTTGTCCACGTCGGGCACGTTGACCAGTACCTGCGGCAGTCGCTGCATCACGCCCGCCAGCTCGGCCAGCGGGCGGCCGGTGGCGGCGACCCGGGCGGCCAGCATCAGACCGGTCAGCGTGCCGTCGCCGGTGGTGGCGTGGTCGAGGATGATGACGTGGCCGGACTGCTCGCCGCCGAGCGCGAAGCCGTTCTCCTTCATCGACTCCAGGACGTAGCGGTCACCGACCGCGGTCTGGATCAGTCGGATGCCCTCGCGCTCCATCGCCAGCTTGAAGCCGAGGTTCGACATGACGGTGCCGACGACGGTGTCCTTGCGCAGGCCGCCCGCCTCCCGCATGGCGAGCGCGAGCACCGCGAGGATCTGGTCGCCGTCGACCTCCTCGCCCTTGGCGTCCACCGCGAGGCAGCGGTCGGCGTCCCCGTCGTGCGCGACGCCCATGTCCGCGCCGTGCTCCAGGACGGCGGCGCGCAGCTTGTCGACGTGCGTGGAGCCGCACTCCGCGTTGATGTTGAGGCCGTCGGGGTCGGCGCCGATCGTGACGACCTCGGCCCCGGCCCGGGCGAAGGCCTCCGGGGAGACCCGGGCGGCGGCGCCGTGCGCCCCGTCGACGACGATCTTCAGGCCGTCGAGGCGGTTGGGGAGTACGCCGATCAGGTGGGCGACGTAGTTGTCGAAGCCCTCGTCGTAGTCCCGTACCCGGCCCACTCCGGCGCCGGTGGGGCGGTTCCACGGCTGGCCGGAGGAGTGCGAGCGGTAGGTCTCCTCGATCCGGTCCTCCAGCTCGTCGGCGAGCTTGTGGCCGCCGCGGGCGAAGAACTTGATGCCGTTGTCCGGCATCGGGTTGTGGCTGGCGGACAGCATCACGCCGAGGTCGGCGCCCAGCGCACCGGTGAGATACGCCACCGCAGGGGTGGGCAGCACACCGACCCGCAGCACGTCCACGCCCGCGCTGGCCAGGCCCGCCACGACGGCGGCCTCCAGGAACTCGCCCGAGGCACGAGGATCCCGTCCGACGACGGCCACCGGCCGATGGTCGCCGAACGTGCCGGCCTCACCGAGTACGTGCGCTGCCGCGACCGACAGACCGAGCGCGAGCTCGGCGGTCAGGTCCGCGTTGGCGACGCCGCGAACACCGTCCGTACCGAAGAGTCGTCCCACTGTGCTTCCTCCGAGATTGCGTGCCGCGGCACTCAAGAAAACTCGACAAACCGCCGGGGGTCTGGGGCCCGCCGCGCCAACCGCTGCCCTGACATTAGCGGCGCGGGCACAGTCCCCAGAGAATACGGCCCCCCCAAAGCGCCGATAAGCGAACGCCCCGGAGGCGCACAAAGTGCCTCCGGGGCGTATCGACAAGGCGTGATCAGCGCTTGCTGTACTGCGGCGCCTTGCGGGCCTTCTTCAGACCGGCCTTCTTGCGCTCGATCTCGCGAGCGTCACGGGTCAGGAAGCCGGCCTTCTTGAGGGGCGGACGGTTGTTGTCGACGTCGGCCTCGTTGAGGGCGCGGGCGACACCGAGGCGCAGCGCACCGGCCTGGCCGGAGATGCCGCCGCCGCTGATGCGCGCGATGACGTCGTAGCGGTTGTCCAGCTCAAGAACCTTGAACGGCTCGTTGACTTCCTGCTGGTGCACCTTGTTGGGGAAGTACTCCTCCAGGGTGCGGCCGTTGATCTTCCACTTGCCGGAACCCGGCACGATGCGCACGCGCGCGACGGAGCGCTTGCGGCGACCGGTGCCGGCGGCCGGCTGCGGCTCGCCGAAGCGGGACGCCAGCGACTCGGAGGTGTACTCCTCCAGGCCCACGACCGTCTCGCTGGTGTACTCGGTGAACTCCTCGCCCTCGGCGAGCGGGGCCTCAGGGGTGGTCTCAGCCACGATTCTCCTCAGATGCTTTCTCTAGTAGACGGTGGCTGGGACTCAGCCCTGCGAAACCTGGGTGATCTCGAACGGCACCGGCTGCTGGGCGCCGTGCGGGTGCTGGTCACCCGAGTACACCTTCAGCTTCGACAGCATCTGGCGGCCCAGGGTGTTCTTGGGGAGCATGCCCTTGATGGCCTTCTCGACGGCCTTCTCCGGGCTCTTCGCCAGCAGCTCGTCGTAACGGACGGCGCGCAGACCACCCGGGTAGCCGGAGTGGCGGTAGGCCATCTTCTGGGTCCGCTTGTTGCCGGACAGGTGCACCTTGTCGGCGTTGATGATGATGACGAAGTCACCAGTGTCAACGTGAGGCGCGTACACCGGCTTGTGCTTGCCCCTCAGGAGGGACGCGGCCTGGGAGGCCAGACGGCCCAGGACAACGTCCTGCGCGTCAATGACGTGCCACTGGCGCTGGACATCGCCGGGCTTGGGGCTGAACGTACGCACGGTCGTAGCCTTCGCTTCTTCAGTGAGTGGGTCCTGACAAGGCCACCCGGACGATCACGACAGCCTACGCAGCACACGGTGACGCAAACCCTGTGCTTCTGCTGGTCATCGGCCCGGTGGACCGGCGTAACGGCCTCTCACGTGAGAACGAGCAAGCCAATACGCATAACGAACTGGCAGGATACCCGCCGCCGCCCGTACGGGTCAAAACGCGGCCCGTGAGCCCGCCGCCCGGGCTTCCGCGGCTCCGCCCTGCTCGGGCACCAGCACCCGCCGCCCGCGCAGGCACCGCCACGCCAGCACCACCGCGAGGCCGCACAGCATCGCCGCGTCCTTGAAGGCCCGCCGGGTCACCGGCACCAGCAGCGGCCACTGGATCACCGGCACCTGGGGCACCAGCGCCAGCCAGAACCAGGGGGTGCGCACCACCGAGTCCTGCACCACCGCGGACGCCAGCAGCGTCGGCAGTACGACCAGCGCGTAGTGCTCGAACGACGGCCGCGAGACCAGGAAGGCGCTGAGCATCAGCATCGCACCGGTCTCCACCAGCCGCAGCCGCTCCGCCCGGCTGGTGCCGCCGATCCCCGCGCCCGACCAGCGCCGCCAGGCGCACCACACCCCGCCCCCGGCCGCCGCGGCGGCGACCACCAGCGCCACGCCCGGCGGCACCCCCAGCCGCGGCAGCACGGCGATCAGCGAGGCGTCGAAGGGGCGCGCGAACTGGTCCTGGCCGTGCAGCAGGAACGGCAGCGTCCGGGAGAAGAAGAAGGTGGGGTTCGGCATGGTGATCGCCGCCGCGACCGAGCCCACCGCCGGGATGACGGCCGCCGCGGCGAGCGCCCGCGGGCGCCGGGCGAACAGGAAGATCAACGCGAACGGGATGAGCATCGGCTTGAGCGCGATCGCCACCCCGACCACCGCACCGGCCGCGGTCCAGCGCGAGCGGGTGATCAGCAGCAGCGCGCACGGCAGGGCCGCGGCGCAGGCGGCCGTCCAGTTCCCCAACAGCACCAGGCTGCGGAACGGCGCGAAGAACGCGAGCCCGGCGCTGACCAGGATGCCGAGGCGGCTGCGGCCCGGCACCTCGAAGATCCGCAGCGCGCACCACCAGCCGGTGAGCACCAGCGCGGTGGTGACGGCCGGGACCAGGAGGCGCAGCAGGACGGTCGGTAGCAGCGCCTCGGGCACGGCGGCGAGCACACTGCTGGGCAGGTAGAGGAAGCGGCGGTCGGAATAGGGCGAGCCGCCGTCGAGGAAGCGGTGGGCGGCCCTGACGACGAAGGCGTTGTCCATGCCGTCGGTACCGCTGCGTCGGTAGGCTTCGAAGATCACGACCAGGAGCAGGATGGCGGTGGCTGCCTGCATCGGCCAGGAGGGGCGCTGCACCAGCCAGGCCGTCACGCCCGGTTCTTCCGATTTGCCCGAATTCACACGTCGGATGCTAAGCGGCACCGCCCTTGGCGGTGCCGTTCGACACGGTCCGATGTCCCGGGGCCGCGTCCCCGGCCGCTAACGGTCGCGGTCCACCCGGCGTTCGTCCCATACCGGGTGGGGCGTCTCACGCACCACGCCGTCCGCTCCGAAGACCAGGAAGCGGTCGAAGGAACGGGCGAACCAGCGGTCATGGGTGACCGCCAGCACCGTGCCCGCGTACTGCTCCAGGCCCGCCTGGAGCGCGTCCGCGCTCTCCAGGTCCAGATTGTCCGTCGGCTCGTCCAGCAGCAGCGCGGTGCTGCCCGCCAACTCCAGCAGCAGGATCTGGAAACGGGCCTGTTGTCCACCCGACAGGTTTTCGAAGCGCTGGTCGCCCTGCCGCTCCAGTTCGTAGCGGCGCAGCGCGCTCATCGCCCTGCCCCGGTCACGGGCGTGTTCGGTCCACAGGATGTCGACGAGGGTGCGGCCCAGCAGTTCGGGGTGTCGGGGGGAACCTCCCATGCCCTTAAGGCCATGGGGGAGGGTCTGCGCGAAGTGACCGGGGACGACCCGGGCACCCAGCTTCCACGTGCCGGTGTGCGCGACGCCCTCCCCCGCCAGCAGCCGCAGGAAGTGCGACTTGCCCGAGCCGTTGGAGCCGAGCACGGCCACCCGCTCCCCGTAGAAGACCTCCAGGTCGAAGGGCTTCATCAGGCCGGTCAGTTCGAGCCCGTTGGCGGTCACCGCCCGTACCCCGGTGCGGCCGCCCTGCAGCCGCATGGAGATGTGCTGCTCGCGCGGCGGCTCCTGCGGCGGTCCGGCGTCCTCGAACTTCTTCAGCCGGGTCTGCGCGGCGTGGTACCGCGAGGCCATGTCCGGGCTGTTCGCGGCCTGTTGGCGCAGCCTGAGCACCAGCTGCCGCAACCTGCCATGCTCCTCGTCCCAGCGCCTGCGCAACTCCTCGAAGCGCGCGAAGCGTTCCCTGCGCGCCTGGTGGTACGTGGCGAAACCGCTGCCGTGCACCCACACATCGCTGCCCGCCGGACCCGGCTCGACGCTGATGATCTTCTGCGCCGACCGGGCCAGCAACTCCCGGTCATGGCTGACGAACAACACCGTCTTACGCGTCTGCGCCAGCTGCTCCTCAAGCCAGCGCTTCCCCGGCACGTCCAGGTAGTTGTCCGGCTCGTCCAGCAGCAGCACCTCGTCGCCGCCGCGCAGCAGCGCCTCCAGCACCAGGCGCTTCTGCTCGCCTCCGGACAGCGTGCGCACCTCGCGCCACTGCGCCCGCTCGTACGGGACGCCGAGCGCCTCCGTGGTGCACATGTCCCAGACGGTCTCGGCCTCGTAGCCGCCCGCCTCCGCCCAGTCGCTGAGCGCCTGCGCATACGCCAGCTGCGCGGGCTCGTCGTCCTGCGCCATGATCTCCAACTCGGCCGAGTCCACCGCCGCCGCGGCGTCCCTGATCCGCGGCGCAGCGACGGAGACCAGCAGATCGCGCACCGTACGGTCGTCCCGTACCGAACCGACGAACTGCGGCATCACACCCAGTCCCCCGCTGACCGTCACCGTGCCGCCGTGCGGGGCGAGTTCCCCCGCGATCAGCCGCAACAGCGTGGTCTTGCCCGCGCCGTTGGCCCCCACGAGCGCGACCACGGCCCCCTCACCGACCCGGAAGGAGACATCACCGAGCAGCACCCGGCCGTCCGGCAGGTAGTACTCGAGGTGTGCGGCGTCCACGTGGCCCATGCCGGGATTCTCACCCGCGGACACGGCCCGCCCAAAGCGGTTTTCCCCAGGGTCCCAACGGGCTTATCGCAGCTAATAGGATGCGCGCCATGACGGAAGGGCCTTCGCAGCCGCACAACCCCGGTCCTGAGGGGTACGGATACCCCGGTCCGGGCGGGTACGGGCACCCGGCACCCGGCGACCAGCAGTCCTTCGGCCCTGCCTACGGCTACCCGCCGCAGCAGCCGCAGCGGCCGCAGGAACCCGACTGGTCGGCGCTCGCGGACCGTACGCAGGCCGGCAACCGCCGCCGCCGCAAGCTGCTGTTCATAGGCGGCGGCGTGCTCGGCGCGGCCGCGATCGCCGGCATCGTCGCCACCGCCGTCATCGCCACCGGCCACCACAACCAGCCGCAACCCGGCCCCACCGGGCAGGCCACCGGCAGCGCCCAGCCGACGCCCACCACCAGTTTCCCGGCCGTCACCCCGCCGCCCCCGCCGAACCCGCTGGCCATCATCTCCAGCGCCAAGAAGGACACCGCGCCGATCACACCGGACAACCTCTTCCCCGGCGCCCGGGTGACCATCCAGGGCCGCACCTACGACAAGGCCACCACCGACACGACCAGCACCTGCTCCGACGTCGCCGCGGGCGGCCTCGGCACCGTGCTGGCGGACAACGGCTGCCGCAGGATGCTGCGCGCCACCTATACCCGGGGCGGGGTGGCGGTCACCGTCGGAGTCGCCGTCTTCGACACCAAGGCGGCGGCGGACGCCGCCAACAACCAGGCCCGCGGCTATGTCCAGCCGCTCTCCGGCGGCGGCGTGGCGGCCTTCTGCCATGGCGTGGCCTGCCGGATGAGCTCCAACTCGATCGGTCGCTACGCCTACTTCACCACCGCGGGTCTGGCCGGCGGCGGCGCCCTGACCTCCGCCGACACCGCGGCGCTGCAGGCGGGCAACGACGTCTCGACGTTCGCCTTCAACGAGATCGTGCAGCGCGGCCGCGACCAGGCGGCGACGAGCGGCCAAAACGGCTAACAGCCGGGCAGCGTCCGCTTGTTGCGCGCCTCGACCGCACGCTCGGCCAGCAACTCGTCGGCCGGGTAGCCGACTTCCTCCAGCGTCAGGCCGTGCGGGCGCACCACGTTGACCGCCGAGTGCCGCACCTTGCCCGCCAGCACCTCACCGGGGAACCCCACCGCCCGGTGCCCGTCGCCGACCAGGATCATCGCGCCGACCAGCGCCCGCACCATGTTGTGGCAGAAGGCGTCCGCCCGCACCGTCGCCACCGCCAGCCCGTCGGCGGTGCGCTCCCAGTGCAGCTCCAGCAACCTGCGGATGGTCGTCGCGCCCTCGCGCTTCTTGCAGTACGCGGCGAAGTCATGCTCGCCGAGCAGCAGCGTCGCCGCCTCGTTCATCAGGTTCACGTCCAGCGGCCGGTCGTGCCACAGCACGTGCCCGCGCAGCAGCGGGTCCACCCCGCCGGGGTGGTCGCCCACTCGGTAGGCGTACCGCCGCCAGATCGCCGAGAACCGCGCGTTGAACCCGGCGGGCGCCTCGCTGACCCGCCACACCCGTACGTCCCAGGGCAGCCGTCCGGCCAGCCGCCGCAGCAGTTTGCCGCCCTCGGCGTCCCACACCTCCCGCGGCAGGTCCACATGCGCGACCTGCCCGCGCGCGTGCACCCCGGCGTCGGTGCGCCCGGCGACCGTCAGCTCCACCGGCTCCGGCAGCCGCAGCACCGTGGTGATGGCCGACTCCAACTCGCCCTGCACGGTCCGGCGGGATCGCTGCCGCGCCCAGCCGGAGAACTCCGCACCGTCGTACGCCAGGTCCAGTCGTACCCGTACGAATCCGGGCGTCACGTCATCGCTCACGCGGTGATCCTCTCAAATACGCCAATCGCCGGACGGGCTGGAAAGCCCGTCCGGCGATTGAGGAGTACGCGCGGGGCGCGTCAGGCCTCCTTGGACTCCTCCGCCGGAGCGGCGTCCTCGACGGCCTCGGTCGCCTCGGCCTTGGCCTCGGCCTCCTTGACGGCACGCTTGGTGGCCGCCTCGGCCTCACCGGTGGCCTGCTGGGCCACGGTCAGGGCCTCCACCAGCTCGATGACCGCCATGGGGGCGTTGTCGCCACGGCGGTTACCGATCTTGGTGATACGGGTGTAGCCACCCGGGCGGTTCTCGTACCGCGGAGCGATCTCCGTGAAGAGCGTGTGCACGACGCTCTTGTCGGTGATCTGCTGCAGCACCAGGCGACGGTTGTGGATGTCGCCCTTCTTCGCCTTGGTGATCAGGCGCTCCGCGACCGGACGCAGACGGCGCGCCTTGGCCTCGGTGGTGGTGATGCGGCCGTGCTCGAAGAGCGACTTGGCGAGGTTCGCCAGCAGAAGCTTCTCGTGCGCGGCGCTGCCGCCCAGACGGGCACCCTTGGTGGGCTTCGGCATGGGGTTTTCTCCTTCTGGCTGCACCGGCCGTGTCAGGTACCGGTGTCAGGGCCCGTAGGGCGGCCGCCCTACGGCAGATTGTGCCGGGCGGGCTCAAAGGAGCCCGTCCGGCGATTGAGGACAAAGCCTCACTCCGGCGGGCGGGGCCGGTGTGCTCCGGGCGCACCCGGAAACCGGCCCCCCCACGCCGGAGGCAATCAGTACTGCTCGGTCTCGACGAACCCGGTGTCGTCGTCGTCCGCGCCGAAGGCGTCGGCGGCGGCGGTCGGGTCGAATCCGGGCGGGCTGTCCTTGAGCGCCAGGCCCATACCGGCCAGCTTCGCCTTGACCTCGTCGATCGACTTCGCACCGAAGTTGCGGATGTCGAGCAGGTCCGCCTCGGAGCGCGCCACG
The DNA here is from genome assembly GCF_029223525.1 of Streptantibioticus ferralitis. Lineage (GTDB taxonomy): Bacteria > Actinomycetota > Actinomycetes > Streptomycetales > Streptomycetaceae > Streptantibioticus_A > Streptantibioticus_A ferralitis. Next base: position 120,138 of record NZ_JARHTQ010000023.1, on the reverse strand, counting down.
AGCTCACCCACGGAGTGGATGCCCTCACGCTTGAGGCAGTTGTAGGAGCGGACGGTGAGCTCCAGCTCCTCGATCGGCAGCGCCAGGTCGGCGGCGAGCGCGGCGTCCGTCGGGGACGGACCCATGTCGATGCCCTCGGCGTCGACGTTCAGCTCGCGAGCCAGACCGAACAGCTCGACCAGGGTCTTACCGGCCGACGCCATGGCGTCACGCGGACGCATGGCCTGCTTGGTCTCGACGTCGACGATCAGCTTGTCGAAGTCGGTGCGCTGCTCAACACGGGTCGCCTCCACCTTGTAGGTGACCTTGAGCACCGGGCTGTAGATCGAGTCGACCGGGATCCGGCCGATCTCCTGGCCCTGCTGCTTGTTCTGGACGGCGGAGACGTAGCCGCGACCGCGCTCGACGGTCAGCTCCATCTCCAGCTTGCCCTTGCTGTTCAAGGTGGCGAGGACCAGGTCCGGGTTGTGCACCTCGACACCGGCCGGCGGCGCGATGTCGGCGGCGGTGACCAGGCCCGGGCCCTGCTTGCGCAGGTACATCACGACCGGCTCGTCGTGCTCCGAGGAGACGACCAGCTGCTTGATGTTGAGGATCAGGTCGGTGACGTCCTCCTTGACGCCCGGCACGGTGGTGAACTCGTGCAGAACGCCGTCGACCCGGATGCTGGTGACAGCCGCACCGGGGATCGAGGAGAGGAGCGTACGACGCAGGGAGTTACCGAGGGTGTAGCCGAAGCCCGGCTCCAGCGGCTCGATCACGAACCGGGAGCGGTACTCGTCTACGACCTCTTCGGTCAGAGAGGGGCGCTGAGCGATCAGCATGAGGTGTTGCCTCCAGTCTTCGGCACCCGCTATTTGATGCCGATTCCTTCAAGGGTACGGGCGGTACGGCGCGCAAGGCCCCGTACCGCCCGTATCGATCGCAGCTACTACTTCGAGTAGAGCTCGACGATCAGCTGTTCCTGCACCTGGGTGTCGATGCTGCATTCCCCCCGGGGAGTGATCCCCGGACCCCAAGCCGCACAAGGTGCGGGCCAGAGGCCAGGCGGCCGGAACAGAGAGCCCTTACTTCGAGTAGAGCTCGACGATCAGCTGTTCCTGCACCTGGGTGTCGATCACCTGGCGCTCGGGCAGCGAGTGGACCAGGATCCGCAGCCGCGACGGGTTGGCCTCAAGCCACGCCGGAACGGTCTTCTCGCCGGCCTCGCCCTGAGCCACCTGGAAGGGGGTCAGGGGACGGGACGACTCGCGGACCTCGATGATGTCGTTCGGGGAGACCCGAGCCGACGGGATGTCCGTCTTGCGGCCGTTCAGCGTGATGTGGCCGTGACGGACCAGCTGACGGGCGTGGTCGCGGGACTTGGCGAAGCCGGCCCGGTAGACCACGTTGTCCAGACGGGACTCCAGGATGCGGAGCAGGTTCTCACCGGTCTTGCCGGTCTTCCTGTTCGCCTCCTCGTAGTACCCACGGAACTGCTTCTCAAGGACACCGTAGATGCGCGCGCACTTCTGCTTCTCGCGCTTCTGCAGCAGGTACTCGCTGTCCTTGGTGCGCCCGCGACCGTGCTCACCCGGGGGGTAAGGACGGATCTCGATCGGGCACTTCGCGCTCTCGCACTTGCTCCCCTTGAGGAAGAGCTTCTGCTTCTCCCGACGGCAACGCTTGCAGTCGGCCCCGGTGTAACGCGCCATTGTCTTAGTTCTCCTACTTCAGCTGGTCAGACGCGGCGGCGCTTCGGCGGGCGGCAGCCGTTGTGCGGGGTCGGGGTGACGTCCTGGATCGAGCCCACCTCCAGGCCGGTGGCCTGCAGCGAGCGGATCGCGGTCTCACGGCCGGAACCCGGACCCTTGACGAACACGTCGACCTTGCGCATGCCGTGCTCCTGCGCGCGACGGGCAGCCGACTCGGCGGCCATCTGCGCGGCGAACGGGGTCGACTTGCGCGAGCCCTTGAAGCCGACGTGGCCGGCCGAGGCCCAGGAGATCACGTTGCCCGTGGGGTCGGTGATCGAGACGATGGTGTTGTTGAACGTGCTCTTGATGTGAGCGTGCCCGTGGGCGACGTTCTTCTTCTCCTTGCGGCGCACCTTCTTGGCGCCGGCCTGACGGCCCTTCGGAGGCATAGGTAATTACTCCCGTGGAGGTGGTCGGTCCTACAGCACGGACCGCTTGCAGCGTCCTGCTCTCGGACTACTTCTTGCCCGGCTTCTTCTTGCCGGCGATGGCGCGACGCGGGCCCTTGCGGGTGCGGGCGTTGGTGTGGGTGCGCTGACCGTGCACCGGCAGGCCACGGCGGTGCCGCAGACCCTGGTAGCAGCCGATCTCGACCTTGCGGCGAATGTCCGCCTGGATCTCCCGGCGGAGGTCACCCTCGGTCCGGTAGTTGGCGTCCACCCACTGGTTGATCTTGACGAGGTCGTCCTCGGCAAGGTCGCGGACGCGGGTGTCCGGGTTCACGCCGGTGTTCTTCAGGGTCTCCTGGGCACGGGTACGACCGATGCCGAAGACGTAGGTCAGAGCGACCTCGATGCGCTTCTCGCGCGGGAGGTCAACGCCTGCGAGGCGTGCCATGAATCTGGCTCCTGTTGATGTTGGAGGTCTTCCGCAGCACCGTTCCCGTAAGACTCGTGGTTAAGACTTACGAGCCGGGTCCCCGGCCTCCACCGGGGGTATCGTCCCCGCGCTCGCGCGAGGGGTCGGGTGACTGCGTATGTACGTGTATACGTCGCGCGAAGAACTGCGAGTGCAGATCAGTCGTACGTCAGCCCTGGCGCTGCTTGTGGCGCAGGTTGTCGCAGATGACCATGACCCGGCCGTGACGGCGGATCACCTTGCACTTGTCGCAGATCTTCTTGACGCTCGGCTTGACCTTCATGGGATGTGAGGTTCTCCGGGTCGTGCCAGCACCCCACGGGAGCGGGGCACGGGCTGAGATCTACTTGTAGCGGTAGACGATCCGACCGCGCGTCAGGTCGTACGGAGACAGCTCCACCACGACCCGGTCGTCCGGCAGGATGCGGATGTAGTGCATGCGCATCTTGCCGCTGATGTGCGCGAGGACCTTGTGCCCGTTCTGGAGCTCCACCTTGAACATTGCGTTCGGCAGAGACTCGATCACGGTGCCCTCGATTTCGATGGCCCCTTGCTTCTTGGGCACGCTTCGCCTTTCGAGATCGGCTACCTTGATCGACCCGCATATACGTACGCAGGCATGCGCGTATACGTGAGCCGACGCATCAGTCTACGTCAGCCCTCGCGGAATCACGAATCGAGGGTGCCCTGTGGCATCCCTCTGCCCACGGCAGAAGATCGTTACGCCAGCGGATCCGGCGCCGCGGTGATCCCGTACTCGGCCGGCTTCGCCTTGCCGCCGCAGAATCCTCCTGACGCCGCCCTCGCGGGCTCAGCGCCCGGGGCGCCTCACAGGCTTCGAGCGGCTGCCCCGGAATCCGTCCGTCGCCCCGCATTACGCCAGCGGATCCGGCGCCGCGGTGATCCCGTACTCGGCCAGCTTCGCCTTGCCGCCGTCCACCGCGGTCAGCACCAGCGGGCCCTGCTCGGTCAGCGCGACCGAGTGCTCCCAGTGGCAGGCCCACGTACCGTCGTCGGTCTTGACCGTCCACTCGTCCTCCAGGACATGGGTGGTCGAGCTGCCCAGGCTCACCATCGGCTCGATGGCCAGGCACATGCCGGGCACCAGCTTCGGACCGCGGCCGCGCCGGCGGGAGACGTAGTTCAGCAGGTGCGGGTCCATGTGCATCTGCGAGCCGATGCCGTGGCCGCCGTAGTCCTCGATGATCCCGTACTTGCCGGTAGCCGGACGCGGCTGGCGGCGGATGTAGGACTCGATGGCCTTGGAGACGTCGATCAGCCGGTCGCCGTTGCGGAACGCGGCGATCCCCGCCCACATCGACTCCTCGGTCACCCGGCTCAGCTCGTGCAGCTCGGGAGCGTGTCCGTCGCCGACGAAGACGGTGACCGCGGCGTCACCGTGCCAGCCGTCCACGATCGCACCGGCGTCGATGGAGATGATGTCGCCGGACCGCAGGACCGTTTCCCGGTTCGGGATGCCGTGCACCACGACGTCGTTCACCGAGGTACAGATGTTGCCGGGGAAGCCGCCGTATCCCAGGAAGTTCGGCTTGGCACCGTGGTCGGAGAGCACCTTGGCCGCGATCTCGTCCAGGTCCTTGGTGCTGGCACCCGGCACCGCCGCCTCGGCGCAGGCCTTGTGCATCGCCGCCACGACCAGTCCCGCGGCGCGCATCTTCGCGATCTGCTCCGGGGTCTTGATCTCAACCATCGGCTTGCGCCTTCCGTCTTCAGGGGGTCCTGGGAATACAGCAACAGTACGGCCGCGGTGCCTCTGGGGCGCCGCGGCCGACCGTCGTACGTCGGGGAAACCGGGCCTGTCCGGCCCGTCCGGGCCTAGGCGGCCTCGGACCGGCCCAGCGCCTCCATGGCGCGCCGGGTGACCTCGTCCACCTTGCCGAGCGCCGAGATCGTCACCACGAGGTCCTGCCCCTTGTAGTAGTCGATGATCGGCTCGGTCTCGGTGTGGTAGACCTCAAGGCGCTTACGGACGGTGTCCTCGTGGTCGTCTTCGCGCTGGTACAGCTCGCCGCCGCAGATGTCGCACACGCCCTCCTGCTTGGGCGGGCTGTACGTGACGTGGAAGACGTGGCTGTTGTCCTTGCGGCAGATCCGGCGACCGGCGATCCGCTTGACCACCTCGTCCTCGGGGACCTCCAGGTCCAGCACCGCGTCCAGCGCGAGACCGCGCTCCTTGAGGAACTTGTCCAGCGCCTCGGCCTGGCCGAGGTTGCGCGGGAAACCGTCCAGCAGGAACCCGTGCTGGGCGTCCGGCTGCGACATACGGTCCTCCGCCATCGCGATGGTGACCTCGTCCGGAACCAGCTGACCGGCCTTCATGTACTCCTGCGCCTGCTTGCCGAGCGGCGTGCCCTGGCTGATGTTGGCGCGGAAGAGGTCGCCGGTGGAGATATGCGGGATCGACAGGTTCTTGGCGAGGTACTGGGCTTGCGTGCCCTTACCAGCGCCAGGCGGCCCGACGAGGACGATTCTCATCAGCGGAGGAACCCTTCGTAGTTGCGCTGCTGGAGCTGGCTCTCGATCTGCTTCACGGTCTCCAGGCCGACGCCCACGATGATGAGGATGCTGGTGCCTCCGAAGGGGAAGTTGTTGGCGCTTCCCTGGAAGAACGCGATCGCCACCGTGGGCACGAGGGCGATCAGACCCAGGTAGAGCGAGCCCGGCCAGGTGATCCGGTTGAGCACATAGCTCAAGTACTCCGCCGTGGGTCGTCCGGCCCGGATACCCGGGATGAAGCCACCATACTTCTTCATGTTGTCGGCAACTTCTTCGGGGTTGAAGGAAATGGCCACGTAGAAGAAAGCGAAGAAGACAATCAGCAGGAAGTACAGGGTCAGGTAGATCGGGTGGTCACCCTTGGTCAAATTGGTACTGATCCACTGTGCCCACCCGGACGTGGAGTTACCGCTGAACTGGACGACCAGCGCCGGAATGTAGAGCAGCGACGACGCGAAGATGACCGGGATCACACCGGCCTGGTTGACCTTGACCGGGATGTACGTCGACGTACCGCCGTAGGACCGGCGGCCGATCATGCGTTTCGCGTACTGGACCGGGATCCGGCGCTGGGCCTGCTCGACGAAGACCACCAGGCAGACCATCGCCAGGCCGACCGCGATGACGATGGCGAACTCGCCCCAACCGCCGACGATCTTGCCGGACTTCTTGATCCCCCACAGCGCGCTGGGGAACCCGGCCGCGATCGAGGTGAACATCAGGATCGACATGCCGTTGCCGATGCCGCGGTCGGTGATGAGCTCACCCAGCCACATGATCATGACGGTGCCCGCGGTCATCGTGATGACCATGACGGCGGTCCGGAAGATCGACTGGTCGGGCACGATCTGGTTGCCGACCTGGCAGGTACGGAACAGGGTGCCGCTCTGCGCGGTGGCCACCAGGCCGGTGCCCTGGAGGATGGCCAGCGCCAGCGTCAGGTAACGGGTGTACTGCGTGATCTTCGCGGTACCGGCCTGACCCTCCTTCTTGAGGGCTTCCAGGCGCGGAATGACCACGGTCAGCAGTTGGAGGATGATGCTCGCCGTGATGTACGGCATGATCCCCAGCGCGAAGATGGTCAGCTGCAGGAGCGCTCCGCCGCTGAACATGTTGATCATGCCGAAGAGGCCGCCGTTGCCGCCGGCCTCCTTGATGCACTGGTTGACGTTCTGGTAGTCCACCCCGGGCACCGGAATGTGCGCACCGAGCCGGAACAGCACCAGGACGCCCAACGTGAACAGCAGCTTCTTGCGCAGGTCGGGCGTCCTGAACGCCCGGGCGAACGCGGTGAGCACGGTGCCTCCTGCGCCTCCCGCGCAACGCGGAAGGTGACGGTCGTGAGGTCGACTGGGTACTGACGTGGGCACCGAAAGGTACCGACGGGTTACCTCGCCACCTTACCGGCGACGAAGCCACCCAAGGAATGACCAACCGGGGATGCCCCAACTTCTTTGGGCATCCCCGGCTGGTTGAATCACCAAGCTTCAGACAAGCTCAGGCTCAGACGAGCTCGGTGACGGTGCCGCCAGCGGCGGCGATCTTCTCCTTGGCGGGGCCGGAGACGGCGTCGACCGTCACCTGCAGCGCCACGGAGAGGTCGCCCTGACCGAGCACCTTGACGAGCTCGTTCTTGCGAACAGCGCCCTTGGCGACCAGGTCGGCCACCGTGACCTCGCCACCCTGCGGGTAGAGCTCGGCCAGCTTGTCCAGGTTCACCACCTGGAACTGCTTGTGGGCGGGGTTCTTGAAGCCCTTGAGCTTCGGGAGCCGCATGTGGAGGGGCATCTGCCCACCCTCGAAGCGCTCCGGAACCTGGTAACGGGCCTTGGTGCCCTTGGTGCCACGACCGGCCGTCTTGCCCTTGGACGCCTCACCACGACCCACACGGGTCTTGGCGGTCTTGGCGCCCGGAGCCGGACGGAGGTTGTGGACCTTCAGCGGCTTAGCCTCCGCCATGTCAGTCAACCTCCTCGACCGTGACGAGGTGACGCACGGTGTGCGCCATGCCGCGGATCTCCGGGCGGTCCTCCTTGACGACCACGTCGTGCAGGCGCTTGAGCCCGAGCGAACGCAGGGTGTCACGGTGGTTCTGCTTGCTACCGATGTAGGACTTGGTCTGCGTGATCTTCAGACGGGCCACGATTACGCACCCGCCCCTGCACGCGCCCGCAGCAGAGCGGCCGGAGCCACGTCCTCAAGCGGCAGACCACGACGGGCGGCGATCTCCTCGGGACGCTGCAGCCCCTGGAGAGCCTCCACCGTGGCGTGCACGATGTTGATCGGGTTGGACGAGCCGAGCGACTTGCTCAGCACGTCGTGGATGCCCGCGCACTCCAGCACGGCACGCACCGGGCCACCGGCGATAACACCGGTACCGGGGGACGCCGGCTTGAGCAGCACGACACCAGCGGCCTTCTCGCCCTGGATCGGGTGCGGGATGGTGCCCTGGATACGGGGGACCCGGAAGAAGTGCTTCTTGGCCTCCTCAACACCCTTGGCGATGGCGGCCGGCACCTCCTTGGCCTTGCCGTAACCAACACCCACCTGGCCATCGCCATCGCCCACCACGACCAGCGCGGTGAAGCTGAAACGACGACCACCCTTGACTACCTTGGCGACGCGGTTGATCGCGACGACGCGCTCGACGTACGCGGTCTTCTCAGCCGCGGCGCCGCCGTCGCGCCGGTCCTTCCGGTCCCGCCGCTCGCCGCCACCGGCGCCGCCACCGCGGCGCTGGGGTCCAGCCATTGGAATTACCTCTCTCGTTGACTTCCGCTGCTACGGAACCGGCTCAGAACTTGAGCCCGGCCTCGCGGGCGGCGTCCGCCAGGGCGGCGATGCGCCCGGCGTACCGGTTACCCGCGCGGTCGAACACGACGCTCTCGACGCCCGCGGCCTTCGCCCGCTCGGCGACCAGCGCGCCGACCTTCTTGGCGTGGGCCGACTTGTCGCCCTCGGTGCCCCGGATCGAGGTGTCGAGGGTCGACGCGGACGCGAGCGTGTGGCCCGCGACGTCGTCGATGACCTGCGCCGAGATGCCCCGGTTGGACCGGGTCACGACCAGACGCGGAGTCTCCGGCGTACCGCTGATGCGCTTACGACCACGGATGGCGCGGCGCTTGCGAGCGGTGCCCTTGTAGGCGTCGCCCTTGGCGATCTTCACACCGTATGCCATGGCTTACTTACCAGCCTTTCCGACCTTGCGGCGGATGACCTCGCCCGCGTACTTCACGCCCTTGGCCTTGTACGGGTCGGGCTTGCGCAGCTTGCGGATGTTCGCGGCGACCTCGCCGACCTTCTGCTTGTCGATGCCCTCGACGCTGAACTTGGTCGGGGAGTCCACCTTGAAGGTGATCCCCTCCGGGGCCTCGACGAGGATCGGGTGGCTGTAGCCCAGAGAGAACTCCAGGTTGGAGCCCTTCGCCTGGACGCGGTAACCAACACCGCTGATCTCCAGCGCCTTGCTGTAGCCCTGGGTCACGCCGGTGATCATGTTCGCCACCAGCGTGCGGGACAGGCCGTGCAGGGCCTTCGACTCACGCTCATCATTCGGGCGGGAGACAACCAGGGAGTTGTCGTCGCCCTTGGCGATCTCGATGGGCGCGGCAACGGTGTGGGAGAGGGATCCCTTGGGACCCTTCACCTGGACCGTACGGCCATCGATGGTGACGTCCACGCCGGCGGGAACCTGGATGGGCAGCCGTCCAATACGCGACATGGCTAAACCTCCGTTTCCCGAGTTACCAGACGTAGGCGAGGACTTCCCCGCCTACGCCCTTCTTGGCGGCCTGCTGGCCGGTGAGCAGACCCTGCGACGTGGAGATGATCGCCACGCCCAGGCCGCCGAGCACCTTCGGCAGGTTGGTGGACTTTGCGTAGACCCGCAGACCCGGCTTGCTGATCCGCTTGATGCCGGCGATCGAGCGCTCGCGGTTGGGGCCGAACTTCAGGTCGATGTGGAGGTTCTTGCCGACCTCGGCGTCCTCCACCTTCCAACCTGCGATGTAACCCTCCTGCTGGAGGATCTCCGCGATGTGCGACTTGATCTTGCTGAACGGCATCACGACGTCGTCGTGGTAGGCCGAGTTCGCGTTCCGCAGACGCGTGAGCATGTCTGCGATGGGGTCGGTCATGGTCATGATGGCCTGTGGCCTCTCTCGCCGGGGTTTCCTATATGCGCCATCCCTCTCCCCCAGCGGACTGGGGACGGGTGCGGCACGGGGACCTACGGCGTAGTAAGCGACTTCTAGCGGGCAAGGCCCGCGCGCGGTCCTGGGCGGCGGGCGCCCAACCCCTCTACCTTACGGCAGTTGGGATTGGGCTCCCGACACCCACTTGCTTACCGAGAGCCCGGCACAACCCAAGTGGGTTGTTACCAGGAGCTCTTGGTCACGCCCGGCAGCTCGCCGCGGTGAGCCATCTCACGAAGGCACACGCGGCACAGGCCGAACTTGCGGTACACGGAGTGCGGACGGCCGCAGCGCTGGCAGCGCGTGTACGCACGCACCGCGAACTTGGGCTTGCGGGCGGCCTTGGCAATGAGAGCCTTCTTCGCCACGGCTCACGCCTCCTTGAACGGGAAGCCGAGGTGACGAAGGAGGGCGCGGCCCTCGTCGTCGTTGGTCGCCGTGGTCACCACGGTGATGTCCATACCCCGGACGCGGTCGATCTTGTCCTGGTCGATCTCGTGGAACATGACCTGCTCCGTGAGACCGAAGGTGTAGTTGCCCCGGCCGTCGAACTGCTTCGGCGACAGACCGCGGAAGTCGCGGATGCGCGGCAGCGCGAGCGACAGCAGGCGGTCCAGGAACTCCCACATGCGGTCACCGCGGAGGGTGACGTGGGCACCGATCGGCTGGCCCTCACGCAGCTTGAACTGCGCGATGGACTTGCGGGCCTTGGTCACGGCCGGCTTCTGGCCGGTGATCGTGGCGAGGTCGCGGATGGCGCCCTCGATCAGCTTGGAGTCGCGGGCGGCGTCGCCCACACCCATGTTGACCACGATCTTGGTCAGACCCGGGACCTGCATGACGTTCTCGTACTTGAACTCGTCACGCAGCTTGCCCGAGATCTCCTCGCGGTAGCGCTGCTTGAGGCGCGGAGAGGTGGTGGTAGTCATCAGATGTCCTCACCGGTCCGCTTGGCAACGCGGATCTTGTTGCCGTCCTCGTCAAAGCGGTAGCCGACGCGGGTGACGACCTTCTTGCCGTCCTTCTCCACGACCAGCTGCACGTTGCTGACGTGGATGGGGGCCTCGACGGTCACGATGCCGCCGGTCTTCGACCCACGCGCGGTCTGGCCGACCTTGGTGTGCTTCTTGACCCGGTTGACACCCTCGACCAGGACACGGTCCTCGCGCGGGAAGGCCTGGATGACCTTGCCCTGCTTGCCCTTGTCCTTACCGGTGATGACCTGGACCAGGTCGCCCTTCTTGATCTTCATCGGTTACAGCACCTCCGGCGCGAGAGAAACGATCTTCATGAACTTCTTCTCGCGCAGCTCGCGGCCCACCGGGCCGAAGATGCGGGTACCGCGGGGGTCGCCGTCGTTCTTGAGGATGACGGCGGCGTTCTCGTCGAAGCGGATGTACGAGCCGTCCGGACGGCGCCGCTCCTTGACGGTCCGGACGATGACCGCCTTGACGACCTCGCCCTTCTTCACGTTGCCACCGGGGATCGCGTCCTTGACGGTGGCGACGATGACGTCACCGATTCCCGCGTAGCGGCGACCCGAGCCACCGAGAACACGGATGCAAAGGATCTCCTTGGCACCAGTGTTGTCGGCGACACGCAGTCGCGACTCCTGCTGGATCACGTCTATCTCCTGATCGTCTGCCGGTTCCCGGCAGGGGCTTCAACGAAGCCCCTGCCGAGCCTGGCGGAACTGTCCAGAAGGCGAATGCCTTCGGGAATTACTTGGCCTTCTCGAGGATCTCGACGACGCGCCAGCGCTTGGTCGCGGACAGCGGCCGGGTCTCCATCAGGAGGACGCGGTCGCCGACACCCGCGGCGTTCTGCTCGTCGTGCGCCTTGAGCTTGTTGGTACGGCGGATGACCTTGCCGTACAGCGCGTGCTTGACGCGGTCCTCGACGGCGACGACGACGGTCTTGTCCATCTTGTCGCTGACGACCAGACCCTCACGGGTCTTGCGGAATCCGCGCTCGTTCGTCTCAGTCACATTCTTCTCGCTCATCAGGCGCTCTCCACCGTCTCGATGCCGAGCTCACGCTCACGCATGAGGGTGTAGATCCGGGCGATGTCCTTGCGGACAACCTTGAGCCGGGAGTTGTTCTCAAGCTGTCCGGTGGCCGCCTGGAAGCGGAGGTTGAACAGCTCCTCCTTGGCCTCACGAAGCTTGGCAACGAGTTCCTCGTTGTTCAGCTCGCGCAGCTCGGTCGCCTTGGTACCGGCCGCCATCACGACTCACCTGCCTCGCGCCGGACGATCCGGCACTTCATCGGAAGCTTGTGGGCGGCGCGGGTCAGCGCCTCCTTGGCAACCTTCTCGTTCGGGAAAGACAGCTCGAACATCACCCGACCGGGCTTGACGTTCGCGACCCACCACTCGGGCGAGCCCTTACCGGAACCCATGCGGGTTTCGGCCGGCTTCTTGGTCAGCGGACGGTCCGGGTAGATGTTGATCCACACCTTGCCGCCACGGCGGATGTGACGGGTGATGGCGATACGAGCGGACTCGATCTGCCGGTTCGTCACGTAGGCCGGGGTCACGGCCTGGATGCCGTACTCACCGAACGCCAGCTCGGTGCCGCCCTTGGCCATGCCGGAGCGCTTGGGGTGGTGCTGCTTGCGGTGCTTGACCCTACGGGGGATCAGCATGGGGGTCAGGCCTCCGTTCCGGTGGTCTCCGCTGCCGGAGCCTCAGCGGCGGGAGCCTCGGCCTTGGGGGCCTGGGCCTCTCCGCCCTGCTGCGGCCGACGGCCACGGCCGCCGCGCTCGCCACCGCGGCGCTGCGGACGGTCACTGCCGCCACCGGGACCACGCGACGGGCGGTTGCCCGCACGGGCGGCGGCGCCTTCGGCGCGGACCTCGGCGATGTTCTTCACGTCGCCCTTGTAGATCCACACCTTCACACCGATGCGGCCGAAGGTGGTCTTGGCCTCGAAGAAGCCGTAGTCCACGTTGGCGCGCAGGGTGTGCAGCGGAACCCGGCCCTCGCGGTAGAACTCGGAGCGGGACATCTCGGCGCCGCCGAGACGGCCACCACACTGGATCTTGATGCCCTTGGCGCCGGCCTTCATCGTGCCCTGCATGCTCTTACGCATGGCGCGACGGAAGGAGACACGGGAGGCGAGCTGCTCGGCGACGGCCTGGGCCACCAGCTGAGCGTCGGTCTCCGGGTTCTTGACCTCAAGGATGTTCAGCTGCACCTGCTTGCCGGTGAGCTTCTCCAGGTCGCCGCGGATACGGTCGGCCTCCGCGCCGCGACGGCCGATGACGATGCCCGGCCGGGCGGTGTGGATGTCGACGCGGACGCGGTCACGGGTGCGCTCGATCTCCACCTTGGAGATACCGGCACGCTCCATGCCCTGCGTCATCATCCGGCGGATGGCGACGTCTTCCTTGACGTAGTCCTTGTACAGCTTGTCGGCGTACCACCGGGACTTGAAGTCCGTGGTGATGCCGAGCCGGAACCCGTGCGGGTTAACCTTCTGGCCCATTACCGGGTCCCTTCCTTGCTGGAGACGACCACGGTGATGTGGCTGGTCCGCTTACGGATCCGGTAGGCACGGCCCTGGGCGCGCGGCCGGAACCGCTTCAGGGTCGGGCCCTCGTCCACGAACGCCTCGCTGATGTACAGCGAGTTGGCGTCCGTGTGGTCGTAGTTGTGCGCGGCGTTGGCAATGGCGCTGTCCAGCACCTTGCCCACCGGCACGCTCGCGGCCTGCGGAGCGAATCGCAGGACCGCCTGAGCCTCCGTGGCGTCCATGCCACGGATGAGGTCCACCACGCGGCGGGCCTTCATGGGCGTGACGCGGATGTACCGCGCCTGGGCCCTGGCTTCCATGGTTGTCCCTTCGGTGTCAGTCATAGTCTTCGCACTCCGCCGATCAGCGACGACGCGACTTGCGGTCGTCCTTCTCGTGGCCGCGGAAGGTGCGGGTCGGCGCAAACTCGCCGAGCTTGTGGCCGACCATCGACTCGGTGACGAACACCGGGACGTGCTTACGGCCGTCGTGCACCGCGATCGTGTGGCCCAGCATCGCCGGGATGATCATCGAGCGGCGGGACCAGGTCTTGATGACGTTCTTGGTGCCTGCCTCGTTCTGTACGTCCACCTTCTTGATCAGGTGGTCGTCGACGAAGGGCCCCTTCTTGAGACTGCGCGGCATCTAAACCCGCTCCTAGCGCTTCTTGTTCGTCTTGCGGCGGCGGACGATGAGCTTGTCGCTGGCCTTCTTCGGCCGGCGAGTACGTCCTTCCTTCTGGCCCCAGGGGCTGACCGGGTGGCGACCACCGGAGGTCTTGCCCTCACCACCACCGTGCGGGTGGTCGACCGGGTTCATCGCGACACCACGAACGGTCGGGCGGACGCCCTTCCAGCGCATGCGGCCGGCCTTGCCCCAGTTGATGTTCGACTGCTCGGCGTTGCCGACCTCGCCGACGGTGGCGCGGCAGCGGACGTCGACCATGCGAACCTCGCCGGACGGCATACGAAGGGTGGCCATGGAGCCCTCCTTCGCCAGCAGCTGGACCGAAGCGCCCGCGGAGCGGGAGATCTTCGCGCCGCCGCCGGGACGCAGCTCGATCGCGTGGATCGTCGTACCCACCGGGATGTTGCGCAGCGGGAGGTTGTTGCCCGGCTTGATGTCGGCGTTGGGGCCGGCCTCAACCCGGTCGCCCTGGGCCAGCTTGGCCGGGGCGAGGATGTAGCGCTTCTCGCCGTCCGCGTAGTGCAGCAGTGCGATGCGCGCGGTGCGGTTGGGGTCGTACTCGATGTGCGCGACCTTGGCCGGCACGCCGTCCTTGTCGTGACGACGGAAGTCGATCACACGGAAGGCGCGCTTGTGGCCACCGCCCTGGTGGCGGACGGTCACACGACCGGCGTTGTTACGGCCGCCCTTGCTGTGCAGCGGGCGGACCAGCGACTTCTCCGGCGTGGACCGCGTGATCTCGACGAAGTCGGCGACGCTGGAGCCACGACGGCCCGGGGTCGTCGGCTTGTACTTGCGGATACCCATTGTCTCTCAGTCCTCGGAAAATTCCGGACTTCTGGACGACTCAGACTCCGTTAGGAGACCGGGCCGCCGAAGATGTCGATACGGTCGCCCTCAGCGAGGGTCACGATGGCGCGCTTGGTGTCCTTGCGCTTGCCGAAACCGGTCTTGGTGCGCTTGCGCTTACCCTGCCGGTTGATCGTGTTGACCCCGGTGACCTTGACCGAGAAGACCGACTCGACGGCCTGCTTGATCTGGGTCTTGTTGGCGCCGGGCGCGACGATGAACGTGTACTTGTTCTCGTCGAGCAGCGCGTAGCTCTTCTCCGAAACCACCGGCTTGAGCAGCACGTCACGGAGGTCCGTGAAGGTCTTGCTGGTGGCCGCGTTTGCCTGGACGGCGGTGCTCTCGCTCATCAGGCGGCGCTCCCTTCAGTCTCAGCGGCGCCGTTACCGATGAAGCGGTCGAAGGCGTCCTTCGTGAAGACCACGTCGTCCGAGACGAGCACGTCGTACGTGTTCAGCTGGCCGGCCTCCAGGATGTGGACCTGGGGCAGGTTGCGGGCGGACAGCCAGGCGGCCTCGTCAGCGCGCTCGACGACCAGCAGGACATTCTTACGGTCGCTGATCTTGCCCAGCAGCGTCTTGGCCGACTTGGTCGACGGGGCGGAGCCCTCGACGACGCCGGACACGACGTGGATGCGGTTGTGACGCGCGCGGTCGGTCAGGGCGCCACGCAGGGCGGCCTTGACCATCTTCTTCGGGGTCCGCTGCGAGTAGTCGCGCGGCACGGGGCCGTGCACGACGCCACCGCCGGCGAACTGCGGAGCGCGGGTCGAACCCTGACGGGCGCGGCCGGTGCCCTTCTGGCGGTACGGCTTCTTGCCACCGCCGCGGACCTCGCCGCGGGTCTTGGTCTTGTGCGTGCCCTGACGGGCAGCGGCCAGCTGCGCGACAACGACCTGGTGGATCAGCGGAATGCTGACCTTGGCGTCGAAGATCTCCGCGGGGAGCTCGACGGTCCCGGCCTTGTCGCCTGCCGGCGAAAGGATGTCAATGGTGCTCATCGGTTACCTCAGGCCCCCTTGGCCGCGGTACGGACCAGGACGAGGCCGCCGTTCGGACCAGGAACCGCGCCCTTGATGAGCAGCAGGCCCTTCTCCGCGTCAACGGCGTGGACGGTCAGGTTCTGGGTGGTGACCCGCTCGTTGCCCATACGGCCTGCCATGCGCAGACCCTTGAACACACGGCCCGGGGTGGCGCAGCCACCGATGGAACCGGGCGAGCGGTGCTTGCGCTGGGTGCCGTGCCCGGCGCCGAGGCCACGGAAGTTGTGGCGCTTCATGACACCGGCGAAGCCCTTGCCCTTGCTCTTGCCGGTGACGTCGACCTTGACGCCGGCCTCGAACACCTCGGCGGTGATCTCCTGGCCGAGCGCGTACTCGCTGGCGTCAGCGGTACGCAGCTCCACCAGGTGGCGGCGCGGGGTCACCTCGGCCTTGGCGAAGTGGCCCTTGAGGGGCTTGTTCACCTTGCGCGGGTCGATCTCGCCGAAGGCGATCTGCACGGCCTCGTAGCCGTCGGTGTCAGCGGTGCGGACCTGGGTAACGACACAGGGCCCGGCCTTGACCACGGTCACCGGGACGACACGGTTGTTCTCGTCCCAGACCTGGGTCATGCCGAGCTTCTCGCCCAGGACGCCCTTAATCTGCTTAGCCATCTCGCGCGTCACCTCAGAGCTTGATCTCGATGTCGACGCCGGCCGGCAGGTCGAGACGCATCAGCGAGTCAACCGTCTTCGGCGTGGGGTCGAGGATGTCGATGAGGCGCTTGTGCGTACGCATCTCGAAGTGCTCGCGCGAGTCCTTGTACTTGTGCGGCGACTTGATGACGCAGTACACGTTCTTCTCAGTGGGCAGCGGCACCGGGCCTGCGACCTGCGCACCAGTACGGGTCACCGTCTCGACGATCTTCTTCGCCGAGGAGTCGATGACCTCGTGGTCGTAGGCCTTGAGCCGGATGCGGATCTTCTGTCCCGCCATGGCTACTCCGTAGTCCTGTCTCTCGTAACGCTCTGGGACCCGATGTCTGGCGCTTTCCCTGCGACTTCCCCGACCCACGCGGTCGGGCGTGTCGCACTCCCTCTCATAGAAATCCCCATGGGGGATCCCCGATTCGAGGGAGTTGGGGGAAAGACATCCACCGGGCGCCTGGCGAGCCCCGCGCTGACGCTTCCCGGAAGATTCCCGTACTTCCGCCCCTGACAAGGGGCGACGAGTACTGCGGGACTCGCTTCCAGTCCTCCCGACGGGAGGCGCGCAGCATCGGCACTCAACCGAGCAACCTGGCAAGTGTGCCATACCGCTAGGCGCTATGGCCAATCGGGGCGGGGCGGGTTGACGCTCCCACCTGGGGTTGGCATAAGAAATTCTTTTCTCGGTCAAGCCCCGATCCGCGGGCGCCCAGCGCCGTAAGCTACGCGGACAGCGTGACACTGCGGCACCAAGCTGCGGCAGCGTGTGACCGAACATGGGGGCGAGCGTGACCATCCACTTAGCAGAGGACACCGGACAGGCCGAAGCCGAGTCTACGAGCCCCACCCCCGGGCAACTCGTCACAGTAAGGAACCGCCAGTGGGTGGTCACGGAGGTGACCCGCTCCTCCGTCGCCGCAGAAGATCCTGCACGCGCCGCGCAGGGCGTACCGTCTCATCTGGTGACCTTGGTCTCCGTCGAAGACGACGCACGCGATGAGGAACTGCGTGTGGTGTGGGAGCTCGAACAGTCGCCTTTCGTCCACGACCAGTACGCGCTGCCCACCCCCGCCGCCGGGTTCGATGCTCCGGACCGGCTCGACGCCTTCCTCGACGCGGTCCGCTGGGGTGCCATCGCCTCGGCCGACCGGACCGCCCTCCAGGCCCCCTTCCGTTCCGGCGTGGAGATCCAGGAATACCAGCTCGACCCGGTGGTCCGCGCGTTGTCCATGCCCCGCACCAACCTGCTCATCGCCGACGACGTCGGCCTCGGCAAGACGGTCGAGGCGGGCCTGGTCATGCAGGAACTCATGCTCCGCCACCGGGCCCGCAGCATGCTGATCGTCTGCCCCGCCGGACTCACCCTCCAGTGGCGCGACGAGATGCGGGACAAGTTCGGCCTGGACTTCCGTATCGTCGACAGCGCGCTCCTGCGCGAACTGCGACGCTCCAGGGGCCTGTACGCCAATCCCTGGACGCACTTTCCACGGCTGATCGTCTCGGTGGACTGGCTGAAACGGGAGCGCCCACTGCGGATGCTCCGCGAGGTACTTCCCCACGTACCGGAGTACCCCCGGGCCTTCGACCTACTGGTCGTGGACGAAGTCCACACCTGCGCCCCCTCGGGCACCGGCAGGTACGCCGTCGACTCGCAGCGCACCAAGGCGATCCGGGCCCTCGCTCCGCACTGCGAGCACCGCCTCTTCCTCTCCGCCACTCCCCACAACGGCTTCCTGGAATCCTTCACCGCGCTGCTGGAGCTCCTCGACGACCACCGCTTCGCCCGCGGTGTGAAGCCCTCGGACGAGCAGCTGCGACGGGTGATGGTGCGCCGCCTGAAGTCCGAGCTGCCCCCTGGCTGGGACGGCAAGCCGCGCTTCCCCAAGCGCGTCCCGCACGCGCTTGAGGTGCGGTACACCGATGAGGCGCGGGCGGCCTACGAGAGTCTGACCGCCTATGCCCGCTCCCGTCGCGACGGCGCCGCCAGCCGCGCCGAGCGCGCTGCCGGCGAGTTCGTGACCACGCTGTTGAAGAAGCGGTTCCTGTCCTCGCCGAAGGCCTTTGCCGAAACCGTCGATGTCCACCTGGAGACGATGACCCGGCAGCAGCCCGCCACCCGGCAACCCGCTGCCAGCGAGAAGGTGCTCCGCCCGCTGATCGACCAGGTCGAGGAGACCGCCGAGAGCGACGACGAGCACGCAGAGGCTGCCGAGCGCGCCCTCACCGCCGTACGAGAGGCGTCGCGCCCGCTCGACGCCGAAGAACACACTCGGCTCAGGGAGCTGTCCGTCTGGGCCCGCAAGGCGTCCCATCGCCCGGACGCGAAGTTCACCGCCTTCCGCGAATGGCTCGACGGGATCGCCTGCCCGGAAGGTCCGAAGGGCGAGTGGAATCCGGACCGGGTCATCGTCTTCACCGAGTACCGCGACACCCAGCGCTGGCTGCTGGAACGGCTCATCGCCGCGGGGTACCCGAGGGAGCGGATCGCGGAACTCTACGGCGGCCAGCGGCAGGATGAACGCGAGCACGTCAAGACGGTCTTCCAGGAGGATCCTGCCCTCTCCCCCGTCCGTATCCTGCTCGCCACTGACGCCGCCAGCGAGGGCATCAACCTGCAGGCCCACTGCCACCGCCTCCTCCACTGGGAGATCCCGTGGAACCCCAACCGGCTGGAGCAGCGCAACGGCCGTGTCGACCGTCACGGACAGCGCGCCGACCAGGTGGACGTCTACCACTTCGTGCCCGAAGGCTGGCAGGGCTTCGACGCTTCCGGTACCGACTCCGACCACGCCGACGGCACCCTTGAGGACGAACTCCACTTCCTCGCCGTTGCCGCCCGCAAGACCGAGCAGATCCGCGAGGACCTGGGCAGTGCAGGCGAGGTGATCGCCGCGCAGGTCGAGCAGAAGATGCTGGGCCGCCGCTCCGACTGGACCACCGCCGACACGGAGATACGCAAGCGCTCCGGCAAGGCGGTCCTGAAGGTCGACCGCGACCTCGCCCGCGAACTGGAGAAACTCGTCGCCGAACTGGCGGGCAGCCGCGACGCCCTCCACCTCACCCCCGAGACCGTCGAACAGGTCGTCCGCGCCGCGCTACAGCTGGCCCACCGCAAGGATCTGCTACCGGTCCCCGACCCGGGGTCGAACGGCGCCGCCCGCTGCTTCCGCCTCCCCGAGCTCCCCGGTGCCTGGGCCCACGCCCGCAACGAGGGGTTACGCCATCCGCTCACCGGAGACGAACGCCCCGTGGTGTTCGACGAGTTGGCGGCGCGCGGCCGTACCGACGTCGTCCTGCTCCACCTCGGCCACCGACTGGTCCAGATGTGCCTGCGGCTGCTCCGCGCCGAGCTGTGGTCCGGCGGCAGGGAGGCGCGGCTGAGCCGGGTCACCGCCCGGGTGGTCCCCGGCGACCTGCTCCGTACTCCCGCCGTGGTCGCCCACGGTCGGGTGGTGATCTCCGGCAGGGGCGGGGCCCGGCTCCACGAGGAGATCATCACCGCAGGCGGCGCCATCACCGCCGGAACCTTGTCGACCGCCCGTCAGGACGAGGTGGACGCCTGGCTGGCCGCCGCCACCGACGAGCCGCCCGCCGAGGAGATACGGCACCGACTCGCCGAACGCTGGCCGGAGTTGGAGGACCGTCTCTCGCGTGCGCTGCGCACCCGTGCCAACACCCGGTTCCGCAGCCTCCAGACCCTGCTCGCCAAACGGTGCGAAGAGGAGGTCGAGGGCGTGACGAACGTCCTCGCCGAGCTGGAGCGCTCCATCCGCGCCCGCCTCGACGACCACGGCTACTGGGAGCAGGCCTCGCTCTTCGAGATTGACGACGAGCGCCGCCAGCTGCGCGCCGACCGCGAGGCGCTTCACGAACGGGTGCGTGCCGTCCCCGCCCTCGTCGAGTCGGAAACCGCAGCGTTGCGCCGCCGCTGGGCCGACCCCACCCCGCGCTGGTTCCCGGTCGCCGTCACCTTCCTCGTCCCGTCCGCTCTCGCCCGAGGAGACCACCCCTGATGGCCCGCCCGTCGCCCGACCGCCGCCCCGGCCCCGGCGCCCTGTCCCGTCGTCTACCCGGCAAGGGCCACATCCCCACCCCCGCCGAACAGCACGAGGAGTGGCTGCGGCTGCTCCGCCCCGACGGCCCGTTCGTCGCGCTGCCGCTGCTCACCGAGGTCTTCCCGCAGGGCCTCGACACCGTGCCCGACCAGACCAGGTCCCGCGTCCGACAGGCCTGGGCGGAGGTCCAGGAGGACCCGGCCCTCCTCGCCCACAGCTGGGAGCGGCTGGTCCTCGGCGAACTGCTGGGCTGGACCCCGGGTCTGCGAGAGGGCGCCGCCCTCCCCGTCTCGCTGCGCGGCGCGGCCGACACCCCGGACGCCGTACTCATCGGCCCCAGCCAGGACGGGCCGGTGACACGCGTCCTGTACTTCCGGGCCAAGTGGGACGAGTCGCTGACCCGCGCCAAGGGCGAGACCGCCTCGCTGGTCGACCGGGCGGCGGACCTCGCGCGCTGGCGCGGCGTCCCGCTCGCCCTGCTCAGCAACGGCCGCGAATGGGCCCTGGTGCACGCCCGCCCCAAGGAGGCCACCACCCTCGCCGTCTTCGACGCGGACCTGTGGCTCGAAGAACCCCTGCTGTTACGGTCGTTCGCCACCCTCCTCCACGCCCGCCGGGCCGCGCTCCCGCCCCGCGACGCGCAGGGCGCCCACACCACCTCGCTCGCCGCGCTCTTCGCCCGCACCGTCGAGCAGCAGTCCGAGGTCACCGACACCCTCGGCAGGCAGGTCCGCGAGGCGGTCGCCCTGCTGGTCGCCGAACTCTCCCGCCTCGACCGCGAGGCGGGCCGCACACTGCTGGCCGACGTCGAGGGCAAGCGCCTCTACGAGAGCGCGCTGACCGTGATGATGCGCCTGGTCTTCCTCCTCTACGCGGAAGAGCAGCGACTCCTACCCGCCGACGACCCCCTCTACGCCGACTCCTACGCCGTCGGCCCGCTCCACGCCGCTCTGGAGGCCGAACGTGCCTTGCACGGCGGCGAGTTGGGCGACCGCCGAGCCGCTGCATGGCCGCGTCTGCTCGCCCTCTTCGCCGCGATCCACGGCGGCTGCCTCCACGACGAGCTGTGGATCCCGGCCTACGGCGGCTCACTCTTCGACCCGACCCGCTTCCCCTGGCTCGCCGAGGCGAAGGTCACCGACCGGGTCGTCTACGAGATCCTGGACGCACTGCTGACCCTGCGCCGCAAGGGCAAGGGCCGCGAGGCACTCTCGTACAAGGGCCTCGACGTCGAACAGATCGGCCACGTCTACGAAGGCCTGCTGGAGTACAGCTGCGTCCGGGCCGGGGAGCCGTACCTGGGGCTGGTGGGCAAGTACGAGGCCGTACTGGAACTTCCCCACCTGGAGGAGTGGAGCCACGCAGGCACGCTGGAAAGGGAGTTGAAAGAGGCCACCGGCGCCACCCCGCTCCAGATCCGCCGCGCCCTGGAAGCCTCCGGCGCGGGCGCGGTCACCGCCGATCTCGACGCCGCCTGCGACAACGACGAGGCCCTGGCCGCCCGCGTCGCCCCGTTCGCCGGTCTGGTCCGCGACGACCTGCGCGGCCAGCCGATGGTCTTCCCGGCCGGTTCCGTGGTCATGGTCCGCTCCGGCGACCGCCGCAACACCGGTACCCACTACACGCCGAAGGAACTGGCGGAGGAGGTCGTCGAGCACACCCTCGCGCCGCTCTGCTACTCCCCCGGTCCGCAAGAAGGCGCCGAACAAGGCGTGTGGAAGGCGAAGTCAGCGGATGAGCTGCTGCGCCTGCGCGTCCTGGACCCCGCGATGGGATCCGGCGCCTTCCTCGTCTCCGCCTGCCGCTACCTCGCCGACCGGGTCGTCGAGGCATGGGTACGCGACGGCCTGCCGGACACCATCCGGCGCGACGTGGCCGAGGACGACCGGGACGAGCTGCTGCGGGTGGCCCGGCGGCTGGTCGCCGACCGCTGCCTGTACGGGGTGGACCGGGATCCGATGGCCGTGGAGCTGGCCAAACTCTCCCTGTGGTTGGTGACGCTGGCGAAGGGGCGGCCGTTCTCCTTCCTTGACCACGCCCTGCGCTGCGGTGACTCGCTGGTCGGAGTCCTGGACGTCGAGCAGATCCGGGCGTTCCACTTCGACTCCGGCGCACGGCAGTTGAGCGACGAGGTGTCACGGGCACTGGAGGCGACCGAATCGCTGCTGTCGCAGGCGGCCGACCTGCGGCGGCAGATCGAGGCCACCCCGGTCAACGACATCCGCGAGGTCCGCGCCAAGGCGGCGAAGCTACGCGAGGCCGAGTCCCTGACCGAACGGCTCCGCCTGGCGGCCGACGCGGTCGTGGGCGCGGCGCTCGCGGCCGAGGGCATCTCCGACGCGGAGGCGGAGGACCTGACCGGCGAGCGGAACGTGGGCGGCAGGCGCGCCTCCTTCCGCACGGCGAAGGAGGACGCGAAGACCGCGGCGTACGAGAACCGGTTGGCGGCGGTCGCCGGGCTGGTCGCCACCGCCATGGAGGAAGGCGAAG
Organism: Streptantibioticus ferralitis; assembly: GCF_029223525.1. Lineage (GTDB taxonomy): Bacteria > Actinomycetota > Actinomycetes > Streptomycetales > Streptomycetaceae > Streptantibioticus_A > Streptantibioticus_A ferralitis. The sequence continues at coordinate 97,552 of NZ_JARHTQ010000023.1, read as the reverse complement.
GCTCTACCGCTGACGTTGGGGCCCGGGAGATCGTGGACGGCTGGTTACGGGGCCCTTCGCGGACGGAAGCCATAAGGCCACTGCACTGGCCGCTGGAGTTCCCGGAGATCATGGGCGTGGGCGGTGCGGCGGGGTTCGACGCGGTCGTGGGGAATCCGCCGTTCAGCGGGGGCCAGAAGCTCACGGGGAACCTGGGGACGGACTACCGCGAGTACCTGGTCAACCGGATAGGAGGCGGAACGCGCGGCAGCGCCGACCTGTGCGCGTACTTCCTGCTACGGAACCTCATGCTGGCGCCGGGGCGGCGGACGGGCATCATCGCAACCAACACCATCGCGCAAGGGGATACCCGGGAGGTCGGCCTCGACCGGGCGACGGCAGCCGGGTGGAAGGTCTACCGCGCGATCAAGTCCCAACCGTGGCCGGGCTCAGCCGCGTTGGAGGTCTCACTGCTGTGGCTCGGGGGCCGTCCGGGCAAGGCGGAGACACCGGTGCTGGACGGGGACGAGGTGCGCGGCATAACGCCGGGGCTGGACCCGCAGTCACGGGTTACGGGGAAGCCGTTTCGGTTGGCGGCCAATGCGGGACAGTCCTACATCGGGTCGTATGTACTGGGGAAGGGCTTCATCGTCCAGCCGGAGGAGGCGCGGGCCCTGATCGCGAAGGACCCGCGCAACAAGGACGTGCTGTTCCCGTATCTCAACGGTGAGGACCTGAATTCCCGCCCGGACTGCTCGGCGAGCCGGTGGGTCATCAACTTCCACGACTGGTCGGAGGAGAAGGCGGCCACGTATGAGGACGTGTTCGCGATCGTGGAGCGGGAGGTCAAACCGGTGCGGGCGCTCAACAAGCGCGCAGCCAGACGGCAACGTTGGTGGCAATACGCGGAGAGGGCGCCGCAGTTGTACGAGGCAATCGCCGACCTTGAGCAGGTGATCGTGATTGCTCGCGTCAGCAGTACTGCCATGCACGTCCGCTGCAGGGCGGATCAGGTCATCAGCGAAGCAACAGTGATATTTGCAACTGATTCACTGGCACGCTTGGCCTTCTTGACCAGTTCTTTTCACTACCTTTGGGCTGTTCAATGGGGGTCTAGCCTGAAGGGGGACCTACGCTACTCGCCCTCAGATGTGTTCGACACCTTCGCGCTCCCCGAGGAAACCAGCCGCCTCGCCGCCGCGGGTTCCGATCTGGAGAGCGCCCAGCGGGAGCTGATGGCCGCCCGAAACATCGGTCTGACCAAGCTCTACAACCTCGTGCACAACGAGTCCGAGCAAGCCGCCGACATCCAAGCCCTCCGCGAGGCGCACATCGAGGTGGACGAGGCCGTCGCCGAGGCGTACGAGTGGAGCGACCTCACCCTGAAGCACGGCTTCCAGGAGACCCGGCAGGGCAAGCGGTTCACCATCGACCCCACCGCCCAGACCGAAGTCCTAGATCGGCTGCTGGAGTTGAACCACGCTCGCTACAAGCAGGAACAGGAAGCCGGGCTGCATTCCTCAAAGGCCAAGAAGAGGACCGCCACGAAGGCAAAGCCGAAGGTACCGAAGCCCAGGGAGGAGCAAGGGGCCTTCCAAGACGGGCTGTTCAGCCCGCCAGGTGCCCTCTTCTAACGGCATCGCGCCCCGCCCCCGAGCCAACCGGGTGCGGGGCGCGGATGGTTAGAGGTCAGCGCTCGGACGCGAAGGCCACGAAGCGAGCCCAAGCCTCCGGTGTGAACATGAGCTGCGGCCCGTGGGGGTCCTTCGAGTCCCGAACATGGATGGCGCCTGGCACGAGTGCGACCTCGACACAATCGGACCCGTGCTCGTTAGTGCTGTAGCTGCTCTTGAACCACCGCGCGGAGCCGTCTCCGGCAGAGGGTATGCGGGTCATGTCTCTCCCAGCAGTTTCTCGATGAAGGCCAGCGACTCCTGAGGCGTGAGAGCCTGCGCCCGGATGATCCCATACTGCATCTCCAGGGACTGCACCTCTCTGTGCTCGGTGATCAGGCGGGTGATGTGCTGTCCCTCGCTGTACCCAAAGGTCTTGCCTCCATGGAGCTTGAACAAGCGGAACCCGCCAGCCAGTCCCGCATGATCCTCCCGGTCCGTAGGCATCACCTGAATCTCAACGTTCCGGAACTGGCCTACTTCCAACAGCCGTTCGAGCTGCTGCCGCTTCACCATTCTGCCCCCGAGCGGGCGGCTCAGCGTCACCTCTTCTTGCACGAAGCTGAAGACCGGCACATGCTTCGACCTGTCGAGGATCTCCTGCCTCGCCATCCGGCCCGCGACGTTCCGTTCGATGACTTCCTCGGGGTGCAGCGGGCGCCGCATACCGAACAGTGCACGCGTGTACTCCTCGGTTTGTAGCAGCGCATGGATCGTGTGGTTGCTGTAGACACACAGCTCGACCGCCTCCGCCTCCAACTTCTTCAGATCCCGAACCTTCTTCGGGTACCGCGCCTCCTCCAGGTCCCGCTGCATCGCCTCGATCCGGCCGCCCGCCCCCAGCACCCGGTCCGCCGCCTCCAGGTACTCCGGCTTGGGGATGCGCCGCCCGCCCTCCACCGCCGCGACCATGTCCGCACCGTACCCGATCTGCGCCCCGAACTCGGCCTGCCGTAGCCCCGCCGACTCCCGCCACATCTTGAGCTGGCGGCCGAGGGCCTTCACCATGGGGCCGGAGTCGTCCTCCTCTCCCGGGTCCCACCCCGGCCCGTCCGCACCGTCCGTCGTGTAGCCACCGCTCCCTGTGCCAGCGCCCGCGCCGCCGCCGTTCGTCCCCATGGCGACACCCACCTCCCGACGTGTCCGTGTGCAACGCCACCCGCGTCCGGAAGGGCACGGCGTACCAGCCGGACAGGCCGGAACAGCCGCCGCACAGATCACCTTCCGTACAAGCGCTGTCACTGGTCAGCGTAGACACGCCCGGCCACGCTGAGTGACGTGAACCGAGAAATCACCCACCCTGGGGCCGCCGAAGCACCCCCCGCCCGCACGTTCAGCGTTCAGCTCTCCGCCACCCGCAAAGGCGCCCGCCTCGCGCGCCTCGTCGCCACCGAGCAACTCCGCTGCTGGGGCCTGCCGTTGGAGGGTGCCGCTCTGGTGGTCGCCGAACTCGCCGCCAACGCCGCGCTGCACGCCCGCGTACCGGGCCGCGACTTTCGTCTGACGCTCACCGCCACCGCGGAAACCCTGCGTATCGAGGTGATCGACGCCCGCCCCGAACGCCTCCCCGCACCGCACCACAGCCCCGGTCCGGAGGAGGAGTCCGGCCGCGGCCTTCTCCTCGTCGCCGCCTTTGCCACCCGTTGGGGCGTCATCCCAGGCCCAGCCCCCTGCAAAACGATCTGGGCCGAACTCCCCCTCACGTTCTGAACACCCAGGCATGCAGGTCAACTTCAGGCTTCAACCGCCACCTAGAACGAGTGAACGCTCCACGGAAATCAGTCCAAGCGCCACACTCGTTCCATAGCGTCCGTCACATGGTCACTTCACCACATGAAGTCACTCACCGGGTCTTCCAAGACAGGCCGGAACTGCTGGCTTCGGTCTTCCGTATCCTGAACGTGCCGGTGGCCGAGAAGGCAGCCGTTGAGGTGGTGACGCCCGACGTCACAGAAATCCGGCCGCTGGAGCGACGCGTGGACACCGTGCTCCGGATCCAGTCGCCCGAAGACGACTTTGTGCTCGCCATCGAGGCACAGGGGCGGCGCGATCCGGCCAAGGCAGCGAGCTGGACGTACTACCTGGCCCATCTGCAAGCCAAGTACAGAAGGCCCGCTCTGCTCCTGGTCGTGTGCCGGGACCAGGCCACCGCGGAGTGGGCCGCAGGACCTTTCAGATGCGGCGTGAACGACTGGACCGCGCTCAGCACACATCCGCTGGTCATCGGTCCCGGCAATGTCCCGGTGATCGTCGATTGGGACGAGGCTGCCCAGAACCCGACGCTGGCCGCCTTCTGCGCCCTGCTACACGGTCCGAACGGTGACGAGGACCCCATACTGGAAGCGCTGGCGCACGCTATGGGCTCCCTCGACCAGGACGACCGCACGTACTTCATCCAGATGCTGGACATCGGCCTGGGCGACACCCTGGCGCGACACACGTGGAGGCAACTGATGCGCAACTACTTCCCCGGCCAAGGCACGATCGTCGAAGAGTACTACCTTGAAGGGAAAGCCGAAGGGAAAGCCGAAGGTGAAGCCGCGGGCAAGGCAAAAGCCCTCACCGAGTCGATCCTCCATCTGCTGGAACGACGTGGTATCTCCGTTTCCGCCAGCGCGCGGCTGCTGATCACCAGCTGCACCGACCTCGACACCCTCAACCGCTGGTTCGACCGCGCGATCACCACCACCAACGCCGAAAACCTGTTCGCCGAGGACCAGCTCAAGCCCACCGAACAGCCATAGGCATGTGGCGGGATCAGTCCGCTGCCTGCCGCGTCTCGAACCCCGTGACCGGGTCCAGCCGGGCGTGTCCGCCGCGAACGACCAGGTCGCCACGGACCGTGACCTCAAGTCCCCGCTGATGGGCGCTGGCCGCCTGCGCGTAATCGCGCTGTTGCAGCACCACGCGGTAGCGGCGGGGGCGGCGGTCCTCCTCTCCCTCGGCGCTGCCCAGGACGGTGACCTCGCCGGGGCCGGCGGTGGGGGTGCGGTCGAGGCGCACCACGTTGCCGCGGACGGCGACGCCCCGCTGGCTCAAGCGCGCCCGCAGATCCTGGGCGCCCGCCTCCAAGGCACGCAGCAGCGGGCGGGTGACGGCTACCGACGGGGTCTCGTGCCCTACCGGCAGTTCGGCGGCCCAGGCGAAGCTCAGCTCGTAGCCGCGTGCTTCGTCGCCAGCGATCCGAACCAGTGCCTCGCACAGATTGGCGGAGAGGCCCACGGCGGCGTACTGGGCGAAGTCGTCCAGGGTGTCTTCACGGATCGTGCGCTCCGCGGCCTGGTAGGCGCACCAGGTGGCCGCGTACAGGCGGCGGGAGACCAGCCGCTCGAAGGGTTCCCGGGCGGCGCCCTCGGCGGAGTCGTCGAAGGGAAGGACCCCTTGCGTCGACGGCTCGGGCAGGGGGGTGTGGGCGGCGAGGACGTAGCTGCCCACCCGTGTCTGGTCAAGCCGAACCGACGCGACGAAGTCCTTTACCCGCTGTGGCTTCTGTGCGGGTTGGACGGGCTGTGGCTCGGGCGCACAGGCCGCCGCTGCGGCGGCTGTCATCAGGTCCTTCAGGCCGGTGAGGGCGGGCACCAGGTCGACGAGGGGCGCAGTGCCGGACGGTCCGGGTGGGAGGAGCCGCAGATACTGCCAGTCGGCGGGCGGCAGGGCCATCTCACGCAGTACCTCGCCAGGTCGGCGGGACTCTACGGCGGCCAGGGCTTCCAGCAGATCGCAGACGCGGTCGGGGTAGTCGCGAGGCCGACGGTCCAACGGGACCATCACCTCGTACGGCTCGCCCCGCACACTAGCGGCAGCAAGCTCCCACAGCTGACCTCGCCCGTAGTCGTCGACGAAGGTCCAGCCCCGGGAGCGCAGATAGCGCTGGAGGTGGCGCGGGTGGAGTTCGGCGGCCTGGTCGAACTCGGCTTCGGAGATGAGGGTCATGACATCCCCAGTTTGTGGCGGAACTCCTGGCCGAACAGGCGGTGCAGGGCCGGGACGGTCAGCAGGTTCGCCTTGGGCACGGGGACCTTGCGCTGGGTGTCCGCTTTGAGGTGGGTCAGCGGCGGGTCGTCATGGAAGCAAGCCCAGTACGCGGCCTGGCGCAGCAGCAGTCTCTCCGGGGTGACATCGACCCACTCCGCCTCGTCCTTGGGGACGACGACCAGAAAGAGGAAGCGCGGCTCGTACCAGTCGCGGCCGGAAAGCAGGTTGAAGTTGTGCACTCTGAGGGGGTAACGCCAACTGTCTTCGTTCTGCGGCTCGTTCGGCGTCCAGCACTTCACCTGGGCGACGATCCGGGGGTGCCGCCGGGCGCCCAGTCGCCCTGGGTACGTCAACTCCCAGTCGATCCCCCGTCGGTCGCGCCACGGTTTGGGGGATACATCAAGGTTCGCGGTGATGGCCAAGGCCTGTACGAACTGCTCGCCGAAGTCGCCTTTGTGGCCGGCGCCCCCCATGGTCAACGTCTCTAATCGGGAAGGACCTTGACGTGGGATCCCCTCGGTCAGCCCCTCTGTCATGGTCCCCCCGCATGGGCTCGCGCTCGGTGCGTGGCACAGCGTAACGGTCGGCTGTCGTGCCGGGAACCCCGAACCGCAGTGCCGCTGCACCTCGTCCGCTGATGCCTCGTCCGTTGTCAGTCGCCGCCTCTAAGGTGAGCGACGTGACGCAGGAGAGCCAAGAAAGCACCCCCGCACCGCCGGACGACGCCCAGCGCCCGCACACCCAGCCGGTGCTCTATACACCCACCCCCCAGCAGCTCCGAGACGAACTCGCGGACCTCGTCGTCACGGACCTGCTCGGGCCGATCGGCGGCGCCGAGGAAGAGCTGGTCGGCAATCCGACCGACCACTACATCATCGGCCGCCTCGCCCCGGGCGGCGTCGCCTACGACGGTCGCATCAAACTCGCCGGACTACACGTCGAGCCGGGGACGCTCGACGAGGCGGTGGTCGCCGCGGTTCCGGACGCCGAGGAGGGCGATCCCGACCCGGACGCGCCCAACGTTCCCAGTCTTCAGCCCTCCTCGCTCGGGCTGACCGCCCGGATTGACGGCGCGATGGACGAGTTACGGGTGCGGTGCTCCTGGGCGCGGTACGAGCTGGGGCACTCCAAGGACCCGGAGCACACCGGCGGCCAGGTCTGGCATCGGACCGCATTCTCCGGGTGGGTGACCGTCAAGCTGCTGGAAGACGGGGTCATCGAGCCGCGGGCGGTCCTCGCCGAGGAGTTCCCCGGCGTGGTGGTGCGTGGCCGGGCCCGGCGCCATCAAGGCGACTGGCTGGTCTCGCTCTTCCTCGTCAACGGCCAGGAGGCCAAGTCAAGCCGAGACGCGCGCAGTTGGCTCTTCCAGGTCGAGCTGGCAGTAAGCGGTCTGCCGGACACGGCCCCTTTCCTGCCCCGGCGACCCCAGCTCCAGACCGGCGGTGACCCGGCCGACCGCGCCGAGCGGAAGTCCCTGGCGATGACCTACCGCTTCCACCCCGAGTTCGCGGTCGGGCACGGCACGGGCGTGCGCGCCGAGCCCAGCCCCGAGGACCCGCTGCGGGCAGTGGAGATCACCACCAAGGCCGCACCCTCGTACGAGATCCCGCACACCGACGTACCCGATCCGCTCAGCGAACCGGACGCGGACCTCGTCGAACTGCGCGGCCTCGTTCTCGACATGAAGCGCCTCGCCGAATGCGAGCAGGAGGAGCTGCGCACCGCTCTGATGCCACTGGTCGACGGCTACCGCGCCTGGATCGAACGGACCGGGCGAACCATCGACGACCCGGATGCGCGCCTGGCGGGGTACGAGGAGGAGGCGCGCACCAATCTCCAGCGCGCAGCCGAGGCCGCCGACCGCATCGAGGCGGGAATCGGACTGCTCGCCGAGGAGGCGGCGTTCAAGGCGTTCCGGTTCGCCAACCAGGCCATGTGGCGGCAGCGGGTGCACACCCTGGCCGCCGCCGACCGCAGACACGATCCGGAGCTCGCGCTCCAGAGCGCGGTCGACACCGTGGACATCCCGGAGAACCGCAGCTGGCGCCCGTTCCAGCTGGCGTTCCTCCTGCTCAACCTCCCCGCGCTCGCCGATCCGGGACACCCTGAACGCTCCGCCGACGAAGCACTGGCGGACCTGCTCTGGTTCCCCACCGGTGGTGGCAAGACCGAGGCCTATCTGGGCCTCGCCGCGTTCGCCATGGCGATCCGGCGGTGCGGGCCAACCCTGGGCGGGCTCAACTCCGAGGACGGGGTGACCGCTCTGATGCGCTACACCCTGCGGCTGCTGACCATCCAGCAGTTCCAACGGGCCGCGGCGCTCATCTGCGCCTGCGAGACCATCCGCCGCTGCGACCCGGACACCTGGGGAAGGACCCCGTTCCGGATCGGCCTGTGGGTGGGAGGCGCTGTCACCCCCAACTCGACGGACCAGGCGAACGGCTGGCTCAAGGACCGCCGACAGGACAAGGGCCGCCGGCGCCGCAGTGGTACCGGCTCGCCCCATCAGCTGACCAGTTGCCCATGGTGCGGCACCAAGCTGGACGCCGGACGCGACATCGCGGTCGACATGACCCTGCGCCGCACCTTCATCATCTGCCCCGATGTCTTCTCCTGCCCCTTCGGGGCAGCCGCCTTCGATCTCCCTGCGGACGAGCGGGGACTGCCGGTGCTCGTGGTCGACGAGGAGATCTACCGGCTGGTGCCCACCCTGTTGATCGCGACGGTCGACAAGTTCGCCCAACTCCCCTGGAAGGGCGAGACCCAGACCCTCTTCGGCCAGGTCGCCCGGCGGTGCTCCCGACACGGCTATGTCACCGCCGACGCCGTAGACAGCGAATGGGAACGCGCCAGCCACCCGGCCCACGGCGACCACTCACCGGCCCGTACCGTCGACGCACCGCGGGTCCGGCCCCCGGACCTGATCATCCAGGACGAGCTCCATCTGATCTCCGGTCCGCTCGGCTCACTGACCGGGCTCTACGAGGCCGCCGTCGACAAGCTCGCCACCTGGGAGATCGAGCCGGGGCGTGCGGCGCGGCCGAAGGTCATCGCCTCGACGGCCACCGTCCGCCGCGCGGAACGGCAGATCAACGACCTGTTCGCGCGGAAGACCGCCGTCTTCCCACCGCCCGGTCTGACCGCCGAGGACAACTTCTTCGCCCGCCGCAGGTCCACCGATGCCACACCGGGCCGCCGCTATGTGGGCATCTGCGCCCAGGGCGTACGCACCAAGTCGGTGGCGATCCGCGTCTACGTCGCCCAACTCGCCGCCGCCAGGCTTCTCCACGACCGATACGGGCACGGCGAGCTCACCGACCCGTACATGACGCTGGTCGGCTACTTCAACAGCCTCCGCGATCTGGGCGGCATGCGGCGACTCGTCGAGGACGACATCTCCACCCGTCTCACCAGGGCCGATGGGCGGGGCCTGGCCGTCCGCTTCCTCGGCGAACCCGCGGAACTCACCTCCCGGATGTCCTCGGACGCCATTCCGGACATCCTGGAAAAACTCGAACTGTCCTTCACCGGACCGAAGAAGGGATCCCCCCGACCGCTCGACGTCCTGCTGGCCACCAACATGATCGCCGTCGGCGTGGACGTCTCCCGGCTCGGCGTGATGATCGTCAACAACCAGCCGAAGTCCACCGCCGAGTACATCCAGGCCACCAGCCGAGTGGGCCGCCGGGCCCCAGGATTGGTCTTCAACGTGCTCAACTGGGCGCGTCCGCGTGATCTTTCGCACTATGAGACCTTCGAATCCTTCCACGCGACCGTCTACCAGCACGTGGAAGCCCTCTCGGTAACTCCTTTCGCCGACCGTGCCGTTGACCGAGGGCTCACCGGCGTTCTCGTCGCACTCGTCCGCGATCTGAAGCAGGAGTACAACGCCAACCGCGGCGCCCAGTTCTTCGACACCCACGGCGAACTCGCCGACCACGTGGTGCGCTACCTCCAGCGGCGCGCCGAGGCCGTCACCGAGGACGATCGGGTAGGCGCCGAGCTCGGCAGGCGGCTCGGGCTGCGCCTGAAGGAATGGGAGCGCCGCCGCAAGGCTCCCGGCGCGGTGCTCGGCTACCGCAGCACGCGGCGCCAAGGCGACGTCACCGGACTGCTGAAGGAGCCCGACGGCTCTCACTGGCAGCCGATGACCTGTCCCACCTCACTTCGCGAGGTCGAGCCACCGGTGAACCTGATGTTCGTGGGCGACATCGCCCAAGACGCCACCGGAGAACCGCCGTTCACGCCTCGCCCGTGCCCTTCAGCGGCCACTGATGATCCGCAGGAGAAGCCATGACCGCACCCGCCAACGGTCCCCTTCGCGTAGGCGAACTCCGTCCCAGCCAACTCCTCCACACCTACGGCGTCGGAGCGGTCACCGATCTTCCCAACCTCTCCACCATGGTGCTGGGCCTCGATCACTGGGAGCTGCAACAGGCCGCGCCGCTGACCGAGGACCGGCTGCTCGCCGCGGTGCGCAGGCGGTTGGGCCCCCAGGTCACCACCCTGCGCACTCCGCCGTATCTCCAGGAGACCTCGGATCCGTTCGGGGACTGGACCAGGGTCGGCGTCCCAGTGGCGCTCTTCCCCCGCTGGTTGCGCTGCTCCCGCGAGCAATGCGGCATCCTCTCCCCCGCTTCCTCCGGCCTTTTCGAGCTGGAGGAGCACATCCTCCGCCCGGAAAACACCCGTTACGCCCACAACTGCTACAGCACAGGCCGCCGCCGTCCCACCGCGGTCCCCGCCCGCTTCCTTGTCGCGTGCCCGGCGGGACACATGGACGACTTCCCCTGGCAGTACTTCGTCCACCGCGGCGCCGACGCCCCGGCCGAGTGCACCCTCAGCCTCGTGGAGCGCGGCACCACCGGTGAAGCCGCCAACCTGTTCGTCACATGCAGTTGCAATGACGTGAAGGCCCGCTCCATGGCCGAGGCGATGGGCACCCGCGGCGAGCAGGAACTTCCCGCCTGCCGGGGTCACCACCCCCACCTGGGCACCTTCGAGACATGCGACGAGAAGGTCCGTACCATCGCGCTCGGAGCGACCAACAGCTGGTTCGCCTCGCAACTGAGAGTGTTCAGCCTGCCACGTGCCGAGGAACCCCTCGCCCAGGCCGTACGCGAGCACTGGCATTCACTGGAGCTGCTTGCCGCTGTTCCTCCCGAGGCCGCCAAGATGCTGCTGCCCACCCTGGCATGCTGGCCGGAGCTGGAGCAGTACGGCGTCGAACAGGTCTGGAACGCGGTCAGGGCCGAGGCAACCGCAAAAACCGCAGCTCCCGCACAGCAAGCGAGCGACGACGAGGAGTTCGACCTCGCCACGCCGGAGTGGCAGGCGTTCACCGCACTCAACCGGTACTCGCTGCCCGACTTCACCACTGAGCCTGAACCGGTCCCAGCCTCCGCCTCGGCATGGCTGGAGCGGGTCGTGCTGGTCCACCGGCTGCGGGAGGTCTCCGCCCTCACCGGATTCACCCGCATAGATCCACCCGAGTGGCTCTCCCCGGAGGACGAGCTCATCGAACCGGCCGCACCGCTGAGCAAGGAGCAGCCAACCTGGGTGCCCTGCGCGGAGTTGCGCGGTGAAGGAGTTTTCCTCGCCTTCCGTGAAGACCGGCTGGCAGAGTGGGAGAAGCGGACCGATGTCGCCGCTCGGGAACGGACCCTGAGAGCGGCCCACCACACATGGTGCCTGGCCCGAGGGATCGAACCGCGGTGGCCCGGCATCCGCTATGTGCTGCTCCACACATTTGCCCACGCACTGATCCGCCAGTTCGCACTCGAGTGCGGGTACGGGGCGTCCGGCATCGCCGAACGCGTCTACGCCCGTTCCGGGAAACGCCCCATGGCCGGGGTCCTGCTCTACACGGCGGCGCCGGACAGCGAAGGCACCCTGGGTGGCTTGGTCTCGCTAGGCCACCATAACCGGCTCGATCCCGTCATCGGCCAAGCCCTCGAGGAAGCCCGGCTGTGCAGCTCCGACCCGATGTGCGCGGAGCATGACCCACGTGTCCACGGCCACCTGCACGGGGCGGCCTGCCACGCCTGCCTCTTCGCCGCTGAGACGTCCTGCGAACGCGGCAACCACTATCTCGACCGAGCCCTACTTGTCGAGACGCTGCCGGGCGACCTCGGCGCGTTCCTCCCGTAGCGGCGGCTTTCGCGCCGCCGACCAAAGGCGAAAGGGCCCGTACGACCGGAGTCGTACGGGCCCTTCCCGCTAGATGCGCCTAGGCGCGCTGGGTCACTTGGTGATCTTGGTGACCTGGCCGGCGCCGACGGTCCGACCACCCTCACGGATGGCGAACTTCAGGCCCTCCTCCATGGCGATCGGCTGGATCAGCTGAACCGACATGGTGGTGTTGTCGCCCGGCATGACCATCTCGGTGCCCTCGGGGAGGGTCACAACGCCGGTCACGTCCGTGGTACGGAAGTAGAACTGCGGGCGGTAGTTGTTGAAGAACGGGGTGTGGCGGCCACCCTCGTCCTTCGACAGGATGTAGGCCTGGGCCTCGAACTCGGTGTGCGGGGTGACCGAGCCCGGCTTGATGATGACCTGGCCGCGCTCGACGTCCTCGCGCTTGATGCCGCGGAGCAGCAGACCGACGTTCTCACCGGCCTGGCCCTCGTCGAGCAGCTTGCGGAACATCTCGATGCCGGTGACCGTGGTGGTGGTCTTCTCCGGCTTGATGCCGATGATGTCGACGGTCTCGTTGACCTTCAGGACACCACGCTCGATACGGCCGGTGACGACCGTACCGCGACCGGTGATGGTGAAGACGTCCTCGATCGGCATCAGGAACGGCTTGTCAACGTCGCGCTCCGGCTCCGGAATCGCGCTGTCGACAGCGTTCATGAGCTCCAGCACCGACTGGCCCCACTCGGCGTCGCCCTCGAGCGCCTTGAGCGCCGAGACCTTGACGACCGGAACGTCGTCGCCCGGGAACTCGTACTCGGAGAGGAGCTCACGGACCTCGAGCTCGACGAGCTCCAGGATCTCCTCGTCGTCCACCATGTCGGCCTTGTTCAGGGCAACGACGATGTACGGAACGCCGACCTGGCGGGCCAGGAGCACGTGCTCCTTGGTCTGCGGCATCGGGCCGTCGGTGGCGGCGACCACCAGGATGGCGCCGTCCATCTGCGCCGCACCGGTGATCATGTTCTTGATGTAGTCCGCGTGACCCGGGCAGTCCACGTGCGCGTAGTGACGCGACTCGGTCTGGTACTCGACGTGCGCGATGGAGATGGTGATACCGCGCTGGCGCTCCTCAGGAGCCTTGTCGATCTGGTCGAAGGCCGAGGCCTCGTTCAGGTCCGGGTACTTGTCGTGCAGCACCTTGGTGATCGCCGCGGTAAGGGTCGTCTTACCGTGGTCGATGTGACCGATGGTGCCGATGTTGACGTGCGGCTTAGTCCGCTCGAACTTCGCCTTCGCCACTGGGGTCCTCCTGTGGAGTGGTTCTGTACGCCTTACTTCATCGGCGCCAGGTGATCTTTGCCGGGTTGGTGAGGACCCCGAAGGGCCTGCTTACGTATGCCAACCCGCGGATTAAGTGCCGGCTGCCGGGGCACCCGCCACGTTCCTCACGGTTCGTGGCGGAATGCCCCGTACTGCCTGCCGTCAAGCCTAAGGCTTGTGCGACGTTGCGAGAACGTCGGTTACTCGCCCTTGGCCTTCGCGATGATCTCCTCGGCGACGTTCCGCGGAACCTCGGCGTAGGAGTCGAACTGCATGGAGTAGCTGGCCCGGCCGGACGTCTTGCTGCGCAGGTCGCCGACGTAACCGAACATCTCCGACAGCGGAACGAGGGCCTTGACGACCTTGGCCCCGCTGCGGTCCTCCATGGCCTGGATCTGGCCACGGCGCGAGTTGATGTCACCGATGACATCGCCCATGTAGTCCTCGGGCGTGGTGACCTCAACGGCCATCATCGGCTCCAGCAGAGCCGGGCTGGCCTTGCGCGCACCCTCCTTGAACGCCATGGAACCGGCGATCTTGAAGGCGAGCTCGGAGGAGTCGACGTCGTGGTAGGCGCCGTCGAGCAGCACCACCTTGACACCGGTCAGCGGGTAGCCGGCCAGCACACCGAACTCCATGGCCTCCTGGCAACCCGCGTCCACGGACGGGATGTACTCCCGCGGGATACGGCCACCGGTGACCTTGTTCTCGAACTCGTACCCGTCGCCCTCAAGCGGCTCGATCGCGATCTGCACCTTCGCGAACTGGCCGGAACCACCAGTCTGCTTCTTGTGCGTGTAGTCGATCCGCTCGACGGCCTTGCGGATCGTCTCGCGGTACGCGACCTGCGGCTTGCCGACGTTGGCCTCGACCTTGAACTCGCGCTTCATACGGTCGACCAGCACGTCGAGGTGCAGCTCGCCCATACCCGCGATGATCGTCTGGCCGGTCTCCTCGTCGGTGTGCACCTGGAAGGACGGGTCCTCCTCGGCGAGCCGCTGGATCGCGATGCCCAGCTTCTCCTGGTCGCCCTTGGACTTCGGCTCGATGGCCACCTGGATGACCGGGGCCGGGAAGTTCATGGACTCGAGGATGACGGGGTTCTGCGCGTCGCAGAGCGTCTCACCGGTGGTGGTGTCCTTCAGGCCCATGACGGCGACGATGTCGCCGGCACCGACGCTGGGGATCTCCTCACGCTTGTTGGCGTGCATCCGGTAGATCTTGCCGATGCGCTCCTTCTTGCCCTTCACGGAGTTCAGCACCTGGGTGCCGGAGTCCATGCGGCCGGAGTACACCCGGACGAAGGTGAGCTTGCCGAGGTGCGGGTCGCTCATGATCTTGAACGCCAGACCGGAGAACGGCTCGTCCTCGGAGGCCTTGCGGAAGATCTCGGTCTCCTCGTCGCCGACCTTGTGGCCGGTGACGCCCTCGACGTCGGTCGGGGACGGCAGGTACTTGACGACCGCGTCGAGCAGGGGCTGAACGCCCTTGTTCTTGAACGCGGTGCCACAGAACACCGGGGTCAGCTTGGAGGCGATGGTCGCGCGGCGGATACCGGCGATCAGCTGCTCCTCGGTGGGCTCCTCGCCCTCGAGGTACAGCTCCATCAGCTCGTCGTCGGCCTCGGCGGCCGTCTCCAGCAGCTTGCCGCGGTACTCGTTGGCAGCCTCAAGGTGGGTGTCCGGGATGTCGACGACGTCGTACATCTCGCCCTTGGCGGCCTCGGCGGACCAGACCAGGGCCTTCATGCGGACCAGGTCGACAACGCCCTTGAAGTCCGCCTCGGCACCGATCGGCAGCTGCATGACCAGCGGCACCGCGCCCAGCCGGTCGACGATCATGTCGACGCAGCGGTGGAACTCGGCACCGACACGGTCCAGCTTGTTGACGAAGCAGATACGCGGCACGCCGTAGCGGTCCGCCTGACGCCACACGGTCTCGGACTGCGGCTCGACACCGGCCACACCGTCGAACACCGTGACGGCACCGTCGAGGACACGCAGCGAACGCTCCACCTCAACGGTGAAGTCGACGTGACCCGGGGTGTCGATGATGTTGATGGTGTGGTCGACCCCATCGACCTTCCAGTGGCAGGTCGTCGCGGCCGACGTGATGGTGATGCCGCGCTCCTGCTCCTGCTCCATCCAGTCCATCGTGGCAGCGCCGTCGTGGACCTCACCGATCTTGTAGCTCACACCGGTGTAGAACAGGATCCGCTCGGTGGTCGTCGTCTTGCCCGCGTCGATGTGGGCCATGATCCCGATGTTGCGGACCCTGGCCAGGTCAAGTGAAGTGGTGGCCATCTGGCTCAGTCTTCTCTCGGTTCTCGATGGGGTAGCGACTACCAGCGGTAGTGCGCGAAGGCCTTGTTGGACTCGGCCATCTTGTGGGTGTCCTCGCGGCGCTTGACGGAGGCGCCAAGACCGTTCGAGGCGTCGAGCAGCTCGTTCATGAGGCGCTCGGTCATGGTCTTCTCGCGGCGGGCGCGGGAGTAGCCGACCAGCCAGCGCAGCGCCAGCGTGGAGGAACGCGCGGGGCGGACCTCGACCGGCACCTGGTAGGTCGCGCCACCGACACGGCGGCTGCGGACCTCGAGGGTCGGCTTGACGTTCTCCAGAGCGCGCTTGAGCGTGATGACCGGGTCGTTGCCGGTCTTCTCGCGCAGGCCCTCAAGGGCGCCGTAGACGATCCGCTCGGCGGTGGAGCGCTTGCCGTTCAGCAGAACCTTGTTCACCAGCGACGTGACAAGAGGAGAACCGTAGACCGGGTCGATGATGACCGGCCGCTTCGGGGCAGGGCCCTTACGAGGCATGTCTTACTTCTCCTTCTTGGCGCCGTAGCGGCTGCGGGCCTGCTTGCGGTTCTTGACACCCTGGGTGTCGAGGGAGCCGCGGATGATCTTGTAGCGAACGCCCGGCAGGTCCTTCACACGACCGCCGCGCACGAGCACGATGGAGTGCTCCTGCAGGTTGTGGCCCTCACCCGGAATGTAGGCGGTGACCTCGATCCCGCTGGTCAGACGCACACGCGCGACCTTACGCAGGGCCGAGTTCGGCTTCTTCGGGGTGGTCGTGTAGACACGCGTGCAGACGCCACGGCGCTGCGGCGAACCCTGCAGCGCGGGCGTCTTGTTCTTGTCGACCTTGTCCTGCCGGCCCTTGCGGACCAGCTGCTGGATCGTAGGCACCGTTTCTCCGGTTTCTGTGTGCCAGTCTCGTTAACGCTAACCTGAGGCGTTCTGCTGGGCCATCAGCGCTGGCCACCGGCACTTTTACCGACCCACGCGGTCGGGTGTGTCGGAGGCTCTGCACATGCCCGCTAGGCGGGCGCAGGCTCACATCTTTTGGATGTCGCAGTCTCGGAATTCCGTGCGGACTGAGAGCACGCACAAGAACCCGGGGACACCCCAGGCACAAGGTCAGAGCGTACCTAGCGCATGGGCTCCGGTCAAAACAAATGCACACGCGAAGGACACGCCGGGCCGCGTGGACGCTGATGCCACGGTAGTGGCCATATCCCCGATCAGGGAAGACGGCGGAACCGGCCTCGGCCGCCGCCGTATCCCTACGCTCAGGCCAGCCCCATACCCAGCAGGATGATCAGCGCCCAGAACGAGACCACGAGCCAGCCCAGCACCAGACCGGTGGTCGCCATCCCTTCGCCGCCCTCCCGGGTGGCCCGGATCTGCACCCGCGCCCGGTGCCCCAGCACGATCGCCGGAATCGCCGGCACGCCCAGGATCGTCCCGGCGATACCGCAGACCAGCGAGGCCGCCGCAAGACCGTTCGTCGGCCGCGGCGGCACCGGAAGGAAGGTCGGCGGAACCGCGGGCACCCCCTGCAGCCCGGCTGCGGGCATCGTCATCGGCACCGGCCCCTGCGGCAGATCGGCGACCAGCCCACTCAACTCGCCGTACGTACGCGCGTTGTAGGCCGCCCCCACACGCTGCTCGTACTCGGGCTGGCCGAGCCGCCCTTCGGCGAACGCCGCCTTGAGCACGTCCACCGCACGCTCCCGGTCGGCGTGCGAGGCGCGCATGCCCGAAACCGGGCCGTTGCCCCAGGGCTGCAGCCCTCCGTAGTGCGCCATCCGCCCGCGACCTCCCCCACTGTTAGGGACCATTCTCCCCCACTAGGGATCGTGCTCCCCATACTGCTTGACGCTGCGGAGGCGCGTGGAGTTCCCCCGAATCGCCTCCCGCGGGGTTGGGGGTCCTTCTGGGGGGCCGGCCCCAGCCCCCCGGGCGAATCAGTGGTCCCCGCGGTGCGCCAACCGCCAACTCTCCACCCGCCCCGGAGAAGCAGCCGTCACGGTACGGAACTCCCCCACCCGTCGCCCACCACCACCCTCAACAGAGGCGCTACGCGCCACTGCGCCACCCACCCGTCGCCCACCACCACCCTCAACAGAGGCGCTACGCGCCACTGCGCCACCCACCCGTCGCCCACCACCACCCTCAAGAGAGGCGCTACGCGCCACCGCGTCGGCCTGTGCGCACGCCACCCAGAAGCGCTCCCCCACCGCCGTCACCGGCACCGGCAGGCTGCGACGGCGCAGCGGACCGCCGCCTTCGAAGACCACCGCGGGCAGCTCCCCGTCCGGCGAACGCCGCCCCCAGGCCAACGCCCACGGCTCCCCCTGATGGCGACCGCGCAGCGCGCCGACCAGGATCCCGCTGAACGCGGTGTCGACATAGACGGCCAACACCTCACCGCCACTGAGCAGTTCGAGGGCGGCTCTGCCGTGCGTACCGTGCGCCGACCGGAAGGCGAGGCCACCGGGCGCGGCGACGACCGTCAGGTCCAGTGGTTCGACATGGCTTGGCATCAAGTCCCCCGAGGCTGCGGATGAGTTGGCGATTCGATCTTCGAGCAGCTTCACTGCCGGGCCGCACCCGCGGATCGTCCCCTGGTATGGGGCGACCCGGATGTTCGTCGCGGTCGTACCGCCCAGGGGCGGCGACCGCGTCGAACTCGGCGGTCGCCCGGCCCGAATCGGCGCGGTCCACGCACGGTCGGGCCCGGGACGTGACCGCCCGCCATCGGTAGCCAGCTGTGGAACCGACCTGCGCTGCTGGCACACTGCTTATGCCAGGGCACAAGCGCCAGAGACGCGAACTCGCCGCCACAGGCGATCAACGCGCCCTCGCCGCGACACCGACGCGGCCCAGACGGAAACGCGAGCAATGCCAGACACCGACGACCTCCCGGACTTCGACGCCGTCGCCGACGACCACGAACACCAGCGCGGGGCCATCGAGACCGCGGCCCGCCAAGGCGTTCTCCCCGCCGACATCGCGGCAGCCCGTACCGCACCGGACGCCGGCGAGTGGTTGCTGTTCAACGGCTTCGACGTCGTCGAGGACCTGGCAACGCTGCATGGCCCCGACGACGGCCCGCTCGACGTCCCCGCCCATCTCGCGGACGCGGAGTTGCCGGTGCGCATCGACGAACCCACCTCGTGGCAGCGCACCGTGTTGTACCGAAAGCTGCTGCTGGAGGGAACCAGCGTTGAGCAGGAACGGTTGCTCAACCGCGCCTGGCTGCGCCGCCTGTGGCCGTCCCGTCTCGGCCCGCCGCAGATCCTGAAGGTCTGGGAGCAACGCTTCCCCGAACTGCGCACCGCGCCTGCCGACGGGTAGACCGTGGAGACAGCACACAAGGCGGCCATCGCCCGCACTGCTCTGGCCGCCTGCGCCGAGCACGGCTACGCCGTGGCCGGAAGCCTCGCGCTACGGCTTCACCAGGTCGAGGACTCCCGCGAACCCGACGACATCGACCTGTTCACCAACAAGTTGGTGGACGGCGAGGCGGTGCGCGGGGGCGTCAGAGCCGCTCTGGAGGCAGCCGGCTACCAGACCGAGCAGCTCGTCGCCTGGAGCGAGCATCCCGACGGCGTCGGCCCGCAGAACGCGAAGTTGCGCGTCAGCCACCCGGAGCAGGGCTCGGTTGTCATCGACATGGTCCGCGCACCGCGCTACATGCCCGCCACGCAGCTTGACGGGATGCCTGTCAGGGCGGTGCCGGAGCTGCTGTACAGCAAGCTGCAGGCTCTCGACAACCGGGTCGCGGCCAAGGACTTCATCGACCTCGCCGCCCTGCAGGCCCGGATGGGGGACCGCAGCGACGGTTACCTCGCGCAGTATGTGAACGGCTACGGCACGAAGGTCCGGCGCATGGCGCCCGAGCAGTTCGCCGAGGAACTGCGCGGCCGACTCGGGCAGATCCAGCAGTTGCCTGACGAAGCCTTCGCCGCCTACGGGCTGGCGGCCGAGCAGTCCTCTCGGGTACGCGAGTCCGTGAACGCCCTGGCGGACCGGCTCACCCCCGTGTCAGCCCGCGCGCAGCAGCAGCCCGACCAGTCCATCAGCGCGAGCCAGCAGCCACGCCCACACGACCAGTCCCTCTCCGACGACGCGGCCCGGCAGATGGCCGCGCTGTCCGACCAGCAGCTGACCACCTGGCGCGAACAGACCACGCAGACCCTGCGACAGGCCGAGGCCATGGTCCGGCATGCGCCCGACGAGCAGGCACTGGCCCAGGCCCGACAGTTCGTGGACGCCAACCTGGCCCAGATACAAGGGATCGACACGGAGATCAGCCGCCGCGCGCAGTCGGCGAGCGCCCAGCCACGTCATGGACAGGCAGCGCACGTCGTCCAGGCGGCGGTCACGCCCGGCCCGCAGACGGCATCGCCCGACGCGTCCGTCGCCCCGGACCGCTCGAACAGCGTGTCAGCCGACGCGCAGTGGCTGTCCCAATACCGGGATGCCGTGATCAACCACGCCGTGACCGGCCGCGGCGACGAGTCCGCTCGGGATGCGATGCGGCGCCTCACCGAGCAGGCGGACCTCGTGGCCGCCAGGGCCTACCCGGATCCGCACAGCGCACCCCGCATCGCTCACGAGGCCGCCCAGCCCCTGCTGCGGACGCTGGCCACCGCGCCCCCGGTCGGGGCGAACGGCACCCTGCCGCTGCAGCTTCTGCCCGACGACGCCCTCGCCCAACGCCACGCACGCCTCGCCCGCGCGTACCAGGCGGCCGGGCAGGCCGGACTGCCGCAGTCTTGGCAGCAGGGGCAGTTGGCCCACGCCGAGATGCAACGCCGCCAACAGCTCTCCCCCGGACAGCGAGCGGCCGAGGACGGGGTACGCGAGAGCCTTCAGGCCGCACGCCGGGCCCGGCCCCAGGCGGCCGGGCCGGACGCCGCCAGGGCGCTTGGGCCGCGCGGCGTTCCGCAGGCACAGGGCATTCAGCGTTGAGAAATCGCCCTGATTGACGACCAGTTGGCGGGAAACGCCCCTGGTCGAGTCGCTCACATTCCAGTGCGGCCGTGCCCTGCGCACCCCTGGAACGCAAGATTCCGGCCGCTAGGATCAGCCGAAGACGAGGAGGGGGACCCGCGGTGAGTGAGGACTCGACGAACGAAGTCCACGAGGCGATGAGCGCGGCCCTGCACAGCGCCATCAAGGTGGCCACGGAGGTCGCGGAGATGACCGCGATGCGCCGCATGGAACACCTGCGTGAGGCACAGGCAAGGTCCGACGCCGAGCGGAACGAGTTCATGTCCCGGCTGAGTGCCGAACGTGACGGGGCGCTGCCCACGATGCGTCAACCGTGGGACGAGGCATGGTGGCAGCAGGCCCGTCCAGAGGAGATCGCCCGGACCTGGGAGGTCACACAGGGGTGGGCCAGGGCTGGCGATCCGTACGCCCAGTCGACGTTGGAGCATATGAGTCGGCAGCTCAAGGAGCGGCACGGCGTCGAAGTACCCCACAACCGCGACGGGCGCGGCGACCGCACCCCCACCAAGGCGCCGGGCAACGGCCAGGACGTCGACGCCACGCGGGACGCCCGCGACCGGAATCTCCCCGGAGACCGCGACGAGGACCGGCTGCGGGACAAGGCCCACGGCGAGGACGCCGCAGCCCTCGGGTCGGATGAGACGGCGATGGGTTTGGCCGAGACCCACGCCCCCGCCGAAGACGTCCACGCCGAAGCGGACCACGCGGACGACATGCGGACCGCCGCGAACCAGGACCGCGACGCCGCAGCGGCCTTGGCCACCATGGAGGACGTGGAGGCCGCGGAAGCCGTCGCGGTCGCCTCCGAAGGGTTCTCCGGCACGCCATCGGCACGGCTCGCCGCCCGTCGGCCGGCGACTCGGTCGCAGTCGTCCGCCCGTGACGCCCTGCGGTCACGGATGCACGGCACCAGTGTGGGAGTTGGACGCTGAGCCATCGCAAAGCCTGCCGAATGAAAGGAAGAACATGGGCGAGAGCAACGACGACGACCGTACAGTGAGCGAACTGCGCGAAGAGTGGCGCAGGAGAGTGGAACTCGGGGAGATGTTCCCGGAGTTCCAGGCCGCGAGTGAGCAACTGCGCAAAGCTCCCTGGCCCGAGGACCTGCGCAACGCACCGCTGATCATCGACACGGACATCGGCGGGGACGCCGACGACGCACTGGCCGTCGCAGTGGCCGCCCGCAAGGTACCACTGCTCTCCCTGGTGATCACCGCCGACGAGACCGGCCCTGCCGCCGGTCCGGGCCAGCGGGCCCGCTTCGCACGCTGGCTCCTTGACGCCATCGGCCGGCCGGAGGTCCCGGTCGTGTCGGGCAAGTCGGTCGGCGACACGGAGTACTGGTGCGTTGACGGCTTGGTGCCCGAGACGGTGCCAGCCCAGTCCGTGGACGTGGTGGCCGCGGTCCGCCACGTCTGCGCCAGCACTGCGGGACCAGTGCGCTGGGTGGGGATGGGGCCGCTCGGCAACCTCGCGACGGTGCTCCAGGAAGCACCCGAGCTGGCCTCACGCCTGCGGGTGACGCAAATGGGCGGAGCTCTCAACTACCGGCACCCTGACCGGGCCGAGCACAACATCCGCCTGAACGTTCCCGCAGCACACCAGGTACTGGACGCGGTGGCCAAAGGGGTGCTGCCCAAGCCTGGGTTCGTCACGTCCGACATCACGTTCACCCCCGCGATCGCCGTCGGCCCCGACAGCGCGGTGTACCGGGCGCTGGCCGCCCCCGGCGCACCTCAGTGGGCCGCCATCCTGCGGGCTCATCTGGACCGCTGGTTCGAGCGTTTCTACCCCGACACACTGCAGCATGACGCGCTGACCCTCTCGGCCGCGCTGCGCCTTCCCTTCGTGGACTCGATCCTGACGCCGGTCGTCCTGGACGAGATCGGGCGGATGACTTCCCCCACCAACGGCGGAGTACCGGTGATGCTCAGCCGTGAAGCCAACTATGAAGCGTTCATGCGGTGGTTCACACAGGCGCTGGACCCCACCGTGTCAACAGAGCACGCGCAAGAGGCGTAGCCGGTGGACGTGGTTGAGGGCCGTTACTCGACGGTCACGGACATCTCCCGCGCCTACGGCCTCACGCCGGAGCAGCACCGGGCGGTGGAAGACGCGTACGGCGCCTACAGCGAGCACCTGTCACCGTTCATCACCGCCGTGGCCGCGGACATGCTGAAGGACCTACGCCAGGACGTGGCGAACGACCCCGGGCGCCGCATAGTGTTCCTCGGCCGCGACGGGCACAGCCTGGCCGCGGCCGTACGGGGCCTGGACCCGGAATTCGCCGAGCGGCACTGCCATGAGGTCGTGCTCTCCCGTGCGGTGGTGGACGCGGCGCTCCAGGATCTGGAGCGCAACGCGGGGATGAGCTTCCCGCAAGTGGAATCGTTCCGAGTGCGCGACAAGGTGAACGCGGACGAGATCGACCACTCCCACCTTGACCTCACGGACTACCTGCGTGCCTCCGGGGTCCCGGTGGGGTTGCCGGACAGCTCCGTCACCCTCGTGGACACGAGCTTCAAGGGCACCGTGCAGGAAATGCTCGCGGCGGCGTACCCGCAGACCGAGTTCAACGGCCGCTACGCCTTCTTCGGGGCTTCTCCGGATGATCCGCATCCCGGGACGAAGCGCGGTTACGCCTTCCACCGGGAAGTCGACGACCGCTGGCAGGGAATCCCGCTCTCCCAGATACCGGACGAGGTGGAGCTGACCTTCGGGGCCAACGACGGAATCTCGGTGATCGAGAACACCCTGAACGGGCCTTACGACTCACCGACCGCCATCACCTCAAGCGGTCCCCAGCAGCAGCCGTTGCGGAACGAAAGCCAGCCGCTGGCCGGTCTCAACCCGGCCAGGGTTCCCGAGCAGTACCGGGATCCGGTCGTGCGGGAGGCGGTGAAGACCGCGGGCCTGCTCGCAACGCACCACACGGCCGCCGCGGTGGCTCAGCGGGGCGGTACGCCACCGGGCCTGGCCGAGGCACGGGACCGGCTCGCGGGGCAGATACGGGCATGGGTCGACCAGCGCCCCGGAGTCGACCCGCGATTGGGAAGACTGCTCGACGGGTTCGTACGGCTGCGTGCGGATTCACGCATCAACAAGGCACTGGACAAGGCCATGGTCAACGCGCGGATTCCCCCCAAGGCGGCGGAGCAGCTATGGGGACGCCTGGCCAGCCTGCCGACCGTCGAGGACCGCCAGGCGTTCGCCGAGGATGTGGTCAACACGCTGAAGACCACCCAGGCCGAGATGAGGGGGGCCGCGGGCCGACGGGGGGCGACGCCCCAGAAGGACGGTCCTGCCCCCACCCGGCCGCGGCGGTTGGGGCGCGAGGGCGGCGTCGAGTACTGAGGACGGCGGGTCGGTCGGCGCCGCGCTCACCGCGGCGCCGACCGGTCAGTCACCGGTCGGGTTGCTGAACGCCGACCCCAGCCAGAGTCGTGCGTCGGAGTCAGCCACCGGCAGTGGCTCCAGTGTCCGGTGGTCGCCCGGTTTGCAGGCCATGAAGGGTCCCGCGTCCTTGGACATCAGGACGTGCAGGTGCGGGTCGCAGTGGTAGAGCCACCAGCCCGACATGGTGGCCTCCACGACGGCCGCCTCCCACTCCTGCCACATGGCGTTCAGGCGGCTGACCGCCTCCGCGTGCCGGTACCACTCGGTGCACCAGGTCAGGCTGCCGCCGAGGCGGCGCTGGATGAGCTTCGACAGGTGTTCCTCAACCCAGGTCGCCAGGTCCGAATAGACGGTCTCGACGGTCTCCGTCGGTTCCATCACGCCCCGCCCCCCGGGCCGCCGGTCAGCCTGTGCGCGTCGGCCTGCTCCGGTGGTGCGTACCTCGCCAGCGAGGCGCGTACCTGTGCCGCGTGCGGTCCATGTTGCCATGGCTCGGTCTCGATGAGGACCGGCCGGGTGCCGGAGGCGAACAGCACCGCCCGGCCGCGCGGCAGCGCCGCGAGGTCGGATACCTCCAGGATCTTCTCCACCCGGGTGGAGACCTGCGTGGAGTGGGAACGGCCCTCGCCACGCGATGTGCTGACGCTGGTGGTCTCCGGCTCGAAGTCGCCCAGCAGTTGGCTGAGGTCGCTGAGGAACTGGGTCTCGGAGACACCGCCGCCGTAGACCCGGATGTTCGCCGCGCTCCACAGCTTCTTCATGCCGTTCTCGCCCCAGACCACCACGCCCTGCGCCCAGGACTGCAGGATCGTCATCAGCACGATGCCGCGGGAACCGTAGTGGCTGTACAGGTCCGGCAGGTCCTTCCAGCGGCACACGTTGGCCGCCTCGTCCAGGACACCCAGCAGCGGCAGGGTCAGACGGCCGCCGGGGCTGCGGGTGGCCAGTTCCTCGGCCGCCTCGATGGTGGCGACGGTCAGTGCGGTCACCAGCGGCCCGGCCGTGCCCTGGCCCTCACGGGAGAGCGAGTACAGGGTGCCCCTGCCCGCCGCGAAGGCGTGCGGGTCGAACCGCAGGCGGTGGGAGTTGCGGGGATCCGGGGTCACCCATCGCGTCACCGACGGGTTGACGAGGAAGTTCACGGACTTCTTGCAGGTGCCGTAGATGCCCGCCCGCTGCTTGTCCGGCGAGTTGATCACTCCCTGCACGCCGTCCGCGGGCAGATGGTGTCCGGCCGCCCGCAGGATCTCCACCGGTTTGGTCTCGGTGGGGTCCGCGGCCCAGCTGAAGACCGTGGTGATGGGTTCGTTCGCCTCAGCGGCCGCGAGCAGCAGGAACGACAGCAGCGACTCGCCTTCGGGGTCGAAGTAGGCGTCCGTCTTGGCGTCCGCGTCCTTGCCGTAGGCCACGAAGATGGACGCGAGCCGGGTGGCCTTCTCGATGTCCGTGACGTACGACAGCGGGTTCCACCACCAGGTGGGCTCCTCGCCGACCACCTTCTGCGGGTCGAAGACCCACACCTCGCCGAATCCCTCCCGGATCAGGCGGGTGGCGTCCACGATGTCCCGCTTGTTCGAGGTCACGAGGACCGATCCGGGCGCGTCCAGGATGGCGGGGATGGCACGCGACGTCGTCTTGCCGGTCCGCGGTCCCCAGATGTCGATCTGCTCGTCCTCCCACGAGCCGTACAGCGGCTGCCCGGTGCCCCGGGCCCGGCCGACGCGCACTCCGGGGTGCGTCTGCGGGGCCCCGAGCCGGGCGGCGGTGGCAGCCACACCCTCGCGCGAGAGCATGGCCTGCTCGTTGCGGTTGGCCAGGTGGCGGGCGGCGGCGTCGACCCGGACACGGGGGTTGCCTGTGCGCCGCACCGCTGCCCATACGAGGACGACCAGGAGCACCACGACCGCCAGCTCGGCGACCACGATGACGGTCGCTGCCGTGCCCGGCCAACGCTGCTTGCCCGCAACCAGGTTGATGACCGCCGCGACCGGATTGCCCGCGGGCTTCGGCTGGTTGGCGATGGCGGCGCCGCCGAGCATCGCGCCCCACGTTCCCAGCACCGCCACGATCAGCGTGCCCAGGCCCGCGACGACCACGATCGGCATGAGGTCGGACGGGCCACGGCTCTTGTTGGTGACACTCATCGTCCAGTCCCCGTTCCCATCACCCATCGCTTGTTGGTGTTGTTGACGTCCAGTTCCGCATTGGTCAGCTCGACGTGGAACGGGATGCCCGGCCGCCCGCCGACCTTGACCAGGAACTTCCCGCGCCCCGGCGGATCGCCTTCCCGGCCGAGCAGGGAGTCCCAGGACGGCGGAGTGGACCAGTCGACGATCATGCGCTGTTCGCGTCGGGACATCCGCACCACCTGCGTCAACGACGGCATCTCGGCCTCCGGCAGCCCACCGCAGACGACCATGCCGGAACGCTCGGCGAAACCACGGGCCTTGAGTCGGTCCGCCTCGTCCGGCAGTGCCAGCAGGTCCGCCATGGTGTGCGTGATCATCGCCTGTCCGAGGCCCTGTTGGCGGTTGAGGCGGGTCAGCGCGTCCACCCGGTCGACGAGGCCCTTGCCCGCGCGCAGTACGCGCCACAGCTCGTCGAGGACCACGAAGAAGTGGCGCTGCGGCCCCAGTCCGGCGTCGGCGAGGGCGTGCGCCGCCTCGACAGCGCCGAAGCCGTCGCTCCAGCAAGCCAGCAGCACCGCGGCCTGGAGTTCGGCGTCCGCCTCGTCGATGCCGCTGATGTCGATGCAGACCCCACCGGGTGAGTCCAGCTGGATCGGGGTCGTGGTCGGACGGGCGAACGCCTCGCCCATCGGCCCGTCGAGCAGGCCCAGCAGGGAGGCGTGCAGGCCGTCGACCCCGTCACGGTAGCGGTCTTCACTACCTCGCGAGAGAGTCACCGCCCGCAGCTCGTCCGGCCCCTCGTCGATCACCCGGATCAGGTCCGGGAGGATCGGCACCCCCTTGTGGCGATCCTCGAGGATACGCAGCGCGGTGTTGATGATCGTGCGTTCCTGGTCGACCACCGGGCGGTTGCGCAGGATGGTCACCAGTGCCGTGATCATGTTCAGTCGTCGGCCCCGCCCTTGGGACAGCAGCCGTTCCCTGTCCGCGCCGGACAGCTTCGCCGCGGCGGACGCGGTCTCCCCCGGGTCCAGGACGTTCAGACTCCCCAGCCCGCGGCCGAGCTTGACGATCTGTCCGCCCATCGCCCGAACCAGGTCCGCGTAGTCCGGCTTGAGGTCTCCCAGGACCATCGGATAGACGCCGTAGCCGGTCAGGCCAAGCACCAACCGCCGTACCAGGGTTGACTTGCCGAGTCCCGGCTTGCCGAGCACGAGCATCGAGGGGTTGTTGATCAGCCCCGCGCGCGAGAACCACGAGATGGGGTCCATGCACAGCGTCGCCCCGTTGTCCAGGACCCGGCCGACCGGCACGCCGGACATGGGGGTACCCGATCCGGCCGCGAACGGCCACAGACCGCACACCTGCACGGTCGTCCCGCGCCACTCCGGCGGCGCCTCGACCAGGGAGGCCTTGCCGCCACCGCGGCCGAGAAAGCCACGCGTCCCCGGCCGTCCGACGAACGGCCTCGGCGCCTTCTCCTTCGCCACAGGTCGTCCCCCCTCCTACGTCGCCTCACGGATCGCCTGCGGAACCAGCAGGTGATCCGGGAGCACGATCCCGATCGGCAGGGCCGCCGCGAACGCGGACGCCTGCGAGCCGTACATCCGCCGCAGTTGCACACGCGCCGGCGGCGCCAGGACGTCGATCGCCGCCGATGCGTTCGCCAGTTCCTCGGGCGAGTTGACGGTCGCGGTCACCAGCATCGAGAACCTGACGACTCCCGCGCCCTTGGCCTCCTCCTGAGCGGACTGCTCGGCCGCGGCGACTGCCACCGCGTCACGGGCGGCCGGCTTGTTGCCGCCCATCCGGAAGCGGGCGTCGCGCCGGTCACGCTCCACGAGCTGAGCGGCCTGCGCCGGATCATGCGGCCGGTACAGCAATGTGACGCGCTTGCGGGCGATGTCGCGGTGCGGCGCGAGCAGGCCGCTGAGCACCGTCGACAACACCTCACCGCGAGGAGCCTCGGACATCCCCCAGGTGATGGAGGCCGCCGAGTCGTGGATGTAGTGGCCCCAGGACTCCTGTGCCGCGACCGGGCCGGCGTCCGCCCAGGTGAGACCTGAGCCGCCGGCGTCCTGCGCCTGCTCGATCAGCACCTGCACGGAAGGGTCGTAGGCGACCCGCACCATCTCGGCCAGTTGCTGGGCCGTCATGGGGCGCGCCTCGCCCGCCCCGGTCATCCCAAGGTGAGCCGACAGACCCGGAAGCCGGGTGCCGACC
This sequence comes from Streptantibioticus ferralitis, assembly GCF_029223525.1. Classification (GTDB taxonomy): domain Bacteria; phylum Actinomycetota; class Actinomycetes; order Streptomycetales; family Streptomycetaceae; genus Streptantibioticus_A; species Streptantibioticus_A ferralitis. Next base: position 69,416 of record NZ_JARHTQ010000023.1, on the reverse strand, counting down.
TCGCGCGCCATCTCGGCCTGGTCCCGGCGCTTGGCACCGGGACGGGGCGACGCCGAGTACGTCACCGAGACCCGCGCACTGACCTGAGCCGATCCCGCCGGGTAGGTCTGGACGACCTCGTGGAGCATCGACTGCGCCAGGAGCGGAGCACCGGGCTTGAGGTTGGACTCCACTTCCCGCGCGAGCCGGGTGCCCGGGTCGGGGGCGGTCTCGACGGAGACCGAGGCCGCCACAAGCGACGGCTCGTGGGCCAGTGAGGCGAGCCACGAACCCCAGTAGGCGACCCATGTGTCCACCTGGTCGGCGTCCACCAGGGCGGCGCCGTCCGCGCCGCAGGCGAAGACCGCCGAGTAGTGGCCGGTGGACGGCACCTCGATCAGTCCGAACGGCCGACCGTAGGAGTCCTGGGCCTCGTGCACGGTGGACGCCGCCGCGAGCCCCGGCAGCCGGAAGCTTCCGAAAGCGGTCAGACCGAGCGGACCGGAACGGTAGATGTGCTGCCCGGCCGAACGGCCCCGGCTGAAGCCGATCCGCGCGATGGCGCGCTGCAACATGGTCCTCCCATGGCGGTCACGAAAGAAGAGCGGAGCGAGCATGATGCCGACCAGACCGAGCATGATCACGCCCGCGATCAGGGAGAGCATCATCGCGATGACGGTGAGGACCAGGCCGCCGAGCAGGACGATGGTCCCGGCGAGGCCCAGGTTCCCCAGCCCTGGCGACGTCGGCTTGCGCCAGTTCCCGTAGGTGCGCGGACCGCTTTCTTCGACGGCGGCCACTTACGAACCCTCCCCTGTGGTGTGCTGTACGGCGCCTTGAGCGGCTCCCTTCACCTTGCCGATCGCCTGCGCGCCCGCGGCGACGGCGAGACCCACGGGGCCCGCAGCGGCAGCGCCGGCCCCGGCGGCACCACCGGCTGCCGCGCCGCCACCAGCGCCCGCAGCTCCAGCACCGGCTTCGGCGCCGGCTCCAGCCTCAGCGCCGCCCCCGGCGCCCATCGGAGCACCGCCGCCGCCTTGGCCCTGGCTGCCTCCGGTGGTCGGGGTGGGGTTCGAGCCGGAGGGACCGTCGTCGTCCCCGCCGCCACCACCGCCACCGCCACCGCCACCACCGCCAGCGCCACTGCTCTTGGCGCTTTCGCCGAGCATCCGGGCACCGGTCGCGATGCCCGCACCGGCCATGGCAGCCCCCGCGCCGCCCCCGCCACCGCTCACCGCGCTGACGGCCGGGACGATGAAGCGCATCAGGGCCGGAAGCGCCACCACGGACATGATGATCATCGCCAGTCCGGACAGCACATCCGTGAGGCCGGCCCCCTTCATGCTGACGATCGCGTAGGCGTAGATCGTCGCGGCGACCGGTTTGTAGAGGAGGAACGCCAGCAGCCAACCGCAAGCCTTCTTGAAAGTCGCCTGCCCGCCCTCCGTGCTCGAAATGGACGCCGTCACCGGCAGCACCCCGGTCAGCAATCCGAGCATCGCAAAGCGCACCAGCATCAGCATCAGCTGAACGATGCACGAGAGAATGGCGATCAAGCCCATCACGATGATGAGCATCTGGGACATGCCGCCGGTGGCGAAGATCGTGAGGTTCTTCATCGCCGAACCGAAGTCCTTGTTGGCGCTCATTTGCAAGGACTGGTCCAGCAGCCAGGTCGAGTAGGAGTCACCGGCTTCCGAGAGGAGTTCGATGACTGCTACTGAACAACCGCAGACGACCGTGAGGTTGAACAACCCCCTGAAGGCCGCCTTCGCCGGCTCGGCTCTTCGTTGCCATGCCAGTTTTCCGGCCGCTATCAGCAGTCCCAGCACCGCGAACGCGCCCACCAGCCAACTCGTGTCGGTCCACAGGAACGCCACGGCTCCTGTGGGTTCGCCGGTGGCCGTCGAGCCCAGCGTGGGCGTTGGCGCCCGGACCCACAGCGATGCGAGGGCGCCGATCATGTCCGCTTCGGCGGTCTGGACGGCCGAAGCGATCTCGTTGATGATTCCCGTGCTGACCGCGTGAGTTGCGCAGCCGAAGGGATGCAACAACCAGTTACACATGCCGGACGCCCCCTCCCATCCATATGCCTGTCACGAGACACCGCTCCACGCCGCGTATCCGGAAAGACCGTTGACCTGTGCCACCGTTGAACTGTCGGCCCCGTTGTCCTGGAGCTGGATCTTCCAATCCCCGCCAAGCCAACGGGCCGTGAAGGTCGCCGTGCTGTACGAGCCGTCGGTCGCCTTGTCCACGAGGTTGATAACCGCGGTGTCGCCGGAGTAGCTGGCGAACTGAAAGCCCGCCAATTGCGCTTCCGGGGTGCCGTCGTTTACTTGGGCTCCCGATGAGAGAACGCCGAGGTCATGGTCCAGCCCCGGCCCTGGAACCGCCTGCTGCTTGAGTATCTCGGCGGATTGCGCATTGTTCGCGACCCCCAGCCGCTGGCCGATCTGGGAGACGGCGAGGAGCGCGCCCAAGGGCGTGTGGGCATAGCAACTGGCGACATAGCCGTTGACCTTGCCCGGCCCCGCGGCCGGAGCGGAGGGGACGGCGGCGCCGGCGAACAGCTCCCACTTGATGTTGGGCGGGGTGGCCGACGGCACGGTCTGGCTGGTGTCGGTCAGACCGCACGCGTTACCCGTGGACCCCGGGCTGCTGGTGGCCGTCGACTGTCCACCACTCGTCTGCTGCCCGTCGGCCTTCGAAGGACCGGCGACCGGCTTGGTGCTCTTGCCGCCGCCGCTCGAGACGACAACGACGACGGCCAGAACCACCACAAGGGCCAGGAAGGCGATCGCCGCGAGGAATCCCGGGCGACGGAACTGGCTGCGCTGGTCGTCTCCGGTAGGAAGGTCGTTGATGCCCACGGAGTTCTCCTCCTCTTCCTGCCCGGTCAGACCAGAGCGCCGACGAGTGCCGAGGCTGCTCCGACGAGCACGCACGCACCCAGGACATAGGCGATGCCGACCATGTGCTGGCCGCCCTCACCGCGGTTGTGCATCACGGCCATCCGGCCCGCGACCATCAGGACGCCGGCGACGCAGACACCGCAGACGATCCACGCGACCCATCCGAGCACCGTCGTCAGCTTGTCGCCGCCGGGCGGCTGGGACCCCTGGCCGGGGTTGACGACGGCCAGGAACTTGTCACCGCGGACCGCCGCGGCCAGGACGAGGTCACGCATGGGGGATACCTCCAGAGACGACACGGGACAGATCTTTTTCAATCCGGCGGTAGGCCGGGTGTTGGGGTGCGGGGGGAGCCCCGCAGCGGATCTCCTCGAACCAGGGGATCTCCCAGACCCGCGGGAACCCGCCGGAGACGAGGTGCGCGAACTCGCGTAGCGGACGCGGCAGTTTGCCCGGCGCATCGGTGACGAGCACCAGTCCCAGGACTTCGACGCCTTCCGGCGTACCGCCGGAGGCCCACTGGCGTGCGGCCAGCTGGGCCATTTGCAGGCCGTGGTAGTGAGTGCGGGCGACCACCACGGCGCGGGCCAGATCGGGCCGTTGCGGCGCCGGCCACCGACCGTGCGCGTCAGCGGCGTTGGTGTGCGCGAGAGCCGCCGTGAGCATACTGGCGCCGGCGCCTCCGTGGCAGCCGACCCACCACCACGGAGCCGGCGGGCCCTGCTGGGGCGCCGTCAGCGGAAACGCGGGCAGACCGGTTGACGGTGACTCAACCGCACCGGGCTGCTGCCGCGTTGGCCCCATGTGGCTGTCGGCGGGCTGAGGCATCTGTCCCTGAATAAGCTGCGCAGTATGTAGCGGTTTGGTCACCCACGGATTGGTTTCCTGCACTGCGACTCCTCCCCCGTTCATGCAGTGGTGAGTGTAAGGGACGGCGCAGACAACCGGTTCCAAGTATTTGGCCTGAACCTTGCCGTTACGGCTATCGTCTACGCATTGACCAGCATCGGCGGACGGTCTCGAGATGATCCGACGTCAATTGGGGGGATGATGGCCAGAATCGGCGAGACAACCCGGCTGCACAGGGAATTGGATACCTGTCACCGTTGCGCCCAGATTGAACCGTTTGGGATATCCCGCTCCAGAACGGAGCGTGCTCCGTGGGCGGCGTGAAGGGATGCGGATTCATCGCCGCCGGCGGCGTCTTTTTCTTCATCTTCTCCCTGCTGATGCTGTTCATGATGGCGGGCGGCGGAGGCAGTTCGGCCACCGCCGGAGGCCTCGGCCTGGCCGCCGGCAGCGTGCCAACGGCCTACCTGCAGTGGGTCAAAGCCGCCGGAGCCGAATGCCCGGCCGTCTCAGCGCCGCTGATAGCCGCTCAGATAGAGCAGGAGAGCGGCTGGAACCCCAACGCACGCAGCCCCGTCGGCGCTGAGGGCATCGCCCAGTTCATGCCGGGCACCTGGCCCAACTGGGGCCGGGACGACGACGGCACGCACAACGTCTCCCCGCTCAACCCGGCCGACGCCATCATGGCGATGGGCCGCTACGACTGCGCCATCGCCAAACAGGTCGCCGGCGTGCCCGGGGACGCGGTGGCCAACATCCTCGCCGGCTACAACGCGGGCCCCGGTGCCGTCCTCCAGTACAACGGCGTTCCGCCCTACGCGGAGACCCAGGGGTACGTCACCTCGATCGAAGCCGCGATGAAGAAGTACGAGGCACCGCTCAGCTCGGGCCCCGTCGGCGGCGGATCGGCATTCGGCCAGGCCGAGATCGCGGCAGCCGAGAAGTACCTCGGCCTCCCCTACGTCTGGGGTGGCGGCGCGCCCTCCGGCCCGACGGGAGGCGGCTTCGACTGCTCCGGACTCGTGCTGTACGCCGTGTACCAGGCGTCAGGCGGAAAGATCGATCTGCCGCACTCCTCCGAGGACATGGCCACCATGGGAACCGAGATCCCCAGGGACCAGATGCAGCCCGGCGACGCGGTCGTTATCCAAACGGAGCAGCCCGGCGACTACTCCCACGTCGTGCTCTACATCGGCGGCGGCCAGATCGTAGAGGCGCCCCACACCGGAGCTTTCGTGCGCACCGCACCGCTCAGCGAGTACAACGGGATGGTTCAGACCGTCAGGAGGTTCGGGTGACCACCGCCCTTCGACGCTTGACAGCGATGGCCTTTGCGACGGCGGCGCTGATGGCCGCGGTCGGCTGCAGCAGCGGTCATGCCACCGCGCCCACGCCGCCCGGCCCCACGACGGCGCTGCCCAGCTCCCAGCCGCTGCCTTCCGGTAAGGCGGGGAGCCCCCCGGTCCCGCTCCCAGCGCCGTCCACCGTGAACGGCCAGGACCCGGACGCGGTGAGCAAGGCCGTGATCGCCGTGCAGTGGACGGTCGACTCGACCATCGACTCCTCGCAGTACCAAGCCGAGTTGCGCTCCGCCCCGTTCCTCACCGCTGACTACCTCTCCGCCCTCAAGTCCACCCCGCCCCTTGCCGCTCCCGGCACGCAATGGAGCGAGTGGGCCCGCCACCGCGCCTACACCACCGTGACCGCGCGCGCGGAGCACGACGACCAACCCGCCGACTCAGCCACTCTCGCGCGTCGCCAGTGGGGCATTATCGTTACCCCGCACGGTCGCGACGGCTGGACCGGACGTCCGACGACTGCGACCGTGTTCGTAACCATGAGCCGCGTCGGCGCCAAATCCCCTTGGCTTGTCTCCGCGGTCAACGTCTCCTCCTGACCCGAGCCCGCGACGCCACCATGACTAGACCCCGCTTCGAGGACGTACCTCGCCACCCCCGCCTGTCCCTGATCGTCACGGCGGACCATCAGGCGTACCTCGACGGCACCCCCGTCGAGGTACCCGACGGCACCGACCCCCGGGTAGCCGTCTGCAAGGCTGCAGCCGCCCGCGCCCAACAGCTCGGCCATGTCGTGAGCGCCGTGCTGCGCGAAGCGGACGGCCAGCGCTGGCCGATGATCATCACGCCGGAGGGCGGAGTCTTCCAAGGGGAGCGGCCACTGAGTCGACGTGACGCTCCGGACATCCCTTCCGACCCGGTGGAGTCGGCGTCCGCGCCAGGCTCAGAGCCCCCCGTGCCGGCATCGCCATCGGTTCCCGCCGACCAGGCGCCCGAGCCGACGTCGTACGCCGCCGCAGAGCCCCCTGCCGCACCGGCCCCGACCGGTGGACAAGCACCGCCGCACACCGCCCATGCCGGTGTGCAGCCGGTCCACACATCCGGCGAGGAACCGATACCGCCGCAGGATGTTGATCCCGACAACGTGCCCGCCTGGCCCCTGATCAACATCACCCTCACCGCGGAGGGGACGGCCTTGATCAACGAGGCGCCCGTCCCACAGGCGCCAGGGACCGACCCCCGCGCGGCAGCCGTTGCCGCCGCGGCCGGCCATATCGGCAAGCTCGGCCTCGCCCGTCCGGTTCGCGCCAACGCGACCGACCCCGACGGCACCGTCTGGCCGTTGATCATCCACCCCAACGGCACCGCCACCGCCGCCGGAGATCCGATCCGGCCCGAACGCGGTCGGCGCTGGCTGCGCCGCAAGGGCTGAGCAACCCGCCGCGCCCGCAGCGCGGTCACCCCGGCGCCGGCCACTTCGCACCCACGGCAACAAGCAGGGCGGCTGCCCCCTCCGAAGAGGGGGCAGCCGCCCTTACGGTGCGCTCGCCGGGAGGCGACGTCAGGCGTTGTACGGCCCGTAGTCGTAGTCCTCCAGCGGAACGGCCTGGCCGGAGCCGGTGCCGAACGGCGAGTAGTCGATGTCGTCGTAGCCGACGGCCGAGTACATCGCGGCCTTGGCCTCCTCGGTCGGCTCGACCCGGATGTTGCGGTAGCGGGACAGACCCGTACCGGCCGGGATGAGCTTGCCGAGGATGACGTTCTCCTTGAGGCCCAGCAGGGAGTCCGACTTGGCGTGGATCGCCGCGTCGGTGAGCACCCGGGTCGTCTCCTGGAAGGAGGCGGCCGACAGCCAGGACTCGGTGGCCAGCGAGGCCTTGGTGATACCCATCAGCTGCGGGCGGCCGGAGGCGGGGTGACCACCCTCGGCGACCACACGGCGGTTCTCCTGCTCGAAGCGACCGCGCTCGACCAGCTCGCCGGGCAGCAGCTCCGCGTCGCCCGACTCGATGATCGTCACCCGGCGCAGCATCTGCCGGATGATGATCTCGATGTGCTTGTCGTGGATCGACACACCCTGCGAGGTGAAGACCTTCTGGACCTCGCCCAGCAGGTGGATCTGGACGGCCCGCTGGCCGAGGATCCGCAGCACGTCGTGCGGGTTCTCGGTACCGGCCATCAGCTTCTGACCGACCGTGACGGGGTCGCCCTCGTCCACCAGCAGGCGGCCACGCTTCGAGACCGCGTAGGCGATCTCGTCGCTGCCGTCGTCCGGGGTGATGACGATCTTGCGGGTCTTCTCGGTCTCCTCGATCCGGACCCGGCCCTCGGCCTCGCTGATCGGGGCCAGACCCTTCGGGGTACGGGCCTCGAAGAGCTCGACCACACGCGGCAGACCCTTGGTGATGTCGTCACCGGCCACACCACCGGTGTGGAAGGTACGCATCGTCAGCTGGGTGCCGGGCTCACCGATCGACTGGGCGGCGATGATGCCGACCGCCTCGCCGATGTCCACCAGCTTGCCGGTGGCCAGCGAGCGGCCGTAGCACATCGCGCAGGTGCCGACGGCGGACTCGCAGGTGAGGATCGAGCGGGTCTTGACCGTCTCGACACCGTGCAGGATCAGCTGGTCGATGAGCACGTCGCCGAGGTCGGTACCGGCCGGGGCCAGCACCTTTCCGTCGACCACGATGTCCTCGGCCAGGCTGCGCGCGTACACGCTGGTCTCGACGCCGGTCGCCTTGCGCAGCACACCGTCCTCGCCGCGCTCGGCGATGGACAGCTTGAGGCCGCGCTCGGTGCCGCAGTCCTCCTCGCGGATGATCACGTCCTGCGAGACGTCCACCAGACGACGGGTCAGGTAACCCGAGTCGGCGGTACGCAGCGCGGTGTCCGCGAGACCCTTACGGGCACCGTGGGTGGAGATGAAGTACTCCAGCACGGTGAGACCCTCACGGAACGACGCCTTGATGGGCCGCGGGATGGTCTCGTTCTTCGCGTTGGACACCAGACCACGCATACCCGCGATCTGACGCATCTGCATCATGTTTCCGCGAGCACCCGAGTCGACCATCATGAAGATCGGGTTGGTCTTCGGGAAGTTCTCGTTCATGGCCTCGGCAACCTCGTTGGTCGCCTTGGTCCAGATCGCGATGAGCTCCTGGGACCGCTCTTCCTTCGTGATCAGGCCGCGCTCGTACTGCTTCTGGACCTTCTCGTCCTGCGCCTCGTAGCCCTCGAGGATGGTCTTCTTGGCCTCGGGGACGACGACGTCGGAGATCGCGACGGTGACACCGGAGCGGGTCGCCCAGTAGAAACCGGCCGACTTCAGGTTGTCGAGCGTCGCCGCGACGATGACCTTCGGGTAGCGCTCGGCCAGGTCGTTGACGATCTCGGAGAGCTGCTTCTTGCCCACCGAGTAGTCGACGAACGGGTAGTCCTCGGGCAGCAGCTCGTTGAACAGTGCCCGGCCCAGGGTGGTGCGCAGCCGGAACGGGTCGCCCTGCTGCCACTCGGGCTCACCCTCCTCCGCGGGCGGCGGGGTCCAGCCACGCGGCGGGACGGTGCCGACCGGGAAGCGGATGTCCACCTTGGCCTGCAGGGACAGCTCGCGGGCGTCGAGCGCCATGATGGCCTCGGCGACCGAACCGAACGCCCGGCCCTCGCCCCTGACCTCGCGCTCCTCGGAGTCCGTGGTGAGGAAGAACAGACCCAGGACCATGTCCTGCGTCGGCATCGTCACCGGACGGCCGTCGGCGGGCTTGAGGATGTTGTTCGAGGACAGCATCAGGATGCGGGCCTCGGCCTGCGCCTCCGCGGACAGCGGCAGGTGCACGGCCATCTGGTCACCGTCGAAGTCCGCGTTGAACGCGGTGCACACGAGCGGGTGGATCTGGATGGCCTTGCCCTCGACCAGCTGCGGCTCGAATGCCTGGATACCGAGGCGGTGCAGGGTCGGCGCACGGTTCAGCAGCACCGGGTGCTCGGCGATGACCTCTTCCAGCACGTCGTACACGACCGTGCGGCCGCGCTCGACCATGCGCTTGGCCGACTTGATGTTCTGCGCGTGGTTGAGGTCCACCAGGCGCTTCATCACGAACGGCTTGAAGAGCTCCAGCGCCATGGCCTTGGGCAGACCGCACTGGTGCAGCTTGAGCTGCGGGCCGACGACGATGACCGAACGGGCCGAGTAGTCGACACGCTTACCGAGCAGGTTCTGACGGAACCGACCCTGCTTGCCCTTCAGCATGTCGCTGAGGGACTTCAGCGGGCGGTTGCCCGGGCCGGTGACCGGACGGCCGCGGCGGCCGTTGTCGAACAGCGCGTCGACGGCCTCCTGCAGCATCCGCTTCTCGTTGTTCACGATGATCTCGGGGGCACCGAGGTCAAGGAGACGCTTGAGGCGGTTGTTCCGGTTGATCACACGGCGGTACAGGTCGTTCAGGTCGGAGGTCGCGAAGCGGCCACCGTCCAGCTGCACCATCGGGCGCAGGTCCGGCGGGATCACCGGGACGCAGTCCAGCACCATGCCGTTGGGGCTGTTGCGGGTCTGCAGGAACGCCGAGACGACCTTGAGGCGCTTGAGCGCACGGGTCTTCTTCTGGCCCTTGCCGGTCCGGATGATCTCGCGGAGCTTCTCGGCCTCCTCCTCCAGGTCGAAGGACTCCAGGCGCTTCTGCAGCGCCGCGGCGCCCATGCCGCCCATGAAGTAGGTGCCGAAGCGGTCGCGCAGCTCGCGGTAGAGCAGCTCGTCGCCCTCCAGGTCCTGGACCTTGAGGGACTTGAAGCGGCTCCACACCTCGTCGAGACGGTCGATCTCGCGCTGCGCGCGGTCGCGCAGCTGCTTCATCTCACGCTCGGCGCCCTCGCGCACCTTGCGGCGCACGTCGGCCTTGGCACCCTCGGCCTCCAGCTCGCCGAGGTCGGCCTCCAGCTTCTTCTGCCGGGCCTCGACATCGGCGTCACGGCGCTGCTCGACCTGCTGGCGCTCGACGGAGACCTGGGCCTCCAGCGACGGCAGGTCGCGGGTGCGGCGCTCCTCGTCCACCCACGTGATCATGTAGGCGGCGAAGTAGATGACCTTCTCAAGGTCCTTGGGGGCAAGGTCCAGCAGGTAGCCAAGGCGCGACGGAACGCCCTTGAAGTACCAGATGTGGGTCACGGGAGCGGCCAGCTCGATGTGGCCCATCCGCTCACGACGCACCTTGGCGCGAGTCACCTCGACACCGCAGCGCTCACAGATGATGCCCTTGAAGCGGACACGCTTGTACTTGCCGCAGTAGCACTCCCAGTCCCGGGTCGGACCGAAGATCTTCTCGCAGAAGAGTCCGTCCTTTTCGGGCTTCAGGGTGCGGTAGTTAATGGTCTCCGGCTTCTTTACCTCGCCGTGCGACCACTGACGGATGTCGTCCGCGGTGGCCAGGCCGATCCGCAGCTCGTCGAAGAAGTTGACGTCGAGCACTGGTCGTCAATCCCTCTTTCGGGGTCGAGTGTCAAACATGGTCTGAACGGGTCCGGGGAGAGCCGGGGGCCTTGTGGTGAGGCCCCCGGCCAACCCGTCAGACCTCTTCGACGCTGCTCGGCTCGCGCCGGGACAGGTCGATACCGAGTTCCTCCGCAGCGCGGAAGACATCCTCGTCCGTGTCACGCATTTCGATGGACATACCGTCGCTGGACAGCACCTCCACGTTCAGGCAGAGCGACTGCATTTCCTTGATGAGGACCTTGAAGGACTCGGGAATGCCGGGCTCGGGAATGTTCTCGCCCTTGACGATGGCCTCGTAGACCTTCACACGGCCGAGGACGTCGTCGGACTTGATGGTCAGCAGCTCCTGGAGGGCGTACGCGGCGCCGTAAGCCTCCAGCGCCCACACCTCCATCTCACCGAAGCGCTGGCCACCGAACTGGGCCTTACCACCCAGCGGCTGCTGGGTGATCATCGAGTACGGACCGGTGGACCGGGCGTGCAGCTTGTCGTCCACCAGGTGGTGCAGCTTCAGGATGTACATGTAGCCGACGGAGATCGGCGCCGGGAACGGCTCGCCGGAGCGGCCGTCGAACAGCCGGGCCTTACCCGAGGGCAGCACCATCCGGTCGCCGTCGCGGTTCGGGATCGTCGACTCGAACAGACCGGCGATCTCGTCCTCACGGGCACCGTCGAAGACCGGGGTCGCGACGTTGGTGCCGGGCTCGACCTTGTCGGCCTCGATGACCTGCAGGCGGCGCGCCCACTCCTCGGCGATCCCGGAGACGTCCCAGCCCTGCTTCGCGAGCCAGCCCAGGTGGATCTCCAGGACCTGTCCCGGGTTCATTCGGGACGGCACACCCAGCGGGTTCAGGATGATGTCGACCGGCGTGCCGTCCTCCAGGAACGGCATGTCCTCGACCGGCAGGATCTTCGAGATGACGCCCTTGTTGCCGTGTCGGCCGGCGAGCTTGTCACCGTCGGTGATCTTGCGCTTCTGTGCCACGTAGACGCGGACCAGCTGGTTCACGCCCGGCGGCAGCTCGTCGCCCTCCTCGCGGTCGAAGACGCGCACGCCGATGACCTTGCCGGTCTCACCGTGCGGCACCTTCAGCGAGGTGTCACGGACCTCACGGGCCTTCTCACCGAAGATCGCGCGCAGCAGGCGCTCCTCCGGGGTCAGCTCGGTCTCACCCTTCGGGGTGACCTTGCCGACCAGGATGTCGCCGGCCACGACCTCGGCACCGATGCGGATGATGCCGCGCTCGTCGAGGTCGGCCAGGACCTCCTCGGAGACGTTCGGGATGTCCCGGGTGATCTCCTCGGGGCCGAGCTTGGTGTCACGGGCGTCGACCTCGTGCTCCTCGATGTGGATCGAGGAGAGGACGTCGTCCTGTACGAGGCGCTGCGACAGGATGATCGCGTCCTCGTAGTTGTGGCCCTCCCACGGCATGAACGCGACCAGCAGGTTCTTGCCGAGCGCCATCTCACCCTTGTCGGTGGACGGACCGTCGGCGAGCACCTGGCCCGCGATCACCCGGGCGCCCTCGTCCACGACGACCTTCTGGTTGAAGGACGTGCCCTGGTTGGAGCGGCTGAACTTGGCGACCCGGTACGTGGTGTAGGTGCCGTCGTCGTTGGCGACGGTGACGTAGTCCGCGGAGACCTCCTGGACCACACCGTCCTTCTCGGCGGTGATCACGTCACCGGCGTCGACCGCGGCGCGGTACTCGATACCGGTACCGACCAGCGGCGACTCCGCCTTCAGCAGCGGCACCGCCTGGCGCATCATGTTCGAACCCATGAGCGCGCGGTTGGCGTCGTCGTGCTCGAGGAACGGGATCATGGCGGTCGCGACCGACACCATCTGGCGCGGCGAGACGTCCATGTAGTCCACGTCGGAGCCGGGGACGAGGTCGACCTCGCCGCCACGGCGGCGGACCAGCACACGGCCCTCTGTGAAGGTGCCCTCCTCGCTCAGCGCGGCGTTCGCCTGCGCGATGAGGTAGCGGTCCTCCTCGTCGGCGGTCAGGTAGTGCACCTCTTCGGTGACCGAGCCGTCGACGACCTTGCGGTACGGGGTCTCGATGAAGCCGAACGCGTTGACCCGGCCGTACGAGGCGAGCGAGCCGATCAGACCGATGTTCGGGCCTTCCGGCGTCTCGATCGGGCACATGCGGCCGTAGTGCGACGGGTGCACGTCACGGACGTCCAGACCGGCCCGCTCACGGGACAGACCACCCGGGCCCAGCGCCGACAGGCGGCGCTTGTGGGTCAGACCGGACAGCGGGTTGGTCTGGTCCATGAACTGGGACAGCTGGCTGGTGCCGAAGAACTCCTTGATGGAGGCGACGACCGGCCGGATGTTGATCAGGGTCTGCGGCGTGATCGCCTCGACGTCCTGGGTGGTCATCCGCTCGCGGACGACGCGCTCCATACGGGCCAGGCCGGTACGGACCTGGTTCTGGATGAGCTCGCCGACGTTGCGCAGGCGGCGGTTGCCGAAGTGGTCGATGTCGTCGACCTCGACGACCACGGTCCCGCCGCTCTCGGTGACCGTCTCGGTCTCCCCGGCGTGCAGCTTGACCAGGTACTTGATGGTCGCGATGACGTCGTCGGTGGTCAGCACACCGGCGTCCAGCGGCTGGTCGGCCCCGAGCTTCTTGTTCACCTTGTAGCGGCCGACCTTCGCCAGGTCGTAGCGCTTCGGGTTGAAGTAGAGGTTCTCCAGCAGGGTCTGGGCGGCCTCACGCGTCGGCGGCTCGCCCGGACGCAGCTTGCGGTAGATGTCGAGCAGCGCGTCGTCCTGGCCCTGGGTGTGGTCCTTCTCCAGGGTGGCGCGCATCGACTCGTACTCGCCGAACTCCTCGAGGATCTGCTCGGTGGTCCAACCGAGCGCCTTGAGCAGGACGGTCACGGACTGCTTGCGCTTGCGGTCGATACGGACACCGACCATGTCGCGCTTGTCGATCTCCATCTCCAGCCAGGCACCCCGGGACGGGATGATCTTGGCGGAGAAGATGTCCTTGTCGGAGGTCTTGTCGATGCTGCTGTCGAAGTACACACCGGGCGAGCGGACCAGCTGGGAGACCACGACACGCTCGGTGCCGTTGATGCAGAAGGTGCCCTTGTTGGTCATGAGCGGGAAGTCGCCCATGAAGACCGTCTGGGACTTGATCTCACCGGTCTCGTTGTTGGTGAACTCGGCGGTGACGAAGAGCGGAGCCGCGTACGTGAAGTCGCGCTCCTTGCACTCGTCGATCGAGTTCTTCGGAGGCTCGAAACGGTGGTCGCGGAAAGTCAGCGACATCGACCCGGAGAAGTCCTCGATCGGGGAGATCTCCTCGAAGATCTCTTCCAGACCGGACTTCGTGGGCACATCCTGCCCGTTGTCGAGAGCCGCCTCGACACGAGCCTTCCATGCGGCATTGCCGAGCAGCCAATCGAAGCTCTCGGTTTGCAACGCTAGAAGGTTCGGAACCTCAAGCGGCTCCTTGATCTTCGCGAAGGAGATGCGCAGCGGGGCGGTGCTTGCGCCGTTGTTCGTATTGGCAGTCGAGGCGTTGCGCGAGGCGGCCAAGAGGGGGTCCTTCCGAGGGCTCGGACTCACTACGCGCGTACCGGTCCGCCCCTGGGCACGCAGGTGACATCCTGGTCGTGGACATCTCCATTTTTCGGTGCTCAGACGTGGGCTTGCCGCTGGTGACGGGCCAGGCGGCAGCTAACAGGCAGCGCAAAGGGTCAGTGTAGCCACTCGGCACACTGATGTCCAGAGCAGAGATTCGGAGACCGAATCTTCTCCCCCTCGTCATCCGGTAGGCCCGGCCTCGGCCGGGCTCTACGCCTTTGGATCCCGCTCGCTTGGATCCTGCTTGGGTCCTACTGGGTGCTGCGCTCGCTCGACCTCAGTCATTCCCGCATCGCCCGCGATCCATGCCTCGACACCCGGACCGACATCACGACGCGTCCTGAGAATTGCGCGCTGCGTCCGGTTCGTCAAGGCCCCCGCCCCTCGGAGATCCTCACATCGGACCTCACGACGGACCCTCGCGGCGGGACTCGGCGAACCGGCGAAGATCACCATACCCGGGTCCACCGACAACGGCGCGGAACCGGGTGCCCGTGGACCGGAACACCGCAGGGCGGCCACCCGAAAGGGTGGCCGCCCTGCGGCTGATCAGCCCCTCGAAAGGGGCACACACGGCTGTGGCCGTGTCGGGGCCTTACTTGACCTCGACGGAGGCGCCAGCGGCCTTGAGGGCCTCGGCAGCCTTCTCCGCGGCCTCCTTGTTGGCCTTCTCCAGGACCGGCTTCGGGGTGCCGTCGACCAGGTCCTTGGCCTCCTTCAGGCCGAGCGAGGTCAGCTCACGCACGACCTTGATGACCTGGATCTTCTTCTCGCCGGCGCCGGTGAGGATGACGTCGAACTCGTCCTTCTCCTCGACGGCCTCGGCGGCCGGGGCACCCGGGGCGCCGGCGGCGACGACCGCGGCCGGGGCGGCGGCGGTGACGTCGAACTTCTCCTCGAACGCCTTCACGAACTCGGAGAGCTCGATGAGGGTCATCTCCTCGAACTGCGCGAGCAGGTCTTCCTGGCTGAGCTTCGCCATGATGGCGGTCCTTCCACTAATTCGGCTGGTGCCGGGATGTACATGTCGGCGGGCGTACGGGCCCGCTGCGAGGGTTCCGAGAACCGATTACTCGGCGGCCGGAGCGTCCTCGGCGGCGGGAGCCGGCGTACCGGCACCGCCCTGCTCGACCTTGACCCGAAGCGCCTCCGCGGTGCGGACGAACTTCGACGGCAGGGCCTGGAAGAGCGCGGCAGCCTGGGACTGCTTGCCCTTCATCGCACCGGCCAGCTTGGCGAGCAGCACCTCGCGGGACTCGAGGTCCGCGAGCTTCTTGATCTCATCGGCGGACAGCGCCTTGCCCTCAAGGACACCGCCCTTGATGACGAGAGCGGGGTTGTCCTTGGCGAAGTCGCGCAGCGCCTTCGCCGACGTCACCGGGTCGCCGGTGACGAAGGTGATCGCCGTCGACCCGGTGAACAGGTCGTCGATCGTGTTGATCCCGGCCTCGTTGGCCGCGATCTTGGTCAGCGTGTTCTTCGCCACGCGGTACTGGGCGTTCTCCCCGAGAGAACGACGCAGCTGCTTGAGCTGCGCCACGCTCAGACCGGTGTACGCCGTGACCACAGCGGCGTTCGAGCTGCGGAACTTGTCCGTCAGCTCGGTAACCGCGGCGGACTTGTCGGGCCTCGCCATGAGCCTCGGCCTCCTTCCGGGTAATTGCGGACCGCACGGAAGGGGCTGCGAACGTACGAAACGCCCCGGCGCAGGCGCACGGGGCGTAGCTCAACCGGACGGAATCCGGGAGCTTGTCCTCAACACACCTGCGCGGGCCGTCCGCATCATGCGGATCCTTCGGCCGCCACACCCGGATATGGGCACAGCAGCAACCAGCGGTCTCTGGCTTCCGCATGAGATTACGCGAGCGCCTCGCCGGGAGGCAAATCGCCTGTACGGCGCATCCCGGCGAGGGCGCCCGCGTCGCTCCGCCGTGTCCTACGCCTGCTTCGGGAGCCCGCCCGCCATCGCGGCGGAGTCGACGGTGTCCGAGGCCGCGGGCGCGGTGACGGACACCGGGGTCCCGTAGTCCGAGTAGTAGCACGTCTGGTTGATGTCGCCCTTGGCGGCGTGCATCAGCTCGGTCTTCTTCACCATCAGGTTGCCGCTGTTGACCCAGATGTCGATCTTGTCGGTGGTGATCCCGGCCTGGCTCAGCTGCTGCTTGATCTGCTCCTGGTCGGCCTTGGTCATCCCGGGGGTCTGCTGCTCGGTGAGCTTGGCGACGTCCACGGTGCCCGAGTAGTGCGTGGCGTCGACCCCGCGCACGTTCTCCTTGCCGACGACCTTCACGTCGCCGCTGGCGATCAGCATCAGCACCGACTGGTTGGGGTTGCCGTTCTGGATCTGCTGGTGCATCGCCCTGCCGGCGGGGCCCTGCTTGTCCAGCTGGTCGTAGCTGTACTTCATCCAGTGCTTGCCGCCGAGGCTCTGCGCCATCTGGTCACCGAAGTGCGAGTACATCGCGTCCTTGGTGTACCGGAACTCGGAGATGCCCATGGCGCCGGTCAGCGACTTGCCGGAGGAGGTGACCGTCAGATCGCCCTGGAGGCCGTTCGACCAGTCCAGCGCCCCCGACTCGTGGGACGCGCCCATGGCGCCCATGGTGCCGTCCTCTTCCACCTTGGCGGACTTCGCCTGGTCGGTGCTGCTCCTGACCTTCAGCAGTTCGCTGATGGCCGAGGCCACCACCGGCTGCCGGCCGCCCGACGGTGCGCCGGACTGCTGCGCGTTCGCGGACTTGCCGCCGCCGCACGCGGAGACCGCTCCCAGCGCCGCGATGACGGCAACTGCCGCCGCGGCCCTACGGAATCGGGTGTTCGTCATGCCGGTGCTCCCCCATGATCGATGTGAGGGAAGAACGCCAACGCATGCACCTGACAACGCGGCCGGGCCCCCGGTCTCCCGCGGCGAAGCGGGAGACCGGGGGCCCGGAACGGCCAGCCGTTGATCAGACGGCGGCCGGGTCCTCCTCGACGAGGAGGTTACGGGTGCGGTTCGGGTCGACCGGAACACCGGGGCCCATCGTGGTGCTGATGGCGGCCTTCTTGATGTAACGACCCTTGGCGGCCGACGGCTTCAGACGGAGGATCTCCTCCAGCGCCGCCGCGTAGTTCTCGACCAGCTGCTGCTCACCGAACGACGACTTGCCGATGATGAAGTGCAGGTTCGAGTGCTTGTCGACGCGGAACTCGATCTTTCCGCCCTTGATGTCGGTCACGGCCTTGGCCACGTCCGGCGTCACGGTGCCGGTCTTCGGGTTCGGCATCAGACCACGCGGACCGAGCACCCGGCCCAGGCGGCCGACCTTGCCCATCAGGTCCGGAGTGGCGACGACGGCGTCGAAGTCCAGGCGACCCTTGGCGACCTCGTCGATCAGTTCGTCGGAGCCGACGATGTCGGCGCCAGCGGCTTCCGCGGCCGCAGCACGGTCACCGGTCGCGAAGACCAGGACCCGGGCGGTCTTACCGGTGCCGTGCGGAAGGTTCACGGTGCCGCGGACCATCTGGTCGGCCTTGCGCGGGTCAACGCCCAGACGCATGGCGACCTCGACGGTCGAGTCGAACTTGGTGGCGGAGGTCTCCTTGGCGAGACGGACGGCCTCAAGCGGGGCGTACAGCCGCTCCCGGTCGATCTTGGCGTCCGCAGCGCGGAGGTTCTTGCTGCGCTTCACTGCTGCTCCTACGTGAAAGATTTGGAGTCGTGGTCATGGGCCAGCGCGTGGCCCTCCCACGTGGTGCTACGAAGACCGAGGTCAGCCCTCGACCGTCACGCCCATCGAACGGGCGGTGCCGGCGATGATCTTCTCGGCGGCGTCCAGGTCGTTGGCGTTCAGGTCGGGCATCTTGGTGGTGGCGATGTCGCGGACCTGGGCGCGGGTGATCTTCGCGACCTTGGTCTTGTGCGGCTCGCCGGAGCCCTTCTCCACGCCCGCGGCCTTCAGGATCAGCTTGGCGGCCGGCGGGGTCTTGGTGACGAAGGTGAAGGAACGGTCCTCGTAGACCGTGATCTCCACCGGCACGACCATGCCACGCTGCGACTCGGTCGCGGCGTTGTAGGCCTTGCAGAACTCCATGATGTTGACGCCGTGCTGACCCAGCGCCGGGCCGACCGGCGGAGCCGGGTTGGCGGCACCAGCCTGGATCTGGAGCTTGATAAGGCCCGTGACCTTCTTCTTCTTGGGAGGCATTGCTCTCTCCGGGTCCTGAGTCGAGAGTATTTCTGCCTGCTGGCAGGCATACCGACCCACGATAACGGGTAGCGCGGCAAAACAGAAAATTGGGGCCCTGGGCTAAGCCCCGGGCCCCAAGGAGTGTGGGGGCCGAACCCCCGGCACACCTTCCCTCAGTTCTTCTGGATCTGGTCGAAGGACAGCTCGACCGGGGTCTCCCGCCCGAAGATCTCGACCAGGCCCTTGACCTTCTTCGAGTCGGCGTTGATCTCGTTGATCGTCGCCTGCAGGGTCGCGAACGGACCGTCGGTCACCGTCACCGAGTCGCCGACCTCGAAGTCCAGCACCTGGACCTCGACCTTCTTCCTCGGCACGGCCTCGCCGCCCTCGGCGGTCGCGGCCGCCTGCTCCTCGACCTCCGGCGCGAGCATCTTGACGACCTCGTCCAGGGTCAGCGGGTACGGGTCGTAGGCGTTGCCGACGAAGCCGGTGACACCGGGAGTGTTGCGGACGACGCCCCAGGACTCGTTGGTCAGATCCATGCGGACCAGCACGTAACCGGGGAGCTTGTTCTGCTTCACGGTACGGCGGTCGCCGTTCTTGATCTGGACGACCTCTTCCTGCGGCACCTCGGCCTGGTAGATGTAGTCCTCAACGTTCAGCGAGACTGCGCGCTGCTCCAGGTTGGACTTCACGCGGTTCTCGTAGCCGGCGTAGGTGTGGATCACGTACCACTCGCCGGGCTGGCTGCGGAGCTCCTCACGGAACGCGGCGACCGGGTCGACCGGCTCCTCGGCGGTCTCGGACGCCGCTTCGGAGAGCTCCTCGTCAGCTACCTCGCGCAGCGCGGCCTCTTCGGCGGGCACACCGGCTTCCGCGTCCTCGGCGTCGAGCTCGTCGGTCTCGTCGACCGCCTCGACGATCTCGCGTTCGGTGTCGTCGCCCTCGACCTCGGCCGAAACGGCAGCGTCAACGTCGGCCTTCGCCGCCGCTGCGGTCTCATCGGCGTCGTACAGGTTCGGGTCAGACACGATGGCTGCTTCTTCCTGACTTCAAGGGGTTGAACATGCGAACGGGCGCCCCGCTCGGGCGCCCTCCGCGGGGGTTGTTAACCGAAGACGTACTTCACGAGCTCGGTAAATCCCCAGTCAATCACAGTCACGATGCCGATCATCACAGCAACGAAGACGATCACCACGGTGGTGTACGACATCAGGTCACTGCGATTGGGCCAGACGACCTTGCGTAGTTCGGCGATCACCTGGCGGTAGAACAGGCCCATGCGCGCGAAGGGACCCTTCTTGCCGCGCTTGCCGCCACGCTTCTTCTTGGTCTGCGAGTCCAGAGCGCCTTCTGTGGCGTCCGCAGGGCGACCACTTTCAGGCGTCGCGGTGGAGCCAATGGCTTCCGTCACTCGTCCTCACCTGAATCCGGGTCATGGCCGGTGCCGCGTCCGGCCCGGCCAGGTGCGTTATTACGTACGTACGTGTGCACGCACCCTGGTGGTGATGCGTGTAGCAGGGCCGGAGGGACTTGAACCCCCAACCGCTGGTTTTGGAGACCAGTGCTCTACCAATTGAGCTACGACCCTTTGGTTCCCCCAACGTACCGCACCCGAACCGCCGCACAGAGTGCGCAGTCCGGGGCTGTCGCCGAAGGCCACGAGGCATGAGTGTACGTGTTCAAGGCCCAGCCGTCGAACGAGCAAGGCCGAGCGGGTCGTTCCGGCCGCCGGCGGCACCAGTGGCACTCGAGTTGACGAGGCCATCCGAAACCACCGTGCCACCCCGTGGGCCGGTCTGCGACGATGGCAGTCATGACCGCAGCTACCTCCCCCGAAACGTCTCCCACCGACCGACGGGTCTCGGCCCGCATCGGCGCGATCTCCGAGTCCGCGACCCTCGCCGTGGACGCCAAGGCGAAGGCGCTCAAGGCCGCCGGACGCCCGGTCATCGGCTTCGGCGCGGGCGAGCCGGACTTTCCGACGCCCGACTACATCGTCGAGGCGGCGGCCAAGGCCTGCCACGACCCCAAGTACCACCGCTACAGCCCGGCCGGCGGGCTCCCCGAGCTCAAGCAGGCCATCGCCGCCAAGACCCTGCGCGACTCCGGCTACGAGGTCGACGCCTCCCAGGTGCTGGTGACCAACGGCGGCAAGCAGGCGATCTACGAGGCCTTCGCCGCGATCCTCGACCCGGGCGACGAGGTGATCGTCCCGGCGCCGTACTGGACCACCTACCCCGAGTCGATCCGGCTGGCCGGTGGCGTGCCGGTGGAGGTCGTGGCCGACGAGACCACCGGCTACCGCGTCTCCGTCGAGCAGCTCGAAGCGGCCCTGACGCCCAACACCAAGGTGCTGCTCTTCGTCTCGCCGTCGAACCCGACCGGCGCGGTCTACCCCCGCGAGCAGGTCGAGGAGATCGGCCGCTGGGCCGCGGAGAAGGGCCTGTGGGTCCTGACCGACGAGATCTACGAGCACCTGGTGTACGGGGACGCGCAGTTCTCGTCGCTCCCGGTGGTCGTCCCCGAGCTGCGGGACAAGTGCATCGTGGTCAACGGTGTCGCCAAGACCTACGCGATGACCGGCTGGCGGGTCGGCTGGCTCGTCGGCCCGAAGGACGTCGTCAAGGCGGCGACCAACCTGCAGTCGCACGCCACCTCGAACGTGTCCAACGTCGCACAGGTCGCGGCGCTGGCCGCGGTCTCCGGCGACCTGGAAGCGGTCGCGATGATGCGCGAGGCGTTCGACCGCCGCCGCCGCACCATGGTGCGGATGCTCAACGAGATCAACGGCGTCGTCTGCCCCGAGCCGGAGGGCGCCTTCTACGCGTACCCGTCGGTCAAGGCGCTGCTCGGCAAGGAGATCCGCGGCAAGCGCCCGCAGACCTCGGTGGAGCTGGCCGCGCTGATCCTGGACGAGGCCGAGGTCGCCGTGGTCCCCGGCGAGGCCTTCGGCACCCCCGGCTACCTGCGGCTGTCCTACGCCCTGGGCGACGAGGACCTGGCCGAGGGCGTCTCCCGCATGCAGAAGCTGCTGGGCGAAGCCCGCGACTGACCCCCCCGACGAGCGGGCCCCCGGGAAGACCCGGGGGCCCGTTTCGCACGTCACGGCCCCGGGGCGAACCGCCAAAGCGGTCCAGGCCAAGCCCATGAGAGTCAGGAGCGAAGCCCAAGGGGGGCAGGGGCGAAGCCCCCGAAATCGCTGAAACCGTTCCCCTGGGGGGAGCCGTTACGGCAGGATCTTGGGATGGCGCGCGACGTAAAACAGCTCCCCAAAGCACACCTGCACCTGCACTTCACCGGCTCGATGCGGCCGAGCACCCTGCTGGAGCTCGCCGACAAGTACGGAGTCCACCTCCCGGAGGCGCTGACCTCGGCGGAGCCGCCCCGGCTGCACGCCACCGACGAGCGCGGCTGGTTCCGCTTCCAGCGGCTGTACGACATCGCGCGGTCGGTGCTGCGCAGCCCCGAGGACATCCAGCGGCTGGTCCGCGAGACCGCGGAAGAGGACGTACGGGACGGCTCCGGTTGGCTGGAGATCCAGGTCGACCCCACCTCGTACGCCCCCCGCCTCGGCGGTCTGATCCCCGCGCTGGAGGTCATCTTGGACGCGGTGGAGACCGCCTCGCGCGAGACCGGGCTGGGCATCGCGGTACTGGTCGCCGCCAACCGTACGAAGCACCCGCTGGACGCCCGCACGCTGGCCCGTCTCGCCGTGCGGTACGCGGACCGCGGAGTGGTGGGCTTCGGGTTGTCCAACGACGAACGGCGCGGCCTGGCAAGGGACTTCGACCGCGCCTTCGCCATCGCACGGGACGGCGGGCTGCTGGCGGCGCCGCACGGCGGCGAGTTGTCCGGGCCGCACAGCGTGCGGGACTGCCTGGACGACCTGCGCGCCGAGCGGATCGGCCACGGTGTGCGGGCGGCCGAGGATCCCCGGCTGCTGGCGAAACTGGCCGAACGGCAGGTCACCTGCGAGGTGTGCCCTTCGTCCAACGTGGCCCTGGGCGTCTACGAGAAGCCGCAGGACGTACCGCTGCGGACGCTGTACGAGGCCGGAGTGCCGCTGGCGCTGGGCGCGGACGACCCACTGCTGTTCGGCTCCCGGCTGGCCGCCCAGTACCAACTCGCCCGCGACGTACACGGCTTCACCGACGAGGAACTGGCAGACCTGGCGAGCCAGTCGGTACGCGGCTCGCGGGCGCCGCGGCAGACACAGGAACGGCTGCTGGCCGGGATCAAGGAGTGGCTGGCGTCCTAGCCCGCCGGGTTGGCGTACAACGGGTCGTCGACGGGGCCGCGCTGCTGCGGCACGGTGGCCTCCCGGACTCTGGCGCCGCGCCGGTTCCGGGGGCCGCGCATCGGCCAGAACAGCACGTACGCCGCCGAGCCGACCGCGAAGGCGAGCCTGATCAGCCCCCGTGTGGAGTCCGACGGCACGATCAGCACGCTGCCGTACAGCGAGATCAGCGCGATCCAGCTCACCCACGGCACCAGGCGGCGCTGGCCGATGGCGTCCCAGATGAGCGTGCCGAGCAGCACCGAGGCGTTGTAGTACGTGTACACGCTCGGGTCGAGCACGATCCGCGCGTCGGCCGCCAGCAGCACCACGGCGGTCCAGCGCCCCCTGCGCACCGCCAGCGCGCCCAGCCCGAGGCCCAGCGCCATCTGCGCGGGCCGGTCCCACCACGGGGTGACCGGATCGTTGGCGCCGAACCAGCGCAGCGACGAGGCGGGCTGGTTGGGGATGGTGAAGTGCGCGGCGGCCAACGTGTGCATGTTGCCGAGGTAGAACGGCAGCCAGGCGACCGCCACCAGCCCGACCGTCCAGAGGGCCGAGCGCAGCCGGGCGTTCTTCGGCAGCGCCAGCAGCAGCGGCAGGAACGCCACCGCCCAGGGCTTGGAGTCACAGGCGAGGGCGAGGAAGACACCCGTCATGGTGGCCTGGCCACGCACCAGGGCACGCACCGCGAGCGTGGTGAAGAACAGCGCCATCACGTCGTCGAGATGGGCGAAGCGCACCGAGACCTCGACCCACATCGGGATGAACGCGGCCCCGGCGATCAGCACGCGCTGCTGCAGGCGCTTGTGGTTGGTTCCGGTACCCAGGTAGTGGTCGGCGGCGGCGCGACCTATGAGAACCAGCATCCACAGGCCGAGCCCGGACATGGCGGCCTCGGCGAGCTTCTCGCCCACTCCGGGCGGGAACGGTGAGAACAGCCCGGCGACCAGGAAGCTGACCGGACCGATCTGCAGATCCGGATGGTTGGCGTACAGCGCGAGGCCGCCACCGCCGATCTGGCCGAAGAGCAGTTCCTCACCGGTCTTCAGGTAGTGCCAGGAAACTCCGCCATGGCGGCTGGCCACGAAGAACCAACACGCCGTCCACAGCGTCAACAGTATGTGGTGCCACCGCACCGGCCCGAGGCCGATCCGGCCGATATGTGCCGCGTCCTGGGCCGCGCTGGCGGCCGTACCCGCGTTCCGCACGTGTCTCGTCCTCCCCATCTGCCCGCCTGCTGGCGTTGCGATGAGAATCTCATGAGCGTTCCGCTTACGGTTACCGGGGCATTCTCCGGCGGGCTGCCGATAGCCGCCCGACATCTAAAGACGGACGCCGACCATAACGGGTTCATTGACGAGCGTCACACCGAACGCGGTGTGCACCCCGTCCCTGACCTCACGAGCCAGCGCCATCAGGTCCTCGGTGCTGGCGGTTCCGCGGTTGGTGAGCGCGAGCGTGTGCTTGCTGGAGATACGGGCCGGTCCGGTGCCGTATCCCTTGGTGAACCCGGCCTTGTCGATCAGCCAGGCGGCCGAGGTCTTCGTTCTGCCGTCGCCGTCACGGTAGGCGGGCGCCTGCACACCGTCACCGAGGCGGGCGCGGACCCGGTCGACGAACTCCTCGTACTGTGCCTGGTCAAGGATCGGATTGGTGAAGAACGACCCGGCCGACCATGTGTCGTGGTCCTCCGGGTCCAGCACCATGCCCTTGCCCGTGCGCAGCTTCAGCACCACGTCGCGGGCCGCCTCCACGGCGGCCCGCTCGCCCTGGGCGACCCCGAGGTCGCCGGCCACCTCGGCGTACCGGATCGGCGCGGACAGGCCGCCCGCGTCCTCCAGCCGGTAGCGCACCCGCAGCACGACGTAGCGCTGCGGGTCGGCCTTGAAACGGCTGTACCGGTAGCCGAAGCCGCAGTCCTCGTTGGCCAGGGTCACGGTCTCCCGAGCGGTCCGGTCATACGCGATCACCTCGGTGATCGTCGAGGAGACCTCCTGGCCGTACGCGCCGACGTTCTGGATGGGCGTGGCACCCGCGGAGCCGGGGATCCCGGTCAGACACTCGACACCGGCGAGGCCCGCCTCGACGGTGCGGGCCACCGCGTCGGACCAGTTCTCGCCCGCGGCGAGTTCGAGCTCCACGCCGCTCAGGGCCAGGCCCCGGGTGGCGATGCGCAGGGCGACGCCGTCGAAGCCGCCGTCGCCGATGACGAGGTTGCTGCCGCCGCCGATCAGCAGCAACGGCGTCCCGGAGTCGTCCGCTGCGCGGACCGTCTCGATGACCTCTTCGTCGGTGGTTGCCGTCACCAGGCGGGCGGCGGGGCCGCCGAGCCGGAACGTGGTGAGGGGGGCCAGGGGGGCGTCATGGGTTTCCTGCACCCCCCCACACTAGGGGGTCGGTCTTCCTGGCCTTCCCCCCATTGCCGGTGCCCGCAATCTCGCCGCTGCGCGAGGCGGCCTCCGGCCCGGTTGCGGTTCCGGGCACGGAGATTTCCCACCCACCCCCCATTGCCGGTGCCCGCATCTTGCCGTTGCGCGCGGCGGCCATGGGGGCGGGGGCGGTCCGGGGTGTCTCCTCACTCCGGCTATCACTGCACAGTTGCGGTGCGTCGCGGGGTCGCTGCGGGGACACCCCGGCCCGCCCCCTTCCGCCGTCGACTGCGCTTGCGGCTGAGTGGGTGGGGATACGAACCCGAGGGGGAAGAGGGCCAAAGGAATCGCACCCCCTGCGAATCGTGATGGCCACCGGCCCGCAGCGGGGGCGAGGCCTTACTCGGAACCGCCAGCGCGAGCGAACTCCGCAACGGGCAGGCGGGAAGGCAAGCGCCCCGAACGCCCCCCGAAGCGCGCCGGAAGCCCGACGACTACCGCCGCCACCGCAACCGCCCCCGCCCCAACCCAGAGCGCCGGCGTCAGGCCGTCCACAAACGCCTGCGCCGACCCGTACCCACCCCACCCCGAGAACACCGACGACAGCACCGCCACCCCGAGCGACCCGCCGACCTCCCGCATCGCGTTGTTCGCCCCAGAGGCAATCCCCTGCTCCTCCGGCCGGACACTACTCATCACCAGGTTGGAACTCGGCGCGAAGTACAACGCCATCCCCGTACCGCTCACCACAAGCGCCGGTATCAACGTGGCGTACGACACATGCGTGGCGGCGGCCAGCGCGAACAGCGCCAACCCGATGGCCTGCAGGGCCAGTCCGACGGCGACGACGGGCCGTCCGCCGATCCGGTCGGAGACGAACCCCGCAAGCGGCGCCACGATCATCGGCATACCGGTCCACGGCAGCATCCGTACGCCCGCCTCGACCGGCGAGTACCCCTGCACACCCTGCAGGAACTGGCTGAGCAGGAAGATCGATCCGAACATCCCGACGAACATCAGCAGGCTCGCCACGTTGATGGTGCTGAAAGCGCGGCTGCGGAACAGCCGCATCGGCAGCATGGGGTTCGCGGCCCGCAGTTCGTACCAGACGAACGCGGCCAGCACGAGCGGCCCGGCGATCAGACCGGTCAGAACCGGCGCACTGGTCCAGCCGTCAGGCTGACTCCGCACCAGCCCGTAGACGATGCCGAACAGCCCCGCGCTGGCGAGCGCCGTACCGGGGAGGTCGAGGCGCGGGTTGGGCCCCCGGCTCTCGTTCAGCCGCAGCAGGGCCAGCGGCAGCAACAGCAGACCGATCGGAACATTCAGCCAGAAGATCCACTGCCAGGAGAAGTGCTCGGTGAGGGTGCCGCCGATCAGCGGGCCGGTCGCCACGGCGAGGCCGTTGACCGCGCCCCAGATGCCGAAGGCGGTACCGCGCCGCTCGGCCGGAACGGCCGCCGAGAGCAGGGTGAGGGTGAGCGGCAGAAGCATCGCCGCGCCGACGCCCTGCACGGCCCGGGCCGCGATCAGCTCCGCCATGCCGGGCGCGAGCGCGGCCCCGGCGGAGGCGGCCGTGAACACCCCGAGGCCGATGGCGAACATTCGCCGGCGGCCGAAGCGGTCGCCGAGCGCCGCGCCGAACATCAGCAGCACGGCGAAGGTGAGCGTGTAGGCGCTCACCGTCCACTCCAGGTCGCTGAGCCCACCGCCGAGATCCTTGCGGATGGACGGCAGCGCCGTGGTGACCACGAGATTGTCGAGCGCGGCCATGAATCCGGCGACGCTGGTGACGATCAGCGCCCAGATGGCGGTTGCTCTGGTCGGGCGTTCGGTTTGTTCCATGGGTTCCCCCTGATGTTTAGTAATTGGTCACTAAGTTTGTGCCCTACAAGAAAGCCCTCCCCGCAGGGAGGGCGCGGTTCGCCGTCAGCCGGCCCGCACAACGGGCTCAGCGGCAGCGACCTTGCACTCGTCGAGCTGCCCGTCCCAACAGCGATGATCGGCGGGCAGGCCGAGCGACACGAGCGTGTTGATGAGCATGCCGTGGCCGAAGCAGTGCGCCATCTGCGCGCCGGTCGCTCCGGCGCGGGCGCGGACCAGGTCCCACAGCGCGACCCAGCGCTGCTGGATGAACGCGGTCAGCTCCGGGTCCTCGCCGGATGCCGCGACCACGTACAACTGCATCTGCAGCAGCAGCACATCGCGGTCGCGGATGAGCTCGGCGTACACCTTGCCCGTCGCATCCAGTACGGCTTCCCCTTCGAGCCCCTCCGCCGCCCGCTCGAAGGCGGCCTCGATGCGCTCGAAGCACCGCTCCGCCGCGGCCCGGAACAGCGCCTGCTTTCCCGGGAAGAGACGGAACAGATACGGCTGCGAGACGCCCACCCGGCGGGCGATCGCCTCGGTCGAAGTGCCGTGGTAGCCGGTGCGCCCGAACTCGACGACGGCAGCACGGATGACGCTCTCACGCCGCTCCTGCGCCGACATCCTGATTCCTGAGCCCACCATACCCACTAAGTTAGTAATCAATAACTACCGCGTCAAGCGGACACGGGGGAGGGCCCAGCCCCTCCCCGCACCAGGCCCGCCGCTCAGGCGAGCCGCACCACGGCCCGCGACTGCCCCAGCACCTTCTGCCCCGCCGAGGTCACCGTCAGATCGACGCGCACGGTACGCGCCGCGTCGTCCAGCTTGGCCGCGACCTTGCCGGAGACCTCGATCAGCGCGCCCTTGTCATCGTTCGGCACCACGACCGGCTTGGTGAACCGCACGCCGTACTCGACCAGCGCACCCGGGTCGCCCACCCAGTCGGTGACCACCCGGACCGCCGACGCCATGGTGAACATGCCGTGCGCGATCACGTCCGGCAGCCCGACCTCCTTGGCGAACTTCTCGTTCCAGTGGATCGGGTTGAAGTCGCCGGACGCGCCCGCGTACTGCACCAGCGTCCCGCGCGTCACCGGGATGGTCAGCGGCGGCAGTTCGGTTCCGGCCTCGACCTCGTCGTAGTTCACCCTCGCGACCACGTCAGCCTCCCACCTTCGCCGCATCGGACTCCGCCTCGACCGCCCGCACGACCAGCATCATCAGCGACGTCACCACGTGCTCGCCGTCCGCGGCGTACACCTCGCCGCGCACCGTCAGGAAGTCGTTGCCCGCCATCGACTTGATCGCTTCGATGGTCACGGTCACCGAGAGCCGGTCGCCGGCCCGGACCGGGCGGGTGTAGGCGAACTTCTGGTCGCCGTGCACGACCCGGCTGAAGTCCAACCCGAGATCGGGGTCCTTGACCACCTGGGCGGCGGCCCGGTAAGTGAGCGCGAACGGGAAGGTCGGCGGCGCGATCACATCGGGGTGCCCGAGCGCCTTGGCCGCCTCGGGGTCGTGGTACGCCGGGTTGGCGTCGCCCACCGCGTCGGCGAACTCGCGGATCTTCTCCCGGCCCACCTCGTAGGACTCGGTGGGCGGGTACGTACGCCCGACGAAGGACGGGTCGAGCGGCATCGGCACCTCCAGTGCTCCGGTGTGCGGTCCGGCGTGGCCGGCGGCGCGAAATATACGGGACCGGCCCAACGCCGTAAGGCCGCCCCCCTGGGATGGGGGCGGCCTTACGGTGGTGTCTTGATCAGCGCGTCTCGCGGTGCGCGGTGTGCGCGTTGCAGCGCGGGCAGTGCTTCTTCATCTCAAGACGGTCCGGGTCGTTACGCCGGTTCTTCTTGGTGATGTAGTTCCGCTCCTTGCACTCCACGCAGGCCAGCGTGATCTTCGGGCGGACGTCGGTGGCAGCCACGTGAGTGCTCCTTGACGGACAGACGGATGAACGCAGCAAGAGTAGCCGATTGAAGGACCGATCCCACAATCGGCTACACGGAGTAGCGGCGACCGGACTTGAACCGGTGACACAGCGATTATGAGCCGCTTGCTCTACCGACTGAGCTACGCCGCTGTGATGATCGGTTCCCCTCGCCCGAAGGCGAGGAAAACCATCACATCAGAGCCCCAATACGGAATCGAACCGTAGACCTTCTCCTTACCATGGAGACGCTCTGCCGACTGAGCTATTGGGGCGAGCGAGGAAGACATTACACGCTCCGCCGCCATACGTGAAATCCGTATCGAGCCCGCACAACCCGCCGTCCGCCTGCCCGTCCCCGCCCCGTCACCGACGTCCCGCGAGCACACGGACGCCCCACGGGTGAACGGCGTCCGCACCCCGCTCACCAGCGCCGTACCCGTACGCACCTCGTATGTGTACGACAGCGCCGGTACGACTATTCCTCTCCTGCGCGATCGGTCGCGCCCCGGACCATAGGCTCATGCTGCGCGATCTTGCGCAGTTACTCCGCGTGATCTTGCGTACCGACCCGCCGCCGCCCCGGACCGAGGAGCGCGATGACCGAAAGCGTGCCGTCGCAGCCACACCAACCCCAGCACCAGGGAAGGCCGGACCTCGGCGACGCTCCGGTGGACGTCGCCCCCGCACTGCTGCTGAGCGGCGCCCGGCTGGGCGACGGGCGGGTGGTGGACGTACGGCTGAGCGGCGGCCGGATCGAGGCCGTCGGTACCGCGGGCAGCCTGGCCGCGCCCGACACCTCCGGCGGGGCCAGGGTCGACCTCGCCGGCTATCTGCTGCTCCCCGCCCCGGCCGAACCGCACGCACATCTGGACTCGGCCCTCACCGCCGACTGCCCGGGGCCGCCGAGCGAGGCACTCGAGGACGTACAGCGCCGGGTCACCGAGGCCGCGCTGCTGCAACTCGGCCATGGCGCCACCGCGCTGCGCACCCATGTACGGATCGGCGATCTGCGCGGGCTGGGCGCCCTGGAGGCGGTCCTGGCGGCCCGGCGCTCGCTGCGCGGCCTGGTGGAGCTCACCGCGGTGGCGATGCCCCGGGTGCTGACCGGCGCGGCGGGCGCGGACGGGCTCGCGGTGCTGCGGGACGCGGTGAAGACCGGCGCGGCCGTGGTCGGCGGCTGCCCGGACCTGGACCCGGATCCGACCGGATACGTGGAGGCGGTGCTCGGGGTCGCCGCCGAGTTCGGCTGTCCGGTCGATCTGCACACCGAGGGCGGCGATCCGGCCCGGCTGGCCCGACTGGCGGCGATGGCGGGCGGGCTGCGGCCCGGGGTGACCATCGGACCGTGCACCGGGCTCGCCGGACTGCCCCGCGAGGCGGCCGAGCGGGCCGCGGCCCGGCTCGCCGCCGCCGGGGTCGCGGTGGCCTGCCTGCCGCAGGGCGGTTGCGGGGCGCTCGGCGGCAGCGCGCCCGGCGGCTACGCGCCGGGGGTCGCGCACCTGTTGCGTACGGCGGGCGTGCGGGTCACGGCGGGCAGCGGGGCGTTGCGGGACGCGGCCAATCCGGTCGGCCGCGGCGATCCGCTGGAGTCCGCGTTCCTGCTCGCCTCGTACGGCGAGTGCGCGGCGCAGGCGGGGTACGACGCGGTGAGCGGGCGGGCGCGTGAGGTACTGGGGCTGCCCGAGGTACGGGTGGAGGCGGGGTTCCCGGCGGAGTTGCTGGCGGTGCGCGGGCAGCGGATCGACGCGGTGCTGTCGCTCGGGTACAGCAGGATCGTCATCCACCGGGGCCGGGTGGTCTCGCGCACCAGCGCCGTTCGCGAGTACGCGGACTGCGCGGCCACCGCGGCGCTCGACCTGCCCAGGCAGTCGCGCAGCGGCGGCGCCCCGGCCTGAACTGGGCCGCCGCGTACGGTTTTCCGCTCCGGCGGCGAGTGTCAGTGGCCCGGCGTACGGTCGGCAGTATGCGCATTGTGATCGCGGGTGGACACGGAAAGATCGCGCAGCGGTTGGAGCGGCTGCTGGCCGCGCGTGGGGACAGCGCGGCCGGGATCATCCGCAATCCCGACCAGGCCGAGGACCTGCGCGCGAACGGCGCCGATACGATCGTCTGCGACCTGGAGAAGGCCACGGTCGACGAGGTGGCCAACCATCTGCGCGGGGCCGACGCCGCGGTCTTCGCCGCGGGCGCCGGGCCGGGCAGCGGCGCGGCCCGCAAGCGGACCGTGGACCGCGCGGCGGCCGTGCTGTTCGCCGACGCGGCGGAGCGGGCCGGGGTACACCGCTTCCTGATCGTCTCCTCGATGGGCGCCACCGGCGAGCCGCCACCGGGCACCGACCCGGTCTTCGCCGAGTACCTGCGGGCCAAGGCGGCCGCGGACGACGACATACGGTCCCGGCCCGGCCTGGACTGGACGGTGCTGCGCCCGGGAACGCTCACCGACCAGCCGGGGACCGGCCATGTCACGCTCGCCGAGCGGACCGGACACGGCTCGGTGCCGAGGGACGACGTGGCGGCGGTGCTGGCCGCCCTGCTCAACGAACCGGGCACCGCGGGCCGGACCCTGGAGCTGATAGAGGGCCCGGTGCCGATCGACGAGGCCGTGAAGGCGGCGGCCGCACGCTGACCCGTTCCATGAATTCCCTGTGTGTGAGCTGTGCATATCCTTGGCGCGCCCAAACGCCCGGCGCGGGTAATGAACGGCACCGCGCCGATTAAAGAAAGGACCGGGTCCGTTAAAGGCTTGCCCTGGGGCTGATGAGAAGTTCCTTGAACGAGCCCGCTTTGGTATGGGGGGCCCTCGCGGGTGACGAAGACTGCGGCGCATGGCTACAACAGTCCTCGACCCGACCGTCCCCACCGCCGCGGCCCGGCGCGCGCCCTGGAGATCGCCGGTGGACCAACCCGCGTACGCGCGGCCGGCCCTGCTGGTCATCACCGTGCTCGCCGCCGTGCTCTACGCGTGGGGGATCGATCACAGCCAGTACCACACGTTCTACGCGAACGCCGCACGCAGCATGACCGAGAGCTGGAAGGCGTTCTTCTACGGTTCCTTCGACCCAGCGAATTCCATCACACTGGATAAATTGCCGGGCTTCCTGTGGCCGCAAGCGATTTCGGCCCGCATCTTCGGATTTCACCCCTGGGCGCTGACTCTTCCTCAGGTAATTGAGGGAGTGGCGAGCCTCCTGGTCCTTTACCGGGTGGTCCGCCGCTGGGCGGGGGTCAACGCGGCGCTGATCGCCGGCGCGGCGTTCCTGCTGACGCCGGTCGCGGTGGGCCTGTTC
This sequence comes from Streptantibioticus ferralitis, assembly GCF_029223525.1. Taxonomy (GTDB): domain Bacteria; phylum Actinomycetota; class Actinomycetes; order Streptomycetales; family Streptomycetaceae; genus Streptantibioticus_A; species Streptantibioticus_A ferralitis. Next base: position 37,377 of record NZ_JARHTQ010000023.1, on the reverse strand, counting down.
CGTACCGCGGTGGAGGACCCGCTGTTCACGCTCTGCGTGCTGCTCGCGGCGGAGGCCACCCAGCGCGCCGCGGAGTCGGGCCGGTTGCGCCCGCTGGTGATGGCGGGGGTCTGGGTCGGCATCGGCTTCCAGTCCAAGATGCTGGAGGCGTGGGCGGTGCTGCCCGCCCTCGCGCTGGTCTATCTGATCTCGGCGCCGATCACGCTGCGCAAGCGGCTGGCGCACATCGGGCTCTCCGCGGTGGTGATGGCCGCCGTCTCCGCCTCCTGGATGCTCGCCGTCACGCTCACCCCGGCCAAGGACCGGCCCTACGTGGACGGCACCACGAACAACTCCGCGTTCAGCATGGTCGTCGGCTACAACTTCCTGAACCGCTTCTCGTCGCTGGGCATCAGCGCCGCCGCCACCGGAAGCATCAGCGCCACACAGGGCGGCGGAGGCCATGGCGGCGGCCAGCACTCCGCGTCCGACGCCCCCGGCGCGGGCCAGAACGCGGGCGGCGGGTCCGGTGCGACCGCGCCCGGCCTGGCCGGTCCGGGCGCATCCGGCACCGGCCAGCACACGGACACCGGCAAGCACGCGGGCGCGGGCCACTACGGCTCCGGAGCCCACCACCGCCAGGGCGGCACGGACGGCGCGCAGAGCGGCTACGGCGGTGCCTACGGCTCCGCGCAGCAGGCCGCCGGGCAGCAGTCGGCCGCCGGGCACGGGAGCCAGCAGGCCCGCGCAGGCGGCGGCTGGGGCGGCGGCGACCAGAACGGCTGGTCGAAGATGTTCGGCTCGTCGCTGGCCTCGCAGACCGGCTGGCTCTACCCGCTTGCCGCCATCGCCATCGTCTGCGGCCTGCTGTGGCGCCGGGGCAAGCCGCGTACGGACAGGATCCGGATCGGGTTCGTCCTGTGGGGCACCTGGCTGACCACGTACTTCCTGGTGTTCAGCGCGGGCAGTGTCGGCGGCCACACCTACTACATGGGCGTCATCGCGGTGCCGCTCGCGGCGCTGGCCGGGGGCGGGATCACCCTGTTGTGGCGCGCGTACCGCGCCGGTGGCCGTCGGGCGTGGGTGCTGCCCGGCGCGGTCGCGGCGACGGCCGCGTGGGGTGCGTACATCGCCAGTCAGTTCCCGACCTTCCTGCCCTGGCTGGCGCCCGCGGTGGGGGTGCTCGGGGTGGCCGCCGTCGTAGTGCTGGCGCTGGCCCACCCCGGCCGCGCCCGGTCCGGCGGACGGCTCGCCCTCGCGGGGCTGGCCGCGTCGCTGGCCGCGGTGCTGATCGCGCCGAGTGCCTGGGCGATGCAGGTCTTCAACCCGTCGTACGGCAGCTCCGGTATGGGCGCGGTCGGTCCGTCCGGTACGAACCGCGGCGGCGGCCACGGCCAGCCGAAGCTGACGGCCGGCCGGACGGGTCAACTGCCGGGCGGGGGCGCGGCGGGCGGCGCACATGGCAAGGGCGGCACGCGCGGCGGCGGCATGGGCGGCTTCGGAGACGGCCAACTGACCTCGGACCAGCAGAAGTTGCTGGCCTACACGACCGCGCACCAGGGCTCGGCGCAGTACGTGTTCGCCACCACCAGCTGGAACAACGCGTCGCCGTACATCCTCGCCAAGGGCGTTGACGTACTCCCGCTGGGCGGCTTCACCGGGCAGGTCCCGTTCCCCACCACGACCCAGTTCCAGCAGCTGGTGAACTCCGGCAAGCTGCGGTACGTGCTGCTGGGCGGCGGCCGGGGCATCGGCGCCATGTTCGGCAACGGCGACGCCGCAGCGACAAGCACCACCCGGATAACCAACTGGGTCAAGTCCGCCTGCACCTCCGTACCGGCCTCGGCCTACGGCGGCACGCAGTCCTCCGCGTCCGCGACCACCGGCTTCCCCGGCCCCGGCGCGGAGGGGGCCGGCGCGGCGCAGACGCTCTACCAGTGCACCCCGCGCCGTTGACTCGGCCGTCCGCGGCCACCCACCGCCCCCGACCGCGGCTTCGCCGGTCGGGGGCGGTGCCGTCTTCGTACCGTCCACCGGACTGCCGCCGCCCCGATCGCGTCCGGTCCGCACCGGACCGGTGCCCGAGCCGCGGGTGCTGTTCGAGGCGCAACGTAAGCTTCGTGCAAAGCGGCCGGTTCGAGGAGGGGCGAAGTGGGGCGGGACGCGATGCTCGGCGATCGCTACGAGCTCGTCGAGCGGCTGGGGCACGGGGGCATGGGCTCGGTCCACCGTGCGGTGGACCACCGGCTGCGACGCACGGTGGCCATCAAGCTGATGTCCGCGGAGCTGGCGCACCATGCCGAGTCGCGCGCCCGGTTCCAGCGCGAGGCGCACGCGGTGGCGGCGCTGAACCATCCGGCGGTGGCCACCATCCACGACGTCGGAGAGGAACCGGACGCGGAGGGCCCACGGCCGTTCCTGGTCATGGAGTACGTGGCGGGCAGCACGCTGGCCGAGGCGCTGCGCGACGGCCCGCTCCCGGTCACCCGGGCGATCACCCTGGCGTGCGAGGTGCTGGACGCCTTGCAGCACAGCCATCAGCACGGGATCGTGCACCGGGACATCAAGCCGTCGAACATCATGCTCACCGGTCCGACGGCGGTGAAGGTCCTCGACTTCGGCATCGCCAAGGCGCTCACCGAAGCCGCCACCCGGCTCACCGGCAGTGGAGCCGCTCCCGGCACACCCGCCTACCTCTCGCCCGAGCAGATCAGCGGGACGGAGATCGATCACCGGGCGGATCTGTACGCCATGGGGTGCCTGCTGTACGAACTGCTCACCGGGGCACCGCCGTTCCGGGCGGACTCGCCGTTCGCCGTGATGCACCAGCATGTGTTCGCCGAGCCGGTACCCGTTTCGCAGGTGCGCGCCGAAATACCTCCCGCGGTGGAAGCGGTGATCACCCGCGCGCTGTGCAAGGACCCGGCGGACCGTTTCGCCGATGCGGCGGCCATGCGCGCCGCGCTGGCCGACACCCTCACCGCGGCACCCGTACCTGCAACGGCCGCGCCGCCGCAGCCCGCCCCGGCCGCCTCGGACGCCTTGGACGCCTCGGACGCCCCGGCCGCCTCGGCAGTCCAGGCTCCCCCGGCCGCTGAGGCCGTCCCGGCTGCCTCGGCCGAGGTGCGACCCCGGGCCGCCGCTGCCGGACACCGCCTCAGGGCGGCTCTACGCCCCTCCACCGCGGCGGCGTTGGCGCTGGCGGGGTGTGTGCTGTCCTTCCTGTGCGCCCGCGGCGCGGCTGTGCAAACCGACCATTTCGGTCAAGTCGCCATCTTCGCCGGGCTGTTGGGCCTGGTCACGCTGCCGGTGTCTCCCCGGCTCTCCTGCGTCGTCGCCTGGGGACCGGTGGCGGAGGCGGTCTCGGTCAACTCCGAACTACGGCGTGCGAACACCGGGTGGGACAGTTCGTACGTCAGCATCGCCCTGATGCTCGCGATGGCCGCCGCCGTCTGCTTCGTCAGCGCGGCCCGCAACCGCGACGGCGGCCCCTTCGCGGTGGTCGCCTTCTGGTTCAGCGCTACCGCGGCCACCTGGTACTTCCTCGACGACCTGCACAAACTGGCCGTCTTCTACCTGCTGCTGGCGGCGGTGACCAGCGCCGCGGGCGTCCAGGAACTCACCGGTTGGTACCGCCGCCGCACGGCGGACCGGCGTGCGGACGGCGGTTGGCGCACCGCGCCACCCGATCCGGCGGCTCGCCTACCGCACCGGACACCGGCCGGCGGGTAGCCGGGCGCACCCGGCCGCCTTCGATCGCGCCGCGCGGGCCGGCGGGCCGCAGCCGTGGCTCACCAGGCCCGCACGCGGCGTCAGCCGCCGATCTGCGCCCCGTAGGCCTGAAGGGCCTGCGGCACCGGCTGGAAGAAGGTCTGGCCGCCCATGAAGCAGTCGCCGCTGCCGCCCGAAGTAAGGCCCAGTGCGGTGGCTCCGTCGAAGAGCGGACCGCCGGAGTCACCGGGCTCGGCGCACACGTCGGTCTGGATCATGCCGTCGACACTGCCCTCCGAGTAGTTGACCGTGGCGTTCAGGCCGGTGACATGGCCGGAGTGCACACCGGTGGTGGAGCCGCTGCGCTGGACCGCCTCTCCGGTGATCGCGTCGGCGGCCGCGGTGATGGGCCGCGTCCCGGCCCCGTAGAGGTCCACCGCGCTGGGGTGGGGCACGTTGGCGGTGTACTGCACCAACGCGTAGTCGTGGGCGGGGAAGGTCGCTGCCGCGGTGGTCGCGATCTGCTCGCCGCCCTGGACGTCGGACCAACTGGTGACGGCGTTGCCGCAGTGTCCGGCGGTCAGGAAGTACGGTTGGCCGCCCTTGAGGACGTTGAACCCGAGCGAGCAGCGCGCGGAGCTGCCCCAGATGGCGTCGCCACCCGCGATCAGCGGTCTGAACTCCGCCGCGGTTCTGCGCACCGTCACCCCGTCGCCGAGTGATCTGGCGATCTCGGTGAGCTTCACCAGGTTCTCGTCCGAGACCGTGCGGTCGGCGGTCACCACCAGCTGGTTGACTCTCGGATCCTCGACCCACGCGGTGCCGGGGATGGCGGCCCGGGTGCTCAGCGCCTTGCGGTCCGCGTCCAGGCGGGCTTGAGAATTGTGTACCAGTTTCGGTTCGGCACCGGCGCCGCGCACGGTGTTCGCGGAGCCGTTGTCGAGGACGTTGACCACGAGCCGCCTCGTCTGGGCGTCGTAGTACGAACCGGCGGCGGCGCCCTTCAGCTTCGCGGAGAGCGCCGAGGCCAGATGGGCGGCCTCGGCTGCGGAGACGGGGTTGGGGGCCCGGGTGGGTGAGGCGCTGGCGGGCTGCGGAGCGAGCGTCGCGGCCATCAGGGCGGTGGCGGCCGCGCCGAACAGGGCTGCGCGCCGCACGGGCATCCGACGGTTCTTCAACTCAGGACCTCCAGATGGGGGGTGGGCCTGACAACGACGCCGACCAGGACCGGTGCGCGCATAACGCCACACATCCGGTGAAAGGCCGTGTCCGTGCTCAGAGTCTCTGCCGTCGAGATCTCCCCGCCACCCGCCGCCGGCACATCAGGAACCGACCACGTTCACCCGTACGTGGCTGAACCCGCTCCCGTGCCACGCCGGATCAACTCCGCCGGTTGCCAGTCCGCCAGAGCGCCGTCGCCCGCACGGGGCCGCCCACCGCGGAACCCATGAATCGCAGTGGGCGGCATCTCCACATCTCCCCGACCGGTCACACGCCGTTCGACACCGGTCCCTCCCCTCGCGGGGACCGGGGCCGAACGACGTAGTCGGGTTCTCGCCGCGCGCCATGGGCCGTTCGGCCCGGCCGCGCCCCGTTACGCCGTTGCGCCGTGATCCTGCCAGCAAAGTCCCGTGCCGCAGAGGCCTCGCCATCCGCCGGACGGCATAGCCGCAGGTCACTGGAGTAGAGTCGGTTTTCCGGTCCGGACGTCCGGCAGCGCGGAAGGTGACGGGTGGAAAGCTTTGGTCCCGGTTCGGAACCACGCACGGCCTTCGCGGAACAGCTCGCGCTGCTGTACAAGGAGGCCGGAAACCCACCGTTGAAGCGGGTGGCGGAGGCGGTCGGCCGGCTTCAGCGGATCGACGAACGAGGGCGGCCCGTCCAGGTGTCCGCCCAGCGGATCAGCGACTGGCGGCGGGCCAGGAACGTGCCCGCCCAGTTCGCCGCCCTGGCGGCCGTGCTGCAGGTCCTCATACCGATGGCCCGGCGCGAGCGGCCCACGTCCGTCAGCGCGGGCCTGTACGACCTGGCCCAGTGGCAGAGCCTGTGGGAGCTGGCGGTTGCCAACCCGGTCGGCGACCGCGCCGCGACGGTCACCGCCGAGGAAGACCGCACCCCCGCCCAACTGCCGCCCGACGTGAGCGTTTGCCCGTACCGGGGACTCGCCTCGTTCCGCGAGGAGGACGCGAGGTGGTTCTTCGGCCGGGAACGCAGCACGGACTCCTTCGTGACGCAGTTGCGCGCGTCCCGGGAAACCGGCGGCCTGGTGATGCTCGTGGGCGCGTCCGGAGCCGGAAAGTCCTCCCTGCTGAAGGCCGGGCTGATCCCGGCGTTGCACAACGGAGCGCTGAACGACGAGGGTCACGCGACGGGTCCGGTGCTGCTGATGGTGCCGGGCGGCGACCCCGTGGCGGAGTTGACCGGCCGGATCCCGGACCTGGCCGACGCCGTGGCGACCCTGCGGCAATCGCAGGCGGCGGAGCCGGACACCGCGCGGTTCGCACACCGGGTGAAGGAGTCGGTCACGGCGTGGGCGCGGCGCGAGACGTCTTCGGGGTCCCGACCGGTCCTCATCGTGGATCAGTTCGAGGAAACGTTCACTCTCTGCCGTGACGAGCCGAGCAGGCAGACGTTCATCCAACTGCTCCATGCGGCGTGTTCGCCGGAACATCCCGACGAGATCGCCCCCGTGCTGGTCGTCCTGGGGATACGCGCCGACTTCTACGAACGGTGTCTCGGCTATCCGGAGCTGGCCGACGCGTTGCAGCACCGGCACATGGTGCTCGGGCCGCTGACCACCGCGGAGCTACGGGAAGCGGTGACCGGCCCGGCCAAGGCCGTCGGACTGGAGTTGGAGCCCGGGCTGGCCGAGCTGATCGTCAGGGAGGTGAGCGCTGACGGACGGGTGCGGTTCGAAGGGCCCCGAGGCGCGCACGACGCCGGGGTGCTGCCGCTTCTCTCGCACGCCCTGCTCGCCACCTGGCAGCGGCGCAAGGCAGGCAGGCTGACGCTGTCCGGTTACCGCGCCGCCGGCGGGATCCAGGGAGCCGTGGCGGCGACCGCCGAGCGGGCCTGGTCCGGGCTCGATCCGGCCGGACGCACCGCGGCGAGGCTGCTGCTGCTCAGGCTGGTCCGGCTGGGCGAGGACACCCAGGCCACCCGCCGGCGGGGCACCCGGCGCCAACTGGCCGCCGAGTCAAGCGATCCCGGCAAGACGGACGAATCCCTCGAAGCTCTGGTCCGCGCCCGGTTGGTCACGTTGGACGCGGAATCGGTGGAGATCACCCATGAGGCGCTGCTGCACGCCTGGCCGCGGCTGCGCGACTGGCTCGACGAGGACCGCAACGGCAATCTGCTGCGGCAGCAGTTGGAAGAGGACAGCAGGGCCTGGGACGGCTCCGGCCGCGACGCGTCGTTGCTGTACCGGGGCAGCCGTCTGGACGCGGCCCACAACTGGGCGGAATCCGTCGGGGGCTCCTTCCTGACCCGCGGGGTGGCGGAGTTCCTGGCCGCTTCCGCCCGACTGCGCAGGCGGACCGTGTGGCTCGCCCGGGCCGCGGTGTCAGCGCTGGTGGTCTTCGCGGTGCTCGCCGTCGTGTCGGCGGTGATCGCGGGCCAGCAGCGGGACGAGGCCGTGTTCGGGCAGGTCGTCGCCGAAGCCGATCGTGTGCAGTACACGGATCCATCGCTGTCGGCCCAACTCGACATGGTGGCGCACCGGCTGAGGCCCGACGACGAGAGCGTCAACAACCGCCTGATATCAACCGAGAGCGCGCCCCTGGCGACGCCACTCGTCGGCCACACCGGCGCCGTGTACCTCACCTCGTTCAGCCCCGACGGACGCACCCTGGCCACCGCCAGCTACGACCGGACCGTCCGGCTGTGGGACGTGACGGACCCCGGCCGACCCATACCGCTGGGCAAGCCGCTCACCGGGCACAGCAGTTGGGTGAGCTCCTCGGTCTTCAGCCCGAACGGCCGCACCCTGGCCAGCGCTTCGGACGACGGGACCATCCGGCTGTGGGACGTGACGGACCCCGGCCACCCGCTGTCACCGGGGGCGCCGCTGACCGCACACGGCGGCACCATCTACCTCGTCGCGTTCAGCCCGGACGGCCACACCCTGGCGGCCGCCCAGGAAGACCACACCGTCCGCCTGTGGGACGTCCGCGATCCACGGCGACCGCAGTCGCTCGGCGCGCTGACCGGGCACACCGCGGCCGTCCGCTCCGTTGCGTTCAGCCCGGACGGGCGAACCCTCGCGGCGGGTGGTGACGACAACACGATCATGCTGTGGAACGTCGCGGACCCGGCTCACCCGGAGCCGCTGGGCGAACCACTGGCCGGCCACACCCACACGGTGCACTCCGTGGCCTTCAGCCCCAGTGGCCAGACCCTCGCCAGCGGCAGCGCGGACGACACCATCCGGCTGTGGAACGTGGCCACCCCGAGTCACGCGACGCCGATCGGCGCACCGCTCATCGGCCACACCGGTCCCGTGTGGTCGGTGGCCTTCAGCCCCGACGGAGCGATGCTCGCCGCCGGGAGCGCGGACAGCACGGCCAGCCTTTGGAACGTCAGCCATCCGGCCGACGCGGCAGAGGTCGGCCAGCCGCTCGCGGGCAGCAGCGGTGAGGTCTATGCCGTGGGCTTCCGCCCCGACGGGCACACGCTCGCCACCGGAAGCGGTGACAGCAAGGTCCGGCTGTGGTCGATACCGACGTCCGACGTGCTCGGTGAGCTCGGCGCGTTCCGCCCCGACGGGCGCGTTCTGGCGACGACCGCGAGGGACAACACCGTCCAGCTGTGGGACGTGACCCGGCCGTCCGTACCCGCACCGCTCGGCAGGCCGTTCCCGGCCGGGGTGCCCGGCCCGCGGGAGTGGCCGTTGCTGTTCTCACCCGACGGCCGCACGCTCGCGATACGGACCGGAAGCAACACGATCCGGCTGTGGAACGTCACCGACCCGACCCGCCCCGCCCCCTACGGGCCGCCACTCACGCTGCAAACCCGCTACGCGGGCTCGTACGCGATGGCCTTCAGCCCCGACGGGCGCGTTCTGGCGACCGGGCACGACGACCGCACGATCCAGTTGTGGAACATCGCCGACCCGGCCCACCCGGCACCACTCGGCGCACCGCTCACCGGTCACACGGGGTACATCGACGTCCTGGTCTTCAGCCCGGACGGCCGCACCCTGGCCAGCGGCAGCTCCGACGACACCATCCGGCTGTGGAACGTCACCCAGCCGCAACGGGCCACCCCGCTCGGCGCACCGCTCACCGGTCACACGGGCTCGGTCGACACGCTCGCGTACAGCCCGGACGGCCACACGCTGGCCAGCGGCAGTTCCGACGACACCATCCGGCTGTGGGACGTCACCCAGCCGCAACGGGCGACCCCGCTGGGCAGCCCGCTCACCGGCCGCACCGAATCGGTGGCGTCGCTGACGTACAGTCCGGACGGCCGCACGCTGGCCAGCGGAGGCAACGATGACACGGTCCAGCTCTGGAACGTCTCGCATCCGTCCGAGGCCGGGGCCATCGGCCAGTCGATCAGCCCCAACGCCAAGATCGGCCATTTCCTGTCGTTCAGCCCCAAGGGCAATCTGCTCGGGGTGTCGAGCGGTGCCGACACCGTGCGGCTGTGGAACCTGGACATCGACCAGGCGACCAGTCACATCTGCTCGGTCACCGGGGGCGTCCTGACGCCGGAGGTATGGCACCAGTACCTGCCCAATCTGCAGTACGAGCCGCCATGCGGCCAGTGAGCGTCCTTCGCTACCGGTCCTCTGCTGCCTGTCGCCCCTACCGGTTGGCGACGGAAAGCCAGTGCGCGATTCGCCGTACGGACTCCTCGTCGAGGGCGTCGACGAGCCGAATGATCGCCGAGTCATCGGCGGGATCCAGCTCGGTCAGACCGGCCGCGGCCAGCGCGGCGGTAACCACCTGGTGCCGACGGTCCCGCAGCCGTTCCTCACGGGCGCTGCGCTGGGCCTGCGGCTGCGCGGGCGCGACGCGCGGCGCGGAGCTCCCCGACCGGGCACGGATGGTTTCCAGCTGCCGCCAGGCACGGCCGTCCTCGGAGGGGCCCCAGATCTCCACGTGTGGAGCCTGGCCGCGCGCCCGTACGGTCTGGATCATCGCGGCGACCGCGTGGTCCACCGGTTCCCGTGTGGTCGACTCCGCGGCGACCGTCCATCCGGATGCCGGCCGGTGGAAGGCCGCGATGAACCGCGGTTTCCCTTCGGGAGGTGCTGGCATTCGTGGTGCTGCTTCCATGAGTTCGCCCTCCAACCGGCAAATACGATGTCCCATCGAGCCCCCATCACTTACCTGACGAACCGTCAGATTGGAAGGGTCGCAGGCCCGTTGCGGCAGTACGACGAGCGGGCGCGCACCACGCCCGCGCCCGCGATCACGCAGTTCTGCCTGGTCACGGTCACCAGCCGGCCAGGGCCGTGGTGAAGACGAGTTCCGTACGGTCGCCGGGCAGCGTCACCTCGGTCACGTCCACCACCCGGCCCATGGTGTCGATGGACAGCTTTCGCAGCACCATGACCGAGACGCCGGCCGTGAGGCCGAGCTCCGCCGCCTCCTCGGCCGTCGGCGGGCGCGCGGTCACCTGCTCGACGACACGGTCGACCTCGATGCCGACGGTGCACAGCTGGCTGTGCGTACCGCCCGGCCACGGCTCGTTCGCCGCATCGAGCAGGTCCGGGTTGGCCGCCACCAGGTCGTACACGAGGTATGAGCGGGCGACGCCGAACGGCGCGTGCTCCTCGCGGCAGCGGGTGCGGTAGATCCGCTTGAGCACCCGGGTCCCGGTGGGCACCCCCAGCGCGGCGGCGAGCTCCCCGTCCGCCTTCGCCTCCCGGTATTCCACGCCGAAGACCAGGTCGGAGACGGTCAGCCCGGTGTCGTACTCCGTCGCTCCGGTTGCCTCGCGCTCCTCGCGCGGGGCACGGGCCCGGTCCTTCTCCCATTGGTGCCGGTCATTGGAGCGCAGCACCTTCCGGCGCGGCGCACGGACGAAGTCGCCTCGGCCGTGCCGCTCCTCGACCAGCCCCTCGGCCCGCAGCACACCGAGTGCCTGCCGGACCGTCGGCGGACTCACCCGGTACCGCTCCGCCAGCGCCGTCTTCGCGGGCAGGCGTTCTCCCGGCCCGAGCCGCCCCGCGCGGATCTCATCGCGCAGGGCGTCAGCGATCACTTCGTACCGCTTCGCCATGGCGCTCCGCCGTCCTCGGCCGCCACACCGCCCCCAGCAGGTGTCCTTCAGATGTGCTGATGACCTGCCGCCGAGCGGAACGGCCCAGGCCTGCGTTTCCACGGCTCAAGGGCCGTTTTCGGTGTGGTGGCGGCAGGATGGCCGGCTCACTCGAATCCGACGCCGCGCTCCTGCCGACCGCGGAAACCGCCGTCGGACGCCGCCTCGTTGCAGACGATGCGGCCGTCCTCCGCCACGGCGAGGGCCCCGGGACCGGCCCCGGCCTCGGGCCACCCGGCGGCTGTCACCGTCTCACGCGGGGTGATGACGGTGGTTCGCCTTGTGCTTGCGCCGCATGTGCCGCTTACGTGTGCGTTTGGACATAGCCAAGAGCCTCCGTCCCACCGTAATGGCCGGGAGCCGGGCCCGGGTCGAGCCCGATCTACCTCACACGTACCCGGGAGCCGCCCGCCTGTACCTAGGAGACCAGTCCGGAACGCTTGGCCATCCACATGAGATCAGGTCGGGTCCTCTGGTGGAGCACGAATAGGACCCTGAGCACTTCCCGGCTCATCGGGTGGATCTCTGTCATCTGTGGAGCTACGGCGAAAGCCGCTTTCAGCGCCTCCTCGGCCCCGGTCAAGTCCTTGACGGCCAGGCGGGCTCGGGCAACGTCGATGTAAAGCCGACCGATACGGTTCGGCTTGAGTCCCGCTGGCGCTTCAGTGATCAGAGGGGCGGACATCTGGGCAGCTTTGTCCGGCTTGCCCAGCTCGACGTGGGCCGCCAGCTCGTACAGGGCCGTGTTTCCGGCCCCGAAAGTCAGGTTGTGCTGAAGTACGTCTCTGGTCATTTGGTCCGCCAGGATCCGGGCACGCCGGAGGTGGTCTTCGGTGGCACGCGCGTCCTTGTTCCGAGAGGCCAGGACCACGCCCCGGAGGTGGAGAGAACCCAGAGGGACGAGCTTGGCTAGGCCCTCAGTCGGCGCTTGCTCGAACTTCACGATGGCCCGCTCAACGATCGCCAAGCCGTCTTCGTACTGCCCTGCGCTCTGATAGGTCCCGGCCTCGTTCCACGCTGCCGCAGCCTCGGCCTGCGGGTTCCAGGTCTGTTGTGCAGCCCAGACTTGCCGGGACACGATCATGTCCGCAAGATCAGGCTGTCCAAGCCGGTGAGCAACGGCATAGGCGCACCCGTATACGTCCGCCACCTGCCCCCAAGCGGTTGCGTCCCCATCAGAGGCCATGGCGTCTGCGATGACCTCGCCCAGGAGCTTCGGCAGCACCCTCAGCAGCTCCAGGTACCGGGTCTCTGCCCGCAGCTCGGCCGCCTTACGAAGAGAGGCTGCCAGCGCATCCGGGGCAGGCTGGTTCTCTCGAGGCAGAGTGTTACGCCGCACCGCGCTCCGCAGCTCGTTGAGCAAGTCGGCCTGCTCGGACGGACCCATGAACGGCTGTCCGTAGATCCGGGCCGTAGTCACGTGCAGCGCCTTGGCGATGGCCGCTACTACCGGTGGGGTGGCGGGCCTGGTCCCCACCTCAATCTTGCTCAGGTAGGACAGCGAGATCCCTGCTTCCCGAGCAAGCTTGGCCTGGCCCATCCCCCGGGCCTTGCGCAGGACGGCGATGTTCTCGCCTGCGGCGGGTGTGCTCTCCATGACATCACTCTTCCATGGGAAGGGCCTCACTACCCGTCAACCAAGCTTTGAGTGACCTCAGTTGTGCAAGTGCTGTGTTAACTGATCTTGGTCTTCCGCAGTTGACTGATTACAGACAGCGAACCACCCCAAGGAGGGCCAGTGTTGCGAAAGGCATCAGACAACACGGAGACGGGCCTGAGCCACGGTCAGGTTGCGGCCGACAAGCTCAACGCCGCGTTGCGGGATGCGGGCTTCACCCTGCCCACGGTAAGGGGTGCGTACCCCGTCCTGGGCAAGGCGATGGTCAGTATGGGCAACGCGCCAGCCGACCTGGTGACCCGCCTCGCGGAGTGGCTTCAGGAGCGGGCATGAGTGCCGCGGTCCCCGACGTGTCCGACGGTCGCATGTCGATGCGCGTCTACTCGGTGAATCGTGCGGGGACGGTAAGCAAGATCAAGGCCCTTGTATCCACGGACGGGTGCCTAGATGCCGAAGTCGCAGCCAACCCCATAAGCTACCCGCTTTGCGAGTGCAAGCGGTGCCGCCGCTCACGACACGCAAACGTCTCGTGACTGAACGAATGACCAACGGGGCGACGCATTACCCCGCGACTGCTCGCCCCCTGCCTACCCAGCCTGGGGACGGACGCCAGTGGGTGACTGGCATGTGCTGGTTGTACTGCCGACGAAACGGCATCCCGGTCATCTGGTTAGGTCCAGTCCACTCCTCCGGCATGGCAGCGCCCCTGTTCGGCTGCGCGCAGTGCATTGCCGAACTTGATCACATGGTCTGGCGGTACGTCACGGCTAAAGACCGTGCCTAGTCCCCTGCCTCCCAGAGCGGATCTCATCGCGGCTCCCCCCGTGCGGAAGGGTCACCCTCCCGGAGGCAGGTCCAAGCCCCCGTCCCGGCCAAGCTGCCAACCCCGTGAAGAAGGGCAGGTCGATCGGCCGGGACCGGTCGCAAGTGCAGTGAACGTCTCATCCACTCAAGGAGGAGCACGATGAACCCGACGATGAACCCGCCAGCCGCGACGGCGGCCATGCCCCGCGACGTCCTCAGCACCCTCGTCGCGGCCGTCCAGGAGGACCCGCAAGGACTGCCGACCATCGTCCAGGCACGGGTGCAGCGGTCCCAGGAGGCCGACAACGTCTGCATGATGGGCGGCTGGACCGCCTGACCAGCGGCATGACGCGCTGATGTCCTGAGTGCGCCCGGAGCGGGCTTCCGTTCCGGGCGCACGCCGATACGTCACCGAAGGAGCGATCCCTCGTGCACCTCATGAACATCGGCCACACCTACGAGACCACCGCGAGGCTGGTCCGCGCAGTGACCGGCACATACCCGGATGCTGACGGCCTGCGCACGGCCTACCGGGAGACCGCCTCGAAGCTCCGCCCCATGCCGGTTGAGGGAGACGGGATTTCCATCTCGTACGAAGACGGAGCGTGGGCCAAGCACTGCATGGACAAGGGCATCTTCGAGCACATCTTCGCGGGCGCCTGTCACTCTGACGAGCCGACGCGAACGGGCTGGGACCGGCAGGCCATCGAAGCCCTGGATCACATCCACAGCCTCAGCCCCGACCTGCGCCGCATGGTCGATCTACTGGTCACCGACATCGTGTTCCGCAACAGTGGAGCAGACGGGGGCGGCTCCGCATCGCAGATCCCCGGCTTGGTGGTCACGAGCCCCGGCGAGGACTGGCAGGTGCCCCACCTCGCTGAGTGCCTGGTCCATGAGGCCATGCACCTCAACCTATTCGTCGCCGATATGGTGTACGGCACGTTCACCCTGCCGTCCCGCGAACTGGAGAGGGACGAGTACCGGGCACTGTCCGCCGTCAAGATCGGCCAGAAGAGGCCGCTCGACAAGGCATTCCACGCCGCGATCGTCACGGTTCCGCTGATGTACATGCAGCACTTCCGAGGCGTGAAGACCCTGGTGGACCTCTACGCCGAGTCGCTGCGGGACGCCTGCGCAGACCTCAAGAAGCAGCTCCCGCTCTTCACCGACTACGGTCAGATGCTCTTGGACGAGCTGTGCTGTTTCGCCGAGAGCATCGACTTTGATCACCTCGCCCAGACGATCTCCAGTCCGGAGTACGCGGGCTACAAGCCAGCCGTCGCCGTCTGACGCGGCTGACTACTCGAACAGGATTCCCGCTTCACGTGCCAGGCTCAGGGCCAGCTCCATCGACCCTGGGCCTTGCACTGTTGCGCCCCTGAGGCTCGCGGCTCCACCCACGTCAATGAGCGTGCAGCCATCGAATCGGACGACGCCCATGTCGGCGTTGGCGAATTGGGCCCCTGTGAGGTCGCAGTTCTCGAAGCGCACGTTGTGCATAGAGGCTCGCTGGAAGTCCGCCCCATGCATCTTGCAGTCGGTGAAGACGACGGAGTACAGCTTCGAGTCTCGGTACATTGCGGGGCCGCTGGGGCATGCCTGGAAGCGCACGTCGCGGAACATCGCTGATTTCCAGGAAGAGCCGGTGATGCGACTGCCGTTTACCTTGCACCGGATCAGGGACACATCGTGCATGCTCGCCTGAGCGAAGTCGCAGGTGTCGAATACCGAGTCGCTGATCTGGCTTCCTCGCAGTTCGATGCCGGTGAGGCGCGTGCCATCGAACTGGCACCCCTCGATCTCGACAGCTTCGGCGGCTACCCCCGCGAAGACGGTACCGCTGTACCTGACTCCCTTAATGATCGCGTCGTCTTCAAGATCATCCCTCGGCGTCTCAGCGGACCGCAGAGAGGGCAGCAGCTTCGGAGCAGTGGGGATCTTGATGCGTGCGACCCTGCCGCCTTGCCGAGTGACCTGAGCCATGCGGGAGCAATCCATTCGCCGGGTCTGGTGGAACGGGAAGCCACAGAGTCTAGGGCGAGGGCTGTCGCCCGCCGGGCGATTTCGGGCCTCGAAAGGATGCAGGCCAGTTAGACGAAGGCGCTGCCGTTCGGCTGGCTGTCCGAGAGCCGCCCGGGCCGTCCGCCTCCCCCGTGACGGCACCCGGGGCTTCCCCACATCACACGCCTGCCTCGCCAAGATCGAGAGAGGCAGGAAGCTCGGAGTTCACCGTGCCAGGAATGCGCCAGCCAGGACGGATGATCATGGCCACCAGCGGTCACCCACGGATCAGCAACGCAACGGCCCCCAGCCCGCGTTTCCGCAGGCCAGGGGCCGATTCTTCCATGTGGCGGCGGCAGGGTTCGAACCTGCGTAGGCGTAAGCCGACAGATTTACAGTCTGCTCCCTTTGGCCGCTCGGGCACACCGCCAGGAAAAGTGCTGCTCGGGCCCGCTCTCGCTGAGCTCCGTGGCAACGACGTAAACGATACCTGATGACGGGGGGTGGTCCGCCACCTGGTTGATCAGCGCCGCAGGGGGTGGCGGTGGCTACGCTTGCGGGTACGGCCCGGGCTCGCGGCGTGAGGTCCGCACCAGTGGTGTGCGCCCGCTCGTCCCCGGTCCGCTCCCCCGAGCATCCGACGCAAGGAGCCAACTGAACATGGCCGACTCCAGTTTCGACATCGTCTCGAAGGTCGAGCGGCAGGAGGTCGACAACGCCCTCAACCAGGCCGCCAAGGAGATCTCGCAACGCTACGACTTCAAGGGCGTAGACGCCTCGATCGCATGGTCGGGCGACAAGATCGAGATGCGCGCCAACGGCGAGGAGCGGGTCAAGGCGGTCCTCGACATCTTCCAGTCCAAGCTGGTCAAGCGCGGAATCTCGCTGAAGGCGCTGGACGCGGGCGAGCCGCAGGCCTCCGGCAAGGTGTACAAGATCACCGCCTCCCTGGAGGAGGGGATCTCGCAGGACAACGCCAAGAAGGTCGCGAAGATCATCCGCGATGAGGGCCCGAAGGGCGTCAAGGCGCAGGTCCAGGGCGACGAACTGCGCGTCAGCTCCAAGAGCCGCGATGACCTGCAGACCGTCATCGCGCTACTCAAGGGCAAGGACCTGGACTTCGCGCTGCAGTTCGTCAACTACCGCTGAGTCGACGACCGCTGAGTCGACGACCGCTGAGTCGACGACCGCTGAGTCGACGACCGCTGATCCGAACCCGAAGAGGCCTCACCGCGTTCGCGGTGGGGCCTCACCGCGCGGCGAACGGGCGGTCGGTGGGCACGATCTCCCGGCCGAGCGGTGTCAGGGAGATCGGGATCAGTTTGAAGTTGGCGATGCCCAGCGGGATTCCGATGATGGTGAGGCAGAGCGCGATGCCGGTGACGATATGGCCGATGGCCAGCCAGATTCCGGCGAGGATCAGCCACACCAGGTTGCCGAGGAACGAGCCGACGCCCGCGTCACGCCGTACCACCGTCGTTCGGCCGAAGGGCCACAGCGCGAATCCCGCGATGCGGAACGCGGCGATGCCCCAGGGGATCGTGATGATCAGGACGAACATCACGATTCCCGCCACCGCGTAGCCGATGGCCATCCAGATGCCGCACAGCAGCAGCCAGATGACGTTCAGGATGGTCTTCATCGGCGGCCTCCGGCCATTTCCTCCAGGCGGGCGATGCGCTCCGCCATCGGCGGGTGGGTGGAGAAGAGTTTGGACGCGTCCCCGGCACGGAACGGGTTGGCGATCATCATGTGGCTGGTCGTCTCCAGCCGCGGTTCCGGCGGCAGCGGCAGCTGCTGCGTACCGATCTCCAGCTTGCGCAACGCGGAGGCGAGGGCGAGCGGGTCGCCGGTGATGCGGGCGCCCGACGCGTCCGCCTCATACTCACGGGAGCGGCTGACGGCGAGCTGGATCAGCGAGGCCGCGAGCGGACCCAGGATCAGCATCAGGATCATGCCGATGATGCCGGGTCCCTCGTCGTCCTCGGAACGGCCGATCGGAATCAGCCAGGCGAAGTTCACCAGGAACATCACCACCGAGGCGAGGGCACCGGCGACCGACGAGATGAGGATGTCGCGGTTGTAGACATGGCTGAGCTCATGTCCGATGACGCCGCGCAGCTCGCGCTCGTCCAGGATCCGCAGGATGCCCTCGGTGCAGCAGACGGCGGCGTGGCGCGGATTGCGGCCGGTGGCGAAGGCGTTGGGGGCCTCGGTCGGGGAGATGTAGAGCCGGGGCATGGGCTGCCGCGCGGCCGTCGACAGCTCGCGGACGATGCGGTACAGGGCAGGGGCCTCGAACTCACTGACCGGGCGGGCCCGCATCGAGCGCAGGGCGAGCTTGTCGCTGTTCCAGTACGCGTACGCGTTGGTGCCCAGCGCGACGAGTACCGCGATGATCAGGCCCCCTCGCCCGAAGAAGCTGCCCACGATGATGATGAGCGCGGACAGTCCCCCGAGGAGTACGGCGGTCTTCAGCCCGTTGTGCCGGCGGTGCACGGTCAGCCCTCCAAGACGTGCGGTGGGGAACTCTCCTTCCACCCTCCAGTGGACCCTCCCGTACTGGTCAACGCCACGCGGGAGCCGCCGGTTCCCCGCCAGTGCCCGCCCGCGCCGCTCGTGGGAGTGAACCGCGCGAACCGCTCAGAAGACAGGCCGCTGGGAAGACAGGCCGCTGGGCAGCCGAAGCACTCAGCAGGCGAACCGCTCAGAAGAGCGAGCCCGAGGCGAAGCGCAGCACAAGCTGGGGAGCGCCGGACAGGGCGATGCCCACCACGGCCGCCGCGGCGATCGCGGCCGTGAGGGAGGCCGGGGTCCGCACCGCCGCCGCCTCCCCGGGAACCGGCTCGGGCCGTACGAACAGCAGCGCCGTCCACCGCAGGTAGTAGTAGAGCGCGATCACCACGTTCACCGCCATGATGACCGCCAGCCAGCCGAGACCGGCGTCGACCGCGGAGGAGAAGACCACGACCTTCGCGAACAGCCCGATGATCCCCGGCGGCAGACCGGCCAGGCACAGCAGGAAGAACGCCAGCGCGAGGGCGGCGAGCGGTCGCCTGGCGTACAGGCCGCGGTAGTCGGTGATCCGGTTCAGCGCGTCGGAGCGCAGCACCAGCGCGGCGACGCCGAACGCGCCGAGGTTCACCACCGTGTACATCAGCGCGTACGAGACCGTCGCACCGATCTGGTGGCGCGGATCGGCGACGTAGCCCGCCGCGGCCAGCGGGACCAGCAGATAGCCCGCCTGGCCGATGGAGGACCAGGCCAGCAGCCGCACCGCGCTGCGCGGGTGTTCGGGGCGCTGCCGGAGTGCGGCGACGTTCCCGACGGTCATGGTGAGCGCGGCGAGCACGGCCAGCGCCGGACCCCACACGTCCCCGTACGGCTTGAAGGCGATCACCGTCACCAGGATCAGACCGGAGAAGCCCGCGGCCTTCCCCACCACCGACAGGTACGCCGCGACCGGCAGCGGCGCTCCCGCGTAGGTGTCCGGCACCCAGAAGTGAAAAGGCGCCACACCGAGTTTGAAGGCGAAGCCGACAAGAGTGAGCACCGCACCGGTCTTGGCCAGGGTGACCAGTTGTGCGGGAGCGTGGGTGAGCCCGTCGGACAGCGCACCCAGGTGCAGGGTGCCGGTGGCCGCGTAGACGAAGCTCACGCCGAGCAGCATCACGGCCGTCGCGGTGACCGACGACAGGAAGAACTTCAGCGCGGCCTCGCTGGACAGGCGGTCCGAGCGGCGCAGTCCCACCAGCGCGAACGACGGCAGCGAGACGACTTCGAGGGCCACGACCAGGGTCGCCAGGTCACGGGAGGCGGGCAGCAGCGCGGCGCCCGCCGCCGAGGAGAGCAGCAGGAACCAGAACTCCCCGGTCGGCAGCCGGTCCTGGTTGTGCAGCGAGAGCAGCGCGGTCAGAAGTGCGCCGCCGATCACCAGGAGTTGGATGGCGAGCGTGAAGTGGTCTGCCACGTAACTGCAGTTGTGCGCACCGGTGGTGAGGCAGAAGGTGGTCCGGGCGCCGTTCAGCAACGGCAGCAGGGACAGACCGGCGAGCACGAGACCGCCCACGGCGGCCCAGCCGAGCAGGGGCCTGCGCGCCTCGTCGACGAACAGGTCGGCGACGAGTACGGCCAGCGCGACGACCGCGAGAATCGTGGGAGGGGCGACAGCAAGCCAGTCGATGGACTGGACCAGCCCTCCGGCGAGGTCGGTCATCAGTGGCCTCCGAGGAGGGTGTGTACGGCCGGGTCGGTGAGGCCGAGAAGTGCGGCGGGCCACAGACCCGCGAGAACGGTGAGCACGACCAGCGGACTCCACGCGGCGAACTCGAAGCCCTGGACGTCGACGAGCCGCACCTCTTCCGCGCTCCGGTCACCCATGCACACCCGGCGCACGACGACCAGCAGGTAGGCGGCGGTCAGCAGGGTGCCGAAGGCGGCGAGCCCCATGAACGTGAGGTACGCCGGGCGGCTGAGTCCCGCGGCCGGGTGGAAGGCGCCGAACATCGCCAGCATCTCGCCCCAGAATCCGGCCAGCCCCGGCAGTCCGAGCGAGGCGACCGCGCCGAACGCGAGCAGGCCGCCCAGCCGCGGCGCGGTGCCGTAGAGCGCGGCGCCGCTCGTCCCGGCCAGGCGGTCGAGGTCGGTGCTGCCGTAGCGGTCCTTGACCGCGCCGACCAGGAAGAACAGCAGGCCGGTGATCAGACCGTGGGCGATGTTGGCGAACAGCGCGCCGTTGACTCCGGTCGGCGTGAGGGTCGCGATGCCGAGCAGGACGAAGCCCATGTGGCCGACGGAGGAGTAGGCGATCAGACGCTTGAGGTCGCCCTTGTTCCCCTGGCGGCCGAGCGCGAGGCAGGCCAGCGAACCGTAGAGGATGCCGACGACCGCGAACGCGGCCAGATACGGGGCGAAGAAGTGCGCGCCCTGCGGGGCGATCGGCAGCACGATCCGCACCAGGCCGTAGGTGCCCATCTTCAGCAGCACACCGGCGAGCAGCACCGAGCCGGTGGTGGGCGCGGCGGTGTGGGCGTCCGGGAGCCAGGTGTGCAGCGGCCACATCGGGGCCTTGACGGCGAGGCCGATGCCGATGGCGAGCACCGCGATGATCTGGGTGCTGTGGCTGAGCTTCGAGCCGTTGTCAGTGGCGAGTGCCACCATGTCGAAGGTGCCCGCCTTGAGCCCGATCAGGAGCAGGCCGAGCAGCATGACGACGGAGCCGAGCAGCGTGTAGAGGATGAACCGGAAGGCGGCGCGGTCCCTGCCTTCACCGCCCCATCGGGCGATGAGGAAGTACATCGGGATGAGCACCATCTCGAACGCCAGGAAGAACAGCATCAGGTCGAGCACGGCGAAGGTGCCGATTGTGCCCGCTTCGAGGACCAGGAGGAGTGCGACGAAGGCCTTGGGGGACGGCCCCTCGGGCATCTTGAAGTACGCGTGGAGGGCGCACAGGAAGGTGAGCAGCGCGGTGAGGACGATCAGCGGAAGCGAGACGCCGTCCACCCCGAGGTGGATACGGATGTGCAGCGCTGGGATCCAGCTGAGGTCGGTGGTGCCCTGCATACGGGCCGAGTGCCGGTAGTCGAAGCCCGCGGCCAGGACGATCGACAGCAGCAGCACCGCGCCGGTGACGGTCACGCCGTGCCGGAGCACGGCCTGGTCGGGGTCGCGGCCCTTGAGCCCGGGAGGCGCGGGCAGCAGGGCACCGATCGCGCCCAGCAGGGGCAGGACGACCAGTGCCGCGAGGGCGTACTGCAGGACGGTGTCGTTCACGGCTCAGGCTCCGGTGGCGACGAGGACGGCGAGGACGACGGCGCCGGCGAGCAGTGCGCTGAGGTAGGTCTGCACATTGCCGGTCTGCACGCGGCGGACCACCGCGCCCAGCAGCCGGGGGGTGGCTCCGGCGCCCTGTACGTACGTCTCGACGACCTCACGGTCGAGGAAGCGTACGAGGCTCGCCGCGGCGAGCACAGGGCGGACGAACAGCGCCGAGTACACGGCGTCGAGGTGGAAGCCGTGCGCCGCGTGCCGGTGCAGCGGACCGAGGAGCAGACGGCCCGGGTCGGCGGGGTCGGGGGCGGCGGCGATGTCACCGTAGGCCTGCTCGTGGGTGGCGATGGCGGCGGCCTCGGTGGCGCCGGGTTCGGCCTCCACATCGGTCACCACGGCGCCGAGCGGAACCCGGCGCGCGGCGGTGACCCGCCATGCCGCGCTGGTGACGGCCACGCCGACCAGGGCCAGGCCGACGCCGACGATCGACGTGGTCAGGGTCGGGGTGAGCGGCGTGCCGTCGAACCACTTCGGCAGCACGCCCGCGCTCACCCCGAGGGCGAGCGCGGGGATGGCCAGGACCCAGAGCACGGCGTTCATCACCACGGGCTGCCGGTGCGCCTCCGGGGCCTGCCCACCGCTGCCGCGGAACACCAGCAGGTACAGCCGGGTGGCGTACGCGGCGGTGAGCAGCGCGGTGAGCAGGCCCGCGGCGAGCACGGTCCACCCGACCGCCGTCGGTACGTGCGGCTGGTGGCCGCCCGCGGCGTGTTCGGCCGCGCGGAGCACGGACTCCTTGGAGAAGAACCCGGAGAACGGCGGCAGCGCGGCCAGCGCTGCCAGCGCGATGGTGAACGTCCACATCGCGTCCGGCACCCGGCTGCGCAGATCGCCCATCCGGGACATGGCGGCGAGTGAGTTGGTGCCCGCGGCGTGGATGACCACGCCCGCGCCGAGGAACAGCAGGGCCTTGAAGGCACCGTGGCTGAGCAGGTGGAAGACGGCGGCGCTGCGGTCGCCGACGGCCAGCGCGCCGGTCATATAGCCGAGTTGGCCGATGGTGGAGTACGCCAGGACGCGCTTGATGTCGTCCTGGGCGAGCGCGGCGAGCGCCGAGCCGATCATGGTGATCGCGGCCATCACGGCCAGCACTGCCAGCGCGGCGGCGGAGAGCGCGAAGACCGGCAGCAGGCGGGCGACGAAGTAGACACCGGCCGCGACCATGGTGGCCGCGTGGATGAGCGCGGAGACCGGGGTGGGGCCCGCCATGGCGTCCGGCAGCCAGGTGTGCAGCGGGAACTGCGCGGACTTGCCCGCCACGCCGCCCAGCAGCAGCAGCGCGATCAGCGTGGGGTGGTGCAGCCCCCCGCTGGCGGCAGCGGTCAGGATGCCGTTGATCCGGAAGGTTCCGGCGTCCGCGGCCAGCGCGAAGATGCCGATCAGGAACGGTACATCGCCGAGCTTGGTGACCAGGAACGCCTTGATCGACGCCGACCGGGCCTGCGGTGTCTCCCAGTAGTGCCCGACCAGGAAGTACGAGCAGATGCCCATGACCTCCCAGCCGACCAGCAGCACCATCAGGTCGCCCGAGTAGACGACCAGCAGCATCGCCGCCGTGAACAGCGAGACCAGCGCCGCGTACGACGGGTAGCGCGGGTCGTCGCGCAGGTAGCCGGTGGAGTAGAGCTGTACGCAGGTGGCGACCAGCCCGACGAGGACGGCGATCAGGACCGCGAAGCCGTCGAGGTGCAGGGCGAGGTCGATGGGCACCGAGCCGGTCGGGGTGAGCCGGGTGCCCGCGTCGGTCGGCGCGCCGGTGCCCTGGCGGGCGGCCACGAGGACGGCCAGCACGAACGCGGCGAAGGTCGGCAGCACCGCCAGCGGCCGTACGAAGCCGGGCGCGCGCCGCCCCAGCAGCAGGCCGGCGACGGCGCCCAGGAAGGGCAGGAGGGGGACGAGGACGGCGAGGTTCGTCAGGGTCACGCGGTCTGCTCCCTGGCGCGAAGTGCCTGCTCAGCGGCGGTGTCGGCGGGATTGTCAGTGGCGGGTGCGATGCTGGCCGAGCCAGAGTCGGGGAGGGTCCCGGTGTCGGCCAGATCGGTGAGCTTGTCCACGTCCGAGGTGCCCCGGTTGCGGTAGACGAGCAGCACGATCGCCAGGCCGATGCCGATCTCGGCAGCGGCGACGGTGATGGTGAACAGTGTGAGCGCCTGGCCCGCGTGCAGGGTGTCGCGGAGCCAGACGTCGAAGGCGACGAGGTTGAGGTTGACGGCGTTGAGCATCAGCTCGACGGACATCAGGACGAGGATCGCGTTGCGCCGGGCGAGGACTCCGTACAGGCCGACGCAGAAGAGGAGGACGGCGAGGACCGCCGGGTAGGCGAGGTGCATCAGCTCTCCCTGGCCTTCCGCTCGGACGGCACACCGCGCATGGGCAGCGCTTCGCTCTTGGACAGCAGGCTGCGCCTGGCCGGAGCGCCGCGCTTGGACAGCACGATGGCGCCGACCAGTGCGGCGAGCAGCAGCACGGACAGCGCTTCGAACGGCAGCACCCAGTGCCGGAAGAGGATCGCGCCGGTCACCTTGGCCGACCCCTGGGCGGCGCCACCCAGGTCGACCCAGGTCGAGCGGAACGCGTCCACGACCACCCACACCAGCGTGGCCGCCGCGGCCACGGCCACGACGAGCGCCACCCAGCCGTTGCCGGAATCGGCGTCCGGGGAACGGCCGATGGGGGCCTTGGTGAGCATCAGCCCGAACAGAAGGAGGACCACCACGGAACCGACGTAGATCAGCACCTGCACCCAGGCGATGAACTCCGCGGTCAGCAGGAGGTACTCGACGGCAAACCCGCCCAGCGCGACCACCAACCACAGCGCCGCGTGCACCAGTTGCTTGGTGGTCACGGTGACCAGGGCCGCGCCGAGCGTGGCGATGCCGACGAGCACAAAGGCGATCTCGACGCCGGTCGGCGACATGAAGCCGGGGTGGCCTGCGGCGAGGGTCATGCGCCGCCCTCCGGCGTCTCCGTCTGCTGCGCTGCCGTCTCCTGGGCGGCGGCCAGCTTCTCCGCCGTCTTACGGGCGGCGGCGATCTCCTTCGGCTCCTCGGCACCCGGGTCGAGGGCGGGCGGAGTCGGCACCGTCCACATCCACTCGCGGAGCTTGTCCCGCTCGTGGGTCAGCTCCCGGATGTCGGTCTCGGCGTACTCGAACTCCGGCGACCAGAACAGCGCGTCGAAAGGACACACCTCGATGCAGATACCGCAGTACATGCACAGTGCGAAGTCGATGGCGAAGCGGTCCAGCACGTTGCGGCTGCGCTCACGTCCGCCGGGCGCGGCGGGCGGCACCGTCTCCTTGTGGGAGTCGATGTAGATGCACCAGTCGGGGCACTCGCGGGCGCACAGCATGCAGACCGTGCAGTTCTCCTCGAACAGCGCGATGACCCCACGGCTGCGCGGCGGCAGGTGCGGAGCCGCGTCCGGGTACTGGTGGGTGACCGAGCGACGGGTCATCGTCCGGAGGGTGACGGCAAGCCCCTTGGCCAGGCCATGGCCGGGGACAGGGCTCATGCGAGCACCTCGCTTCGCTCGATGCGGCATCCGCCCAGGACGCACGTTCCCATGGTTCTCCCCCAGCCTTCGGCCGGGGCTGCCCCCCAGCTTCGCTCGCTCATGAGGTCACCACCTTCACGATGCCGGTGAGCGCGATCTGGGCAAGGGCGAGCGGGATCAGCACGGTCCAGGCGAGCTTCTGCAACTGGTCCTCGCGCAGCCGCGGGTAGGTGACCCGCAGCCAGATGACGACGAAGGCGAGCAGCCCGGTCTTCACCAGGGTCCACAGCCAGCCGAGGCTGCCGGACCACGGCCCGTGCCAGCCGCCGAGGAACAGCACGCTGGTCAGCGCGCACAGCACGACGATGCCCGCGAACTCGGCGAGCAGGAACATCGCGAAGCGCAGCCCCGTGTACTCGGTGTACGCGCCGAAGATGATCTCGGAGTCGGCGACCGGCATGTCGAACGGCGGACGCTGGAGTTCCGCGAGGCCCGCGGTGAAGAACACCACCCCGCCCACGATCTGCCACGGGATCCACCACCAGTGGAACGCCTGGACGATCCCGGGCAGCGAGAGGGTCCCCGCGGCCATGGCGACCGAGGCTCCGGCGAGCAGCATCGGCAGCTCGTACGCCATGAGTTGGGCGGCGGTACGCAAACCGCCCAGGAGGGAGAACTTGTTGGCCGAGGCCCAGCCCGCCATGAGCGAGCCGAGCACACCGACGCCCATCACGGCGAGCACGAAGAACAACCCGGCGTCTATGGACTGCCCGACGAAGCCGTGCGGACCGACCGGGATGGCGATCATCACCAGGAGGTACGGCAACAGGGAGACGACCGGTGCCAGTTGGAAGATACGCCGGTCTGCGCCTTCCGGAACCACGTCTTCCTTCTGCGCGAACTTCACACCGTCCGCTACCAGTTGCGCCCAGCCGTGGAAGCCACCGGCGTACATCGGGCCGAGTCGGCCCTGCATATGGGCCATGACCTTGTGCTCGGTCTGACCGACGACCAGCGGCAGCACCAGGAAGACCACCAGGACGGCGACCAGCCGCAGGATGACATCAAGAGTGCCGTTCACTGCGCCTCGCCTCCTTCGGTCCCCTTGTCGTCGGCCGTGTCCGGGTTTTCGGCCGCGCCCGGCTCCGGCTGAGCGGCATCCGGCTCCGGCCGCGCCTGAGCCGCATCCGGCTTCGCCTGAGCCGCCTCCGCCTCCGCCTCCGACGGCTGCTGAGCCGCCTCCGGCTCGGCCGCATCCGGCTTCGCCGCTTCGTCCTCACCCGCGGGTGCCGTCTGTCGGGGCTGGTTCCAGGGGGCGTCGGAGGTGCGCCTGCGCGGGGCCGGGCGCTCGGCGCCGGGCTCGGTGGCCTCCGGCCGCGCTTCCGCGGCGGCGCGCTGGCTGGCCGAGCCCTGGCTCACGCTGCGGGTACGGCGCGGGGCGGGCGTTGCCGCGGCTTCGGCCTGCTGGCTCGCGGAGCCCTCGGTGACGCTGCGGGCACGCCGGACCGGGCGTTCGCCTGCCGCCGCACCCGCACCCGCGGCGCGCGGAGTACGGGCGGCGCGGGCCGGAGCGGGCGGCAGTTGTCCCTTGAGCGGGCCCCATTCGTTGGGGTCGGGCACACCCGGCGGCAGCATCTGGCGGCGCTTCGGCCCGCCGTGATCGGATTCCCCCGGCTCCTTGGCGCCCGGCCAGGACTTGGCGACCCGCGCGGCCAGGACGAAGTCCTTGCGCAGCGGATGTCCTTCGAAGCCCTCCGGGAGCAGCAGCGGAACCAGGTGCGGGTGACCGGTGAAGTCGACGCCGAACATCTCGTGCGTCTCCCGCTCGTGCCAGGCCGCACCGGCGTAAACGCCGGTGGCGGTGGGGAGTTCGGGCGCATCGTGCGGAACGGTGGTGCGCAGCACGAGGTGCCGCACGCTGCCCGGCCCGGGGTCGGCCACATGCGCACAGACGCGGAAGCCGATGCCGGGCTCGTCGACCGCGCTCAGCCAGTCGAAGTAGCCGCAGCCCAGCCGGTCACGGGCGGTCTCCAGCGCGGAGATCCACGCGGCGGCGGGGACGTCGACGGTGAGCAGGTCGTACGCCTGCTCCGCCGTCGCCTCCGCGCCGAAGATCTCGGCGGCGGCCTCCGGCAGCCGGTCGAACTCGGTCATCTGCCGCCCTCCCCTGGCGCCGAGGCGTCCGCCGGACCCGCGTCGGCCGCGGGCGCGGGCGGCGGGGTCACCAGTGCGCTGGTCAGTGCGGCGGGCGACGGATGCGGTCCCGCACCGTTGCCGCCCGCCGCGCCGGAGCCGTCCGCGTACCGCTCGCCGAGCGACTCGCGGGCGATCTTCTCCTGCAGCTTGAGGATGCCCTGGAGCAGCGCTTCCGGGCGGGGCGGGCAGCCGGGTACGTAGACATCGACCGGGATGATCTGGTCGACGCCCTTGGTGACGGAGTACGAGTCCCAGTAAGGGCCGCCGCAGTTGGAGCACGCGCCGAAGGAGATGACGTACTTCGGCTCCGGCATCTGCTCGTAGAGCCGCTTGACCGCCGGGGCCATCTTGTCCGTCACGGTGCCGGAGACGATCATCAGGTCCGCCTGCCGGGGCCCCGGCGCGAACGGGATGACACCGAGCCGGATGAAGTCGTGCCGGGCCATCGACGCGGCGATGAACTCGATCGCACAGCAGGCCAGGCCGAAGTTGAAGACCCACAGGCTGTATCGGCGGCCCCAGTTGAGGACCACCTTCATCGGTTCCGGGGCCAGGCGCGCCAAGGTGCCGAGCCGCCTCGGCTCGGGGAGCAGCTGGGGCTGCGGCGTCACGTCCATTCCAGGACGCCCTTCTTCCATGCGTACAGCAGGCCGACGGCGAGGAAGCCGATGAAGATGAACATCTCCACCAGCGTGGTGCCGCCGAACCCGGGCGCGGCGAAGACCGTCGCCCACGGGAACAGGTAGATCGCGTCCACGGCGAAGATCACGTACAGGAAGGAGTAGACGTAGTAGCGGATCTGGGTCTGCGCCCAGCCCTCGCCGACCGGGTCGACACCGCACTCGTACGTCAGCATCTTCTCGCGCGTCGGCACCACCGGCCGGAGCAGATGTCCGGCCGCGAAGGCCACGGCGACGAAGAGTACGCCGACGACGGCTACCAGGCCGACGACCGTGTAGGCGTGGAAGTACCCCGCTGCCAGGTGCACGTCAGTCGTGCCCCTGACACCGCCCACGGCGTCGGCGCTCGCCACGGTGGCCACGGTCGCCTCCGGCACGTCCGCCCCTCGTTCCTTTTCCGTCCCGGCTTTCCGTCCAGCACGCCGTCCAGCGTCTGGGACGATGCCCGGGACGTTTCTTTAAATTCTCTAGACGTCTTTACGCACGCGAGTCTATGGCCTGCCCCGGTCGGTGGGCCGACGAGGGACGCGGATACGTACCTCACTGGTACACCCACTGGTAGGGAAAACCCCACCTTGTCCCCCCTACGCACCCCATGGCGCGCTGCCCGCGGAGCCGGGCAGTCTTACATCATGAACACCCGTGCCCGGAACGAGACGGCCCACGAGAGCGCCGAGGACGGCGAGTCCCGGTCGTTGCCGCCGGCGCGGCTGGCGTTCGGAGCGGCGACGTGGAAGGAGATCTCCCATCTCCTGCTGAACCTGCCGGTCGACCTGCTCGCCTTCGCCTTCGTAGTGATCATGCTCACCCTCGGCCTCGGTCTTTCGGTGACGGTCATCGGTCTGCCGCTGCTCGCGGGCGGGCTGCTGGGCTGCCGTCTGCTGGGCCGGATGGAGCGGGCGCGGGTGCGCGGACTGCTGGGGGTGTCGATCGAGGAGCCGCGGCGGCTGCGGGCCCGCGAGACCGGCGTCCTGGGCCGGCTGTGGACCACGATCAAGGACCCGGTGGCCTGGCGGCACGCGCTGTACTTCTTCATCAGGCTGCCCTGGGGCGTGCTGACGTTCACGTTGACGGTCGTGATGCTGTTCCTCGGCTGGCCGGTACTGCCGTGGGCCGCCCGCGGTCTGGCCAACGCCGACCGGGCGATGGCCCGCGCGCTGCTGTCGCCGTCGGACGAACTGGAGCGGCGGATCGCGGAGTTGGAGTCGGACCGCGGGACGGTGGTGGACACCGCCGCCGCCGATCTGCGCCGCATCGAGCGCGACCTGCACGACGGCGCCCAGGCCCGGCTGGTCGCCCTCGCCATGGACCTAGGCCTGGCCAAGGAGAAGCTGCTGGAGGACCCGGACGCGGCGGCGAAGATGGTCGGCGAGGCGCACGGAGAAGTGAAGCTGGCCCTGCAGGAGCTGCGTGACCTGGCCCGCGGCATCCACCCGGCGGTGCTCACCGACCGCGGCCTGGACGCGGCGCTGTCCTCGGTGGCGGCCCGCTGCACGGTCCCGGTGCGGGTCAGCGCGGACCTC
Source organism: Streptantibioticus ferralitis (assembly GCF_029223525.1). Taxonomy (GTDB): domain Bacteria; phylum Actinomycetota; class Actinomycetes; order Streptomycetales; family Streptomycetaceae; genus Streptantibioticus_A; species Streptantibioticus_A ferralitis. Next base: position 8,266 of record NZ_JARHTQ010000023.1, on the reverse strand, counting down.
CCCGCCCGGCCCGCCGCCGCGATCGAAGGCATCGCGTACTTCACCGTCTCCGAACTGCTCACCAACATCAGCAAGCACAGCGGCGCAAGGAGCGGTTCCGTGGATGTGTGGCGCTCCGACGACCGGCTGCTGATCCAGGTACGGGACGACGGCCGGGGCGGCGCCTCCGCCGAGGCGGGCAGCGGCCTGGCGGGCCTGGCCGAGCGGCTGGGCGCGGTCGACGGCCTGCTGGTGGTCCACTCCCCGGCCGGCGGCCCGACGACCATCACGGCCGAACTGCCCTGGCGGGACCGCGAGGACGCCAGGGCCGCGCGGTAGCGCGGGCGCCAAGGTAGGGATATCCCCCGCTCGAACACGCCGATCCGCACCATGGGCGCGAGCCGCGCGTTCCACGACGCTGGAAGCACCCCGAACGACAGTGACTAGGACGGACACGACCATGGCGACCGGCTATCCCGAAACGCGCTACCCCGACGACACCCGCCACCGGGTGCCCGCCGCGCTGCGTGCCCCGGTGGCGGGCCGCACCTGGCGCGAGTTCCTCTACCTGATACTGAACCTGCCGATGGGCATCATCGGCTTCGTCTACGCCGTGACGATGCTGTCCTGCGGAGCCGGGCTGCTGATCACCTTCCTCGGGGTGCCGGTGCTCGCCGCGATGCTGGCGGGCTGCCGCGGCCTCGGCCGCATCGAGCGGGGGCGGGCCCGGGCGCTGCTGCGGATGGACGTCGCGGAGCCCGAGCCGATCCGGCAGCGGGGCAGCGGGCTGATGGCCTGGGTGGGCGGCCTGTTCAGGTCGGGCACCTCCTGGCGGCACGTGCTGTACGCGTTCCTGCTGTTCCCCTGGGGCGTGTTCACCTTCGTGGTCGCCGTGGTGCTCTGGACGTACGGCTGGGCGGCGCTGACCTACCCGCTGTGGCAGTGGGTCTTCCCGGCGTACGTCCACCGGCCCGGGCTGCAGGTGTTCAGCAACGGCGACTACTCGCTCTACCTCGACGGGCCGTTCAAGATCACGCTCACCGTGCTCGTCGGACTGCTGCTCGTCCTCGCCACTCCGTGGGTCATCCGCGGTCTGGCCGGCGTCGACCGGCTGATGGTCGGCGGCCTGCTCGGCCCGTCCCGGCTCGCCACCCGGGTCCATGAGCTGGAGACGGACCGCGGCACGGTCGTCGACACCGCCGCCGCCGATCTGCGCCGCATCGAGCGCGACCTGCACGACGGCGCCCAGGCCCGGCTGGTCGCCCTCGCCATGGACCTCGGCCTGGCCAAGGAGAAGCTGGCGGAGGACCCGGAGGCCGCCGCCAAGATGGTGGACGAGGCGCACGGCGAGGTGAAGACCGCGCTCCAGGAGCTACGGGACCTGGCCCGCGGCATCCACCCGGCGATCCTCACCGACCGCGGCCTCGGCCCGGCGCTGTCCGCGGTGGCGGCCCGCTGCACGGTGCCGGTTGCCGTCGCGGTGGACCTTCCGGCCCGCCCGGTGCCGGCGATCGAGGGCATCGCCTACTTCACCGTCTCCGAACTGCTCACCAACATCAGCAAGCACAGCGGCGCGAGCCGGGCGACCGTCGACATCTGGCAGACCGAGGACCGGATGCTGCTCCAGGTGTCCGACGACGGGCGCGGCGGCGCCTCCGCCGAGGCGGGTAGCGGCCTGGCGGGCCTGGCCGAGCGGTTGGACGCGGTCGACGGCCTGCTGGTGGTCGACTCCCCGGCCGGCGGCCCGACCCGGATCACCGCCGAGCTGCCCTGGCGCGCGTAGGCCCTCCCGGCGGTGTTTCGCCCGGGTTGCGGCTGGTTCGACGCCGCCGGACCGCGCCGGCGGACCACTCGCCGTCGCGGCGGCGCGGACCGGCGATATCGAAGGACCGCAACCAGCGAAGGAGCCCGCCCACTCCCCAAGGCCCGGGGCGCCTTGGGGACGCGCTTCCCCGCGGACCCTGGGATGCTGGACGGCGAAGGCCGACCGGCAGCAACACAGGACGTGGGGGAAGCGAGTCGTGGTGGACAGAGTACGGGTGGTCATCGCCGAGGATTCGGTACTGCTTCGGGAGGGCCTGACCCGGCTGCTGACCGACCGGGGGCACGATGTGGTCGCGGGCGTCGGTGACGCGGAGGCGCTGATCAAGGTGATCGGCGAGCTGGCGGACGAGGGCGCCCTGCCGGACGTGGTGGTGGCGGACGTACGGATGCCGCCCACCCACACCGACGAGGGGGTCAGGGCGGCCGTGCGGCTGCGCCGCGACCATCCGTCGGTGGGCGTGCTGGTGCTGTCGCAGTACGTGGAGGAGCAGTACGCGACCGAGTTGCTGGCCGGATCGAGCCGTGGGGTGGGCTACCTGCTCAAGGACCGGGTGGCCGAGGTCCGCGAGTTCGTGGACGCGGTGGTACGGGTGGCCGAGGGCGGCACCGCGCTCGACCCCGAGGTGGTCGCCCAGCTGCTGGGCCGCAGCCGCAAGCAGGACGTACTGGCCGGGCTGACGCCGCGCGAGCGCGAGGTGCTGGGGCTGATGGCGGAAGGGCGGACGAACTCGGCGATCGCCAAGCAGCTGGTGGTCTCCGACGGCGCCGTGGAGAAGCACGTGAGCAACATCTTCCTGAAGCTGGGACTGGCACCTAGTGACGGGGATCACCGTCGCGTTCTGGCCGTTCTCACCTATCTGAACTCCTGAGGCCTGACACGGTGTCACACGGACTGTGGGCACCGGGCTCGACAGCCACCGGATATGGCCGGATTTCGATTCGATGGAGATCCGGAAACCGGGACTAAAGGATGGCGCGACAGCGTTCTACTGACATGGCGTCCAGGATGCGAAATGCGCCAGGAAGGTCACCCTTACCGACGTACCATTGGCCGCGGTACCGGCGGTAAGGCAGTGATGCGTCGTCCGCGAGCCGCCGCCTCGAAGGAGGTCCAGTTCAGTGACCAGCCAGGTCAGTAGCCCGGCCGAGCCGCCTGTGCTCGGTGAGCAGCGCAAGCCAGGCAAGGAGATCAGGCGCCTGGACCGGGTGATCGTCCGGTTCGCGGGCGACTCCGGAGACGGCATGCAGCTGACCGGAGACCGGTTTACCTCCGAGACCGCTTCATTCGGCAACGACCTGTCCACGCTGCCCAACTTCCCGGCCGAGATCCGGGCGCCCGCCGGGACCCTGCCCGGCGTCTCCTCGTTCCAGGTGCACTTCGCCGACCACGACATCCTGACCCCCGGCGACCGTCCCGACGTGCTGGTCGCGATGAACCCCGCGGCGTTGAAGGCCAACGTCGGGGACCTGCCGCGCGGCGCGGAGATCATCGTCAACACCGACGAGTTCACCAAGCGCGCGATGGCGAAGGTCGGCTATGCCACCTCTCCGCTGGAGGACGGCGCGCTGGAGGCCTACAACGTCCATCCGGTGCCGCTGACCAGCATGACGGTGGAGGCGCTGAAGGACTTCGGGCTCTCCCGCAAGGAGGCCGAGCGCAGCAAGAACATGTTCGCCCTCGGGCTGCTGTCGTGGATGTACCACCGGCCGACGGCCGGAACCGAGACGTTCCTGCGATCGAAATTCGCCAAAAAGCCGGAGCTGGCCGAGGCGAACATCACCGCGTTCCGCGCGGGCTGGAACTTCGGCGAAACCACCGAGGACTTCGCGGTCACCTACGAGGTGGCGCCCGCCCAGGCCGCGTTCCCGCCGGGTACGTACCGCAACATCTCCGGCAACCTGGCGCTGGCCTACGGCCTGGTCGCCGCCTCGGCCCAGGCGGACCTGCCGCTGTTCCTCGGCTCGTACCCGATCACCCCGGCCAGCGACATCCTGCACGAGCTGTCCAAGCACAAGAACTTCGGCGTGCGCACCTTCCAGGCGGAAGACGAGATCGCGGGCATCGGCGCGGCCCTCGGCGCCGCCTTCGGCGGATCACTGGCGGTCACCACCACCTCGGGCCCCGGTGTGGCGCTGAAGTCCGAGACCATCGGGCTTGCCGTCTCCCTTGAGCTGCCGCTGCTGGTCATCGACATCCAGCGCGGCGGCCCGTCCACCGGTCTGCCGACCAAGACCGAGCAGGCCGACCTGCTGCAGGCCATGTACGGGCGCAACGGCGAGGCCCCAGTGCCGATCATCGCGCCCGCCACTCCCGGTGACTGCTTCAACGCCGCGCTGGAGGCCGCGCGGATCGCGCTCACCTACCGGACCCCGGTCTTCCTGCTCTCCGACGGCTATCTGGCCAACGGGTCCGAGCCATGGCGCATCCCGGACACCGGTGAACTGCCCGATCTGCGCGTGCAGTTCGCCACCACACGGAACCACACGGACGCGGACGGCCAAGAGCACTTCTGGCCGTACCTGCGCGATCCGCAGACGCTGGCCCGGCCATGGGCGCTGCCCGGCACCCCCGGCCTGGAGCACCGCATCGGCGGCATCGAGAAACAGGACGGCACCGGCAACATCTCGTACGACCCGGGCAACCACGATCTGATGGTCCGCACCCGCCAGGCGAAGGTGGACGGCATCGAGGTACCCGACGTCACCGTGGACGACCCGACCGGCGCCGCCAGGACCCTGGTCATCGGCTGGGGCTCGACCTACGGCCCGATCACCGCGGCCGTGCGCCGCACCCGGCAGGCCGGCGGCGAGATCGCCCAGGCCCATCTGCGCCATCTCAACCCGTTCCCCGCCAACCTCGGCGAGGTCCTGGCCGCCTACCGCAACGTCATCGTCCCGGAGATGAACCTCGGCCAGCTCGCGCAGCTGCTGCGCGCCAGGTACCTGGTCGACGCCGCCTCCCACACGCAGGTCACCGGCCTTCCGTTCAAGGCCGAACAGCTCGCCGCCCGCCTCCAGGAGGCCGTGGCACAGGGCCTTACGAAGGAGGCCGCCGATGTCCGCTGAGGCACTGTCGTTGATTCCGAAGGCCGACGCCAAGCAGTCGATGAAGGACTTCAAGTCCGACCAGGAGGTGCGCTGGTGCCCCGGCTGCGGGGACTACGCGATCCTCGCCGCCGTGCAGGGCTTCCTGCCCGAGCTCGGCCTGGCCCGGGAGAACATCGTGTTCATCTCCGGCATCGGCTGCTCCTCCCGCTTCCCGTACTACATGAACACCTACGGGATGCACTCCATCCACGGCCGCGCCCCGGCCATCGCCACCGGGCTGGCCACCACCCGCCGCGACCTGTCGGTATGGGTGGTCACCGGAGACGGCGACGCGCTGTCCATCGGCGGCAACCACCTCATCCACGCGCTGCGCCGCAACGTGAACCTGAAGATCCTGCTGTTCAACAACCGGATCTACGGACTCACCAAGGGCCAGTACTCCCCCACCAGCGAGGTCGGCAAGATCACCAAGTCGACGCCGATGGGCTCGCTGGACGCCCCCTTCAACCCGGTGTCGCTGGCGCTCGGCGCCGAGGCGTCCTTCGTCGCCCGCACCATCGACTCCGACCGCAAGCACCTCACCTCGGTGCTCCGGGAGGCCGCGGCCCACCCCGGCACCGCCCTGGTGGAGATCTACCAGAACTGCAACATCTTCAACGACGGAGCCTTCGACGACCTCAAGGACAAGGACAGCGCGCAGGAGACCCTGATCCGCCTGGAGCACGGCCAGCCCATCCGCTTCGGCGTCGACGGAGCCAAGGGCGTGGTGCGTGACCCGGCGACCGGCGATCTGAAGGTCGTCGGGGTCACCGCGGCCAACGAGGCCGACGTCCTGGTCCACGACGCGCACGCCGCCTCCCCGACCACCGCCTTCGCGCTGTCCCGGCTGGCCGATCCGCAGACCCTGCACCACACCCCGATCGGTGTGCTGCGCAGCGTGGAGCGCCCGGTCTACGACAACGCGATGGCCGACCAGCTCGACGCCGCCGTGGAGCAGAAGGGCAAGGGCGACCTCGCCGCGCTCCTCGCCGGCAACGACACCTGGACCGTCGTCGGCTGAGACCGGGATCACGCGCCGCACGAGTGCCCGGTCGCCGCGTCTACAAGACACGGCGGCCGGGCAGCCGTATGTCTATGTCTATGGCCACCACTACCGAGACCACCGCACCCCGTGACAAGGTCAGCTATCGCATCAAACGGCTACTTCTCGGGCCGCCGCTGATCACTGAGCAGTTGTCAGAGGAGAAGCTCTCCAACCCGATCGCGCTCGGGGTGCTCGCCTCGGACTGCATGTCCTCCACCGCCTACGGTTCCGAGGAGATGCTGCGCATCCTGGTCCCGGTGATCGGAGTCGCCGCGTTCTCCCTGCTGATGCCGCTCACCGGCGTCATCATCTTCGTCCTGCTGTTGCTGACCCTCTCCTACCGCGATGTCGTCACGGTCTACACCCGGGCGGGCGGCTCCTACGTCGTCGCCCGGGAGAACTTCGGGCCGAACGTCGCGCAGATCGCCGCCGTCGCCCTGCTGATCGACTACATCGTCACGGTCGCCGTGCAGACCGCGGCCGGAACCGACGCGATCATCTCGCTGGCCCATCTCGTCGGCAAGGGCTACACCGGCCTTGACAACTACAAGACGCCGATCAGCGTGATCGTGGTCCTCATCCTGATGTTCGGGAACCTGCGCGGCATCCGGGAGGCGGGCCGGGCGTTCGCCGCGCCCGCCTACATGTTCATGTTCGCGGTCGCCATCATGCTGGTGGTGGGACTGATCCGGTTCATGGTGTACGGCCACCTGCCGCACGCCAACCTGCACGCCTCGGGCGCCCTGCACCTCGGCAGCGCGGGCCACGGTCTGCTGTACGGCGCGACGTTGTTCATCGTGCTGCGGGCGTTCGCCAACGGCGGTTCCTCGCTGACCGGTCTTGAGGCGATCTCCAACGGTGTGTCGGCCTTCAGGGAGCCGCAGGGTGTCAACGCCCGCCGCACGCTGGTCGCGATGAGCATCGCGCTGGCCATCATGGTCTTCGGGGTCTCCACGCTCGCCTACTACACCCATGCGATTCCCTACACCGACGGCAACCCGACCGTCATCGCCCAGGAAGCAAATCTGCTGTTCGGCAACGGCTGGATCGGCACCGTCGGCCTGGTCTACGTGCAGTTGGCCACCGCGCTGATCCTCTACACCGGCGCCAACACCCCGTACACCGGCTTCCCCTTCCTGGCCAGCTTCGTGGCCGAAGACAGCTTCCTGCCCCGCCAGTTCATGCGGCGCGGGCACCGGCTGGCGTTCTCCAACGGGATCGTGGTGCTCACCGCACTGGCGCTGGCGCTGCTGATCGTCACCGGTGGCAACGTCGACCGGCTGGTGGCGCTGTACGCGATCGGTGTGTTCACCGGCTTCACCATGGCGGCGTCCGGCCTGTTCGCCTACCACCTCAGGCGCCAGGAGTCAGGCCGCACCTGGAAGTTGGCGGTCAACCTCGCGGCGGCCATCGCCTCGGCACTGGTGGTGGTGATCTTCGCGATCACCAAGTTCACCGAGGGCGCCTGGCTGGTGGTGGTGCTCTTCCCGCTCGGTGTGTGGGCGCTGATCCGCATCAACCGGCAGTACCGCGCCGAGGCCGCGGCCATGGAGACCATGCCGGTGCCCGGCGCCGACCGGCCCACCTGGCGGCGGCACATCGTCTACGTACTGGTGGACAGCCTCGACCTGGCCACGCTCAAGGCGCTGCGGTACGCGCACCGGCTGCGCCCGGACGAGGTCCGGGCCGTGCACTTCATGGTCGACGACAAGCACGCCCGGCAGCTGATGGACAACTGGGAGGACACCGCGGGGACCACGGTGCCGCTGGAAGTCGTCGAATGCCCGGACCGGCGACTGCGCCGCGCGGTGGTGGAGTTGGCCGCCCGCACCACCAGCGACGGCCAGACCGCGCTGACGCTGCTGCTGCCACGGCGTACGTACGCGCCGGTGATCGGCAAGATCCTGCACCGCGGCACCGGCGACGCGATCGCCAAGGCGGTCGAGGACCTGCCGAACGTCGCGGTGACGGTCCTGCCGTTCGATGTCGAACGGGCGGTGGAGATGCTGGAGGCCGGGCGCCCGCCCGCGCCCTGACAGGCCTGGGGCCCGGCAGGGCCCCAGGCGGGTTGCGGCCGGTTCGGCACACCGCCGGTGTCCACCACTGTGTGTGGCTACTCGCCGTCGCGCCCCCCCGGGGGCGCCGGGGGCCATCCCCCCCACACCCCACCCCCCCCGGGGCCCTTACAGAAAAGAGTGGGCGGAGTGGGGGCAATCCCCCCCGACAAACCGCCCCCCCCCCGCGCCACCCCCCCCCCGCGGCCCCACGCCCCCCACCCCCCCCCCCCCCCCCCCAGACCCACCCGCCGATGGACCGGGTGGTGTTCCCCCC
>NZ_JARHTQ010000022.1 GCF_029223525.1 Streptantibioticus ferralitis | reverse complement strand
CCCACCCACCCTTTTGGCGGGCTTCGCCGCCCGACCCAACGCGGGCTTGCGCCCGGCCTTCGCCCAACCCTTGCGCGGGCCTTCGCCCAGCCCTCGCACGGGCCTGCGCCCAGCCCCCTTTGCCGCTGGCGCGGTGCGCACGTTCCAGCCCGCCGCGGCGGCAGGCCGCCCCACGGCGGAGTCCGGCGGTCCGAGCTGACCGCAGCCCGCCGACGATCCGCCGGAAGGGCTCACCGTACGGGGAGTGGGGCGTCGATCGCCTCGCGCCACTCGCGGACCGCTGAGGCGTCCACCGGGGCGGTCCAGCCTCCGGGACGGACCGCGCCGCCGACGTGGAAGCCGTCCACACCGGCCGCGCGGAGCTCCGGCAGGTGCTCCACCTTCAGGCCGCCGCCCACCAGAAGCCGGGGCTCGTAGCCGGGCTCGCCCGCTCGGGTTCTGGCCGCCTCTTCCCGGAGTACCGGCAGGCCGTCCGCCACGCCGAGCGGGGAGCCCGCGGTCAGGTAGGTGTCCAGGCCGGGCAGCCCGCCGAGCGCCTTGCGCAGCGCGTCGCGGCTGGCCGCGCGGTCGATGGCCCGGTGGAAGGTCCAGCGGGCCCCGTCGACGGCGTCGACCAGCGCCCGTACCGCCGCCAGATCGGGGCCGCCGTCGCGGTCGAGGAAGCCGAGGACGAACTCCTCGGCGCCTTCCGCCCGTAGCATCCGGGCCCGTGCGCACAGCGCGTCGACATCGCGCGGGTCCCCCGCACCGAAGCCGTCGGTCGGCCGCAGCATCACCCGCAGTGGAATCGTGACGGCGGCGCGCACCGCGGCGAAGGTCTCCAGGCCGGGGGTGAGGCCGTCGGCGGCCATGTCCGTGACCAGTTCGAGGCGGTCCGCCCCGCCAGCCTGCGCGGCAACCGCGTCATCGGCCCCCAGAGCGATCACTTCGAAGATTGGTCTAGACATGTAGAACAGCCTGCCATACGGCCGTATGCACTGCCAGACGACCCTCCACAATGGCGAGAATGGGCACCATGCCCGCGACCCCGGAGCCACGCCACCCCTCGTATGACGCGCTGCTCACCCGCTGGACGGGTCTGCTGCGCCGCGCCCAGTGCACCGTGGACCCGGTCCCGTACGGCGAGAACCTGCTCGCCCGCTGGGCCGAGCCGCAGCGGCGCTACCACACCACCGACCACCTGATCGCGGTCCTCGACCACGCCGAATCGCTCGCCTCGTACGCCTCGGACCCGGACGCCGTTCTGCTCGCCACCTGGTTCCACGACGCCGTCTACCGGCCGGACCGCTCCGAGAACGAGCAGCGCAGCGCCGACCTCGCCGAACGCGCACTGGCCGAGGCGGGCCTGCCGGGCCCGCTGGTGGCCGAGGTCGCCCGCCTGGTGCGGCTCACCGTCAGCCACGATCCGGACGACGGCGACCGCGACGGCGAGGTGCTGTGCGACGCGGACCTCGCGATACTCGCCGCCGCCCCACGGGAGTACGCCGCCTACGCGGCGGCGGTGCGCGAGGAGTACGGGTTCGTTCCGGACGAGGTGTTCCGCGCGGGGCGCGCCGACGTACTGCGCCAACTCCTCGCACTGCCAAGGCTGTTCCGCACCGCGTACGGATTCGAGCACTGGGAGCGGACCGCCCGCCGCAATCTGGAAACAGAACTGCGATTGATCAGCGACTGATACCGGGAATGCCCACCACCCGCGGGGGCCCTGTACGAAGCACTGACCGCGCGCAGTCCGGTCGCGGCGGTGGCGCTGTCGCTGCTGCTGGGCGTGGCCTCGTTCATCACGGCGCCCGCGCTCAACGCCCGTATGTTCAACGTGGCCAACGCCGCACCGACCCTCGCGGGCGCGACCACCACGGCGGCCTTCAACATCGGCAACACGGCGGGCCCGTGGCTGGGCGGCCTCGTCATCAGCGCGGGCGCCGGTCACGCGGGCGTGGCATGAGTCAGTGTCGCGCTCGCCGCGGCGGCCTTCCTGCTGACGGCCCTACAGGTCCGCTTCCGCTGACCCGACGTCCCGACCTCGGCGCAGGCTAGCGCCCCGGCAGCCGGCCGACCGCGGCGATGACCGCCCCGTCCTTACCGCAGACCCAATGGGGGTCGGGGCCCAGCTCCGGCTCGACATCGAGCGCGTGCGGCTCCTCGCACGCGGGACACAGCGGCCAGCGACCGTAGCGGTCGAGAAGGGCGTCCTGAACGTCCTGGGCGATCAGGCCGGTGACGAACTCCGCGCCGTCCGGCCACTGCTCAACCCACCATCTGCGGTTCGCCACCGCGTCCTCGACCAGCGAGACGATCGCCGCGTCGTCGATATCGCAGGCCGCCAGATCGGCCAGCACCAGCGCGCGGGCCGCGTGTAGCGCGGGTTCGAGGTCCATACGTCGATTCTCCCTCGCTCATTGGAGTGATCAGCCATCGGAAGATTGACCCGTCGGGCGAGTGAAAATATCTTTCAAGTGTGACGCAGAACGCGAAGGAAACTTTCCGTAGTCGCGACACCGGGTCCACCCTGACCGCCAAGGTCAGAAACCTCTCCCCCACCATGACCCGTTCCATGCAACGCGTCGCCGAGGCGGTCGCGGCCGACCCGGCCGCATGCGCCCAGCTGACCGTCACCGCGCTCGCACAGCGAACCGGAACGAGTGAGGCGACCGTCGTCCGCACCGCCCGCGTCCTCGGCTACCCCGGCTACCGGGACCTGAGGCTCGCCCTCGCCGCGTTCGCCGCCCAGCAGCAGGCGGGCGCACCGGCGGCGGTCACCGCGGACATCGCGGTGGACGACCCACTCGCCGACGTGGTCGCCAAGCTCGCGCACGAAGAGCAGCAGACCCTCGCCGACACCGCGGCCGGACTCGACGTGTCCCAACTGGAGGCGGCGGTAGCCGCGTTGGCGTCCGCCCGCCGTATCGACGTCTACGGCATCGGGGCGTCGGCGCTGGTCGGCCAGGATCTCGTGCAGAAGCTGCTGCGCATCGGGCTGATCGCGCACGCGCACAGCGACCCCCATCTGGCGGTGACCAACGCCGTGCAACTGCGCCAGGGCGACGTCGCCCTGGCGATCACCCACTCCGGCAACACCCTCGACGTCATAGAGCCGCTGCGCACCGCATTCGACCGCGGAGCCACCACGGTGGCGATCACCGGGCGCCCGGACGGTGCGGTGGCCAAGTACGCCGACCACATCCTCACCACGGCGGTCTCCCGGGAAAGCGAGCTGCGCCCGGCCGCCATGTCCAGCCGCACCAGCCAACTCCTGGTGGTGGACTGCCTGTTCATCGGTGTCGCACAGCGTACGTACGAGCGGGCGGCGCCCGCGCTGTCCGCCTCGTACGAGGCGCTCGCCCACCGCCACAGCCCCGTGGCGCCCACCGCACGTTAGGAATCACGAGCCGCAATGTCCCGCGACACCCCTTATGGAGAGCTGCGCCGCGAGTTGGCGACCCTCACCACCGAGGCGTTCCGGCCGGAGCTGTCGGACATCGACCAGCTGCCGACCATGGACATCGCCCGGATCATGAACGGTGAGGACGCCACCGTCGCGACCGCCGTCGCCGCGCAGCTGCCGCGGATCGCCGCCGCCATCGACGGCACCGCCGAACGGATGGCCCGGGGCGGCCGCCTGGTCTACGCGGGCGCGGGCACCGCGGGGCGCCTCGGGGTACTGGACGCCAGCGAGTGCCCGCCCACCTTCAACACCCGGCCCGGCCAGGTCATCGGCCTGATCGCGGGCGGCCCCGAGGCGATGCTGAGCGCGGTCGAGGGTGCCGAGGACAGCGGGCGGCTCGCGGTCGAGGACCTCGACGCACTGGGCATCGGCGCCGACGACACCGTCGTCGGCGTCTCGGCCTCCGGCCGTACCCCGTACGCCATCACGGCCGTGGAACACGCCCGGGCGCAGGGCGCGTTGACGATCGGCCTGTCCTGCAACGCGGACTCCCCGCTGGCCGCCGCGGCCAAGCACGGCATCGAGGTGGTGGTGGGACCCGAACTGCTCACCGGCTCCACCCGGTTGAAGGCGGGCACCGCGCAGAAGCTGGTGCTCAACATGATCTCGACCATCACCATGATCCGGCTGGGCAAGACCTTCGGGAACCTGATGGTCGACGTGCGCTCCTCCAACGAGAAGCTGCGGGCCCGGGCCCGCCGCATCGTCGCACTGGCGACCGGCGCCGCCGACCCGGAGATCGAAGCGGCGCTGGCCGCGACCGACGGTGAGGTGAAGAACGCCATCCTCACCATCCTGGGCGACGTGGACGCGGCCACGGCCGAGCGGCTGCTGGTGCGTCACGGCGGACATCTGCGGGCCGCCCTGCAGGCCGCGACCAACTGAAGCGCCCGAGGGCGGCACCCCTGTTCGGGGTACCGCCCTCGGGTTGGACGAAACCTGATCCTGGCGACCGGACCTCGGTCCGGTACGCACTGGGTGGATCAGAAGTCCATGCCACCGCCCATGCCGGCAGCGGCGGCGTCGGCGCCAGCGGCGGCCTTCTCCGGCTTGTCGGCGATGACGGCCTCGGTGGTGAGGAACAGGGCCGCGATCGAGGCGGCGTTCTGCAGCGCGGAACGCGTCACCTTGGCCGGGTCGATGATGCCCTCGGCGATCAGGTCGACGTACTCGCCGGTCGCGGCGTTCAGGCCGTGACCCGGCTTGAGGTTGCGGACCTTCTCCGCCACGACGCCGCCCTCAAGACCGGCGTTGACCGCGATCTGCTTGAGCGGGGCCTCCAGGGCCAGCTTGACGATCGCGGCACCGGTGGCCTCGTCGCCGTCGAGCTCGATCTTGTCGAAGACCGAGACGGTCTGCAGCAGGGCCACGCCGCCACCGGCGACGATGCCCTCCTCGACGGCGGCCTTGGCGTTGCGCACCGCGTCCTCGATGCGGTGCTTGCGCTCCTTGAGCTCCACCTCGGTGGCGGCACCGGCCTTGATGACGGCCACGCCGCCGGCCAGCTTGGCGAGGCGCTCCTGGAGCTTCTCGCGGTCGTAGTCGGAGTCCGACTGCTCGATCTCGGCGCGGATCTGGTTGACCCGCCCCGCGACCTGCTCGGTGTCACCGGCACCGTCGACGATGGTGGTCTCGTCCTTGGTGATGACGACCTTGCGGGCGCGGCCCAGCAGGTCCAGACCGGCGTTCTCCAGCTTGAGGCCGACCTCCTCGGAGATGACGGTGCCACCGGTCAGGATGGCGATGTCACCGAGCATGGCCTTGCGGCGGTCACCGAAGCCGGGGGCCTTGACGGCAACGGACTTGAAGGTGCCACGGATCTTGTTGACCACCAGGGTCGACAGGGCCTCGCCCTCGACGTCCTCGGCGATGATCAGCAGCGGCTTGCCGGACTGCATGACCTTCTCCAGCAGCGGGAGCAGGTCCTTCACCGACGAGATCTTGGAGTTGACGATCAGGATGTACGGGTCGTCGAGGACGGCCTCCATACGCTCCATGTCGGTCGCGAAGTACGCGGAGATGTAGCCCTTGTCGAAGCGCATGCCCTCGGTGAGCTCCAGCTCAAGACCGAAGGTCTGCGACTCCTCGACGGTGATGACGCCTTCCTTGCCGACCTTGTCCATGGCCTCGGCGATGAGGTCACCGATCTGGGTGTCGGCGGCGGAGATGGAGGCGGTGGAGGCGATCTGCTCCTTGGTCTCCACGTCCTTTGCCTGCTCGAGCAGCTGGGCGGAGACGGCCTCGACGGCACGCTCGATACCGCGCTTGAGGGCCATCGGGTTCGCACCGGCGGCTACGTTGCGCAGGCCTTCCTTGACCAGCGCCTGGGCGAGTACGGTCGCGGTCGTCGTGCCGTCACCGGCGACGTCGTCCGTCTTCTTGGCGACCTCCTTGACCAGCTCGGCGCCGATCTTCTCGTACGGGTCCTCGAGCTCGATCTCCTTGGCGATGGACACACCATCGTTGGTGATCGTGGGCGCGCCCCACTTCTTCTCGAGGACGACGTTGCGGCCCTTGGGGCCGAGGGTCACCTTGACGGCGTCGGCGAGCTGGTTCATACCGCGCTCAAGGCCGCGCCGTGCCTCCTCGTCGAACGCGATGATCTTGGCCATGTGAAGTGGTCCTCCCGGACGAAGGGGGTCCTCCCCAGCCCCTGAGAGCCTGGGGACGATTACTCCGGACCGCGCTGGCGCCCGCGACGGACGGCCTGCCGGCCGCCGGTTCCTTCCCGACGGTCGAACGGACCTCACCGACCCGGTCCATCTGTCACTCTCAACGTCAGAGTGCTAACGCCCAATGATTAGCACTCTGCCCCTTAGAGTGCAAGCGCCCCGGAGGGGCTCGAAGGGGGGTGGCGGCCGGGCGACGGGTGGGCGCAAGCGCCCCGGAGGGGCTCGATGGGGGACATGGCCTTCTCCCCCGGGCAGGCGCGAAGGGTCCGCACCCCTCTGGGGTGCGGACCCTTCGACATTGAGGTCTCGTGGCGCGATGCGCCGGTGGTCAACCGGCCATCCGGACCATGTCAGCCTGCGGCCCCTTCTGGCCCTGCGAGATCTCGAACTCGACCCGCTGGCCTTCTTCGAGGGTGCGGTAGCCGTCCATCTGGATCGCGCTGTAGTGCACGAAGACGTCCGCACCACCGTCGACCGCGATGAAGCCGTATCCCTTCTCCGCGTTGAACCACTTGACGGTGCCCTGAGCCATCCCTAACTCCCCTATTACTGGCCCTTGCACGGGACCGCACTCCGCGGGCCCGGGTCAGACCTCACCCCTAACACATGGAGGTGTGCGCCGGAACGCGTGCCGACCGCGGCTGAATGTATCTGCACGGACGCCCTCTGCAACAGGTCACTCGGACGAGAATTCTGGGAGCGCCCGATCGGTAATTCTGGGAAAAAGGCCAGGAATTCAGGGCAACTCGGACCGGGCATAGCCGACCAACACGACAAATAGCACCCTGATTTCGGGTACAACTTGTCGCGTTCTTCACGTGCCCTCGGCACGTGCGTCACGTCCCGAGCCCGAGCGGCTGTACGGCGGTGCGAACTGCGCCGGCGGCCCGATCGTTGGACGACCGATGGCGAATGACCGGAAATGAGGTTTGGACACCTCAGAGCGATGCCCTTGAATCACGGACCACCGCTGCCGTCGCTACTGTACCGCGCCTGGGAACATGCGCGTGCCCCGCCTGCCGCATTGGCAAACGGGGCATTCGCGAATGGCTGGAATCGTTCGGTGGGACGCTCAGCAGCCTCCGGCGACGGCCGGAATAATCGACACACCGGAACCGTCCGGGGTCACCGTCTCAAGACCCTTGTCGAAGCGCACGTCATCGTCGTTGACGTACACATTCACGAAACGCCGCAGCTTGCCCTGGTCGTCCAGAACGCGGGCGGAGATACCGGGGTGGTCCTTCTCCAGCGACGAGATGACCTCGGAGAGCGTGCTGCCCTCGGCCGAAACCTCGGCCTGTCCGCCGGTGTAGGTGCGAAGGATGGTCGGGATTCGGACGTTGACACTCATGCTGATCTCCTCGCTGCGCTCGGAGACGCACTCGCGTGACGCGCCTCCTTGTTGGTTCCCTCGCTCCGCTCGCTCACCCGAGACCAGCCTCTCGGAACGCGTCGAGGGTGGGACGGATGACCGCGGTCGGGCCGGTGGTCGGCGCGACCGCGTCCAGGGTCTTCAGACCGTCGCCGGTGTTGATGGCGACGGTCTCGGCGGCCGGGTCGAGCTGACCGGTCTCGATCAACTTCTTCAGCACACCGATGGTCACGCCGCCCGCGGTCTCGGCGAAGATGCCCTCGGTGCGGGCCAGCAGCTTGATCGCGGCCACGACCTGCTCGTCGTTGACGTCCTCGACCGCCCCGCCGGTACGTCGGGCGATGTCCAGCACGTACGGGCCGTCGGCCGGGTTGCCGATCGCCAGCGACTTGGCGATGGTGTTCGGCTTCTGCGGGCGCACCACGTCATGCCCGGCCTTGAAGGCGGTGGAGACCGGGGAGCAGCCCTCGGCCTGCGCACCGTAGATCTTGTACGGCTTGTCCTCGACGAGACCGAGTTTGACCAGCTCCTGCAGCCCCTTGTCGATCTTCGTGAGCTGGGAGCCGGAGGCGATCGGAATGACGATGTTGTCCGGCAGCCGCCAGCCGAGCTGCTCGCAGATCTCGTAGGCCAGCGTCTTGGAGCCCTCGCCGTAGTAGGGGCGCAGGTTGACGTTGGTGAAACCCCAGCCCTCACCGATCGGGTCACCGATCAACTCGCTGCAGAACCGGTTCACATCGTCGTAGGTGCCCTCGATGCCGACCAGTTCGCCGCCGTAGACCGCGGCCATCACGACCTTGCCCGCCTCCAGGTCGTGCGGGATGAACACGCACGAGCGGAAGCCCGCCCGTACGGCGGCGGCACCGACGGCACCGGCCAGGTTGCCGGTGGAGGAGCAGGACAGCGTGGTCAGGCCGAAGTTGCGGGCCGCCTCGACGGCGATCGCCACCACCCGGTCCTTGAAGGAGTGGGTGGGGTTCCCCGAGTCGTCCTTGATGTGCAGACCGCCGGTGACGCCCAGTTCGCGAGCGAGCCGGTCGGCCTTGACGAGCTTGGTGAAGCCGGGGTTGAGGTTCGGCTTGGACGTCACGTCGGCGGGGACGGGCAGCAGCGGGGCGTACCGCCAGATGTTGTGCGGGCCCGCTTCGATCCGCTTGCGCAGGCCTTCCGGGTCACCGCTGGGGAACTCGTAGGCGACCTCAAGTGGGCCGAAACAGGCCTCGCAGGCGAAGATCGGGCCCAGCGGGAAACGCTCGCCGCACTCGCGACAGGACAGGGCGACGGCCGGTCCGAAGTCGGTGGAGGTGCTGGCGGCGGGTTCGACGGTTTCGACAGCCATATGGCGAGGCCTCTCCTCATCTTCCCCACGGCGCGTCTCGCCGCGGGCCGGAATTGGCACCTTCCCCACCGTGGCCTCGTCTCGCAGGTCGGGCCGGTAGGAGGGTTGCCGGGACGTCAACGGGCCGTTCCCTCAGTCCCTCTGGATGAGCTCTATGGCACTGGGTGCTGCTGCGATTCCCGGGAGGTAACCCCCGGACGGCCAGCCGTGGCCAGTGCGTTTTTTGCGCGCTGACCCCCGGCATGCGGTCGTCACGCGCGTTGCTCAAGACTGTAACCGAAGGGTCGGACAGTCGAGATAGTCGTCCGAACCGCGAGATGGATCACATGCATGGTTCTGCTGCCAGGGAGACGCGCAGGTGCTGGAAGAGGTGCAGCGCTGGCTGGAGCGGCGGTCCTGGTCTGTTGCCGACCGGCCGCTCGACCGGCTGCTCGCCGCCAAACGCACGGCAGGCGCCGCCGGCACCGTGAGCGTGGTGCTCCCGGCCCTCAACGAGGAGGCCACCGTCGGGGCGATCGTCGGGGAGATCCGACGGGAGCTGATGTGCGAGACCGCGCCGCTGGTGGACGAGCTGATCGTGATGGACTCCGGCTCCACCGACCGGACCGCCGAGGTGGCGGCGCGCGCCGGGGCCCGGGTGGTGCACCGGGACGAGGTGCTGCCCCGGATCCCGGCCGTGCCCGGCAAGGGCGAGGTCCTGTGGCGTTCGCTGCTGGCCACCAGCGGCGAGATCATCTGCTTCGTCGACGCCGACCTGCGGGACTTCGACGCCAGCTTCGTGTACGGAATCGTCGGGCCGCTGCTGACCGACCCCGAGGTGCAACTGGTCAAGGCGATGTACGACCGGCCGCTGGAGACCGGCGCGGCCGTCGTCCCGGCGGGTGGCGGGCGGGTCACCGAGCTCGTCGCCCGGCCACTGCTCAACCTGCACTGGCCGCAGCTCGCCGGGTTCGTACAGCCGCTCGGCGGCGAGTACGCGGGACGGCGCTCGCTGCTGGAGCGGCTGCCGTTCCCGGTGGGGTACGGGGTGGAGCTGGCCATGCTGGTCGACGCACTGGCCTGCGCCGGACTCGACGCGCTCGCCCAGGTGGACGTCGGCGTACGGCACCACCGGCACCAGGACTGTCAGGCCCTCGGCCGAATGGCCGCGACGATCTACCGCACCGCCCAAGTGCGGCTGGCTCGCACGACGTTGGTACGGCCGGTGCTCACGCAGTTCGACCGCGGCCCGCAGGGCGGTTTCGAGCCACGCGTGCACGAGGTGGTGGCCGAGGAGCGGCCACCGATGATCACCGTGCCGGAGTACGCGGCACGGCGTGCCGCATAGGTTCGCCTGCCGCCCGCTCGCCGCCGCCTTCGGGCGGCGATGCGCGCCGTCCTGTGGGCCGGCCGCCCCGCCCCGGAAATTCCCCTGGTCCACGTCGAGCCATCCCGGACGGAAAAGTGCCCACGTCAGGCGGAAGGCACCGTAGGCTGGCCGCATGGTCGCTACGCGCGCAGCCCAGGTCCTGGTCGCGTCCAACCGCGGACCGGTGTCGTACGCCCGTGCCGAGGACGGCTCGCTCACCGCACGACGCGGCGGTGGAGGACTCGTCTCCGGACTGAGCGCCATCGGGGCCGACGCGGGCTCCGTGTGGGTGTGCGCGGCGCTCTCCGACGACGACCGGGCGGCGGCGGAGGCCGCGGGCGGACGGCTGGACCCGGCCGACACCGGCGGCCAGTCGGTGCGGATGCTGGACATCGATCCGGCGGTCTTCGCCGGGGCCTACAACGGCATCGCCAATTCCGTGCTGTGGTTCGTCCACCACCTCCTCTACGCGACCCCGCTGGAACCCGTCTTCAACCAGGACTTCCGCGCCCAGTGGGCGTCGTACGAGAGCTACAACGCGGCGTTCGCCGACGCCCTCGCCGAAGAGGCCGCCGAGGGCTCGGCCGTCCTGGTACAGGACTACCACCTGACACTGACACCCCGGCTGCTGCGCGAGCGGCGACCGGATCTGCGGATCGGGCACTTCTCGCACACCCCGTGGGCCCCGCCGGACTACTTCCGGCTGCTGCCCGACGACGTCGCCGCCGAGGTGCTGCTCGGGATCCTCGGCGCGGACCGCGCCGCGTTCCTCACCCGCCGCTGGGCGGACGCCTTCACGGCATGCTGCGCCGATCTGCTGGGCGCCGAAGTCACCACGGACGGCGCCGAATCGGCGGTCCGCCACGACGGCCGGACGACACGGATCGGTGTGCACGGCCTCGGCGCCGACGCCGAGTTCCTCCGGGAGCGCGCGCACCGCCCGGATGTGAACGAACGGCTGGCCGCACTGCGCGAGCAGATCGGCCGGGACCGCAAGGTCATCGTCCGGGTGGACAGGACCGAGCTGTCGAAGAACATCGTGCGCGGACTGATGGCGTACGAGCGGCTGCTGGCCACCCACCCCGAGTGGCACGGCCGCGTGGTGCACGTCGCCTTCGCGTACCCCTCGCGGCACGATCTGGCCGTCTACCGCGACTACACGGCCACCGTCCAGCGGCTGGCCGAGGAGGTCAACTCCCGTTACGGGACCGTGGATTGGCAGCCACTCATCCTGCACGTCAGGGATGACTTCGCGCGCTCCCTCGCCGCGTACCGGCTGGCGGACGTGGCGCTGGTCAACCCGATCCGGGACGGTATGAACCTGGTCGCCAAGGAGGTCCCGGTGGTCTCCGACGGCGGCTGCGCACTGGTGCTGTCGCGGGAGGCTGGGGCCTTCGCGGAGCTGGGCGACGACTCGATCACGGTGAACCCGTACGACGTTGAGGCCACCGCGAGGGCGCTGCACGAGGGGCTGACCATGCCGGACGGTGAGCGGGCGATGCGCAGCAAGCGGCTGGCCGCCGCGGCGACGGCGCTTCCGCCGCAGCGGTGGTTCCTCGACCAACTGGCCGCGCTCGGCGGGTAGTCCGCCTCCGTCCGCCCGTTCAGGCCAACGCGTCGGCCAGCGCCCCCAGCAGCCCCACGACCCCCTCCGGACCGTCGACCACGATGTCGGCGCGGGCGGCGAGTTCGGCCACCTCGTTGCTGCCGCTGCACACCAGGACGCCGGGAACGCCCTCCGCCCTCAGGTTCTCCACGGCGTCGAAGGCGGCCAGATCACCGAGGTCGTCCCCGGCGTAGAGCGCCGCGCTCGCTCCGTTCTCCCGTACGTACGAGGCCAGGGCGACGCCCTTGTCCATGCCCGGCGGCCGCAGCTCCAGCACCATGCGGCCCGGCTCGACGATCAGACCGTGCCGGTGCGCGAGTTCGGTGAGCGGTCCGCGCAGCGCGTCGAGGGCGGCCTGCGGATCGTCGGTCCTGCGGGTGTGTACGGCGACGGCGCGCCCGTCCTTGTGCTCGATGTGCACCGTCTCCACCCAGGTTTCGCGCCAGGCGCCGAGGCGCTCCAGGAAGCCGGGCAGCTCGGCCCGTACCGCCAGCACGCCCGGGTCGTCGCCGGGACCGTGCACCTCGCCGGAAACGGCGTCCCAGCGCTCGGCGCCGTAGTGCCCGAGGACCACCAGGTGCTCCAGGCCGGGCACCCCCGCGAAGCCTCCGTAGCGCACCGCGACCCCGGCCGGGCGGCCGGTGATCACCACGACGGAGCCGACTCGCGGGGCGAGCCGGGAGAGCACCGACACCGCACGGGGATGCGCGCGGGCTTGATCCGGGTCGGGAACGATCGGGGCCAGTGTGCCGTCGAAGTCCAGTGCCACGACGGCCCGTTTCGGCTCGCTGAGCAGTTCGGCCAGTCCGGCCTTGCCAGCGGGCGTGACGGGGGTGGGAAGGGGGTGGCTGCCCATGGCACGACCCTACCGGCAGGACGTGCGGATGGGCGGCCGTTTCCCCCCGTCGATGAGGTCAGGCCCTAGCGGTTCGCGCGGCGCGCCTCGCGCAGGCGGCGCAGGCGGTTGACGGTGGCCGGGGCGTGGGCGAGGGCGCGGGGGTCGTCCAGCAGGGCGTTGAGCAGTTGGTAGTACAGGTGGGGCGAGATGCCCAACTGCTCCCTGATGGCACGCTCCTTGGCGCCCACCGTCGGCCAGCTGCGCCCGGCGACGGCGAGGATGGCGCGCTCACGCTCGGAGAGGTCGTCCTGGCCCGTCCGCTCGGTCACCACGGCACCTCCTCCACTCGCCCTACGCCGTCAACGCTACTTCGCGGCGGCGCTGTTGTCCGCCGCCTCCGCGGTGCGCTGGAGGTCACCGAGCACGCCCATCGGGTCCTGGGTCGCCGCCTTGCCGACGACCTGCTTGAGCTTGGCGTTGACCGGACCCCAGGAGGTCTTGTTGTCCGGGTAGAACCGGGCGTTCGGCAGCTCCTGGAGGAACGGCCAGACCTCCTTCAGGGAGGAGTCGGCGAGCATCGCGTTGGACGCTGACACCGTCACCGGTTGCAGGTCGTAGGCGCGCAGGAACTTCAGCGTGTTCTGCCGGCTGTATGCGAACTCCAGGAACTTGCCGATCTGCTGCCGGTTGCCGTTCTTCTTGAACGCCATCATCCAGTCGGCGACGCCGACCGTCGCCGAGAGCTGGCCGCCCTTGCCGGGGATCTTGGCGATGCCGTAGTCGACGTGGTTCTTGGCGGCCAACTGGATCAGCGTGGGATGGCCGTTGAGGAAGCCGCAGTCGCCGCTGGCGAACGCGTTGAAGACGTCCTGGCGGTTGGTGGTGGCCGGATTACGGCCGGACAGCCCGGTGTCGGACAGATTGGTCTTGATCCACTGGAAGGCCTCAAGGTTCTGTGCCGAGTTGATGGTGTAGCTGCCGACGTCGTCGGTGTAGTTGCCGCCGTTGCCGAGCATCCATATCAGCGTCTCCGCGGCCGGTTCCTCCGGCCCGAACGGCAGACCGAACGGGACCTTCACACCGGCCGCCTTGAGCTTCTGCGCGGCGGTCTTGAGGTCGTCCCAGGACTGCGGCGGATTCGCGCTGCCGTCCGCCTTGACGATCCCGGCCCTCTTGAACAGCGTCTTGTTGTAGAACAACATGCGCGCGCTGGAGACGAACGGCATGCCGTACTGGGTCCGGTTGACGCTGCCCGCGTCCGACATGGAGCCGATGAAGTCGGCCTGGGCGGGTATGGAGAGCAGCTCGTCCACGCTGTAGAGCAGGCTCTTGGCGGCGTAGTCGGCGTATGCGCCGCACTGCGCGATGTCGGGGGCGTTGCCGGCGGCCACCATCTCGGCGACCTTCTTGTCGACGACGTCCCAGCTGTAGACCTTGACGTCGACCGTGATGCCGGAGTTCTTCTGCTGGAACTGGCGGGCCACGTCGTCCCAGTACGTCTGCGAGGTGTTGGCGGAGTTGTTGCCGTAGTCGGCCGCGACCATGGTGAGCTTGGTGCCGCCGCCCGCGGCGCCACCGGCGCATCCCGTGAGCGACGACATCGCTCCCGCGAGGCCGAAGCCCGAAGCGAGCCCAAGGAATCGTCGCCGCTCCACCGTGTACCTACCACCTTCATCGCTGTCCCGTCGGAATCGCCAAATATACGGTGCGGGCACGCTCGCGCTTGCCTCTGGGGTAACCACCCGCCACCCGCCCGACACCGCCGCCGACTTCGCGTCCCACCCCCGGCCCACCCCCGGCCCAGCGACGGCCGTGCGCAACGGCACGCGAAGGCCGACGGTGGTCGGGTGGGCAGGCGGGAAACACACCCGGACACCCGGGTGGACTAGACCAGTCCGGCGCAAGGAGCCAGACTGGTCCCCGTGGAACACGTCATCGCCCTGGACGTCGGCGGCACCGGGATGAAGGCCGCCCTGGTCGGAGTGGACGGCACGCTCCTGTACGAGGCGCGTCGGCCCACGAACCGGGAGCGCGGCCCCGAGGCCGTGATCGCCGCCATCCTGGACTTCGCCGCGGACCTGCGGGTCCTCGGCATGCGCGAGCTCGGCGAGCCCGCCGCCGCGGCGGGCGTCGCGGTACCCGGGGTGGTCGACGACGAGCACGGCGCCGCCGTCTACTCGTCCAACATCGGCTGGCGGGACGTACCGATGCGCACGCTGCTCGCCGAGCGCCTGGACGGGATCCCGACGGCCGTCGGCCACGATCTGCGCTGCGGCGGGCTCGCCGAGGGCCGACTCGGCGCCGGGCGCGGCCAGGACCGGTTCCTGTTCCTGGCGCTGGGCACCGGCATCGCCGCCGCCATCGGCATCGACGGCCGGATCGAGGCGGGCGCCCATGGCTGCGCGGGCGAGATCGGCCACATCGTGGTGCGCCCCGGCGGCCGCCGCTGCCCCTGCGGGCAGACCGGCTGCCTGGAGACCGAGGCGTCGGCCGCCGCGGTGGCCCGCGACTGGGCCGAGGCGAGCGGTGACCCGGCAGCCACCGCTGCCGACTGCGCGCAGGCCGTCGAGAAGCACGACCCGCGCGCCGTGGCCGTCTGGCAGAGCGCTATCAGCGCGCTGGCGGACGGTCTGGTGACCGGGCTCACCCTGCTGGACCCACGGGTGCTGATCGTCGGCGGCGGGCTCGCCGAGGCGGGGGAAACACTCCTCGGGCCGCTGCGTACGGCCGTCACGGAGCGCGTCACGTTCCAGCGGCTCCCCCTCATCGTTCCGGCGGCCCTCGGGGACGCTGCCGGCTGCCTGGGCGCGGGTCTGCTCGCCTGGGACCGACTCTCCGTGGAGGTAACCGCCTGATGGCCGCACAGCACACCGATCACCGTGAAGTCCTGACCGGGGCACGGCTGGTACTGCCGTCAGGCGTCGTCCGGGACAGCCTGACGGTCGAGGGCGGCAGGATCGCCGCCAACCGGTACGACGAGCGGGGCGGCACCGACCTCACCGGCCACTGGATCGTGCCCGGCTTCGTCGACATCCATGTGCACGGCGGCGGCGGAGCCTCGTTCTCCGCGGGCACGGCCGAGGAGGCGCTGACCGCCGTCGGCACACACCGCGCGCACGGCACCACCACCATGCTCGCCTCCACCGTCACCGGAGACCTGGACGATCTGGCCCGCCAGGCCGCCGTGCTGTCCGAACTGGTGGAGCAGGGCGAGCTGGCCGGAATCCACTTCGAAGGCCCGTTCATCTCCCCGCACCGCTGCGGTGCGCACGAGCCGACGCTGCTGCGCGACCCGGACCCGGCGGACGTACGGAAGTTGGTCGACGCGGCACGAGGCGCCGCCCGGATGATGACGCTCGCCCCCGAACTGCCCGGCGGCCTGGAGTCGGTGCGGTTGCTCGCCGGGCACGGTGTCATCGCCGCGGTCGGCCACACCGACGGCGGTTACGACGCGACGCTGGAGGCGATCGACGCGGGCGCCACCGTCGCCACGCATCTGTTCAACGCCATGCCGGGGCTCGCCCACCGCGCCCCCGGCCCGGTCGCCGCACTGCTCGGGGACGAGCGGGTGACGGTGGAGTTGATCAACGACGGTACGCATCTGCACCCCGCCGTCCTGGAGTTGGCGTTCCGCACCGCGGGCGCCGGGCGGGTGGCGTTCATCACCGACGCGATGGGCGCGGCCGGAATGAGCGACGGCCGCTACCCGCTCGGCCCGCTGCAGGTCGAGGTCAAGGACGGGGTGGCCCGGCTGGTCGAGGGCGGCTCCATCGCGGGCTCCACGCTGACGCTGGACACCGCGTTCCGCCGGGCGGTCACCATCGACAAGCTGCCCGTCGAGCAGGTCGTCCAGGCCATTTCCGGCAACCCGGCCAAGCTGCTCGGGCTTTACGACTCGATCGGCTCGTTGGAGCCCGGCAAGGATGCCGACCTCGTGGTCCTCGACGACGACTTCGCTCTGGCGGGCGTGATGCGCAAGGGCGAGTGGGTGGTGCGACCCACGGACAGGTGACGCATTCGCACGGCGAAGACGACCGGCGGTCGGCCCGACTCTGGGCCGACCGCCGTTCTTTTGGCATGATCGCTCGCGAACCGGCTTCGGAGACTGGGCGAGTCCTATCGAGACAGGGGTGCTGGCGCGATGATCCTGACGGTCACGCTCAACGCCGCCCTCGACGTGACATACCGGGTGCCACGGCTGGAACCGCACACCACGCACCGAGTGCGCGAGATCGTCGAGCGGCCTGGCGGCAAGGGCCTCAATGTCGCGCGGGTGCTGGCCGCACTCGGCCACGACACGACCGTCACCGGCCTGGTCGGCGGCCGTACGGGCGACGCGCTGCGCGCCCTGCTGCGGGCCGCCGCCCCCGGTGTGGCCGACGCGCTGGTCACGGTGGCGGGCGACACCCGCCGCACCGTCGCCGTGGTGGACGGTGCCGACGGCGACACCACGATGTTCAACGAGCCGGGGCCGGTCATCAGCTCCGAGGAGTGGGCGGCCTTCACCGGCGTCTACCGCGAACTGCTGGCCGACGCACGGGCGGTGGCGCTGTGCGGCAGCCTGCCACCGGGGCTGCCGGTCGGCTCGTACGCCGAACTGGTCCGTACCGCACGGGCGGCGGGGGTGTACGTGCTGCTCGACACCAGCGGTGAGGCGCTACGCCGGGGCATCGCCGCCCGACCCGACGCGGTCAAGCCGAACTCCGGCGAGCTGACCCAACTCACCGGCCTCACCGAGCCGTTGCGGGGCGCGCAGGAGGCTCGGCGGCGCGGAGCGCGGGCGGTGGTCGCCTCGGCCGGCGCCGAGGGGATGCTCGCGGTGACCGAGCGGGGTGTCTGGCGGGCCGCGCCGCCCAGGCGGCTGTCCGGCAATCCGACGGGCGCGGGCGACTCCGCGGTGGCCGGACTGCTGTCGGCCGTCGTCGAGGGCCTGCCCTGGCCCCAGCGCCTGGCCCGCGCGGTCGCCGTGTCCGCGGCAACCGTACTGGCGCCCACGGCGGGCGAGTTCGACCTTCGGCAGTACGCGGCGCTGCTGGAGCAAGTCGAGGTCACGGGGTAGGCGGAAGCAGCGCTACCGTCAATCTCTCCAGGGGCCCGGCCAGTTGGTGACATCGTGCCGCCCGACCGCAGTGAGCTGATGGCGCGATCCCAGCAGGCACGGCGCGCGGACAGTGGCTACTGCGAATAAAGTCACTGGCTGCCACCGCCCTGGTAGCCGTATTGGGATTGACCGCCGGCGCGTCTTCCGCGTCGGCGGCCACCAACCAGAGCACATGGGGGGCATGTCTACGTTGGCGGCGGCGTTTTCGGCGATAATCCATGGGGAGCCAACGTCTGGGGACATTCCGCAATCCTGCGGAATGGCGCGTCGACCGGCGACAGCGTAGTCACCGCCATCTCGGCCGGCGGTAGGGTCATGTGCCGGACCGCCGTCAACTACAGAGGTAAGGCCCTCTGGGTGGCAACCAGATGCGTAGCTCTGGGGCAGGGGGCGATCCCCGGAGCGAGAAGTTCGACCACGCTCAGTGGGGCCGTTCGCCGATCTCTCCGGCGAGCGGCCCCATCAGATTCTTCAGAACCCTGTTTCACCGATCGCTGTCAATGACTTTCCAGCCAGACCTTGTCGAGGTCGAATGCGCACTGATTCCCTTGGCCGCATGAGATCTGAACGGTGTTCGCACCCTTATTGAGATCGATGTACGCGTACGTGTGCGTCCACGCATGCGCCGGGTCGCTCTGCTTGGTGAAGTTATCGAGGTTTATAGGCCTCGACTGGACGCTTCCATTAACAGCCAGCGTCGCCGTGGCAGGGGCGCCCGCATTGCCATAACCAAGGTAAAGCGAGTAGGCACCCGCATGGGAGACATTCACAGTCCACGTAGCGGAGTCACCGACTGAGCTCATGGTGACATACGAGCCATTGGGGCCTGTTGCGCCAGGATCCTTGCTGCCGACCGCCGCTTTGCCGCCGAGGGTCATGGTGGCAGCGAACTGCTCTGGCAGCTTGGCGCTCGCGGACGGCGACGGGGCCTGCGACTGTGAAGTGCTCGGCGCGGGGCTGCTGTTGGCGCCCGACGCGGTGTCCTTCTTGTCGCTGCCGGTGAGGGCGACGATGCCGATACCGATGGCGACCACCACGACCACCGCGATCGCCGCGAGCATCAGGCCGCGCCGGTTGGTGCCCCGACTACCACCGCCATGACCGCCGGCGCGGTGCGACGAAGGCTCCGCCGGCGCGTACTGCGGCGGCTGCTGCTGGGTCTGCGGCTGGCCGTACGCCTGCTGCTGCGGCGGCGGATAGCCGTAGCCGCCCTGCTGCGGCGCCTGGCGCCGCTCGCCGACCCGGGTGACCTGGTGGTACGAGGTACGCGGGACGCCGCGCCGATCCGCCTGTGTGGCGGCCTCGTCGCCCTCCCCGCGGTACAGGTACGCGAACGGGTCGTCGTTCTCGGGTTCTGGCGTGCCGTTACCGCCGGCCGTCATCCGCTGCTCACTTCCCACTGCGTCCGGCCACCGCGGACCGGATATTGCTGGACCCGCGCGAGCCTACCCCGATCCGGTCGCTGAACGCGTGTCCTCGCATACAGCAACCGCTAACCCGCCCGGCGCTGCGCCTTGGCGCGCGAGCGCTTCTCCACGTACATCCGCTGGTCGGCGGAGTGCAGCACTTCCTCCACCGTCATCCCGCACCCCGCCCAGCCGATGCCGAAGCTGGCGCCGACCCGTACCGCCCGGCCGTCGACCCGGATCGGCGGGATGATCGCGTTGCGCAACCGGACGGCGAGGTCCTGCGCGCCGTCGCGGTCCAGGCCGTCGGCGAGGACCACGAACTCGTCGCCGCCGAGCCGGGCGACAGTGTCCCCGTCCCGCACCACGCTGGACAGCCGCCTGGCGACCTCGATCAGTACCGCGTCGCCGGTGTGGTGCCCGAACCTGTCGTTGATCGACTTGAAGCCGTCCAGGTCGCAGAACAGGACCGCGAGGCCCTTGCCGCCGCCCTCGCCGTCCGAGCCGCTCTCATCTGGCTCGATGGCGTGTACATGATGGTCGTAGGGGTGCGCGGGCGGCGCCGGAAAGCTGTACCCGAACTCGTCCAGGTCCTCGGCACTGGCGGTGTGCCCCTCGGCGGCGAACGGCCGCGAGCACAGCCGGGAGCTGAGCCGGGCCCGGAGTTCGGCGCTGTTCGGCAGGCCGGTGAGGGAATCGTGGCTGGCGCGGTGCGCGAGGGCGAGTTCGTGCCGCTTGCGCTCCTCGATGTCCTCGACGTGGGTGAGCAGGAAGCGCGGGCCGTCGGTGGTGTCGGCCACCACCGAGTTCCGCAGCGACACCCACAGATACGTACCGTCCCGGCGGCCCAGCCGCAGCTCGGCCCGGCCGCCCTCGGCGGAGGTGCGCAGCAGCGTCCCGATGTCCTCGGGGTGCACCAGGTCGGAGAAGGAGTAGCGCCGCATCTGGTTCGCCGGACGGCCGAGCATCCGGCACAGCGCGTCATTGGCCCGCAGCAGCTTGCCGTGCTCGTCACCGCCCATTTCGGCGATGGCCATTCCGCTTGGGGCGTACTCGAAGGCCTGCCGGAAGCTCTCCTCGCTGGCCCGCAGCGCCTGCTGCTCCCGCTCCAGGCGGACCAGGGCGCGCTGCATGTTGGCGCGCAGCCGGGCGTTGCTGATCGCGATGCCCGCCTGGAAGGTGTACGTCTGGAGGGCCTCACGGGCCCAGGCGCCGGGACGTCGGCCGCCACGCGGCCGGTCCACCGAGATCACGCCGATCAACTCGCCGCCGCCCGCCGGAGTGGCGTACATCGGGGCGAGCAGACGGTCCTGCGGGTGCCACTCGTCGGGAAAGCGCGGCGCGGGGCCGCTCTCGCGGTGCCAGCTCGGTACGTCGTCGCCGTCCAGCACCCAGCCCTCGTCGTACGGGATGAAGCGCAGCGAGCCCCAGCGGTGGCCCATCGCCAGCCGCCGCTCCCAGGACGCCCGGGAGCCGACCCGGCCCGCCATCAGCGCCTCGGCGCCCGCGCTTCCGGCTACCGCGGCGACGACCAGATCACCATCGGGACGCACCAGGTTCACGGCGCACAGCTCGTACCCCAGCCCACCGACCACACCGTCGGCGACGGCCTGCAGGGTGTCGGCCAGACTGCGGGCCGTGTTCAGGTCGGCGACCACCTGGTGCAGCTGGCGCAGAGTCGCGAGGCGGACGTACGGCTCCGACTCCGTGTCCATGTCTCTCCCCCGAGCCTCGACGAGTTCCACTTCGTACTTCTTGCGTTCCTCGGTTGTTAATCCCTTGGTCTGTTCGCGATTTCTTATCGTCCGATTGCCACCGCAACTGAATCACAGCGAGCAGCCCAGCAGGTACACAGGGTCAACAATTCCCCCTCCTTGTGACTGAGGTCACAGCCCTCTGTCAAAAGTTGGGCACGGTAAGTGGTTTCGTGCGCAAGACTTTGGGGTCGGAACGCTACATACCGGACGGCCGGCCGGAAACTGTGTCCGGAGCGTACGACACCAGACCACCGAAGACCTAGGTCCTTACTCGGATCGCAGATGGTCCGCTCGCCCGATGTGCGGACCGCAACCCCCGGTTACCGTTTGGTACGTGTTCCAGGAATCCCCCGAGCAGACCGTGACAGCCATCCCCCCGGCCGCGGACATCCCTCATGCTGGAGGCGTGCCGAACCCCGACGAGCGTGTGAGCCCGGCCGAGCCGCGCTCCGGTGATCCGCGGGCGACCGCCGACGAGTTCCGTGCCGCGATGTCACGGCTCGTGTCGGGCGTGACGCTGATCACCGCGCACGACCCGGAGGACGGGGTGCAGGGCGAGGACGTCGGCATGACCGCGACCGCGTTCCTGTCGGTCTCGCTGGAACCGCCGCTGGTGCTGGTCAGCGTGCGGGTGGACTCGCGAATGGACGACCTGCTGGAACGCCAGCCCTACTGGGCGGTCTCGGTGCTCAGCGAGAGCCAGCGGCATGTCGCGGGCCGCTTCGCGATGCGCGGCCGCATCAGCGACCGCCTGCTGTTCGACGACATCCCGTACACCCGTGGCGGCGCCTCGGGAGCCCTGCTGATCGGCGGCGCGCTGTCGGTCCTGGAGTGCCGGACGACCCAGCGCGTGCCCGCGGGGGACCACACCCTGGTCATAGCCGAGGTGCTCACCGCCCGCACACCGAGCGCGGACGGCCGGCCGCTGACGTACTTCCGCGGCCGCTACCACCAGTTGGGCTGACCTCGGTCGGGCCCGGCGTCAATCCCAGCCGCGCTCGCTGCGGCCGCGCTTCAGCTCGCCGCGCTCGCGCTTGCCGCGCAACCGGCGCTCGTTGATCCCGCGCGGGATCTTCGTCGGACGGCGCGGCTTGGGCGGCGGCGCGGCGGCCTGCGCCAGCAGCGCCGCGAGCCGTACCGCGGCGGTCTCCCGGTTGCGCCACTGCGAGCGGTGCTCACTGGCCCGTACCACCACTACGCCGTCCACCAGGCGGCCCGCGAGCCGCTCCAGCGCGCGTTCCTTCCACACCGCGGGCAGCGACTGGGTGCCCGCCAGGTCGAAGCGCAACTCCACCTGGCTGTCACTGGTGTTGACGTGCTGCCCGCCGGGTCCCGAGGAGCGCGAGAAACGCCACATCAGCTCGGCCTCCGGCACGGAGACCGAACCGCGGATGACAAGTGGCCCGGACATGACTCCATGGTCCCCGGTAACGGCGGTTCCGTCACGCCGTTTTACGCTGCCCACGGCAGGCCCCGGCACCACCCTCCCGTGCGGGGCGCGGGACCGAGACCGATACGACAACCGTCGCGTCACCAACGAGCACCGAACCCCTGCACCGATGCACGGCCAGCTCCGTACCGAAGGCAGACCGCGGGCGGAGTCCGGGTCCCCTCCGACGGCGCCTAGGATTCCGGGGTGATCGACCTCGGATACGCCCTCTCGCGCCGGTTCCCCGACCCGCCGCAGACCGACTACCGGACCGCTGACGTGTACACGCTGCGGCACGACCTGTTCTGCGGCGACGTCTACCTGGCGGAGGGCGACCGGGAGCTGTCCACAGCCTGGGGATGGGTGCCGGTGCTGGACTTCGCCTGGGCGCTGTGCGACATCACGGAACAGCTCGACCGCGATCCGATGGGGAGCCGGGCCGCCCGTCCGCAGCGGGCCGAGCTGGACTTCACCCAGTCGACCGAGCGGCTGCGCTTCGAGCGGCGCTTCGGCTGGGTGGACATCACCGCGGACTGGTTGGAGGACGAGCCGCCCCTCTCGGTACGGCACAGTGATCTGCGCCGCGAAGCAAGGGACTTCCTGCACGATGTGCTGGCGGACCTGGTAGACATGCACGACGGCCTCGCCGACAACCCCGCCGTGTGGAACCTGCGGGCCCGATTTCCCCGTGTATAGAGGGGAAGCACGAACCTCCCGTTACGGTGGAATTACATGGAGATACAAACCAGGCGCTCCGGCAGGGCGAGTCGCCGAGGCTGTCTGGTGGGACTGGCCCTCGCGGCGGTGCTCGTCGTCGGAGCCGCCCTCGGCATCATCTGGTGGCTGACCCGGCCACCCGCGCTGCCCACCATCCCCAACCAGTATCTGGCGACCGTTCAGTCCGCGGCCAGGTCCTGCCCGGAGCTCAGCGTTCCGATGCTGGCCGCGCAACTCGACGCGGAAAGCCACTGGAACCCTCAGGCGGACTCCGGCCAGGCACAGGGCATCGCGCAGTTCTACCCGTCCACCTGGGCGGAGTGGGGCAAGGACTACACGGGCGACGGCAAGGCCGACGTGTGGAACCCGGCCGACGCCATCCCGGCGCAGGGCGCCTACATGTGCCATCTGTTCAAGGAGGTCAAGGGCATACCCGGCGACCCCGCGCAGCTGGCGCTGGCCGCGTACAACGCGGGCCCCGGAGCGGTGCTCAAGGCCGGGGGCATCCCGCAGATCCCCGAGACGCAGAACTACGTCAACCGCATCGAGGCGCTGATCCCGAAGTACACGCAGACCTACGCGAAGCAGATCGGGGCGTCGTCAAGCCCGTCGCCGAAGAGCTGACGGCACGTAGCACGACAGCAGGGCCCGCACCGTGGACGGTGCGGGCCCTGCTGTTGCGCTGGCGCCTGTTCCGGCGGGTGCCGGACGGGGCTCAGATGACGCGGATGTTCTCCGCCTGCGGGCCCTTCTGGCCCTGCGTGACGTCGAACTCGACCTTCTGGCCCTCAAGCAGCTCGCGGAAGCCCTGGGCGGCGATGTTCGAGTAGTGGGCGAAGACGTCGGCGCCGCCGCCGTCCTGCTCGATGAAGCCGAAGCCCTTTTCGCTGTTGAACCACTTCACGGTTCCGGTGGCCATGTCTGTCTCCTTCGGGGCAGTACCGGATCCGCACCTCGCGGACCCACGTCGCCGTGATGATCACCCCGCCGGGGAAAGCCCGGTAAAACAAGAAATGCGCCCGCTATCCAGCAGGCGCACGCATCATTCATGGGAACCACAACTGCAACGCCGCCCACGGTAACACACTTGTTCGACGGCGGCGAACGGCACGGCGCCCCGGGAGCGAGTCCCCGGGGCGCCGTGAGCGGAGCGGTCAGCCGATCACGCGCTCGGACCCTGCATGTGCTGGCTGATCCACTCGATCGTGCCCTCGTCCATGCCCCGGGTGTAGCTGCGTGCGTTGTGCTCGCCGCCGTCGATGACCTGAAGGCGGGTGTGGACCGGACCGTGCCCGTACTGCTCGATGAACTGCTTCACCTTCACCATGTCGGCCTTCTCGGTGGTGCCGACCTGGAAGCCCAGGTAAACGTCCGGGCCGCCCTTCTTGGCGAGCTGCTTGGCCAGGTACTGGGGGTTGTTGGCCTGCATCGCGGCCTGGTCGCCGTGCCACAGCGGCGAGTCCGGGACTATGTCCGGTCCGCTGGGTATCGCGGCCTTGAAGGTGTTCGGGTACTGCAGCACGCTCTTCAGCCCGCAGAAGCCGCCGGAGGACGAGCCCATGAAGCCCCAGCCGTCGCGGGTCTTGAGAGTGCGGAAGTTCTGCTTCACCAGGTCCGGCACGTCCTGGGTGAGCCAGGTGCCCATCTTCTCGGAACCGGGTATGTCACTGCAGTCGTGGTACCGCTTGTCCGGGTTGATCACCGGCATCACCAGGATGAAGGGCAGCGCCTTGTTCTCCTGGGACCACTTGTAGAAGTCTTCCTGAAGCTTCAGGTCGGCGCCGAACCAGTAGTTGGTCGGCCAGCCCTCACCACCCGGGAGGGCGATGATCACCGGGAAGCCCTTGTTGGCGTTCTCCTTCTGGAAGTACGCCGGCGGCGCCCAGACCCACACCTTGCCGGTGAAGCCGGACTTCGCACCGTGGTACGTGGTCACACCTATCTTGGTGTTGTCCGCGGCCTCAACGGTCCGCTGCACCTTGAAGTCCGCGGCGGGACCGGTGGGCATCAGGGCCAGAGAGTTCGGATTGTCCGGCTTCGGCGCCGCGGAGCCCGCGGCACTCGGGTTCGCGTTGCCGAACGACACCGGGTCGCCTTCGTCGCTGCAGCCGGCGACCAGGCCCAGGGATATCAGGGCTACAGCCGCGGTCAGCCAACGTTTCATCAAGGGTCGCTCCACCGAATCGTGCTTCCTAACGGGTCCATGGGCCGGTCGTTTGCCCTTTGTGAGATGCAGAAAACGCCCGTACGGATCCCGTCCTCCTCCATGAATTACGTCATAGGTTCGTAACAGCCGACAAACAGGGGGGTGATAGCCAGGTGACAGCTCCCAATCCGTCACCGTCCGTGACAACAGGGTGACATCTGATCAGTCTTCCAGGGCCGAGAGCTCGCCGCGCGAGCTGACGCCGAGTTTGGGGTAGGCCTTGTAGAGGTGGTACCCGACAGTGCGTGGGCTGAGAAAGAGCTGCGCGGCGATATCGCGATTGGACAGGCCCCGTGCGGCCAACCGGACGATCTGCAGCTCCTGGGGGGTGAGCGCGGCCAGCACCCCGGGCCCCCGGGTGCGCGGCGCGGACTCGCCGGTGGCACCGAGCTCGGTTCGGGCCCGGTCCGCCCACGGCTCGGCGCCGAGCCGCTCGAAGGTCTCGACGGCGGTACGCAGCCACGGCCTGGCCTCCGCCTTACGCCGACCGCGGCGCAGCCACTCCCCGTACAGCAGGGCGGTGCGCGCTTGCTCCAATGGGCGGGCCGGGCCGCCGGGGTCCTCGTGCGCCGCGAGCGCGGCGGTGTACCAGGCCTCCTGGTCGGCGGCGTCGTCGGCGAGCAGCGCCCGGCAGCGCAGGTCCAGCGCCTCGGCCCAGGGCTGCCCGGTGAGCGCGGTCCAGCGGGCGAACCGCTCGGCGGGCTGCCTGGCCCGCTCCGGACGGCCGAGTCGCACCGCCGCCTCGACGAGGTCGGGAACGGCCCGGGTGGCCGAGACATGATGCCGCATCGGTCCGCCGACCAGGGGCTCCAGCCGGTTCAGCGCCTCCTGCGCACGCCCGGCGCCCAGGTCGAGCAGGCCGAACGCCCAGTGCGTCCACGGCGCACCCGGGGCCATGAAGACCTGTGCGCCGGGGGCCGCACCGGTGTCGGTGAGGGAGTCGTCACCGAAGCGGCGGCAGGTGTCGGCGTCTCCCTCGATGGCCGCGAAGTAGGCCAGGAAGCCGGTCAGTTGGCTGGTCCACTGCCGCTGTCCGGTGTCCCGGGCGATGCGCAGCGCCTCGGTGGCGCTGGCCAGCGCGTCGCGGTGCCGCCCGTGGAAGAGTTCGGCCTCGGCGAGGAAGAACAGCACGGTGGGCAGCTGTCCGAAGCCGCCGCGCGAGCGGGAGTCGGCGGCGAGCGAGGCGGCGAGCCGGTACGTTTCCGCGTCCCGCCCGTGGATGAGCGACGCCCCGCACACCTGGACCACGTCCCAGGGCACCCGCGCGCTGTTGGCCTGCGCGGCGGCCACCGTCTCGGCGAGCGGCGGCAGGGGCTCGGCGCGGCGGCCGAGGACCGGCGCGGTGGCTGCGACGAGGTAGCCGACCAACGGCGTGACCGGGTCGTCCGCGGGGTGCTCCAGCCGCTGCAGCCGGTCGACCACCTCGCCGAGCTCGCGATCGCCGAGGTACCAGGCAACGTGGAAGGCCTGCATCAGCATCCGGGCGGCCTGCCGGGGGTCGCGCCCGGCCGCCTGGTCGGCGCCGTCGACGAGCAGGCGGTACGCGGCGGGGAAGTCGCCCTGCAGGAAGCGCGCGGTGGCCCGTACGTGGCCCAGCACATCGCGCAGTCGCGGTTCGCCCGGCAGCACCGCGACGTCGTGCAGCGGCTCGGTGAGGCGTGCGGCGGCACGTTCCGCGAGGGCTTCGGCGCGCGCCAACTCCGCTGCCTCGATGGCCGCTTCCGCGGACAGCGTGAGACGGCGGGTCGCGGTGTCGGGGTCCGGGGTGAGGCGCGCGGCGCGTTCGATCGCGGCGGCGGCCGCCGCGTGGCCGCCGCGGCCGTGTGCCCGGACGGCGGCCTGTTCCAGTGCGGCGGCGATCGCCTCGTCGGGGGCTGGGGCGGCGAGTGCCAGGTGCCAGGCGCGGCGGTCGGCGGCCTCGTCGTCCATCGCTCCGGCGAGGGCGTCCGCCAGCGCTCGGTGCACCGCCAGCCGCTGGTCGAGCGGCGCCCGCCGGTAGACGGCGGCCCGCAGCAGCGGATGGCGGAAGGTGAGGGACCGCGGCGCCGCGTCCTGGGTCAAGGCGGTGCGGACCAGGCCGGCGTCCTCGGCCGGGCGCAGGTCCGGCAGCCCGGCGCCGAGCGTCTCGGCGGCGCGGCGCAGCACGTCCAGATCGCCGGTCTGTTCCGCGGCGGCCACCAGGAGCAGGGTCTGGGTGGCCGCGGGCAGCCTGCTGACCTGGCCGTGGAAGGCCACCTGGAGCCGGTCGGTGAGTGGGATCGCGCCGGGCACGTCGGGCGCGCCGACGGGTTCGGCGGCCAGCGCGGCGGGCAGTTCGGTGAGCGCCAGCGGATTGCCCCGTGCCTCGGTGAGCACGCGGTGGCGCACCGGGGCGGCGAGCTCGCCCGCGTACCCGTCGAGGAGCTTCGCCGACGCCTCTTCGGCGAGTCCGGTCAGCCGCAGTTCGGGCAGGCCGTACGCGGTGAAGCCGCCCTCGCCCTCGCGGGCGGCGAGGATCAGCGCGACCGGTTCGGCCTGGAGTCGGCGGGCGGCGAGCAGCAGTGCGTCGGCGGACGCGTGGTCCAGCCACTGGGCGTCGTCGACCACGCACAGCAGCGGCCGTTCCTCGGCGAGTTCGCAGAGCAGCGACAGCACGGCCAACCCGGTCAGCAACCGGTCCGTGGTGGCGGGCGCCGCCAGGCCGAACGCGCATTCGAGCGCCTGGCGTTGCGGCTGCGGCAGCGCGGGCAGCCGGTCGAGGCCCGCGGCGAGCAGCAGATGGAGTGCGGCGTACGGCAGCTCGGCCTCGTACTCGACGCCTGCGGCACGGATCACCCGCATGCCCTGGGCGGCGGCCGTGGCCATCGCATGGTCGAGCAGCGCCGTCTTGCCGATCCCGGGTTCGCCGCGCAGCGCCAGGACGCCGCTCGTACCGTCCCTGGCCGCGCCGAGGAGGCGGTCGAGGGCCGCTTGCTCGCGCTCCCTCCCGTACAGCGTTCCCGGCATGGACGGAAGCTTACTGATCCCAACACCCGTGCGAATACCGGAAGTACCTAACGATGACGGATTCCTCCGCCGACCGCCCTCCGTACCGTTTTGACCAGCGGAAACACACCGCCACCCATCAGGAGGAGATGACCATGAGCGACATCCGCGACCTCGTCGAGCGCTACATCGCCGTCTGGAACGAGACCGACCCGGCCGCTCGCCGTGCGCAGCTGGACGCGCTGTGGGCGGAGGACGGCAGCTATGTGGACCCGCTGGCGGTCGCCGAGGGGCGCGAGGCGTTCGACGCCACCATCGGCGCGGTCCAGGCCCAGTTCCCCGGTCTGGTCTTCCGGCTCGGCGGAGCGATTGACGCCCATCACCATCTGGCCCGTTTCACCTGGGAGTTGGGCCCGGCGGACGGCGAGGCCCTGGTCGTCGGCTTCGATGTGGCGGCGGTCTCGGCGGACGGCAGGATCCAGACGGTGCACGGCTTCCTGGACAAGGTCCCGGCTGCCTGATCTGCCGTCAGCGGCACCTCGGGCAACCGATGGCCGAAGGGCCGACGGGCCATCTGGGCGGATCCCTCCGAGCAGCCTCCGCCAACCGGTGTACGACACGGCACACCTGACCCCGGATGAGCTGATTATCTGGGTACATATCTGGCGTATCAGCCAGCCAGGGGAGGAAGCGCCCATGACCGTCAGCCTCGACCAGTTGCGCCGCTGTACCGTCGCCGTGGACCTCGGCGCGTCCAAGGCCAGGGTCTATCTGAAGAACACCGGCCTGATCGTCGACGAGCCCAGTGTGGCCGCCGTGGACTGCCGCACCGGTTCGCTCGTCGCCGTGGGAACCGACGCCGAGCACATGACGGGCCGCACCCCCGAGCACATCCGGGTCGTGCGGCCCATCACCGGCGGCATCATCGTCAACATCGACATGGCCCAGCGCATGCTGCGGGCGCTCATCGGCGACAAGCTCAGCAAGGCATGGCGCTTCAAGCCGGTGCTGCGCGCCGCCGTCTGCGTACCGCACGGCAGTGAACCGCTCGCCCAGCGCGCCACCATCGAGACGCTCGCCGGGCTGGGGGCCCGCCGGGTCGAACTGGTCGACTCCCTGATCGCCGCCGCCGTCGGGTGCGGGCTGCCGGTCGAGAAGCCCGAGGCGACGATGATCGTGATGTCCGGTGCCGCGACCACACAGGTCGCGGTCCTGTCACTGGGCTCGATCGTCGCCGCCGAGACGATCCCGGTGGGCCGCGACGTCATGGACCGCGCCGTCATCCAACACCTGCGCAACCACCACGCGTTGATGATCCCGAGCCAGGAAGTGCATCCGCTGCACCAGATGCTGGGCGCCGACGGCACGGCCATCCGCAGCACCGAGGTGCACGGCCGGGACGCGGCCAGCGGGATGGCGCGCTCGGTGCTCATCGACTCCGAGAGCGTACGGCTGGCGGTCCGCACCCCGCTGAACGCGGTGCTGGACGGCCTTCGCTCGGTACTGCACCGCTGCCCGCCGGACCTGGTCGCCGACCTGGCCGACCGGGGCATCACGCTCACCGGCGGCAGCGCGCTGATGCCGGGCCTCGACTCCATGCTGCGGGCGGCCACGGGGATGCCGGTCAGCGTCGCGGACAACCCTGACGGCTGCGCGGTACGGGGATTGGGGGCCATGCTGGAGGGACGGGTACGGCCGATGGCCTTCGACCCGGTCCGCTGACGGTGCGCGGGGGCGGGCGTTCGGGGTGACGGCCCGCCCCCAGGGGATGCCCCGGTGAGGAAAGCCCCACCCCAACCCTGCCTGGCTGCCCCATGGTCCGGCGCGCGGAGACCGGAAATCCTGATCACGTCTTCGCACCGCACCAGGGGGTCCCCATGAACGCTTCCACCACCCTCCCCAGGCCACGCGGACGGCGCGCCGGACTGCTGCTCGGCGCCGCGCTGGCGGTCACCGCCCTCGCCGCGCCCCCGGCAACCGCCGCCGGTGACCAGGTGGTACTGCCCGAACCCACCGGCCCCACCAGGTCGGCACCGTGTCCCTGCACCTGGTCGACCGGTCACGGCACGACCCTGGGTCGCCTCGCAGCCGCACCGCGAACTGATGGTGGGCGTCCGCTACCCCGCACGGGACGGGGACCGGTACCCGCTCGCGCCGCAGATGCTGCCGGGCGAGGCGGCCGGGTTCGACGCGCTGAACAACTTCAGCGGCATCCCCAAGGGCCGGGTCGACTGGGCGGCCACCCGCTCCCACGCGCACGAAGGCGCTCCGGTGGACCGGCGCGGCGGCCCGCTGCCGGTGGTCCTCTACGAGCCCGGAGTCCTGGACCCGCGTTCGCTGGGCACCACCCTCGCCGACGATCTCGCCTCGCGCGGCTTCATCGTGATCACCGTCGACCACACCCATGACGCATCCGCCGTGCAGTTCCCCGGTGGCCAGGTCGAGCGGTCCGTACTGCCGCAGGAGTTCGCCGGGACGAAGGGCGACCAGGGCGCGATCACCGACCTGTTGAAGAAGGTGGTCGCGGTGAACGTCGCCGACACCCGTTTCGTACTGGACCAGGTTGACGCGCTGGCCGCCGGGCGCAACCCGGACGCCGAGCACCGTGCGCTGCCGGCCGGCCTGGCGGGCGCCCTCGACGCGCATCGCATCGGCATGTTCGGCCAGTCCTCCGGCGGCATGGCGGCGCTGGAGACGATGCATGAGGACCCGCGCCTCAAGGCGGGCGCGGACCTGGACGGGGTGCTCGCCTACGAGCAGGGCGACCACACCCCCGGCAACCCCTTCCCGGTCGCCCAGGCCGGGCTGAAGCAGCCGTTCCTGCTCATGGGCATGCAGGGCAACGACCGCCACACCGTGCCGTCCTGGGGCCTGCTGTGGCGCCACAGCCCCGGCTGGCACCGCGACCTCACGCTGCGCGGCGGCCAGCACGCCTCGTTCACCGACGCCGAGTCGCTGCTGCCGCAGATCGGCCGCCGGCTCCAGCTGCCCGCGAGCACCGTGCGGGACAACATCGGCACCGTCGACCCCGGCCAGGCGGTGGCCGCCCAAGAGGCCTACACCACCGCGTTCTTCGACGAGTGGCTGCGCGGCGGCACCGGCGATGGCTTGTTCAACGGCCCGTCCGCGCGATTCCCCGTGATCGATTACGTACGCTGACGGGGGAGACAACCGACGGGCAGGGTAAGGGGAACCCCATGGCACAGCGGGTACGTGGTGTGATCGCCCCCGGCAAGGGTGAGCCGGTGCGGATCGAGACGATCGTCGTGCCGGACCCTGGCCCCGGTGAGGCGGTGGTACGGGTTCAGGCGTGCGGCGTCTGCCACACCGACCTGCACTACCGCGAGGGCGGCATCAACGACGAGTTCCCGTTCCTGCTCGGCCATGAGGCGTCGGGCGTCGTGGAGTCGGTGGGCGAGGGCGTCACCGAGGTCGCGCCCGGGGACTTCGTGATCCTCAACTGGCGTGCGGTGTGCGGCCAGTGCCG
Organism: Streptantibioticus ferralitis; assembly: GCF_029223525.1. GTDB lineage: Bacteria > Actinomycetota > Actinomycetes > Streptomycetales > Streptomycetaceae > Streptantibioticus_A > Streptantibioticus_A ferralitis. Next base: position 102,629 of record NZ_JARHTQ010000022.1, on the reverse strand, counting down.
TGCCTGTCGGCGCGGCCGCCCCTGGTACTGCTTCAACACGCACAACGCACGGCAGAAGATGACCCTGGAGGACGGCACCGAGCTGTCCCCCGCGCTCGGCATCGGGGCCTTCGCCGACAAGACGCTGGTGGCGGCCGGGCAGTGCACGAAGGTCGACCCGGCCGCCTCCCCTGGCGCCGCCGGGCTGCTCGGCTGCGGGGTGATGGCCGGATTCGGCGCGGCCATCAACACCGGAGGGGTCACCCGTGGCGACTCGGTGGCCGTGATCGGCTGCGGCGGCGTCGGCAACGCGGCCGTGATGGGCGCCCGGCTCGCCGGTGCGGCCAAGGTGATCGCCGTCGACATCGACGACAACAAGCTCGCCACCGCGCGCCGGCTGGGCGCCACGCACACCGTCAACTCCCGTGCGCAGGACCCGGTCGAGGCGATCCGTGAGCTGACCGATGGCAACGGCGCCGATGTGGTGATCGAGGCAGTCGGCCGCCCGGAGACCTACAAGCAGGCCTTCTACGCCCGGGACCTGGCGGGCACGGTCGTCCTGGTCGGGGTGCCCACCCCGCAGATGAAGCTGGAACTGCCGCTGCTGGATGTGTTCGGACGCGGTGGAGCGCTCAAGTCCTCCTGGTACGGGGACTGTCTGCCGTCCCGCGACTTCCCGATGCTGATCGACCTCTATCTCCAGGGGCGGCTGGACCTCGACGCGTTCGTCTCGGAGACCATCACGCTGGACGGTGTCGAGGCGGCGTTCGACAAGATGGCGAAGGGCGAAGTGCTGCGCTCGGTCGTGCTGTTGTGAGACCGCGCATACCGTGGCTGACCGCGCTCGGGTTCGCCGTACTGGCGCTCAACGCGGCCCGGTGGTGGCGTGGGCGGTCCGGACGTGCCGGCACCGATGACACGGCGGACTTCGGCGCCTTCCTGCGGGAACGGGGCGAGCACGCGGGGGTCTTCCTCAGCCGCAGGGACAGCGACGGCCGGTGGACCGTCGAGGAGGAACGCAACGCGGACGCGAAGTTCCCGCTGGCCTCGGTCCGCAAGGTGCTGGTGCTGTGCACGCTGTCGGAGGCGGTGCACGAGGGCCGGATCGACCCCGAGGAACGCGTTCCGCTCGCCGCCGTCCGCCGGTACCGGCTGCCGGGGACGGACGGCGGCGCGTATCGCAGGGCCTACGGCCGCACGCCATCGGACGCGCTGATCAGCGTGCGCGAATGCGCCGACGCGATGATCAGCGCGTCGTGCAACGCCTCCACCGAGTACCTGTGGCGCCAGGTCGGCGGCGGCTCGGCGACAGCGGCGCTGGCACGCCGCCACGCGATGACCGCGCAGGACCCGGTCCCCTCCGGGTACGGGGAGTTCGTCGCCACCTCCGTGCCCTTCGCTCTCCGCGCGGTGCGCTGTCCGGCCGACGAGTTGGCCGGGTACTACGACCGGATCGGTGAGCGCCCGCGGCGCTGGCACCGGCTGCTGCCGTTCCTGCCCTCCGGTGGGCTGGGGCCACGGGCGCTGCGCCGTACCTGCGCCGGTACGCCGCGGGAGTGGGTGGGGCTGTTCCAGGCCGTGGTGGACAGCCCGGCCGAGGGCGCCCCGCTGTCGTTCGCCCGAGCCGTTCTGAGCTGGCCGATGCGCGATGTTCCGGGCAACGCGGAGGTGTACCAGGACGTCCTGGCCAAGGGCGGTTCGCTACCGGGGACGCTGACTCAGGTCTACGCCGTGCGGCCTCCCGCGGGCGGCGCGCCGGCGGTGATGGCGGTCTTCCTCAAGGAGCTTGACGCGGCCCAGCGGCGGTCGCTGGTCAGCACGCCGGTCTGGAACGACCACATGGTGCGGGCATTGACGCGCTCCTGACGCTACTTGCGTCGATACGCAAGTAGCTGCTTATACTGCGGGTGGTTCCACAGGAGGCACCTCGTTCGGTGAGGCGTCTTCACGGACACAGGCCACTGATCCCACCCGTCGAGAGACGCTCCGGATCAGGACAGGTCTCCCCGGCCTAAGGGGTGACCCCAAGTGGCTGCCCCTGCCGGGGGATTACGCCGTGAAGTGCCAAAGCTCTGACGAGTTGGGGTGAGCCGGTCGGTCGACGGGCCGGTCCGCTCCTTGCCGAGTCGATGATGACGCGCATGACGCGCGGCCCCGGCCGGAAGGAGGCGACAGACATGGATCGCAGTAGCACTACGCCGAGTAGTCCGGGCCATAGTCGGCCCCGCCCCTGGCCCGCTCCGCGTTCGTACCCACCGTGTCCGGCGCCGCGTTCCGCGCGCCCTTCCACATTCCGTTAGCCGACGTCGGCTTCCGGTCACGGCTCGGTTCGCACCGCAGTTGACCGATGTCCCGCGCGCTGCGGGGGCTCCGTCATGCCCTCGCGTCCCCCTTCCTGGAGGTGACCTCCATGACCGTACTGACCCTTCGCCGTACGCCCACCGTCCGCCTCGCGCTGTTCGACGGTGTTGAGCGTGACTACCTGCTCGACACGCCACCCTCGACGGCCACGGGGTTCGGCGGCCCGGTCTACGACCGGCTCGTGCACGCCGCGTACGTCCTCGCCCGCCAGGGGTACGACGCGCACTGGCTGACGCGGTTCGCCGAACTGCCGTCGACGGCTGCCCGTCGCATCACCGAAGCGGCAGCGCGCGCTTCCCACTGACCTTTTTCCTCCTTTGATCTCTCCGAACTCTTCGGGAGGTGTCATCAGCATGACCGTGACGATCACCACTGCCCGCTTCCTGCGTACCGCGACGGCCGCCCGGCTACGGCGCTTCTTCGCCGACGCGTTCAACCGGATCGCCGACTCGCCGCTGCACAGCCCGGTCGTCACCGCGCTGCGGCCGGCCGCGCGCACCGCGTCCCTGCCGCACGGCGCATGCGAACGTAGCGCCGTCACCGTGCACTTGGTGTGCGACGTGCGCCAGGAGGTCCGGGTCCGCGCGCTGCTGAGCGATGTCCTGGCCACCTCTGGCCTGCGTTACGAAGGGCTGCGTGCGCGGCACGTCGATGGCACCGTCGAGTTCCGGGCCGCGGTCACCGTGCACGGGGCGCCCGCTCCGGCCGTCGAGCCCCTGGTCTCCCGGCTCTTCCTGCAGCCGGGCGTCCACGATGTGCGCTGGAGCGCGGCGGACGTGGATCCTCCGTCCCCGCCCCGGTCCCGTGCCGTAGCCGGCTGAACCGTCCCGCCAGTCCCAAGGGCGCCCAAGGAGCACAGATGCCCGTCCGCTACCCCCGAGCCCACCGCCGCCGCGCCGTTCTCATACCCCCCTTCCGGGCCGTCCCAGCGCCCGAAGCGCCCCGGCCGGTACCCAAGTCAGCTTGCCTCGTGGAGAGTTCCACCGTTCCCGAGGTGTCCTCAGCCCCTGGCCTGAGCGTCGACAGTGAGCGCCGTGTGGCGTCGATCAGCGGCCGGGTACTCAAACTCACGTATCTGGAATTCGAACTCCTCGCGCATCTGGTCGCGCACCCCCGCCGGGTGCACAGCCGCGCCCAGCTGATCGCCGCCGTATGGAACCAGCCCACGGTCGGCGACACCCGTACCGTCGATGTGCATATCGCTCGCCTCCGGCGCAAACTCGGCTCGGACCACCGGCAGTTGATCTCCACGGTTCGCCAGGTCGGTTACAGCTTCACCCCCGCCACCGTTCCCCCGACCGGTGATGAACGGCGATGAACGCGCGTGAGAGTCGCGCCATGCCGGGCATCACCTTGGTGACGGCGTCGCGGGCCGGGATGGTGGTGGCCGGAATGACACTGATGGCGCAGGCCTTCCTTCCACGCCCGGAAGGGCTTTCGCTCGGCGGGGTGTTCGCCGTCGCCGCCGTGGCGGGCGCGGTCATCGCCGCCGTCGCCGTGTTCGGCGCCGTACGACGGCGTCGGCGCGCCACGGCCCGTGTACTGCAACCGGTCCTGGCCACGGCAGAGGAGTCATGGTTCCCCGCCACGACACTGACCGGCTTCCCCGCGGACGCCCTGGACGCCACGCTCTGCGGCCCCGACGCGCCGAGTCTCAACCGCCTGCATGTCGCCTGGGTGTTCGCCACGCAGGGCTACGACGCGCCCTGGATCGCTCGCCACTTCGATCTGCGGCTTTCGGTGGCAAGGATGTTGGAGGACGCGGCACGCGACCACCGGTGAACGGAGGTGCCACCGCGGCCAGTTGACCGGCAGTTGCGGCCGCCCGTCGCCGGATCCACCGCCGGACGCCAAGGGCGTCCGCTCCCGCGCCTGGTCTCGTGTGAGCCGCTCCGCAACAGCCCGCCCGATCCCCCTGCCGTCGCCGGTGACCAGTGCCGCCTTCCCCATAAGCGCACTCGTAGACGCACCCATGACCGCACCCCTCCCCCTCGCTAGTGATCGCTACAGAATCAGCGTACCCCATTTCTTTAGCGAACACTACGGAATTCGTCTCCGGAATCGGATCTCCACCCGCACCGCATGACGGCAGCGGAGAACCAGCCGGATCTGGCCGGGGCCTACTCGGGGCGCGACCCATCCAGCCGGGCCGCGAGGCGCTTGGGGGCAACCGCCCGGTAGCTGTCCGCGATCCAGTCGCAGAGCACCTCCACCGCCGGGGTCCCCTCCCGGAGGGGCACCGTCACCCAGCCGGACCTGCCCAGCCCGTATCCGGCGGGCTCGGCACCGGGGGCGGCGAGGGCATCGGCATGTACGTCCTCGTCCGTGAGCTTGACGGTGAAGCCGGGCGCACGGCCACCGTCGCCGGAGCCCAGGAAGACGAACACCTTCTTGTTCACCTTGGCGACCGACTCACCCCAGGGGAACTCCTCCCGCGTCTCCGGCAACGACAGCGCGAACTCGCGCACCGCCTCCCACGTCTTGAGCGCGTCGAACCCCGCGTCCATCACGACCTCCCATCAGCGGATCCAGTCCCGGCCGATGCTAGGCCCGGCCCGGCGTCGACGCGGTCGTCGCCGCGCGCCCGTCAGCCGCGCGCCCGTAAACCGACGCAGGTGCGGACGGCGGGATCCCTCCGCTCCCGGCACCTCGGAATCCTCCGGTCAATTTCCGCGCCGATGTCCCGCACGACCGGACGCACCGCGTTCTTAGGAGGTGACAGCAGTGGGCCACAGAGCCCGCACAACGGAAACGGCCATACGTATGCCCCACAAACCGCGGTCCGTTCAGTCCGTTCGCGGACGCCGCAGCCCAGCAGCCGCAGTGCCGACCCAGGAGGGCACCGCCACCGACACGGCGCCCCCACCGCCGGACCGGACCCGAGGCCGACGACGTCTCCCCGCCCGGCGGCGTCGGCTGATCGACTACCCACGAGCGGGCAAGCACGGCTTCCGCCGCTGGATCCCCTCGCCGCGGCTCCTCACCGGACTCGTCCTCGGCCCCCTGTTGCTGCTGGCCGGGGTCTGCGTCGTGGTGTACCTCAACGTACGGATCCCTGACCCCGACCAGGACGTCACCCGGCAGGCGACCGTGGTGACCTACGCCGACGGGTCGGTCATGGGCACGGTGGGAGTGACCAGCCGGCGCGATGTGCCGCTCGCCCAGGTTCCGTTGTCCGTACGGCACGCCGTACTCGCCGCCGAGGACCGGGAGTTCTACAACGAGTCGGGCGTCTCCCCGCAGGGCATCGCCCGGGCCCTCATCGCCGACGTCCAGGGGAAAGCCCTGCAGGGCGGCTCCACCATCACCCAGCAGTACGTCAAGAACGCGTTCCTGAGCAGTTCCAGGACCATGACCCGCAAGCTGGACGAACTCTTCATCTCCATGAAACTGGACAACGAGCGGAGCAAGGACCAGATCCTGCAGGACTACCTGAACTCCATCTACTTCGGGCGAGGCGCCTACGGCATCGAGGCGGCCGCCCAGGCGTACTTCGGCCGGGACGTGAACGCGCTGGACGAGAGCCAGGCCGCCTACCTGGGCGCGATCATCCAGGCGCCGAGCTCCTACGACCCGGTGGCCCGCCCCGAGCTGCTTCCAGTGGTCAAGGACCGCTGGCGATACGTCGTCAACGGCATGGTCTCCTCCGGCTGGCTCCCCGCCGACCGGGCGCGGCGGCTGGCCTTCCCGCGATTGCAGCCCGTACGGCAGCATCCGTCGGGGGACCAGGCGCCCTATCTCATGGCGCTGGCGACAGGCGAGTTGAACGCGAACGGCATATCCGAGCAGCAGGTCGCCACCGGTGGCCTGCGGGTGCGTACCACGGTGCAGCGCCCGGCCGAGGAGGCGGCGGTCAAGGCGGTGCGGGAGAAGATCCTCTCCCAGCTCTCGTCCGGCCGGCCCGTGGACGCCGACGTACGGGTGGGCTTCGCCGCGGTACGGCCTTCGGACGGTGCCATCATCGCGCTGTACGGCGGCCGGGACTTCAACCGCCGCGAGTTCAACGACGTGACCCAGTCGGCGGTCCCGGCGGGCCGGGTCTTCAAACCATTGGTCGCGGCCGGGATCCTGGCCGCGGACGGTGAGCCGCTCACCGGAGGACTGGCGGACGGGGCCCTCTCACCGGACAGCACTGCGTTGGACACCGGCACCCACCGGGCCGGGGCCCAGGCGATAAGGGCGGCGGTGGTCCGGCTCGGCATACCCGACAGGACCCTGGGGCTGTCGTCCACCGACGGGCTGCTCACCGGCGACGTCTCCCCCCATGTGCTGGACATCGTCGACGCGTACGCCACGTTGGCCGCCCACGGGGTACGGACCGCCCCGCACCTGCTGGCCGAGGTGTCGGACGGGCACGGTACGGCCCTGTACCGTCCGCGGAACCACTCGACGCGCGCCCTGGACGAGGGGGCGGCCGCACAGACCAACGCCCTGCTGTGCAAGGTGGCGGCCCGTCCCGCCCCCGATCACGCGTCCGGCCCGTTGGCGTTCGGCGCTCCCGGGGAGTGCGGCGCCACCGGCGAGTCGCTGTCCGACGACTCCGCCTGGTCCGTAGGCGCCAGCGAGCAACTGGCCACGGCGATCGCCGTCTTCCGCGACGGACCGGACCTCAAACCCGATCCGAAGTCCCGTTCGCTGGCCGGGGTCGCGGGCCGCCGGACCATCACGGGCGACGGGCTGCCCGCGCAGGCCAGGACGGCCTTCCTGGCGGCGCTGCGCCTCTAGGCCGGTCCCACGGGACCGGCGCGCGGCGGCGCAGGCGCGACATGGTCAGTCGCCGGTGAGCAGACTGACCATGCTGCCCTCGCCCGTCCGCGCGGAACCGGTGAACCTCAGCACCGAGGTCGAGGCGCCGGACGCCGCCTCGCAGCTGACCGCCACCGCCTGCCCCGACGACAGGACCGGCGCGTTGAGCACCAGCTCGCCCGTGAAGTCCGTCTTCCAGTCGATCCGTTCACCGCCGGGCTGCTGGGTGAGCCGCAGTTGACCGGTGCAGCCCGTCGGCAGCACCACGATGGTGCGCGTGCCGGTCGGCTTGGCGAGGAACGTCACCGCCACGGGCACCGACGGCCCACCCCGTGCCGCGCGGTCCAGGAGGACGTAAGTCCCCGCGCCGGTCGGTCGGTTGCCCTGGTTGAGAGCGGCACTCAGCAGGGCCACACGAGTCTGGCCGTCCGGCTGGCGCCCCTGGACCAGGAGGATCGACCTGCCGTCCAGCGTGTCCCGGTGCAGTACGCGCACATCGGTGTGGGTGGTGCCGGCCGCCAGGTTCCACAGCTGTGCAAGGGAGTCCGGGAGCTCTCCGGCGGGGCTGGCGGATGGCGGGCCGGCTGGTGCCGGGGCCGCGGGCGCACCGGTCACGGCGGGGGCTGGCGGCGCCTGCGCCGCGGGCTGCGCCTGCTGGCCGGAACCCGTCCCTCCGCCCCGGGTCACCCCGAACGTCAGCGCCGCGCCGACGCATACGGCGGCGCAGCCGGCGAGCACCCCGGTACGGCGGCGCCGGGACGCCACCACTCTTGCCCGCACCCGGGCCTGGAGGTCCGCCGGTGGCGGACCGGACCCGGCGGCCAACTCGACCAGCCCGTACCGCAACTCCTCCGCGAACCGCTCGGATTCTGCCTTCATCGCGCCCTCCCCTGGGCGAGCTGCCGGGACCGGTCCTGGACGGGGCAGTCCGCCGGTGCCGCCGTCTCCTGACTGCCCAGGGCGAGGCGGAGTTGTTTCAGACCACGGTTCGCCAACCGCTTGACGTTTCCCACCGAACAACCGAGCGTTTGCGCGGCCTCCTGTTCGGTCAGTCCCATGTAGTGCCGCAGCACCACCACCGCCCGGGTGCGCGGCGCCAGGTTGGCCAGCGCCCGGCGCAGCACATCGCGGTCGTTGACCGCGTCCGTCGCCTCCTCGCCCCCGGTCTCCGGCAGGTGCAGGGTCAGGATCTCCTGCACCCTGCGCCGACGCCCCCGGCTGACGTGCGAGTTGATGATCGCGGTCCGCACATACGCCTCCTCCCGTCCCTGGGACAGCGCCCGATCCCAGTGCCGGAAGCAGTTGGCCAACGCGGTCTGCAGCAGGTCCTCCGCAAGGCCGCGGTCGTTCGTGAGCAGGTAGCACAGGCGAAGCAACGCCGCGGACCGCGCCACCACGAACTCCTCGAACCGGATTTCCCTCTCGCTACGGCGCACACCGCTCCTCCCTGGCCGCCTGTGGGGGGAACGACGGCCACCGCACCCCTTCCAAACGCGGGCTGGGAAGCGGCGGTTGTAACCGGATGGCGTGATGTGCGTCACGACGCGAAGGTTCAACCGGTCTGCTGCGAAAGGCGAGTTCGGCTGCGATTGCGCGGCCCTCGTTCCCCTCGCACCGCCACCGTCCTCGGCACGGCACTGCCCGTGGCGCGCCGACTACTGCCGCCCCGGCGGGTCCTCGCCACCGCGCCCGGAAGCACCCGGCGATGCACGAACTATCCACCATGACGTCCCCGGCGCGGACGAGGACCCGCACAACGCCTGGTACGTGAAGACCGGCATCAAGGGCGCCGCCTCGGGGCCGCTCGCGGGCAGGACGATCGCGGTCAAGGACCGCATCACGGTCGCCGGAATTCCGATGATGAACGGTTCCGGTCTGCTGGACGGCTTCGTTGCGCCAGCCGACGCGACCGACGTCCACCGCGTTCTCGAAGCCGGTGGCGAAATCGTAGGCAGGACGAACTGCGAGTACTTCTGCCTGTCGGGCGGCAGCCACAGCGGGCGGCATGGACCAACGCACAACCCGCACCGGCGCGGGTACTCCGCGGGCGGATCGTCCAGCGGCAGCGCGGTGGTCGTCGTCACCGGCGAGGCCGACATGGCACTGGGAGCCGACCAGGCCGGGTCGATCCGGGTGCCCGCGTCATTCTGCGGTCGACGAGGGCTTCGGCCAGGCCGGCGGTGAGGCCGATGTCGACGCGGCCGTACGGCAGGCCGCCGTTGACCTCGGCAAGCTGGGCGCGGACGTCGTGCGGGTCTCCGTGCCGATGCACACGGTCGCCCCCGCCCTGTGGACGCCGATCGTCAAGCACGGCCTGGCCCGAACCGTGGTCGACGGTCAGGGCTTCGGCATCGGCCGCGACAACTGTTACCCGACCAGCATGATGGATCACCTGTTCGCGCGACGGCACCGCGTCGACGAACTGCCGCCGAACATCAAGCTGTGCGCGATCCTGGCCGAATACGTCAACCAACGGTACGGACAGACGTACTACGGCCGCGCGGCCAACGGCGTCCGCCGACTACGTGCCGCCTACGACGCCGCGCTGGCGGACGTGGACCTGCTCCTCATGCCGACAACCCCGCAGAAAGCGCAGCCGTTGCCGCCCGGCCATGCTTCGGTCGCGCAATGGTGCACGAGGGCAACGGGGATGTTCGCCAACACCTCCCCGTTCAACGTGACGCACCACCCGGCCCTCAGCCTGCCCTGCGGAGAATCCGACGGCCTTCCCATCGGCCTGATGCTCGTCGGACGGCACTTCGACGAGGCCACCGTCCACCGGGCGGCGCATGCCTACGAGCACACCCGCTGAGCACACCCGCACGCTGCGGTCACCCGTCGATTCATCTGATGAAGACGCTGGAGCCGAAACTAAGGGTGGCCAGGCCGGGTTGGACAATCGCTTGCACCTCTCCGAAACAGTCGGCATCGGAGTAGATGTAGGCGAGGCGGTCAGTCTGGTTGACGATGATCGAGACAAGGGGTCCGGTCGAGTAGCAGCCGCCGGGATCCTTGTGCCCGATACCGTTGATGACGAGGTTGCCCGTGGCCGCGAAGGCGGATCCGGGAAGGGCGAGCGCCATCGTCGCGGCAGCGACGACTGCTCCGAGTGTTGTGGCGATGCGCCGCATGGCAATTCCTTCTGTCCGTCGAGGGAGGCTCCTGTGCGCGCCTCATTAATAACCGACAGTATTGAAGATCTCTCCGTCAGTCACCGGTGTACAGAAGTAGGGCGCCCGGCGGGCGTGTGCCTGTCGCCGAAGAGATGCACCACTGGTGCGTGCGTGTTGCGTGGTGAGGGTCCGGCCCACCACACCCCGCCCAACTGGCAGTACCCAACGGAGACTTGCGCACGACCGTCAGCGGATGGTTCCCCCCGAACCAGCAACAGGGGAGCGGGCGTTGCCGGTCGGCCCGGTGCTGGTTCCGGAGGCGCCGGGTGGTCATCAACCTGCCGTGCCACACTGGGCCAATGCCGTCACCCACCCAGACAGCGCTGCGTCGGGTCCCGCCGCGCATGCGTCCCTTCCTGGTGCAGCACCGAGAGCTGGTGAAGTTCCTCGTCGTCGGCGGCGCATGCCTGCTGCTGACCACCGCGGTCAACTACGGCCTCAAGTTCACCGTGTTCAGGGGCAGCCCGATCTCGGCGTTCACCGTCGCGAACATCGTCGCGACGCTCGTCTCCTACCTGCTCAACCGGCAGTGGTCCTTCCGGTCGACCGGGCAGCATCGCCGCGAAGCGGTGCTGTTCGTGGTCGTGAGCGGCCTCGGCATCCTGCTCAGCGACGTTCCGCTCTGGGTGGCGCACTACTTGCTGAACCTTCGGATTCCGCACGTCAGCGCGGTGACGCAGGCAGTGTCCGATTTCATCAGCAGCCTGATCGTCGGCACGCTACTCGGGACCGGCTTCCGTTGGTGGGCCATGAAGAAGTGGGTCTTCCTCCAGCCGGTCACCGTCCACGACCTGTCGAACCCGGCCGTCTCGGCCCACTCAACGGAGCCCGCGGCCTGACCACGGCCGATGGGGCGCCTTGGTCCTACCTACGCGAAAGCCCCGGACCGGACCAGGTCGGACACCGGGGGCTGCCGTCGGCGATCAGCTCCGCAGGCGTTTCCGAGCCACGCCTTGCCGCGCGGCTCGCGCCGCCAGCGGGCAGGCATCGCGGGCTCTTGGGCAGGCGCAGCCGCGGGACCAGCATCACCGGTGCCGGTACGGCGGCCGCGCCGATCGCCGCCCGCCACGACACCGACCGGCTCGGCGAGGGCGCGCTGCGTGCGGTGGAGAGCCGCTCATCACGCGGCCGCCCGCTCAGCCGCCGCGTTGACTGCGGCCAGCTGTCCCCGCCCGCCGTCGTTGATGTCAGCGACGGACGTCACCGGGCATGAGCAAAGCCCCGGACCAAGATCGGTCCAGGGCTTTTCGCTGGTCAGACACAGAGCCCCCTGTCGGGTTCGAACCGACGACCCCCGCTTTACAAGAGCGGTGCTCTGGCCAGCTGAGCTAAGGAGGCGTGGCCCTGCCGCTGTGGGCGGCTGGTGGGCCATGAGAAGGGTACCAAGGGGTGGCCGTCTGGCCATACGAGGAAAACGCTCGGGCAGGGCTGCTGACAAGCAGGCCGGTGGGGGGTAGCGTCACGGGACAATCCACTGACTGTGGACTAGACCTTTCCTTTACTCGGATCGTCCGGCACGTTCCTGCCGGTGAAGGGATCACTGCACCATGGCTACTGTCACGTTCGACAAGGCGACCCGCATCTACCCCGGTACGGATCGGGCGGCGGTCGACAAGCTCGACATCGAGATCGCGGACGGCGAGTTCCTGGTACTCGTCGGACCGTCCGGATGCGGCAAGTCGACGTCGCTGAGGATGCTCGCGGGGCTCGAGGACGTCGACGACGGGGCGATCCGGATCGGGGATCGCGACGTCACGCATCTGCCGCCCAAGGACCGGGACATCGCGATGGTGTTCCAGAACTACGCGCTCTACCCGCACATGACCGTCGCCGACAACATGGGCTTCGCGCTCAAGATCGCCGGAGTGAACAAGACGGAGATCCGGACCCGGGTGGAGGAGGCGGCGAAGATCCTCGACCTCACCGAGTACCTGGGCCGCAAGCCGAAGGCGCTCTCCGGCGGACAGCGGCAGCGGGTGGCGATGGGGCGGGCGATCGTCCGGGAGCCGCAGGTGTTCCTCATGGACGAGCCGCTGTCGAACCTCGACGCCAAGCTGCGGGTGCAGACCCGTACCCAGATCGCCGGGCTGCAGCGGCGGCTCGGGACCACCACGGTCTACGTGACCCACGACCAGGTCGAGGCCATGACGATGGGCGACCGGGTCGCCGTCCTCAAGGACGGACTGCTGCAGCAGGTCGACTCGCCGCGCAACATGTACGACCGACCGGCGAACCTCTTCGTGGCCGGGTTCATCGGCTCCCCGGCCATGAACCTGGTCGAGGTGCCGATCACCGACGGCGGTGTGAAGTTCGGCAACAGCATCGTGCCGGTCAACCGCGAGGCAATCGCCGCGGCCGCCGAGAAGGGCGACCGTACGGTGACGGTCGGGGTGCGGCCCGAGCACTTCGACATCGCCAACGGCGAGGCGAAGGCCCTGGCCAAGGACGAACCGGCCGGTGTGGCCGTCACGGTGAACGTCGTCGAGGAACTCGGCGCCGACGGATACGTCTACGGGACGGCCGAGATCGGCGGGGAGCAGAAGGACATCGTGGTGCGGGTCGGCGGCCGCCAGGTGCCGATGAAGGGCGAAGTGCTGCACGTCGTACCGCGCGCGGGCGAGACGCACGTGTTCTCGACCTCCTCCGGTGAGCGGCTCAGCGACTGAGGTCCCGGAAGGCCCGTACGGCCGGTCGGCCGTACGGGCCCCATGTCGGCAGGGCGTAGAAGCGGTTGCCGACCCTGTCGACAAATAGCCAGGCACGGCGGCCTTTTCGAGCGGTGCGCGTCAACAGACAACCCCCGATCCAGGGACCTGCATCACTCGTAAGGGTGACTAAATGTCGCCAAATCATCACCCCTCGCTACCATCACGGTCGTGAACCAGGCAGCTCGCCGTATCGGCAAGACTCTCGCACTCGTGCTCCCGGTCGTCCTCGTACTCTCCGGGACCCTCGCCGTCACCCGCGTCCCCTGGGCCGCGTCGCCCTCGGAGGCGCAGGTGCTCACGGCCTCCTCCCATCGCGGCACCATGGAGCCCACTACGGCCCCGCAGGACGTACTGCGCCGCCGCCTCCTCGCCGAGCTGCAGGAGCGGAACCCGGGTGTCGCGCTCACCGACCTCCAGACGGAGACGGCCAGGAAGCCCTCGCTCGCCCGCTACTGCGCCGGTATCGCACGCGCCCTCGGCCAGGCCGCCGTCGCCAAGTACACCCGGCTCTACGGCAGCCTGTCGGCCTCCCGGCGGGCCCAGGCGTGGTCGCGGCCGGTGTGCGACACCTCGTTCGCCTCCGGTGTCGCCTCCAACAGGTGAGAGACGGCGGGGCGGCACCGGTTTCCGGCTGGTCCTCCCCCTCGACCCCGACCTGGGCCTGCCCGTCGACCGGTGTTAACGCAAAGCCTGCCCAGCGTTACACCGAGCCCGTATCGTGCGCAGCATGACGACAGGTGCCATCTCCACCGCCCCGGTCACCCAGGCGGTCATCCTGGCCGGCGGCCAGGGTTCGCGACTGCGGCCGTACACCGACGACCGGCCCAAGCCGATGGTCGAGATCCCCGGTACCGGGACCCCGATCATCGGCCACCAGCTCGACTGGCTCGCCGCCGAGGGCGTCACCGACGTGGTCGTCTCCTGCGGGCACCTCGCCGAAGTGCTGGAGAGGTGGCTGGACTCGGCCGACCTGCCGCTGAAGGTGACCACGGTCGTCGAGCGTGAACCGCTGGGCCGCGGCGGCGGGTTGAAGTACGCTGCCGCCGCGCTGCCGCGCCCTGAGCAGCCCTGGTACGCCACCAACGGCGACATCTGGACGCGCTTCTCGCTGCGCGCGATGGCCGACTTCCACGCCGAACGGGCGGCCACCGCGACGCTCGCGCTGGCCCGGCCGAACATCCCGTGGGGCGCCGTTGAGACCGACGAGTTCGGGCACGTACTGGACTTCATCGAGTCTCCGCCGTCCCCGTTCCTGATCAACGCGGGGCTGTACGTCTTCGCCCCCGAGTTCGCCGAGCTGCTGCCGGAGCGCGGCGACCACGAGCGGAGCACCTTCCCGCAGCTCGCCCGGGAGCGTCGGCTCGCCGGATTCCCGCTGCCGCAGGGCTCCTACTGGCGGGCCATCGACACCGCGAAGGACCTCACGGAGGCCGCCAGGGAACTCGCGCAGACGGGCGCCACGACGGCCTGACAGCCCCGCAGACACGCAAACGGCCGCGCACCCCTGAGAAGGGGGCGCGGCCGATGCCGTTGCTCAGGCCATCCCGTTGCTAGCCGGAGCCCGGCGCTCGCCCGGCATGCCCAGCAGCCAGCCGGTCGGCGGCTTGCTGCCCAGCAGGCCGCCCAGTGAGCCGCCGGTTGACGAACCGCCGCTCGACGGGGGCGGGTTGGCGGGCTCGGAGCGCGGCGCCGGAGCGGAGTCGTGCGGGGCCTGGACCGTCTGGTCCTGGCTGGGCAGGCGGCGCCGACCCGCCGTACCGCCGCCGAGGTGCGACCTCCCGCCCACGGCGCCCGCTCCCGATGTCGCGGACGCCCCCGGGGTACCCGCCGTGGCCGCCGCCGAACTCGCGTCGGCGGAGGGCGACTTGGAGCCGTGCGCGGCGCCCGGGACGAGCGAGTGGCGCGGCGAGGGAGCGCCGGTGTCCGGCGCCTGCGGCAGCGGCGAACCGGGCAGATCGTTGGTGGGCAGATCGCTCGGCACCGAGGGCTGGACGATATGGGTGTGCGAGGCGCGCACCGCGCTGCCGAGCACCGCGCCCAACACCAACGTGCCGCCCGCCGCGAACGTCGCCAGAACGATGCCACGCCGCAGCACGTACCGCCGCAGGTCCCACAGCGGGGCGCGCGGGCCGAGCCGCCGCCAGGCCTCGCCCGCGAGCTTGGCGTCCACCGAGTAGACCGGGGCGCCCGCGATGACCAGCGGGCTCCAGGCGGCCAGGTAGATGATGTCCGGCGCGTCGTAGACCGGAACGGTCCGCCAGCTCACCGTCATCAGCAGCGCCACCGAGAGCAGCGCGCCGAAGGAGGCGGCCATCCGCTGCCACAGACCCATGATCGTCAGTACGCCGACGGTCACCTGCAGGAAGGCCACCGTCAGCCCGGCGCCCACCGGGTGTGCGAGCGCCGCCGCGCGCAGCGGCTCGGCGGCCGACCACGGGTGCAGCGCGTGCAGCCAGTGGACCATCGAGCCCCGCTCGCCGCCGTCGAAGTAGACCGGGTCGCAGAGCTTGCCGAGACCGGCGTAGATGGAGATGAAGCCGAGGAAGATCCGCAGCGGCAGCAGGACCACACCGAGGTTCATCCGGCGCCCGGGGTACCAGGCGTGCCGAACCGGTTCCCCACGCCTGCGGTCCCGCCGATCCGCCCGCGTCTCGTAGTCGTCCCGCTCGTCCCGCTCGTCGATGTACCTGTCGCCGTACGAGGCACCGTGCGGCGGCGTGTCGTACGCGTCCTCGCCGTAGGCATCGCGCGACGGCCGTACGCCGCCGTGCGGTTCACCCGGCGGCGGGCCGCCCACGACCGGCGACCGGGGCGCCACGACCGCGGGCCGCACCGGCGGCATCCCGTCGTCGAGGTCGTCGTCGCGCAGCTGCTCGCCGACCCTGGGCAGCAGTTGGGTGCCGCCCGCGCTCCGTACCGCCTGGAGCAGCTGGGTGGCCGCCGGGTCGCCGGGCTCGGTGTGCCCGGACCAGACCACCGGCGCGGCGCGGCGCCGACGCGGCATACGGGCTTCGGCGGCGGAACGGACGGAGGTCGGGATGACCGGGATCGGGGTGGTGTCGTCGGCGGGGTCGTAGCGCGGCGTGGGCGGGCTCGTACCGAGTTTCACCCGGAAACTGGCGTGGTTGACGATGACCTGGGCCGGATCGCTCGGGACCCGCACCGTGTTGAGCACGTCCTCTTCGAACCCGGGCGACCGTCCCCCCGTGGATGAGCGGGGTGTTCTGGTATCCACACTCATCTAACCGAGTGACGCCCGGTTTGGACACTGCCTGACGGCCGCCGTGGTGTCCGAGGCCCGTCAAAGTTCGGGTCAAGGACCGGATCATGGTGGGCGGGCTCCGGTCCGGATCCGGAGCCCGCCCACCACCACGAGCGCTACGCGCGCGCCTCGGCCCTGCGGCGGGCCGCCTCGTACAGCACAACTCCCGCCGCCACACCGGCGTTCAGCGACTCCGCCGCGCCACCCGGCATCGGGATGCGCACCCGCAGGTCACAGGTCTCGCCGACCAGCCGGGACAGGCCCTTGCCCTCGCTGCCGACCACGACCACGACGGGGCCGTCCAGCGCTTCCAGTTCGGTCAGTTCCACATCGCCGTCGGCGGCCAGGCCGACCACGATCAGGCCAGCCTTCTGGTACGCCTCCAAAGTGCGCGTCAGGTTGGTGGCCCGCGCCACCGGGACGCGCGCCGCGGTGCCCGCCGAGGTCTTCCACGCGCCCGCGGTCATGCCCGCCGCGCGCCGCTCCGGCACCACCACACCGTGTCCGCCGAAGGCCGCGACGGAGCGCACCACGGCGCCCAGGTTGCGCGGGTCGGTCACCCCGTCGAGGGCGACGATCAGCGGGTCTTGGGCCTGGTCGAAGGCGTCGGCCGTCAGGTCCTCGGGGTGGGCGTACTCGTACGGCGGGATCTGCATGGCCAGACCCTGGTGGTTGATGCCGTTCGTCATCCGGTCCAGCTCGGGGCGCGGCGCCTCCATCAGCGGGATGCCGCGCTCGGTGGCGAGCTTGAGGGCCTCGCGGACGCGGTCGTCGCTGTCGATGTACTGCTGGACGTACAGCGCCGTCGCGGGGATGTCCGCGCGCAGTGCCTCGACGACCGGGTTGCGGCCGACGACCAGTTCGGACGCGGACTTGCCGCCCCGGCCGCCTGCGGCGCGCCGCTGCGCGGCGGCGGACCGCTTGACCTTGGCCTGCGCGGCGCGCTGCTTGGCGTGGCCCTTGCGCATCTCGGCGGGCGGGGTCGGGCCCTTGCCCTCCAGGCCGCGGCGCCGCTGACCGCCGCTGCCGACCTGGGCGCCCTTCTTGGACGTGGTGCGGCGGTTACGTCGCTGGCTGTTCCCGGCCATGGGGCACCTTCACTTCTTCTTCGAGCCAAAACATATGGGCGGAGTGGTTCTCGGGGGCCTGTGGCCCCCGAACCCCCGCTGCGGGCCGTTGGGCCCGCCGTGCGGCGATCGCTCACCGTGAGCCGATCGACCACCGCGGGCCGGACGGCGTGTCCTCGATCTCCAGGCCTGACTGCTGCAGCTGGTCACGAATGGCGTCGGCCGTCGCGTAGTCCTTGCGGGCGCGGGCGCCCTCACGCTGCTCCAGCACCAGCCTCACCAGCGAGTCAACGACCCCGTGCAGGTCGTCGCCGCGCTCGGCACCGGCCCACCGCGGGTCGAGCGGGTCCAGACCCAGCACTCCGAGCATCGCACGGACCTCGGCGAGCCGCGCCACCGCGGACTCCTTGTCATCGGCCGTGAGCGCGGCGTTGCCCTGCCGGACGGTGGTGTGCACGATCGCCAGCGCCTGCGGGACGCCCAGGTCGTCGTCCATCGCCTCGGCGAAGGCGGGCGGCACCTCGGCGGCGGGCTCCACCATCCCGGCCTTCTCCACCACCCGCTGGACGAAGCCCTCGATCCGCGCGAACGCCGACTCGGCCTCGCGCAGCGCGTCCTCGCTGTACTCGATGGTGGAGCGGTAATGCGGGGAGCCCAGGTAGTAGCGCAGGACGATGGGCCGCCAGCGCTTGACCATCTCGGAGACCAGCACCGAATTGCCGAGCGACTTGCTCATCTTCTCGCCGCTCATGGTGACCCAGGCGTTGTGCACCCAGTAGCGCGCGAACTCGTCGCCGCAGGCCACCGCCTGGGCGATCTCGTTCTCGTGGTGCGGGAAGATCAGGTCGATCCCGCCGCCGTGGATGTCGAACGCCGAGCCCAGGTACTTGTGGGCCATCGCCGAGCACTCCAGGTGCCAGCCTGGGCGGCCGCGGCCCCACGGCGTCTCCCAGCTCGGCTCGCCGGGACGGGCCGCCTTCCACATGGCGAAGTCACGCGGGTCGCGCTTGCCTGTCTCGCCCTCGCCCTCGGGCTGCCGCAGGTTCTCCAGCTCCTGGTTGGACAGGCTGAGGTAGCCGGGAAAGGAACGGACGTCGAAGTAGACGTTGCCCTCGGCGGCGTAGGCGTGGCCCCGGTCGATGAGCTCGCGCATCATCTCGATCATCTCGGGGACATGGCCGGTCGCGCGCGGCTCGTATGTGGGCGGCAGGCAGCCGAGCACGTCGTAACCGGCGTTGAAGGCACGCTCGTTCTCGTAGCCGATCGCCCACCACTGGCGGCCCTGCTCGACCGCCTTGGCGAGGATCTTGTCGTCGATGTCCGTGACGTTGCGGATGAACGTCACGTCGTAGCCACGGTGGCGAAACCACCGCTGCATGATGTCGAAGTTGAGCCCTGACCTGATGTGCCCGATGTGCGGGGCGGCCTGCACGGTCGCGCCACACAGGTAGATCGAGACACAGCCCGGCACGAGCGGGGTGAAGTCACGGACCTGGCGGGCGTTGGTGTCGTACAGGCGAATAGTCACGGCAACAAGGGTAGTGGGCGCAACAGGGTGCCCCGCGACCGAGCAGCGCAGGGACACACAAACGTGACAGTGGGCGCGTAAGCGCCCTCGTTTGAGGGTGGTGGCGGGCGACGGGCGGGCGTGACAGTGGGCGCGTAAGCGCCCTCGTTTGAGGGTGGTGGCGGGCGACGGGCGGGCGTGACAGTGGGCGCGTAAGCGCCCTCCCTTGAGGGTGGTGGCGGGCGACGGGCGGGCGTGACAGTGGGCGCGTAAGCGCCCTCGATTGAGGGTGGTGGTGGGCGACGGGCGGGCGTGACAGTGGGCGCGTAAGCGCCCTCGATTGAGGGTGGTGGTGGGCGACGGGCGGGCGTGACAGTGGGCGCGTAAGCGCCCTCCTTCGAGGGTGGTGGCGGGCGACGGGCGGGCGTTTGTGGCGTGCCGGGAAGTTCAGATGCTTCCGACGACCTTGCGTGGGGTAACGCGGACCACGACCCGCTGGGCGTCGTTCACGGACGCCGGGTTGAATTCCGCGTACGGCTTGCCGGTGTATTTGCGGGACAGTTCCTCGATCAGTTCCGGACCGCCCTCGGTGGACAGCATCGCGTTGCCGCGGATCTCGGCGTACGTGTAGGGCGCGTCGGGCGGCTGCACCAGGACCGAGACCCGTGGGTCGCGCCGCGTGTTCTTCTCCTTCTGGCGCCCGATGGTCGTCGAGATCAGCACGTCGTCGCCGTCGCGCTTGCACCACACCGGGGAGACCTGCGGGCTGCCGTCCGGCTGGATGGTGGCGAGGATGACGAAGATCGGGCTGTCGAGGAGCTTCTTCAGGTCGTCGGAGAGTGCGGCTGCCATGGCGGTCCCCTTCGGGAGTGGTACGTCGGGCCGTTGTGCACCGGCGCGCCGGTACCAGGTGGTACGGCACAAGCGATCCGTACCCAACCCGCCCACCGGACCCGCCGTTCCGCACCCGTACGGGTGCATGGCCGACGGAACGTCAGGACCTGGGCAACACCAGGGCGGTGGCGATGGCGGCGAGGCCTTCGGCGCGGCCGGTCAGGCCCAGGCCGTCGGTCGTGGTACCGCTGATCGAGACGGGGGCGCCGACCGCCGCGGAGAGGGTCTGCTGCGCCTCGTCACGGCGCTTGCCGATCTTCGGGCGTACGCCGATGACCTGGATGGCGACGTTGCCGATCTCGTAGCCCTCAGCGCGGACGATCCGCGCCGCCTCGGCCAGCAGTGTCACCCCGGAGGCACCGGCCCATTCCGGGCGGTCGGTGCCGAAGTGCGCGCCGAGGTCGCCGACCCCCGCCGCCGAGAAGAGGGCGTCACAGGCGGCATGCGCCGCGACGTCGGCGTCGGAGTGTCCGGCCAGGCCGTACTCCTCGCCGTCCCAGCGCAGTCCGCCGACCCACAGCTCGCCGCCCTGCTCGAAGGCGTGTACGTCGGTGCCGATGCCGATGCGCGGGATCACGGGGTTGTCAGAAGACATCGGTGGCCCTCCGGCGGGCGAGTACGGCCTCGGCCAGCACCAGGTCCAGCGGCCTGGTGATCTTGAAGGCCTCCTCATGGCCCGGTACGACGACGACCTCGACGCCGAGGCGCTCGACCATTCCGGCGTCGTCGGTGGCGCCTTCGCCGTTGGACGCGATCTTCTCGTGCGCTTCGGCGAGTACGTCGCGGCGGAAGCCCTGGGGGGTCTGCACCGCGCGCAGCCGGGCCCGCTCGGGCGTGCCGACCACCGGTTCCGGGCCGCCACCGGGCGCGGGCACGACCTCCTTGACGGTGTCGGCCAGCGGTAGCGCGGGAACCACGGCCGGGGCGCCGGCACGGACTGCGGCGGCGACCGCGTCCACCGTCTCGACGGGCACCAGGGGGCGGGCCGCGTCGTGCACGAGGACGACGTCCACGTCGTCGGGGAGCGCTGCCAGGCCGAGGCGTACGGAGTCCTGGCGGGTGTCGCCGCCCGCGACAACCGCTATCTCCTTCGACTCGGGCAGGCCGTGGCTGTCGAGGAGGCTGCGGACCGCGGCCACACCGTCCGCCGGGGCGACCACCACGACGAGGGAGACCTCGCGGGCACGGATGAGGGCCCGTACGGCGTGCACCAGGATCGGGATGCCACCGAGGGTGCGCAGCGCCTTGGGCGCGCCGGGGCCGAGCCGGACACCTCGTCCGGCGGCGGGGATGACGGCCGCGACCGCTCGCGGCGCGGGCGGTGTCGCGGGCAGCGGGGTGGGAGTCAGGTTTGCGTCCTTGGCCGAGTTGGGTATCGCCTCAACGTGCCGGGCACGGTGTCACCGCGGACCCCTTCCGTGAAGCCGCAGTGGCACACCCCCGCTGACGCGGGGCAGGCTGCCCGGGCCCGGCACGTACGGCGCGCACTCGCGCGTCGTACGTACGCGCTCAGCATGCCAGATGTCGTGGGACGCCATACCGCCGGATGCCGGGCGGCACCGTTGGGCGCCGGGCACTCGCCCGTCTCGGTGGCGGGCTGGCGGAGGACCTGACAAACATGCCGCAGCGCCCGGCACAAGTACCGGGCACCGCGGGAGACTGAGTTATCGCAGACTGAGTTATCCGGGGGCTGTGACATCAGCGGCTGGCGCCGCGGAGATATCAGCGGCTGGCGCCGCAGGCCCCAAGTGTCAGGACCCAGTGTCAGGACGCGAGAACTTCGTCGAGGAGCGCCTCGGCCTTGTCCTCGTTGGTGTTCTCGGCCAGCGCGAGCTCGCTGACGAGGATCTGGCGGGCCTTGGCCAGCATGCGCTTCTCGCCGGCCGACAGTCCGCGCTCCCGCTCACGACGCCACAGATCGCGCACGACTTCAGCGACCTTGATGACATCACCGGAGGCGAGCTTCTCCAGATTTGCCTTATAGCGACGGGACCAGTTGGTCGGTTCTTCGGTGTACGGCGCGCGCAGCACCTCGAAGACCCGATCCAGCCCGTCCTGACCGACCACGTCGCGTACGCCGACGAACTCCGCATTGTCCGCGGGCACGCGTACCGTCAAGTCGCCCTGGGCGACCTTGAGCACCAAGTAGGTCTTGTCCACGCCTTTGATCTGGCGAGTTTCGATGGCCTCGATCAGCGCGGCCCCGTGATGGGGATAGACCACGGTGTCGCCAACCTTGAACGTCATGTGACAGGTACCCCTTCCGTGGCTATCCAGGGTAACACGGGAACGGCCTCATCTGAATGGCGTTTTCGCAGGTCAGGGCATATCTCAGGGCTTGACAAGTGCGGCCGGATCGTGCTGGAGGGAACGGTTCTGGACAGGTATCCGCAGGTCGGAGCGGCTGTACGGGCGAGGTGAAACGCGCACGTTACACCTCCAGAAGCCGCGCCCGAAGGGCGTTTCATCCCGTTTTGCCGCCCCCTCGCGAGTGGACTTCCGCTACTCCGTTCGGAGATCGGACGCCGATGCACGAACCAGTTCGGGCCGTTCCAGGATCGCTTCACACCTTGCGCACCACACACCCCGCACGAAATGACGAATTACCGCTCCCGGGAGTGATCCACATTTGGACAGATTCCGATAACCGGCCTAGCGGTACAACCGACAGAATTGATCTTCAGACTGCTCTTCAAGTGCCGGACAAGCGCTGGACAACTGCCGGACAAGTGCCGGAATCGCGCCGCGGAATCGCCGGACGGATTCCCCTCCCGGGCCACTGGTGAGCCGCCGGCCCAGCCCGCCCGCGGCGCGGTTCAACCGCCGCGCGAGTGAGGCGGGACCGCGAAGGGGTGGCCGGGTGCGGCCCGGCATCGGCGGCTCGGTAACCTAAGCGCGCTGGAAGATCCTTAGTGCGGCTTTACACGGCGCCACCGGGCACCGCGATCGGCCGCCGAAGTTCGCCGCCGTAACTCGTCCAAGTCGTCCAAGGAGATGCCGCCGCCGTGAGCCGCAGCCTTCGACGCGGCGCTGTCGCCGCCGTTCTCGCTCTCTCCATCGCCCCGCTCGCCGCCGCCTGCGGGGCCGGCTCCGACTCGCAGACCCTGCAGGTCAAGCCGGATTCCGTCGCAACGTCCGTCGGCAACATCAACGTCCAGAACGCCTACATCATCACCGAGCCGAACGGCACGGGACCGGCCACGGTCACCGCCCGTATCTTCAACAACGGCACCAACCCGGAGCAGCTCACCGGGATCACCGTCGAGGGCGCCGCACAGCAGGTGAAGCTGACCGGCTCGGACGGCAAGACGGGTCCGATCACGATCCCGGCGAACGGCTCGGTCACCCTCGGTGGCAGCGGCAACCCGACCGCCCTGCTGGCGAGCAGCCAGGGCGTCGTCCCCGGCAACTTCCAAAGCACCGTCCTCAACTTCAGCAGCACCGGCCAGGTGAGCCTCGCCCCGCAGGTCACCCCGGCCACGCACTTCTTCCAGCCGTTCGGCCCGGTCGAGGTGACCCCGTCGACCCCCGCCTCCGGTCAGCCCTCGGCGCGCCCGTCCGGCTCGGCCTCGGCCAAGCCGGGCACGTCCGCCACGCCGAGCGGTGCGGCGTCCGGCGCCCCGAGCGTCTCGGCCTCGGCCACCCGCTGAACCAGAACGTGGCGGCCACCCGCTGAACCAGAGCATGGGAGGGGCGCCCGGATCACTCCGGGCGCCCCTCCCACGTTTTCCGGCCGTACCGGCGGGCGTTCTCGGCGGCTTACGGCTCGAACTTGTATCCGAGACCGCGGACCGTCACCAGGTAGCGCGGGGCGCCCGGGTCCGGCTCGATCTTGGCGCGCAGGCGCTTGACGTGCACATCAAGGGTCTTGGTGTCGCCGACGTAGTCGGCGCCCCAGACGCGGTCGATGAGCTGCATACGGGTGAGCACCCGGCCGGCGTTGCGCAGCAGCATCTCCAGGAGGTCGAACTCCTTGAGCGGAAGGTCGACCTTGCCGCCGGAGACCGTGACCACGTGCCGGTCGACGTCCATCCGCACCGGGCCGGCCTCCAGGGCCGCGGGGGCGACCTCCTCCGGCTCGCCCTGGCGGCGCAGGACGGCGCGGATCCGGGCCACCAGCTCACGCGAGGAGAACGGCTTGGTCACGTAGTCGTCGGCTCCTATCTCCAGGCCGACGACCTTGTCGATCTCGCTGTCCTTGGCGGTGACCATGATCACCGGCACATTGGACCTGTTGCGCAGCTGGCGGCAGACCTCGGTGCCGGGCAGGCCGGGGAGCATCAGGTCGAGCAGCACCAGGTCGGCGCCGTTGCGCTCGAACTCCTCAAGACCGTCCGGCCCGGTGGCCGCGATCGCCACTTCGAAGCCTTCCTTGCGGAGCATGTACGACAGCGCGTCACTGAACGATTCCTCGTCCTCGACAACGAGCACTCGGGTCACGGAAGGACCTCCGGGGCAGGATGGGGGGTTGCATGGGTTGAGGTTGAGGTGGTCGCGTAAGGCCCGGCGGCCTGCGCGGGATGTTCGGCGGCGTCGGAGTCGACCGCGTCGGCGGTTGTGTCCGCGTCATCCGGGGTATCCGCGTCATCCGGTTCATCGGCGTCGCGGTGGTCCGAGGGCCGGGCGCTTCCGGCCTCCGGCAGCCTCAGGGTGAACGTGGAGCCCTGTCCTTCGGCACTCCACACGGTGACCTCCCCGCCGTGCGAGGCGGCCACATGCTTGACGATCGACAGGCCGAGACCGGTACCGCCGGTGGCGCGCGAGCGCGCCGGGTCGACGCGGTAGAACCGCTCGAAGATCCGCTCCCGGTCGGCCTGGGAGATTCCCATTCCCTGGTCGGTCACGGAGATCTCGATCAGGTCGCCGCCCGGTGCGGCGACCCGGCGTCCGGCGATGCCCACGCGGGTGCGGGCCGGGCTGTAGTTGACCGCGTTCTCGACGAGGTTGCCGAGTGCGGCGGCGAGCTGGCCGCGATGCCCCCAGACGTACAGGTCGGGCGCGCCCCCGGTGGCCATGGTGATCTGCTTGGTGTTGGCCGGGTGGCGGCAGCGGTCGATGGCCTCGGCGACCAGATCGTCCACCGCGACCGCCTCGGCGTCCTCCAGCGGGTCGTCGTTCTGCACCCGCGACAGGTCGATGATCTCCTGGACCAGGCTGGTCAGGCGGGTGGCCTCCACCTGCATCCGGCCGGCGAAGCGGTTGACCGCCTCCGGGTCGTCGGCCGCGTCCATCACCGCTTCGGAGAGCAGCGAGAGCGCGCCCACCGGGGTCTTGAGCTCATGGCTGACGTTGGCGACGAAGTCACGCCGCACCGCCTCGATCCGCCGGGCCTCGGTCAGGTCCTCGACCAGCAGCAGCACCAGGCGGGAGCCGAGCGGCGCCACCCGGGCGGAGACCGCCAGCGGCTCGCCCCGGCCGCTGCGGCGCGGCAGGTCCAGCTCGACCTGCCGTATCTCGCCGTCCCTTCGGGTCTCCCGGGCCATCTGCAGCATCTGGTCGACGGCCAGTCGGCCGCCCCTGACCAGGCCCAGGGCGTACGCTGCGGAGCTGGCCTTGACGACCGTGTCGCCCTCGTCCAGCACCACCGCGGAGGAGCGCAGCACGGAAAGGACGGTGTCCACACCGGGCGGCAGCACCGCGTCGGTGTGCAGGGAGGTACGGGTCGGACGCGTCTGCTCGCGCTCGCTCCAGCGGAAGGCGAGCACGGCGGCGGCGCCGGTGCACACCCCGCCGACCGCGCTGGCAGCGGCGATCGCCGCATTCACGTCCATGTCGTCAAGACTAGGCGGGTGGAATGACTGGTCCACAGCCTTCCGAGGCGAGACTCGAACACTCGTTGCCAAGAGTTCACCGTGGTGTCGGGGCTGGTTCACTCTGGATGTCCGGCCGGTACGCGTGTGCGAAGCACGGTGGGTGGCGGAGACTCGTACCGCCATACGGGCGCGCGGCTGCAAGGAGAGGAAGACTGATGCGGGACGCCTACCACGAGGAGCTGGACTCGATCGGCGACGGGCTGGTCGAGATGGCCCGGCTCGTCGGCTCGGCGATCGGGCGGGCCACCACGGCGCTGCTGGACGCGGACCTCAAGCTCGCCGAGAGCGTGATCGCCTCCGACGAGCGGGTGGACGACCTCCAGCGGGAACTGGAGAACCGGGCGATCGACCTGCTCGCCCGGCAGCAGCCGGTCGCGACCGACCTGCGGATCGTCGTCACCTCCCTGAGGATGAGCGCGGACCTGGAGCGGTCCGGAGACCTCGCCCGGCACGTCGCCAAGCTGGCCCGGCTGCGCTACCCGCAGTCGGCGGTGCCGCGGGATCTGCACAGCACGGTCCTGGAGATGGGCCAGCTCGCGCAGCGGCTGATGGCGAAGGCCGCCGAGGTGATCATCTCCAAGGACGTCGACGCCGCCCTCCAGCTGGAGGCGGACGACGACCGCATGGACGAGCTGCACCGCACGCTCTTCCAGCACCTGCTGGACGACCGCTGGCAGCACGGCATCGAGACGGCCGTCGACGTGACGCTGTGCGGGCGGTACTACGAGCGCTTCGCGGACCACGCGGTGTCGGTGGCGAACCGGGTCGTGTACCTGGTGACCGGCGAGCACGCGGACGAGCTGACCTCGTCCACCACTCCTGCCGCGGACGGCTCGTAAACCCCTTGGCAGCGTGAGGGCGCGGGCGGCGCGTTGGAGATGCGCCGCCACGCGCCCTTGATGCGCCGGGGGCTGCGAGCGTTCACTGAGCGCTAGCACGTGAGTTTGACGCATAGCTACGGCGCTACACCGAGGAGGGTGTTGATGAGTGGATGCAGCTGCGGTCCCGGGTGCCAATGCGGATGCCAGTCGGGCGGCCCGTGCCAATGCGGAGGCTCCTGCGGCTGACCCGAGCAGGGACGCTTCATGAAAGGTGTGGCCCCAGCCATCCGGCTGGGGCCACACCTTTCATGAACGATGAACTCGCCGGGGCGGAAGGCTACTTCTTCTTGCCCTGGTTCTTCACGGCCTCGATCGCGGCCTTCGCCGCCTCCGGGTCGAGGTAGGTGCCGCCCGGGGTGATCGGGCGGAAGTCGTCGTCCAGCTCGTAGGAGAGCGGGATGCCGGTGGGGATGTTCAGGCCCGCGATGTCGGCGTCGGAGATGCGGTCGAGGTGCTTGACCAGGGCGCGCAGCGAGTTGCCGTGCGCGGCGACCAGGACGGTGCGGCCGACGGCCAGGTCCGGCACGATGTCGTCGTACCAGTACGGCAGCATGCGGGAGACGACGTCCTTGAGGCACTCGGTGCGCGGCCGCAGCTCGCTCGGGATCGACGCGTAGCGCGGATCGTCGCTCTGCGAGAACTCGGAGCCGTCCTCGATCGGCGGCGGCGGGGTGTCGTACGAGCGGCGCCAGAGCATGAACTGCTCCTCGCCGAACTCCGCCAGCGTCTGCGCCTTGTCCTTGCCCTGCAGCGCACCGTAGTGGCGCTCGTTCAGGCGCCAGGAGCGGTGCACCGGGATCCAGTGGCGGTCGCAGGCCTCCAGCGCGAGGTTCGCGGTGCGGATGGCGCGCTTCTGGACGGAGGTGTGCACGACGTCGGGCAGCAGACCGGCCTCCTTCAGCAGCTCACCGCCGCGGACCGCCTCCTTCTCGCCCTTTTCGTTGAGGTTCACGTCCACCCAGCCGGTGAACAGGTTCTTCGCGTTCCACTCACTCTCGCCGTGGCGGAGCAGGATCAGCTTGTACGGAGCAGCAGCCATGGATGTGAGCCTAATAGAAAACCGCTGGTGCCAGCCTTCCGCCCTACGTAAGCTGCGCATGCGAAGAGCGCCTATTACCATCGGGGGATTGTCATGCGTGCCGTCAGACGTGCTGTCACCAAGACGGTGTCGGGACTCCCCCGGGCGTTCTGGTGGCTGTGGACCAGCACGCTGATCAACCGGCTGGGCGGCTTCGTCGTCACCTTCCTCGCCCTGTACCTCACCCTCGACCGGGGCTACTCGGCCTCGTACGCCGGACTGGTCGCCGCGCTGTACGGGCTGGGCGGCGCGGTCGCGGCCATCGTCGGCGGGGTGCTCACCGACCGTGTCGGCCGCCGTACCACGATGCTGCTCGCGCAGGTCGGCGCGGCGGTCACCACGGCGGTGCTCGGCTTCGTCACCCATCCGGTCGCCATCGCGGCGGTCGCCTGCGCGGTGGGCGTCACCAGCAACGCCTCGCGCCCGGCGGTGCAGGCGATGATGGCCGATCTGGTCCCGGCCGAGGACCGGGTGCGCGCCTTCTCGCTCAACTACTGGGCCATCAACATCGGGTTCGGCGTCTCGGCGGCGGCCGCCGGGCTGATCGCCGCACACGGCTACCTGCTGCTCTTCCTCGGCGACGCGGTGGCGACGCTGCTGTGCGCGCTGGTCGTCTTCGTCAAGATCCCGGAGACCCGGCCGTCAACGCCGGCACGGGACACGGCGGTTGCCGAACCGAGCGCCGGACTCGGCCAAGTGGTGCGGGACGGCCGGTTCATGGCGCTGGTCGGGTTGACCTTCCTGATCGCCACGGTGCTGCAGCAGGGCTCGACCACCTTGTCGGTCTCGATGGGCAAGGCGGGACTGACGACCAGCCAGTACGGTCTGGTGATCGGCCTGAACGGGCTGCTGATCGTCCTGCTGCAGATCCCGATGACCCGGCTGATGCGCGACCGCAGCCGG
This sequence comes from Streptantibioticus ferralitis, assembly GCF_029223525.1. Classification (GTDB taxonomy): domain Bacteria; phylum Actinomycetota; class Actinomycetes; order Streptomycetales; family Streptomycetaceae; genus Streptantibioticus_A; species Streptantibioticus_A ferralitis. The sequence continues at coordinate 74,257 of NZ_JARHTQ010000022.1, read as the reverse complement.
GCCGCACTGCTGGTGACGGCGACGCTGCTGCAGGGCTGGGGCTTCGGGCTGACCGTCTTCGCGGGGTCGGCCGCGTTCTACGCGCTGACGGTGGCGATCTGGACGCTGGGCGAGATCATGGCGGCGCCCACCTTGATGGCGGTGGTCGCCGATCTGTCACCGACGCACGCGCGCGGCCGCTACCAGGGCATGTACTCGCTGGCGTGGTCCGCGGCGACGTTCCTCGGACCGATGGCGGGCGGTGTGGCGCTGGACCGCTGGGGTTCGGCGATGTGGCCGGTGTGCGGGGTGGTCGGCACGGTCGCGGCCATCGGCTTCGGGCTGCTGTTGCGCCAGGGGCCGATACGCACCGCCCCCGGCGGCGTCACAAGCGCGAGCAGCCTGCGCCCGACGGGCGACGCCGCGCCCGCGGGTTCCTTGGAGTAGAGCCTTTCCGGCGGGTTCCTCTTGAGTTGCGGTGGGCTTGGACCGCCGGTCACCGTCATGGGGGTTGCTCGCTGCCGCGGCGGCATTTGTCTTGGCGAAGCCAAAGGGGTTTCGGGGGCTTGCCCCCGACAGATCGTCCTGCCGCAGCGGCGAGCAACCTCCACGGCGCGGACCGGTGGTCCGCGCCGTGCACCCCGAGAAGTCCGCCGGAAGGGCCTACGCGTCCCGGGTCAGATGGGCGAACGCCTCCAGATTGCGGGTGGACTCGCCACGTGAGGTCCGCCAGGCGTACTCCCTGCGGATCGCGGAGGCGAAGCCCAGTTCCAGCAGGGTGTTGAAGCTGCCGTCCGCGTTCTCCACCACCGCGCCGAGCAGCTGGTCGATCTGCTCCGCCGTCACCGCGGACAGCGGCAGCCGCCCGACCAGGTAGACGTCACCGAGCCGGTCGATCGCGTAACTCACCCCGTACATGCGGATGTTGCGCTCCAGCAACCAGCGGTAGAACGCCTCGTGGTTCTCGTCGGGGCGGCGCACCACGAAGGCGTTGACGGAGAGCGTATGGCGCCCGACCACCAGCGAGCAGGTGGTCGACAGCTTGCGGGTGCCGGGGAGTTGCACCACGTACGTACCCGAAGCGCCGTCCGGCGTGTCCCATTCGAGCCCGGCGTCCGTCAGCGCCTGCTCCACGGTCGCGCGGGCCGCGGCCTGCTCGCTCATGTCTTGATCGTAGGCGACCCGGTCACACCTTGCGGCGGCGGGCGGTGGCGCCCGCGTAGACATCTGCGGTCGCCGCGGCGGAGGCGTCCCAGCCGAAGGCGCGGGCGTGGTGGGCGGCGGCGCTGCCCAGGTCCTCGGTGAGCCGCGGCTGGTCGACGAAGCGGCGCAGCACCCGCGCGTAGTCGGCCGGATCGTGGCCGGGCACGAGGAAGCCGCTGCGCCCGTCCTGTACCGCCACCGGCAGGCCGCCGACCGCTGCCGCCACCACCGGCGTGCCGCATGCCTGGGCCTCGATCGCGACCAGGCCGAAGGACTCGCTGTACGAGGGCGTGACCAGCGCGTTCGCCGCTCGGTACCAGTCGGCCAGCCGGTCCTGGTCCACCGGCGGCTGGAACCGTACGACATCGGCGACGCCGAGGCGGGCGGCCAGTTTGTGCAGTCGTTCCGGCTTGGCGAGGCCGCTGCCGCTGGGTCCGCCGACGATGGGGACCACCAGGCGCTCACGGAGTGCGGGGTCCTCGTCGAGGAGTACCGCGACCGCGCGGATCAGCACGTCAGGGGCCTTGAGCGGCTGTATTCGCCCGGCGAACAGCGGGATCACCGCGTGCGGCGGCAGACCGAGCCGGACCCGGGCGGCCGCGCGGCCGTCCGCCGGGCGGAAGCGATCGAGGTTCACGCCCGGGTGGACGACTGCGACCTTTTCGCGGGCCGCGCCGTAGTGCCGTACGAGTTCGTCGGCTTCCTCTTCCGTGTTGGCGATCAGCCGGTCCGCCGCCTCCACTATCTGCGTCTCGCCGATCACCCGGGCCGCGGGCTCGGGGGTGTCGCCGTCGGCGAGCGCGGCGTTCTTGACCTTGGCCATGGTGTGCATGGCGTGCACCAGCGGCACGCCCCAACGCTGGGCGGCGAGCCAGCCGACGTGCCCGGAGAGCCAGTAGTGCGAGTGGACCAGGTCGTAGTAGCCGGGCCGCTGCGAGGCCTCCGCCTGCATCACGCCGTGCGTGAAGGCGCACAGCTGGGCGGGGAGGTCCTCCTTGGCGAGCCCTTCGTACGGGCCCGCGTCGACATGCCGCACGAGGACGCCGGGCGCCAGCTCGACCACCGGCGGCAGGCCGCCGGTGGTGGCGCGGGTGAAGACCTCGACCTCGATGCCGAGGTCGGCGAGGCGCCTGGCCAGTTCCACGATGTAGACGTTCATACCGCCCGCGTCGCCGGTGCCGGGCTGGTGGAGCGGGGAGGTATGGACGCTGAGCATCGCCACCCGCCGTGGGATGCCCGCGCGGCGCAGGCGCCGGGGCATGTGCGAGCGGGCACGCAGACGTTGCGCGCCCAGCCGGGGCACGTGGGCCACCTGGTGGTTCACCGTGCGGTGCCTCCCTCGGTCCTTATGCGTCTGTCGTGTAACGGCGGCGGTGGGGGCGGGCATTTCCGCTTTGCCAAGTCGTTATCCCCGGGGTGCGGGCGCGGGGTGCTTCGCGGCACCGGTGCCGGAGCGGGTGGACGGACCGGGACCGAAGCGCGCCGCGGGCACCGGTGACGGGTGGAACAGCGGGCAATTACCCTGAACGTCAGCCCCCAGCCGCACCCGCACCTAAGGTCCCCTCATGAACCCGATCGGCACCGTGACCCGGGGGACCACGAACCCGAACCGGCTGCGCCGGATGGACCGGTGGATCGCGTCCGCCTACGGCGGCGCCCTGCGGCGGATCGACGATCCGGTGATCGTCGACCTGGGGTACGGCGCGGCGCCGTGGACCGCCGTCGAACTGCTCACCAGGCTGCGTACCGTCCGCATGGACGCCGAGGTCGTGGGTGTGGAGATAGACCCCGCGCGGGTCGCGGCCGCGGCGCCCTACGCCCGGGACGGGCTGCGCTTCGTACGCGGCGGGTTCGAGGTGCCGTTGCCCGCGGGAAGACGCCCCGCCCTCATACGGGCGGCGAACGTGCTGCGGCAGTACGACGAGGACGAGGTCGCCGCAGTCTGGGCGCGGCTGTGCGATCGTCTGGCGCCGGGCGGGCTGCTGGTCGAGGGGACGTGTGACGAGATAGGCCGCCGCCATGTGTGGGTCGCGCTCGGCCCGGAGGGCCCTCGTACGGTCACGTTCGCCACCCGGCTGGGCTCGCTGGAGCGGCCGTCCGATCTGGCCGAGCGGTTGCCGAAGGCGTTGATACACCGCAATGTGCCGGGCGAGCCGGTGCACGCTTTCCTCATCGATTTCGACCGCGCATGGGCGGCCGCCGCACCGTTCGGCGCGCTCGGCGCACGGCAGCGCTGGATCCGTTCCGCGCAGACGCTGCGGGCGGCCGGCTGGCCGCTCGTGGACGGCCCCACGCGCTGGCGGCAGGGCGAGGTCACGGTGCGCTGGGACGCCCTGGCCCCGGCGCGGCACGGCGCCTCGGCGGGACGCGGCGCCTCGGCGGGACGCGCCGTCCCGGCCCAGCGCAGTGCCGCGGCGGAGCGCGCCATCCCGGCACAGCGCAGCGCCCCGCCCCCGCGCGGCTGATCCCCACTCCTCTTTCTCTGTCGCATTACGACGCCCTGTGGCACCATCCGCAACTAAGTGACGGCACGTCAGATTTGAGGTGGCCTCATGCGGTTGCGGGGTGCGGCGGTGGCGTCCACGGTGCTGGTCTGCGCGGCGGGCCTGCTGGCCGTACCGAGCAACGCACAGGCGGCGAGGCCGAAGTCACTGGCCGAGATCAGGGCCGAGGTGAACCGGCTGTACCGCCAGGCGGAAGCGGCCACCCAGGCGTACGACGCCGTCACGGAGAAGATCGACCAGCAGCAGAAGGAGCTGGTCACCCTCGCGCGCGCGGTCGTCGCCGCCCAGTCGAAGGAGGCCGCCTTGACCCAGCGGTTGGGCGCGCTGGCCCGTGCCCAGTACCGCAGCGGTGGCGGCCTGCCGCTCGCCGCGCAGTTCATGCTCTCCTCCGACCCCGGGTCGTTCCTGGACGACGCGGGCCTCGCCGAGAAGGGCGCGCACGCCGCCACCACCGCGTTGAACGAGTTGCGTACGACCAAGAGCGAGCTTGAGGGCTACGCCAACGCGGCCACCGCGGGCTGGCAGAGCCTGATGGACGAGCAGAGCCAGAAGGCTGACACGAAACGGCAGGTCGAACAGCGGCTGGCACAGGCCCGGGCGCTGCTCGGCACGCTGCAGGCACAGCAGCAGACGCGATTGCGGCGGCTGGACGACGAGGCCGCCTACCAGTCGCAGCTCAGCTGGCTGAGGAACGGCGCCGGGGCGAAGCTCGGCAGCGCCGCGGGCACGGCGAGCGCGCTCGGCGCGCGGGCGGTGGCCTTCGCGTCCGCCCAGATCGGCAAGGCGTATGAATGGGGCGCGCAGGGGCCGTCGACGTACGACTGCTCGGGCCTCACCGAGATGGCGTGGGCGGCGGCCGGAGTGGCGATCCCGCGGACCTCGCAGGAGCAGTGGGCGCGGCTGCCGCACATACCGCTGGACCAGCTGCGCCCGGGCGATCTGGTCATCTACTTCACGGACGCCGGCCATGTCGCGATCTACATCGGCGACGGCGCGATCATCCAGGCCCCGCGCCCCGGGCGGGCGATAGGGATCGCGGGCGCCGGTTCCATGCCGATCCTCGGGGCCGTCCGGCCGGGGTGAGCAGCGGATTGGGCGCGCCGGCGGTACGGGATCCACTGCGGTCCTCCGGTGCGGCAGGACCGTCACAGCGTTACCGGGAGTCACAGCTTTCCCAAAGGCGCGGGGCCGCGAGGGCCGTGCCCTGTCTCAAAAGCCGTGGCCGGTTCCCGAATGCCCCAGTGATGTATCTCATGCCCAGATTCCGGCGTCCCGCCCGAAATCCCCGTCCGACCTAGGGATATGCCACCGGCGGTTACCTCACACACCCTCCCGCGGCACGTGCCCTGCCGCTAAGGTCACCTGGCAACACCCAGCGGCGGACCACCCCACATGGTCCGAACCTGGAACGGCGGCGCCCCCACGGCGCCCGCCACGCCCTCGGGGGAGGGAAGGAATCACGCCATGTGCGCCACCGGCCGGCCCACCGACCGGCAGCATGACCAGCACCCCGGCTGGACGTCCGACCATCGTCCGGCAGGGGTGGCCGCGACACTCCCGCGACAGCGGGCGACCGAGCCCGTACCCATCGAGCAGCCGGGCGAAACGGTGCGGTCCCAGCCGCAGCCGTTCACCCTGCTCGTCGTCGGTGATGACCCCACCGGCGGCTTCGCCGTGCCCGATCTGCTGGACGCCGCCGGGCACCGCGTCCGTATCCGCCGAGCCCGCAACCTCACCGAGGCCCAGCGGCTGCTCACCGATGACGTGACCTGCATCCTGCTCGACCTGGACATCGAGCTGGTCCCCGACCACCCCAAGGCCGGTGGCCTCACCGCCCTGCGCGAGGTACTGCGGATGGCCCCCGCCACGGCCGTGCTCGCGCTGGCGGCCGGTGAGGAGGACGCCGAGCTGGCCGCCGAGGCGGTCCGCGTCGGTGCGCAGGACTACCTCTTCCGGGACGAGTTCGACGCGTCCCTGCTCAACCGCGCGATGCGCTACGCCGTGGAGCGCAAACGCGCCGACCTCGCGCAGCGGCAGCTCACCGAGACCCGGCTGCTGACGCAGGAGAACGCCCGGCTGGAACGCGGTCTGCTGCCGACCCCGCTGCTGGGCGGCGCCGACGATCTCCGGTTCGCCGCGCGCTACCGGCCGGGTCGCAGCCGCGCGCTGCTCGGCGGTGACTTCTACGACGTCGTACGCACCCCGGACGGCACCGTGCACGCGATGATCGGCGATGTGTGCGGGCACGGACCGGACGAGGCGGCGCTCGGTGTCGAGCTGCGCATCGCCTGGCGCGCGCTGACGCTCGCCGGGCTGAGCGGCGACGAGTTGCTGGGCACCCTCCAGGAGGTGCTGGAGAACGAGCGCCCGGACGACGAGGTGTTCGCGACGCTGTGCACGATCGACATCGCGTCCGACGGCCTGCGGGCCGGGCTGTGCCTCGCCGGTCATCCGTCGCCGCTACTGGCCCGCAGCGGACGGCCGGTGGAACTACTGCCGTACGAGCACGGCGGCCCGGCGCTGGGCCTGCTGGAGCGGGCCGAGTGGAACCGCCGCACGGTGGAGCTCGGCGAGGCGTGGAGCCTGATGCTGTACACCGACGGGCTGATCGAGGGCCGGATCGGTGAGGGCACCGCGCGGCTCGGCCAGGACGGCATGATCGAGCTGGTCGACCGCCGCGTGCGCTCCGGGCTGCGCGGTGAGGAACTGCTGGACTCGACGATGGCCGAGGTCAGGGAGCTCAACGGCGGCGAGCTGACGGACGACGTCGCGGTGGTGCTGCTCGACCGCGGTTGACGGACCCGAGGCTCAGCGGCTGAACGGCCCGTACGGTCCATCGCTGCTGCTCCCGCGCCTGCGGGGGCCGCGCCCTGAGACCTCCTTGAGCGCCGGGCGTACGTCGACCATGTACACGATCGCGGCGACGAGGCCGATCAGCGGCAGTATCGACAGGATCGGGAAGAGCCCCATCACCACCGCCGCGATGCCCAGGATGATCAGCCAGAACGGCTTGGTGTGCTTGTCCGCCGCCCGATACGCGTCCTCCCGATGGATCGCCGCGTTGACGAACGCGACGATCGTGAACACCAGCAGGCCGGTCGAGACCCAGCTGAAGATCGTGTTGAACCCTTGGATCAGCATTCCGTCCACCGCCTTGTCGTCCGCCAACGAGCCCCTTCGCCGTCACGGTACTCGTACAACGGGCCGGGCACCTCGTCCGTGCCCGGCCCGTTGTCACGCCCTTGTCACTAGCCGGACTTGCTCCGGTGTCACTCGCCGGGCTTGCTCTGCGTGGTCTTGCGCGCCGTGGTCTTCTTGGCGGCGGGCTTGCGGGACGCGGCGGCGCTGGGCTGGCCCTCGGCGTCCTGCCTGGGCTCCGGCTCGATGGCCGCGGCCAGCTCCTCGGCCTCCTCGGCGGCCTGGCCGCGCCAGGTCCTGACCGCGCCACGGCCTCGGTCGACCAGCCCGTTGTAGGTCTCCCCCGCCTTGACGGCGGCCTCGGCCGCCCAGCCGACCTGCCGCAGCGCGAAGTCCTGGGCGGAGTCGGAGAGCTTCTTCAGGTCCAGCTCAACGGTGCCAAGCGTCTCAGTGATCTTGGCCTGGACGTCCTTGGCCTGCTGGGTCACCCGCTCCTGGACGACCTTCGGGTCAGTGGCGCGCACCTTGTTGAACCGCTCCGGCGCCTCCTCGCGCAGCTTGTCGAGGAGCGGCGGCACCTCGCCCAGCTTCTCGGCCGCGAGGTCGACTGCGCCCGCCGCGGCGTACAGGGGGGCCGGGTCGGTCAGTGCCTTGCGGACGCTTTCGGTGATCGCCATGAGGGTCCTCCGGTACGGGATGGTGGCGTGTTCGTCTTTGTGGTTCGTGGGCGCCGATCAGGCTCCGGCGGCGACGTCGCCACCGCGCTTGTCCTGATTGTGCTGCTTATCCTTCGCCGGCACGGGCTTCAGCGCGCGCGTCCGTGCGGCGACGGTCTCCGCGACGGCGTCGGCGACCTTGGCCGCCGCCTTCTTCGCGGCGGCCTTCTTCGCGGCGGCTGTCGTGGTGGACGCCTTCTTGGCGGCGGCCTTCTCGACCGGGGCGGCCGGGGCGGCGTCACTCGCCGGACCGTCCCCGAGACCGTTCTCCTTGCGGAACGACTCGTAGATCTGCAGCAGCACCTGCTTCTGCTTCTCGTTGATCGTCGGGTCGGTGAGGATCGCGGTACGCACCTCGATGCCGTTCTGGTCGCGCTCGTCGAGGATCCCGGCCTGGACGTACAGCGTCTCGGCGGAGATCCGCAGCGCCTTGGCGAGCTGCTGCAGGATCTCAGCGCTCGGCTTGCGCAGCCCGCGCTCGATCTGGCTGAGGTACGGGTTCGACACCCCGGCGGCCTCGGCCAGTTGACGCAACGACAACTGCGCACTGCGCCGCTGCTCGCGCAGATACTCGCCGAGGTTTCCGACATTCAGTGACGCCATGACTCGACCGTGCCACAACACCGCTAACTTTTGCAAGCAAACCGCTTGCAACAGTGTCGTTTCAGCCGTGTGACGCGGTGTGACTCGCAGCGATGGATGACACCGCCGCCCGGAGTCGCTCAAGGCAGGGCGGTCTCGGTCGATCTACATAGCGGCAGATGCGTCGGACGACAGGGTCCGCTTCGAGGAGGCGCCGCCCGCACCAGCCGGTGAGGGCGCTGTTGTCGGCGATGGGGTGCCTGAGTGCCCATCCAGCCGAAGCGTGATCTTGCGGCCGGCTCAGGCGAGGCCGAACATGCGGGTACCTCCGGCGATGCGGCACCCGCCGTCCTTCGCCACGGTCCGTTCGACCTCCAGCGCCCCGCTCTCACTCCTGCCCGTGGCGGTCGGGAACCAGGCGTGGTCAACCGCTGCTCGCTAGAACGCGGGTTTCATGCGGTGGTGGTCTTCGGGTAGTACGGACGGAGGCCGGCCACGAAGATGCGGTCGAGCATCCGGTCCGGGAGCACCCGCGACAGGCGGGTGAGCACGGCCGCGTCGCGACCAATGGTGTAGCGCGTGCGAGGCTTCCTCGCGGTCACGGCCTTGGCGATCACCTGGGCGGCATCGTCGGCGGACTTACCGCTTGTGGTGAAGGCGGTGGTCTGCGCGGTGACCGCCTGGACCAGCGGCCCGTAGCGATCCCGCTGTTCCGGTGACATGGTCTCGGCCAGCCGGCTCGTGGTGGCGATACCCCGGTCGGCCATCTCTGTGGAGATCCCGCCGGGCTCGACGACCACCAGCCGCACGCCCAGCGGCGTCAGTTCCCGGCGCAGCGCGTCGCTGACCGCCTCCAGGGCGAACTTCGTGCTCGCGTAGGGGCCGTAGGTGGCCATGGCGATCTTCCCGCCGACCGAGCTGATGTTGACCACCCGGCCGGAGTGGCGCAGCAGGGCGGGCAGCAGGGCCTGGGTGACGGCGACGTGACCGAACAGGTTGACCTCGAACAGCCGGCGCCACTCGTCCAGCGGCAGGGCCTCGACCGGGGCGTTGACGGAGATGCCGGCGTTGTTGACCAACGCCCGCAACGCACCCGTCTGCGAGCCGACGCGGGCGGCCAGCTCGGCGATGTGGTCGGGCTGGGTGATGTCGAGGATGACCGGCTCGACGCCCGGGGCACGGAGCGCGTCGGCGTCCCGGTCGCGGCGGACACCGGCGAGTACGTGGAATCCCCGGCGGGCCAGCTCGCGGGCGGACGCCGCGCCGATCCCGGTCGAGGCTCCGGTCACGACGACGCAGCCCAGGGTGTCCGACACTTCAGATGACATTGTCACCTGAACAACGGTAGAGATCTCAGATGACAGTGTCAACTGTATAGTGACCGGCATGGTCAGCCGAGTGGAATCCGCCGCCGCGACGCGACGCGCCCTGCTGGATGCGGCCGCCGACCTGCTGGACAGCGGTGGTCCGGACGCGGTGACGCTGCGCGCGGTCGGGGCGCGTGCGGGGGTCACCCGCGGGGCGCCGTACCGGCACTTCCCCGACAAGGACAGCCTGCTGACCGCGGTAGCAGCCGAGGCCTTGGACCGGCTCGCGGATCAGGTGCGGGACGTGCGCGCCGATCCGCGGGTGCCCCCGGCCGACAAGCTGAACCGTGCCCTGTCCTCGCTGATGACGGTCGGCCGCCGTCAGCCGCACCTGTACCGGCTGATGTTCGCCTCCCCGGCGGGCGACCCGACCGCGATCCGCGCGGCGGTCCAGGCGGCCGACCGCGCCCAGGACGAGTTCCTCGCCGTCGTCGGCGATCTGGTCGGCGCACAGCACACCCGTCAATTCGCGGCGCTGCTGTTGACCAGCGTGCACGGGATCACGGATATGGAGGTCAGTGGGCACCTGTCCGCGGACAAGTGGCACATCACGGCCGAGGAACTCGTCTCGACCCTGGTGTCCATGATCGACCGGCAGGCCCGCAGCGGGTAGCCGTGCCGGGAGCGGCAACGCACCCTCCCGTTGTCACGCTGCCGTGTTGGAGTTACTCGCCCGTCTCATCGACGGCCACGACCTCGAACCGTTCGACACAACCAGCTGACCCGCCGGGGACCCGATCACAGTTCGGCGGCAGGGGCGTTCGCCCGACACGCGGCAAGCTCCCCAACTCTCATGCAGGCAGCGAACGGGATCATGCCAACTATCCGCGAGCAGTCACACGCGGTTGTGCCGCACAGCGCCGGACACCGTTCCGCGGCGCTGTCCGCCGTCAACGACCCACCGCGGCCTGGCCGTTGTGGTTGAGCCGGGCTTCCGACGCCCCCTTCCGGGGCAGCAGATCTCCCCATGCCGGTGGCTGGTCCGGTTGGGATACCGCGGCATGTCCACGTCGATCGTGGCGGGCGCGCAGGGTGTCCGTGATCCGGCCGACGCGGAACGCCTGTGGACGTTGTCCGAGAACCTGCTGGCCGGCGCTGGCTGATCACCATCAAGCGGGCGGCCGGACCGTCGGCTCGGCCGCCGGGGCCGACGCCGGTCGTCGGCGGAGCCGCCTGGTAGGGACGCCCGGCCCGGGCAGGGCGATCCCGTTCGGCTCAGCCGACAGGTCCACCGTCAGCCCCCTGTCAGATCATGACCGGCCAGCAGCGGCAGGTCATGACCGGCCAGCGGCGGCCGGTTTGCGGGCCAGCAGGAAACCCTGCGGGGTCGTCTCCGGGAACTCGCCGCCCTCGTCGCGCTCGCGCAGCAGCCGGGCACATATGACCAGTCCGGCCTCGGTGAGCAACTCGGCGACACGGTCCGGCTGCCGCCGGTGGAACTCCAGCGAGATCGGTCGACCGAACGCCTCCGTACGGCGCAGCGGCTCGTCGCCGACCTGGAACGCGAGCAGCGCATGGCCGCCTGGAGCCAACACCCGGTAGAACTCCGCGAAGACCTCCGGCAGCCGCTCCTGCGGGACGTGGATGATCGAGTACCAGGCCATGACCCCGCCCAGAGCACCGTCCGGCAGGTCCAGGTCCAGCATCGAACCCACCTCGAACCGCAGGTCGGGGTGCGCCTCCCGGGCCACCTCGAGCATGCCCGGCGACAGGTCGACCCCGAACACGGACACCCCGAGGCCGCTCAGATGTGCCGTCACACGGCCGGTACCGCACCCGATGTCGGCCACCGGCCCGGCACCCGCGGCCCGCACGAGATCGGCGAACCCGGCGAGCATCGCCCGCTCCAGCGGCTTCGCCGCCAGCTCACCGCCGAAGCGTTCGGCGTAGTCGGTGGCGATGGAGTCATAGGACGCCCGGGTGGCGCGCAGGAAGTCTGGTTCGGTCACGGCCACGCACCCTATCCCGCACGGGCGTTCGGGGAGGAGTGACCGCCGAACGCGCGACGGGGCCGTCGACCCTACTCGGGCGGCGTCTCGCCGACGCCCCACTCCGGGTCTGGGTCGGGGTCCAGCCTGGCCGCCAACTCCCTCAAGCCTGCCACGACTTCGCTGCCGGTCGGGGCGTGCTCGGGGTCGGTCAGCCACTGCATCATGACGCCGGAAAGCAGGGCCATCTGAACCGAGCCCAGGGTGCGCGCGGCGGTTTCGGTCACCGCGGACTCTTCAACGCCCTTTATCCAGGCAGCCATACCGCGGCGGCCCTCCTGCTGGCCCTGCGCCAGTCCGGCGCGGACTTCCGGGGCGTGTTCGGCCTGCAGCAGCGCCTCAACGCTGGCGAGCCACAACTCGCGTTGCCCGGCGAGGGAGTTCACCATCTCGGCCCAGGTCGCCGTGTAGCGCTCGACGGGAGTGGCGTCCGGGTCGGTGGCTTCGGCCAGGGCGCCCATGACTTGGGTGCCCCACTCGTCCATCCCCTCGATCAGCGCCGCATTGAGCAGCGCCTCCCGGGAGCCGAAGTGGTAGCCGATGGCGGCCATGCTGACGCCACCGGCGGCGGAGGCGATGTCGCGGACGGTGGTGCGCGCATAGCCCTTCTCCCTCAGGCAGCGCTTGGCCCCCGCGAGCAGATCTTCACGGTTTCCCATGCCAGGAGGGTAACCACGGTTGGCGCAACCGCCCTACACATCCGTTCTATACAAATGTATTGCGCGCTTGCCCAACTTCGGCGTATGGTCGTTCCACGGCAGGACAGACGCCGGCAGACCGACAGACCGACAGACAACCAACGGACCACGGGGGGACTCCATGAAGACCGTTCTCATCTCCGGCGGCAGCATCGCCGGGCCCGCGCTCGCCTACTGGCTGGGCCGGTACGGATTCCGCACCACACTGGTGGAGAGGGCACCGGCCCTGCGCGAGGGCGGCCAGGCGGTGGACTTCCGGGGAACCGCGCACCTGACCGTGCTGGAGCGTATGGGACTGCTGGACGAGATCCGGCGGCTGCAGACGCACACGGGCGCCGTGGCCGTCGTCGACGCGGACGGCAAGCAGCTCTCCAGCCTGCCGTCGGAGATCATGAGCGGTGAGGTGGAGATCGCCCGCGGCGATCTGAGCCGAGTGTTCTACGAGGCCACCAAGGACCGCACCGAGTACGTCTTCGGCGACTCGATCACCTCACTCACCGAGCGTGCCGACAGGATCGACGTCACCTTCGAGCGCTCCGCGCCACGCACCTTCGACCTCGTCGTAGGCGCCGACGGGGTGCACTCCGGCGTCCGTCGGCTGGCCTTCGGGCCGGAGTCGGACTTCCGGCGCGACCTGGGCGTGTGCTCCGCGGTCTTCACCGTGCCCAACCGGTTCGGGCTGGACCACCGCGGTCTGATGTACAGCACTCCGGGCAAAGGCGTGTACGTCTACAGCAAGCGGGACACCGCCGAAGCCACGGCCGCGTTGTTCTTCGCCTCGCAACGGCTGGAGTACGACCACCGGAACACCGAGCAGCACAAGGACATCGTCACCAGCGTCTTCGCGGACGAAGGGTGGGAGGCGCCATGGCTGTTGACGGCGATGCGCGAGGCGCCCGACTTCTACTTCGACCGCGCGAGCCAGATCCATATCGACCGGTACTCCAACGGACGGGCGGTGCTGCTCGGCGACGCGGGCTACGCCGGCGGGCCAGGCGCCATGGGCACCGGGCTCGCGGTGGTCGGCGCGTATGTGCTGGCGGGTGAGTTGGCGGCGGCCCCCGATGACCATCGCACAGCCTTCGCACGGTACGAGGAGCGGATACGCCCGTACGCCGCGGTGTGCATGAAGCAGGCCGAGGGTCTCGACCGGTTCCTGGTGCCGCAGACGCGGTCGCAGATATGGACCCGCAATCTGATGTGGAAGGCGCTGCCCTATCTGCCGTGGAAGGGGGTCATCACCAAGATCACCACAAAGGCGGCCAATGCCATCACGCTCAAGGACTACGCCCAGGACGTCAAGTTCGGACAGCGACCCGTCTACGCCAACGGCTGACATGGCGCCAGCGACGCGCGGCGCGGTATGGCTGGCGCCGCCCCCCGCGAGGTAGCTTCGCAGGATGGAGCTGCGTCTGATCGACACCGGTGAAGTCCGGCTGGCCTGCCGGGTGTCGGGGAATCCCGACGGGCCGCCAGTGATGCTGTTGCACGCACTGGGTGAATCCAGCACGGACTGGGACGCGATCGCGGAGGAGCTCGCGGCGGGCTGGCGGGTCTACGTGCCCGACCTGCGCGGGCATGGGCGCAGCGACTGGCCCGGTAGGTACTCGTTCGAGCTGATGCGTGACGATGTCGTGGGACTGCTGAACGCGCTCGGCCTTGACCAGGTGACGCTGGTCGGGCACTCGATGGGCGGAGTGGTAGCACACCTGTTCGCGCAGGCGCACCCGGAGCGGGTGGAGCGGCTGGTGCTGGAGGAGGCTCCGGCGCCGTATCCCCGGGACCACAAGGAGACCGAACGGCCCGACGGAGAACTGGACTTCGACTGGGACGTGGTGACCGCGGTGCATACCCAACTCGCGACACCGCCGTCGCACTGGCACTCCGGGCTCGCCGCGATCACCGCGCCGACACTGGTCATCGCGGGCGGCTCACGCAGCCACATACCGCAAGACCAGCTCGCCCAGATGGCCCGGCTGATACCGGGCGGCAGGCTGCTCACCATTCCCTCGGGTCATCTGGTGCACGCCGAGCGCCCTGAGGACTTCACCGCCGCGGTCCTCGGGTTCCTGCCGGGCGGCCGCCGCTGATCCCATGCTCAGCTGGACGGCCGCCCAACCTCCCGGCCGCTCAGCCCAGTTCGGCCGCCACCAGCTCCGCGATCTGCACCGCGTTGAGTGCCGCGCCCTTGCGCAGGTTGTCACTGGAGCAGAACAGTGACAGCCCGTGGGCCACGGTCTCATCGGTACGGATCCGGCCGACGAACGTGGGGTCCTGACCCGCGGCCTGCTGCGGGGTGGGGACGTCGGACAGTGCCACACCGGGCGCACCACCGAGCAGTTCGTGCGCCCGGTGCGGAGAGATGTCGCGGGCGAAGCGGGCGTTGATCTGCAGCGAGTGGCCAGTGAAGACCGGCACCCGCACGCAGGTGCCGGACACCTTCAGGTCCGGGATCTCCAGGATCTTGCGGCTCTCGTTGCGGAGCTTCTGCTCCTCGTCGGTCTCGCCCGAGCCGTCGTCCACCAGGGATCCGGCGAGCGGCAGTACGTTGAACGCGATGGGCCGGGCGTAGACCTTGGGCTCGGGGAGGTCCACGGCGCTGCCGTCGAAGGTCAGTTCGCGGGCTCGGTCCCCCACCGCGGCTGCCTGCTCGGCGAGTTCGGCGACACCGGTGAGACCGCTGCCGGACACCGCCTGGTAGGTCGCCACGACCATGCTGACGAGGCCTGCCTCCTCGTGCAGCGGGCGCAGCACCGGCATCGCGGCCATGGTGGTGCAGTTGGGGTTGGCGATGATGCCCCTGGGACGGTCGGTGACCGCGTGCGGGTTGACCTCGGAGACCACCAGCGGGACCTGCGGGTCCAGGCGCCAGGCCGAGGAGTTGTCGACCACGACCGCCCCGGCTTCCGCGACGCGCGGCGCGAGCGCCAGCGATGCCGTCTTCCCCGCGGAGAACAGCACGATGTCAAGGCCGCGGTAGTCGGCGGTGTCGGCGTCCTCCACGACCACCTCGGTGCCCTGCCAGGGCAGCGTTCGGCCCGCCGAACGCGCCGAGGCGAACAGCCGCAGCTCCCCGACTGGCAGGCCGAGGCCCTCGGCCGCGCGCTGCGCCAGCACCTGGCGCATGACGCCGCCGACCTGGCCGGTCGCGCCGACGATTCCGACCTTCATACGTTTCACCTTTCGCGGTGGGCATTGCTGGTGTCTTCCGGGGGTCTCCCCCAGACCCCCCGTGGGTGGGCATTGTCGCTGGTTGTTCGGGGCTTCCCCCAAACCCCTTGCGTGGGTGGCGTCCGATGTTCCCGGGCGCTCCGGTCACCACGATCATGATGCGTCTTTTCGGTTGCTGTGCTCAATCACTTGTGCCGAACTGCCGTGCCACGGAACGCGAGTGCTCCCGGTCGCGGACGGTCCGGTTGTGAAGCCGCTGGTGGGCGGCGTGGCGCTCCCCGTGGTGGCGTGGACCACGTGGAAATCCCCTCGACGCGGCGCCGGTCGGCCTGCCAGCCTCCCCACCATGGAAGCCGTGTACGACATCTCCACCGACCCGGCCCGGCTGGACGTCACCCGGGTGCACCGCTGGCTGAGCACCGACGCCTACTGGGCGATAGGCCGCAGCCGCGAAGCACAGGAACGCGCCATCGCCGGGTCTCTCAACTTCGGGGCGTACCAGGCCGGTTCGGGGATCCAGGTGGCCTACGCCCGGGTGGTCACCGACCACGCGACCTTCGCCTGGCTCTGCGATGTCTACGTCGACCGCTCGGCGCGCGGCCACGGTCTGGGCACCGCACTGGTGGAGGCGGTGCGCGACCATCTGATGCCGTACGGCCTGCGCCGCATTCTGCTGGCGACCGAGGACGCACACGGCGTCTACGAGCAGGCCGGATTCCGGCCGCTGGACGATCCACAGCGCTGGATGGTCTTCACCAAGGGGTAAGGACGGTCCGGCGGATCCGGGACCGGTGGCCGCCCGGATCAGAAGGTCTCCGGGCACCACGGCCGACGCGGGGTGCGCAGGAGCGCGTCAGCGCGTGCGGCGGCGCCCGGGCGCCGCTCCTCGACGCGGCCGAGGGCGGCCAGCCGCACCGCCGACTCATCGCCCAGATACAGCGCCCCCAACTCCCTTACGTCCAAGACGAGATCGGGCTCCGCTCCCGTAGCGCGGACCTGGCCGCCCTCGGGTGAGGCGGTCAGTCGCCACCGGCCGTCGGCGTACCCGTCGGCGTCCTCGACCTGCAGCACCAGTTCGCCGGTGCCCGCGTAGCCGCGCGCCTCCAGCGCGGTCACCGCATCAAGCACCCGCAGCCACATGAAGTCGGCGTGCGAGGTGACCCTGGCGGCCCGCGGGTCCCCCAGGAGCAGCGGCAGCAGGTCGTCGGGCGGGCGGGACCCGGAGGCGAGCTTGACGACCCAGTCGACGGACAGCGCGTATCTCCACAGCGCGCGCTCGGCCTCCGGGGTGGTGGCGGTCATGCTCCGCACGGTGAGCGTGTCCTGCGGCATCTTGCCGTCCCACACGTCGTCGATGGCGTAGGTGAGCAGGCCGTCCACCCGGCCGGTGGCGTCCCGGTACACGGCGTGGTGGGGCTCGGTCCAGGGGTGCGAGAACAGCTCCACCTCGCCGGTGTACAGCTTCCAGAAGTTCTCGGTGCGGTTGATCGCCCCCGGGGTCAACCGTCTTACCCGCTCGTGCAGTTCCGGTCCCACCTTGCGGACCTCGGCGCCGTCGACCAGGTCGATACGAGCGCCGTCGGGCAGTTCGTGGCGGCCGAGCCGGGCCCGCGGGATCTCCACCGTCCAGTCGGTGACCCAGGTGGCCGGGCCGAAGCCGAAGCGGCCGTAGATCGGGTACTCCGCGGCGACCAGGATGGAGACCGCGTCGCCGCGTTCCTTCGCCGCCGCCAGGCCGCGCGCCATCATCCGGCTGAGCAGTCCGCGCCGCCGGTGGGTCGCGGTCACGGTCACACTGCTGACCGCGTCCGCCGAGATCATCGCGCCGCCCGGGACGGTCAGCTCGCGCGGCAGCGTACGGAACGTGGCGACGCACCGTCCGCCGTCGAACGCGCCCTGGGTGCGGGCCGGTTCGATCCCCATCACGGACGGTGTCACGGACGTGTCCTGGTCCTCCCGCACCGGCGGGCGCAGGAAGCCCCTCCGCGTTGCCAACACCCAGTCGCCGTAGTCGGACTCCTCGATGTACCGGACCTCGATCGTGCCGCTCATTCCGGCAGGCTAAGCCGCACGCACTCCCCGGCGCATCCGGGTTTTCCGGCGCCTGCTCACAGCGACCTCAGAAGGCGGCGCGGATCTCGCCGACCTTCTTCGGACCGCCCATCAGCGGAGCCTCGCCGATGCGGTCCACCACCGGCGCGTCAACGCCCAGCAGCCGCAGGGCGCGGGCCAGTACCGGGCCGAGGGCGCGCCCGGCGCCGTCGTCGATCTTGAAGGCGAGTGCCCTGCCGTCCGGCAGCGCCACCGCCTGCACCGCCTCCGCGCCCATCTTCGACAGCGTCCCCGGTACCTCGCGCATCAGCCAGGTGTCCGGCCGCCGGGTGCCCGCCACGTACTGGGGGTGGGCGCGCATCGCGTCGGCGACCTTGCGCCGGGGGGTGCCCGGCTCGGCGAGCACATAGCCGCGGAAGGCGCGGGCGAGACCGGTCAGGCTCAGCGCCATCAGCGGCGCACCGCAGCCGTCGACGCCGATGTGGTCGACGCTCTCGCCGCTGGCGTCACGGACCACGTCCAGGACGAGCTGCTGCAGCGGGTGCGAGAGGTCGAGATAGCTGTCCAGCGGCCAGCCGTTGCGTACGCAGACGGCCAGCATCGCGGCGTGCTTGCCCGAGCAGTTCATCAGCAGCGGGTCCCGGGTGCCGCCGGTCTGCAGCCAGCCCTCCGCCTCGTGCGGATCGAGCGGCAGGTCGGGCGGGGTCTGCAGGGCACCCTCATCAAGGTCGGCGCTGGCCAGGATCCTGCGGACGCCTTCGAGGTGGAACGTTTCTCCGGAGTGGCTGGCGGCTGCCAGCGCCAGCAGTTCCCCTTCCAGCTCACACCCCGCCCACAGCAGCGCCTCCGCCTGCATCGGCTTGTTCGCCGAGCGGGGGAAGACGGGCGCGGCCACCTCGCCCAGCGCGAGATCCACGCCGCCGTCCGCGTCCAGCAGCACCAGCGACCCGCGATGACGGCCCTCGACGAAGCCGGAGCGTATGACCTCTGCGAGAACGGGCAGCTCAGTGCGGGTACGGGACGTCATCGTCGGCCTTCCGAGGAGGGGATGGACGACCGCTCCCCTCAGCGGGCCGGTCGGGGATCTCCCGGACCGGCGGCCTAGCCGCCAGAGAGCAGGTCGTCGACTCGTGCTTCGCCCTCACGGTACCTTCGGGCAATCTCCGCGCTGCAACCGTCCACGGTCGTCTGCAGCTGCCTGCGGCGTTGGGAGACCTGCTGCTCGCGCCCGACCAGCTTGGCCATCGCGGCGTCCAGCTCCTGATCGGTGCGGGCGGCAAGGTCGGACAGCTCCACGTCGGCGAGCATCTCCTCGGCCAGCTGCCGGTACTCCTCGCTGTGCGGGGTGCCCAACGTCACGTGCCGCGCGGACCGCACCCCTCGCGAGGGGCCGTCGGCCAGGATCTCCGGCAGCCGGTCGAGCAGCGGGCGCACCAGGAGCGTGCGCCCCGGCCTGGAGTCCTTCGGGTGCTTCTGGTCCTTGGCGTCCCCAGGCGCCGTACGCCGCCCCAGCTCCGCCCGCAGGATGTCGATCCGGCCCTGCAGCAGCCGCCGCAGATACGACAGGTCGGCTTCCTCCTGCTGGGCGTCACGGCGCAGCGTCCGCAGCTCGGCTAGACGGAAGGTGCCCAGTGGGGGCATGACGGCCTCCGAGGGGTTCTCGGCAGCCGCCCGCGAGCGGGGTGTGTCCGGCCGCGGGGTGCGGGGATCGAGTGCGTCGGCCTGCAGCATGCGGGCTTCCTTGTTACGGGCGGTACGGACGGTTAGGGCGGTACGGGCGTGGGTGCGGGTCTCGGTGCGGCTGTCGGTGTCGGATGTGGCGGCTGTGGTTGCAGTATCGGATGTCTGTCCGGTGTCGGCGATAGTTATGCGCATACGTCCCCTCCGTCGGGTACGTCCCCTCCATTGGGCGGTGCGAACGGGCCCCCGGCATCGCCTCGGATCAGATCGTGCCACTGCGCACTGACAACTCGCAGCGCCTGTGCACCCGAACAGCCCCTGCGCTCTTGGCTGAGGCGGGTCCTGGCGGGCGTACGCCCCCCGGCGTTGAGATGACGAATTCACCCCTGAGAGTGGCACCCGACGGGGCGCGCCACAATGGGGGCCATGCGTGCCGTAGCCCAGCGAGTGACCGAAGCAGCCGTCACGGTCGATGGTGAGACCATCGGCAAGATCACCGGCCCGGGACTGTGCGTCCTGGTCGGGGTGACCCACGAGGACACCCCCGAGAAGGCCGCCCAACTCGCCCGCAAGCTGTGGACACTGCGCATCCTGCCCGATGAGCACTCCTGCTCCGACATCGGCGCGCCGCTTCTGGTGGTCAGCCAGTTCACGCTCTACGGCGACGCCCGCAAGGGGCGTCGGCCGACGTGGAACGCGGCGGCGCCGGGGCCGGTGGCGGAGCCGCTGGTCGATGAGGTGGTCGCGCAACTCCGGGCGTTGGGCGCCCATGTGGAGACGGGGCGCTTCGGGGCCGCCATGAAGGTGTCGTTGACCAACGACGGGCCGTTTACGGTGCTGTTGGAGGTCTGAACCCCGGTAGTCGAGGACGGGCGTGGGTTCTTCCCGCCCGCCCACCCCTGATCAGGGCTCGACCACCACTTCCTGGTTGGCCGGGACCGTGTCCGCGAGCAGGACCGCGTCCGCGGGGACGTTCCGCTTGACCAGCGCCAGGGCGATCGGGCCGAGTTCGTAGTGCCGCGCGGAGGACGTGACGAAGCCGAGCTGGCGGCCCTCCATCCCGTCCTCGGCCAGTCGCACCGGCGCGCCGTGCCCCGGCAGCTTGACCTCGCTGCCATCGAGGTGCAGGAAGACCAGACGGCGCGGCGGGCGGCCGAGGTTGTGCACCCGGGCCACCGTCTCCTGGCCGCGGTAGCAGCCCTTGTTGAGGTGGACCGCGGTCTCCAGCCAGCCCACCTCGTGCGGGATCGTCCGGTGGTCGGTCTCCAGACCGAGCCGCGGGCGGTGCGCCTCGATCCGCAGCGCCTCAAGTGCCAACACGCCGATCGCCGGACCGGCCTGCTCGGCGACTGACTCCAACTCGCCGCGCGGCACGAAGACATCGCGACCGTACGCGACCTCCCGAACCGCCCAGCCGTCCGGCACCTCGGCGATGGAACCGGCGGGCAGATGGACGACGGCGTAGGCGTCCGTCACATCCGCTGTCTCCACCTGGTAGAAGAACTTC
The DNA here is from genome assembly GCF_029223525.1 of Streptantibioticus ferralitis. GTDB lineage: Bacteria > Actinomycetota > Actinomycetes > Streptomycetales > Streptomycetaceae > Streptantibioticus_A > Streptantibioticus_A ferralitis. Next base: position 53,672 of record NZ_JARHTQ010000022.1, on the reverse strand, counting down.
ATGCTCTCCAGGTACGCGAGCAACTCGCCCTGCGTACCGGGCTCGACGTGGATCCACGTCGTCGTGCCGTCGTCCACCAGGTACAGCGCGTGCTCGACATGCCCGTGGGCGGACAGGATCAGCGCCTCCGTGGCCTGCTGCGGCGGCAGTTCGCTGACGTGCTGGGTGATCAGCAGATGCAGCCAGCTCAGCCGGTCGGCGCCGCTGACGGTGATGACACCACGGTGCGACAGGTCGACGAAACCCGTCCCGGCGGCGAGTGCGCGCTGCTCGCGGAACAGGTCTCCGTAGTGGGCGGCGACGCCCTCGTCCGGTGCTTCGGCGGGGACGGCACCGGGCAGCGAGAGCAGGGGACTCTTCGTCATGCGCACCAGCCTACGACCCGCCGGACACGGCCTTGGGGTCCGCGACGGTGCGGGAGCAGTTCGCACAACGCCCGAAGATCGCGAAGTGCTTCATATCGGTGTCGAAGCCGAACGTACGCCGCAGCTCCGTGATGAGCGGTGCGGCCACCGAGACGTCCGCCTCGATGACCTTCTCGCAGTCCCGGCAGACCAGATGCATGTGGTGGTGCCGGTCGGCGAGGTGGTACGTGGGCGAACCGTGCCCCAGGTGGGCGTGGCTGACCAGGCCCAGCTCCTCCAGCAGCTCCAGCGTCCGGTAGACGGTGGAGATGTTGACGCCGCTGGCGGTCCGCCGGACCTCCGACAGGATGTCGTCCGGAGTGGCGTGCTCCAGGTGGTCGACAGCCTCGAGCACCAGCTGACGCTGCGGCGTCAGCCGGTATCCGCGCTCGCGCAGGTCCTTCTTCCAGTCGGTGCTCACCACGCCACCGATTCTAGGGAAGAAGCCGGGGAAGGATTACTTGAAGAACGCGATGCCGTCGTCCGGCAGGTCCTTCAGGTCCTTGGCCCACTCCGACGGGTCCACGACCTTCTTCAGCTGCGCCGACATGTACGGGCGCAGCGGCACCTCGGGCGTCGTCTTCTCCCCCACCCACATCAGGTCGCCCTTGACGTAGCCGTACAGCCGCTTGCCGCCCGAGTACGGCTCGGCGGAGCCCAGCCGGGCCACCGCGTCGGTCACCAGGTCGATCTGCGGCTTCTTGTCGGCCAGCTCGCCGTACCAGATCTCGATGACACCGGCGTCGCGCGCCATCGCGATCTCGACCTTGCGGTCGGCGTCGACGCGCCAGTAGCCGCTCTCGTTCTCCAGCGGACGCACCTTGTTGCCCTCGGCGTCCAGCACCCAGGTGCGCGAGGTGTACTCCAGGAACGGGCGGCCGTCGTGGGAGAACGTGACCTCCTGCCCGAAGTTGCACTTCTCGGAACCGGGGAAGTCGGACACGCCCGCGCCCTGCCAGTTGCCGAGGAGGAACGCGAGCGGGACGAGGTCCGGGTGGAGGTCGGACGGAATCTCGATCATGGGGTGGGGCTCAGACGATCTGTGAGGGGTTGGTCAGGGACGTCGGGTCAGCGCTGGCCCTGGAAGAGCTTCTTCACGGACAGGCCGGTGAAGGCGATGACGGCCACAACGACCAGGGCGAGAAGGGCTTCGAAAAAGACCTCAAGCACGTTGGTGCTCCTCGGGCAGGCTGCTGACTTACGGACCGGGTCCGAGTCTAGTCGGCGGGGTGGGCGGGCCGCGCGGCGGCGTAGGGTGAGCTGCGTGACCAAGCAGCTGGTGATCAAGGTGACGGCGGGCGCGGACGCGCCCGAGCGGTGCTCGCAGGCGTTCACGGTGGCGGCGGTGGCCGCGGCCAGCGGCGTCGAGGTCTCGCTGTGGCTGACCGGTGAGTCCGCGTGGTTCGCGCTGCCCGGCCGGGCGGCGGAGTTCGAGCTGCCGCACGCGGCACCGCTGCCGGACCTGATCGACGGCATTCTGGCGGGCGGCCGGATCACCCTGTGCACCCAGTGCGCGGCCCGCCGGGACATCACCGAGGCCGACGTCATGAAGGGCGTACGGATCGCCGGGGCGCAGGTCTTCGTCCAGGAGGCCATGGCGGACGGCGTGCAGGCGCTCGTCTACTGACCGTGCGGCGCCGCTGGTCTACTGACCGGAGTCGCCCCGGTCCAGCCGGTCCAGGCGCTCCTTGGCGGCCTTCTCGCTCTCCCGCCAGGTGTCGTCCTTCGGCTCGTCCTTGAGCCAGCTGTCATCGGGCACGTCCCACCAGGTGTCGTCCGGGCCGCGCCGGTTCGCCACCACCGCCGCGACCGGCGGGATGACCATCGCCACCACGCACATCGCGACGGCCGCCGGGACCGACCACAGACGCACGACGCCCCAGGCCAGGACGAACATCCCGATACACGTGCCCATCATGGCGAAGTACCAGTGCCTACGCCGCGCGTACATACTTCCACGGTACGTCCGGAAGGCGCCGGCAGACAGCGCGGAGGACCGCACCCCGCAAGGCGTCCAACCCTGGGATGCGGCCCTCCGGCCGTACGAGTGCCTCAAAGGGCAATGGCGACCTCCGCCAGGCCGCCCTGCTGGGCGACGACGGTGCGGTCCGCCTGCGCGCCCGGCACCAGGGCGCGCACGGTCCAGGTGCCCTCCGCGGCGTAGAAGCGGAACTGCCCGGTCGCCGAGGTCGGCACCTCGGCGGTGAACTCACCGGTGCTGTCCAGCAGGCGCACGTAACCGGTGACGGGCTGGCCGCCGCGGGTCACCGAGCCCTGGATCGTCGTCTCACCGGCCTTTACGGTCGAAGCGTCCGGGCCGCCGGCCTTGGCTCCACACATGAGTGAACTTCCTTACCTAGGGGGTCAGTTGGATCCGAGCTCGATCGGCACGCCCACCAGCGAGCCGTACTCGGTCCAGGAGCCGTCGTAGTTCCTGACGTTGTGCTGGCCGAGCAGTTCGTGCAGCACGAACCAGGTGTGCGCGGAGCGCTCGCCGATCCGGCAGTACGCGATGGTGTCCTTGGCCAGGTCCACACCCGCGGCTTCGTACAGCTCCTTCAGCTCGTCGTCCGACTTGAAGGTGCCGTCGTCGTTGGCCGACTTCGACCACGGGATGTTGCGGGCGGTGGGGATGTGGCCCGGGCGCTGCGACTGCTCCTGCGGGAGGTGCGCCGGGGCGAGCAGCTTTCCGCTGAACTCGTCGGGGGAACGCACGTCGACCAGGTTCAGCTGACCGATCGCCTTGACGGCGTCGTCGCGGAAGGCGCGGATCGACAGATCCTGCTCCTTGGCCTTGTAGTCGGTCTGCGGACGGGTCCGCACCTCGACGACCAGGTCGCGGGAGTCCAGCTCCCACTTCTTGCGGCCGCCGTCCAGCAGGCGGACGTCCTGGTGGCCGTAGAGCTTGAAGTACCAGTAGGCGTACGCCGCGAACCAGTTGTTGTTGCCGCCGTACAGGACGACGGTGTCGTCGTTGGCGATGCCCCGCTCCGACAGGAGCTTCTCGAAGCCCCCCTGGTCGACGAAGTCACGGCGCACCGGGTCCTGGAGGTCCTGCTTCCAGTCGATCCGGATGGCGTTCTTGATGTGGTTCTTCTCGTACGCCGAGGTGTCCTCGTCCACCTCGACGATGACGACCTTGGGGTCGTCGAGATGACTCTCGACCCACTCGGCGTCGACGAGGACGTCGCTGCGGCTCATGCTGTTCTCCTCCGGGGCAGTTGCGGCGGGGCGTTGACTGTGCGGGTGCCCCCGTACGCGGGCGCGCGAGGGCGCGACGGGGTGCGGCTGCGGATGAAGGGTGGGAATGCGAGCCCGGGCGGGGAGGCCCTCAGGGCGGTGGACCCTTCAGGGAACGCGACAGAGCATGGCGGCGACGCGGCACAGGTCGACTGCCCGCCGCTTCGTGAGATCCGCCTGTCGCTTCATGGCCCCGATCGTAGGGAAGCACGGGGCGGGTGTCACCGGCGTGTCATCATCCGAGACGAGATCGTCCGAATGGCGGTACGTTTCAGCCCCTCGCGGCCTGCCGCGAGGGGCTGGGGCGGGCGGGCCACCGCCATACGGCTGAGGGGCGGACGCTTTGTCTCACCCACCGGACCATTGGCCGGGGCCGCGCGGTTGGGCGTCAGCCCAGCTTGACGTTCGTCCCGGACAGCGACACCTGGAGGCCGTCAGGGGTGGCCTCGGCGCTGGTCAGCTTGATTCCGCTGGGCAGTCCGGACAGCTGACCGCCGAAGTCCGTCTGCTGGCGCACCAGCTGCTCCGCGCTGACCGGCAGCGAGATTCCCATGATCGACGGCATACCGTCAGCGTGCAACTGCACCGCGTCGCCGTTCTTGATCTCCACATGGCTCATCACGCTGACCTGCTGGGTACCCACCAGCGGCAGCTGCACACTGCCGGTGACCTTCAACTGCCCCTTGCCGTTCGCGCCCTTGCCCCCGTACGCGACGGTGATCCCGTTCGACGCGCTCTTCGACAGATCGGCGTACGAGATGAGCGCGGTGCCGGTGGCGTTGTCGGCGACCGCGCTGCTGATGTTGCCGCTCATCAGGTCGCCATTGAGCTGGACCCCGTGTCCGTCAGCGGTCAGCCTGGCGACCCGCAGCGTGCCGGAGTCGGAGGTGGTCTGCAGGCCGGTGAAGGTCACCGAGACCTCGTCCAGCTTCTTGCTCGCGACCTGGGTCAGGAACGGAAAGCCCTTGATCGACACATCGGGTTTGTCCGCCAGCCCCTGTGACCGCTGTATCTTCTCCGCCGCCTTGGACTCCGCATAGGAGACCGCGAGCCGGTCGGCGGCGACGAACAGGCCACCGAGCAGCACGACGAGTATCAGCAGTATGCGTATCCCGCGCCCGCGCATCTCTCCTCTTCCCCCACTCCCCGGCGTCTCCAGGCGTGGTTCTTCGGCGCCGCGACCCTACCTGGCGTACCTGTCCGCCTTGCCGGGGATACCACCGAGGGCTGGCGTCATAGATCACTACGTCCGAAGGGGGCGGGCGGTTCCCCGCGGACCACGCCGGTAGACGCTCGTCAGCGGCCGCTACGAACCCAGTGCACGCCCGAGCACGTAGACGACCGGAGCCGCTGCCGTCAGCGGCAGCGCCACCCCCGCCGTGAAGTGCACGAAGCGGGACGGGAAGTCATAGCTGGCCACCCGCAGCCCGATCAGCGCGCAGACCCCGGCGGCCACCGCGATCAAGACGGCGGACGTGGTGCCCATGCCGGTCAGCCGGTCGGTGGCGACACCGCTGCCCGCCGCCGCCAGCAGGGCGACGACCACGGAGACCGCCGACGGCAGCGGCAGCGCCCGCGCCACTGTCGCCACCGCGACCGCGACCGCGCCCACCACCACGGGGTGGCTGCCCGCCTTGCCGTCGATCGCCAGATATCCGGCGGCCAGTACGGTCAGCGCGGTCGAGGCGGCCGTCGCCGTCAGGCTCGACAGCCGCTCGTCGGCGCTGCCCTGGTGCCGCATCTGCTGCACCAGGATCAGCAGGATCCACACCCCGAGCGCGCCGAGGATGACGGACGGCGCCTGGTCGGCCGGGGCCGCGAGCAGGCCGACGTCCGCCGCCAGTCCGGCGAGGAAGGCCAGCGCGATGCCCTGGCGGGCGGGCCACATGCCGTTCAGCCGGAACCATCCGGCGGCCGTGACGGCCTGCAGCAGGACGGCGGCCACGGCCAGCGCCGGGCTGCCCAGCGCGGCGCCCGCCGCGGTGAGCGCGGCGAGCACGGCGGTCAGCAGCGCGGGCTGGATGCCCGGAGGGATGATCGGCGAGCCGGTCCGGAGGGTCGGCGCGGGTGCGGGCGCCGGTTCCGGTTCCGGTGCGGGCTGGGGAAGCGGATACGGCTGTTCCGCGGGGGCGGGTTGGGCCTGGTAGGTCTCGTAGCCGTACGAGGGCGGCGGGTAGGCCGCCGCCGTCTGCTCGGGCGGGTAGTGCTGGTCGAGATGCTGGTCCGGCGCATAGCCGGGGTAGCCGTACGCGGGGTCGTACTGGCCGCCGTAGCCGCCGTGACCGCTGTTGTTCCACTCTGGTGTCGTCATCGCGTCGCTCATCCTCCCGCGAACGGCGGAAGGACCTCGACGGTGCCGCCGTCGGCCAGTTTGATCGTGGCGTGGTCACGGGTGCCGACGGGCTGTCCGTCGACGAGGAACGAGGACCTGGCCAGGACCCGGGCGAACTCGGGCTGCCCGGCATGCCGTTCGCCTGCGGCGCGCAGCGCCTCGGCGAGGGTCACCGCCGCGTACGGCTCCTCCGGGGTGCCGGCGGCCGCCTTTGCCGCCGCCCAGTAGCGGATGGTCCCCGTCGCGGGCGGGGGCGGGGCCGCGGCCGACGTGTCGGTGGCGCCCATGGCGGCTCCTTCGCGGTGCGTTTCAGCGGTGCGTTGTGGTGTCGGCGTTCAGGGTAATTGGCGGGGCGCTCGCGCTGTGCGATTGGGGTTTTCACCCACCCGCCCACCCCGGCTGCCGCGCTGCGGGTCAGTGGGTGGGGGTCTTCTCGGCGCACCGGTGAGACACCCACTTGCCGATGCGGAGCAGCAGCGGCGGCGACGCCGCGTTCTCCGCGTGTCCGAAGCCCGGTTCTATCCACAACTCCGTCGTGTCCCTGGCGGCGGCAGCCGCCAGGGCCCGGGGATGATCCAGCGGAAAGTACGCGTCCCGATCACCATGGACGATCAGCAGCGGCGTCGGAGCGACCAGCGGCACCGCCTCGACGGGCGACATCGGAACCGGATTCCAGTCCTCGGGGTGGATGCGGGTCTTCAGGCCGTATCGCGACACCGTACGGCCGACCGGCCGGGTGACGATCCAGTGCAGCCGCCGCATCGGCGCCGTACCCCGGTAGTACCAGCGCGCGGGCCCGCTGACCGACACCACCGCGTCGACCAGCGCATCCTCCGCACCCCGCGCCGCCTGCCGCAGCACCACCGACCCGCCCATCGAGAAGCCGACGGTCGCCACCCGCCGGTATCCGAGCCGACGCGCCCAGCGGACCGCCGCGTCCACGTCCAGGACCTCGCGGTCCCCGACCGTGGAGCGGCCGCCGGAACCACCGTGCCCCCGGAAGGAGAACGTGATCACGCCGCCGAAACGCCGGAAAGTCCCAGCGGCCCGCCGTACCGCGGGCCGCTCCAGCGCGCCGGTGAAGCCGTGCGCCAGCACCACCGCGAACCCGTCCGAGCCGTCCAGCGCGGGCTGGTGCACCGCCTCGATCCGGACCCCGTCCTCCGTCAACAGAACATGACGTGATGATCTCGTTCGGGTGTATTGCCGACCACGTGAAGTGATCGAGGAAACACCCGATCGCGCAGACTCGTCCTCACCCGTGGCGTCCATGTCGGCTATTCTCCTGAGGCAAGAGGATCCGGGCAGCGCCGCCCCCGGGTCCTTTCGTGCTTTCGGGCACTCCAAAAGCCGCAGGGCACGACGTCCTCGCAGGGACCGAGGAGGGTTCGCAAATGAGCAAACCGGGTAGTTCACGTACTTCGGACGGACCGTATCCGAGGCCGTATACAGCCGATGGCCCGGGTGGGCCATGCTGGCCAAGTGGGCACGGTGCGCCCCGCGTGCCGCATCCGCGCCATGACCGGACGACGGACGGGAGCCTCCGGTGAGTTCACTGCTCCTGCTGACCAACGCCCTGCAGCCGTCCACCGAGGTGCTGCCCGCGCTCGGGCTGCTGCTGCACAGCGTGCGCGTCGCCCCCGCCGAGGGCCCGGCGCTCGTGGACACTCCCGGCGCCGATGTGATCCTCATCGACGGCCGCCGCGATCTGCCGCAGATCCGCAGCCTGTGCCAGTTGCTGCGCTCGACCGGCCCCGGTTGCCCGCTGATCCTCGTTGTCACCGAGGGCGGCCTGGCCGCCGTCACCGCCGACTGGGGTGTGGACGACGTACTGCTGGACACCGCCGGTCCGGCCGAGGTCGAGGCGCGGCTGCGGCTGGCGACCGGCCGCCAGCAGATCACCGCGGACGACAGCCCGCTGGAGATCCGTACCGGCGATCTGTCGGTGGACGAGGCCACGTACAGCGCCAAGCTCAAGGGCCGGGTCCTGGACCTGACGTTCAAGGAGTTCGAGCTGCTGAAGTACCTCGCCCAGCATCCGGGCCGGGTCTTCACCCGCGCCCAGCTGCTCCAGGAGGTCTGGGGTTACGACTACTTCGGCGGTACCCGAACGGTCGACGTGCACGTACGACGACTGCGCGCGAAGCTCGGTCCCGAGCACGAGGCGCTGATCGGCACGGTACGAAACGTCGGCTACCGCTTCGTGGCGCCGGAGAAGGTCGAGCGCGCCGCGGAGGGGGCGAAGGCCGCCCAGACCAAGCAGGCCGATCGGTCCGCGCCGAATCGCGACGAGGCGGCTCGGGAGGAGGCCGCCGCGGGCACCGTGCCCACCGGCCGCACGACCGGTGAAGACGGCCGGTAAGGGCACCGGTTCACCCGCGTAGACTACGCCCGTGCCCAAGGTGACGCGTGACGACGTGGCCAGGCTCGCGGGGACCTCGACCGCGGTCGTCAGCTACGTCATCAACAACGGACCGAGGCCGGTCGCGCCGGCCACCCGCGAACGCGTGCTCGCGGCCATCAAGCAGCTCGGCTATCGCCCGGACCGCGTGGCCCAGGCGATGGCCAGCCGCCGCACCGACCTGATAGGGCTGATCGTCCCGGACGCCCGCCAGCCGTTCTTCGCGGAGATGGCACACGCGGTCGAGCGGGCCGCCGCCGAGCGCGGAAAGATGGTCCTGGCCGGAAACTCCGACTACCTCGACGAGCGCGAGGTGCACTATCTGCGTGCCTTCCTGGGCATGCGGGTCGCGGGCGTGATCCTGATCAGCCAGGGCCCGAGCGAGAACGCGGCGGCGGAGATCGAGGCGTGGGACGCCCGGGTCGTGCTGCTCCACGAACGTCCCGCGGCGATCGATGACGTCGCCGTGGTGACCGACGACATCGGCGGCGCGCAGCTGGCCACCCGGCACCTGCTGGAGCACGGGCACGAGTACGTGGCCTGCCTCGGCGGCCTGGAGGGCACCCCGACGGTGGGTGACCCGGTCACCGACCACGTCGAGGGCTGGCGACGCGCCATGCAGGAGGCCGGGCGGTCCACGGAGGGCCGCCTTTTCAAGGCCCCGTACAACCGTTACGACGCCTATCGGATCGGCCTGGAGCTGCTGTCCCGCCCGGACCGGCCAACCGCCGTGTTCTGCTCGACCGACGACCAGGCGATCGGCCTGCTGCGTGCGGCCCGGGAGCTGCGCATCGACGTGCCCCGCGAGCTGGCCGTCGCGGGCTTCGACGACGTCAAGGAAGCGGCCCTGACCGACCCCTCGCTGACCACGGTCGCCTCGGACCGCGAGGCGATGGCCCGGGCGGCCGTGGACCTCGTGCTGGACGACGGTCTGCGGTTCGCCGGATCGCGCCGGGAGCGCCTGAAGCAGTTCCCGTCGCGACTGGTCATCCGCCGGTCCTGCGGCTGCGCGGCGTAGCACGTGACGGCCCTGACCTTTATTTCGGGCATACCTACTTCTGTCGGGCTTCTCAGCTAGCGCTCAGACGGCTCTCATGATCGGCGCCGAAAGTCATCGCCATGACGGACAGCACCCACTTCAGCAGCGGCTCGCAGCACAGTGCCGGGAGCGCCTTCGACGGCGCGTACCCGCCCCCGCCCCCGTACCACCCGTCACAGCCGGTGGCCGAGCCCGGCGGGCCCGCCCCCCGGCGCTCGCGCCGCTCCGTGGCGCTCGTCGCCGCGGTCGCCCTGGCCTCCGGGCTGGTCGGCGGCGGCACCGCGGCCCTCATAGCCGACTCGACCCGCGGCGACACCGTTTCGTCGTCCGTCGTCGGATCACCGGCCTCCGCCAAGTCCCTGGGCAGCGTGAGCGCGGTGGCGTCCGCGGCCAGCCCGAGCATCGCGGAGATCACCGCGAACACCAGCGGCGGGCAGTCGATCGGCTCCGGGGTGGTCCTCCGCCCGGACGGCACGATCCTCACCAACAACCATGTGATCGCGGGCGCGGACACCGTGAAGGTGAAGTTCACCAACGGCAAGAGCGCGAACGCGAAGGTCATCGCGACCGACGCTGCCAAGGACCTCGCGGTGCTCAGGGCGCAAGGGGTCAGCGGACTCCCGGCCGCCACGCTGGGCAACTCCAACGCGCTCGCCGTCGGTGACCCGGTCGTCGCCATCGGCTCCCCCGAGGGGCTGTCCAACACCGTCACCAGCGGTGTCGTCTCCGCACTCAACCGCGACGTGACCGTGCCCACCGACGGCGGCAACTCCGGCGACAGCGGCAACGGCGGCGGCTTCGGTGGCCGGGGCGGCGGTGGTGGCAACCAGTGGCCGTTCGAGTTCGGCGGCGGCCAGTACAACGGCCAGGTCGGCGGGAACACCACCACCTACAAGGCGATACAGACCGACGCCTCGCTCAACCCCGGCAACTCCGGCGGTGCGTTGATCAGTCTGAGCGGCCAGATCATCGGCATCAACTCCGCGATGTACACGCCGAGTTCGAGCAGCGGCAGCTCGTCCGGCGGCTCGGGCAGCATCGGCCTGGGCTTCGCCATCCCGATCAACACCGTCAAGTCGTTCCTCGACAGCAACCACATCAGCTACAACAGCTGAGGAGCCGTTCATGGCCCGTATCACCGTCGGTGCCTACCGTGCCCGCCATGCCCTCGCCAGCGCCGTAACCTGGTGCTCGGGCGGTGGCCGCGGGACCGTACCGGTCCATCGCGCCGCGCACCCCGGGCTCAGCGCGGGGTGCGCGGCCGATCTCGGCCTGGCGATCGCCCTGGCGGGCTCCCCGCCCGCCACTCGCCCCGCCGAGGTCGCTGCCGCCGTGCCGGGACGCGGCCGTACGGTCAAACGCGTCCACCCGCGCCGCCGCACCGCCTCCGCATCCGTGCGAGGCTGAACGAACACCCCGATCGACACATTTCGAGCGACAGCGAGGTACGCACACGATGAGCCCCGCCGAGAGCGGCGAACAGCCGTCCCGGATCCTGGTCGTGGACGACGAGCCCGCGGTACGCGAGGCGATCCGTCGCAGCCTCGCGTTCGAGGGATACGACACGGAACTGGCCGCCGACGGCTTCGCCGCGCTCGAACAGGTCGAGGCCTACCGCCCCGACGCCATCATCCTCGACGTGCTCATGCCACGTATGGACGGCCTCACCACCGCCCGCCGCCTGCGCCACAACGGCGTCACCACGCCCATCCTGATGCTCACCGCCCGGGACACCGTCGGCGACCGGGTCACCGGGCTGGACGCCGGTGCGGACGACTACCTCGTCAAGCCCTTCGAACTCGACGAGCTGCTGGCCCGGCTGCGCGCCCTGCTGCGCCGCACCTCGTACGCCGTGGCGGCGGCCAGCGCCGCGGAGGTCCCACAGGACGCCGCGCTCACCTTCGCCGACCTGCGCATGGACCCGGCCACCCGCGAGGTCACCCGCGCGGGCCGCCCGGTCGAACTGACCCGCACCGAGTACACACTGCTCGAACTGTTCATGACCCACCCCCGCCAGGTCCTCACCCGGGAACAGATCCTCAAGGCCGTGTGGGGCTTCGACTTCGAGCCCAGCTCCAACTCGCTTGATGTGTACGTGATGTACCTGCGCCGCAAGACCGAGGCGGGAGGTCAGCCGCGCCTCGTCCACACGGTGCGCGGTGTCGGCTACGTGCTGCGCTCCGCCGAGGGCAAGCCGTGAAGCGCCTGCGGCTGCTGAGACGCTGGCGGTTCAAGGCCCTGTCGCTGCGCTCCCGGTTGGCCCTGCTGGTCGCGGCCGCGGTTGCGGTGGCGGTGGCCGCGGTGGCGGTGGCGGCGTGGTTCATCACCAGAGGCCAGCTCATGCACCAGTTCGAACTTTCGCTGGTGCGCTCCCCGCACCTTTCCGCCAAGGACGTCCTCAACGCGCGGCTCGAATGCAGTTCCAACGACCAGATCGGCGGACCCGGCTCTCCGGGGCCGCCGCAGTACAGCTCCCAGGTCGTGCTCCCCGACGGCAGGGCCTGCGTCCTGCCGGGCTCAAAAGCGATCAAGGTGGAGAAATGGGATGCCGCGGTGGCCAGCGGTGCGGTCAAGGCCGCCCCCCTGCACACCAGCAAGACCACGAGTGACAACCAAAAGGTGCTTGTCTACACCCGCATCATGTTCGTCCCGCAGCCCGGCGGGTTCGGCCTCAAGGAGCCCGTCGCCGTCTCCACTTCGCGCTCGCTCGACGAGGTCGTCACCCCCCTCGACAGCCTCGCCTTCATCCTGGTCTTCGTGGCCGGAATAGGAGTGATCGGCGCGGCCTCCGCCGGATTCGGCATCGCCCGCGCAGGCCTGCGCCCCGTGGACCGCCTGACCGACGCGGTGGAACACATCGCCCGCACCGAGGACCTGGCCGTCCGGATCCCGGTGGACGGCGAGGACGAGATCGCCCGGCTCTCCGCCTCCTTCAACTCGATGACCGCCCAACTGGCCTCGTCCCGCGAGCGCCAGCAGCAGCTCATCGCCGACGCGGGCCACGAACTGCGTACGCCACTCACCTCACTGCGCACCAACATCGAGTTGCTGACCCGGAGCGAGGAGACCGGCCGCCCGCTCCCAGCCGAGGACCGCAAGGCCCTGCTCGCATCCGTCAAGGCACAGATGACCGAACTCGCCCTCCTCATAGGTGACTTGCAGGAACTGTCCCGGCCGGACGCCATCCCCGGCAGCGGCCTGGCCGAGGCGGTCGGCCTGCACGAGGTCACCGCGCACGCGGTGCAGCGCGCCCGGCTACGCGGCCCCGACCTCGCCATCAACGCGCATCTCGCGCCCTGGTACGTACGGGCCGAACCCGCCTCTCTGGAGCGCGCGATCGTGAACCTGCTCGACAACGCGGTGAAGTTCAGCCCGTCCGGCGGCACCATCGAGGTCATCCTGGTCAACGGTGAGTTGAGCGTCCGGGACCAGGGCCCGGGCATTCCGCCCGAGGACCTCCCGCATGTCTTCGAGCGCTTCTGGCGCTCCCCGTCCGCCCGCGCGCTCCCCGGTTCGGGGTTGGGCCTGTCCATCGTCGCCCGCACCATCCAGCAGGCGGGTGGCGCGGTGGCGCTGCAGCCCGCGCCGGGCGGCGGCACGGTCGCCGTCGTACGGCTGCCGGGAGCGGCGATCGCACCGCTGGAGTAAGTGGCGCGCCCGGCCACCGTGGGGTGCGCGCGACCGCGCGAGCCGGCCGGACGCCGCCGTCATCGACTGGACCACCTGCGGCGGTAGCGCCGTCTGGGCCCCGGACGGCCGCCTGCTGGTCGAAGCCGGCAAGGACAAGCGGGAGTTGGTGGTGGCCGACCTCGATCCCGGGCTACTGCGCCGCGTCCGCTCGACGGACACGATGCTCGCCGACGTACGCCCGGCCCCGTCACTGCGCACCAAGCACCAGGTGGGACAAACGGGTTGACCGGGTGGGAACCAACTCGGTGTTATGGACGTGAAACAGGAAGATGGATCAGGCCGAAAACGTCGGGCCGGGAGAGCACCGGGGGTTGTCGTGAAGTTCGACATGGGAAGCACCACGCTGTCGACGTTGATCAAGCACACCCAGGGGTCGAACGAGGACCTGGGGACGCTGATCAAGCAGTTGATCGCGGCGGCGCAGCCGTTGGAGGGGAAGTTCAACGGTGCGGGCAAGGCGGCGTTCGACGCGTTCAAGGCGCAGTCCGATCGGATCACCGCGGATCTGAACAGTGCGTTGGGTTCGATCCTGGGTGGTCAGGGCGGTATGCACAAGTCGTTCACCACGGGTGACACGCAGATGCAGGATGACGCCCGGTCGACGATGGGTTCGGCGAACTTCGACGCCGCCCGGTTCTCCGGCCGCTGAGACGTGGGGGATTGATCATGGGTAACGCTGACCGTCGTAGCTACGACAGCGCCGCGTCGGGTGAGGCGCAGACCAATCTGGCGGGTGTGATCTCGCAGTTGGAGACGGTGATCAACGCGCGGGACGGCCAGGTGAAGGCGGCGATGGCCGACTTCCAGGCCGATGGCGTCTCGGATGAGTACCACGCCAAGGAGCAGCACTGGAATCGCGCGGCTCATGAGGTGCGGCAGATCATCCACCTCGTGCGGTCGACGCTGGAGAAGAACGACGGCACCGCGCAGCAGACGTTGTCGCAGGCGAAGTCCGCGGTGGACGGTATCGGCTGACGGCCCGCCCCAGGCGGCACAGGGCTACGGGGTTTCAGGGTTACGGGGAGGGGCCGGCAGCGGTATGTCGCATCCAGCTGGGAAGTGGAACATCGACCCTGCCGGTGTGGGCAGCGTCGTCGGCAAGGCCGGTGATATCGCCAAGGGTCTTCAGGACCAGGTGACGTCGTACGGTACGCACTTGCAGAACGCGGCGAAGGACGCGGGCACGATCAGCAAGGGCGGCCAGGGCGACTACGGCGGCAAGGACGGCATGAGCCTGGTCGCTTTGGCGCTCAGCAACTTCGCCGAGGCCACGAAGGGACAGCTGACCTTCATCGCCGAGCGCAGTGGCAAGTCCCTGAACGGCGCCGTGGACGCCACGAAGGACTACTGCAACGGCGATCTGGAGATGGCCGCCCAGGCGCAGAGCGATGCGCTCAAGGACACCACTCCTCCGCCGGTCGCTCTCCCGCCGGAGGCCAAGAAGTGAGCGACGGCGAACTGATCAAGCCCGAGGAGATCCCCCAGTTCACCGGGCACCTGGATCAGCTGGAGACCGACGTCACCGACCTGCGCAGCGACGCCGGGAACATCACCTCGACCGGCCAGGACACCCACTCCACGTTTCAGGGCCTGTCCGCGTTCTACGAGGCACCCGAAGCGGAGCAGTTGTTCGCGACGACGAAGCCGGTCGCCGACACCGCCAAGTCCTTCGGGAACGATCTGACGAAGGTCGCGGGCGCGCTGTCGACGTATGCCGGTGATGTCCGGCCCATCGCGGCCAAGCTCAAGCAGTTGCAGGCCGATGCCAGCGCGTTCGTCGCGGAGGCCAAGAAGGACCACGACTGGCAGTACGACAGCCACAAGGTCGACCGCAACAACGACCTGCGCAACCAGGTCGATGCGCAGGTGGCCGCGTTCTGGGACGCCGAGATCCGGTGCGCCAACGCCATCGACGCCATCTTCGGCGGCACCCAGTACGTGCACAACGACGGCAGCAACAAGTCGAACATGTACGGCTACACCGCCGACCAGCTCGACGGTGCCAAGGGGCTGCCGTGGGGGGACGCGGTCGAGCTGAAGTACCACTGGTACCGGATCGACCACTGGGTCAAGTCCTTCGTCTGGGACGGCCTGATCGTCGACGGCATCTGGGGCACGCTCAAGGGCCTCGGCGGCCTGGTGGGCCTGGAAGGCTGGGACACCTTCGTCAACTCCTGGAAGGGCCTGGGCGAACTGGCCATCGGCCTGGCCAGCTACTCCGTCCCCCTCGGCTACGCCATCCCGGACTCCTGGCTGCCCGGCTGGGTGCAGGAGAGCCGCAAGACCACCCGCGCGTTCGGCAAGAGCCTGGTCGCCTGGGACGAATGGGGCAAGGACCCCGCCCGCGCCGCGGGCGGGGTGGTCTTCAACGCCCTGACCTGCCTGGCAGGTGGCGAAGGCGTGGCCGCCAAGGCTGGCACGGTCGGCAAGGTCGCCAGCGTTCTGGGCAAGGCGGGCAAGTTCATCGACCCGATGACGTACATCGCCAAGGGCGCCGGTTTCGCCTTCAAGGGCATCAGCGAAATGCCCAAGGTGGCTGCCGCCTTGGACGCGTTGAAGAACCTCAAGGACCAGGCCGTCTTCAACGTCAAGGGCCTGGTCAACCTCGACACGCTGAAGGCCCGTTTCGGTAGCCTCCCGGACGGCACCGTCCCATTGCCCGACGGCGGCCACATCGACGCCAACCTCAACTACCACGCACCGGATGGGACCGTTCACGAGCCGGTACACGAGCCCTCCGCGGCAGACCGCGCCGCGACCACGACCGCCCACGTCAACGTCGACACCCCAACCCACCTCGCCGAAGTCCCCGCGGAACGGCAACTGGTCACGGTGGGTGGCGGCAACCACGACCTGGCACCCACACTCGGCCACGATGGCGGAAACGTTCCGTCCGACTTGAGCCACGGCGGCGGCACCCACGAGCCGCCCAACGCGATGGCCCGCACTGACCACCAGGTGCATAACAGCACTGGTGGGGGCCATGAACCGCAGAATGGTTTCACTCAAACAAACCACGACGTGCACAACTCGGCCAGCGGAGGCCACGGCACAACCACCGCTGAACACACTCCCGGTCACTCCGGCAGCAACGTTTCATCGGATGCTGAGGGTCACCACGTGCCCCCAGGGGCAAGCCACGACACCCACGTTCCGGGAGACCACACGATGCCGGGCGAGCACGGCAACGGTGGTTCCGGTAGCCACAACGGGCATCGCCCGTACGACCAACTCACGCAAGAAGAGCAGCGCGAGGTCGTCCGGCAGCAGGTCGACAAGGCCAACCACGATCCCGAATGGTTCAAGAAGCACTACAACGTCGACGGCCATCGTCACAGGATTGAGAACACCGACGAGAACGGCTACCCGCTGGCGAAGCTGAAGAAAGTCACACCCGACGCACAGCATCCCAAGGGGTGGATCGCAGCCGAGGATGCCCCGCCGCCGATCCCACCGAAGTACAAGCACGTCAATCCCATAGTGGGAGACAGGGCGACGGTAAGCCCTGATCATCTCGGCAAGCTCGATGAACAAGCTGCCCGACGAGATCACGCAGTCGCGGCCGATCAGACTGCGGAGAAGCACCTGGACGCGGCCAAGCAAGCACACGATGCCGCCAAACACACGCATGACACCAACGCCATAGAGGCAGCGCACAACCACCTGGAGCAGGCGAAGGCAACTCACAGCCCGCTGCATTCCGCCATGAACAAGGCGAGCGAGGAACTCGGGGATAACTCGGCCGAATACCACGCAGTCCCGGACCACTATCCGGATGCTGTGCGAGTCGACAACCGGGCAACGGGAAATAATCGCTTCGACCAGATATGGCAGCGGCACGACGGGCACTACGTGGTCGTCGAGGCTAAGGGTTCACCTAAAGCCGAACTTGGGCATCGCCAAGGCCTCACCGGCCGTGGCGTCAAGCAAGGGACGCGGGAATACTTCGAGACCATCCTTAAGGAAATGCGTAAGCGCGCCGCGACTGATCCGCAGGAAGCAGCACTTGCGCGACAGCTAAGCAAGGCCCTCAAACAAGGAAAGCTGGATTACGTACTGGTCAAGGCGATGCCCAACGGAAGCGAGTATGCTGGCTACTTGATGAAGCGCTTCGACATCGGCTAGAGGAGCAATGCAAGTGGCTGCTATCGTGCCACGCCACGAATTCCCAACCGTCAATGCGGCTCGGGGCGTAGAGGTGCTCAGCGAGGGCGCGAAGGAAGAAATCGCCGACTTGGAAGAGTCGCCCGACTTCGACAGCGCGCTGGACGCCGCCCTCACCGAGGCCCAGGCCCGCTGTGTCCTCGACCCCACGGCGAACGAGCTTGAGACGTGGGAAGCCTATGTCGTGGCGATGCAGATCGGCTCCGCGATGTTCGCGTCGGCGACCGCGACCGAGGACAGGGTGCAGTGCCGGGTCGCGCACGAGATGAGGACGATCCCGGCCACCGGCGTCCGATACTACACGGACGCCGGGAACTGGATCACCTCATTCTGGCTGGCAATCATCTGCCGCGAGCAAGCTCGTATGACCCAGCTGTGCAACGTGCCGATCAGCCTGTTGCGCGAGTCTGATGCGGTGTTCGACGAGTACATCTACTCATGGGTGGACGCACTCCAGACGTACTGGCTCGAACGGCCGGGCCTGGGCGACAAGTTGGTCGCCGCCATGGAGGGAACCGACCCTGAGGCGCTACAGGTCGCCGACCGTGAACTGGTGCTGAAGATCCTGTATCCGCCGATCAACCTCTTCTACCGCTTCCTGCGCCAGGACCACGAGCAGTTCAACGCCGAGCTGGCCAAGGCCTTGCAGTGGCACAAGGAGTACTGGACCAAGGACGAAGAACGGGCAACCAGCACCGAGGGCTTGGTCGCTCTGGGACCGCTTGCCATTGCGAGCCTTGCCTACGACGCCGGATTTCCCATCGAGGTCGAGTCTGAATACCTGCCCAAGCATCTGCTACGGCGGAGTTGGCTGGGCGAGTTCGACACCTGACAGACGGTGCCCACGAGTGTGCCCCGTCACTGCTTCCCCACGGGCAGTGCCGCGGCAGAGGGTGATGGCACGCGCCGCGAGAGCCTCGGCAGGATGCTCAATCAGCTCGATGATTCGGAGATCTCCCGTTCCCGGGCTCTGAGCAGCTCGCTTACGGTAACCAAGTCGTACTGCGCGACCGATCCGGAGGCTGCGGAGTTCGGCTGAGGCCCTGGCCTCCCTCTCCTGCCGAAAGCCCTGCCCTGGCTCCTAGCCCTGCTGCCGGATGACGGCCGTCTGGGCGACCTTGTCGTGCAGGCACTGGCAGTACGGCCGATCCCAGAGGAGCCACAACCCGTTGAGTAGGCCCAGGAACGGGACGAACGTCATCACCAGGTGGAGGAGCCAGCGGCTCAACGCCTGGCCGAAGCCGAGGCGTTCGGTGGGCCTGGTCAGTGGGACCGCGCGGGTGCCTGCACAGCGCTTGCCCAGCGTGCGGCCCCACAGCACGGTCTGCACCGGGTCGTACAGCACGACCACTGCGAGCATCACCACGAGGTGGCACACCAGCAGCACGCCGCTCTCCGGGGCGCTCCCCGGGCGGCCCGTCGCCCGGCCGATCAGCAAGAACACGATGCCCACGAGCACGGCGCCCAGGAAGACGAACAGGACGTCGAGGGCGTGGCCGCCCAGCCGCTGGCCGGGGTTGGCCAGCACCGGTGAGTTACGCGGATCATGCTGCGCGGCGGGCCACGCCTCCGGCGGCAGATAGCCCACGGCTGGGGGCGGATACGCCCCGTACGGGGTTCCGCCGACCGGCGGGTACGGAATCTGGCCCGGATAGGGCGGAGTTGGGTAGCCGGACGGTTGGGCATTGTATGGGCTGCTCATCGCGCGCCATTCAAGCAGGCGCGCTCATCCCCGTGACTTGCAGACCGCGCCCCGGCCCGCGCCGCCGCGCGGTAGAAGGTGCGGAGTTCGTTACGCCCACCCTCCTCCGCGGCGGTCACGCCGCCATCTCAAACGCGTCGCGGCGCAGGATCTCGAACCACAGCAACTTGCCCGGCCTGCCGCCGAGTTCCTCGCCGATCTCGTATCCGCCGTAGTTGTCCGCCCAGTGCCGTACGAGCGTCAGGCCGCGGCCCTGCTCGCTCTCTGGTTCCGGCGCGCGGAGCGTGCCGTTCGCGAACGGCGGCGGGATGGTGGGGTTGGTGTCCCAGACTCCGACGCGCAGCCGGTTCGCCATGTTGCGGACGCGAAGCGCGGACGGGCCGTCGGAGTGACGGTAGGCGTTGGTGAGCAGTTCGCTGGTCAGCAACTCGGTTGGATCGAGGAGTTCGCCCATGCCGTGAGTGGTCAGTACGGTACGGAGTGTGATGCGCGCGACGCGTACCGCGCCTGCGTCGTGCGGGAGTTGGAGGGAGTACGTCCAGAGGGAGTCCATGGCCGCTCCTTGCGAGGCGATGGGCAGTGGCTTGCGTCACACCGTAGGACGCGGGGATGAATAACTTCACCTCGAGCGGAGAAATCGCTGAACCTTCCACTCATGTGAGTGACGGGAACCAACTGGAGGAGCCGACAGATGCCGATGAGGAGCAGGCCGACGGGACGCCAACTCCGGCTCGGCGCCGAACTGCGTAAGCTCCGCGAGCGTGCCGGGCTGTCCTCCACCAAAGCGGGCCACCTACTGGGCACCAACCAGGCGCAGATCAGCAACATCGAGGCCAGTCGTATCCCGGTGAGCGCGGCCCGGGTCCGCGCCCTCGCGCGCAACTACACCTGTTCTGACGAGAAGCTGATCGACGCTCTCGTCGGGATGACAGGGCCGCGCGCACGCGGCTGGTGGGAGGAGTACCGCGAACTGCTTCCCACCGACCTCCTCGACTTGGCCGAACTTGAGCACTATGCGACGGCGCTGCGCGTCGCGGTCGTGATCCACATCCCGGGACTTCTCCAGACCACCGATCATGCTCGTGCCAGCCTGAGGGAGACCGTTCCACCCTTGCGGCAGTACGAGTTGGAACATCGGCTGTCGTATCGCATGAAGCGGCAGGCGGTGCTTTACGGGGACAAGCCAACCCCGTACACCGCCATCGTGCACGAGGCAGCCCTTCGAATGGGGTTCGGTGGAGCGGCCGTGGCGCGCCAACAACTCATGTACCTCCTGGAGATGAGTGAGCAGGAGAACATCACGCTGTTGGTGATTCCCTTCGGCGAAGCGCCCTTCGCCTCGTCCGGCCAGTCGATCACCTACGCGGAGGGGCCTGTGCCAGGGCTCGACACCGTTGAACTCGACACCGAACACGGTTGTGAATTCCTCGACGCGGAAGCACAGTTGACCAGGTACCGGTCCGTTCTGGACCAGCTGACAAATCGCACCCTCAAGCCACAGGACTCACGGGACTTGATCAACCGCATCGCGCACGAGAATTGAGGGATGAGGAACATGACCTCGCTCAACTGGCAGAAGTCCTCCTACAGCCAGCACGGCGCCAACTGCCTCAACGTCGCCATATCCCCCGAAAGAACCCCACAAATCTACCTCCGCGAAAGCGACTGCCCGGAGGCGATCGTCACCACCACCCCTGCCCGCCTGGCCGACCTCCTGCAAAAGGTCAAGGCGGGTGACCTCGACCGGCCGTAGTGCCCTCCGCGTGCCGCGGAGGGCTACCCTCGTCACCCCCCACCAAGCGCGAGCGGGAAAGCGATGGCACGCGACTTCGACAGCCAGCTCCTTGAATCCGTGGCCGTGCGTCGGCGTCGGCTGCGTGACGCCCTGCTGCACGGGGCGATGCGCACCCGGCGTACCACCGACGAGAACCTGCGCAAGGCGTTCGCCGGGATCGCGTTGGCCGCGGTGATGTGTGCCGGATGCGTGGGATGGTCGTTCGTCTCGCATCGGCTGGCGCACCAGACGCAGCCGGGACTGGCGCCCGCTACCTCATCCCCCGCTACCTCATCACCTGTTACGTCGTCCCCCGGTGCTTCGCCCCGGGCTACTTCGTCCGCGGCCCCGGTCACGGGCTCACCGCGATGATAGGTTCGGCGAAATGGTGAGAGCGGGGGCGAAGCGCGCTGCGCGGTTGAGCCGGGTCACCCTGGTGGGTGAGCGGCGACGTGTGGATCTCGTGCTGCCGTCCGACGAGCCGATCGGGCGGCTGCTCCCCGAGGTGCTGGTGCTGCTCGACGACGCGGTGAGTTCACCGCCGGTGCCCCGGCACCTGGTCACCGGGAACGGAACCGTGCTGCCGCAGGACGGTTCGCTTGCCTCCGCCGGGGTGGCGGACGGTGCGGTGCTGCGGCTGGTGCGCGCACAGTACGCGCCTGCGGCGCCTGTCGTACATGACGTCACCGACGAGGTGGCGGACGATCTGGATCTGCGGGCCTGGCGCTGGGGACCGGCGTCCCGGCGCTGGACGTCCGGGGCGATGGCCCTCGTACTGAGCCTGACCGCAGCCCTGTTGGCCTGGAGTGCCGTCGGCGCCTCCACCGTCGCCGGTTGGCTGCTGGCCATCGCCGTCGCCGCGCTGGCGGGCGGGGCCGTCACGGCCCGGATGGGCAACCGCGGTCTGGGCACCGCGCTCATGGTCACCGGCGGTGCGCTCGGCGCCTGCGGCACCTGGGCGTTGTCCGACGCGCACCGCTGGGCGGTCATGGCGCACTGGGGCGGGCTGGTCGGCGTCCTCGTGCTGACCCTCGCCGTACTCGGGTTGTTCTCGCCGGTCGGGCGGGGCGGCCTGGTCGGGGCGGGTGCGCTCGCGTTCACCGGTGCGGGGTGGGAGGCGGTCGCCGCGCTGACGCATGCCGCGCACGGTGCCGTGGACCAGTCACGGCTGGGCGGCGTACTCGCAGTGGCCTCGGTGGTCGCGCTGGGCGTCCTGCCGCGCTGCGCGCTGGTCGCGGCCGGGTTGACCCGGCTGGACGACCGGCGGGCGGGTGGTGCGTCGGTGAGCCGGTACGAGGTGGGCACCGCGTTGGCCGCCGCGCACCAGGGGTTGTCGGTGGCGACGGTGACCGTCGCCGCCTCCGCTGCGGCGGCGGGCTGGCTGCTGCTGGCCGCGCCGAACGCGTGGACCGTGGTGATGAGCGTGCTGCTGGCGGTGGCCCTGGTCTCCCGCGCCCGCGCGTTCCCGCTGATCGCCGAGGTCGTCGCGCTGCAGGCGGCGGCGGTGGTGTTGCTCGCGCGGCTGGTCGCGGTGTGGCTCGATCGCTCGGCGACCGCGGGCCCCTGGCCGGTCCTGGTGCTGTGCGCCGCCGCGCTGCTGCCGCTGGTGGTGCTGGCGGTGGATCCGCCGGAGCATGTACGGGTACGGCTGCGCCGGGCCATGGACCTGGGCGAGACGCTCGGGGTGGTCGCGCTGTTCCCGCTGCTGCTCGGGGTGTTCGGGGTGTACGGGCAATTGCTCGGCGCTTTCAAGTGACGTTCAGGTGAGCCGAGGGGAGGGAGCGAAGGTGCCCGAAGACGACTGGCAGCGCGCCGTACTCAACGACGTCACCGCGCGGTCCGCCGCGGCCGCCATGGACCCGGGCCCCGCAGACCCGGTACCGGCGATCGCGGCCCCCGCCGTCGTGCCCCTCCCGCCCGCCGCGGCGGACGTGGCGCCGCCGTCCCCCGAACCGCCCGCGCCCGCACCCGTGTTGACCCCGGAGGCCGCCGCGCTGCTCACCGGTAAGCCGCGCAGGGGCGAATCGGCGGCCCGCCGGGTGGGGCGGTCGCTGCGCAGGCTGGTCGCCTCGTCGGCGGCCCGGGAGACAGCCGAAGTCACCGGTGTGGCACGGCAGTTGCAGCAGCCGATCACCACCGGTCGGCAGATCGTGGTCACCAGCGTGCACGGTGGCGCGGGCAAGACCGCGATCACGACGCTGCTCGGCTCCGCGTACGCGCACTACCGCTCCGATCCGGTGCTGGTGATGGAGGCGAACCCGACGCTGGGCACCCTGCCGGTGCGGCTGGACGCCCCGTCGCTGCGCTGGACGATGAGCGATGTGGCCCGGGTGGTGGCGCCGTCGATGCGGTTCGACCAGGTCATCGGATACCTGGTGGCGCTGCCGGAGGGCGGCTGGCTGCTGCCGGGCAGCAAGGGCCAGATCGGCGCACGGGTCAGCCTTGACGAGTACCAGACGGTGGCGATGGCGCTGCGCCGCTACTTCGCGATCACGATGGTGGACTGCGAGTCGCTGCCGGGCGAGTTGGCCCGTAGCGCGATGGCGGGTGCGCAGGCGCGCGTCCTGGTGGCACCGGCGACGGTGGAGGGCGTGGCATCCGCGCGTACCGTGCTGGAGTGGATGGGCAGCGTGCCGCGGCCGATGCTGCCGGGCACCGTGGTCGCGCTCAACGCCACCTCGCCGCACACCGCGATCGATCTCCCGGCGGCCGAGCGGTACTTGCGTGTCGGGGACGTCCGCGTGGTGCACGTACCGTACGACCGGCACCTTGCCGCGGGCGGAGCGGTGCGGCTGGCGCTGCTGGGGCAGCGGACGCGTGACGCGGCAGCGCGGCTCGGGGCCGAGCTGTTGGACCGGGCCGTTCGCAGGTGACGTCCCCGACTGGCCGAAACGCCACATCCCGGAGGCGGTCATGACGATCCGGCTGGTGCACCGTCCGGCACGGACCACCCGCCATCTGGTCGGCAGCGAGCCGCGCACCGTCGAGGCGCCGCCGAACCTGCCGGAGGGCAAGACCGGCGGCGCCGCGCACACGCTGATGCCGATCGCCGGGGTGATGAGTTCGGTCGTGATGATGACCGTGCTGCGCAGCGGGCAATACGCTGCCGTCGGCGCCGTCGTGCTGGTGGTGACCGTGTTCGGCAGCATGGGCCTGCTGCTGTCCCAGCGCGGCAAGGCGCAGCGCACCCGGCGCGCCCAGCGCGAACGGTATCTGGAGTATCTGGATCAGCTGCGCGAGGAGTTGGCGGCCGAGGAGCGGGCGCACCGTGAGGCGTCGCGGATACTCAACCCACCGCCGGAGGCGCTGTACGACGTGGCGCGCGATCCGGCCCGGCTGTGGGAGCGGCGCCGGCTCGACCGGGACTTCCTCCAGGTGCGGATCGGGACGGGCGAGCTGGCGGTGCGGGAGCTGACGCTGGCCAAGCCGGGCAGCAGCGTGCTGACCCCGCCGGACCCGTTCATGCTCAACGAGGCCAACGCGCTGCTGCACCGCTATCGGACCGGAACCGATCTGCCGCTGCCCGTACCGCTGGACCGGGTGGGGAACGTCAGCGTGGTCGGCTCCCGTGCGGACGTGCTGCGCGCGGTCCGTACGCTGCTGGCGCACGCGTCGGTGTGCCACGCACCCGATGACATGGCGATCGCGCTGGCCTGCCCGGCCGAACGGCTCGCCGACTGGGAGTGGCTGAAGTGGCTGCCGCACGCGGTCGACCCCGACCAGCGGGACGGCCCGGTACCGGCCCGCCGGATCGCATCGGACCTCGGCAAGCTCGGCGTGCTGCTCCGCGACGACCTGCGGCAGCGTGCCGCGTACGCCGCCGAGGTACGCCGCGGGCTGTCCGACAAGAGCGCCCTCGCGCAGACGTCCCGGCTGCTGGTGATCAGCGACGGTTACGGCGAGGTGGCGGACGAACTCCCGCGCGCGGACGAGGCGGTGCCGCTGGAGGCGATGGGGGTCACCGTGGTGCACCTGGTCGCCGAGCGGGTGGCCGAGCCGGGTCAGGTGGCCGTGCGGATCACCACCGACGGCGGCCAGGCCGCGATCGAGGATCTGCGCGGGGAGCGGCCGGTGCTCGCCCAGGGCCTGGTGGACGAGGTCACGGCGCCCGGGGTGGAGGGGCTGGCCCGGATGCTCGCCCCGCTGCGGCTGTCGGCCGACTCGGTGACCGAGGACGGGCCGTTGACCGGTCCGCTGGACTTCGCCGGGCTGCTGGGCATCGACGATCCGGCCGAACTGGACCTGGAACGGCTGTGGGCGCCGCGCGGGGAACGGGCCTTCCTACGGGTGCCGATCGGTGTCGCGGACGACCGGCAGCCGGTGCTGCTGGATCTGAAGGAGTCCGCGGAACTGGGCATGGGCCCGCACGGGCTGTGCGTCGGAGCGACCGGCTCGGGCAAGAGCGAGCTGCTGCGCACCCTGGTCCTCGCGCTGGCCGCCACCCATCCGCCGGACGCGCTGTCGATGATGCTGGTCGACTACAAGGGCGGTGCGACCTTCGCCCCGTTCGCCGAACTGCCGCATGTCGCCGGGCTGATCACCAACCTGGAGAACGACGCCGGGCTGATCGAGCGCGCCCACGCCAGTCTGGCGGGCGAGATCCAGCGGCGCCAGCAGGTGCTCAAGGACGCGGGCAACGTCGCGGACATCTCGCAGTACGCGGCCGAACGCGCCGTGCGCCCGCAACTGCCCCCGCTGCCGCATCTACTGGTGGTGATCGACGAGTTCGGTGAACTGCTCACCGCCAAACCGGACTTCATCGAGTTGTTCCTGTCCATCGGCCGGATCGGGCGCAGCATCGGCGTCCATCTGCTGCTGTCCAGCCAGCGCATCGAGGGCGGCAAGCTCAAGGGCCTGGACACCTATCTGTCGTACCGGCTGGGCCTGCGGACCTTCTCGCCCGAGGAGTCCCGCACGGTGCTGGACACCCCCGACGCCTTCCATCTGCCGCCGCTGCCGGGCTTCGGCTATCTGAAGGTGGACACCAGCGCGTACGAGCGGTTCAAGGCGGGGTACGTCTCCGGCCCGTACCGCGGCCCGACCCGGCAGGAGGAGGCTCCCGCGGGCCCGAGCGCCCTGCCCTACCCGGCGTACAACACCCTCGCCGCCCCCGAACCGGGTGCGGCCGACGCCGAGCCGGTGATGCCGCGGCGCACCGTCGGCGCCACCGAACTGTCGGTCATGGTCGACCAGTTGCGGGACGCCGCCGAGCCGGTGCGGCGCATCTGGCTGCCGCCGCTGCCCGAGGCGCTCACCCTGGACGCGGTGGCCGGTCCGGTGGACCTCACCGCGCGCGGTCTGCATCTGACGCGCCGACCGGGGCCGATGCGGGCGCCGATGGGCCTGCTGGACGATCCGACCCGGCAGTGGCAGGGCCCGTGGAACCTGGACCTGACCAGGGCGGGCGGCCATGCCGCGGTCATCGGCGGGCCGCAGTCCGGCAAGACGGCCCTGCTGCGCTCGCTGGTGCTGTCCCTCGCCCTGACGCACACCCCGCGGGAGGTCGGGATCTACGGCCTGGACCTGGTCGGCGGCGGTCTGCAGGCGCTGTCCGAACTGCCGCACGTCGGCGGCGTCGCGGGCCGCTCGGACCGGGAGCGGGTGCGCCGTACAGCGGAGGAGGTGCGCGGCATGCTGGCCGCCCGGGAGGAGATCTTCCGGGAGTACGGCGTGGACTCCGTCGAGCAGCTGCGCGCGGCGCGCGCCGCGGGCCGGCTCGAAGAACTGCCGTCCACCGACATCGTGTTGGTCATCGACGGCTTCGGGGCGCTGCGGGACGACTTCGACGACATCGACGGCCTCATCACCGATCTGCTGCAACGCGGCGGCGGCTACGGCATCCACGTGGTCGCGGCGATGCTGCGCTGGAACGACGTGCGCATCGCCACCCAGTCGACCTTCGGCACCCGCATGGAACTGCGGCTCAACGACCCCGGCGACTCCAGCATCGACCGCAAGCTGGCCGAGGCCCTCTCCCCCGACCGGCCCGGCCGGGTGCTGACCGACGGCAAGCTCACCGCGCAGGTGGCCCTGCCGCGGATCGACGCGCTGGCGACGGCGGACGCCCTGGGCGCGGTGGTGGAGCAGACCGCCCGCGCCATCGGCGACGCCTGGCCCGGTGAGCCCGCCCAGCCGGTCAAGGTGCTGCCCACCCGGCTGCCCGCCGCCGCGCTGCCGTCCTCGGCCCGCGAGACCCGCAGAGTGCCGATCGGCGTGGACCAGACGGCGCTCGCGCCGGTGCTGCTCGACCTGTTCGACCGCGACCAGCACCTGCTGGTCCTCGGCGACGACGAATGCGGCAAGACCAATCTGCTGCGGCTGATCGCCCGGGGACTGCTGGACCGGTACTCCGACGAGGAGTTGGTCTTCGCGGTCATGGACCCGCGCAGGGGCCTGCGCGACCTGGTGCCCGAGCCGTACCGGGGCGGCTACGCCCACAACACCCGGGTCTGCGGCGGGTTGGCGAACGGCATCGCCGCCGAACTGGAAAAGCGGATCCCGCACGAGCTCACCGACGCCATGGCGGACGGCGGTTCGTATCGCGGTCCGCGCATCGTGATCCTCATCGACGACTACGACGTCCTCACCACGGCGGGTCAGCAGCCGCTCGCGCCCTTCCTGCCGTACGTGCCGTCCGCACCCGACATCGGGCTGCACTTCGTCGTCACCCGCCGGGTCTCCGGCGCCGCGCGCGGGCTGTACGACCCGTTCCTGCTGGCGCTGCGGGAGAGCGGCACGAGCGGGCTGCTGCTGTCGGGGGACCGCTCCGAGGGCCAGCTGTTCTCCAACCTGTACGCCACGGCCCAACCCGCCGGACGCGGCACCCTGGTGCGCCGCGGCGAGGCCCCGCGCCTGATCCAGACCGCGCTGATCACGGAGGATCCCGCCACGTGACCAAGGACGCCATCGCCCTGACCCCGCGGATGCCGGACGTCCGCGCGATCGCGGGTGCGCTGCTCGCGGCGGGCCCCGATCTGCGCCTGCGGTCCCTCGCGGACGGTGCCGTCGTGCAACTCTGCGACGACGAGGGCCGTCCGCTGCTGTCCGTCGAGGCGCCGGTACTGCTGGAGGTGCCGGGTGAGATGCGGCGGCTGCTCGGCCCCGAGGCGGATCCGGGCACGCCCGCCTGGTGGACCGAGGCGCGGGCCTCGACCGCCGTCCCCGGGGGCGAGCGGCTCGCCGCCACCTTCGCCGGGCACCTGGCCCGCCATCTCGACGGCACCACCTGGCCACCGGACGCCGCCGACGTACCGGACACCCCGCTGGACACCACCGCCACGGTCGCCCCAGCCCCGGCCGCGGCCCAACCCGCGGTCGACGTGCTCACCGAACGGGTGGCCGTCGTCATCCAGGAACGCCCGGTCATCGCCATGACCACCTGGCTGTCCGAGGTGCTGCGCGCCTGCATCGCCAGCAACCGCGCCCTGCAGATCGTCTCCCCGGCGAGCGCCCGGCTCAGCCTGCCCACCCGGCTCGCCCTGTCCGGCCCACCGCACCGCTGGGTCATCCGCGACGACGCGGGCGGCTACTACGACGGTCTGTCCGGCGCCCAACTCCACTGGCACGAGGGCGCGTTCCGGCCGGTCGAGGGCGCCCGGCCGGCGGAGGCCTTCATCCGGACCGCCACCGCCGAGGACAGTCAGCTCCTGCTCTCCTTCCGCACCTGCCACCCCGCCGAGGAACAGCTGGTGCTCGGCGGCGCGCTGGAAACCGTCTGGCAGACGCTGGCCGGAGCGCCTCCGTCGGGCTGGGGCACCGCGGAGCCCGCGAGCTCGCGCTGGTCACGGCAGGAGGTCACCGATCTGGCCCGGGACCGCGCGCCCGACGGCACCTGGCTGGTCATCGTCGGCGCACCCGACCGTCCGGCCATCGCCACGATGCGGATCGCGCGTACCCCTGACGGTGTCGAGGAGGACATCAGCCTCGCCCTCGGCCTCGCCGACGGGAGCCTGCCGTCGGCCGACCAACTCCGGTCGGTCGCCGTCGACTTGGGCGCGCGGTACGGGCTCCGGTCCCTGCTGGTGCAACGCCGTTCGGCACGCCGCGACCTCACCGTCCCGGCCCGGCTGGAGTCCCTTCCCGTTCCGCTCGCCTTCGCCGTCGGCCCCGCGGACGTCGAGGAGATCGGCGCGGACCACGCCCGCCGCCCGCCCTTCGGCAATCCACCGCACACCCTGGGGACGGCGTCGGCCCCGGGCTTCTACTACGAACTGGGCGACGGCACTTCGGCCTCGGGGTGGGCGGACCTGGAACGGCTCATGCGGCACCTGCGGCGGTCGGACAACGGCTGACCGGCGTTTCGCGGACTCGCCACTCGATCGATGCCCACCAGGAGAGTCCCGGCGGGCGATCGACCCGCCATAAACTCTGAACCATGACGGACCCCGCAAAGCCCCCTCTCGCCCCGCGCCGGATCGAGACCCTGGACGCGTTGCCGCCACAGACGGCCCACGACGTGCTGGAGCTCATCGAGCGGGCGGCCGCCGAAGACGGCCAGCCCGCCGTGTCCGAGCAGGGACGGCTGAACCTGCGCGGCGGACAGCGGCCGGGCATCCGGCATCTGCTGCTGTACGTGGGTGAACAGCTCACCGGGTACGCGCAGTTGGAGGAGAGCGACCCCGTCGAGGCGCCCGCCGCCGAGCTGGTCATCGAACCCGGTGCGCGCGGGCGCGGCCACGGCCGGGCGCTCGGGCACGCACTGCTCGAACTGTCCGGCAAGCGGCTGCGGGTCTGGGCGCACGGCGGTCACGCCGCCGCCCGGCACCTCGCCGCGCAGCTCGGACTGGCCCTGTTCCGCGAGCTGCGGCAGATGCGCCGCCCGCTGCCCGGTGAGACGCCGCTGCCGGAGCCCGTACTGCCGCCCGGTGTCACGCTGCGTACGTTCCGGCCCGGGGAGGACGACGCCGCGTGGCTGGCGGTGAACGCCGCCGCCTTCGCCCATCACCCCGAGCAGGGTTCGCTCACTCAGCGTGACCTGGACGACCGCAAGGCCGAGACGTGGTTCGACCCTGCCGGGTTCTTCCTGGCGGTACGCGGCGAGCAGGTCGTGGGCTTCCACTGGACGAAGGTGCACGCCGCCGAGGAGCTCGGCGAGGTCTATGTGCTCGGCGTGGCGCCCGGCGAGCAGGGCACCGGCCTCGGCAAGGCACTCACCGCGGCCGGACTGCGCCATCTGGCGTACGAGCGGAAGATGCCGACCGCGATGCTGTACGTCGACGCCGACAACGTTCCGGCCGTCACGGTCTACGAACGGCTGGGCTTCACGGTCCACGAGGTGGACCTGATGTACCGCACGGAGACCTGACCGCCGGTCCGACAGACCTCCCCGCCCCGCCCCGGCGGCGGGCCCGGATTGATTTCCGGGGTCGCCCCCGGCCGGGGTTTCGGGGCTGCGCTCGGCCCGGGTATTCGGGGCTGCGCCCGACCCGGTTATTCGGGGCTGCGCCCGACCCGGGGCTTCGGGGTTGCGCTCAGCTCGGCACCGCCGGACTCCGCCGCCGTGGTCACTCACCGTCGCGGCGGAGAACGGTGTTCGCCGGAACGGCAAAGAATCTTCCCGCCGCAGCGGCGAGACGTCCGGCGGCGGAGTCCGGCGGTGTCGAACCGGCCGCAACCCACCGAGGATCCCCCACGGCGACCATGGATTGAGACGGTCTCATAACCATTGATGTGTGCCATGGTGGTGACCCGCCATCGCGGCGCAGAATAGCCCCCCAGCGGCGGTACGGGCCCCGCCGCGGCGCACCCGGCGGTGGACCGCGAACGGCCGCGAGGGCCTGAAAGGCCCCCTCGCGGGATGCATTGCGCTTCCCCGCCCGCCACGTAATCGTTACCAACGATTCAAACTCCCTTGCGAGCATCAGTGAATGCAGCCCGCTGTGCCGATCCCTCGCGATCACCGCGACGGACACCCCCACCGGACGCGAGGTCCTGTCCGCGGCACCTCCGACCTGCCGGTTTCACTCCCGACGCGGGAGAATAGGGAGCACCTACCGGAAGTGGAGGAGGCCGGCCCCCTGATGCCTGCTCGTAACCCGTCCCACTCGGCGGACACGCCCTCACTGGGCTCGATCGGGGCCCGTCGAACCCTCGGTGTACCCGATCTGGACGGCGACCCGGACGACGTACCCGATCTCAGCCAGGTGAGCGCTTCCCGTATCACCGCCACGGACACCACCGGCGGCACAAGCACCGCGGAGGCCGCGGCGGAAGCAGATCTTCCGCCCGGTCGTTTCCTGGACCGCGAGCGCAGCTGGCTGGCGTTCAACGAGCGCGTCCTGGAGCTCGCGGAAGACCCCGCGACGCCCCTGCTGGAGCGCGCGAACTTCCTGGCGATCTTCGCCGGGAACCTCGATGAGTTCTTCATGGTGCGCGTCGCCGGTCTCAAGCGGCGGATCGCCACCGGCGTGGCCACCCGGTCCGCGTCCGGGCTGCAGCCCCGCGAGGTGCTGGAGCAGATCTGGAGCCGGTCGCGTGAGCTCATGGCCCGGCACGCCGCCTGCTTCCAGACCGACATCGCGCCCGAACTGTCCGCACACGGCATCCATGTCATCCGCTGGCACGAGCTGACCGAGAAGGAGCAGGCGCGGCTGTTCACCCTGTTCCGTCAGCAGATCTTCCCGGTGCTCACCCCGCTGGCAGTGGATCCCGCACACCCCTTCCCGTACATCTCGGGACTCTCGCTGAACCTGGCCGTGGTGGTGCGGAACCCGGTCAGCGGGCACCAGCACTTCGCCCGGGTGAAGGTGCCACCGCTGCTGCCGCGCTTCCTGGAGGCCGGGCCGCAGCGGTACGTCCCGCTGGAGGACGTGATCGCGGCCCATCTGGAAGAGCTCTTCCCGGGTATGGAGGTGCTCGCGCACCACATGTTCCGGGTGACCCGCAACGAGGACCTGGAGGTCGAGGAGGACGACGCGGAGAACCTGCTCCAGGCGCTGGAGAAGGAACTGATGCGACGTCGCTTCGGTCCACCGGTGCGGCTCGAGGTCGAGGAGTCCATCGACCCGTACGTACTCGACCTGCTGGTACGGGAGTTGAAGATCTCCGACGCCGAGGTGTACCCGCTGCCCGGGCCGCTGGACCTGACCGGCCTGTTCGGCATCGCGTCGCTGGACCGGCCGGAGCTGAAGTACCCGAAGTTCGTCGCGGGCACCCACCGCGACCTGTCCGAGGTCGAGTCCTCCTCGCCGCCGGACATCTTCTCGGCGCTGCGCGAGCGCGACGTCCTGCTGCACCACCCGTACGACTCGTTCTCCACCTCCGTGCAGTCGTTCCTGGAGCAGGCCGCCGCCGACCCGGACGTGCTGGCGATCAAGCAGACGCTGTACCGCACCTCGGAGACCTCGCCGATCGTCGACGCGCTGATAGACGCCGCCGAGTCGGGCAAGCAGGTGCTGGTGCTGGTGGAGATCAAGGCCCGCTTCGACGAGCAGGCCAACATCAAGTGGGCTCGCAAGCTGGAGGAGGCGGGCTGCCATGTCGTCTACGGCCTGGTGGGGCTGAAGACGCACTGCAAGCTGTCGCTGGTGGTCCGTCAGGAAGGCGACGTGCTGCGCCGCTACAGCCATGTCGGCACCGGGAACTACCACCCCAAGACGGCCCGGCTGTACGAGGACCTGGGGTTGCTGACCGCTGACCCACAGGTCGGCGCGGATCTGTCCGACCTGTTCAACCGGCTGTCCGGCTACTCGCGCCGCAACTCCTTCCGCCGTCTGCTGGTGGCGCCGCGCTCGCTGCGCGACGGGCTGATCTCGCGCATCGAGAAGGAGATCGAGCACCAACGTGCCGGACGCCCCGCGTTCGTCCGGATCAAGGTCAACTCCATGGTCGACGAGGCCGTGGTCGACGCGCTGTACCGCGCGTCGATGGCGGGCGTACCGATCGACATCTGGGTGCGCGGCATCTGCGCCATCCGCCCCGGAGTGCCGGGCCTGTCGGAGAACATCCGGGTACGCAGCATCCTGGGCCGATTCCTGGAACACTCAAGGGTGTTCGTCTTCGGCAACGGCGGCGAGCCCGAAGTGTGGCTTGGCAGTGCGGACATGATGCACCGTAACCTCGACCGCAGGATCGAGGCGCTGGTCAAGGTCTCCGACCCGGCACACCGAGCGGCCCTCAACCGCCTGCTGGAAACCGGGGTTTCGGACGACACCGCGTCCTGGCACCTCGGTCCGGACGGCAACTGGACCCGGCACAGCACGGACGCCGAGGGCCGTCCGCTGCGGAACGTACAGGAAATGCTCATCGACGCGCGGAGGCGCCGGCGTGGCCCAGCGACATCCTGACAGCGCTCCGGCTCTCGTCGCCCCGGCCGCCGATCGCACGGCGGGCGAGGTACTTGCCGGATACCTCGGCGAGCACGCGGCCGAGTTCCTCCGAGCGCTGCGACTGCGCACCGAGGACGAGGCGGCCGGGGCGCGGTCGCTGCGCCGCGCCTCGCGCCGGATCAGCGCGGTCCTGCTGACCTACGAGCCGCTGGTCGACCCCGTATGGGCGGAGTCGCTGCGCACGGAACTGCGCTGGCTGTGCGCCACGTTGGCCCGTGAACAGCGCTACGGCGCCGATCTGACCCGACTGCGCACCGCGTTGCACCGGCTCGCCTCCGGTGCGGCGGTCTCCGACCACGATGGCGGAACACTGCCCGGCGACGGCGCGGTCGGCGGGGAGGGCGAGCCGGTAGCGGCGGGAGACGGGCCGCGGCGGCGCGGCGGCGCGGCCGCCGACCACGGCGAGGGGCCGGGTCCCCGTGCCTCCGGACGGGTCGGCGCCCGGCGCGGCCGTGTGCTGCCCTCGCCCGCGACCTCGTCGCCGGAACCGGCCGCCGATCCGTCGGGCCGCGGACCGCTGGCCGCCGGGGCGGCGCGCGCCGGGGCGCTGCTGGAACGACAGCTGACGCTGGCCCGGACCCGGGCCCACTCGGCCACCCTGCAGGCGTTCGGTTCCGCGCGGTTCCACGCGGTCGCCGACGCCGTCGCGCTGCTCGCCTCCGATCCGCCGCTCACCGGCGCCGCGGCGGCGCCCGCCGGCCAACTGCTGTTGCCGCTCGCCGAGCACGCCTACCGGCGGCTGGCCGACGCGGTCGACGCGCTGCCGCTGGCGCTCGCCGGCTACCCGTACAACGCCCATGCCCTGCGGGCGACGCTGGCCGACGCGCCCGCCGACGAGCTGCAGGACGTGCCCTGGCACCAGGTCCGCGGGCTGCTGCGGGTGTGCCGGTACGCACTGGAACCGCTGGCCGAGCCGCCCGCCGGCGTCCCTGATCCGGCCCGGCTGTACGGTGCCGGGCGGACGCTCGACCGGCACCGGGATGCCGCCGATGCCGCCGCGGCCGCCGCGTCGGCTGCCCGTACGCCGCGGATCACCCCGGCCACCGGGTACGCGCTCGGTGTGCTGCACGCCGACCAGCGCGCCGAGGTCGAGGCGGCCCGCTACGCGTTCAGCCGGATCTGGCTGGGCATCGCCCCGGCCACGGCCCCGGCGTCGTAGGACCCCGCACCGTGTAGGACCCCGCGTTCGTCATCAGTCGCAAGCAGCCGTGAAGGAAGTCAATGGGACAGCCCGCCACGCAGACGCCGATCCGTGCCGCCGGCGCGGTGCTGTGGCGTCGATCGCCCGCCTGCGCCCTGGGGCACCGCGAACCCCTCAACCGGGTTGAGATCGCACTGATCCACCGGCCGCGCTACGACGACTGGTCGCATCCGAAGGGGAAGCTGAAGAGCGGTGAGGCCGTCGCCCAGGCCGCGCTGCGCGAAGTGAAGGAGGAGACCGGGATGGACTGCCTGCTCGGTCCCCAGCTGCCCGCTTCGCACTACCTGGTGAACGGACGGCCCAAGGAGGTCCGTTACTGGGCCGCCGAGGTGATCGGCGGCACCTTCATAGAGAACCGCGAGGTGGACCGGCTGGTCTGGCTGCCGCCCGCCGCGGCACGGAACCGTCTGACGCACGAACGGGACCGACCGCTGATCGACGCGCTGATTCGTACGCTGGGCAACATCACGTAATCGGGGCGTACCAGGCCCCGGGGTCGTATGCCACCCCGATGGGCGAGGTTCACCGTGTGTTCACTAACACCCGTCAGCTGCTTCATCTGATCTGCTTACTTTCAGCCGTACCGGTGAACCTCCGTCACCGTGCTCCAGGAAGGAACACTCGAAGGTGAAGCTCACTCGCAAGACCGGACTGCGCTCCCTGGCCGTCGGCGCGATCGCGGTCTCCAGCGCGTTGGTCCTGACGGCCTGCGGCTCGGACAACAACAGCGGCTCCAGCAGCCCGTCGGGCGGCTCGTCCAACGCCGCCGCTTCCATCAAGTGCGGCAGCAAGGCCAACCTGCTCGCCTCTGGTTCCACCGCCCAGAAGAACGCCATGGACGTCTGGGTCAAGAACTACATGCAGGCCTGCTCCGGTTCGCAGATCAACTACAAGCCCACCGGTTCCGGCGCGGGCGTCACCGAGTTCC
The DNA here is from genome assembly GCF_029223525.1 of Streptantibioticus ferralitis. Classification (GTDB taxonomy): domain Bacteria; phylum Actinomycetota; class Actinomycetes; order Streptomycetales; family Streptomycetaceae; genus Streptantibioticus_A; species Streptantibioticus_A ferralitis. The sequence continues at coordinate 18,471 of NZ_JARHTQ010000022.1, read as the reverse complement.
TGCAGGGCAGCACCGCCTTCGCCGGCTCCGACTCGGCGCTGAAGCCGGACGAGGTCACCAAGTCCAAGTCGGTCTGCAAGAACGGCGGCCAGGGCATAGACCTGCCGATGGTCGGCGGTCCGATCGCGGTGGGCTACAACCTGCCCGGCGTGGACAACCTGGTCCTGGACGCCCCGACGCTGGCGAAGATCTTCGACTCGAAGATCGCCAAGTGGGACGACCCGGCGATCAAGAAGCTCAACCCGAGCGCCAAGCTGCCGTCCTCCTCGATCCAGGCGTTCCACCGCTCGGACGAGTCCGGCACCACGGACAACTTCACCAAGTACCTCAAGGGCGCGGCGGCCAGCGACTGGTCGTACAGCGGTGGCAAGGCCTGGCAGGCCAAGAACGGCCAGTCCGCTCCGCAGTCCTCGGGTGTCGCCGCGCAGGTGAAGCAGACCGCGGGCGCGATCGGCTACTTCGAGCTGTCCTACGCGACCGCCAGCAACATCCCGACGGTCAAGATCGACACCGGCGCCTCCGCCCCGGTCGCGGCCAGCTCTGACGCCGCCTCCAAGATGATCGCGGACGCCAAGGTCGTCGGTACCGGCAACGACATGGCGCTGAAGCTCAACTACGCGACCAAGGCCGACGGTGCCTACCCGCTCACCCTGGTCACGTACGAGATCGCCTGCGACAAGGGCAACAAGCCCGAGACGCTGGACGCCACCAAGGCGTTCCTGAACTACGTCGCGAGCGACGACGGCCAGAAGGGCCTGAGCGGCCAGGGCTACGCCCCGCTGCCCACCGAGATCGCCACCAAGGTCCGCAGCACGATCTCGTCCCTGTCCTGACCCACCGAGACCGCATGGCCGGTCCCGCGCCCGACGCGCGGGGCCGGCCCCATCCGGTGCACCGCCGCCAGGGGCCACAAGCCCCGCCAGACCGGAGCCAAACCCCATGGACATAGTGAATTCACCCGGGGAACACCCCCCGAACTCCCGGCAGCCCGCAGTCACCCGGCTGGGTGACCGGGTCTTTCTTGGCATGTCGCGCGGATCCGGCATCCTGCTGCTGGTGATCATGGCCGCCATCGCGGTCTTCCTCACCGTGCGGGCGATCCACGCGATCTCGCTGGACCACTCCGACTTCTTCACCACGTTCGAGTGGAACGCCAACCTCCAGCCGCCGTCCTTCGGCATCGCCGTGCTCGCCTACGGCACGGTGGTCAGCTCGCTGATCGCGATGATCATCGCCGTACCGGTCTCGGTCGGCATCGCGTTGTTCATCTCGCACTACGCGCCGCGCAAGCTGGCCACGCCGCTGGCGTACCTGGTCGACCTGCTCGCCGCCGTCCCCAGCATCGTCTACGGCCTGTGGGGCGGTCTTTACCTCGTACCGCATCTGCAGGGCCTCAACCTGTGGCTGAACGAGTACCTGAGCTGGACCGGCATCTTCCACAAGTCCGACCCGAGCAGCGCGGCCCGTTCGCTGTTCACCGTCGGGATCCTGCTGGCGATCATGATCGTGCCGATCATCACCAACGTCAGCCGCGAGGTCTTCCGGCAGGTGCCGAAGGCGCACGAGGAGGCGGCGCTCGCGCTGGGCGCGACCCGCTGGGAGGTCGTGCGGATGTCGGTACTGCCGTTCGCCCGCTCCGGCATCATCTCCGCCTCGATGCTGGGCCTCGGCCGCGCGCTCGGCGAGACCATGGCGGTGGCCACCGTGCTGTCCGCCTCGCCGGTGCTCAGCGCCCGGCTGCTGGACCCGGTCGGCGGAACGTTCGCGCAGAACATCGCCGCCAAGTTCGCCGAGGCGGACAACTTCGGCCGTGACGCGCTGATCGCCTCCGGTCTGGTCCTGTTCGTGATCACCCTGCTCGTCAACGGCGCGGCCCGGCTGATCATCGCCCGCCGCAAGGAGTACTCGGGGGCCAACGCATGAGCCACGCCATGACCCAGGACGCGCCCCCCGCCGCGCCGCTGAACTCGCTGCTCTCCCACCGCCGCATGCCGCGCTGGGCCCCGGCCGGAATCGCCGTCGCGGCGATCGCCCTCGGCTCCGGTATCGGCGCGGTCGCCGGACTGGCCAGCAAGCTGCAGTGGTGCCTGATCGCCCTCGTGCTGTTCGTCGCCCTGACGTACCTGATCACCGCCCGTGTCGAGGGCCGTCGCCAGGCCAAGGACCGGGTCGCCACCAGCTTGGTCTGGGCGTGCTTCGTGGTCGCCGTGGTACCGCTGTACTCGCTGCTGCAGACCACCATCAGCAAGGGCGTGAAGGTACTCGACGGCAACTTCCTGGGCCACTCGATGGGCGGTGTCATCACCACCCAGCCGGGCGGCGGCGTCTACCACGCGATCATCGGCACCCTGGAGCAGGTCGCCCTGGCCTCGCTGATAGCGGTGCCGGTCGGGCTGCTGACCGCGATCTACCTGGTGGAGTACGGGCGCGGCAAGCTGGCGAAGGTCGTCACCTTCTTCGTGGACGTGATGACGGGTGTCCCGTCGATCGTGGCGGGCCTGTTCATCCTCGCCTTCTGGATCATCATCCTGGGCTTCGGATACTCGGGCTTCGCCGGTGCGCTCGCGCTGTCGATCCTGATGATGCCGGTGGTCGTCCGCTCGACGGAGGAAATGCTCAAGCTCGTGCCGAACGAGCTGCGCGAGGCGTCGCTGGCACTGGGTGTGCCGAAGTGGCGCACGATAGTCAAGGTCGTACTGCCCACGTCGATCGGCGGCATCCTGACCGGTGTCATGCTGGCCGTGGCCCGCATCGCGGGCGAGACCGCACCGGTGCTGCTGTTGGTCTTCGGCAACCAGTTGATCAACAACGACCCGTTCAACGGCGCCCAGTCCTCGCTGCCGTACTACGTGTACGAGCAGTACACCAACGGCAACGACGCCTCGTTCGACCGGGCCTGGGCTGCCGCCCTGGTGCTGATCGCCTTCGTCATGATCCTGAACCTGGTCGCCAGGGGCATCGCCCGCTGGAAGGCCCCGAAGACCGGCCGCTGAGCCTTACCCAGAAGAGAAGTGATTCACATGGCCAAGCGCATCGACGTCAGCGGCCTTTCCGCCTACTACGGCAACCACCGCGCCATCGAGGACATCTCGATGACCGTGGAGCCGCGTTCCGTGACCGCCTTCATCGGCCCGTCCGGCTGCGGCAAGTCCACCTTCCTGCGCACCTTGAACCGCATGCACGAGGTCACCCCCGGCGGCCGCGTCGAGGGCAAGGTGATGCTGGACGACGAGAACCTGTACGGCGCCGGGGTCGACCCGGTCGCGGTGCGGCGCACCGTGGGCATGGTCTTCCAGCGCCCCAACCCGTTCCCGACCATGTCGATCTACGACAACGTGGCGGCGGGCCTGCGCCTGAACGGCTCGGCACGCAGGAAGTCGGAAATCGACGGCATCGTCGAGAAGTCGCTGAAGGGCGCCAACCTCTGGAACGAGGTCAAGGACCGGCTGAACAAGCCGGGCGCCGGCCTGTCCGGCGGTCAGCAGCAGCGGCTGTGCATCGCTCGGGCGATCGCCGTGGAACCGCAGGTGCTGCTGATGGACGAGCCCTGCTCGGCTCTCGACCCGATCTCGACGCTGGCCATCGAGGACCTGATCGGCGAGCTGAAGGAGCAGTTCACGATCGTCATCGTGACGCACAACATGCAGCAGGCGGCCCGGGTTTCGGACCGTACCGCCTTCTTCAACCTGGCGGGCGTCGGCCAGCCCGGCAAGCTCATCGAGATCGACGAGACGCAGCGGATCTTCTCCAACCCGTCCGTCCAGGCCACCGAGGACTACATCTCCGGTCGCTTCGGCTAGGCCGATGGCGCTCCGGCTGAGCCCCGGAACTGCCTTGCGGTGCTGCATGGCGGTGCCACCGCAAGGCACAGGGCCCGCCCCCTCTTCGGGGGCGGGCCCTTTTTCGCGCGGTTGGGGTGCTGGTCTTCCCGGGGCTCCGCCCCAGCCCCCGAAGGGGGTTCGGGGCACGGCCCCCAAGGGAAAAGCCAACCGCGCTCAGGCAAAGACCAGCTTCACGACCAGATATGCGAGGGCGGCGACGCCCGCAGCGGCCGGCATGGTGATGAACCAGCCGAGGATGATGTTCTTGGCGACGCCCCAGCGGACCGCCTTCACCCGCTTCGTCGCGCCCACGCCCATGATCGACGAGGTGATCACATGCGTGGTCGAGATCGGCGCCTTGAAGATGTACGACGTGATGTAGAGGATCACCGCCGACGTGGTCTCGGACGCGAAGCCCTGCGGCGGATCCAGCTCGATGATCTTGCGGCCGAGGGTCCGCATGATCCGCCAGCCGCCGGCGTACGTGCCCAGCGAGAGCATCAGCGCTGTGACGATCTTCACCCAGATCGGGATGCCGCCGCCGCTCTGGGTACCGGAGATGGTGAGCGCCATCACCACGACACCCATGGTCTTCTGCGCGTCCTGCAGACCGTGGCCGAGCGCCATGCCCGCCGCCGAGACGGTCTGCGCGACGCGGAAGCCGCGCTTGGCCTTGTGCGGATTGGCGCGGCGGAAGAGCCAGAGGATCAGCAGCATCACCAGATAACCGACGATCAGGCCGACGACCGGTGACAGCACCATCGGGATGATGATCTTGTCGATCACGCCCGACCAGTGCACGGTGCTGGCCCCCGCGAGCGCGGCGCCGACCAGACCGCCGAACAGGGCGTGGCTGGAAGACGACGGCAGCCCGAAGTACCAGGTTGCGAGATTCCAGACAATTGCCCCGAGCAGTGCGGCGAACAGGATCGCCATCCCATGTCGGCCGCTCGGCGCCTCGATCAGGCCCTTGCTGACCGTCTGGGCGACCCCGCTGCCCAGGAAGGCGCCCGCCAGGTTCATCACCGCGGCCATCGCCAGCGCCGCCTTGGGCGTCAGCGCCCGGGTGGAGATGGAGGTCGCGATCGCGTTCGCGGAGTCGTGGAAGCCGTTGGTGTAGGTGAAGAAGAGCGCGACGCCGATAACGACGACGAGTGCGAAGGTGTCCACCGGGGTCAGGACTCCTTGACCGCGATGGTCTCCACCGTGTTCGCCACGTGCTCGAACGCGTCGGCGGCCTCTTCCAGCACATCGACGATCTGCTTGAGCTTGAGCACGTCCATGGCCTCGTACTTGCCGTTGAACAGGTGCGCGAGCAGCTTGCGGTGGATCTGGTCCGCCTGGTTCTCCAGACGGTTGACCTCGATCCAGTACTCGGTCAGGTTCTGCATCGTCCGCAGGTTGGGCATCGCCTCGGCGGTCAGCTCCGCAGCCCGCGCGAGTACCTCGATCTGCTGCTCGACGCCCTTCGGAAGCTCCTCGATCTGGTAGAGAACGACCAGGTCAACGGCCTCTTCCATGTAGTCCATGATGTCGTCGAGCGAGCCCGCGAGGCTGTAGATGTCCTCACGGTCGAACGGCGTGATGAAGGACGAGTTCAGCTGATGGAAGATCGCGTGCGTCGCGTCGTCGCCAGCGTGTTCCGCGGCCCGCATCCGGTCGGCGATCTCGGCGCGTGCGGGGGTGTCCGCCCCGAGCAGTTCCATTAGAAGCTTCGAACCTGTGACGATGTTGTCCGCTGACGCGGCGAACATGTCATAGAAGCTCGTCTCCCTGGGGGTCAGACGAAGGCGCACTGGGAGTCCTCTGGGTGCTCTCGGTTCGGTCTCGTCGATGCTAGGTGCATCATCCGGCCACTGCTAAGCGGCGTCCTCCAGTGTCGCCCATAGGGCAGAGTGCTCCATACAGGTGGGTCCCAACCGGGACCGATTCGGTACCATATACCCGCAGGGGGTATAACGGGCACGCGCCAGGACCGGAGGACAAGGGCATGACGGTTGACGACGCGGCGAGCCCTGCGGCGGAAGCCGCCACTCCCGGGACTCCGTCCGCCCCCCAGGGGCCGCACGGCTACGCCAAGCAGAAGGACCAGCACCTCAAGCGGCTGCGCCGGATCGAAGGCCAGGTCCGCGGGCTGCAGCGGATGGTCGAAGAGGACGTCTACTGCATCGACATCCTCACCCAGGTCTCCGCCGGCACGAAGGCGCTGCAGTCCTTCGCACTGCAGCTGCTGGAGGAGCATCTACGGCACTGCGTGGCCGACGCCGCGATTCAGGGCGGCCCGGAAGCGGACGCCAAGGTGGCCGAGGCGACCGCCGCGATCGCACGGCTGCTGAGGTCCTAGGGGGTTCGGGGCTCAACCCGGAACGTGGAGATCACCGCACATCGAGGGCAGCGCAGGCGCTAGCCGCGCAGCGGCACCCGAACCGCACCACCGCCGGCCCGGTCCACCTCGAGCACCTCGTCTATCCGCGCCGTACTCAACCGTTCCTCGCCGACCGCCGATGCCGCGATCATCAACTCGCCGCACAACTCGATCTCGGCGAGGGCCACGCGGTCTTGATGATCCGTCGCCTGGGATCCGCGCGACGACACCATGTGCACCACCTCCTCGTCCAAGAACGCCGGGGTTCCAGAAGTCCAGACTAGGGACCGGCGCGCAGGCGGCGCATGGCACGTAAGGACCATTTCGCCCCGCTCTCGAACGCCGGGTTCCGAGCCTCAGCGCAACCAGGTAGCGTTGTTGTGTGCTCAACCAGCATGAGGACCAGCACATCGAGTCCCCTGCCCACCCCCATCGAACAACCACCATCGAGCGCGGCGCGTTCGCGATGGGCCGCTGCAGCTGCGGCTGGACCGGTCCCGCGCGGCGAGCCCGCGACAGCGCACGACGGGACGCCGCCCTGCACTCCGGCGCGTCGTGATGGCGCGAGTTCATCTGGACTGATGTTTCGGGGCAATTGTCCCTCTTCCATCAGTTATCCCCACTGCGGGCGCACGGTTGCGCCCGAGGGCGGAACCGTTGGCCCGCCGGTTGAAGTCCCCATCCGTAAAACCCCTAGTCAAAGGATGCTGCGGATGGCCGACCGGCGATCACTGCTGCGCGGTAGCGCTGGCCTCGGCCTGGCGGCCGTCGCACTGCCCTCCTGCGCCAGCACCGGGGCGGCGCATGCCACCTCGGCCAGCGCCCGCAACTCGAGCGGCACGAGCCCGGCGGCCGCCGACTGGTCGGCGCTCGCCCGCGGGCTGCACGGCAAGTTGATACGGCCGGGCGACGCGGACTACGACACCGGCCGCAAGCTGTACAACACCCGGTTCGACGGACAGCGCCCGGCCGCCCTCGCCTACATAGCGAACACCGCCGACATAGCGCACTGCCTGTCCTTCGCGCGCCGCACCCACGTCCCGGTGTCCATCCGCAACGGAGGCCATTCATACGCCGGTTGGTCCTCCGGCAACGGCCGACTGGTGATCGACGTCTCCAAGCTGTCGTCGATCTCCGTCTCCGGCGGTGACGCGACGATCGGCGCGGGCGCCAAACTGATCGACGTCTACAACACCCTCGGCGGGCGCGGCGTGACCATACCCGCCGGTTCCTGTCCGACGGTCGGTGTCTCCGGGCTCACCCTCGGCGGCGGGCACGGGGTCACCGCCCGGGCGTATGGGCTGACCTGCGACAGCCTCACGGGCGCGACCCTCGTCACAGCCGACGGCAGGACCATCACGGCGGACGCGCGCAACAACCCGGACCTGTTCTGGGCGCTGCGCGGCGCGGGCAACGGCAACTTCGGCGTGGTCACCGAACTGCGCTTCCGCACCCACCCGGCGCCCGCCTGCGTCACCGCCTACCTGACCTGGCCCTGGTCGAAGGCGGCCGCGGCGATCAGCGCCTGGCAGGAGTGGGGTCCTGACCTGCCGGACGAGATCTGGTCGTCGCTGCATCTGGACTGCGCGGCCGGTGGCTCGCCCACGCTCTCACTCGCCGCCTTCTCCCTCGGCTCGTACTCCGACCTGCAGAACGCGGTGGACCGGCTGGCCTCCCGGATCGGCGGCCAGGCGAAGAGCGTCTCGCTGCGCCGCCACGCATACCTGGACGCGATGAACTCCTACGCGGGGTGCACCGACCGTACGCCCACCCAGTGCCATCTGCCGGGGCGCACCCCGGGGCGCACGCCGACCGGTCAGCTGGACCGCGAGACCTACACCGCGCGCTCCGACTTCTACGACCGTTCGCTGTCCGCCGCGGGCGCCGCCGCCCTGGTGGCGCAGGTGGAGCGGTTGCGGTCGACGTCCGGCGGCGGCGCGGGCAGTGCCGCGCTGACCGCGCTCGGCGGTGCGGTGAACCGGGTGGCGCCGGGGGCGACCGCGTTCGTCCACCGCGGTTCGCGGTTCCTCGCGCAGTACATCGCCTCGGGGCCGCTCAGCGGCACCGGCTGGCTGGACGGCATGCACCAGGCGATGCGCCCGTACGCCTCCGGCGCGGCCTACCAGAACTACATCGACCCGACGTTGACCGACTGGCGCCGCGCCTACTACGGCTCGGCCGCCGATCGCCTGGCCACGGTCAAGCGGCAGTACGACCCGAACCGCCTCTTCGACTTCCCGCAGGCGATCTAGGGCCCAGCGGGCCTCGCCGCCGCGGTGTCAGGCGGCGAGGTCCTTGTCGCACGTGGTCGGCTCCGGGTACGGCTCACCCCGTACCGCCGGCTTGCGCACCGGCTTGGCGGAGCGCACCAGGGCGCCCGCCCGGGTCCGGCCGAGCGCCGTCATCAGCGGCCCGAGCAGCAGCATGGCCAGCGGGGCGAGCAGCAGGGCGGTCGCGGTGCCCAGCGCGAAGCCGCCGATCACATCGGTCGGATAGTGCACGCCCACGAAGACCCGGGTGAACCCTTCGAGCATCGCGAGGGCGATACCGGTCAGCCCCGCCCTGCGGTTGACCATGAACAGGCCGACACCGACCGCCATCGTCAGCGCCGAACGATCACTGACGAACGAGAAGTCGGAACCGCCGTGGATCAGCAGATCGAGGCGCGGATGGTCGACGTACGGCCGGGAGCGCTGCACCAGGCCACGGACCGGGATGTTCAGCAGCACCGCGATCGCGGCGGCGAGCCCGGACCACAGCACGCCCGCGACCGCTGACGGGGCGTCATCCCCCTGCCGCCGGGCGACGCGCCACCAACTCCACAGCGCCAGCAGCGCCATCGCCGCGATCAGCCCGTACTCTCCGAGGAACTCGACGGTGTGGTCCAGCCAACCGGGTGAGTTGCGGGCCAGGTCGTTGATGTTGTAGAGCAGACCGACGTCGGGGTTCTGGCCGTCGAACGCGAGCTCGTTCATAGTGAGCCACCCCTTTGCCTAGTAGCCGATCGTCGGTCGCGCACCAACCCCCGCTGTCGGCACTGTTCGTTCGTCGTTCCATTGAACGGGCAACACGGTGGGAAGCGTTCCGCCCTTACCGGAAGATCACCAGGAAGTTATACAAGGGAGACTCCGACGGGCATACCAACGGCCACGGCTTGACCGTCGGTCACTGCTGCCCGTCAGTGCGACGGCGACGGTGTCGGTAGCGCCTGCGCCCCGGCCTGCGTCACCCGTGTCGCACCGATGTAGTCCGGAATGTCGATCGGGTCGAACCGGATGCTCGCGCCCGTGTGCGGGGCGTCGATCATATAGCCGCCGCCGACGTAGATCCCCACGTGATGGATGCTGCGCGGATCCTTCAGATCGGTGGCGAAGAACACCAGGTCGCCCGGAAGCAGTTCATTACGGCCGGGATGCGGCCCTGCGTTCCACTGGTCGTTGGCCACCCGCGGCAGCTCGATGCCCACCGACTGGTACGCGGCCTGCGTCAACCCCGAACAGTCGAACCGCCCGTTGTCCGCGGCCGTTCCGGTACCGCCCCACAGATACGGCGTGCCGAGCCTCGACTGCGCGAACTCGATTGCACCGGCTGCCTGCTGCGTGGGCGGAACCCGGCCGACCGGCGCCGAGAAGCTCTGCGCGAGGGTGCGGATCGACTTCACATAGCCCTGCGTCTCGCTGTACGGCGGCACACCCTGGGCCTGGATGACCGCGTACGCGCCCGCGTTGTAGGCGGCCAGCATGTTGTCGGTGTTGTCGCCCGGCACGCTCTTGACGTCCTGGGCCAGTTGGCAGTCGTACGCGGCGGCGGACGGGATCGCGTCGGCCGGATCCCACACGTTGGGCTTGCCGTCACCCTTGGCGTCGATCCCGTGCGCCGCCCAGGTGTCGGGCATGAACTGGGCGATACCCTCCGCCCCGACACCGCTGCGGGCGTTCGGATCCCAGCCGCTCTCCTGATACAACTGTGCCGCCAGCAAAGGGGGGCTGATGGCGGGACACATGGTGCCGTACCGCTCCACCAGCGACTGGTAGGCAGCGGGCACCGCACCCGGCGCGAGACCGACCGCGCCACCCCCTCCGAACAGCGAGGCGGCCGCCGAGTAGGTACCGATGACCAGCAGCGCGAGGAACGAAAAGCACACCCCGGCCACGATGATGACGATGAGCCAGGCCTTCCGCACAGTCCCGCCCAAGACGGCGTCCCTCCCTCACCCCACTGCCGGTTCGTTGCTCTGCGCTACCGACCGTGATACACACAGTAATGACTACCGTAGGGTTCACAGTCGCCCCGGGGCCCCGTTCAGACACCGGCCTGGGCCCCAGTGTGACCGTCAAGTCGCGAATCACACGGGGAATCCACCGAGAAAGTCGCTCAGTCGACATCCAGCGGCGGCATTGTCAGCCAATATAGAGTCTGGATCCCTGCGCCTCCGCAAGGATCCCAACTGATCATGCGGGGCGGTGAGTTATCCATGTTCCTGGCAGCCGGCAAAGGCGACATCAACACCATCATTGGCGGTATCGCGCCAAACTGGGGTCCCTTCGGCAACCTCGGGAACGAGGCACGGGTGATGGTCGAGGTGGTGATGGCGGTAGCCATCCTGCTCTGTCTGGCCATCGCGATCTGGGGCGCGGCCAAACAACGGATCGGCGCTACCGCGCTGCGCGATACGTTCAGTGCCGAGCAGGGTAAGGGTCTGATCATCGCCGGGCTGACCGGCGTGTTCATCATCGGCTCGCTCGGCACCCTGTTCACGATCGTGTACGGGATGGCGGTCTAGCCGCACCCGCGCCCCCAACGCCTACGTACGCCCCCAAAGGGCCCGTCCCCGGCCCCCACTCCCCCATCTAGGCTGCGTGCTGATGCCCACTCACCCGAGCCACCATGACCCTGACGACCTCGCCGCCACCACGACCAGGACCCGGCTACCCGAAGGCGAGTCCACCGGTCCGGCGGCCGGTCGCCGCCCCGTCCGCTCCTCGCGGACACTGGTGACCGTCGTCGGCGTGGTCGTGCTCCTCATCGCGGCGCTCGCCTTCGCCACGCGGGGATCGGGCGGCGGCTCCGGCAACGACGGTGCCAAGGGCGGCCAGGCGGCGCCCACCACACCGACCGGCGACCGCCCGGTGGCCGGAAAGACGGCGGGCATCGCAAGCGGATTCCCGAAGACGGAGGAAGGGGCACAGTCGGCGGCAGCGAACTACGCTGTCGCGCTGGGCGGTGACGGGATGTTCAAGGCGGCTAGACGCCATGAGATCGTCAGCGCCGTCGCCGATCCCTCGACACTCGACAAGCTGCAGGGGGGTTACGAGGCGGCATACTCAGCGGCTTTCCTACACTCGATCGGCTTGAACCAGGACGGTGCCGCCCCAAGCGGTGAGACGTTCGTCAACCGCACGATCCCGATCGGCGTCAAGCTCACGAACTTCACCGGCGACACCGCCGACGCCTCCGTCTGGTGCACCGGCATCTTCGGACTGGCAGGAGAGGCGTCCACAAAACCCGTCACCCAGAGTTGGTTCACCGTCACCTTCAAGCTGAAGTGGGACGGCTCCGACTGGAAGGTCCTGGCGACCGACCAGACAAAGGGCCCGACACCGATCAGCGGTGACAATCCGGTCTCCACCGCCAACGAGATCGCTGGCGCCGTCCAAGGGTACGGAGGGTTCACGTATGCCCGTTAACCGTCCACGGGCCCGTGGACTCATCAGCGCTCTGATGGCGGTTCAAACCGCCCTGGTGCTCGTGGCCAGCCGCGCCGCAGCCGCCCCGTCCCCCAAACCAACTCCAAGCTCGAGCCCCAGCACCAGCCCGTCCAGCGATCCTTGCTCGGCAATCTCCGGTGTGGCACGCCAGTACTGCCAGGGCGGTACTGGCGGCGGCTCCACCCAGCCCTCCGACGGTCTCACCTCCACCCTCGACCCCCTCTCCTCCCTGGCCAAGGGCTGCGCCGACGCCGCCTCATGGATCATCGGGAAGCTGAGTCACCAGATCAACTCCACCTCCCAGGTGGACTTCACCAACCCCACCTTCCTGCGCCAGTACGCCGTCGTCTTCGCCGCCTCCACGATCCTCACCCTCGTGCTGTGGCTGCTCGCCGTCGCCAAGCGGGCGGTGCGCGGCGTGCCGCTCACCGAGGCGCTGACCGAAGCCGTCGGGTTCCTCTGGCTCACCGTGCTGGCATCCGCCTTCACCCCGCTCGTCCTCTACACCGTCGTCTCGGCCGTCGACGCCGTCACCCAGGTGATCGGATCCGGAACCGGCGCCCACACGGATGTGTTCTTCGGCGCGTTCTCCGACGCGCTCAAGAAGGGCAACAGCATCGGCGGCGGCCCGATCATGCTGATCGTCGTCTCACTCGTTTCGGTGCTCGCCGCCGGCGTCCTGTGGATGGAACTCGTCATCCGCGCCGCCCTCCTCTACGTCGGCGCGCTCCTCGGCACCGCCGTCTACGCGGGCCTGGTCGACAAGAACATGTGGCACCACGTGCGGCGTTGGGCCGGGGTCATGATCGCGGTGATCCTGGTGAAGCCGGTCATTGTGATCGTCCTCGGCCTCGCCGGTGCGCTGTCCGGTTCCGGCGGCCCCACGTCGTTCTCCGCCGTGGTCTCCGGCCTGGCCATCATCTTCCTGGCCATCTTCGCCAGCGCGATGATCTACCGCTTCGTACCGGGATTCGGCGACGACGTGGTCAAGCTGCGCGGCGACCACAAGGCCGCCGGAAACCCGGCGGCCGCCCTGATCTCCTCACCCGCCGCCCTGGTGAAGCAGGGCATCAAGACCCACAGCACCCGCGACGGCTCCCAGGAGCAAGCCGCGAGCGGCGGCGGTACGCAGCCCGCCGGTGCCGTCTCCGGCGGCATCGCCGCCCACGGCACCCGCGGCGGCAGCAACGCCCCGGCCACCCCTCCGGCCCAGGCGTCCGGCCGCGCCCCCTCGCCACCCGCACCACGCACGTCAGACCGTAAGAACGGAGGGGGCAGGCCGTGACAACCCAGCCGATCGCCCAGCGCCGCACCTATCTCATCGGCAAGGCGCGCCCGAACGCCATCGTCGGCAAGAACCGTCAGACCGGCGAGATCGCGCTGCTGGTCATCGGCGCGTTCATCGGCATGGTGTGGGGGCTGGCGATCACCATCCTGCCGCTGCGCATCGCCGGGTTGGTCGGCTTCCCCGTACTGGCCTTCGCCGCGGTCTTCATGCCGTACCGGGGCCGCACCTTCTACCGCTGGTTCGAGATCAACCGCACCTACCGCCGCACCCTGCGCAGCAGCGCCGTCTACCGGTCGGCCGCCTCCGAGGCGGGCATCAGCCTCGACGGGCGGGAAGTGGAGATCGGCCCGCCACCCGGCATCGGCCAGATCAGCTGGCTGGCCGCGCCCTTCGGGCCGGACGAGATCGCCGTCCTGCTCCACCTCGACCGGCGCACCGTCACCGCCGCCATCGAGATCGAGGGCCCCGGCGTCGGCCTACGCGACAGCGAGGACCAGGAGGCGCTGGTGGAACGCTTCGGCACACTGCTGAAGCATGTCGCCAACGGAGACGGCTTCGTGACCCGGCTGCAGATGCTGGCCCGCACCCTGCCCGCCGACCCCGACGCCCACGCCAAGGACGTTGCCCAGCGCGGTGACAACAACGCCCCGGCCTGGCTCCAGACCTCGTACGACCAGCTCCAGTCGATGGTCTCCACCTCGTCAGAGCAGCACCGCGCCTACCTCGTCGCCTGTATGCACTACACCCGCGATCTGGCCGCCGAGGCGCACGCCATGGCCAAGGCCACCGGCCACAGCCGTGACGAAGGCCTGGCCATCGTCATGGCCCGAGAGCTCAACGACATCTGTGCGCGCCTCACGGAGGCCGACATCCGGGTCCGTCAGCCGCTCGGCCAGGCCCGCCTCGCCTCGCTGCTGCACTCGATGTACGACCCGGACCACCCCATCGACCACATCCAGGCGATGACCCGCCGCAACGCCTGGCCCGCCGAACTCGACGCCACCCAGCCCACCTACCTGCAGGCCAAGACCCGTGAGTCGGCCACCAGGGCGCCCTGGTGCCACGCCACCGCCTGGGTCAAGGAGTGGCCGCTGACCCCGGTCGGCGTCAACTTCCTGGCCCCGCTGCTCGTCCACACTCCGGACGTGATCCGTACGGTCGCGGTGACCATGGACCTGGAGCCGACCGATGTGGCGATCGAGCGGATGCTGACCGAGAAGACCAACGACGACGCCGAGGCCAGCCGGGCCGCCAAGATGAACCGGGTCGTCGACCCGCGCGACGTCGCCCACCACACCCGCGTCGACCAGCGCGGCGAGGACCTCGCCTCCGGCGCCGCCGGAGTGAACCTGGTCGGCTACATCACCGTCTCGGCCCGCTCGCCCGAGGCACTGGCGCGTGACAAACGCACCATTCGCGCCTCCGCGGGCAAGAGCTATCTGAAACTGGAATGGTGCGACCGCGAGCACCACCGGGCGTTCGTCAACACCCTGCCGTTCGCGACCGGAATCCGCCGCTGAGGGGATGGCCATCATGCACAGCACCAGCCGCCCCGCTGGTAGTCGGTAAGGAGAGCGCGCCATGGCCATGCTGGATCCGATCTCCGCCCTCACCGACGCCTTCACCAGTCTCCTCTTCGGCAAGGTGGAGACCACCCGCCTGCCGGTCCGGACCTCGACCGGCCAGGCACAGGCCGTCTACCTGCCGACCGCGGCTCCCGGCCTCGGCGACTCCGGCGTGATCATCGGCCGCGAGGTGTACTCCGGCAAGGGCTACATCTACGACCCGTTCCAGCTCTACGGGCAGCAACTCCCCGCCCCGCACTGGCTCGTCCTCGGCGAGTCCGGCAACGGCAAGTCGGCCCTGGAGAAGACCTACGTCCTACGGCAACTGCGGTTCCGTGACCGCCAGGTCGTGGTCCTGGACGCGCAGGGCGAAGACGGGGTCGGCGAATGGAACCTCATCGCCCAGCAGTTGGGGATAACCCCCATCCGGCTCGACCCCATGTCCGCCCTGGACGGCGGCATCAAGCTCAACCCGCTGGACCCGTCGATCACCACGACGGGCCAGTTGGCGCTGCTGCGTACGATCATCGAGGTCGCGATGGGCCGCGGCCTGGACGAACGATCGGGCTTCGCGCTCAAGGTCGCGCACGCCCACGCGGTGGGGTCCGTCACCGAACGCCAGCCCATCCTGACCGACATCGTGGAGCGACTGCGCCACCCGGCCGAGGTGTCGGCGGAGTCGATGAACGTCGACATAGACGATGTACGGGCCTGGGGCCTGGACGTGGCGCTGGTACTCGACCGCCTGGTCGACGGCGACCTGCGCGGCATGTTCGACGGTCCGACCACGGCCGGCATCGACCTTGACGCCCCGCTGATCGTCTTCGACCTGTCGCACATCGACCGCAACTCGATCGCCATGCCCATCCTGATGGCGATCGTCGGCGTCTGGCTGGAACACACCTGGATCAGGCCTGACCGGGTCAAGCGCATCTTCCTGGTGGAAGAGGCCTGGCACATCATCAACAGCCCGTTCGTCGCCCAACTCTTCCAGCGGCTGCTGAAGTTCGGCCGCCGACTCGGCCTGTCGTTCGTCGCCGTCGTCCACCATCTGTCCGACGTGGTCGACGGGGCGGCGGCCAAGGAGGCCGCGGCGATCCTCAAGATGGCGTCCACGCGCACGGTCTACGCCCAGAAGGCGGACGAGGCCCGCGCGACGGGACGCGTCCTGGGCCTGCCACGCTGGGCCGTCGAGATCATCCCGACCCTGACGCCCGGCATCGCGGTATGGGACGTCAACGGGAACGTCCAGGTCGTCAAACACCTCATCACCGAAGCCGAACGCCCACTGGTCTACACCGACCGGGCGATGACCGAGGCCTCCAACACCATGGAGCGCACAGAGGCAGAGGTGGCCTTGGAGAAACAACTCGCCGACGACGCGGTGGCGTGACGAGTAAGGGCATGAACGGGTGAAGGCATGACGGAACAGCGCCGCGAACGCGGCATCCCGGACGGCCTTCTGGTCGCCGTCATCGGCCTCCTGCTGGGCGTGACGGTGCTGGTGTGGACCGGCACCGGACTCGCCGGGCTCGTCACCCACGGGCACTGGCCGCACAACCTGCACTTCACGCGGACGCCGGTGGCCATGCGCGAGCTGATCAGCCACCCGGCCGACCTGACTGCCGCATGGCAGCAGGTCCCGGCCGACGACCTGCCCCGCCCCGGGCTGTTCTGGGGCGTCTTCATCGGCGAAGTACTGGTTTTGCTCGTGCTGGCGGGGTTCGGCATCGGTACGGTGACCCGCTACCGCGCCGTACGCGCGGCAGCGCGGCAGGCGAAGACCGCGCACCCGGCCGGTCGGCCCACCCCGCTGCCCCGGCAGAAACGCGGAGAGCCGGTGCCGCGGACCGCGGTAGAAGCCATGCCGGACGAACCCGGACCGGCGGCCGAAACGGCACAGGTGGCCGAACGGGCCGGCAGCGAACCGGAAGTGCCGCTGCCGGTACCGGCTGAGGCGCCAACAGCAGCGACAGCCGCCGCGCCACCCCCCGACCGGCTCCCCGACGGTCAACTCGTCGGCACTCACGTGCTGTTCGCCAGCCCGCGCGGCAGCGACAAGGGCAAACGGATCATCCAGCCCACCGTCCTCGACGCCGAGGGCCCGGTACTCATCACCTGCCCCGACGAGCAGACGTGGCAGCAGACCGTCGGCACCCGCGGCAAACTCGGGCCGGTCCATCTCTTCGACCCGGAACACCTGGTCGACGCCCCGGGCCGGTTGCGCTGGGCTCCGCACAATGGCTGCCAGGACCCCGCCACCGCCGCCTCCCGCGCCCGTGCGCTGCTCGCACCACTGCGTACCCACGATGTGACCACCAACGACGCCGCGGTGACCCTGCTGCGCTGCTGGTTGCACGCGGCCGCCATTGACGGCCAGCCGTTCCGGCAGCTGCACCGCTGGGCATCCGGGTCCGGCGCAGCCGATCCGGTACGCATCCTGCGCACCGCCCGTGACGCGGCGTCCGGCTGGAGCGGCGAACTGGAAGCCACCCTGCACGCCCACCCCGAACGCCGCGACACCGCACAGGCCCTCATCCAGCAGGCCCTGTCCGGCCTCAACTCCATTCACATCAGGGACGCTTGCAACCCGGGGCGGGCCGATGGGCTGGATCTGGAATCGTTTGTGAACGAGCGGGGAACGCTGTATGTAGTGGGTGAGCCGCGCGAGGACCCGCGCGCCCACCCGGGTGCGATGCCCCTGCTCACCGCACTCGTTTCAAGCGTGGTCGAGCACGGCCGGCGCATGGCCGCAAGGTCATCCCCCGGTCGGCTCGACCCACCAATGACCTGTGTCTTCGACGACATCGCAACGCTGGCACCGATCCCCGAGCTGCCCGCGCTGATGGCCGAAGGCCCCGCAGCCGGTATCCCGGTGCTCGCCGTGCTGCGCTCCGAGGAGCAGGCAAGGCACCGCTGGCCGCGGCAGGAGGCCGAGTCCATCTGGCGGTCGGCCACCTCCCGGCTGGCCGAGGGACGTTAGCGCAACGGTCAGCGCGGACGCGCAAGCTCCATCTCGTACCCGGTGAGGGAGCGATCCGGCGGATGCGGCGCCGACACACCGGTCTTGCCGAACCCGAGCCGGGTGTAGAAGGCGAACGCCCGCGGATTCGCATCGGTCACCCACAACCGCACCCGCTCGACTTCCTGTTGCCGCCACGACCACTCAACGGCCGCCCGCAGCAACCGCTCAGCAGTACCGCCGCCCCGCACCTCAGGCCGTACGTACATCCCGACGACATGGGCCTGCGGGATCGGATACTCAGTGCCGGTCTCCATCAGCACGGTCGCTGAACCGACCCAGACGCCGTTGGTGTCCTCGGCCACGAATCCGGTGCCGCGCTGGGCGCGGAGCTGCCACTCCTCGTCGGTCAGCGCCGCCTCTCGCTGGTAGGTCGAGCCGAAGGCGAGGTGCGCGATCGGGTCGCTCAGCGCCTCAAGGCGAAGCTCTCTGATCCGCTGCCACTCATCAGGTCCCGCTGTCCGGATGCCATATCCCATTCGGGGATCATCGCACCGGGTGGCGGAACGGGACAACGCAAAAAAGCCGTTCTCCCGGGGCCCTCAACAGGGCCCGGGAGAACGGCTGTTCACAATTTGTTCGGCGGTGTCCTACTCTCCCACAGGGTCCCCCCTGCAGTACCATCGGCGCTGAAAGGCTTAGCTTCCGGGTTCGGAATGTAACCGGGCGTTTCCCTAACGCTATGACCACCGAAACACTATG
>NZ_JARHTQ010000021.1 GCF_029223525.1 Streptantibioticus ferralitis | reverse complement strand
CCATGGCGGTACCGCCGAGGTTCGCAGCCGCCCGGGTGAGACGGTCTTCACGCTGCGGCTGCCGCACAGCGAGGGGCCTGCGGCGCGGGACTGACCGGGCGACACCGCGGGGGATTCCAGGGACCCCTACTCGCGGGTGCGCTTGAGCACCTCGGCGAGCACCGGTGCCTGCGACTGTTCGACGCTCTTGGTCGCGGTCAGCAGCGTCAGCGGCCCCTTCGCCGCGAGATCCCGCAGGTGGCGCACCGCCGCCCGGTGCTCGGGGTCGGTCAGCTCGTCCCGGTAACGCCTGCGGAACTCCTCGTACCGCTCGGGCTCATGGCCGTACCACCGGCGCAGCCCGGTTGACGGAGCCACGTCCTTCGCCCACTCGTCGAGCCCCGCACGGTCCTTGGCCAGCCCCCGCGGCCAGACCCGATCGACCAGCACCCGGGTCCCGTCCTCGACCCGCGGCTCGTCATACACCCGCCGCACCCGCACATCACGCTTGGCCATATCGGCACGGTAACGCGCATGGCGCACGGCCGCCTGGGCTGCGGTGGGTTCGGCGCCGCCGCGCCGTGGGGGTTGCTCGCCGCTGCGGCGGCTTTCCTTTTGGGGCTTCGCCCCGAACCCCAGGGTGCCCACAGCCAGGGGGCAGCCCGAAACCCCGGGGGTTGCCGGGGCTCGCCCCGGCACCTGATCCCGCCGCGGCGGCGAGCGGCCACAGCGACGGGGTCCGGCGGCGCCAAACCCCTGGCAACCGCCGGGGGGATGAGGGGCGAAGCCCCCGCACTCGTGCCCAGAGGCCCAGGGGGAGCCCTCTGGAGCACCCGACCCCGCGCGGGAGGCGCGCCGCATTGATTTTCCATGCGGGCTCCTGCATACTTATGCCAAGCACCGCATGGATGTCCTCTGGATGCCCTGCCCCACCTGCACTGTGAATGGAGAAAGCCGTGACTGAGCGCGTCGTACTCGCCTATTCCGGCGGCCTGGACACCTCCGTCTGCATCGGCTGGATCGCCGAGGAGACCGGCGCCGAGGTCATCGCCGTCGCCGTCGACGTCGGCCAGGGTGGCGAGGACCTGGACGTCATCCGCAAGCGGGCGCTGGCCTGCGGAGCGGTCGAGGCCGAGGTCGCCGACGCGAAGGACGAGTTCGCCGACGAGTACTGTCTCCCGGCGATCAAGGCCAATGCGCTGTACATGGACCGGTACCCGCTGGTGTCCGCGCTGTCCCGGCCGACGATCGTCAAGCACCTGGTGGCCGCCGCCAAGAAGCACGGCGCCGACACCGTCGCCCACGGCTGCACCGGCAAGGGCAACGACCAGGTGCGGTTCGAGGCCGGCATCTCCTCCCTCGCGCCCGATCTGAAGTGCATCGCCCCGGTGCGGGACTACGCGATGACCCGGGACAAGGCGATCGCCTTCGCCGAGAAGGCGGGCCTGCCGATCGCCACCACCAAGAAGTCCCCGTACTCCATCGACCAGAACGTCTTCGGCCGGGCCGTTGAGACCGGGTTCCTGGAGGACATCTGGAACGCGCCGATCGAGGACGTCTACGACTACACCGAGAACCCGGCGACCCCGCGCGACCCCGACGAGGTGATCATCACCTTCAAGCACGGTGTCCCGGTCGCCATCGACGGCAAGCCGGTCAGCGTCCTGCAGGCCATCCAGCAGCTCAACGAGCGGGCCGGTGCGCACGGGATCGGCCGGATCGACATGGTCGAGGACCGGCTGGTCGGCATCAAGTCCCGGGAGGTCTACGAGGCCCCCGGCGCCATCGCCCTGATCACCGCCCACCAGGAGCTGGAGAACGTCACCGTCGAGCGGGAACTCGCCCGCTACAAGCGGCAGGTGGAGCAGCGGTGGGGCGAACTGGTCTACGACGGCCTGTGGTTCTCCCCGCTCAAGCGGGCGCTGGACGGCTTCATCAACGAGGCCAACGAGCACGTCTCCGGAGACATCCGGATGACCCTGCACGGTGGCCGGGCGGTCGTCACCGGTCGGCGGTCCGAGGCGTCGCTGTACGACTTCAACCTCGCCACGTACGACACCGGCGACACCTTCGACCAGTCGCTGTCCAAGGGCTTCATCGAACTGTTCGGCATGTCCTCGAAGATCGCCGCACAGCGTGATCTGCGGGCTTCGCACGACCTGGACCTCACCCCGTGAGCGAGAAGAACGACGTACGGCTGTGGGGCGGCCGGTTCGCGGACGGACCGGCCGACGCCCTCGCCAAGCTCTCCGCCTCCGTCCACTTCGACTGGCGGCTGGCCCCGTACGACATCGCGGGCTCCCGGGCGCACGCCCGGGTGCTGCACAAGGCCGGGCTGCTGACCGCGGACGAACTGGAGCGGATGCTCGTCGGCCTCGACGAGCTCGAAGTCGATGTGGCGGACGGTTCCTTCACCGGGACCATCGCCGACGAGGACGTGCACACCGCGCTGGAGCGCGGTCTGCTGGAGCGGCTCGGCCCGGAACTCGGCGGCAAGCTGCGAGCCGGGCGGTCCCGCAACGACCAGGTCGCCACGCTCTTCCGGATGTACCTGCGGGACCACGCGCGGATCATCGGCGGCCTGATCACCGATCTGCAGCAGGTCCTCGTCGGACTGGCCACGGCGCACCCCGACGTCGCCATGCCGGGCCGTACGCATCTCCAGCACGCCCAGCCGGTGCTGTTCGCGCACCACATGCTCGCGCATGTGCAGGCGCTCTCCCGGGACGCGGAGCGGCTGCGGCAGTGGGACGAGCGCACGGCCGTCTCCCCGTACGGATCGGGGGCACTGGCCGGATCGTCGCTCGGCCTGGACCCGGAGGCGGTCGCCGCCGACCTGGGCTTCGAGCACGGGTCGGCCGCCAACTCCATCGACGGCACCGCGTCACGGGACTTCGTCGCCGAGTTCGCCTTCATCACGGCGATGATCGGGGTGGATCTGTCGCGGATCGCGGAGGAGGTCATCATCTGGAACACGAAGGAGTTCTCCTTCGTCACACTCCACGACGCCTTCTCCACCGGCTCCTCGATCATGCCGCAGAAGAAGAACCCGGACATCGCCGAACTGGCGCGCGGCAAGTCGGGCCGCCTGATCGGCAATCTGACCGGGCTGCTGGCGACCTTGAAGGCGCTTCCGCTCGCGTACAACCGGGATCTGCAGGAGGACAAGGAGCCGGTCTTCGACTCCTGCGACCAACTGGAGATCCTGCTCCCGGCGTTCACCGGCATGATGGAGACCCTCACCATCAACCGCGAGCGCATGGAGGAACTCGCTCCGGCGGGCTTCTCGTTGGCGACCGATGTCGCCGAGTGGCTGGTCAAGCAGGGTGTGCCGTTCCGCGTCGCCCACGAGGTGGCCGGCGAGTGCGTCAAGGTCTGCGAGGCCGAGGGCATCGAGCTGGACGAGTTGACGGACGACCAGTTCGCCGCGATCTCCGAGCACCTGACCCCCGAGGTGCGCGGCGTACTGAGCGTCCACGGCGCCCTCGCCGCCCGAAACGGCCGCGGCGGTACGGCACCCTCGGCGGTCGCCGCACAACTCGCCGAGGTTCGGGAGGACCTGGCGGTCCAGCGCACCTGGGCCAACGCCAAGAACTGAACCGCCGCGACGGCCCGGCCACCTCGCCACAGGTGGCCGGGCCGCTGTGCGTCGCGGCCGGTCAGGCAGGGGTTTCCCGCCGAACGGGTGCTACTCGGCGGACAGCGCGGAGACCACTTCCGGCAGGTTCCCCAACGCCTCGGCGAGCACCAGGTGGTTGTGGTAGTCGCGGGAGGAGACGATCTTCCCGTCCCGCACCCTGAGGACGATGACGTTGGCCCCGCGGAAGCTGCGGCCGGTGGTGGTGATCCGGCCCTTGTAGTCGTACTCGGCGACGATCACCTCAGGGTCGGCGGTCTCGTGGATGACGACGTTCTGCGCGCGCAGCTCCCACGGCCTGTCGACGGCGCCGCCGAAGTGGGTGCGCAGTGTCTCGCGCCCCACAAGGCGCAACGGCTTCGGTATCGCGAAGAGGACCTCCACCACGGCGTCCTCCGCGTAGAGGTCCGGAAGCTGGTCCGGTTCCCGTTTGGTGATGCCGTCCGGCAGGCGTTCGAACACCTGGCGCGGGGTCATGGTCTGCGGCATGTCGAGTCGGCGGCGAAGATCGCCTTCGCGGATGCGGTGGCCGTGGCCGGGATCGATGTGCGTCGCATCGCGGAACCCGCTGGCCGGGAACTGCTGGAGGCGCTTGGTGTGCTGCTCCAGCGGGGGCAGGATGCTGATGTCGTACGGCGGGATGCGGCGGTCCCCGAGGTGCACGCCCTGCTGGTCGGCGTCTCCCGGGCGGCGGAGCTCGCCGGGTGGGACAAGGGGGTGCGGGACCGCTCGCTCGCCATCGTCTTCGATGGTCTGCGCCCATCCGGGAGTCACGATCATCTAAATTGAGACAACTGTGTCTCACGTGGGCTATCCTGGTCTCATGACCTTCGATCGTGAACAGGTCCTGCGTGACGCCGCCGCGCTGCTGACCCGTAAGGCCACCGCCTCGATGGACGAGATCGCCAAGGCGGCCGGGGTCAGCCGGGCCACTTTGCACCGGCACTTCCCCGGCCGCGACGCGTTGGTCAGGGCGCTCGGCGCGCTCGGGATCGAGCAGTTGGCGGAGCGGCTGGACGCCGCCCGTATCGAGGAGGGCGACCCGGTCGAGGCGGTACGACGGCTGATCGAGGAGGCCATGCCGGTCTCCGGATTCCTGGCCTTCCTCTACGGGGAGAACCAGCTCTACGCGGTCGAGGAACTGGACGAGGGCTGGGCGCGGATCGACAAGCGGGTCTCCGCGCTGTTCCGCCGCGGCCAGGAGCAGGGCCTGTTCCGGTACGACCTGAGTCCCGCCTGGCTGTGTGAGGCGCTGTACGCGCTGATCGCCGCCTCCGGCTGGTCCGTGCAGGACGGCAAGGTGGCGTCGCGCGACTCGGCGCGCATGGTCGGCGAGCTGATGCTCGGTGGGATGCTGCGGGGGCGGTCATGACCTCGGACCTGTCCGTGGACGCACCGGCCGCCGCCACATCGCAGCGGCCGCACCCCGCGCGCTGGTGGGCGCTCGCGGTACTGACGCTGGCCCTGCTGCTGGTCGCGGTGGACGCGACGGTGCTGGGGCTGGCGATGCCGTTCCTCAGCGAGCAACTGCGGCCGTCCTCCACCGAGTTGCTGTGGATCGGCGATGTCTACTCCTTCGTCATCGCCGGACTGCTGGTCTCCATGGGTGGTCTCGGGGACCGTATCGGCCGGAAGAAGCTGCTGCTCTGCGGCGCCGCCGCGTTCGGTGCGCTCTCGATGCTCGCCGCCTACGCCACCAGCCCCGGCATGCTGATGGCCGCCCGGGCTCTGATGGGGGTCGCGGGTGCGACGCTGATGCCGTCGACCCTGGCGCTGATCCGGAACCTGTTCAGCGATCCGCGTGAACGCAGTTTCGCGATCGGCGTGTGGGGGTCCGCTTCGATGGCGGGCGCCGCCGCGGGGCCGGTGGTGGGAGGCTTCCTGCTGGAGCACTTCTGGTGGGGTTCGGTCTTCCTGATCAACATCCCGGTGATGGCGGTGCTTGTCCTCTTCGGTGCCAAGCTGCTTCCGGAATCGCGCAATCCGGCGCCCGGGCCGTGGGACATGCTCAGTGTGCTGCTGTCGCTGGTCGGTATGGTCGGCATCATCTACGCGGTCAAGGAGACCGCCGCCTACGGCGTCGGTCTGGGCCACATGGCGGCCGGTGCGGCCGGACTGCTGTGCGTCGCCGCGTTCGTACGGCGCCAACTGACCATCCCGACACCGCTGTTGGACATGCGGCTGTTCCGCGACCGCGGGTTGAGCGCATCGGTGCTGGCCGACCTGCTCACCGTGCTCGGCATGTCCGGCCTGGTGTTCTTCCTTTCCCAGTTCCTCCAACTCGTGCAGGGACGTTCGCCCTTGCAGGCCGGACTGGCGGAGATACCGGCCACCGTGGGCGCCGTGGTCACCGGCCTTCTGGCGGGCAAGGCGGCCCGCCGCTACTCGGTACGCACCGTGGTCGCAGGAGGCCTCGCGGCCATCGGGGTGGCACTGGCGGCGCTGGTGCTGCTCACTCCGGACAGCGGCTATCCGCTGGTGGGCGCGGTGCTGCTGATCGTCGGAATCGGCGCGGGATTCTCGTTCACGGTCACCGCCGACGTGATCCTGTCCTGCGTACCGCAGGAGAACGCGGGCGCCGCCTCGGCGGTTTCCGAGACGGCGTACGAACTCGGCGCGGCGCTCGGCATCGCTTTCCTGGGGTCGATCGTGACCAGCCGGTACGCGGGCGTCGTCATCCCCGACGGGGTACCGGCGGACGCGGCCGAGCAGGCCCGGCAGTCACTGCCGGGAGCGATGGAAGCGGCGACGGCGCTGCCCATGGAAACCGGGGACGCGCTGCGGATCGCCGCACAGAGCGCGTTCACCGGTGGGCTGCGGATGGCCTCGGCGGTCGGCGCGGTCGTGTTGCTGATCGCTGCCGCTTGGGCGTGGCGCATGCTGCGGGGACAGTCGCTTGCGGATCCGGCCGGATCCTGAGCGACGGATGCCCGTTCGGGCTGATCCCGGTCCACGGCCTGCGGCCCGTCCGGCGACCCCCGCCGGGTGCGGGGAGTTCGGCACCGCCGGACCACGCCGCGGCGGTTGCTCGCCGCCGCGGCGGATTTTGCGGCTGCGCCGCCGGTAGCAGTTCTCCGCCGCGATGGCGAGCAACCCCGATGATGGAGCCCGGCGGTGCCACATCCACCGCAACCCGACACGGATCCACCGGACAGACCGAACGCGGGCGCGGCGCCCAGCCGTCGAGCTGGCGGCTAAGCCGCCGAAGGCTGAGCCGCCTTCGCCTTGGTCGCGTAGACGTCCACGTACTCCTGACCGGACAGCCGCATCACATGGCTCATCACCTCGTCGGTGACGGCGCGCAGCACATAGCGGTCCCGGTCCATGCCCTCGTACCGGGCGAAGCCCAGCGGCTCGCCGAACCGGACCGTGACCTGGGTGATGCGCGGAAGGCCCGCACCGCCGGGCTGCACCCGGTCGGTGCCGATCGTGGCGCACGGCACCACCGGCGCGCCGGTCATCAGCGCCAGCCGGGCCACACCGGTGCGGCCCCGGTACAGACGGCCGTCGGGGGAGCGGGTGCCCTCCGGGTAGATACCGAAGGCCTTGCCCTCGTCCAGGACCCGCTTTCCGGTCATCAGCGCCGCGACCCCGCCGTTCGCACCGTCGCGGTCCACCGGGATCATGCCCGCGGTGGTGAAGAACCACGCCATCAGCCGACCCTTGATGCCCCGCCCGGTGACGTACTCGTCCTTGCCGATGAAGTACACCGGACGCTTGACCACGAGCGACAGGAACAGCGAGTCGATGAAGGTCAGGTGGTTCCCGGCGAGGATCACACCACCGCTCTCCGGGATGTTCTCCACGCCCTCCACCCGTGGGCGGAACAGGACGCGCATCAGCAAGGTGAGCAGCGCCTTGAGCAGAATGCGGGACAACGGGCCCTCCGGTCGGGGTCAGCCGATAAGGAAAAGAAGTGCGCGGAACAGCCCCCGCGTCACTCCTGACGGGGACGATACTCGCGGCTACTGACGAGTTCCACGCCAGGTTCACCCACTTGGTACGCACAGTTGACAAGCGGAGGCGAAACCATTCGCTGCACCCCCCGTGCGGGTGATCTCGGCGTAACACGGCAAGTGCGTGCCGAATGCTGGGCATCACCCCTGACATGGCGCCGATCCTCGACGTGATCAACATGTTCGCCCCGCTGCTGGCCGCCGAGGCCGCCGCGGAGGCGGGCCCCGCGGGGGTGGACCCCGCGGACCTCGAACAGGCCGTCTGGCTGCGGCTTTTGGAGCGCGGCCGGGCGCCCGCCGACAGCGCGGGGTGGCTACGGGACGCCGTCCGCCGCGAGGCGCGCCGCGCCCGGCGCAGGACGCGGCGCGAGCTCCCGTACGGGCCGGGGCACTTGGCGGCCGAGCCCGCGGTGGAGCGCCAGGCGCTGGACGCCGAGCTCGGCCGCTCTCTGCGTGGGGTCATCCGGAAGCTGCCGGGCCGCTGCCCGGAGTTGTTATCCGCACTGTTGTCCCGTTCCGACCCCACTTACCGAGAAATTTCCCGGGAGTTGGGAATCTCACAGGGCAGTCTCGGCCCGCTGCGCTCGCGTTGCCTCGGCTGTCTGCGTGCCCGGCTCGGATCGGAGGTTGAAGGGGCGCAACTACGGGGTAAGGAGCGGTAAACAGTCGGCGACAGGGCGCTTCTGACGTGTCCGGAGTAGGACCCGAACTGGAACAGAGGTGGGCATACCGCTCGCGCTCGCCTTCCGGACGACTGTGCGATCATCGGCGCCACGGAGGCGGGGTAAACCCACGCCGCCTCTGACAACCAGGGCACTCATCCCGGACGTACACCCTCACCCAAACCCGCGTCCGGGAGAACACAAAGGGGAGGCCTGCGCACATGGGCATGAGCGTGACCATCTCTACGGCGGTCGAGGACGACGCCGAGAAGATCCTCAAACTCCAGTACCTCTGCTACCAGAGGGAGGCCGAGCTGTACGGCGACTACGGCATCGAGCCGCTGACCCAGACCCTCGACGCGCTGCGCGCCGAACTCGGTGAGGGCTGCGTGCTGGTGGCCAGGCTCGGCGAGGAGGTCGTCGGCTCGGTGCGCGGCACGGTCGACGCCGACGGGACCGCTCGGATAGCCAAGCTGATCGTCCACCCCCGGATGCAGCGGCACGGCCTGGGCGGCCGGCTGCTGCGCGCCATCGAGGAGCGGCTCGCCGCCGAGCGCGAGGCCAAGAGGTTCCAGCTGTTCACCGGTCACCGCAGCGAGGGCAATCTGCGCCTGTACCGCCGACTCGGCTACGCCCAGACCGGTACCGAGCAGATCAACCGCCGACTGAGCCTGGTCACCATGGAAAAGCCGGTCAGCAGCGCGCCCGCCGCGGCGTCGTCGTTCGCCGCCAGCGCCTGACCGTTGCCCGCCACTACGCCTGGGGCTGCCCCGCCGTGCTCACGCGCTGCGGGGCAGCCTTGCGCAGCCACAGCATCCCGGTCACCGGCAGCACGAGCGGAATGAAGAGGTAGCCCATCCCGTAGTAGGACCACACGGTCTGGTCCGGGAACGCCGAGGTGTCGGCGATGGTCAGCGTTCCGACGGCGAGCACCCCTGCCAACTCGACCGCACAGCAGACCATCGCCAGTCGGCGGGCCGACTCTCCGCCGCGCACCAGCGCCACCGTGATGAACGCGTAGACCACCGCGGCCACCGCGGACAGCACATACGCCAGCGGCGCCTGGTGGAACTGCGCGATCAACTGGTAGAGCGAACGCGAACCGGCGGCGACGGTGAACACCGCGTACAGGGAGACGATGAGCCGCCCCGGGCCCTCGCCGATCTTCCGCCGCTTCTCCTTGGGTTGGCTCTCAGCCATGCCCGCCTCCCCAGATGTCGAACAGCCGCACCTGGAGCACGGCCAGAATCACCCCGCCCGCCGTAACCGTCGCCGATCCCCAGCGGGTGCGCTCCAGCAGCGACATGAAGCCCGCCGCCGGGATGGCCAGCGCCGCGCCCGCCAGATAGGCGACGAAGACCACCGTCCCCTTGTCGGGCTTGTGCCCGCCGGTCAACTCCACGATGCCGACCACCAGTTGGGCCAGCGCAAGGACGGACACCGCAGCCATGCCGATGAAGTGCCAGTCCTTGGTGGACTGGTCGCGGGCGGTGGCGTACCCGCACCACGCGGCGAGCAGCAGCGCGGCGGCCGTGACCGCCACGGTGAGCGCGCCGATCACCGGACGCCCCGCGCAACGGGACGGACCGGACAGGGGTGTACGAGCATGCGGTGACTCTATTACGGGACGAAAGGCCGGATGCGGCGCCCCCACCCGGCCACGTAGGGTCGCGGATCATGAGCCCCTCGCACTTCCGCACCGATGCGCTGCTGTTCGACATGGACGGGACCCTGGTCTCCTCGCTGGAGTCGGTCGTCCGCTGCTGGACCCGGTGGGCGCGAGAGTACGGGATCACCGCCGAGCGGTTCGCCCGGGTCCAGCTGCACGGGCGTCCGGCGGCCGAGATCATCGCCGAGTTGCTGCCCGCCGAGCGGGTCCAGCAGGCGCTTGCCCGGATCGAGGAGCTCGAAGTCCAGGATGTGGACGGCCTGGTCGTGCTGCCCGGAACCTTCGCGCTGCTCCGCTCGCTGCCCGCCGAACGGTGGGCGGTGGTGACCTCGGCCACCCGGCGGCTGGCCGAGGCGCGGCTGGCGGCGGCCGGGATCGCTCCCGGACTGCTGGTCAGCGCCGGGGACATACGGCGCGGCAAGCCCGACCCGGAGCCGTTCCTGCTGGCGGCCGAGAAGCTGGGATACCTGCCAGGGCGGTGCACGGTCTTCGAGGACGCGCCCGCGGGGCTGCAGGCGGGCCGGGCGGCGGGTATGCGCACGGTGGCGTTGACCACAACCCATGACCGCTCGGAGCTGGACGCCGATCTGCTGGTCAAGGACCTGTCGCAGGTGTCCGCGCAGGTAGACGCCGCAGGCGTGGCGCTGCGCGTCGGCGGCTGACCACCCCGCCAGTTGTCCGTATGGCGGACAACGCGACCGGAATGCGGAATGATCGGCTGGCGTCTGGTTTACTGGGGCGCATGACGACGACGAACAGCCGCAGCCGCGCGACCGAGGCGATGACGCCCGGTGTTCGTCGTATGTGTCGAATGTGCGAACTCTGAGGGCCCCTGCCTGAGCCTCGCGCCCCGAAGCGAGCGACATCCCCTACCCGACAGAGCAGAGCAGCGTCCGCATCCGGACCACTCCCGCACCACGGACACCTGATGACTTCTCCAGTGCCCCGAGCCTTCGGCATGGCCCGCGCCACCGCCGGAAGCCGTCGCGTGCGCCTGGCGGCGATCGAACGCTGCCGGCTCGCCCACGACCCGCAGCCGCCCGGCACGCACTGCCGCTGACCCCATCGCCGCCCGGCACACCGGGCCGCACCCTGCCGTAATCCGAGACGGAACACCCGTACGTGACGGCCATCCCGCCATGTACTCGACAGTGACGGAAACCCAGTGATCACCACCACGGGCCTGAGGAAGGTCTACCACTCACGAGGCCGTGAGACAGCCGCTCTCGACGGCGTCGATCTACACGTCCGCGAGGGCGAGGTGTACGGCGTCGTCGGCCGCAGCGGCGCCGGGAAGAGCACCCTGATCCGCTGCGTCAACAT
Organism: Streptantibioticus ferralitis; assembly: GCF_029223525.1. GTDB lineage: Bacteria > Actinomycetota > Actinomycetes > Streptomycetales > Streptomycetaceae > Streptantibioticus_A > Streptantibioticus_A ferralitis. Next base: position 130,143 of record NZ_JARHTQ010000021.1, on the reverse strand, counting down.
GCTGGAGCGCCCGACCTCCGGCACCGTTGAGGTCGCCGGAACGGACCTCACCGCGCTGGCCGGGCGCTCCCGGCGCGCCAACGCGGCGCTGCGGGCCGCCCGCAGCCAGATCGGCATGGTCTTCCAGCACTTCAACCTGCTGTCGGCGCGCACCGTGCAGGACAATGTCGAACTGCCGCTGGAGATCCTCGGCGTCTCCGGACAGGAGCGTTCCCGCAAGGCGCTTGAGCTGCTGGACCTGGTGGGTCTGACCGACAAGGCCAAGGCCTACCCGGCGCAGCTGTCCGGCGGCCAGAAGCAGCGGGTCGGCATCGCCCGCGCGCTGGCGGGCGACCCCAAGGTGCTGCTGTCCGACGAGGCCACCTCGGCGCTCGACCCGGAGACCACCCGGTCGATCCTGCAGCTGCTGCGCGACCTCAACCAGCAGCTGGGGCTGACCGTCCTGCTGATCACGCACGAGATGGACGTCGTCAAGGCGGTCTGCGACTCGGCCGCGCTGATGAAGGGAGGCCGGGTCGTGGAGTCCGGCACCGTCACGGAACTGCTGGCCACCCCGGGGTCCGAACTCGCCCAGGAACTCTTCCCGGTCGGCGGGGAGCCCTCCGAGGAGGGCCGCACGGTCGTCGACCTCACCTTCCACGGTGAGGCCGCCACCCAGCCGGTCATCTCCCAGCTGTCGCGTACGTACAACATCGACATCTCGATCCTCGGCGCGGCGATGGAGACCATCGGCGGCCGCCAGATCGGCCGGATGCGGATCGAACTGCCGGGCCGCTTCGAGGAGAACGTGGTGCCGATCGGATTCCTGCGCGAGAAGGGCCTGCAGGTCGACGTGGCACCGGTGGGCGCCGCCGCCGGGCGGAAGGCGGACAGCACGCTGGTCAAGGAGGCCGCGAAGTGACCTGGGACGAGTTGCAGCCCATGCTGCTGCCCGCGTGTTGGGACACCCTCTACATGGTGCTCTGGTCCGCGGCGATCGCGGTGGTCGTGGGACTGCCCCTCGGCGTCCTGCTGGTGCTCACCGACAGCGGCGGGCTGCTGCGGAACACGGCGGTCAACAAGGTCGTCGGGGCGATCGTGAACGTCGGTCGGTCGCTGCCGTTCATCATCCTGATGGTCGCGCTCATCCCCTTCACCCGGTACGTGATCGGTACCAGCATCGGTGCCGAGGCGGCGATCGTGCCGCTGGCGGTGGGTGCCATCCCGTTCTTCGCCCGCCTCGTCGAGACCGCGATACGCGAGGTCGACCACGGGCTGGTGGAGGCGGTGCAGTCGATGGGCGGCAGCACCTGGACGGTCGTCCGCAAGGTGCTGCTGCCGGAGTCGCTGCCCTCGCTGGTGTCCGGGCTGACCACCACCGCGGTGGCCCTGGTCGGCTACACGGCGATGGCGGGCGCGGTCGGCGCGGGCGGTCTGGGCGACCTGGCGATCCGCTACGGCTACCAGCGCTTCGAGACCAACGTCATGTTGATCACCCTGGTCATCCTGGTCGTCCTGGTCACCGTCATCCAGCTGCTCGGCGACTTCACCGCGCGGGCGCTCGCCCGCCGCGGCAAGCGGGCTTCGGGGGCCTAGCCCCCGAGTTCATGGGGGGACGAGGGCGAAGCCCTCACAGAAAGCCAGGGGTTCGGGGCGAAGTCCCCGAAGTCCTACCGCTGTACCGGAAATCGGGCCCAGCGCCCACAACGAAAGGCACTTTTCGTGCGTACCGTAACCAAGTTCACCACCTCCCTCCTCGCTGCCGGAGCGCTCGCGTTCGGCGCCACCGCCTGCGCCTCCTCCTCCGGGGGTTCGACCGCCCAGCAGAAGGGCACCGACGCCCCGCTGATCGTGGCCGCCAGCCCGACGCCGCACGCCAAGATCCTGGACTTCGTTCGGGACAACCTGGCCGCGAAGGCCGGACTGAAGCTGGAGGTCAAGGAGTTCACCGACTACGTCCTGCCGAACACCGCCACCGAGAACGGTGACGTCGGCGCGAACTTCTTCCAGCACAAGCCCTACCTCGACGACTTCAACAAGAAGAACGGCACCCACATCGTGCCGGTCGCCAACGTCGAGCTGGAGCCGCTGGGTCTGTACTCGCACAAGGCGAAGTCGGTCAAGGACATCAAGGACGGCGCCACCGTCGCCGTCCCGAACGACACCACCAACGAGGGCCGCGCCTTCAAGCTGCTCGCGGCGAACGGGCTGGTCACCCTCAAGCCGGGCACCGGCAACGACGCCACCCCGGCGGCCGTCGCCGACAACCCCAAGCACCTGAAGTTCAAGGAGCTCGAGGCCGCCCAACTGCCGCGCTCCCTCGACGACGTGGACGCCGCGATCATCAACGGCAACTACGCCATCGGCGACAACCTCGACCCGGCCAAGGACGCGCTGGTGCTGGAGAAGGCGGAGGGCAACCCCTACGCCAACTTCCTCGCGGTCAAGCAGGGCAACCAGAACGACCCGCGGGTCCAGAAGCTCGCCAAGCTGCTCAACTCGGACGAGGTCAAGCAGTACATCGAGAAGACCTTCAAGGGCGCGGTGGTCCCGGCCTTCGGCCAGCCCACCGCCTGAGGCGCGCCACCGGCGGCCGTAGCGTTCGTCGCTACGGCCGCCAGTGCAGCCAGTACACGTCCGTGGTGTACGGCATCTCCAGCCGCTCTTCACCACGGGTCACACCCTGCCGCTTGAGCAGTTCCACGGCCTGCGCCCGCACCTGCTCCTGCTCGGCCTCGCCCAGCACCACGATGTGGCTGGACGACATCATCCGCTCCACCACGTCCGCCACCGTCGTCGAGTGCGGATTCGGCCAGTGCCGCTCCCGTAGCTCGGACCAGCCGGGGCGGCCGGTGAACGCCTCCCGCCAGCTGTCGTCCAGCGGGCTGGGCAGATCGCGCGGCGCGCAGCGGAAGTAGATGTCCTGGAAGTCGCGCACCCACGGCACCGAAGTGTCGTAGGTGTTCCACACCAGCCCCAGCGCACCGCCGGGCCGCAGCAGCCGCTCCACCTCGGCGAGTGCCTGGCCGCTGGAGAACCAGTGCCAGGACTGCGCGGCCACCACCGCGTCCGCACAGCCGTCCGCCAGACCGGTGGACTCCGCCGTGCCGGCCGTCACCGCCACCCCCGGCAGCAGCTCCGCCAGCCGTTCACGCATCTGCGCGACCGGCTCCACCGCGATCACCTCGGCACCGGTCAGCGCCAGCAGACGGGTGAACTTACCCGTACCAGCGCCGAGATCGACGACCGTGCGCCCGGCGTGCAGGGGCAGCGCGTCCGCCAGTTCCGCGAGCGACGCCATGGGGTAGGACGGCCGGGACCGTTCGTAGCCGCCCGCCGAACGCTGGTAACCGATTCCTGCTGCGTGGTGGATCGTCACGCGGGCAGACGGTAGCAGGAGAGAGTGACAGGAGAGGGGACGGGCGGGGTACGCACCGTTCCCCGAAGGCCCTTTGGACCAGCGGCGATCCACGGCCGCCGGGACGCCACGCGCGAGTCGGCGGCCCGGTACCCCGCACTGCGCGGACCGCGCCCGATGCTGCATGCTGTGCTTTTTACCCGGCTCTTTCCATGTGGCTCGGCGAGGAGCGTCGAATGACAACCACCTTCCCGGACATCTTCCCGGACATCTCGATCAGCACGGAACGGCTGTCCCTGCGTACATTCGACGAGGAGGACATCCCGGCGCTGGCGGAGATGATGAACGACGAACTGGTCACCGCGTGGTCGCCCGCCCCCTACCCGTACACCGTGTCCGACGCCCGCCACTGGGTCACCAGGAGCGCTCCCGCCGAACGCGCGTCGGGCCGCGGAATCGTCTTCGCGGTCAGCGAGTTCCTCACCCAGCGCCTGGTCGGCACCATCCACCTGTACGACACCGACTGGCGCTGCCGCAGCACCGAGATCGGTTACATCACCGCCCCCTGGGCGCGCGGCGAGGGCTACGCCTCGGAGGCGGTGCTCGCCACCGCCCAATGGCTCTTCCAGGACCAGCGGTTCGAGCGCCTGGAGCTGCGCACGGCCGCCGACAACACCGCCTCCCAGCAGGTGGCCCAGAAGATCGGCTGCATCAGCGAGGGCGTGCTGCGCAACGCCGGGATAGTGCGCTGCCGTGGCGCGGACGGCCGGTGGACCGAGGCCCGTACCGACCTGATCGTGTGGAGTCTGCTGCCGGAGGACCTCGACGGGGTCGCCGGCCGGGTGATGGACGACTCCGGATACGCCGCCTATCCCGACTGGCGTTGATCGTCCGTTCGGCATGTGCGCCGGGTGCTCCCGTGCTTGGCCAGACCCGGCCGGGATACTGTGTCTTGCCAGGTCTGCGCCTGGTTCTGGCGACAACGCCCGCACAGCACAGTCAGTAGACACGCCGAGCGAAGGACGACGATGGCGGACCGGGTCACGGTGATCGGGTGGGACGGTACACCGCTTACCGCGGCGGCACTGTCCGCACTCGGCGCGGCCACCCTGGTGGCCGGTGCGCGCCACCATCTGGCGCTGCCCGATGTTCCCGCCGACGCCGAACGCGTCCTGCTCGGCAGCATCGATCTCGCCGCCCGCCGCATCGCGGCGCATCGCGGCACCGCCGTGGTCCTCGCCGACGGCGACCCCGGCTACTTCGGCGTCGTACGGGCACTGCGCAAGCCGGAGCACGGCCTGGAGGTCGAGGTGGTGCCGGGCGTCTCCTCCGTCGCCCAGGCCTTCGCCCGCGCCGGAATGCCATGGGACGACGCGCGCACCGTGGTGGCGCACAGCCGCACGCTGCGACGCGCGGTGAACGTGATCCGGGCTTACCCGAAGGTCGCGGTGCTGACCGCGCCGGGCGCCGGACCCGCCGAACTCGCCCTGCTGCTCGGCGGAGTGCACCGCACCTTCGTCATCTGCGAGGCGCTGGGCACCGAGCACGAGGAGGTCACCGTGCTCACCTCCGACAAGGTCGCCGACCACACCTGGCGCGACCCCAACGTGGTGCTGGTCATCGGCGGCGTGTCGGCGGCCGAGAGCAGCGGCTGGATCGCGGGCCAGGACCCCGGCTATCCGGGCGCCAACCGCGGTTGGGCGCTGCCCGAGGCGCAGTACGCGCCGGGACCGGGGCCCGACACGCCGGGCGCCCGGCAGTCCGCCCAGCTGCGCGCCCTGCAACTCGCCCGGCTCGGGCCGCGCACCGGCGATCTGCTCTGGGACATCGGCGCGGGCAGCGGCGCGGTGGCGGTGGAGGCTGCCCGGCTCGGTGCCGCGGTCATCGCGGTGGACCGGGACGCCGAGGCCTGTGCCCAGACCACCGCCAACGCCCGCCGCTACGGCGTACAACCGCAGGTGGTGGAGGGCGCCGCCCCGCATGTCCTGGAGGATCTGCCGGAGCCGGACATCGTGCGCGTCGGCGGCGGCGGGGCAGATGTTGTGGCCGCCTGTGCGGCGCGTAAACCGGAACGTATCGCCGCCAGTGCGACAACGCGCGATGAGGCGGAACGGGTCGGCCAGGCGCTGCAGGAGGCCGGTTACTCGGTCGAGCGCGCGCTGTTGCAGTCGGTGGAGCTGGACGGTGAGTGGGCGGAGCGCGAGCGCGCCACCGTGTTCCTGCTGTGCGGCACTCGGATGTGACGAACATTTGTCTGATGGTGACGGGGGCTTGGAACACGTTCGGCTGATCGCGCGGTAGGCTGGCGGACCGTTGTGCCGCCTACCGGCGGCGACGTGGTGTTGACACGGTGTCGGCCATACGTCGCCTTCGGCGGTGAGCGCGGCGTCGGTGACGGGGCTCCCCGTGCCGCAGGCCAGCGGAGTGGCGCAGTCCACAGCGCCCGGATGGCGAGTTGGGTGGCCGTAGCGCGCGAGCTACCGGGACAATGAACGTCCCGGGGGGTCGTCACGCATTGCCACGCGTGCTCGTTCTCCCTGTGACCGCCCGGCACAAGGAGCGCGTACCGCGAGCCCTGCCGCCGGTCGGTCCGAAGGCGCGGCCCGTACGCCGAAGCCGCCGGCGCATCACGGGGCTGGAAGGATCGATACCGATGGGCGAGGGGCACGCATGACTGACACCGGCCCGGTCCCCGGCGAGGGACTGCCGGAGAACGTAGGCGGAGAAGCGGTTCAGCAGCCGCACGCCGAGCGGACCGGCGAAGCCGCCAAGGCTGCGCCGCAATCCGGACACGGCTGGAGCACCGACGCGTTCCTGGCCCCGGCGACTCCCGCGTTCACCTTCCTCGACCAACCGGACGGCGTAGAGGCGCCGGTGGCCGTCGAGGACGAGGACGACCTGCTGCTGATGCCCGCACCGCAGGGCTCGTGGGGCGATCCGCAGCCGGTCCCCGCTCAACCGGTACCGGTGCAACCGGCTCCGCCGGTGGTTCCGCCGGCCGCCGCTCCGCAGCAGCCGGTCGCACCGGCCGCCGTCGAACCCGAGCCGGTCGTGGCGGATGCGGGCCTCGCGCCGCAAGGGGTCGAACGCCCCGTGGCCGCGGCCGATTTCGCGGCGACACCGGCTTCAGGTACGCCCGCGCAGGGTGTACCCGCCGCATCGGCGCCCGGTTCCGCCGGGCAGGCGGTGCCACCTCGCCGTCCGCTGAACATGGGCCCGCCGATGCCGTCGGCGGACGCCGTCGGCGGTGTCTCCGTGCGCTCGCTCGCCGAACGCGGGCCGGCGCCCGCGCCCGCCAGTCCCGCACCGGTGCACCAGCCGGAGTCGCAGCTCGGCTCTGGCGCCGGGGACCGCACCCCCGGGCCCGAGTACCTCGACGCTCCGGCCGGGGAGCCCGCCGCGATCCCGGCTCAGCAGAACGGTGACGTCCCGGTGTCCGGTGGGCCGTGGATTGCCGCCGAGACGACGACCGTCACCCCGGCGACCGTCACCCCGGCGACCGCCACCCCGGCGACCGGTACCGAGGCGCTGGTTCCGGGCGAGCCCGCCGCTGCCGCCGAGGCTCCGGCCGAACAGGCGCAGCCGAAACTTCCCGCCCAGCAGGTGGGGGAGAGCTCCCTCGTATCCGAGGGAGCTCCGGCGGAGCCTGCCGTTCCGGTCGTCGCCGTGGAGGAGAGCCCCGCAGCCGCAGTCGCTGCCGAGGAAGCGCCCGCTGAGGCGGCGCAGTTCTCGGTGCCGGTCCAGGCAGCCCCCGAGACCCCGGAAGCTCCCGCGCAGAGCACGCCCGTCGTGCCCACCGCGGTCGTGGAATCGGTCGCCGAGGCACCGCTGAACGCCCCGGCCGACGAGCCGGGCGGCCTCGCCGACCTGGACCGCGAACCCATCGCCGTACCCGCCCCCGTGCTGGCCGAGAGCGAGCCGGTGACGGTGCCGGCGGCGAACACCGTGTTGAACGCCGCGCCGCAGCCGGACACTTCGGCCGAGGCGCCCGCGCCCGGGATCGTCGCGCCTCAGGCCGCCGCGCCCGGGATCGTCGCGCCTCAGGCCGCCGCGCCCGGGATCGTCGCGCCCCAGGCCGCCGCGCCCGGGATCGTCGCGCCCCAGGCCGCCGAGCCCGAGGTCGTCGCGGCCCAGGAGCCCGCCGCCACGGACACCGCGCCCGAGGAGTCCACCGCGCAGGCCCCCGCCGAACCGGCCGTCGCCGAGCAGCCGGAGCAGCCCGTCGCGGATGTGGTGGTGCCGCAGCCGGAAGCGGCCGGCCAGGCCTCCGCCGCCGAACCGCAGCCCGAGCCGGTGGCCGCGGCAACCGAGGCCGCACCGCCCGCGGCGTCGGCCGAAACCCCCGGATCCGGGGACGCCGAACCCGCGCTGGGCATCTCCGCCGCCGGATACGACGAGGCGGTACGCGAAGCGGTGCACCGTGTCATCCGGGAGCGCCGCGACATCCGCAACGGCTTCCGCCCGGACCCCATTCCGCACGAGGTGCTGTTGCGGGTGCTGGAGGCGGCGCACACGGCGCCGAGCGTCGGGCACTCGCAGCCATGGGACTTCGTGGTCATCCGGTCCACCCAGACCCGCGAGAAGATGCACGCGCTGGCGATGAAGCAGCGCGACGCCTACGCCAAGTCGCTGCCCAAGGCCCGGGCCAAGCAGTTCCGCGAGCTGAAGATCGAGGCGATCCTCGAAACCCCGGTCAACATCGTGGTCACCGCTGACCCGACGCGCGGTGGCCGCCACACCCTCGGCCGCCACACGCAGCCGCAGATGGCTCCGTACAGCTCGGCGCTGGCGGTGGAGAACCTCTGGCTGGCCGCGCGCGCCGAAGGGCTCGGCGTCGGCTGGGTCAGCTTCTTCGACGAGCGCGAGATGGTCCGCGAACTCGGCCTGCCCGAGCACCTGGAGGTCGTCGCCTACCTGTGCGTCGGGTACGTCGACGAGTTCCCCGAGGAGCCCGAGCTGATGCAGGCGGGCTGGGCCAAGCGCCGTCCGCTGTCCTGGGTGGTGCACGAGGAGGAGTACGGACGCCGGGCGCTGCCCGGAGAGCAGCCGCACGACCTGCTCGACGAAACCCTGCGCGGCATCCGCCCGTTGGACGCCAAGGCGCTCGGTGAGGCGTGGGAGCGGCAGAAGCGGATGACCAAGCCGTCCGGCGCGCTCGGCATGCTGGAGATCATCTCCGCGCAGCTGTGCGGGCTGTCCCGGCAGTGCCCGCCGCCGATCCCGGAGCCCGCCGCCGTGGCGATCTTCGCGGGCGACCACGGTGTGCACGCCCAGGGCGTCACCGCCTGGCCGCAGGAGGTCACCGCCCAGATGGTGGCCAATTTCCTGGGCGGCGGCGCGGTGTGCAACGCCTTCGCCAACCAGGTCGGCGCGGAGGTCTGCGTGGTGGACGTCGGCGTGGCGGCCGAACTGCCCACCACGCCCGGCCTGTTGCCGCGGAAGGTCCGGCACGGCACGGGGGACTTCACCACCGGTCCGGCGATGACCCGCGAAGAGGTGCTGCGGGCGATCGAGGTCGGCATCGAGACCGCGCGCGACCTGGTGGCGGCGGGCAACAAGGCACTGCTGACCGGTGAGATGGGCATCGCCAACACCACCGCCTCGGCGGCGCTGATCTCCGTCTACACCGGTGTGGGCCCGGCTGAGGTCACCGGCCGCGGTACCGGCATCAACGACGAGATGCACGCCCGCAAGGTCGATGTGGTGCGGCGCGCGCTGGAGTTGCACCAGCCCGACCCGACCGATCCAGTCGGTGTGCTCGCCGCGATCGGCGGACTGGAGCACGCCGCCATGGTCGGCCTGGTGCTCGGCGGCGCGTCCCTGCGTACGCCGGTGATCCTGGACGGCGTCAGCGCCGGGGCCGCCGCGCTGGTGGCCCGGGCCATCGCGCCGGAGGCACTGGCCGCGTGCATCGCCGGTCACCGCAGCGCGGAGCCCGGCCACGTGGCGGCGCTGACCAAGCTCGGCCTGCGCCCCCTGGTCGACCTGGACCTGCGGCTGGGCGAGGGCACCGGCGCCCTGCTGGCACTGCCGCTGGTGCAGAGCGCCGCCCGCGTGATGCACGAGGTCGCCACCTTCGACTCGGCGGGAGTCACCGAGAAGGGCTGACCCCCGCCGCTGCCGGGGCGCGCTCCATGGGGGTACGGCAGTTCCGCGGCCGCCGGTCCGCTCCGTCGTGGCTGTTCGGTGTCGCGGCGGCGGCGACAACTCCCCGCCGCAACGGGGGCAACCCCCACGGTGCGGACCGGCGGTGTCGAACTCGCCGCAACCCGACGAAGGCCCACCGGACCCGCGGTGGGCCCCTGGAATGGAAGAAAACCCAGGCCAGAAGCCCACCCCGGCGGCCCAGCCGCTAATCTCGGAACCCCCCGGGAGGGGACCCTGCCGCTCCAACGACGCAGCGGCGCAGAGCCCATCGCCACCGCATGAGGAGCTGTACCGCCATGGACCGTAACGACGTGCCCGCATACCCGGTCGGACTGCGGCTCTCCGGACGGCGTGTCGTCGTGCTCGGCGGCGGCCAGGTAGCACAGCGTCGGCTGCCCTCGCTGGTCGCGGCGGGCGCGGACGTGGTACTGGTCTCGCCGTCGGCGACCCCGTCGGTGGAGGCGATGGTGGACGCGGGCGAGGTGCGCTGGGAGCGCCGCAGGTACCAGCAGGGGGACCTCGCCGATGCCTGGTACGCGGTGGTCGCCACCGACGACCCGCAGGCCAACGCCGCCGCGTCCGCCGAGGCCGAGCAGCACCGGGTGTGGTGCGTACGCAGTGACGACGCCGACGCCGCCACCGCGTGGACCCCGGCGACCGGACGCAGCGAGGGCGTGACCGTCGCCGTGCTGACCGGCAGTGACCCGCGGCGCTCCGCCGCCGTGCGCGACGCGGTCGTCGAGGGCCTGCGCGACGGCACCCTCGCCGCTCCGCACCACCGGGCGCGTACGCCCTCGGTGGCCCTGGTGGGCGGCGGCCCCGGCGACCCGGACCTGATCACCGTGCGCGGCCGGCGGCTGCTCGCGGAGGCCGATGTGGTCATCGCGGACCGCCTCGGTCCGCGTGATCTGCTCGATGAACTCCCGCCGCATGTAGAGGTGATCGACGCGGCGAAGATCCCCTACGGGCGGGCGATGGCCCAGGAGGCCATCAACAACGCGCTGATCGAACACGCCAAGGCGGGCAAGGCCGTGGTGCGTTTGAAGGGCGGCGATCCGTTCGTCTTCGGGCGGGGTATGGAGGAGGCCCAGGCGCTGGCCGAGGCGGGGATCGCGTGCACGGTCGTGCCCGGGATCTCCAGCTCCATCAGTGTTCCGGCCGCGGCCGGGATCCCGGTGACACACCGGGGGGTGGCGCATGAGTTCACCGTGGTCAGCGGGCATGTCGCACCGGACGACCCGAGTTCGCTGGTCGACTGGGCGGCGCTGGCGCGGCTGCACGGCACGTTGGTGCTGCTGATGGCGGTCGAGCGGATCGGCGCGATCGCCCGAACCCTCATCGCGCACGGCCGGGACGCGGACACGCCGGTCGCCATCGTCCAGGAGGGCACCACAGCCGCTCAGCGGCGGGTCGACGCCACGCTGGCGACGGTCGGGCGGACGGCGGCCGACGAGGGCGTCCGGCCGCCCGCGGTGATCGTCATCGGCGACGTGGTGGCGCTCCGCTTGGGTAACCGTGGGTAACTCGGGTCACCCCGGGCGTTGGCACCGTAAGCGGGACAAGGCAGTATCACCCTGTGGCTGAGCTCATCACGATCGACGACCCCGCCGACCCGCGCCTGCGCGACTACACCTCCCTGACGGATGTGGAGCTGAGGCGGCGGCGCGAACCGGCCGAGGGCCTGTTCATCGCCGAGGGCGAGAAGGTCATCCGGCGCGCCCGGCAAGCCGGTTACCAGATGCGGTCGATGCTGCTGTCGGCGAAGTGGGTCGACACGATGCGCGACGTCATCGACGAGGTCCCGGCGCCCGTCTACGCGGTGAGCCCGGAACTCGCCGAGCAGGTCACCGGCTACCACGTCCATCGCGGCGCGCTCGCCTCGATGCAGCGCAAGACCCTGCCGGGGGCGGACGAGCTGCTGGCCGGCGCACGGCGCGTCGTGGTCATGGAAGCGGTGAACGATCACACCAACATCGGTGCCGTGTTCCGGAGCGCCGCGGCGCTCGGCATGGACGCCGTTCTGCTCTCCCCGGACTGCGCGGATCCGCTCTACCGCCGTTCGGTCAAGGTGTCGATGGGCGCCGTCTTCTCCGTCCCCTACGCGCGGTTGGAGCACTGGCCGCGCGATCTGGAGGCGGTACGGGAGGGCGGTTTCCGGCTGCTGGCCCTCACGCCCGACGAGAAGGCCGAGGACATCGACGTCGTCGCGCCGCACCGCATGGACCGGGTGGCGCTGATGCTCGGCGCCGAGGGCGAAGGTCTGTCCACCCGGGCGCTGGTGGCCGCGGACCAGTGGGTGCGCATCCCGATGGCGCACGGGGTGGACTCGCTGAACGTCGGCGCCGCGGCGGCCGTGGCCTTCTACGCGGTGACGGCCGGGCGTCCGGTGGCCTGAGGCGGGGGCTTCGCGTCCGCGAAGCCCCCGCACGCATCACCCGGCCGCGGGAAGGTCCGCCAACGCGGCGAGAGCCGCCCGATGGCGCCCCGGCGTACCCAGCGCGATCTCGCTGGCCTTGGCGCGCTTGAGGTAGAGGTGGGCGGGGTGTTCCCAGGTCATACCGATGCCGCCGTGCAGCTGTACGCACTCCTCCGCCGCGCGCACCGCGACCGGTGCGCAGTAGGCCTGGGCCACCGCTACCAGCAGAGCGGTGTCGGGCGCGGTCTTCGCCAACGCGTCGGCGGCGGCCCGGGCGGCGGCGCGTGCGGAGACGACCTCCAGCCAGACGTCCGCCAGCCGGTGCTTGAGCGCTTGGAAGGATCCCACGACACGCCCGAACTGCCGCCGCTGGCCGAGGTGGTTGACGGTCTCGTCCAGGCACCACTGCGCCACGCCGAGCTGTTCGGAGGCGAGCAGTCCGGCGCCGGTCAGCAGCGCGCCGTCCAGTGCGGCGGTGGCGGTCCGCGCACCGGCGAGCAGCCCGCCCGCAGCCGCCTCGAACTCGATGTCGGCGATGGGCCGGGTCAGGTCCAGCGGCGTCGCGGCGGCGATCCTTACACCGGGCATGTCGGCCGCGACCTCGTACAGCGCCGGCCCGTCGGGGCCGACGGCCGGCACGACCAGCGCGTCCGCCACCGTGGCGTCGGCAACACTGGTGACGCGCCCGCTCAACACACCGTCCGCGTCCACCCGTACCCCCGTCGGGAACGCGCCGCCAGGTGCCGTCGACAGCGGCACGGCGAGCGCGGCCGTCGACTCGCCCGACGCCAGCCGCCCGAGCAGCGCCGCGACACGCCCGTCGCCGGTGTCGCAGCCGAGCAGCGCACTCGTGGCCAGCACGGCACTACCGAGGAACGGCACCGGAGCCACCGCGCCGCCCAACTCCTCCAGTACGACGCCGACTTCCCGGGCCGAGGCGCCCTGGCCGCCCAGCTTCTCCGGCACCAGCAGTCCTGCCAGACCGAGCTGCACCGCAAGCGTCCGCCAAAGGCCCAGATCGTACGGCGTGTCGCTGTCGCAGCGCGCCAGTACTGACGAGGCCGGGCAGCGGTCGGTCAACAGGTCCCGAACCGCCGAGCGCAGGTCCTGCTCGACATCGGAGTACAGCAGGTCAAGGTCATCGGCGGTCATCGGGGCAGGTCCTTCCAGGCGACGTCCTTGTCGGTACGCGGTTCGCTGGGCAGGCCGAGCACCCGCTCCGCGATGATGTTGCGCAGGATCTCCGAGGTCCCGCCCTCGATGGAGTTGCCCTTGGCACGGAGATAGCGGTATCCCGCGTCGCGGCCGTAGAAGTCGACCGTCTCCGGGCGGTTGTTCGTCCAGTCGCCGTAGCGGAGCCCGTCCTCGCCGAGCAGCTCCAACTCCAGGCCGCTGATCGCCTGGTTGAGGCGGGCGAAGGCGAGTTTCATCCCCGAGCCCTCGGGGCCCGGCGCGCCCATCGCCAGTTGCTGGCGCACCCGCTGCGTGCTGAGCCGTGCGACCTCGGAGTCGACCCACAGCCGCAACAGCCGGTCGTGCAGTTCGGGCGTGCGCAGTTCGGGGCGTTCGCGCCAGGTCGCGACGGCGCCGCCGATCATGCCGCCCTCGCGGGGGAGTGCCAAACCGCCGATCGCCATCCGCTCGTTCATCAGCGTGGTCTGCGCGACCCGCCAGCCGTCGCCGACCTCGCCGAGCCGAAGGGTGTCCGGGATCCGCACCTCGGTCAGGAAGACCTCGTTGAACTCCGCCTCGCCGGTGATCTGCCGTAGCGGCCGGACCTCGACGCCCGGATCGGTCATATCGCAGATGAAGTAGGTGATGCCGCGATGCTTGGGCGCTTCGGGGTCGGTCCGTGCGATGAGGATCGCCCAACGGGCGTTGTGCGCGTTGGACGTCCAGACCTTCTGCCCGGTCACCACCCATTCGTCGCCATCGCGCACCGCACGGGTGGCGAGCCCCGCGAGGTCGGAGCCCGCGCCCGGCTCGCTGAACAGCTGGCACCACACCTCCTCGCCGAGCCACAACGGCCGCAGGAAGCGCCCCCGCTGCCCATCGGTTCCGTACCGCAGGATGGTCGGGGCGGCCATGCCGAGGCCGATGCCGATCCTGCGCGGGTCGTTGTCCGGGGCACCGGCAGCCGCCAACTCCGCGTCCACCACGCCCTGCAGGGCGCGCGGCGCCCCCAGTCCGCCGAGCCCGGGCGGAAAGTGCACCCAGGCCAGCCCGGCGTCGAAGCGGGCACGGAGGAACTCCAGCCGCTCGGTGGCCGCCGGGTCGTGCGTGTCGAGTAGCGCGCGGACCCGGCGGCGCAGTTCCGCCGCGTCAGGCCCGGTCCGGTCGGTGGTCGTCATACGCCGCGTCCTCCCTGAACTAAGCAAGCGCTTGGAAACCTACCGCCGCGATGACGCCCGCGCCAGGGGCCCTTCCGATGGAATTCGGTCACGGACCGCGGCGGGTTCGACGCCGCCGGTCAGCCGGGGGCTCGCGCCACGACGTCCGCCGCGACTCCGGGCAACCACGACGGGGTGGACTGGCGACCCCAGAACCCGCCGTCCCCAACCAAGACCTCGCCGAACAGGCACCGAGCGGGACTACGGGAGCGCGCCGCCCGACTGGGTGGCCCCGATCGTGGGCGGCCCGCCCCGACCCAAACCGCGCGCGGGCCCCTGGCAGCCTTGTGCCACCGCGATGCCCAGCGCGACCAGCAGCGTGACCGTCACGAAGACGATCAGCCGCTGCCGCAGCAGCCTGCCGTCGGGGCGACCGGTCCGGCGAGCCGCCGGGCCGCGCTGCGCCGACGAGCGCGCCGTCGACGGCCGCTGGGCGGCCGGGGGCCCCGCCGGATGGCGCCCCGAGGGTGGGCGGGCCGCGGGCGTGCGCTGCGGCGGCCGGACGCCGGATCGGCCCGTCGTGGCCCTGGGCACCGGAGTGCGCGGCGAGGCGGTACGGGCCGTGCTGCGTCCGGAGGCCGCCTCGGGGCCTACCGGGCGTCGCTCGGTGCGCTGGTCGGCGTACTCCTGTGCGCGTCGGCCGACCGGCCGCTCGGACCGCGGACCCGGAGCCTTCGGCAGCGTTCCGCCGTCCCGCCGTACCGCGTCCAGCCCCCGCGCCTCCCGGGCGGCGATCTCCGAAAGCCGCTCCGCCAGCCGGGCCGTGCTCGGCCGGTCCTGCGGCTCCTTCGCCAGACAGGCGTGCACCAGCGGTGCCAGCGAGTCCGGTACCCCCCGCAGGTCCGGTTCCTCGTGCACCACCCGGTACAGCATGACCTCCGAACTGCCCTGTCCGAAGGGGGAGTCGGCGGCGGCCGCGTAGGAGAGCGTCGCACCGAAGGCGAACACGTCCGTCGCCGGGGTGACCGCCGCACCGCGCACCTGCTCGGGGGCCAGGAAGCCGGGCGAGCCGACCGCGGTACCGACATGCGTCAGCGTGCTGGCCCCGGTCGCCCATGCGATGCCGAAGTCGATGATGCGCGGGCCCTTGGGGGAGAGCAGGATGTTCGACGGCTTGAGATCGCGGTGCACCACCCCGGCGTCGTGCACCGCCACCAGCCCCTCGGCCAGGGCGGCACCGATGGCGGCGACCTCGGCGGCCGGCAGCGGCCCCTCCGAGCTGACCTTGTCGTACAGCGAGGGGCCCGGCACGTACTGGGTGGCGAACCACGGCCGGTCCGCGTCGAGATCGGCGGCCACCAGACGCGCCGTGCAGCCACCGCGGATCCGGCGGGCCGCGGACACCTCACGGGCGAACCGCTGCCGGAACTCCTGATCCTCCGCCAACTCCGGACGGATCACCTTCAACGCCACCCGCTGCCCGCGCTTGTCGGCGCCCAGGTAGACCACGCCCATCCCGCCGGCGCCGAGCCGCCTGTGCAGCCGGAACGAGCCGACGACACGCGGATCCTCTCGCCGGAGCCGCATCATCGCCATGTCCTTCCCCTACCTCCGGTGGGGAGGCCCTGCCCGCCCTTCGCCCACCATCGCCCTCGATGGAGGCGCTGCGCGCCGTGTGACACCCGCCCGGTCCCCGTCTGACGAGGCACAGCTTACGGACTGACCGGCCGGGACGCGGAGAGGCGCCGCACGCGTCAGCGGACGGATTGTCAGTGGTGGGTGGGATCCTGGACAGGTGGGGATCGGTACGCCGCCGGATGGCCGCGCCGCCGCCCCATGTCGCCAACGGACCGTCGAAATAGGGGGATTGACGGCATGAAAGGTGATCGTGTCGAGATAGTGGTGGATGCCGGGGACACCACCCGTACCTACGAAGTGGTGGCCACCAGGGCCGGACGGCGGGTGGAGACCGCGGTGCGCCGGGGAGTGGTCGAAGTGAGTGAAGTCACCAGGAGCGGATCCGTGGTGCGGACCGCGAGGTTCATGGCGAACCGGGTGCTCGCGCTCGTCGAGCAGCCGATACCCCGGGAGGACGCGGAAGAAGAGGGCGGCGCATAGCGTCGGTTGGCAGTCGCCGCGGCGTACCCCCGGGACACCCCCTCGGGGATCCCCCCGGGGGGTTGGGGTACGCGTCTCCAACCAGGGGAGTATTCGCGCAGCTCCGGCGTCATCCTCGGGGAGGCCAGTGAAGCTGTACGAGGGCATGACGACCGGGTGGCCCCGCGCGCCTAGTGTTGAGGTCATGCGGCGGGCGGAGCGCTCGTCCCCCGAGGTCAGACGCCCGCCGCTGCCAAAGCGAGCGATCAGAGCGAATGATCAAAGCGAACGATCACGGTGCGGAAGAGAAGGGTCAGGGGGAGCAGCCATGACGGACACGGCGGTACGTGCGATCAAGCGTGTACGTGAGCTGAGGTCCGCCGCGCTGCCTGCGGAGAGCCGGACGGGAACCCGGCATCCGCTGGTGGCCGTAGCGATGGCCGCCCCGCTGGCGGTGCTTCTCGCCGTGGCCTGCGGCGGCTGGCACGCCGTGGTCGTACAAGCGTCGTCCGTAGCTGGGTTGATGGGGCGCTGACTAAGCGTTCGAGGTCCGGGAGAGCGGCCCGGGCGGGAAACCGGCGACAGGACCCCGTGGGGACGGGGGGCGAAACGGGCGGCACGGGGCCCGGACACCTGGGGGAGGTGTCCGGGCCCCGCGGTTTTCCCTGGACGGAGGCGAAACGACCGAGGGCCGGAGCGAAATGCTCCGGCCCTCGGTGCTGCGGTGTGGACGATACTGGGATTGAACCAGTGACCTCTTCCGTGTCAGGGAAGCGCTCTCCCGCTGAGCTAATCGTCCTTGTACCCAGGCCCTGGTAGGGGCCGCGTGCGCGATACTGGGATTGAACCAGTGACCTCTTCCGTGTCAGGGAAGCGCTCTCCCGCTGAGCTAATCGCGCGGGTGGTACCGCTGGGGCACCGCGAGTCCTTACGGACTCAGTGGACGATACTGGGATTGAACCAGTGACCTCTTCCGTGTCAGGGAAGCGCTCTCCCGCTGAGCTAATCGTCCGAGGTGGAGACGGGATTTGAACCCGTGTAGACGGCTTTGCAGGCCGTTGCCTCGCCTCTCGGCCACTCCACCACGTGAGGATCCAAGGACCCCCATCGAGCGGACGACGGGATTCGAACCCGCGACCCTCACCTTGGCAAGGTGATGCTCTACCAACTGAGCCACGTCCGCATGTGTCTCTCCCAGAGTGATCTGGGATCGACCCCCCGCCGGTTCGCTTCCGCGTCCCGGCGACGTGTTGAACTCTAGCGGAATTCCGCGTCAGCTCAAATTCCGTTTCCGCAGCGTGCCGGGCAGGTAGAGGGTGAGCGGGGGTAGCGTCGGGAGGGACGGGGCCGCATGAGCGGAGGACGGTGACAGTGAAGATCTGGGTCGACGGCGAACTGCGGGACGCCGCCAGTGCCGCGGTGTCCGCGCTTGACCATGGTCTGACCGTGGGCGATGGCGTATTCGAGACGCTCAAGGTGACAGCCGGGACGGCGTTCGCACTGGACCGGCATCTGGCGCGGCTGGCCCGCTCGGCGCGCGGTCTCGGCCTGCCGGAGCCGGACCGCGAGCGGGTGCGCCAGGCCTGCCTCGCGGTGCTCGACGCCGACCCGGTGCCGTACGGAGCGTTGCGGATCACCTACACCGGCGGGATAGCGCCGCTGGGCTCCCGCCGCGGCGACGGCGATCCGACGCTGGTCGTCGCGCTGGCAGAGACGGGTCGGCGGCCGGACACCACGGCGATCGTCACCGTCCCCTGGACGCGCAACGAGAACGGCGCGCTCACCGGGCTGAAGACCACCTCTTACGGGGAGAACGTCGTCGCCCTCGCCTACGCCCTGGAGCGCGGCGCCAGCGAGGCGGTCTACGGCAACACACGAGGGCGGCTTTGTGAGGGCACCGGAACCAATGTGTTCGTCGCCCTCGGGGGCGAACTGCTCACGCCGCCGCTGGACTCCGGCTGCCTGGCCGGGATCACCCGTCGGCTGGTGATCGACTGGGCCGGCGCGCGCGAGGCCGACCTGCCGCTCGATGTGCTCGGGACGGCCGACGAGATCTTCCTGACTTCGTCGACCCGCGATGTGCAGGCGGTGCACCGGGTGGACGACCGCGAACTGCCGCGCGCGCCCGGGCCGGTCACCGCGAAGGCGGCGCGGGTGTTCGCCGAGCGGGCGGCAGTGGACGCCAACCCGTGAGGTGACCGGGGGCCGCCCTGCGCTACGGGACTTATCCGATGGGAGTTCGTGGCGGGACAGCGCCACGGGATGGGGGAGCGAAGCCATGACAACCACCCTGCGGCCCGCCGGCGCGGAGCAGCGCGGTGCGGACGGTGGGCGCTCGCGCCGGTTCACCGTATGCGTCAACAGCCGTCCGGTCGGCGTGATCCAGCTCGCGACGGACGAGCGGTTCGGCCCCGAGGCCGGGCGCATCGTGTCGCTGGACATCGACGAGAAGGACCGCAGACGCGGTCGCGGCACCGTCGCGGCCCTCGCCGCCGAGGAGGTGCTGCGCGGCTGGGGGTGCCGCTGGGTGGAGACGCGCGTTCCGGCCGATGCGGCGATCGCGCTTCGTCTCGCGAGCGCGCTCGGCTACGTCGAGCGCAACCGCGGCATGATCAAGTCCTTGCCGGACACCCCGCCCGAGCTGCCCGGGGACGCCGAGGTGCGGCCGATGGGAGAGGCCGACTACGACGTCTGGCATGAGCGCGGCCGGGCGCGCTACATCGACAGCTGGGTCCAGCGCGGGGTGCCCTACGAGCAGGCCGCCGCCAAGGCGGACGCGGACCATCGCAGGCTGCTCGGCGACGGCCCGCACACCGCCGACGCGGTGCTGCGGATCCTCGCCCATGGCGGACAGGACGTCGGCTGGCTGTGGCTGGGGCTGCGTGACCGCACCCAACCGGACACCCCCGCCTGGGTCTTCGACGTCGAGGTCGCGCCATCGCGGCGCGGTCAGGGGCACGGCCGCACCCTGATGCTGCTGGCGGAGCGCGAGTGCCTGGCGAGGGGCATCCGAACGCTCGGCCTCAACGTCTTCGCCGGAAACACCGCCGCCCTGCGGCTGTACGAGTCGCTCGGTTACCGGGCCACCGAGCTGTGTCTGGCCAAGCCTCTGCTCTAGGCCCCGATCCGCGCGTGGCTATCAAGCGCTTTGTCGTCAAACGCCGGACGGGCTCTATGGAATGCCCGTCCGGCGCTCGCACCGCGGCTGTTGAAGTCCCGCCGGGCAAGGCCTAGTCGGCGGTCGAACCCAGCACACGGTCGGCGAGCTCCTGGATCCGCTCGCGCAGCCCCTCCTGGCTCTTGCCACCGTCCAGCCGCACCCCGTCGATGACGTACGTGGGCGTACCCGTGACGCCGATCGCCTTGCCCTCCGCGTGGTCGGCGTCCACGGTCAGGATGTGGCGGCCGTCCACCAGCGCGGTGTCCATCTCCTCGTCGTCGAGGTCCAACTCCTCGGCGATCCGCACCAGCAGCGGTTCGCCGCGCTGTTCGAGCTCCTCGATTCGGGCGAGCACGGCTTCGACGTACTCCCAGCCCAGCCCCTGGGCGAAGGCCTCCTCGGCGGCCTGCGCCGCGGCGAAGGCGTACTTGTGCTTCTCCAGGGGGAAGTGGCGCAGCCGGATCTCCAGCCGGTCGCCATAGCCTTCGCGTAGCACCCGCAGGTCCTGCTGCCAGGCGGTACGACAGTCGGGGCACTGCAGGTCGCACCAGAAGTCGAGGGTCACGCTGCGGGGGGTGGCTTCGTTCATACGGTCAGTCTCTCAGCCGCTCCGGTCGGCGCCCCCGTGCGGCGGCGGCATCTGGCACCTGGGGAGGATCATCACCCGGAGATCTCCCTGAAGCCGGAGCCCGGGCATGGCCCGGACCACCGCGGTCGGTGCACGATGGAGGGGACGCACATCCGGCTGATTGGAGTAGCCATGTCCGGAATCGGCACGAGGAGCGGGCGATGCTGACCGCGACCGTGTGCGTCGCCCTGTCCGGTGCGGGACTCGCAGTGGCGCTGCTGACCGCCTGGCGGCGCCGGTTTCGGCGGGCGACCCGCATAGCGGCGCTGGCGCTGCTGCCCATTGGGCTGTACGAGGCCGGGCTGATCACGCTCGGCGGCAAGATCGGCAGCGCGGTCGGCAGCTGGGCCGCCGACCTGGTCTTCAAGCCCACCGTCTGGGCGGGCTTCGCGGTGCTGGCGCTGGCCGTCGTGCTGTACGTGGCCACCCGCTTCGGCGATGCCAAGCAGGTCACCCGCGCGGAGCGGAAGGCCGCGCAGGCGTCGAAGGGCGGCCCGGCGATCGGTGCCGCCACCTCCGCACCGCAGCTGAGCCGGTCGAAGACCGCCCCCGTGGCTCGGCCGAAGGGCCGGAGCGGAGCAGATGATGCGCTGTCCGACATGGGGGACATCGAGGAGATCCTTAAGAAACACGGCATCTGAGCAAGCGGGTTGGGCGCGGCGCGACGGCGCCACGCCCTGGCGCGCCGCACAACCACCCCTGCGGGTCAGCGTGTTGGGCTCCCTTGGACGGCCGCGGTACGCGATGATCGTTATGGCTGCCGCCAACTGCCCCTAGCCGTAAGCGACTTGAGGCATACGGGGACGTACTGTTGTGCGAGCATGCCCCCTGACGAGTGACTTACGACCTGCCGAGGCCGCGCACCAAATGAACGACGACTCCCGTGGGTGCCTGTTCGCGCTCTCCCAGCCGCCGCT
Source organism: Streptantibioticus ferralitis (assembly GCF_029223525.1). Taxonomy (GTDB): domain Bacteria; phylum Actinomycetota; class Actinomycetes; order Streptomycetales; family Streptomycetaceae; genus Streptantibioticus_A; species Streptantibioticus_A ferralitis. The sequence continues at coordinate 109,111 of NZ_JARHTQ010000021.1, read as the reverse complement.
CATTCTGTTTCTCGGGGTGATCGGAACCCTGATCTTCTTCGGCGCGTGTTACGACCTGCTCGGCTTCTGACCGCCGGTGGCCGTCACTGCGCCGCCTCGCGTTGGCGGGCGCGGTACGCGGCCACGTGCAGCCGGTTGCCGCAGGTGCGGCTGTCGCAGTAGCGGCGTGAGCGGTTGCGGGACAGGTCGACGAACGCGCGCCGGCAGTCCGGCGCCGCGCACCGGCGCAGCCGGTCCCGTTCGCCCGCGACCACCAGATACGCCAGGGCCATCCCACCGTCCGCGGCGAGGTACTGGGCGAGCGAGGCGCCCGGGGCGAAGTAGTGCACATGCCAGTCGTAGTCGTCGTGGTCGGTCAGCCGCGGGGTGGTCCCGGCCTCCGCGACCATGGCGTTGATCAGGGCCGCCGCGGTACGGGTGCCGGAGGCGGTCAGGACCGCGGTGAACCGGTCCCGTACCGCGCGTACTGCCGGGAGATCCGACTCCGCCAGTCGCCCCACGTCGCTGACCCGGTTGCGCGCCACGAAGTCGCGCAGCGAGTCGAGACCGTCCAGCCTTTCCCGGCCCTCACTCTCCGGCGCGGTGTTGAGCAGATCGACGACGCAGTCGAGGGCGCACCGGGTGTCATGGTTGATCAGCACGGCTTCGCTCCCTGGCCGGAGGGTCGGACAGCGCACCGGCGGGTCGGCGCCCGCGGCTGTTTGCCGGGTGACTTTACTCAAGTCGACCACGCGCTGTCGCCACCCGTATCGACCTTGTGATGCCGCGCTGGGGGCGGGCGGCGGGGTCCGTCGTCCCGAACGGGTGCACGGACCGTACCAGGGCCGCGCGCACAGAAGCGCCGCTGCCGCGGGGTGTGCGGCAACGGCGCTCCGACGCGCGATTTCAGGCCCGCGCCGTCCCCCCGAGTAGGACGGCCGCGGGCGGCGGGCGGGGGCTCAGCTCTCCGCGAGGATGTGTGACAGCTCCGTATCGAGGTCGAAGTGGCGGTGCTCGGTGCCTGGCGGCACAGCGGCGTCGGTCCGCTTCAGGAACGACTCCAGGGCCCGCGCTGGGGCTTCGAGCAACGCCTCGCCCTCTGGAGAGCTCAGGGCGATACAGACAACGCCCTGGCCGTGGCTCCTGGAGGGCCAGACACGGACATCGCCGGTTCCGGTGGGACGGTGCAACCCCTCCGCGAGCAGGTCGCGGGCAAACACCCATTCGACCGTCTCTTCGGCACCAGTGTGGAAGGTAGCGTGCACGGCGTAGGGATCGGCCGTGTCGTACCGCAGGCCCGCGGGTACGGGCAGTGAGGATTCGCTCGACACAACGAGGCGCAGGTGCAGCTCGCAGCTGACCGTGGTGTTCATAAGCGCCAAGGCCTTTCGCTCAGTGTGCGCTCGGGGATTCGCACGTCGGCGAAATCGACATGCCACCTGCGGGGACGTTGTAAACCCCTCTGACTGGTTTGTGAGGTTTCTGGTACTTCGTTCGGGCCAGTCCTGGGATGACCCGGTGGGCCGATGCGGTGAGGCGGTCGGATCGGTCGACTGCACCGTTGCGGTCACGAAGAGTGACGGTAGCGGTTCGGCTCCGCCGGTGTCTCCCGGCGGGCACCGGCGCACCGAAGCGCGACCGGTGGCACCGAGTGGTCAAGAGCCCCCGCTGACATGCGGTAATGTTGTCCCCGCGCCGGGGCGATTAGCTCAGTGGGAGAGCGCTTCGTTCACACCGAAGAGGTCACTGGTTCGAACCCAGTATCGCCCACCCTGGTCAGGGGCCCGGAAGCCGCACAAGGCTTCCGGGCCCTTCGCTGTTGCCGCCACACTGACCGCTATGGACTGGTGCTGGTACGACTTCCGCGACGTCTGGCGGCTCGACGCCCCTCCCGAGGTGGTCTACGGGGTCCTGGAGCGCGCCGAGGAGTACCCGCGATGGTGGCCGCAGATACGCCGGGTCGAGCCGATCGACGACCAGACGGGCACCGTCCACTTCCGCTCCTTCCTCCCGTACGACCTCGTGGTCACCGCCCAGGAGGCGCGTCGCGACCGGGCGGCGCGGGTGCTGGAGATCGCGATGACCGGTGACCTGGAGGGGTGGGCGCGGTGGACGCTCGGCTCCGTCGGCGCCGGTACGCGCGCGCTCTTCGAGCAGCAGGTGATCGTGCGGAAGCCGTTGATGCGGCGGCTCGCCGTCCCCGGTCGGCCGTTCTTCCGCGCCAACCACGCGCTGATGATGCGCGGCGGACGACGCGGGCTGCGCACCCTGCTCGCCGAACGGGCGGACCGGGGGCAAGGAAACGGCGTTTGAACACACGGTCCCGCGCACTGTATTGTTCTCGTCGTGCCGCGGGGCTCCCGCGGGACAGACCCGGGCGATTAGCTCAGTGGGAGAGCGCTTCGTTCACACCGAAGAGGTCACTGGTTCGAACCCAGTATCGCCCACCCTGGTCAAGGCCGGTCAGCGTCAACGCGCTGACCGGCCTTGTGCGTTGCGGACCGGCAGATCCCTGACGGACCTGAGCCCGTTCGGGGCCGACGGTCAGGCGCTAGGCCGCGGCGGGCAGTTCAGGGCGCAGCGGCCACGCCGGATCACAGCGCTCCGCCGAGCCGTTCCTGGCGAACCAGGCCTCAAGGCCGCGTGCCTGCGCCGCGTGCCACAGCGCCTGTCGCACATGGAGCTCCGCCGGCGTCATCCTGCCGAGGCTCTGCTCCGCGTAACGGTGGCCGATCGCCCGCACCAGACGCAGTGACGCCAGCGCGTCCGCCGCCGCGTCATGTGCGTCGGTGAGCGGGACGCCGTAGTGCGCGCACAGGTCGCCGAGCGTACGGCGGCCCTTGCGGTAGCGGTCGGCGTACTTGTCGAGCACCCTCGGGTCCAGTACGCACAGCGCGGTGCGCTCCATGTACCCGAACAGGCCGATCCCGCGATGGCGCTTCAGCTCCCGGTCGAGCAGGGTCAGATCGAACGGGGCGTTCATCACCACCAGCGGTGTGGAAGGCTCCGCTTCGCGTGCCAGCGCCCGGGCCATCGACTCGACGGCCGGACCAGGAGCCCCGCCGTGCTCCCGCAGATGGGCGTCGGTCAGCCCGTGGACGGCCGTCGCGGCCTCGGGCACCGGCACACCGGGGTCAACCAGCCAGCGCAGGAAGCGCGGTTCGGCACCATCGCTGTCCTGCAGCACGAGTGCGCCGGACACTATGCGGTCATGCTCCACGTCCACACCGGTGGTCTCGGTGTCGAACGAGGCGAGGGGCCCTTCGAACCAACGCGCCATGACCGCTCCCCTCTCCGCCTGCCGGGTTCGGTGGACAATCCACTGTCCGTTTCCTACCCGTGACGCCACGTCATCGAACCGCATCGCGGTGTACCGGATCGCACCCGTTTGCGGATCATCCCCCGCGGAGAAAACAGAGTTGACGGACCGTTCGGATCAGGGGCAGGCAAGCCGCCCCAACCATCGGGTGGTTCGGCGCGGGGAATGATTCACGCAAGGCCCGGAAGGCACGGCAGCAGCCATGGCGCTCGCTCAGCCCGAACCCGGCGCGCTGCTTCCCGAACGGACGGCACCGCTACGGGGAGGACTCGCCACCACCAGTTGTATGGAGACCCTGCAGGTGGGCTATCTGCATGCGGTGGCCGCGGCGGCCGGATGCTCGCTCGCCCAGCCCTTTCCCGACAACGGCATCGACTGGCACCTCAGCCACAGCTCCCACGGCCATGCGGTCGACGACGAGATCACCATAAAGGTGCAGCTCAAGTGCACCTACCAGGTGGCACCGAACCCTCCGGGGCCGTTCTTCTCGTTCACCTTGGAGAACGCCCACCTCGCCAAGCTGGCCCGCACACCGGTCTCGGTGCACAAGATCCTCGTCGTGATGCTGGTCCCGCGCAGCCAGGAGCAGTGGCTGCGCGCGGGCCACGACCGCATGGAGCTGAGGCACTGCTGCTACTGGACGAACCTCGCCGGTCAGCCGGTGACGGGCAGGTACAAGACCACCGTGCGGATCCCCACCGCCCGGATCTTCGACGACCGGGCGCTGTGCGAGATCATGACGCGGGTCGGGGCGGGAGGGAGACCCTGATGCGACTGACCGGAGAGGACTCCGACGTATCCGGCCCGGAGCTGCCCGAAGCCGAACTGCCCGACCCCGAGCGCGTCGACCCCGATGTGCTCACCGCACTGCTCGCCCGGCACGGCTGGCAGCGCAGGGGCGGCGAGAGCGGGCGGTACACCCGGTGGACGCCGCCTGGCAGCGACGTCCGGCGTGGCGTCACGGCGTCCAGCCTGCTGGTGCCCGCGGGCCGGGCGTACGGGGACTATGCCGACCTGGTCGGCGAGGCGCTGACCGCGCTCGCCCACTCCGGCGCACCCTCGGCCCGCGAGGTGCTGCTGGCGCTCTCGGTGCCGGGGGACGAGATCCGCTGGCGGCGTGATGTGCCACGGTGCGCCGGAGCGGTGCCGTGGACGGCGGCGGAGCAGCTGCGGACCGCGGTGCGCGGGATGCTCACGGCCGCGGCCCGGGCCGCCCAGGGCAAGGCGGGGTACTTCGGGGAGCGGCACGGGCGGTACGCCACCGCCTACCTGGAGCAGGTGCTCATCGGGCCCTCCTCCGGCGGCCACCTGGTGACCGCGTACGCCCCGGCGCCGGACGGCCGCTCCGTCACGATGACGCTGCTGCGCGCGCTGCAGGCGGCCCGCGACGCGGTGGACTACCAACGGGCGACCGGCCGTCTCGAGGCGTTCGACGCCGCGGTGGAGCTCGGCGTGTGCCATGAACTCGTCACGGCGGTGGCCCACTTGGTGCGGGACAGCGAAGGCGCCGAGATCGCCTTGGCCTGGTCCCCGGCGGCCGGGCTGCCGCTCGGGGTGGCCGCCCGCCCGGAGCCGGTGGAGTTCTCTCCGGGCGATCTGCCCGCGTTGCAGCAGGCCGCCGAGCGCTACGCCGCCGCGGAGCCGCCGGTTCCGGTCACCGTGATCGGGACCGTGGTCCGGCTGCGCAGCGCCCTTCCGGCGGAGGGCGGTGCGGTGCGGCTGCGGGTGCTCGGCGGTGCGGACGTACGGCAGGTCCGTATGCGGTTGGGGGCGGACGACTATCGGGTCGCCGCCCACGCCCATCTCGTGGGGTTGCCGATCCAGGTCAGCGGAGCGCTGGAGCCGCGGCGCCGCTTCCGGCGGCTGGCCGGGGCGCGCGGGGTGAGGCTGCTGCGGCTTGACGCCGCTGAGCGCGACCGGTTGCTCAAGTCCTTGCAGGAGGCCGCGGAGGCGGTCGACTAGGGCGTTGCGCTTCCTTTCGGCACCGCCGGTCTCCGCCATTCGCGGCGGATCCTTTTTTGGGGGGCAAGCCCCCGAACCCCCGGGGACTGGGGGCGTGCCCCCAAAAAATCCCGCCGCGAGGGCGAATAAGCACCGCCATGGCGACCTGCGGTCCCGGCGAACCGCAGCCCTGATGACCACGGCTTAGCGCCCGAGCGGTCCCGCTCGGTACGATTCACCGGTGCAGCGTCCGCTGCCGACTGTGTGACGTGAGTCAGGAGAAGACCGGTGTCAGAGCTCCGTGTGATCATCAAACGCGATTCCGTGGAACGGGAAGATCGCGTGGTCACGACGGGGACGACGGCCGCGGACCTCTTCGAGGGGGACCGCTCCGTCGTCGCTGCCCGTGTCGCCGGTGAGCTGAAGGACCTCGGCTACCCGCTCGCCGACGGCGACGAGGTGGAGCCGGTCACCATCGACAGCGAGGACGGGCTGAGCATCCTGCGCCACTCGACCGCGCACGTCATGGCGCAGGCGGTGCAGGAGATCTTCCCGGAGGCCAAGCTCGGCATCGGTCCGCCGATCAAGGACGGCTTCTACTACGACTTCGACGTCGACCAGCCGTTCAACCCGGACGATCTCAAGCGCGTCGAGAAGAAGATGCAGGAGATCATCAAGCGCGGCCAGCGCTTCTCGCGCCGCGCGGTGAGCGACGAGGCGGCCCGCGAGGAGCTCGCCGCCGAGCCGTACAAGCTGGAGCTGATCGGTCTCAAGGGCTCCGCCGCGGACGCCGCCGAGGGCGCCTCCGCCGAGGTCGGCGCCGGTGAGCTGACCATCTACGACAACCTCGACGCCAAGACCGGCGACCTGTGCTGGAAGGATCTGTGCCGCGGTCCGCACCTGCCCACCACCCGGAACATCCCGGCGTTCAAGCTGATGCGCACCGCCGCCGCGTACTGGCGCGGCAGCGAGAAGAACCCGCAGCTGCAGCGGATCTACGGCACCGCCTGGCCGTCGAAGGACGAGCTGAAGGCCTACCTCGACCGGCTGGCCGAGGCCGAGAAGCGTGATCACCGCAAGCTCGGCGCCGAGCTCGACCTGTTCTCCTTCCCCGAGGAGATCGGCTCGGGTCTGCCGGTGTTCCACCCCAAGGGCGGTGTCATCCGCCGGGTGATGGAGGACTACTCGCGCCGTCGCCACGAGGAGGCCGGGTACTCGTTCGTCAACACCCCGCACATCACCAAGCAGGAGCTGTACCAGACCTCCGGCCACCTGGACTGGTACGCGGACGGCATGTACCCGCCCATGGAGCTGGACGAGGGCCACAAGTACTACCTCAAGCCCATGAACTGCCCCATGCACAACCTGATCTTCAGGTCCCGGGGGCGCTCCTACCGCGAACTCCCGCTGCGTCTCTTCGAGTTCGGCACCGTCTACCGGTACGAGAAGTCCGGCGTGGTGCACGGACTGACCCGGGTCCGCGGGCTGACCCAGGACGACGCGCACATCTACTGCACCAAGGAGCAGATGGCCGACGAGCTCGACTCGCTGCTCACCTTCGTGCTGAACCTGCTGCGTGACTACGGGCTCAACGACTTCTACCTGGAGCTGTCCACCAAGGACCCGGAGAAGTTCATCGGCTCCGACGAGGTCTGGGAGGAGGCCACCCAGACGCTGCGCGAGGCCGCCGAGAAGCAGGGCCTTGAACTGGTGATGGACCCGGGCGGCGCCGCCTTCTACGGCCCGAAGATCTCCGTCCAGGCACGGGACGCGATCGGCCGCAGCTGGCAGATGTCCACGATCCAGGTGGACTTCAACCTGCCGGAGCGGTTCGACCTGGAGTTCCAGGCCGCCGACGGCTCGCGGCAGCGTCCGGTGATGATCCACCGGGCACTCTTCGGCTCCATCGAGCGGTTCTTCGGGGTACTGACCGAGCACTACGCGGGCGCCTTCCCGGCCTGGCTCGCGCCCGTGCAGGCGGTCGGCATCCCGATCGGCGACGCCCATGTGCCGTACCTGGAGGAGTTCGCGTCGGCGGCGCGGGCCAAGGGTCTGCGCATCGAGGTGGACGCGTCCTCGGAACGCATGCAGAAGAAGATCAGGAACGCGCAGAAGCAGAAGGTGCCGTTCATGGTCATCGCCGGTGATGAGGATGTCGCGAACGGTGCGGTGAGCTTCCGCTACCGCGACGGCTCGCAGAAGAACGGCATCCCGCGTGACGAAGCGCTGGCCGAGATCGTTGACGCTGTGGAGCGCCGCATCCAGGTGTGACGAGCCCCCGCTGGGACGGGGCCGGGGAGGGGCGGACCGTTACGGTCCGCCCCTCCCCGCGTCGTCGGCCGCCGCGGGCGAATATGCTGCACAGCATGACGACTGAGCCGGAGCAGCAGATCGGAGTCGGGACGCCGGACGCGTTCCAGCGCCTGTGGACCCCGCACCGCATGGCGTACATCCAGGGTGAGAACAAGCCGACCGGCCCGGAGGCCGGCGACGGCTGCCCCTTCTGCGCCATTCCGGCCAAGTCCGACGAGGACGGCCTGATCATCGCGCGCGGTGAGACCGTCTACGCGGTCCTCAACCTCTACCCCTACAACGGCGGCCATCTGATGGTGGTGCCGTACCGGCACGTTGCCGACTACACAGATCTCGACGAGGCCGAGACGGTGGAGCTGGCGGAGTTCACCAAGCACGCGATGACCGCCCTGCGCTCGGCCTCCGGAGCGCATGGCTTCAACATCGGCATGAACCAGGGCGAGGTGGCCGGCGCGGGCATCGCCGCCCACCTCCACCAGCACGTGGTGCCGCGCTGGGGTGGCGACACCAACTTCATGCCGGTCGTCGGCCACACGAAGGTGCTGCCGCAGTTGCTTGCGGACACCCGCGCCATGCTGGCGGCCCACTGGCCGTCCGAACGGTCGGACTGATCACCCGCAATCCGCGCGTCGTCCTCAAGCGCCGAGACGGGCTGAATCTTCCGCCCGTCTCGGCGCTGCTTTCAGCCTGTCCGGCACTTGAGGACAAAGTCAGCCCGTCCAGCGCTTGAGGACGAAAGCCAGCCCGTCCGGCGCTTGAGGACGGAAGGGCTGGCGGGTGGGGCAAGAACCGCAGGCGCTACGCGTTGTACGCGTCAGCCGACCGAGGCTCTGCCCCCTGGACCAAACCGCTGAGCATCAGCGACCGGTTGGTGAACCGCTCCGTGTCCACCCCGTTCTCCTCCAGAACGGAAATCGCGGCGGCGTTCACCGCGCGCAACACCGGAGTCGCAGCGCGCAACGCGTCGTCCGCCATGAACCGGTGCTTCCACGGCTTGTCCGCCCACGCGTGCCGCAGCCCGAACGGCTCGGGCAGCGTCAGCTGGCCGCCGAGGAAGTCCAGGATCGGCGGAAACCAGGTGAACGGCGCGCGTGCGGTGAGCCGCACCACCTCGCCCGCGTCCACCAACGGCAGGTTCACGGTCCTGGTCTCCCAGAACTTGACGGTTTTTGAGACCTCCTTGGTCTTCGGCGAAGGGCCGCCCATGAACAGCGAGTTCACCGGTCCGAGCGCGTGCCCGGTCACCTCGATCCGCAGGGTGTAGTGCAGCACCGTCACCGTGATCAGCAGATTGAGCACCAACTGGCCGTCCCACAGCACGAACTGGACACCGAGGTAGTGCCGGTTGCCGCTGCCGAACTGCTGCTCGTTGCAGATCCGCTGTATCTCGAAGTCCTTCACGGTGAAGCCCTCGACCTCAGCCCCGGTGGGTCGGCTGACCTCCTTGGCGCCCTCGCCGACCGGCGCCACGATCCAGTGCCGTATCGAGGGCTTGGGGAAGCCGCCGGTGTGCAGCGGACCGCGCTCCAGATCGCGCAACCGGTCCTGGATGGCCTTGATGACGTCCCAGCTGCGGAAGGGGTGGATGTCGGTGTCGGCCCGCGGCTCCAGTTCCTCCGCCAGCTGCCAGACGCCCCAGCGCGAGCCCATGCCCAATATGCCCTTGGGGCCGGCGTAGAAGACCACGTTGCTGCTCTGCTCGGTGGCCAGCGCCATCAGCGACTGGCGCATCAGCTCGGCGCGGGTCTGGTTGGGGTGCTGCGGCACCGCCTCCGGGATCTTCGCGCCGACGCCGCCACCGCCGAGCAGCGACGCCCAGCGTTCCCGTAGATCCACCGCGGTGCGCTCGCAGATGCGCTTGGCGATGTACCAGCCGAGCACCGGAACCAGCAGCATCACCCGCAGGTACTGCCTGAAGAACCCGGTCAGCGGAGGCCGCCACAACAGCAGCGCGGCGAGCCCCACCACGATCGCGAGCACCACGCCGCCCAGTGACCCGACGCGCCCGTCCAACTTGCCGAGCGTACGGCGCAGTTGGAACGCGCCGAGCCAGATCAGCACACCGGGCAGGAAGAGCAGACCGCACACGCCCATCACGACGGTCAGGCGCATGTCGCGCTGCTGACGGATCCGGTTCGCCGCCAGGCAGTGCACCACGACGGTCTGCGGATCCATGCCGAAGGACTGGATGGTCTCCTTGCGTGCGCCGCCGAGCATCCGCACCTGCACCGCGCGTGCGAACGCCTCGCCCAGGTTCGGTTCGAACAGGGACAGCTTCGGCGGTTTGACGCTCGCCTCGGAGTTGACGTTCACCAGGGCCTCGACCGGCCCGTCCCGGTACGCGGCGGAGGACAGCGCCTGGGTGGCGGCCGTCTCCCCGCCCATGCCGATCAGCGGCACCTGGGCGCCCGGGCTGAAGTCGAACTCCACGCCGGAGAAACTCGACACTGCCGCCCCCAACTCCCTTGGCCGATGGCCCGGTAAGGGCCGTCAACGAACTCCACCGTGCATCGGATTGGCACACCGTCCGATCTACCTGCACAGCGTATCCGGACGGTGACCAACTCGTCAGTGGTGCGGGGTGAAAGACGACTCCCGGGGTGAAGGACGACTCCCCGCGGTAAGGGATACGGGAGTTACCTGGTCTCCTCCTGCTCCTCCCGCAGCTTCGCGGCGAGTTGCGGCGGCATCGGCTCATGCCGGGCGTACGAGCGGCTGAACCGGCCGGTTCCGTGCGAGATCGACCGCAGGTCGATCGCATACCGTCCGATCTCGATCTCGGGCACCTCGGCGCGCACCAACGTCCGGCCGGGTCCCGCCGGTTCGGTCCCCAGCACCCGGCCCCTGCGCCCGGCGAGGTCGCTCATCACCGGTCCCACGTACTCGTCCGAGACCAGCACCTGCACCTCGGCGACGGGCTCCAGCAGGTGGATACGGGAATCCTTGGCGGCCTCCCGCAGTGCCAGCGCGCCCGCGGTCTGGAAAGCGGCGTCGGAGGAGTCCACCGAGTGCGCCTTGCCGTCGAGCAGGGTGACCCTGATGTCCACCACGGGGTATCCAGCCGCTACGCCCTTGGCGGCCTGCGCGCGTACGCCCTTTTCCACCGAAGGGATGAACTGACGCGGCACCGCGCCGCCGACCACCTTGTCGACGAACTCGATACCCGAGCCCACCGGCAGCGGTTCCACCTCGATCTCGCAGATCGCGAACTGCCCGTGGCCACCGGACTGTTTGACATGCCGACCGCGCCCGGCCGCCTTGTCGCCGAAGGTCTCGCGCAGCGACACCCGGTACGGTACGGCGTCGACCTGGACGCCGTACCGGCCGCGCAACCGCTCCAGCGCCACGTCCACATGCGCCTCGCCCAGACACCACAGCACCACCTGGTGGGTGTCCTGGTTCTGCTCCAGGCACATCGTCGGGTCCTCGGCGACCAGTCGTGCCAGGCCCTGCGACAGCTTGTCCTCGTCGGCCTTGCTGTGCGCCTCGATGGCGACCGGCAGCAGCGGGTCCGGCATGATCCACGGCTCCATGAGCAGCGGGTCGTCCTTCGCGGACAGGGTGTCGCCGGTCTCCGCGCGGGTCAGCTTCGCCACACACACCAGATCGCCGGCGATGGCCCGCGGCACCGGGCGCTGGGTCTTGCCGAACGGGGAGGAGAGCGCGCCCACCCGCTCGTCGACGTCGTGGTCCTCGTGTCCGCGGTCCTCCAGCCCGTGCCCGGAGACATGCACCGTCTCGTCGGGGCGCAACATCCCGGAGAAGACCCGCACCAGGCTGATCCGTCCCACGTAGGGGTCGGAGGAGGTCTTGACCACCTCGGCGGCGAGCGGGCCGTCCGGGTCGCACTCCAGCGGCGGCCGCGGTGCGCCCTGCGGGGTGGTCACCGCTGGGGCCTCGCGCTCGGCCGGTGTCGGGAAGCCACCGGTGATCAGTTCCAGCAGCTCAAGGGTGCCCAGACCGTGGCGTGCGCCCTCCGGCGGTGGGGCGGCGGCGAGCACCGGGTGGAAGGTGCCGCGGGCGACGGCCCGCTCCAGGTCCTCGATCAGGGTCTTCTGGTCGATCTCCGCACCGCCGAGGTAGCGGTCCATCAGGGTCTCGTCCTCGCTCTCGGCGATGATCCCCTCGATGAGCCGGTTCCGGGCCTCTTCGATCAGCGGCAGATGCTCGGGGTCGGGGTCGCGTTCGACGCGCTCGCCCGAGGAGTAGTCGTAGACGCGCTGCGACAGCAGTCCGATCAGACCGGCGACCGGGGTGTGCCCGTCGGGTGCCTCCTCGCCGTACAGCGGCAGATACAGCGGCAGCACCGCATCCGGGTCGTCGCCGCCGAAGACCCGCTGGCAGATGGCGGTCATCTCGTCGAAGTCGGCGCGGGCGTTCTCCAGGTGGGTCACCACCACCGCGCGCGGCATGCCGACCGCCGCGCACTCCTCCCACACCATGCGGGTCGCGCCGTCGACACCGTCGGCGGCCGAGACGACGAAGAGGGCCGCGTCCGCGGCGCGCAGACCGGCCCTCAACTCCCCGACGAAGTCCGCGTATCCGGGGGTGTCCAGCAGATTGATCTTGATATTGCCCCATTCCACCGGGATCAGTGACAGCTGTACCGAACGCTGCTGCCGGTGCTCGATCTCGTCGAAGTCGGAGACGGTCGTGCCCTCCTCGACCCGGCCGCACCGGTTCATCGCCCCGCCGGCCAGGGCCAGCGCCTCCGCCAGCGTCGTCTTGCCTGCTCCGCTGTGGCCGACCAGCACCACGTTCCGCAGCCCCTCGGGCCGGTCGGCCGCCGGTGCGCCTCCGGCGGCTCCCGCATGTGCATCTCGCCTGTCGCCCATCGCTTGCCTCCAGTCACTGCACGGTGACTGCCCTCGTAACCCGCGGCTCATGAGGGCAGGGCTGGCATGCCGGCAGGCGCGAAGGCGAAGGCCACGGGACTGATCAGGCGGCTCCGGTAGCGCCCGCGGTTCTTCGACCTTCCCACGCCCTTAGGTTTGCGTCCATACGTCGTACCCCCGCCCGTACCGGACGGGTGCCTGTGACCGGCCGCACTCCGCGCCTGGCTACGATGGGGCGGCCGGGGCCGCAAGGGGCCAAGCCGGTACTACTGAACTGTCGGGAAGGCCATGCTGAACAAGTACGCGCGTGCTTTCTTCACGCGTGTCCTCACACCGTTCGCCGCACTTCTGCTGCGTCTGGGCATCAGCCCCGACGCGGTCACCCTGGTCGGTACGGGGGGCGTGATGGCGGGTGCGCTGGCCTTCTACCCCAGGGGAGAGTTCTTCTGGGGCACCGTCGTCATCACGCTGTTCGTCTTCTCCGACCTGGTCGACGGCAACATGGCCCGCCAACTCGGCCGCTCCAGCCGATGGGGCGCGTTCCTGGACTCCACGCTGGACCGGGTGGCCGACGCCGCGATCTTCGGCGGGCTCGCGCTGTGGTACGCGGGGGGCGGGCGCAACCTGGTGCTGTGCGCGGTGACCATCTTCTGCCTGGCCAGCGGCCAGATCGTCTCGTACACCAAGGCGCGCGGCGAGGCCATCGGTCTGCCGGTCGACGTCAACGGGCTGGTCGAGCGCGCCGAGCGGCTGGTCATCTCGCTGGTGGCCTGCGGTCTGGCCGGACTGCACGCGTTCGGTGTGCCGCACATCGAGGTGCTGCTGCCGATCGCGCTGTGGATCGTGGCGGCGGGCAGCCTGGTGACCATGGTGCAGCGCGTGGTGACCGTGCGCCGCGAGGCCGCCGAGGCCGACGCAGCGGTGCACGAGGAGGAGGGGAACCCGGCGTGAAGGAGAAGCTCACCGATGCGCTGTACGGGGCCGGATGGGCCGCGGTCAAGCGGCTGCCGGAACCCTTGGCCAACGCATTGGGCCGAGGCATAGCCGATCTGGCCTGGCGCAGGCGCGGCAAGGGCGTACTGCGCCTGGAGGCCAACCTCGCGCGGGTCGTCCCCGACGCCACCCCCGAGCGCCTGGCGGAGCTGTCCCGCGCCGGTATGCGCTCCTACCTGCGCTACTGGATGGAGTCCTTCCGGCTCCCGGCATGGAGCAAGCAGCGCATCCGGGACGGTTTCGAGCCCAAGGACGTCCATCTGCTGGAAGAGGCGCTCGCGGCGGGCAACGGTGTGATCCTCGCCCTGCCGCACATGGGCAACTACGACCTCGCGGGCGCCTGGGTCACCACCAAGCTCGGCGTCCCGTTCAGCACGGTCGCCGAGCGGCTCAAGCCGGAGACGCTCTACGACCGGTTCGTCGCGTACCGCGAGGGCCTGGGCATGGAGGTGCTGCCGCACACCGGCGGCGCCGCCTTCGGCACTCTCGCCCGGCGGCTGCGCTCCGGCGGTCTGGTCTGCCTGGTGGCGGATCGCGATCTGTCCGCCTCCGGGATCGAGGTCTCGTTCTTCGGCGATACCACCCGCATGCCCGCCGGACCTGCGATGCTGTCGATACAGACCGGTGCGCTGCTGCTGCCGGTCACCCTCTGGTACGACGAGTCGGCGGTCCTGCGGGGGCAGGTGCATCCGGCGGTCGAGGTGCCCGAGAACGGCACCAGGACCGAGAAGGCGAAGGCGATGACGCAACGGATGGCCGACGCCTTCGCGGCGGGCATCGCCGAGCATCCGGAGCACTGGCACATGCTGCAGCGGCTGTGGCTGGCGGACCTGGACCCACGCCAGGCCACCGCGGCGAATCGGTCTGACGGCTCCGGAACGGAGAAGCCTTGAGGATCGGGATCGTCTGCCCGTATTCCTGGGATGTCCCCGGCGGTGTGCAGTTCCACATCCGGGACCTCGCCGAGCACCTGATCGGGCTGGGCCACGAGGTGTCCGTGCTGGCCCCCGCCGACGATGACACTCCGCTGCCGGGCTATGTCGTCTCCGCGGGGCGGGCGGTACCCGTGCCGTACAACGGCTCGGTGGCCCGGCTGAACTTCGGGTTTCTGTCCGCCGCGCGGGTACGCCGCTGGCTGCACGACGGCGCCTTCGACGTCATCCACATCCATGAGCCCGCCTCGCCCTCGCTCGGCCTGCTGTCCTGCTGGGCGGCGCAGGGCCCGATCGTGGCGACGTTCCACACCTCCAACCCGCGTTCGCGCGCGATGATCGCGGCGTATCCGATCCTGCAGCCCGCGCTGGAGAAGATCAGCGCACGGATCGCGGTGAGCGAGTACGCCCGGCGCACGCTCGTGGAGCACCTCGGCGGCGATGCCGTGGTCATCCCCAACGGCGTTGATGTGGACTTCTTCGCGAAGGCCGAACCCAAGCCGCAGTGGCAAGGGGAAACGATTGGCTTCATCGGCCGGATCGACGAGCCCCGCAAGGGTCTGCCGACGCTGATGCGGGCCCTCCCGAAGATCCTCGCGGTGCGCCCTGGGGTGCGGTTGCTGGTCGCCGGGCGCGGCGACGAGCAGGAGGCGGTCGAAGGGCTGCCCGAATCCATGCGCGGGCAGGTCGAGTTCCTCGGCATGGTCAGCGACGAGGACAAGGCCCGGATGCTGCGCAGCGTCGATCTGTATGTGGCGCCCAACACCGGTGGCGAGAGCTTCGGCATCATCCTGGTGGAGGCCATGTCGGCGGGCGCGCCGGTGCTGGCCAGCGATCTGGACGCGTTCCGGCAGGTGCTCGACGGGGGAGCGGCGGGTGAGCTGTTCCCGGTCGAGGACGCGGATGCGCTGGCCGCCTCGGCGGTCCGACTGCTCGGTGACAGCGACCGGTTGGCCGAGCTCCGGTCGACGGGCAGCAGGCATGTGCGGCGGTTCGACTGGTCAACGGTCGGCGCCGAGATCCTGTCGGTCTACGAGATGGTGACCGACGGAGCCGCCTCGGTGGCCCCGGACGAACGCACCGGCCTACGGGCTCGGTTGGGCCTGGCCCGGGACTGACGCGACGCCCGCGCCGGCAGGTGCGAACGGGCCGATCCGCCGACCGCGAACGCACCGTACGGCGCCGAGCGATTAGCCTTGCCGCCCGTGACCATCACTCTCATCTGGATCGCGGCGATCGTCGTCCTGCTGGGCGTCTACCTCAGTTGGACAGCAGGGCGGTTGGACCGCCTGCACGCACGGATCGACGCCGCGCGTGCCGCGCTGGACGCCCAACTGCTGCGCCGGGCCTCGGTCGCTCAGGAGCTCGCCACCTCGGGCATCCTCGATCCGGCCGCCTCCATCGTGCTCTACCAGACCGCACACGCGGCCCGGCAGGCGGAGGACGAGCAGCGTGAGGTCGCCGAGAGCGAACTGAGCCAGACGCTGCGCGCGGTCTTCGCCGAACCCGACACCGTCCAGACGGTACGGGAGGCGCCTGGCGGACCGGCGGCGGTGGGCGAGCTGACCGCGGCGGTACGCCGTACGCCGATGGCGCGGCGGTTCCACAACGACGCGGTACGCGCGGCCAGGGCGCTGCGGCGGCAGCGTGCGGTGCGCTGGTTCCGGCTGGCCGGACACGCTCCGTTTCCGCTCGCCTTCGAGATGGACGACGAGCCGCCGATGGCCCTCACCGCCGACGGCGTGGGCCGCTAGGACCGGCTGCGGACGGGTGCGGGGCGGGCCACCGCGAGCCAGTGGCGCGGTCGGGAATCGGTCCACCGGGTGGCAATTGGCCCTTGATCTCCGGTCGATACCTCGGGTTTTGTCAGTTCCGTAGCGGCGGACCGGCCGAAGTGGACCTGAGGGCAGGTCCAGGGCCGATCCGCACAGCTCTACGATGTGCTTATCGCACTTTCTCAACGAGTGAGGTCAACCGTGTCCACCACGCCCCCCAGCACGACTGCCACTGCTCCCGCCGGGACCCCGGAGACCGGCACCGCGCGTGTCAAGCGCGGGATGGCCGAGCAGCTCAAGGGCGGTGTGATCATGGATGTGGTCACCCCTGAGCAGGCCAAGATCGCCGAGGACGCCGGCGCCGTCGCGGTGATGGCCCTGGAGCGGGTGCCCGCCGACATCCGCAAGGACGGCGGCGTGGCCCGCATGTCCGACCCCGACATGATCGACGGCATCATCAACGCGGTGTCCATCCCGGTCATGGCCAAGTCCCGGATCGGGCACTTCGTCGAGGCCCAGGTGCTGCAGGCGCTCGGCGTCGACTACATCGACGAGTCCGAGGTCCTCACCCCCGCCGACGAGGTCAACCACAGCGACAAGTGGGCCTTCACCACGCCCTTCGTCTGCGGTGCGACCAACCTGGGCGAGGCCCTGCGCCGGATCGCCGAGGGCGCGGCCATGATCCGCTCCAAGGGCGAGGCGGGCACCGGCAACGTCGTCGAGGCGGTGCGCCACCTGCGCCAGATCAAGGCCGACATCGCCCGGCTGCGCGGTCTGGACAACCACGAGCTGTACGCCGCCGCGAAGAACCTCCAGGCTCCGTACGAGCTGGTCAAGGAGGTCGCGACGCTCGGCAAGCTGCCCGTCGTGCTGTTCAGCGCGGGTGGTGTGGCCACCCCGGCCGACGCCGCGCTGATGATGCAGCTCGGTGCCGAGGGCGTCTTCGTCGGCTCCGGCATCTTCAAGTCCGGCGACCCGGCCCAGCGCGCCGCCGCGATCGTGAAGGCCACCACCTTCTACGACGACCCGAAGGTGATCGCGGATGTCTCCCGCGGCCTCGGCGAGGCCATGGTCGGCATCAACTGCGACACCCTCCCGGAGTCCGAGCGCTACGCCAACCGCGGCTGGTAGGCACCCGGCTGGTATCCGACCAACCCATCGATGGGCAGGCCGCCGCGCCTCCCGCGCGGACCGCGGCTCACGCCCCGCGTGGTCGCCAGGGCGGCCTGCCCATCGGGCTGAGAAACGCATTCCGAAAGGTCCCGCTGTGCCCAGTACCCCCACCGTCGGCGTGCTCGCCCTGCAGGGCGATGTACGTGAGCACACCGCCGCGCTGCAGGCCGCCGGTGCCCAGGTCCGCCCGGTGCGCCGGCCCGAGGAACTCGACGGCGTCGACGGCCTGGTGATCCCGGGCGGCGAGTCCACCACCATGTCCAAGCTGGCCGTCGCCTTCGGCCTGCTGGAGCCGCTGCGCGCCCGGATACGCGCCGGACTGCCCGCCTACGGGTCCTGCGCGGGCATGATCATGCTCGCCGACAAGATCCTCGACGGCCGGGACGACCAGGAGACCATCGGCGGCATCGACATGACGGTGCGCCGCAACGCCTTCGGCCGGCAGAACGAGTCCTTCGAGGCGGCGGTGGAGATCGCGGGCATCGAAGGCGGCCCCTGCGAGGGCGTCTTCATCCGCGCGCCCTGGGTCGAGTCGGTCGGCGCCGGGGTCGAGGTCCTCGCGCGACTTCAGGACGAGACGATCGTCGCCGTACGCCAGGGCAACCTGCTGGCCACGTCCTTCCACCCGGAGCTCACCGGGGACCACCGAGTGCACGGCCTGTTCGCGGACATGGTGCGGCGGACACTGTGAAAAGACGGGCCGCGTGATCCCGGTAGGATCACAAGTGTTCGTTGGCAGTTTGGTGACGTGAAGGAGACAGGCGGATGTCCGGCCACTCTAAATGGGCTACGACCAAGCACAAGAAGGCCGTGATCGATGCCAAGCGCGGCAAACTCTTCGCGAAGCTGATCAAGAACATCGAGGTCGCGGCGCGCACCGGCGGCGCCGACCCGGACGGCAACCCGACCCTCTTCGACGCCATCCAGAAGGCGAAGAAGAGCTCGGTCCCGAACAAGAACATCGACAGCGCGGTCAAGCGCGGTGCGGGTCTGGAAGCGGGCGGCGCCGACTACCAGACCATCATGTACGAGGGCTACGGCCCGAACGGTGTCGCGGTGCTTATCGAGTGCCTCACCGACAACCGCAACCGCGCGGCCTCCGAGGTGCGCGTGGCGATGACCCGCAACGGCGGCTCGATGGCCGACCCGGGCTCGGTCTCGTACCTGTTCAACCGCAAGGGCGTGGTGATCGTCCCGAAGAACGGGCTGAGCGAGGACGACGTCCTCGGCGCCGTGCTCGACGCGGGTGCCGAAGAGGTCAACGACCTGGGCGAGTCCTTCGAGGTGATCAGCGAGGCCACCGACCTGGTCCCGGTCCGCAAGGCGCTCCAGGAGGCGGGCATCGACTACGACTCCGCCGACGCCAACTTCCTTCCCACCATGCAGGTCGAGCTGGACGAGGAAGGCGCGCGCAAGATCTTCAAGCTGATCGACGCCCTTGAGGACAGCGACGACGTGCAGAACGTCTTCGCCAACTTCGACGTCTCGGACGAGATCATGGAGAAGGTCGAAGCCTGAGCCTCCGACGGGGGGCCGGTGGGGAAACACCCCACCGGCCCCCCGTCGTTGTCAGTGGCACCCGATAGCCTCCGAAGAACAGCTGATCGACGGCGTGAAGGGAGGGGCGCGGTGCGCGTGCTCGGCGTGGACCCGGGACTGACCCGCTGCGGTATCGGCGTGGTGGACGGCGCTCCCGGAAAGCCGTTGCGCATGGTGGGAGTTGGCGTCGTCCGTACCCCGGCCGACGCGGACATCGGCCAGCGCCTCGTCCTCATCGAGCGCGGCATAGAAGCCTGGCTCGACGAGCACCGGCCGCAATACGTCGCCGTGGAGCGGGTGTTCAGCCAGCACAACGTCCGTACCGTCATGGGCACCGCGCAGGCCAGTGCCGTCGCCCTGCTGTGCGCCTCCCGCCGCGGCCTGCCCGTCGCCCTGCACACCCCCAGCGAGGTCAAGGCAGCCGTCACCGGCAGCGGCCGGGCCGAGAAGGAACAGGTCGGCGCCATGGTGACCAGGCTGCTGCGGCTCGACGCGCCGCCCAGACCCGCCGACGCCGCCGATGCCCTGGCACTCGCCATCTGCCACATCTGGCGCGGCCCCGCCAACAACCGCCTGCAACAGGCCGTCGCCGCCCAGCGGCTCCGTACTCCGAAAGGCACCGCATGATCGCCTTTGTCAGCGGGCCGGTCGCGGCCCTTTCCCCGGACACCGCGGTCGTCGAGGTCGGCGGCGTGGGGATGGCCGTGCAGTGCACCCCCGGCACACTGGCCGTGCTGCGGCTGGGGGAGCAGGCCCGGCTCGCCACCTCGCTCGTGGTGCGCGAGGACTCCCTCACCCTCTACGGCTTCGCCGACGACGATGAGCGGCAGGTCTTCGAACTCCTGCAGACGGCAAGCGGAGTTGGCCCCCGGCTCGCCCAGGCGATGCTCGCCGTGCACTCACCCGACGCCCTGCGGCGCGCCGTCGCCACGGACGACGAGAAGGCGCTCACCGCCGTGCCCGGCATCGGTAAGAAGGGCGCCCAACGGCTGCTGCTGGAGCTGAAGGACCGGCTCGGCGCCCCCGTCGGCACCGGCACCGGCACCGCCCCCGTCGCCGCGGCCGCCGCCCCGTCGTGGCGGGACCAACTCCATGCCGCCCTGGTCGGGTTGGGCTACCAGCCGCGGGAGGCCGATGACGCGGTCGCCGCCGTCACGCCCGAGGCGGAGGCTGCCGATGGCGGCACGCCCAATGTGTCGGTGCTGCTGCGCTCCGCCCTGAGAACCCTCAACCGCGCCCGCTAGCCCGCCCGCCGGCCGCACCCGATTCGCCCCGACGTCCGCCCCGACAAAGGACAGATCCACCCATGACCTGGGACGACCCCGTACCCGAGACCGACCAGCGGCTGGTCGCCGCTGCCGCCGACGGGGAGGAGCGTGCCGTCGAGGCCGCCCTCCGCCCGAAGGACCTCGGCGAGTTCGTGGGGCAGGAGCGGGTCCGCGAACAACTCGACCTGGTGCTCAAGGCCGCCCGGCAGCGCGGCGGCACCGCCGACCATGTGCTGCTCTCCGGCGCCCCCGGCCTCGGCAAGACCACCCTGTCGATGATCATCGCCGCCGAGATGGGCGCCCCGATCCGGATCACCTCGGGACCGGCCATCCAGCACGCCGGCGACCTCGCCGCGATCCTGTCCTCGCTCACCGAGGGCGAGGTCCTCTTCCTCGACGAGATCCACCGGATGTCCCGGCCCGCCGAGGAGATGCTCTACATGGCGATGGAGGACTTCCGGGTCGACGTGATCGTCGGCAAGGGGCCCGGCGCCACCGCCATCCCGCTGGAACTGCCGCCGTTCACCCTGGTCGGCGCCACCACCAGGGCGGGCCTGCTGCCGCCCCCGCTGCGGGACCGCTTCGGCTTCACCGGGCACATGGAGTTCTACGCGCCCGCCGAGCTGGAGCGAGTCGTACGCCGCTCCGCCGATCTGCTCGACGTGGTGATCGACACCGACGGGGCCGCCGAGATCGCCGGACGGTCCCGCGGCACCCCCCGGATCGCCAACCGGCTGCTGCGCCGGGTCCGCGACTACGCCCAGGTCAAGGCGGACGGCGTGGTCACCCGCGAGATCGCCGCGCAGGCCCTCGACGTCTACGAGGTGGACCTGCGCGGGCTCGACCGCCTGGACCGCGCGGTGCTCGACGCACTGCTGCGGCTGTTCGGCGGCGGACCTGTGGGGCTGTCGACACTGGCGGTCGCGGTGGGGGAGGAGAGAGAGACGGTGGAGGAGGTGGCCGAGCCGTTCCTGGTGCGCGAGGGGCTGCTGGCGCGTACTCCCCGTGGCCGGATCGCTACCCCCGCAGCCTGGGCCCACCTGGGCCTGGTCCCGCCGCAGCAGCCGAACCCGCCCGGCCAGCAGGGGCTGTTCGGCCAGTGACGGCGCGGGGACTCGCCGCTTGCGGAACTGGAGTGCAATGCTGGGCGTTGTCCCCAAGGTGCGGATTCGCCTAGACTCCGCCGATGCCCTCCCCCCTAGGACGGCATCCGTACCCCGCACCCCCCCATCCCCGTAGACCAGGCCGCACCCACGTGGCCACGCGAAGGAAATCCCCCAGGCCGTGAACATCGCCACGCTTCTCCCCTTCATCCTGATCATCGGCGTCATGCTGCTCATGACCCGCTCGGCCAAGAACAAGCAGCGCCAGGCCGCCGACATGCGCAACCAGATGCAGCCCGGTTCGGGCGTGCGGACCATCGGCGGCATGATCGCCAAGGTCAAGGAGGTCCGCGACACGACCGTCCTGCTGGAGGTCGCGCCCGGTGTGCACTCGCTGTACGCCAAGACCGCCGTCGGCGCGGTGCTGAGCGACGAGGAGTACGACAGCCTCGTCAACAACGACGTGCCGCTCTCCTTCGACGAGCACCCCGTCGTCGACGGCACCCCGGTCGCCGAGGCCGCTGAAGAGCCCGTCCACGACGAGAAGCCCGCGGACGAGGACAAGATCGACCTGGACAAGACCGCTGCCACCGACAGCGCGGGCACGGACGCCAAGGATGCGGCGAAGGACGCCGACACGGCGAAGGACGTCAAGGACAGCGAGAAGTAAGTCGTAGGTTCAGAGCTAGGCTCTGGACCTACGTCCGTCACGTCACGTCCGGCACGTCCTCACAACATTCGTGGCCGTCCCGCGACAGCAAGCCGATGCGGAACGGTTGGACAGGGAGAAACGAGAAGGTGGCAGCACCCAAGAAGGGGCGCAGGTCGCCGGGGGCCCATGGGTACCCCGGCCGCGCGCTGGCCGTGATCCTGGTGGCCCTGGTCGCGCTGACCGGAGGCATGTTCGCCTCCGGGCACACCAAGCCCCGGCTGGGCATCGACCTCGCCGGGGGCACCGAGATCACGCTGACCGCGAAGAACTTGCCAGGTCAGGCCAACGCGATCAACAAGGCCAACATGGACACCGCGGTCAACATCATCAACAAGCGGGTCAATGGTCTGGGTGTCTCCGAGACCGAGGTGCAGACCCAGGGCAGTCGCAACATCATCGTCGACATCCCCCGGGGCACCAACACGGACCAGGCGGTGAAGCAGGTCGGTACCACCGCCCAGCTGTTCTTCCGCACCGTGATCACCGAGGCCAGCGGCAGCCCGGCTTCGGGCACCAAGCCTTCGCCGAGCCCTTCCGGCAACCCCTCTTCCGCCCCGTCCAGCTCGCCGTCGAGCCCGGGCAAGAGCGGTGCCAGCGCCAGGCCCTCGGCGTCCCCGTCGCCCAGCTCCACCACGCAGGGCCGGGCGGTCACCGATGCCCTCAAGGCGGACGCGTCGAGCAGCCCGAAGGCCACCCCCTCGGCCGGCGCGCCCACCGCCGCGACGCCGCCCCCCGCCACCGGCGCCGCCAACCCCTCCGTACCGCCCGCCGTGCAGAAGCAGTTCGCCGCACTGGACTGCTCCAACCCGTCGCAGGCGGCGAACGCGGGGCTCGGCGCCAAGCCGACCGACACCACCCTGGCGTGCAGCCAGGACGGCAGGACCAAGTACATCCTCGGTCCGGCCCAGGTCGACGGTAAGCAGGTCAGCGGCGCCAAGTCGGTCTACGACACCCAGTCCGGCGCCGGCTGGATCGTGACGCTGGAGTTCAACTCCGCGGGCGGCAAGAAGTTCGCCGACGTCACCGGCCAGCTCGCCAAGCAGCAGCCGCCGAACAACCAGTTCGCGATCGTGCTGGACAACCAGGTCGTCTCGGCGCCCTCGGTCTCCTCGGCGATCACCGGTGGCAGCGCCCAGATCTACGGCAACTTCACCCAGCAGACCTCCGGGGACCTGGCCAACGTGCTGTCCTACGGCGCGCTGCCGCTGTCCTTCAGCACCTCCGACGTGACCACTGTCTCGCCGCAGCTCGGTGGTGAGCAGCTGCACGGCGGCCTGATCGCGGGCGCAGTCGGCCTCGCGCTGGTGGTGCTCTACCTGCTGGCGTACTACCGCGGCCTGAGCTTCGTCGCCGTGGTCAGCCTGGTGGTCTCCGCCGCGCTCACCTACGCGATCATGACGCTGCTCGGCCCGGCCATCGGCTTCGCGCTGAACCTGCCCGCGGTCTGCGGTGCCATCGTCGCGATCGGCATCACGGCGGACTCGTTCATCGTGTACTTCGAGCGGATCCGCGACGAGCTGCGCGGCGGCCGCAGCCTCGCACCGGCGGTCCAGCGGGCCTGGCCGCGGGCCCGGCGCACCATCCTGGTGTCCGACTTCGTGTCGTTCCTCGCCGCCGCCGTGCTGTTCATCTGCTCGGTCGGCAAGGTCCAGGGCTTCGCGTTCACCCTCGGCCTGACCACCCTGCTCGACGTCGTGGTGGTCTACCTGTTCACCAAGCCGCTGATGACGATCCTCGCCCGCCGCAAGTTCTACGCACAGGGCCACCCCTGGTCCGGGCTCAACCCCAGGAGCCTCGGTGTCCAGGCACCGCTGCGTCGCGGTCGCCGTACCGCCAGCCCCGAAGCCAAGGAGGCCTGATGTCCCGGCTCGGTAATCTCGGTCACCGTCTGCACCGGGGCGAGGTCTCCTACGACTTCGTCGGTAAGCGCAAGCTCTGGTACGGCGTCTCCATCGTCATCACCCTGGTGGCGATCATCGGCCTCGCGGTCAACGGCCTGAACAAGGGCATCGAGTTCTCCGGCGGCGCGGTCTTCACCACCCCCAAGACGTCGGTCTCGACGGCTGACGCGCAGACCAAGACGCAGGGCGTCATCTCCGGGCACCACGACGTGATCGCGCAGAAGCTCGGCAACGGCGGTCTGCGGATCCAGGTCAGCGGAATCGACGGTGCCACCGCCGGCACGGTCAAGCAGGACCTCGCCAAGGAACTGGGCGTCGACGCCAACGCCATCTCCCCGCAGGTGGTCGGCCCGAGCTGGGGCCAGGAGATCTCCCAGAAGGCCGAACTCGGCCTGGTCATCTTCATGGTCCTGGTGGTGCTCTACCTCGCCGTCGCCTTCGAGTGGCGGATGGCGATCTCCGCCCTGGTCGCCCTGGTGCACGACCTCACCATCACCGTCGGCGTGTACGCGATCGTCGGCTTCGAGGTCACTCCCGGCACGGTGATCGGCCTGCTGACCATCCTCGGTTACTCGCTGTACGACACCGTCGTGGTCTTCGACGGCCTGAAGGAGACCACCAAGAGCATCACCAGCCAAACCCGCTTCACCTACAGCGAGTTGGCCAACCGCAGCCTGAACCAGACCCTGGTGCGGTCCATCAACACCACCGTGGTCGCCCTGCTTCCGGTGGCCGCGCTGCTGTTCGTCGGTGGCGGGCTGCTCGGCGCGGGCATGCTCAACGACATCGCGCTGGCACTGTTCGTCGGCCTGGCGGCCGGTGCCTACTCCTCGATCTTCATCGCCACCCCGCTGGTCGCCTCCCTCAAGGAGCGCACCCCGGAGATGAAGGCGCTCGCCAAGCGGGTCAGGGCCAAGCGTGCCCAGGCCGAGGCCAAGGGCGAGGAGCCGCAGGACGCGGTGCCCGACGCCGGTGACGAGGACGAACCGGTCGAGGCGGGGGCCACCGCCAGCGTCGGCGGTCAGCGCCGGCAGCCCGCATCCCGCTCCCGCGGCCGTGGCCGCCCGTCCGGCAAGCGCCGCTGAGTGAAGGAGAGCCACCGGTGACCACGGCGGACATAGTCCACCCCGATCTGCGTGACCTGCTGCTCAGCCGGATCCGCGACGTACCGGACTACCCGCGGCCGGGCGTGGTGTTCAAGGACATCACCCCGCTGCTCGCCGACCCGGCGGCCTTCGGCGCACTGATCGACGCCCTGGCCGCGCTGTGCGCACGGCACGGCGCCGACAAGATCGTCGGCCTTGAGGCCCGCGGGTTCATCCTCGCCGCTCCGGCGGCGGCCAAGGCGGAAATCGGCTTCGTACCCATCCGGAAGGCGGGCAAGCTGCCCGGTGCCACACTGAGCCAGGCGTACGAGCTCGAATACGGCACCGCCGAGATCGAGGTCCACCCGGAGGCCTTCGCCCCGGGCGACCGAGTCCTGGTCATCGACGACGTGCTGGCCACCGGCGGCACCGCCGAGGCCTCGCTCAGCCTGATCCGGCGCGCGGGCGCCGAGGTGGCGGGCGTCGCCGTCCTGCTGGAGCTCGCCTTCCTGGACGGCCGCAGCCGTCTCACCCCGGCCCTGGCGGGCGCGCCCCTGGAGGCGCTCGTCGTCGTATGACGTCCGGCATCGCGACGGAGGCGGGTTCCCGGTACGGTCCGGGAGCCCGCCTTCGCCCGCGTCCGGGGTCCGCGAACAGTCGGCGCACGCGGTCATGGCCGACACATCGATACCATGGGAGTCCGACCCGTATCGGGGCCGGACCCGCTTGAGGAGTGCCCTTGCCAGACGAGGCCCAGCCGCTCACCGCCGGGGGCGGGAACGACACGTCGCAGTCCGCGCCGGCTCCCTCCGGAAAGCCCGCGGACGGCGCCGGCGCCCGGACGCCCGCCGAGGTCGGCGGTGCGCGCGCCGCCAGGCCCACCCCGGGCACGGCACCGGCGCGCTCCGGTGGTTCCTCCAACCGGGTGCGGGCCCGCCTCGCCCGGCTCGGGGTGCAGCGCTCCAGCCCGTACAACCCGGTCCTCGAACCGCTGCTGCGCATCGTCCGCAGTAACGATCCGAAGATCGACTCCTCAGGGCTGCGGCAGATAGAGCGGGCCTACCAGGTCGCCGAGCGCTGGCACCGCGGACAGAAGCGCAAGAGCGGTGATCCCTACATCACCCATCCGCTCGCGGTCACCACCATCCTGGCCGAACTGGGCATGGACCCGGCGACACTGATGGCCGGACTGCTGCACGACACCGTCGAGGACACCGAGTACGGGCTGGACACGCTGCGCCGGGACTTCGGCGAGCAGGTCGCGCTGCTGGTGGACGGCGTCACCAAGCTGGACAAGGTCAAGTTCGGCGAGGCCGCGCAGGCCGAGACGGTCCGCAAGATGGTCGTCGCCATGGCCAAGGACCCGCGCGTCCTGGTCATCAAGCTCGCCGACCGGCTGCACAACATGCGCACGATGCGCTACCTGAAGCGGGAGAAGCAGGAGAAGAAGGCCCGCGAGACGCTGGAGATCTACGCCCCGCTGGCGCACCGGCTGGGCATGAACACCATCAAGTGGGAGCTGGAGGACCTCGCCTTCGCGATCCTCTACCCCAAGATGTACGACGAGATCGTCCGGCTGGTCGCCGAACGTGCGCCCAAGCGCGACGAGTACCTCGCGGTCGTCACCGACCAGGTCCAGCAGGACCTGCGCGCCGCCCGCATCAAGGCGACCGTCACCGGCCGCCCGAAGCACTACTACAGCGTCTACCAGAAGATGATCGTGCGGGGCCGGGACTTCGCCGAGATCTACGACCTGGTGGGCATCCGCGTCCTCGTCGACACCGTCCGCGACTGCTACGCGGCACTCGGCACCATCCACGCGCGGTGGAACCCGGTGCCCGGGCGGTTCAAGGACTACATCGCGATGCCCAAGTTCAACATGTATCAGTCGTTGCACACGACGGTCATCGGACCCAGCGGCAAGCCGGTCGAGATCCAGATCCGCACTTTCGACATGCACCGCCGCGCCGAGTACGGCATCGCCGCGCACTGGAAGTACAAGCAGGAGGCGGTCGCCGGCTCCTCCAAGGTGCGCACCGACAGCCCCAAGTCGGCCAAGGCGGACGACGCCGTCAACGACATGGCGTGGCTGCGGCAGTTGCTGGACTGGCAGAAGGAGACCGAGGACCCGGGCGAGTTCCTGGAGTCGCTGCGCTTCGACCTGTCGCGCAACGAGGTCTTCGTCTTCACGCCCAAGGGCGATGTCATAGCGCTGCCCGCGGGTGCCACTCCGGTGGACTTCGCGTACGCGGTGCACACCGAGGTCGGCCACCGCACCATCGGCGCACGGGTCAACGGCCGCCTGGTACCGCTGGAGTCGACGCTCGACAACGGCGACCTGGTCGAGGTCTTCACCTCCAAGGCACCGGGTGCCGCGCCGTCCCGGGACTGGCTGGGCTTCGTCAAGTCGCCGCGCGCCCGCAACAAGATCCGCGCCTGGTTCTCCAAGGAGCGCCGCGAGGAGGCCATCGAGCATGGCAAGGAAGCCATCGCCCGGGCGATGCGCAAGCAGAACCTGCCGATCCAGCGGGTGCTGACCGGTGACTCGCTGGTCACCCTGGCCCACGAGATGCGCTACCCGGACATATCGGCGCTGTACGCGGCGATCGGCGAGGGGCACATCACCGCGCAGTCCGTGGTGCAGAAGCTCGTTGAGGCGCTCGGTGGTGAGGAGGGTGCGACCGAGGACATCGCCGAGGTCACCACGCCTTCGCGCAGCCGCGCCAAGCGGCGTGCCAACGCCGATCCGGGCGTCATCGTCAAGGGCGAGCGCGATGTGTGGGTCAAGCTGTCGCGGTGCTGTACGCCGGTGCCCGGCGACCCCATCATCGGCTTCGTCACCCGGGGCAACGGCGTTTCCGTGCACCGCGCAGACTGTGTCAACGTCGACTCGCTCTCCCAGCAGCCCGAGCGGATCATCGAGGTTGAGTGGGCGCCCACTCAGTCCTCGGTCTTCCTGGTGGCCATCCAGGTCGAGGCGCTGGACCGCTCCCGGTTGCTGTCGGACGTCACGCGCGTGCTGTCCGACCAGCATGTGAACATCCTGTCGGCGGCGGTGCAGACCTCGCGCGACCGGGTCGCGACCTCCCGCTTCACCTTCGAGATGGGCGATCCCAAGCACCTCGGCCACGTACTGAAGGCGGTGCGCGGGGTGGAGGGCGTCTACGACGTGTACCGGGTGACCTCCGGTCGGGCTAGGTAGGGATTTCTGGGGGCTTCGCCCCCAGACCCCCTTTGTCGTCAAACGCCGGACGGGCTTGAAAATTCAAGCCCGTCCGGCGTTTGCGGACTAGCCGCCGAACTCCTGAAGGCCCTTCAGGGCCTGGTCCAGGAGGGCCTGCCGGCCCTCCAGTTCCTTCTCCAACTTCTCCGCGCGAGCGGTGTTCCCCGACTCCCGCGCGGCCCGCGCCTGAGCGGCCAGCTTGTCAACGGCCGCCTGCAGCTGACCGGTCAGCCCCTCGGCGCGGGCCCGCGCCTCGGGGTTGGTGCGCCGCCACTCCGCTTCCTCCGCGTCCTGGATCGCTCGCTCCACCGCGTGCATCCGGGCCTCGATCTTCGGCCGGGCGTCCCGCGGCACATGACCGATGGCCTCCCAGCGCTCGTTGATCGACCGGAACGCGGCCCGCGCTGCCTTGAGGTCGGTCACCGGCAGCAGCTTTTCCGCCTCGATCGCCAACTCCTCCTTCAGCGCCAGGTTTTCGCGCTGCTCGGAGTCACGCTCGGCGAACACCTCCGCGCGGGCCGCGAAGAAGACGTCCTGGGCGCCGCGGAACCGGTTCCACAGATCGTCCTCGGCCTCCCGCTGGGCCCGGCCCGCGGCCTTCCACTCGGCCATCAGGTCGCGATAGCGGGCGGCCGTCGGACCCCAGTCGGTGGAGTCGGACAGTGCCTCCGCCTCCTGGACCAGCTTCTCCTTCGCCTGCCTGGCCTCCTCGCGCTGCGCGTCCAGCGAGGCGAAGTGCGCCTTGCGGCGCTTGGAGAAGACGGAGCGGGCGTGGCTGAACCGGTGCCACAGCTCGTCGTCGGTCTTGCGGTCCAGGCGCGGCAGGCCCTTCCAGGTGTCCACCAGAGCGCGCAGCCGCTCACCGGCGGTACGCCACTGCTCGCTGGTGGAGAGCTGCTCCGCCTCCGCGACCAGGTTCTCCTTGGCGCTCCTCGCCTCGTCCGACGCCTTGGCCTTGGCGACCTTGCGCTCCTCACGGCGCGACTCGACCTGCTCCACGAGGGCGTCGAGACGCTTCGCGAGCGCGTCGAGGTCGCCGACCGCGTGCGCCTCGGACACCGTCGTCCGCAGGTGCTCGATGGCGGTCATCGCGTCCTTGGCGGACAGGTCGGTGGTGCGCACCCGGCGTTCGAGGAGGCCGATCTCGACGACGAGCCCGTCGTACTTGCGCTTGAAATAGGCAAGCGCCTCGTCAGGAGAGCCCGCCTGCCACGATCCGACCACCTGCTCACCGTCGGCCGTCCGCACGTACACGGTCCCCGTCTCGTCGACGCGTCCCCATGGGTCGCTGCTCACAGCGCCTCCTCCACGTGATGCCCGGCCCGTTGTGCGGTGCACGGGCATCGTCCACAGTTTCCTCCGGCCGGGCCTCGCCCTGGCCGCTCCGACGTGCTGCTGATGGTTGTTCCGACCGCATCCGGTTTCCGCGAGGGCGGCAGCCGTCGGCGCAGGCGCCCGCTGTGCGGTCCTCGGCCGCTCCGGAGAGCGACCGCCACCTTGTACAACGCCAACATAGGCGAACGGCGCCCCGGCTGTCCGCATCCCGCACGACCGGAATTCACGACTGCGTGACGGTCGCCTTGTTGATCACCACGGTGGCGTTCGGTGCTCCGTCGCCCTGGCCGGTGGACTCGCCCGCGGCCGCGATCTTCTGCAGCACCTTCATGCCGTCGGGGTCGATGGTGCCGAACGGCGTGTAGCTGGCCGGCAACGGACTGTCCTTGTAGACCAGGAAGAACTGGCTGCCGCCGGTGTGCGGCTGGCCGGTGTTGGCCATCGCGACCGTGCCCGCCGGGTACGTGCCCTTGGCGATCGCGGAGTCCTTGAGGTTCTCGTCCGGGATGGTGTAGCCGGGGCCGCCCTGGCCGGTGCCCTTGGGGTCGCCGCACTGGAGCACATAGATGCCGCTGGTGGTGAGCCGGTGGCACTTGGTGTGGTCGAAGAAGCCCTGGTCGGCCAGGAACTTGAAGGAGTTGACCGTGTGCGGTGCGGCGGAGGTGTTCAGCTTCAGCCTGATGTCACCGCAGGTGGTGCCCAGATCCATGGTGTAGGACGCGCTGGTGTCGATCGACATCGACGGCTCGCTCTTCCACTGCTGGGTGCCGGGGGAGCCCGCGGCGGGCTTGGCGCACGGGTCCGGCGCCTTGCTGGTGGGCGCGGCCGACGCGGAGGTGGGGGCCGCGTCGGCGGTGGTCTTCTTGTCGCTGCCCAGACCGGTGGACGCCCACGCCGCGGCGCCCGCGGCCACGACCACGGCGACCACGCCGGCGATCGCCGCGTTGCGCTTGCGCGCCCTGCTGCGCTGCTGGGTGCGACGTTCCTGCTGCCGCAAGTACTTGTCGCGGGCGAGTTGACGCCGACGCTGATCCTTGCTGACCACTTCTGCTTCTCCCCGGGTATGCCGTTGCCGCTTGCCGTTGGCGCTTCGTCTGCTGCCGTGACGATACGGGACCTGTAGGCGACCCGCGACGATACGGGTTGGCTTGTCTCGTACCGCCGCCGGTAGGCTCGTCGTCTGCAGAAACCTGCTGCGTAGACCGACGCGGACGACAGAAGGACGATCGTGCTCATTGCCGGGTTCCCCGCCGGGGCCTGGGGGACCAACTGCTACCTGGTCGCCCCCGCCGCCGGTGAGGAGTGCGTGATCATCGACCCGGGCCACGAGGCGGCCCGCGGTGTCGAGGAGACCATCGCCAAGCATCGGCTCAAGCCGGTGGCCGTTGTCCTCACCCACGGCCATCTCGACCATGTCGCCTCCGTCGTTCCGGTGTGCGGCGCCCATGGTGTGCCCGCCTGGATCCACCCCGAGGACCGCTACATGATGAGCGACCCGGAGAAGGCCCTGGGCAGGTCCATCGGACAGCAGCTGATGGGCGAGCTGACGGTGGGGGAGCCGGACGACGTACGGGAGCTGACCGACGGCTCGGCGCTGACCCTGGCGGGCCTGGAGCTGACCGTCTCGCATACGCCCGGCCATACCAAGGGGTCGGTGACCTTCCGGTTGCCCGAGACCGCGGAGATCCCGCCGGTGCTCTTCTCGGGCGACCTGCTGTTCGCCGGCTCCATCGGACGCACCGACCTGCCCGGCGGCTCCCACGCCGAGATCCTCGAGTCGCTGGCCCGTGTGTGCCTGCCGCTCGATGACTCGACCGTGGTGCTGTCCGGCCACGGCCCCCAGACCACCATCGGCCGCGAACGCGCCGCCAACCCGTACCTACGCGAGGTGGCCCGCGGCCTCGGAGCCGACACCACGGCTCCGCGACGAGGATTGTGACGACTCTTCCGTTGAGTACCTTTTCCGCCCCCAAGGGCACGTACGACCTGATTCCGCCGGACTCCTCCGTGTTCCTTGCGGTACGTGAGGCGATCGCCGCACCGCTGAAGCGCGCCGGGTACGGCTATATCGAGACCCCCGGCTTCGAGACCGTCGAACTCTTCTCGCGCGGTGTGGGTGAGTCCACCGACATCGTGACCAAGGAGATGTACACCCTCACCACCAAGGGCGGCGACGAGCTGGCGCTGCGCCCCGAGGGCACCGCGTCCGTGCTGCGCGCGGCGCTGCAGGCCAACCTGCACCGCGGCGCCCTGCCGGTGAAGCTGTGGTACTCCGGCTCGTACTACCGCTACGAGCGTCCGCAGGCCGGTCGCTACCGGCACTTCTCGCAGGTCGGCGCCGAGGCGCTGGGCGCCGAGGACCCGGCGCTCGACGCCGAGTTGATCATCCTCGCGGTCGACGCCTACCGCTCGCTGGGCCTGCGGAACTTCCGGCTGCTGCTCAACTCGCTGGGCGACAAGGAGTGCCGGCCGGTGTACCGGGCAGCGCTCCAGGACTTCCTGCGCGGCCTCGACCTCGACGAGGACACCCGGCAGCGGGTCGAGATCAACCCGCTGCGGGTGCTCGACGACAAGCGCGAGGCGGTGCAGAAGCAGTTGGTCGGCGCCCCCATGATGCGCGACCACCTGTGCGAGTCGTGCAAGAGCTACCACGAGCAGGTGCGGGAGTTGCTGACCGCGGCGGGCGTGGAGTTCGAGGACGACCCCAAGTTGGTGCGCGGCCTGGACTACTACACCCGGACCACCTTCGAGTTCGTGCACGACGGTCTCGGCTCGCAGTCCGCGGTCGGCGGCGGGGGCCGGTACGACGGCCTGTCGGAGATGATCGGCGGCCCGGAGCTTCCGTCGGTGGGCTGGGCGCTGGGTGTGGACCGCACCGTACTGGCGCTCAAGGCCGAGGGTGTGGAGCTCGAACTCCCTTCGCACACCGACGTGTTCGCGGTGCCGCTGGGCGAGGAGGCACGGCGCGCACTGTTCTCGGTCGTCACCGAACTGCGTCGGCAGGGCGTCGCGGCGGACTTCGCCTACGGCGGCAAGGGCCTGAAGAACGCGATGAAGTCGGCCAACCGGTCCGGTGCCCGGTTCGGGCTGGTCGCGGGGGAGCGGGATCTCGCCGAGGGGTCCGTCCAGCTCAAGGACCTGGAAAGCGGTGAGCAGACCCCGGTGGCGCTCGACGCACTGGTGGACACGATCCGCGAGCGGCTGGCGAAGGGCTGTGGCGCGTAGCGTCTCCGTTGAGGGTGGTGGTGGGAGACGGGCTGGTCAGGAGCTGCGGCGCGTAGCGTCTCCGTTGAGGGTGGTGGTGGGAGACGGGCTGGTCAGGAGCTGCGGCGCGTAGCGTCTCCGTTGAGGGTGGTGGTGGGAGACGGGCGGGCTGAACCGTCGCCCCGGCCCGTACGTAACAACACGGGGGACCGGATATGCGCCGTCCGGTCCCCCGCACCCGAAGCGGTCCGTCAATTCCGCGCTGACCGTCTCACTCGCAGGTCCTGGCCCCGGCTGGCCGCCTCTGGTGCAGAATGAGGCAGGCTGGAAGAGGCAAGCCCGCCAAGACCAGGACACGGCGACAGAAGGCGACATGACGACATCGGCGCTTGACGAGACACGCAGTGACGAACGGCAGGAAGCGGCGGGACTCATCGGCGCGGGCCGGGCGTTCAGCGTGTTGCTCGTGGTGTGCGGCGCCCTGGGACTGCTCGCCTCCTGGGTGATCACCATCGACAAGTTCGAGCTGCTGAAGAACCCGAACTTCGTGCCCGGGTGCAGCCTCAACCCGATCATCTCCTGCGGCAACATCATGAAGAGCGCGCAGGCGGCCGTGTTCGGCTTCCCGAACCCGATGATCGGCTTGGTCGCCTACCCGGTGATGATGTGCGTGGGGATGGGCGTACTGGCCGGGGCGCGCTACCGCCCGTGGTTCTGGCTCGGCCTGCAGGCGGGCACCCTGTTCGGGGTGGGCTTCGTGACCTGGCTGCAGTACGAGTCGCTGTACAGCATCGGTTCGCTGTGCCTGTGGTGCTCGCTCGCCTGGGCGGTGACCATCGCGGCGTTCTGGTACACCGCCGTGCACAACATCAAGCACCGCGTCATCCCGGTGCCCGCCGGGGTGCGGCGGGCGGTGCTGGAGTTCCACTGGGCGGTTCCGGTGCTCTGGTACGGCGTGATCGTCATGCTGATCCTGACCCGCTGGTGGTCGTACTGGAGCACGCTGCTCTAGGTCTGCGGCCCGGCGTTGTCAGAGGGGTGCCATAGGCTTCTTCGCGTGGAACCGGACCTGTTCACCGCTGCCGCAGAGGAACGCCAGGAGAGGGAGCCGGGTGGCAGCCCGCTCGCTGTGCGGATGCGCCCGCGCACCCTTGACGAGGTGGTCGGCCAGCGGCATCTGCTGAAGACCGGCTCGCCGCTGCGCCGTCTCGTCGGCGAGGGAAGCGGCGGCCCTGCCGGTCCCGCCTCGGTGATCCTGTGGGGCCCGCCCGGCACCGGCAAGACCACGCTGGCGTACGTGGTCAGCCGTGCCACGAAACGGCGGTTCGTCGAATTGTCGGCGATCACCGCGGGCGTCAAGGAGGTCCGCGCCGTCATCGACAGCGCCAAGCGGGAGTCCGGTGCGTACGGACGCGAAACGCTGCTGTTCCTCGACGAGATCCACCGCTTCAGCAAGGCCCAGCAGGACTCGCTGCTCCCGGCGGTGGAGAACCGCTGGGTGACACTGATCGCAGCCACCACCGAGAACCCGTACTTCTCGGTGATCTCGCCGCTGCTGTCGCGCTCGCTGCTGCTCACCCTGGAAGCGCTCACCGACGACGACCTACGGGGTCTGCTGCACCGGGCGCTGGCCGATCCGCGCGGTCTGGCGGACGCCGTCGCGCTCCCGAAGGACTCCGAAGCGCATCTGCTGCGGATCGCCGGCGGGGATGCCCGGCGCGCGCTGACCGCCCTGGAGGCGGGAGCGGGCTCTGCGCTGGCCAAGGGCGAGCCCGAGATCACACTGGAGACCCTGGAAGCGGCCGTGGACCGCGCCGCGGTGAAGTACGACCGCGACGGTGACCAGCACTACGACGTGGCCAGCGCTCTGATCAAGTCGATCAGGGGATCCGATGTGGACGCCGCTCTGCACTATCTGGCTCGCATGATCGAGGCGGGTGAGGACCCCCGGTTCATCGCCCGGCGGCTGATGATCTCGGCGAGCGAGGACATCGGCATGGCGGACCCGCAGGCGCTGCAGACGGCGGTCGCCGCGGCCCAGGCGGTGCAGATGATCGGCTTCCCCGAGGCCCGGATAACCCTGTCCCAGGCCACCATCGCGCTCGCGCTCGCGCCGAAGTCCAACGCGGCGTATCTGGCGATCGACGCGGCACTCAGCGACGTACGCAAGGGACTCGCGGGCCCGGTTCCGCCGCATCTGCGCGACAGCCACTACAAGGGCGCGACCAAACTCGGCCATGGCGCGGGCTACCAGTACCCGCACGACCTGCCCGGCGCCATCGCCGCCCAGCAGTACGCCCCGGACGAGGTGCACGGCAGGCGCTACTACGAGCCCACCCGCTACGGCGCGGAGGCTCGCTACGCCGATGTGCTGGACCGCGTCCGGGGCCGGCTGTCGGGCGAGTGAACGGACCTTGTCAGCCGGGTAGTTGCTCCCGGTACCGCTCCAGGGCGGGCGCCGTCTTGGTGGCGATGAACTCGGTGACGCGGTACTCGGCGACGCCCTCGATCGAGAAGGGGTCGGTGGCGATGAGCGCTTCCACGGCGGCCCGGTCCGGGGCCACCACGATGAGGATGCCGCCGTTCCGCGGCTCCTTGCGGCCGGAGGCGATGACCGCCCCGGTGTCGTACTGCTTCTCCAGCCAGGCGACGTGATCGGCGAGCGCGGCGTCGACACGCTCGAGCGGTGCGGTGTAGGTCAGATCGACAACGAACATGATCGGCAGACTACGCCCCGCCGTGTTCCCGCTGGGCGGCGTCCCGGGCGCTGTCGAACAGCGCGTGCATCGCACGCCGTAGTTCGCCGTGGTCGACCACCGGGGCGGGGAAGTCGAAGCGCGCGTCGAAGACTCCGTCGTCCGCGCTGAACCGCACCCGCAGCCCGAAGCGGTCGAGCGCCACCGGAACCGCGCCGCGCGGCGCCGCGCAGCGTCCGTCCCGCCCGTCGACCAGCGCGCACAGCCAGCCGAGTTGGCCACCGTGGGCGGCGGCGAGGTGCTGCAGCAGTTCGGCCTCGTGGGTGGCCAGCGGATCGGCCCTGGCGATGGCGAACTCGTCGGGCTCGACCGGATCCGCGCCCCACAGGTCGTCCACTGTGGCCTCGCCGACCTCCAGCCGTAGTCGTCCGGGCCGCCGGCCGTCCGGTGCCGGGGTGAGCCAGCCCGCGATCCAGGCACGACCGCGGACCCGGTGGCAGACCGCGACCGGCGCGATGTCCGTGATCTCCAGCACAGCGGCGAGTTCGTCGTCCTCCGCGTGCGTGGCGGCACGGACCGCGGGCGAGTCGGCCGGGAACCGCAGGATGATGTCGCCTTCTTCGGTGACCGAGCGCTCGGACGGCAGCATGCTGAGCGGATCGGCGCCGTCCAGGCCGGGAATGACGAGGACGGCGGACGAGTTACCCTCGACGAGAGTTCGCATGCGCTCCGCTGCCGTCGGCATCGTGGGCGCGTTTTCCTCTTCGGGACGCGGCTGACCATGCTCCTCACCGACCACCGCCGCTGCGGTGTGCTCCGTGCTGGGCGGCATGGGGTTCCCGGGTCGATTCATGCGATCTCCTCCGCTAAGGTAAGCCTCACCTAACTTACATGGAGGTCTGGAGAACGTGAACCAGTCGCGTCCCAAGGTCAAGAAGTCCCGCGCGCTTGGCATAGCGCTGACCCCGAAGGCTGTGAAGTACTTCGAGGCCCGCCCCTACCCGCCGGGTGAGCACGGTCGCGGCCGCAAGCAGAACAGTGACTACAAGGTCCGGCTGCTGGAGAAGCAGCGGCTGCGCGCCCAGTACGACATCAGCGAGACGCAGATGCGCCGCGCCTACGACCGCGCCCGCAAGGTCGAGGGCAAGACCGGCGACGCGCTGATCATCGAGCTGGAGCGCCGCCTGGACGCGCTGGTGCTGCGCTCGGGCCTCGCCCGCACCATCTACCAGGCCCGCCAGATGGTGGTGCACGGCCACATCGAGGTCAACGGCCGCAAGGTGGACCGCCCGTCCTTCCGGGTCCGCCCGGACGACGTGGTGCGGGTACGGGAGCGCTCGCGTGCCAAGACCCCGTTCCTGGTCGCTCGCGAGGGCGGCTGGGCCGGTGACGGCGAGACCCCGAAGTACCTGGAGGTCAACCTGGAGGCGCTGGCCTTCCGCCTGGACCGGGACCCGAACCGCCGGGAGATCCCGGTTATCTGCGACGAGCAGCTGGTCGTCGAGTACTACGCCCGCTGAGCTGCGCTCAGCTGGGCAGGGGTTCGCTTGTTAACCGGGGGCTGCGCCCCCGGCCCCCCAACGGGGGCTGCGCCCCTCGACCGCTGCTTGGGCTGCGGCCCCGGGCCCTCAACGGGGGCCGCGCCCCCGACCCCTGCTTGGGCTCCGCCCCGGGACCCCCGACGGGGCTGCGGCCCTCGACCGCTGCGTGGGCTGGGGACTTCGGGCTCCGGTGGGGGCTCCGCCCCGGGACCCCCGACGGGGCTGCGGCCCTCGACCGCTGCGTGGGCTGGGGACTTCGGCTCCTTTCGCGGAGACTACGCCCCCGGGCCCCCGCCTTCGGTGGCGGCAGGTTGCGGGGTGGCGGCGGATGGTTGTTGGGGCCAGCCCCAAGTCCCTGGCGTCCCCGGGGGGTTGGGGCTGGCCCCCCAAAAAATGAACCGCCGCCGCGGTGGGCAACCACGACGGTGCGGGCCGGCGGTGTGGAACTCGCCGCGACCCGGCTGACGTCAGCCGGGCAGGCCCCGGCGGGGAACCCGTGACCGGGGTGGTGAGGGCGGGTGGGCGTACAGGTACTGGCCGATGTGCGGGTCCGCGGCGCACTCCAGGCTGAACTCCAGGGCCACCCGCAGATTGCGCAGGTTCCCGTCGACCCGCGCCGCCACCTCGGCCTGCCGGGGGCTGAACCAGTCCAGCTCGCACCAGGTGGCCAGGCCCAGGTACCAGTCCCGGTGGCGCCGTCGCAGCCGCTCGGTGTCACCCAGCGCTTCCAGCCACCCCGCGCCGTACTCCCGCACCGTCTCCGGCATCCGTTAGCGCACCCCGTCAGCCGCCTCGTCCCGGATGACGACGGACTGCGCCACCAGCGCGGCCATGGTGTCCAGACCTCGTCGGCCGGCAGCCCCGATCCCGTGCAGACGAACTCCACCGCGTCCAGGCCGAACTGCCCGGTGAGACACCGACAGCCGGGCCCACAGCAGCGCGCCGAGTTCGGCGTCGCGGCCGACCAGCCGGTTCAGCTCGGCGGGCAGACCGCCGGGCGCGGAGCGCGGAGCGGACGGGGGATCGTCGTCAGCGGAGTCGCTGGGCGGGGCACCGTTCCGCATGGGGCACGGAGCGTACTTGGGTGAGAGCGGAGCGTGCAATTCCAGGTGCGCTTCCGGGATGCGGCGGTACCACGGCGAGCACGACGCGCCCGCCCCGCGGGAATGCGGTACGAACAGCGGACCCCGGCGCGATAGGGTCGGTATCCTGCCGCCCGAGCATGGCGGACCGTGCCAGGTGTGACCACCGGAAACCCATCCGACCTCCCGGACCTGTCCGGCCCCGCCCGCCGCGAGCGGCTGCCGACCGACGTGAACCGAAGGAGCGCGGAGCAGTGTCCGGTGGAGAGGTGGCCGGCCTCATCGTGGCCGTCTTCTGGGCGATCCTGGTGTCCTTTCTCGCCGTTGTGCTGGTCAGGCTGGCGCAGACGCTGAAGCAGGCCACCCGGCTGGTCGCCGACGTCACCGAACAGGCCGTCCCGCTGCTCGGTGAGGCGACCGCGGCGGTGCGGTCCGCGCACACCCAGCTCGACCGCGTGGACAACATCACCGCCGACGTCCAGGAGGTCACCGCCAACGCCTCGGCCCTGTCCTCCACCGTCGCCACCACCTTCGGCGGCCCACTGGTGAAGGTGGCCGCGTTCGGCTACGGAGTACGCCGTGCCGTCGGCCTGCAGGCGCGGGAGGACAAGGGCGGCAAGCGGTCCAGGAGGGACGCCGCACGCCGTGCCGTCATCGTCGGCACCACGGTCCCGGCTGCCCGTCGCGGGCTGCGCCGCACCCGAGGGAAGGGCTGATACGAGATGTTCCGCCGCCTGTTCTGGTTCATCACCGGAATCACCGCCGGGGTGTGGGCGACCAACAAGGTGCACCGGGCCGCCCGCCGCCTGACCCCCGAGAGCCTCGCCGCGACAGCGGCCGACCGGGCCATCGAACTCGGCGGCCGGGCACGGCAGTTCGCCAAGGACGTCCGCGCCGGAATGTCCGAGCGCGAATCGGAGCTGAACAACCTACTGGGGCTGGACGCCCCGCCCGCAGAACTCCCCGGGCAACGCCCGGAGATCGCCTACCGGGCGGACGCCCGCACGCCGGACGTGCGTCCCGGGTACAAGCAGAAAGAAGGCCACTGATGGAGTCGGCAGAAATCCGCAGGCGCTGGCTGCGCTTCTTCGAGGAGCGCGGGCACACGGTAGTGCCGTCCGCGTCGCTCATCGCGGACGACCCGACGCTGCTGCTGGTCCCCGCGGGCATGGTCCCGTTCAAGCCCTACTTCCTCGGTGAGGTCAAGCCGCCGTTCCCGCGCGCCACCAGCGTGCAGAAGTGCGTGCGCACCCCGGACATCGAAGAGGTCGGCAAGACCACCCGGCACGGCACGTTCTTCCAGATGTGTGGCAACTTCTCGTTCGGCGACTACTTCAAGGAAGGCGCCATCAAGCTCGCCTGGGAGCTGCTGACCGCCTCCCAGGAGGACGGTGGCTACGGGCTTGAGCCGGAGAAGCTCTGGATCACCGTCTACCAGGACGACGACGAGGCCGAGCAGATCTGGCGGGACGTCGTCGGCGTGCCGGCCGAGCGCATCCAGCGCCTGGGCAAGAAGGACAACTTCTGGTCCATGGGCGTGCCCGGCCCCTGCGGCCCCTGCTCGGAGATCAACTACGACCGCGGTCCGGAGTTCGGCGTCGAGGGCGGCCCGGCCGTCAACGACGAGCGGTACGTGGAGATCTGGAACCTGGTCTTCATGCAGTACGAGCGCGGGGAGGGCTCCGGCAAGGACGACTTCCCGATCCTCGGTGACCTGCCCAACAAGAACATCGACACCGGCCTCGGCCTGGAACGCCTCGCGATGATCATGCAGGGCGTGCGGAACATGTACGAGATCGACACCTCGCGCATGATCATCGACAAGGCCACCGAGCTCACCGGCGTGCGCTACGGCGCGGCCCACAGCTCGGACGTCTCGCTGCGTGTGGTCGCCGACCATATCCGCACCGCCGTGATGCTCATCGGCGACGGCGTCACCCCGGGCAACGAGGGCCGCGGCTACGTGCTGCGCCGCATCATGCGCCGCGCCATCCGCAACATGCGGCTGCTCGGCGCCGCCCAGCCGACCGTAGGCGAGCTCGTCGACACCGTCATCAAGGCCATGAGCCCGCAGTACCCGGAGCTGGCCGAGGACCGCAAGCGCATCGAGACCGTCGCCCTCGCCGAGGAGAACGCCTTCCTCAAGACTCTCAAGGCGGGCACCAACATCCTCGACACCGCGGTCACCGAGACCAAGGCCTCGGGCAGCGGCGTGCTCCCCGGTGACAAGGCCTTCCTGCTGCACGACACCTGGGGCTTCCCGATCGACCTCACCCTGGAGATGGCCGCCGAGCAGGGCCTTTCCGTGGACGAGGAGGGCTTCCGCCGCCTGATGAAGGAGCAGCGGGAGCGGGCCAAGGCCGACGCCAAGGCCAAGAAGACCGGCCACGCCGACCTGTCCGCGTACCGCGAGGTCGCCGACACCTCCGGGGCCACCGTCTTCACCGGCTACACCGACTACGAGGGCGAGGCCACCGTCGTCGGTCTGCTGGTCGACGGTGTGCCGTCGCCCGCCGCCGTGGAGGGCGACGAGGTCGAGGTCGTACTCGACCGCACCCCGTTCTACGCCGAAGGCGGCGGCCAGCTCGCGGACACCGGACGGATCCGCCTCGACGGCGGCGCCGTGATCGAGGTCCGTGACGTCCAGCAGCCGGTGCCCGGTGTCTCCGTGCACAAGGGCGTCGTCCAGGTCGGCGAGGTGACCGTGGGCGCGGGCGCCTACGCCTCGATCGACCTGTCCCGCCGCCGCGCCATCGCCCGCGCCCACAGCGCCACCCACCTCACCCACCAGGCGCTGCGCGACGCTCTCGGCCCGACCGCCGCCCAGGCCGGTTCGGAGAACTCCCCGGGCCGGTTCCGCTTCGACTTCGGCTCGCCGGCCGCCGTACCCGGCTCGGTGCTCACCGATGTGGAGCAGAAGATCAACGAGGTGCTGGCCCGCGAACTCGACGTCACCGCCGAGGTGATGAGCATGGCCGAGGCCAAGAAGCAGGGCGCCATCGCCGAGTTCGGCGAGAAGTACGGCGATCGGGTGCGCGTCGTCACCATCGGCGACTTCTCCAAGGAGCTGTGCGGCGGCACGCATGTGCACAACACCGCCCAGCTCGGCCTGGTCAAGCTGCTCGGTGAGTCGTCGATCGGTTCCGGCGTGCGCCGGGTGGAGGCGCTGGTCGGCGCCGACGCCTACAGGTTCCTGGCCCGTGAGCACACCGTGGTCTCCCAGCTCACCGAGTTGGTCAAGGGCCGCCCCGAGGAGCTGCCCGACAAGATCTCCGGCATGCTGAGCAAGCTGCGGGAGGCGGAGAAGGAGATCGAGCGGTTCCGCGCCGAGAAGGTGCTCCAGGCCGCCGCCGGGCTCGCCGAGTCCGCCGAGGACGTCAAGGGCGTCGCCCTGGTCACCGGCACCGTCCCGGACGGCACCGGCGCCGACGACCTGCGCAAGCTGGTCCTCGACGTGCGGCAGCGCATCAGCGGCGGCCGCCCGGCTGTCGTCGCGCTGTTCACGGTCGCAGGCGGCCGCCCGCTGACCGTCATCGCCACCAACGAGGCCGCCCGCGAACGCGGCGTCAAGGCCGGCGAGTTGGTCCGCACCGCCGCCAAGACCCTCGGCGGCGGAGGCGGCGGCAAGGACGACGTCGCCCAGGGCGGCGGGAGCAACCCGGCTGCCGTGGACGAGGCCGTCGAGGCGGTGCGCCGTCTGGTCGCCGAGAAGGCCTGAGCACGGATCTGACGGAGGACAGCACCATGCGACGCGGCAGGCGGATCGCCGTCGATGTCGGGGACGCCCGGATCGGGGTCGCCTCATGCGACCCCGACGGGCTGATCGCCACACCCGTGGAGACCGTTCCCGGACGTGACGCCCCGGCGGCCCGCCGCCGCATCGTCGCGATCGTCGAGGAGTACGAGCCCATCGAGGTCGTCATCGGCCTGCCCCGCTCGCTGAGCGGAGGCGAGGGACCGGCGGCGGCGAAGGCCCGCGCGTTCGCGGACGATGTGGCGAAACTCATCGCCCCGGTCCCGGTACGGCTGGTGGACGAGCGGATGTCCACCGTCACCGCCACCCATGGCCTGCGTGCTTCCGGCGTAAAGGCCAGGAAGGGCCGCTCAGTTGTGGACCAGGCCGCCGCCGTGGTGATCCTGCAGAGCGCGTTGGAGACCGAGCGGGTCTCCGGCAGGCCGCCCGGCGAGACCGTCGAGGTGGTCATCTGATCGCGATACGGTAACGTTCCGCGCCGGAGAGGCGGGCCTCATGCGGGCCGCGCCACAAGCGCCGGCCACGTGCCGCCTCGCGATTCAGGAGACGCATGACTGACTACGGCCGAGGCCCCGGTTCCGAGCCGTGGCATCCCGACGACCCCCTCTACGGAGACCAGGGTTGGGACCGTGGTCAGTCGCAGCACGGCGGCTGGGATCAGCACGGCAACGCGGTACCCCACCAGCCGCAGCAGCAGTATCCGGACGCCCAGCACTATGCCGGACAGCAGCAGTACCCGCCGCAGGCCCAGTACCCCGGGCAGCAGCACCCCGGGCAGCAGTACGCCGACCCGGGGTACGGCGACCCGCAGTACCCCGGCGGTCAGCAGTACCCGCAGGAACCGC
The DNA here is from genome assembly GCF_029223525.1 of Streptantibioticus ferralitis. Lineage (GTDB taxonomy): Bacteria > Actinomycetota > Actinomycetes > Streptomycetales > Streptomycetaceae > Streptantibioticus_A > Streptantibioticus_A ferralitis. Next base: position 66,563 of record NZ_JARHTQ010000021.1, on the reverse strand, counting down.
ACTGGGACGCCCAGCAGACGCAGGGTCAGGGCTACGGCGGACAGCAGCACTACGACTGGCATGGGCAGACCCCCGTGCCGTCGCACGACGGATACGCCGCGGGCCCTGCTGAAACGTATGTTCAGCAGCCCGCCCAGGTATTCGTCGACAGCGCGCACGCCGACCCTTACGGTCACGGCGGCCATGTCCCGGCCCAGGCCTCCGCCCAGCCGGGCGTCGAGCAGACCTCCGAATGGGCGGCGTTCCACGAGGAGGCGGAGGAGCCCGAGCGGCACCCCTTCTTCACCGGCGCCTCCCTCGAGGACGACGAGGAGCGCGAGCGCTTCGTCGACAGCGACGACGATGACGAGGAAGAGCCGGACGACGACCGGCAGCAGAAGCGCCAGGGGAAGAAGAAGCGCAGCGGGTGCGCCGTTCTGATCGCGGTCCTCGTCCTCGTCGGACTCATCGGAGGCGGCGGCTACGGCGGTTACTGGTACTGGCAGCGGCACTTCGCCGCCGCGCCCGACTTCTCCGGCGACGGCTCCGGCGATGTACAGGTGGTCATCCCCAAGGGCGCGACCGTGGCCCAGATGGGCAACATCCTCAAGCAGAACGACGTCGTCAAGAGCGTCGAGGCCTTCACCAAGGCAGCGGGCGACAAGTCCATCCAGGGCGGCGTCTACACCCTGCACAAGGAGATGTCGGCAGCCGCGGCGGTCGCGATGATGACCAACCCCAGCAGCCAGGACTCGCTGATCATCCCCGAGGGCTGGCGCGCCACCCGGATCTACGACGCCGTCGACCAGAAGCTCGGCCTGCCGTCCGGCACCACGGCGAAGGCCGCCAAGAGCTCCGACCTCGGTCTGCCGTCCTACGCGAACGGCAACCCCGAGGGCTTCCTCTTCCCGATCAAGTACAGCATCGGCAAGTCCACCAAACCGGTCGACTTCCTCAAGCAGATGGTCCAGCAGGCCGAGGCCGAGTACGGCAAGGACGACCTCGAAGCGCAGGCCGCCAAGGCCGGCAGGACACCGTACGAGATCATCATCATCGCCAGCCTCATCCAGGCCGAGGCGCAGGAGAAGGGCGACTTCGGCAAGGTCTCCCGGGTCATCTACAACCGCCTTCAGCAGAACATGGCCCTGGGCTTCGACTCGACGATCAACTACGCCAAGGGCCGTTCCACGCTGCGCACCACCAGCGCCGACACGCACTTCAACTCCCCGTACAACACCTATCTGCACAAGGGCCTGCCGCCCGGGCCGATAGACAACCCGGGGCACCTGGCGATCGACGCGGCCCTGCACCCGATCGACGGCAACTGGCTGTACTTCGTCACCGTCAAGCCGGGGGACACCCGCTTCACCAACGACCCGGCGCAACACCAGCGGAACGTAGCGGACTTCAACGCCTACCAGCGGGAGCATGGCGGCTGATGCTGAACACCTCCGGGGCACGACCCCCCCGGCGCGCGGCGGTGCTCGGATCACCCATCGCCCACTCGCTCTCCCCGGTGCTGCACCGTGCCGCCTACCAGGCCCTGGGCCTGGAGGGCTGGGAGTACGGGCGGCACGAGATCGACGAGGCGGCGCTGCCCGGTTTCCTCACCACGATCGCCGAGGACGACGTGCCGTGGGCCGGGCTGTCGCTGACCATGCCGCTCAAGCGTGCGGTGATCCCGCTGCTGGACGAGGTCAGCGCCACCGCCGCCGCCGTGGAGGCGGTCAACACCGTGATCTTCACGGAGGAGGGGCGGCGCGTCGGGGAGAACACCGACATCCCCGGCATGGTCGCCGCCCTACGGGAGCGCGGTGTGGCACGTGTCGACTCCGCCGCGATCCTGGGCGCCGGAGCCACCGCGTCCTCCGCGCTGGCCGCCCTCGCCCGGATCTGCTCGGCCGAGGTCACGGTGTACGTACGCAGCGAGCAGCGGGCCGCCGAGATGCGGCAGTGGGGAGAACGGCTCGGCGTCGCCGTCCGTACCCGGGACTGGTCGGCCGCCGCCGAGGCCTTCACCGCCCCGCTGGTGATCGCCACCACTCCCGCGGGCTCGACCGACGAGCTCGCGGCCGCGGTGCCGGACCAGCCCGGCGCGCTGTTCGACGTGCTCTACGAGCCGTGGCCGACGCCGTTGGCGGCGGCCTGGTCGGCGCGTGGCGGCGCCGTGGTGGGCGGCCTTGACCTGCTGGTGCACCAGGCCGTACTGCAGGTCGAGCTGATGACGGGGTGCCGCCCGGGGCCGCTTGCCGCGATGCGCGCGGCCGGTGAGGCGGCGCTGGCCGGACGCTGAGCGGTGTCCGTTCAACGGACTGGTGCCCGGCTTGTCGGTGTCCCGTGGGAGGATCGGTTCCGAGGACGTTCGCGGTCCGAGGACTTCCGGTGGGCGCAGGAGAGAGGGAGCACCGTTGAGTAGGTTGCGCTGGTTGACGGCGGGGGAGTCGCATGGCCCCGCTCTGGTGGCGACGCTGGAGGGGTTGCCCGCCGGGGTGCCGGTGACGACTGGGATGGTGGCGGACGCCTTGGCCCGCAGGCGGCTGGGGTACGGCCGGGGCGCGCGGATGAAGTTCGAGCGGGATGAGGTCACGTTCCTCGGTGGTGTGCGTCATGGGCTGACGTTGGGTTCGCCGGTGGCGGTGATGGTGGGGAACACCGAGTGGCCGAAGTGGGAGAAGGTGATGGCGGCCGATCCGGTGGATCCGGCCGAGCTCGCCGAGTTGGCGCGTAACGCGCCGTTGACCCGGCCGCGTCCGGGTCATGCGGATCTGGCGGGGATGCAGAAGTACGGGTTCGACGAGGCACGTCCGGTGCTGGAGCGGGCTTCGGCACGGGAGACCGCGGCGCGGGTGGCGCTGGGGACGGTGGCGCGGTCGTATCTGAAGGAGACCACGGGCGTCGAAATCGTGTCGCATGTGGTGGAGTTGGGTGCGGCCAGGGCGCCGTACGGGGTGTATCCGAAGCCGTCGGATGTGGAGCGGTTGGACGCGGATCCGGTGCGGTGTCTGGATGCTGTCGCCAGTGAGGCGATGGTGGCCGAGATCGATCAGGCGCACCGGGACGGTGACACGCTCGGTGGTGTGGTGGAGGTGCTGGCCTACGGGGTGCCGGTGGGGCTGGGCTCGCATGTGCACTGGGATCGTCGGTTGGATGCCCGGTTGGCGGGTGCGTTGATGGGGATCCAGGCGATCAAGGGTGTTGAGGTCGGTGACGGCTTCGAGTTGGCGCGGGTGCCGGGGTCGCGGGCGCATGATGAGATCCTGGCCACGGAGGACGGCGTTCGCCGTGCCTCGGGCCGCTCGGGCGGTACCGAGGGCGGGCTCACGACTGGTGAACTCCTGCGGGTGCGGGCGGCGATGAAGCCGATCGCCACGGTGCCGCGGGCGTTGGCGACGGTGGATGTGGCCACGGGTGAGCCGGCGCAGGCGCATCATCAGCGGTCGGACGTGTGCGCCGTTCCGGCCGCCGGGATCGTGGCCGAGGCGATGGTGGCGCTGGTACTCGCGGACGCCGTCGCGGAGAAGTTCGGCGGCGACTCGGTGACCGAGACCCGGCGGAACGTGACCGGATACCTCGACCACCTGGCGATCCGGTGAGCGTCGCACGGGAGGCCGCCGGGGGGCAGCCGGAACACGACCCGCAGAATCGCCGAGCGGGCGGCGGGAGCGCCCCCGGACAGAGTCCGGGGGCGGGCGATCAAGAGGGGCGCGGACCCGTCGTCGTCCTGGTGGGGCCGCCCGGCGCGGGCAAGTCCACCATCGGCCGGGTGCTCGCCGAGCGGCTGGGCACCACGTACCGGGACACCGACGCCGATATCGAGGCCGAGCAGGGTCGGGCCATCTCCGACATCTTCGTCGAGGACGGTGAGGCGTACTTCCGGCGGTTGGAGCGGGCCGCCGTCCATGCGGCGCTCACCGAGCACCCCGGTGTGCTCTCCCTCGGTGGCGGTTCGATCATGGACGAGGGGACCCGCGAGGCGCTGCTGGGCCGGCCGGTGGTCTTCCTCGACGTGAGTTTGGCGGCCGCCGTGCACCGGGTGGGGCTCGATGCGCCCCGGCCGCTGCTGGCGGTCAACCCCCGGCGGCAGTGGCGGGAGCTGATGGAGCGCCGCCGCCCGCTGTACACGCAGGTCGCACGTGTCGTCGTGTCGACCGATGACCGCACCCCGCAGGACGTCGCAGATCAGGTCGTCGACGTACTGGAGCTGAGGAAGGTATGAACGACACTCCCACCCGCATCCAGGTCGCGGGTACCGCGGGCACGGCCCCCTACGAGGTGCTGGTCGGCCACCAACTGCTGGGCGAGCTGCCCGCGTTGATCGGCCGGGGCTCCCACCCGTCGTCCACCACCGCCCCCAGCGGAGGCGCTGCGCGCCGCTCTGGTGTTCAGCGCGTGGCGGTGCTGCATCCGGAGGCGCTGTCCGCCACCGGTGAGGCGGTCCGTGCCGACCTCGCCGAGCAGGGGTACGAGGCGATCGCCATCCAGCTGCCGAACGCCGAGGAGGCCAAGTCGGCCGAGGTGGCCGCGTACTGCTGGAGCGTGCTCGGCCAGACCCACTTCACCCGTAGCGACGTGATCGTCGGGATCGGCGGCGGCGCGACCACCGATCTGGCCGGGTTCGTCGCCGCCACCTGGCTGCGCGGGGTGCGGTGGATCGCGGTGCCGACCACCGTGCTGGCGATGGTGGACGCCGCGGTCGGCGGCAAGACCGGTATCAACACCGCCGAGGGTAAGAACCTGGTGGGCGCCTTCCACCCGCCCGCCGGGGTGCTGTGCGATCTGGCCTGCCTGGCCACGCTGCCGGTCAACGACTACGTCAGCGGGCTGGCCGAGATCATCAAGGCGGGCTTCATCGCCGATCCGGTGATCCTCGACCTCATCGAGGCGGACCCCCAGGCGGCCCGCACCCCTGAGGGGCCGCACACCGCCGAGCTGATCGAGCGGTCGATCCGGGTGAAGGCGGAGGTGGTCTCGCAGGACCTGAAGGAGTCGGGACTGCGGGAGATCCTCAACTACGGCCATACGCTGGCCCACGCCATCGAGAAGAACGAGCGGTACAGCTGGCGGCACGGCGCGGCGGTCTCCGTCGGCATGGTCTTCGCGGCCGAACTCGGCCGTCTGGCAGGCAGGTTGGACGACGCCACCGCGGACCGGCACCGTGCGGTGCTGTCCTCGGTCGGGCTGCCGCTCACCTACAAGGGCGACCAGTGGCCCAGGCTGCTGGACACCATGAAGGTCGACAAGAAGTCCCGCGGCGACCGGCTGCGCTTCATCGTCCTGGACGGCTTGGCCAAGCCCACCGTGCTGGAGGGTCCCGACCCCGCCCTGCTGGTGGCCGCCTACGGCGAGGTGGCCAAGTGACCCGTGCCGTCTACGTGTTGAACGGACCGAACCTCGGCCGTCTGGGCAGTCGTGAGCCGGATGTGTACGGCTCGACCTCCTACGCCGGGCTGGTCGAGGAGTGCACCGCCCTCGGAAAGCAGCTCGGCTTCGATGTCGAGGTCCGGGAGACCAACGACGAGGGCGAGATGATCCGCTGGCTGCACGAGGCGGCCGATGGATCGATTCCGGTCGTTCTCAATCCGGGAGCGTTCACCCACTACTCGTACGGGATGCGGGACGCGGCGGCGCAGCGCACCGCACCGCTGATCGAGGTGCACATCTCCAACCCGTACACGCGTGAGGAGTTCCGCCACAATTCGGTTGTCGCGGCCGTGGCCAGCGGCACGATCGCCGGATTCGGCATCGGTTCGTACCGTCTCGCGCTGCGCGCCCTCGCCGACGAGATCTCGGCCTGAACGGGTCCCGGACGAGGTCCGGGCACCTTGACCGCCCCCTGGTCGTTCACACAACTGCGGCCAGGGACGGTACGGTTCGGTGTCGACCGGCCATCGCGCCGCGTCTGACACGGTTCCATCGGCAGGAGACGGAGTGGCCGAGATGCAGCATGCTGTGGGGGTGCCGCTGCCACCGCCTCACGGCCCGGCGCACGGGAGTGCCGCCGGCTGGATCCCACCGGCCCCGCACGGACAGCCCGGTCCCGGCCCGGTCCCCCAGGAGCCGCCCGGGGCTCCTGGCCCGGCCGTGCCACCGCCATGGCCGGCGCCGCCGGGCGTGGCGCCCGGTCCGGCACCGGCGGCCACCACCGGCCATTTCCCGCTGCCCCCGGCAGGTCCGGTCCAGCTGCCGCCACCGGCCTCCATGACGGCCCCCTCGGCCGTCTCGCGCGCCCCGGTCGCGGTGCTGCTCATCGGCCCGGCGGGCGCGGGCAAGACGACCATCGCCCGGCACTGGGCCGACCACCGTGCCGCGCCGACCGCGCACATCAGTCTGGACGACGTCCGCGAATGGGTGCGTTCCGGCTTCGCCGACCCGCAGTCCGGCTGGAACGAGCACTCCGAGGCGCAGTACCGCCTCGCTCGCCGTACCTGCGGCTTCTCCGCCCGTAACTTCCTGGCCAACGGCATCTCCTGCATCATCGACGACGCCGTCTTCCCGGATCGGCCGGTGGTCGGCCTCGGCGGCTGGAAGCGGCACGTCGGCCCCGGGCTGCTGCCGGTGGTGCTGCTGCCGGGTCTGGAGATCGTGCTGGCCCGCAACGCGGAGCGCAGCGGCAACCGTCGGCTGTCCGACGAGGAAGTGGCTCGAATCCATGGCCGGATGGCCGGTTGGTACGGGTCCGGGCTGCCCATCATCGACAACTCGCAACTGGACGTCGCCGCCGCGGCGGAGGCCCTCGACCAGGTCGTCGCGCGCAGCATCGCGGGGGCACCCGTCCGGTAGCCGTCCTCCCGCTGGGGTCCCCGGCCCGGCCGCCCACGGTTCCGGGGCTCAGTCCGCCTGCTGATGGGAGGCGAACTCGTCGAGCAGGCCCTGGGGCGCGTCGTCGCGGAAGCAGATGAGCAAGTTCGCGGCGGACGCCGCCGCGGACGCCTCACTGCGGGGGAACAGTGCCTGCTCGTAGGCGGCGAGCGCGGCTTCCGTGTCGCCCGGGTGGGCGGCGAGGGCCAGGCCCAGTTCGGCGCCGTCGAGCATGGCGAGGTTGGCTCCCTCCCCGGCGAACGGTGACATCAGATGGGCGGCGTCGCCGAGCAGGGTGACGCCCGGTATGCGGTCCCAGCGGTGCCCGACCGGCAGGGCGTGGACCGGCCGGGGGACCATCGCGCCGTCGGCGTCGAGGATCAGCGCCCTGAGGCTGTCGTCCCAGTCGGCGAAGTGCGTGAGGACGGCGGCCTTGGCGGTGTCGGTGTCGGTGAAGTCGATGCCGGCGATCCAGTCCTCGGGAGCCTTCAGCGCGGTGAAGACGTGGAGGCTGCCGTCGGGCTCACGGTGGGCGAGGAAGCCCTTGCCCCCGCCGAGTGCGAAGAACATGCCGCCGCCGAGCAGCGCGGCGCTGTCCGGGTGGCGGGTGTCGGCGTCCAGCAGATCCAGCTCGACGAGCGACACGCCGGTGTAGGCGGGGGTGGCGTCGGAGACCAGCGGGCGGATTCGCGACCAGGCTCCGTCCGCGCCGATCAGCAGGTCGGTGGTGAAGACAGAGCCGTCGGCGAGGGTGACCTCGTGGCGACCGCCCCCGAGCGGACGGGCCCCGCTGACCTTGGCACCCCAGTGCACGGCGCCCTCGGGCAGGGAGGAGAGCAGAAGGTCCCGCAGCTGGCCGCGTTCGACCTCGGGGCGTCCGCCGCCACCTTCGTCCTTCTCCTCCATGTGGACCATGGCGTGCTTGTCCAGGATCCGCATCTCCTCACCGCCGGGGTGGATGAGCCCGCTGAACTCCTCGTACAGGCCGGCGGCGTGCACGGCGACCTGGCCGGAGTCCTCATGGATGTCGAGCATGCCGCCCTGCGTGCGGGCGGTCGGTGACGCCTCAAGATCGAGGACGGCCGCCTGGATACCGTTCACGTGCAGGACGCGAGCGAGGGTGAGGCCGCCAAGGCCGGCGCCGATGACGGCGACGGGGTGATGGGTGGTCATGTTGCTGCTCCTCTGAGGTTGTGGCGGATGTGGTGGCGCCGTCAGTGGCGCGGTGGTTCTTGGGACGGGGTCGGCCTGGGGGTCTGGGCGATGCCGTTGATCAACATGTGGAATCCCCAGGACAGCCGGTCCTGCGGCGCCCCGGAGAGCAGTTCGGCGGCGAGTGCGGCGATGTGCGGATGCGTCTGCTCGCGTGCGCCGTGCAGGGCCCGGGTGAGCGCGTCCCACTCCTGCTGGGCGCCGGCTGCCCTGCCGCGGGTGGCGTGTTCGGCCGCGGTCGCGGTGGCGTGCTGCAGCAGCACGTCCACTCCCCAGGCGGCCTGGGCGCCCGGAACGCCGCCCTCGTCCAGCAGCGCCAGCAGTCCCTCGATCAGCGTCAGGTAGTGCTCCCCGCTGGGGCGCGCCACCAGCGCCGACCGGGCCAGCCCGGGGTGCTCGAACAGCACGGTCGTATACGAGACGAGCACCGTCTCCAGCCGCTCGCGCCAGTCGCCCTCGGCGTGAACCGGGGTCAGGTCGACCGCGCCGAGCAACTCGTCCAGGACCGCCGCGTGCAGCTCGGCGGTGTTGCGGACGTACACGTACAACGAGGCCGGGCCGGTGTCCAGCTGCTGCGCCAGCCGCCGCATGGTGACCCGCTCCAGGCCCTCGCCCCGCATGATCTCCACCGCGGCGGCGATGATGCCCGGCCGGGTCAGCGCCGGCTTGGCCGGCCGCTCCCGGCGACTGCGCGGCCCGTCGGAATGAACTGTCATGCCAGCACCGTAACGAACATGTTCGTTACGAACAAGTACTTGACGAGCATGTTCGTCCACGAAGTCCGGCCAGTACGCCGTATCGCCGGACCGATTGACCGAAGCCCATCCGCGACCCGTCCGGACGCGCCCAGAGGTCTGCCGGCCAAGTGCCGCGTACGCTCGGCACATGTCCGAGGTGCACGCTTCCCGCCGGATGCGTCTACGGGAGCGGTGCGCGGCGGCTGGATCCGCCGCGGCACTGGTCTCCCGCCCCGCCAACATCCGCTATCTGACCGGTTGGGCGCCGTCCGACGCCGTACTGATGCTGGCGCCCGCGGAGGACGTGCTGGTCCACCGCCGCCGGGTGTACGGGGAGCCGGGCGAGGGCACCCCGCCGGAGGACCTCCGCCGGGTGGTCCTACCGTCGCCGGACGGCGATCCGGCGGTGGCCGCGGCCGATCTCGCCCCGGGACTGGGCGCGGACACCCTGGCGGTGGAGGAGCACCATCTGACCGTCTCCCGGCACCGGGCCATCGCCTCGGTCACACCGGGCCTGCGCCTCCTCGACCTCGGGCAGGCCGTGGAACAGCTGCGCCTGGTCAAGGACGAGGAGGAGATCGCCTGTCTGCGGATCGCCGCGGAGATCACCGACCAGGCGCTGGGCGAGCTACTGGAGTCCATCCTCGTCGGCCGCACCGAGCGCCATCTCGCGCTGGAGCTGGAGCGGCGGCTCGCCGATCACGGCGCGGACGGCCCGGCGTTCCCCACCTACGTCGGCACCGGACCGCATTCCGGTGCCGCCCGGCACCGCCCCACGGACCGGCGGGTCGAGGAGGGCGACTTCCTCACCGTCTGCCTCGGTGCCTGCTACCGCGGCTACCGGTGCGAGGTCGGCCGTACGTTCGTCATCGGCGCCGCGCCCGCGAACTGGCAGATCGACCTGTACGACGTGGTTTTCGACGCCCAGCGGGCGGGCCGGGAGGCTCTCGCGCCGGGCGCTGCCTGCCGGGAAGTGGACCTCGCGGCGCGCCAGGTACTGGAGCGGGCGGGGCATGGCGAGGCCGCCGGATCGTGGACCGGACACGGCGTGGGACTCGAAATCGACGAGGACCCTCGGCTCACCCCGTCAGCCATGGGTAAACTGGACGCTTGTGTGCCGGTCACCGTCGAGCCGGGGGTCCACTTCCCGGACCGGGGCGGTGTCCGGATCGATGACACACTCGTCGTACGCCCAGCGGCGGACGGCGGGCCCGAGCTACTCACCATCACGACCAAGGAACTGCTCGCCTTGTAGCGGGCGCTTTCTGGTTTCCGATGCAGCACTCTCAGGAGATTCCGCGACCGTGGCCAGCACGAACGACCTCAAGAACGGCATGGTGCTCAAGCTCGACGGCGACCAGCTCTGGTCCGTCGTCGAGTTCCAGCACGTCAAGCCGGGCAAGGGCCCTGCCTTCGTCCGCACCAAGCTCAAGAACGTGCTTTCCGGCAAGGTCGTCGACAAGACCTTCAACGCAGGCGTGAAGGTCGAGACGGCCACCGTCGACAAGCGTGGGATGCAGTTCTCGTACATGGACGGCGATTACTTCGTCTTCATGGACATGGACACGTACGACCAGATCCATGTCGACCGCAAGTCCGTTGGCGACGCCGCCAACTTCCTGCTTGAGGGCTTCGAGGCCGTCGTGGCGACGCACGAGGGCTCGGTCCTCTACGTCGAGCTCCCGGCCGCCGTCGAGCTCACCATCGAGCACACCGAGCCGGGTGTGCAGGGCGACCGCTCCACCGGCGGCACCAAGCCCGCCAAGCTGGAGACGGGCTACGAGATGCAGGTCCCGCTGTTCATCACCACCGGTGAGAAGATCAAGGTCGACACCCGTACGGGTGACTACCTCGGCCGGGTGAACAGCTAACCGTGGCTGCCCGCACCAAGGCCCGAAAGCGCGCCTTCCAGATTCTCTTCGAGGCGGACCAGCGCGGCGCCGCGCCCAGGACCGTCATGGCGGACTGGATTCGGCTCGCCCGGACCGACGACCGGCAGCCGCCGGTCACCGAGTACACGATGCGGCTCGTCGAGGGGTACGAGGACCACGCGGCCCGGGTCGACGAGCTGATCGCCACCTACGCGGTTGGCTGGACCATGGACCGGATGCCCGTCGTGGACCGCAATGTGCTGCGGCTTGGCGCGTACGAGCTGCTCTGGGAGGACGAGATCCCGGACGCCGTCGTGCTGGACGAGGCGGTGCAGCTCGTCAAGGAGTTCTCCACCGACGAGTCGCCGTCCTTCGTCAACGGGCTGCTGGCCCGGCTGAAGGACCTGAAGCCGACGCTGCGCATCCAGTGACCCACTGAGCGCATAAGGGTGGGGCCCGGAACACACAGTGTTCCGGGCCCCACCCTTATGCGCTGATGTGCTCAGCGGGACGTTTCTGCATCACGGGTGCCCAGAGGCACCGATGGGATCAGCCCTCCTCCGGCTGTACGGCCCGACGCGCGTCGGCGTCCAGCACGCCCCAGCCGATCAGCTGCTCGGTCAGGACCGAGGGGGACTGGTCGTAGATGACGGCGAGGGTGCGCAGATCGTCCTGGCGGATCGAGAGCACCTTGCCGTTGTAGTCGCCGCGCTGGCTCTGGATGGTCGCGGCGTAGCGTTGCAGCGGACCGGCCTTCTCGGACGGCACCTGGGCCAGCCGCTCCAGGTCGAGCACGAGCTTCGGCGGCGGCTCGGCGGCGCCACCGGGCGCGCTACCGGGCAGCAGCTCCTGCACCGGGACTCCGTAGAAGTCCGCCAGCTCGGCGAGACGCTGCACGGTGACCGCGCGGTCGCCACGCTCGTAGGAGCCGACGACGACGGCCTTCCAGCGGCCCTGGGACTTCTCCTCGACACCGTGGAGGGAGAGACCCTGCTGCGTGCGGATTGCCCGGAGTTTGGCTCCGAGCTGTTTGGCGTAATCGCTGGACATAAGGCTCCCCGGATGGACACTTGGTAACTCACTGTGAGGTTACGCAGCGTAATTTGGCTTCGTCAAGCGGAATGCTTCCGGTTGACCCCCAGAAAAACCTCGCCCGACCGGGCTGGTACGGTAGCTGCGTACCCCTGACGTCCTTTAATGCCCGTCCCGTGAGGCGGGGAAGGAGGTCTCCGACCCATGGTCGACGACCGTTCTGCACCGGTGCGCCCAGTTCTGGAGGCGCCGGACATCGCGCGGGTCCTGACCCGCATCGCCCACGAGATCGTCGAACGCGCCAAGGGCGCCGACGACGTGGTGCTTCTCGGCATTCCCACCCGCGGGGTCTTCCTCGCCCGCCGGCTCGCCGACAAACTCGCCGACATCACCGGCCGTAAGACGCCGGTCGGCGCTCTCGACATCACCATGTACCGCGACGACCTGCGGCTCGGCCCGGCGCGCGCGCTCGCCCGTACCGAGATCCCGGGCGACGGCATCGACGGCCGCCTGGTCGTCCTCGTCGACGACGTGCTGTTCTCCGGGCGCACCATCCGCGCGGCCCTCGACGCGCTCAACGACATCGGCCGGCCGCGCGCCGTACAGCTCGCCGTACTGGTCGACCGCGGCCATCGTGAGCTGCCGATCCGCGCCGACTACGTCGGCAAGAACCTCCCGACCTCACTGCGCGAGACCGTCAAGGTCCAGCTGGCCGAGAACGACGGCCGGGACTGCGTTCTGCTGGGTGTCGCGCCCGGCTCACACGACGAATAGGGCGAACACCGCCGCGTGCTGACCGTGTCAGCACGGCCGCGCCCGTCGCCGCCCTGACGCATATCCGTACCTTCCGGAGTGAACCCGATGAAGCGCCACCTCATCTCGGCCGCCGACCTCACCCACGACGACGCCCTGCTGATCCTCGACACCGCCGAGGAGATGGCCCGGGTCGCCAACCGGCCGATCAAGAAGCTGCCCACGCTGCGCGGCCGGACCGTCGTCAACCTCTTCTTCGAGGACTCGACCCGAACCCGGATCTCCTTCGAAGCCGCCGCCAAACGACTCTCGGCGGACGTCATCAACTTCTCCGCCAAGGGCTCCTCGGTCTCCAAGGGCGAGTCGCTCAAGGACACCGCGCTCACCCTGGAGGCGATGGGCGCAGACGCCGTCGTCATCCGGCACCACGCCTCCGGCGCCCCGCACCGCCTGGCCACCTCCGGCTGGATCAAGGGCTCGGTGGTCAACGCGGGCGACGGCACCCATGAGCACCCCACCCAGGCCCTGCTGGACGCCTTCACCATGCGCCGCCACCTGGCGGGCGCCCCCGACGGCGGCCCCACCTACCACCAGGGCCCCGGTGACGGCACCGGACGCGACCTCGCCGGACGTCGGATCACCATCGTCGGCGACGTTCTGCACAGCCGCGTCGCCCGCTCCAACGTCCACCTGCTGGGAACCCTGGGCGCGCACGTCACCCTGGTCGCGCCGCCCACCCTGCTGCCGATCGGCGTGGAGAGCTGGCCCTGCGAGGTGAGCTACGACCTCGACTCCGTGCTCGCCAAGTCCGACGCCGTGATGATGCTGCGGGTCCAGAGCGAGCGGATGAACGCCGCGTTCTTCCCCACCGAGCGTGAGTACGCCCGCCGCTACGGGCTCGACGCGGCGCGGATGGCCGTACTGCCCGAGCACGCCATCGTCATGCACCCGGGACCGATGAACCGGGGCATGGAGATCACCGCCGAGGTCGCCGACTCCGGCCGCTGCACGGCCGTCGAGCAGGTCGGCAACGGTGTCAGCGTCCGGATGGCCGTCCTGTACCTGCTGCTGGGCGGCAACGAGCCCGCGATCACCACCGAGAACCGCACCGAGGAGACCAAGTAAGCATGAGCAAGATCCTGATCCGCGGCGCGAAACTCCTCGGTGCCGAGCCCCAGGACGTGCTGATCGTCGACGAGGCCATCACCGCCGTCGGCAGCGATCTGACGGTGTCCAGCGCAGAGAGCGCCACCGTCATCGAGGCGGACGGGCAGATCCTCCTCCCCGGCCTGGTCGACCTGCACACCCATCTGCGCGAGCCCGGCCGCGAGGACTCCGAGACCGTGCTGACCGGCACCCGCGCCGCCGCCATCGGCGGCTACACCGCCGTGCACGCCATGGCCAACACCTTCCCGGTCGCTGACACCGCCGGTGTGGTGGAGCAGGTCTGGCGGCTCGGCAAGGAGTCCGGCTACTGCGATGTGCAGCCGGTCGGGGCGGTCACCGTCGGCCTGGAGGGCAAGAAGCTCGCCGAACTGGGCGCCATGCACGACTCCGCCGCGGGGGTCCGGGTCTTCTCGGACGACGGCAAGTGCGTGGACGACGCCGTGATCATGCGCCGCGCCCTGGAGTACGTGAAGGCCTTCGACGGGGTCATCGCCCAGCACGCCCAGGAGCCCCGGCTCACCGAGGGCGCCCAGATGAACGAGGGCATCGTCTCCGCCGAGTTGGGCCTGCGCGGCTGGCCCGCGGTCGCCGAAGAATCGATCATCGCGCGCGATGTCCTGCTCGCCGCGCACGTCGGCTCGCGGGTGCACATCTGCCATCTGTCGACCGCCGGTTCGGTCGAGCTGGTGCGCTGGGCGAAGTCCAAGGGCTGGAACGTCACCGCCGAGGTCACCCCGCACCACCTGCTGCTGACCGACGAACTGGTGCGCTCCTACAACCCGGTCTACAAGGTCAATCCGCCGCTGCGCACCGAGGCCGATGCGATCGCGCTGCGCGAGGCGCTGGCCGACGGCACCATCGACTGCGTCGCCACCGACCACGCTCCGCACCCGCACGAGGACAAGGACTGCGAGTGGGCCGCCGCCGCCATGGGCATGGTGGGCCTGGAGACCGCGCTGTCCGTGGTCCAGCACACCATGGTCGACACCGGGCTGCTGGACTGGGCGGGGGTCGCCGACCGGATGTCGTTCCGTCCGGCCGCCATCGGCCGTCTGCCCGGCCACGGGCGGCCCATCGCCGTCGGTGAGCCCGCCAACCTCGCGCTGGTCGATCCGGCATACCGTGGTGTGGTGAACCCCGTGGGCTTCGCCTCCCGCAGCCGCAACACCCCGTACGAGGGGCTTGAGCTGCCGGGCCGGGTGACCGCCACCTTCCTGCGGGGCAAGGCGACGGTCATGGACGGGAAGCTCACGTGAACACGGCAACGACGTATGTAACGCAGGCGGTTGACAAGCACTCCGCGAAGATCACCGACCTCAGCGACCGGCTGCTGTGGGTCGCCGGGCTGCTGGCCTTCGTCGCGCTGGTCTACTGGCTGATGTGGCGGGCCTGGCACAAGCGGGCCGCCCGCCAGTCCGACCTGCCCGAGCTGCCGGAGATCCCCGCCGACCTCGGCGAGCCGCCGCTGCTGACCATGTCCGGCCGCTACCACGCCAGCACCACCGCGGGTGACTGGCTGGACCGGATCGCCGCCCGGGGCCTGGGCACCCGCAGCCTGGTCGACCTGGCCCTCACCGAGCAGGGCGTCGCGGTGCACCGACCGGCCGCCGCCGACTTCTTCATCCCCGCCGCCGCCCTGCGCGGAGCGCGGCTCGACAAGGGCATCGCGGGCAAGGTCGTCCCCGAAGGCGGACTGCTGGTGATCACCTGGCAGCACGGCGACCGGCTGATCGACTCCGGGTTCCGCTCCGAGCATCCCGCCGAGCACCCCGCATGGGTCGACGCCCTGCAGCGGCTCGTCCAGGGGGCGACCGCCGAAGACCTGAACACCACCAAGGAAGGCGCACGATGACCACCTCCACCAGGGGGACACAGGGGCTCTTGAACGGACACGGCCCCGCCGTACTCGTCCTGGAGGACGGCCGCACCTTCCGCGGTCGTGCTTACGGGGCGGTGGGGGAGACCTTCGGCGAGGCGGTGTTCTCCACCGGGATGACCGGCTACCAGGAGACGCTGACCGACCCCTCGTACCACCGCCAGGTCGTCGTGATGACCGCGCCGCACGTGGGCAACACCGGCGTCAACGACGAGGACCCGGAATCCGGTCGGATCTGGGTGTCCGGCTATGTCGTACGCGACCCGGCCCGCGTCTCGTCCAACTGGCGGGCCCAGCGCTCCCTCGACGAGGAGCTCACCCGCCAGGGCGTCATCGGCATCAGCGGCATCGACACCCGTGCGCTCACCCGCCACCTGCGCGAGCGCGGTGCGATGCGGGTCGGGATCTTCTCCGGCGAGGCGATCGCCGGCGAGGCCGAACTGCTGGCGAAGGTCCAGGCGTCCCCGCAGATGAAGGGCGCCGACCTGGCCGCCGAGGTGGCCACCACCGAGCCGTACGTGGTTCCGGCGATCGGCACCAAGAGGTTCACCGTCGCCGCGGTCGACCTGGGCATCAAGGCCATGACCCCGCAGCGGATGGCCGAGCGCGGCATCGAGGTGCATGTGCTGCCCGCGACCGCGACGGTGGAGGACATCTACGCGGTGGGCCCCGACGGTGTGTTCTTCTCCAACGGCCCCGGCGACCCGGCCACCGCCGACCACCAGATGACCGTCCTGCGGGGCGTGTTGGAGCGCAGCACGCCGTTCTTCGGCATCTGCTTCGGCAACCAGATCCTGGGCCGGGCGCTCGGCTTCGGCACGTACAAGCTCAAGTACGGCCACCGTGGTATCAACCAGCCGGTGCAGGACCGCACCACCGGCAAGGTCGAGGTCACCGCGCACAACCACGGCTTCGCCGTGGACGCGCCGCTCGACCGCGACTCCGAGACCCCGTACGGGCGGGCCCGGGTCTCCCACGTCTGCCTCAACGACGACGTGGTCGAAGGCCTGGAGTGCCTCGACACCCCCGCCTTCAGCGTCCAGTACCACCCCGAGGCGGCGGCGGGCCCGCATGACGCGGCCTACCTGTTCGACCGCTTCGTCTCCCTGATGGAGGGCCAGCGTGCCTAAGCGCACCGACATCCAGTCCGTCCTGGTCATCGGCTCCGGCCCGATCGTCATCGGCCAGGCGGCCGAGTTCGACTACTCCGGCACCCAGGCGTGCCGGGTGCTCAAGTCCGAGGGCCTGCGGGTCATCCTGGTCAACTCCAACCCGGCCACGATCATGACGGACCCGGAGATCGCCGACGCCACGTACGTCGAGCCGATCATCCCCGACTTCGTCGAGAAGATCATCGCCAAGGAGCGCCCCGACGCGCTGCTGCCCACCCTCGGCGGCCAGACCGCGCTCAACACCGCGATCTCCCTGCACGAGCAGGGCGTCCTGGGCAAGTACGGCGTCGAGTTGATCGGCGCCAACGTCGAGGCGATCCACAAGGGCGAGGACCGCGACCAGTTCAAGACGGTCGTGGAGGCGGTCAACGCCAAGATCGGCCACGGTGAGTCCGCCCGCTCGGTGATCTGCCACTCGATGGACGAGGTGCTGGCCGGCGTCGAGCAGCTCGGCGGCTACCCGGTGGTGGTCCGCCCGTCGTTCACCATGGGCGGCGCCGGTTCCGGTTTCGCCCACGACGAGGAGGAGCTGCGCCGTATCGCGGGGCAGGGCCTGACGCTCTCGCCGACCACCGAGGTGCTCCTCGAGGAGTCGATCCTCGGCTGGAAGGAGTACGAGCTGGAGCTGATGCGCGACAAGCACGACAACGTGGTGGTCGTCTGCTCCATCGAGAACTTCGATCCGATGGGCGTGCACACCGGTGACTCCATCACCGTCGCCCCGGCGATGACGCTGACCGACCGGGAGTACCAGGTCCTGCGGGACATCGGCATCGCGGTGATCCGCGAGGTCGGGGTGGACACCGGCGGCTGCAACATCCAGTTCGCGGTCAACCCGGAGGACGGCCGGGTCATCGTCATCGAGATGAACCCGCGGGTCTCGCGCTCTTCGGCGCTGGCGTCGAAGGCCACCGGCTTCCCGATCGCCAAGATCGCCGCCCGGCTGGCCATCGGCTACACCCTGGACGAGATCCCCAACGACATCACCGAGCAGACCCCGGCGTCCTTCGAACCGACGCTCGACTACGTCGTGGTCAAGGTGCCGCGGTTCGCGTTCGAGAAGTTCCCGGCCGCCGACGCCACGCTGACCACGACCATGAAGTCGGTCGGTGAGGCGATGGCGATCGGCCGCAACTTCCCCGAGGCGCTGAACAAGGCGCTGCGCTCGCTGGAGAAGAAGGGCTCGCAGTTCACCTTCGTCGGCGACCCCGGTGACAAGGCGCTGCTGCTCAAGGCCGCCAAGGTGCCCACCGACGGCCGGATCAACACCGTCATGCAGGCGATCCGCGCCGGGGCCACGCCGCGGGAGGTCTTCGAGGCGACCCGCATCGATCCGTGGTTCGTCGACCAGCTCTTCCTGATCAAGGAGATCGCCGACGAGCTGGCAGCGGTCGACCGGCTCAGCCCCGAGGTGCTGGCCGAGGCCAAGCGCTACGGGTTCTCCGACGCCCAGATCGGGCAGATCAGGGGTCTGCGCGAGGAGGTCGTGCGCGAGGTGCGGCAGACGCTGGGAATCCGCCCGGTGTTCAAGACGGTGGACACCTGCGCCGCCGAATTCGCCGCGAAGACCCCGTACTTCTACTCGTCCTACGACGAGGAGAGCGAGGTCGCACCGCGGACCAAGCCCGCGGTGATCATCCTCGGCTCCGGCCCCAACCGCATCGGCCAGGGCATCGAGTTCGACTACTCCTGCGTGCACGCCTCCTTCGCGCTGTCGGCCGCGGGCTACGAGACCGTCATGGTCAACTGCAACCCGGAGACGGTCTCCACCGACTACGACACCTCCGACCGGCTCTACTTCGAGCCGCTCACCTTGGAAGACGTACTGGAGATCGTGCACGCCGAAGCACAGGCGGGACCGATCGCCGGCGTCATCGTGCAACTCGGCGGACAGACCCCGCTCGGCCTGGCGCAGGCGCTGAAGGACAACGGCGTGCCGGTGGTGGGCACCTCCCCCGAGGCGATCCACCTGGCCGAGGACCGCGGTGCCTTCGGCCGTGTGCTCAACCAGGCGGGCCTGCCCGCGCCCAAGCACGGCACCGCCACCACCTTCGCCGAGGCGAAGGCCATCGCCGACGAGATCGGCTACCCGGTCCTGGTCCGCCCGTCCTATGTGCTCGGCGGCCGCGGTATGGAGATCGTCTACGAGGAGGCGCGGCTGTCGGCGTACATCGCCGAGTCCACCGAGATCAGCCCGGACCGTCCGGTGCTGGTCGACCGGTTCCTCGACGACGCCATCGAGATCGACGTCGACGCGCTCTACGACGGCACCGAGCTGTACCTCGGCGGCGTGATGGAGCACATCGAGGAGGCCGGCATCCACTCCGGCGACTCGGCGTGCGCGCTGCCCCCGATGACGCTCGGCGGCTTCGACATCAAGCGGCTGCGCGCCTCAACCGAGGCCATCGCCAAGGGTGTTGGGGTGCGCGGGCTGATCAACATCCAGTTCGCGCTGGCCGGGGACATCCTCTACGTGCTGGAGGCCAACCCCCGTGCCTCGCGCACGGTTCCGTTCACCTCCAAGGCGACCGCGGTGCCGCTGGCCAAGGCCGCCGCGCGGATCTCGCTGGGGGCGACCATCGCCGAGTTGCGCGCGGAGGGCATCCTGCCGAAGACCGGCGACGGCGGCACCCTGCCGCTGGACGCGCCGATCTCCGTCAAGGAGGCGGTGCTCCCGTGGAGCCGGTTCCGGGACGCCTCCGGGCGCGGTGTTGACACCATCCTCGGACCCGAGATGCGCTCCACCGGTGAGGTCATGGGCATCGACGCGGTCTTCGGCACCGCCTACGCCAAGTCGCAGTCCGCGGCCTACGGCGCGCTGCCCACCAAGGGCCGGGCGTTCATCTCGATCGCCAACCGCGACAAGCGGGCCATGATCTTCCCGGCCCGCGCGCTCGTCGACCACGGCTTCGAGCTCCTGGCCACCTCCGGCACCGCCGAGGTCCTCAAGCGCAACGGCATCGAGGCCACCGTGGTCCGCAAGCACAGTGAGGGCACCGGCCCGAACGGGGAGCCGACCATCGTCCAGCTCATCCACGACGGCCGGGTCGACCTCATCGTCAACACCCCGTACGGCACCGGCGGCCGCCTCGACGGCTACGACATCCGTACCGCCGCCGTCGCCCGCGCCGTGCCCTGCCTGACCACCGTCCAGGCACTGGCAGCGGCCGTACAGGGCATCGACGCCCTCGGCGGCGGCGAGGTCGGCGTGCGGTCCCTGCAGGAGCACGCGGCGCATCTGACCGCGGCCCGCGCGCAGTAGCGGCCTTGCACCAGGAGGGGGACACCGCCGAGGTGTCCCCCTCCGCATGCCGCCACCGCCCTCGAACGAGGCCCCACGGGCCGCATCTCACTCCCAGCCGGAGAAGGCTCCGCATGTACCCCCTGTTCTTCAAGATCTTCTTCACTCGTATGGACCCCGAGCGGGCGCATCATCTGGCCTTCGGCTGGATCCGCGGCGCCACGCGCGTACCGGTGCTGCGGACGTTCGTCGCGGCGGCGCTCGCGCCGCACTACCCCGGGCTGCGCACCGAGGTGTTCGGCAAGCGGATGCACGGTCCGTTCGGGCTCGCCGCCGGGTTCGACAAGAACGCGACCGCCATCGACGGCATGGCCATGCTCGGCTTCGACCATGTCGAGATCGGCACCGTCACCGCGCAGCCCCAGCCCGGCAACCCCAAGAAGCGCCTCTTCCGGCTGGTCAAGGACCGCGCCCTGATCAACCGGATGGGCTTCAACAACGACGGCTCAGCCGCCGTGGCCGCCCGACTCGCCGCCCGCAAGCCGGTCTTCAAGCCGGTGCTCGGCGTCAACATCGGCAAGACCAAGGTCGTTCCCGAGGCGGAGGCCGTCGCCGACTACGTGACGTCGACCGAGCGCCTCGCGCCCCACGCCGACTACCTCGTCGTCAACGTCTCCTCACCCAACACCCCCGGCCTGCGCAACCTTCAGGCCGTCGAGCACCTGCGCCCGCTGCTCACCGCCGTACGGGAGGCCGCCGACCGTACGGTCACCGACCGCCGCGTCCCGCTGCTCGTGAAGATCGCGCCCGATCTGGCGGACGACGACATCGACGCGGTCGCCGACCTCGCGGTGGAACTCGGCCTGGACGGCATCATCGCCACCAACACCACCATCGCCCGCGACGGCCTGGTCACCGACTCCGCCGAGGTCGAGGCCATCGGTGCCGGCGGCCTGTCCGGCGCACCGCTCAAGGCACGCTCGCTCCAGGTGCTGCGCCGTCTGTACGCGCGGGTCGGCGACCGGATCACACTGGTCGGCGTCGGCGGCATCGAGACCGCGGACGACGCCTGGGAGCGCATCCTCGCGGGCGCATCGCTGATCCAGGGCTACAGCGCCTTCATCTACCAGGGTCCGTTCTGGTGCCGCGCGATCCACAAGGGGCTGGCGGCCCGCCTGTCGGCCAGCCCGTACGCCACCCTCGCCGACGCCGTCGGCGCCGCCGTCCGCAACCCGTGAACGACGCCCGGCAGGCGCCAGGGCGGCGGGTGACGGCGATGCCCGCCCCGTCGCGGAGCGGGCGGAGAAGCGAACAAGACGAACAGGAGCTGTCATGACCCTCGAACCGTTCGGCGCCCGGCTGCGGCGCGCCATGGACACCCGCGGGCCGCTGTGCGTGGGGATCGACCCGCACGCCTCCTTGCTGGCCGCCTGGGGCCTGGACGACGACCCGGCGGGCCTGGAGCGCTTCTGCCGTACCGTCGTGGAGGCACTGGCCGACCGGGTCGCCGTGCTCAAGCCGCAGTCCGCGTTCTTCGAGCGGTTCGGCTCGCGGGGCATCGCGGTGCTGGAGCGCACGGTGGCCGACGCGCGGGCCGCGGGCGCGCTGGTACTGATGGACGCCAAGCGCGGTGACATCGGTTCCACCATGGCCGCGTACGCCGCCACGTACCTCGACCCGGCGAGCCCGCTGTTCAGCGACGCGGTCACGGTCAGCCCCTACCTCGGCTATGGCTCGCTGCGCCCGGCGGTCGACCTGGCCCGCGCCTGCGGTACCGGGATCTTCGCGCTCGCGCTGACCTCCAACCCGGAGGGCGCGGAGGTGCAGCGGGCGACTGGTGCCGACGGCAGCACGGTGGCCGCAACGGTTCTCGGCCATTTGCGCGAGGAGAACGCGGGCGAGCAGCCGCTGGGCTCGTTCGGCGCGGTCGTCGGCGCGACGCTGGGCGCCACGGTCGCCGAGGCCGGGATCGACCTTGATACCGGCGGGCCGCTGCTCGCCCCCGGTATCGGCGCGCAGGGCGCGACCCCGGCGGACCTTCCCGCGGTCTTCGGGTCCGCGCTGCGCAACGTGCTGCCGAGCGTCAGCCGTGACGTGCTGCGGCACGGACCGGACGCGGCGGCGCTGCGCGCGGCGGCGGACCGGATCGCCGACGAGGTACGGGCGGTCGTCACCAGCTGAGGGCGAAGGGGGCGGAACGTGGCCTCACGGGTACCGAGCGCAGTCATGCACAGATGAACCCTGTCCGATATGCCCGAAAAGTACCGCGAGATCAAGTCTGACCTGGACTTTTCGCCTGTTCTCGCTGACGGGAGCGGGTTCGCCCGCTAGTCTCCGACAGGAGAACGCAAGGAAGCGCGTTGCTCGTTGCTCTGTAGGTGTGGAGCAACTAGGTTCCTCACCGGTCCGTATCCGACAGTTCTACATCCGAGGTGACGTAGGCGTGGCTCTACCGCCCCTTACCCCTGAACAGCGCGCTGCCGCGCTAGAGAAGGCCGCCGCGGCTCGCCGGGAGCGCGCCGAGGTCAAGAATCGTCTCAAGCACTCCGGGGCCTCCCTGCACGAGGTCATCAAGCAGGGGCAGGAGAACGATGTCATCGGCAAGATGAAGGTTTCCGCTCTCCTGGAGTCCCTCCCGGGCGTGGGCAAGGTCCGCGCCAAGCAGCTCATGGAGCGTCTCGGCATCTCCGAGAGCCGTCGGGTGCGTGGTCTCGGCTCCAACCAGATCGCCGCTCTGGAGCGGGAGTTCGGCAGCACCGCCAGCTGACGTTCAACCGTCGTTTTCCGCATGGCCGGGGAATCGGGATAATCGCTACATGAGCGATGCGGTCCCCCGGGGGGCAACCCCCGAACCCCCGGCCAAGCAGCCACGGCTGACCGTGCTCTCCGGCCCCTCCGGTGTCGGCAAGAGCACGGTCGTCGGCTATCTGCGCAAGGTCCACCCCGAAGTCTGGCTGTCGGTCTCCGTCACCACGCGTAAGCCCCGCCCGGGCGAGCGGGACGGTGTGCAGTACCACTTCGTCGACGATGACGAGTTCGACAAGCTCGTCGCCAACGGCGAGCTGCTGGAGTGGGCGGAGTTCGCGGGCAACCGCTACGGGACCCCGCGGCAGGCCGTGATGGAGCGCCTCGAAGCGGGTGGTCCGGTGCTGCTGGAGATCGATCTGCAGGGCGCGAGACTGGTCCGTCAGTCGATGCCCGAGGCGCGGTTGGTCTTCCTCGCGCCGCCGAGCTGGGACGAGTTGGTCCGACGGCTCACCGGCCGGGGCACCGAGTCGCCCGAGGTGATCGAACGGCGGCTGGCCGTCGCGCGGATCGAACTGGCGGCGGAGTCGGAGTTCGACGTCACCCTGGTCAACACCTCCGTCGAGGACGTAGCGCGCGAACTGCTAGCCTTGATGCGGGATTGCTGATCCAATATCGGGTTCGTTGATCCACTTCCGTTCTTTTCCACAAGTAGGGGTAGGTAGAGAGTGTCCTCTTCCATTGCCACGCCCGAGGGCATCATCAACCCGCCGATCGACGAGCTGCTCGAGGCCACTGACTCGAAGTACAGCCTGGTGATCTACGCGGCCAAGCGCGCCCGCCAGATCAACGCGTACTACTCGCAGCTCGGTGAGGGCCTGCTGGAGTACGTCGGCCCGCTCGTGGACACCCACGTGCACGAGAAGCCGCTGTCGATCGCGCTGCGCGAGATCAACGCGGGTCTGCTGACCTCCGAGGCCGTCGAGACGCCGGCCCCGTAGCAGCACCACAACTCAAGGCATCACCTGCATTCAGGACCACGGGCCCGGCGGCACAGCTGCCGGGCCCGTGGTCTGGGCGTTCGGGGGCCGGCCCCCGGGAAACGCAGTATGGAGACGGGTATCCGCCCGGGTACCCGCACCACTCGGCGGGAGAGACGAATGGGCAGGCCACAGGTCGTCCTGGGGGTGAGCGGCGGCATCGCCGCGTACAAGGCGTGCGAGCTGCTGCGGCGGTTCACCGAGTCCGGGCACGACGTGCGTGTGGTGCCCACCGACTCCGCGCTGCACTTCGTGGGGGAGGCGACCTGGGCGGCGCTGTCCGGCAACCCCGTCTCCACCCGCGTCTGGGACACCGTGAGCGAGGTCCCGCACGTACGGATCGGCCAGCACGCCGATCTCGTGGTGGTCGCCCCGACCACCGCCGACATGCTCGCCAAGGCCGCCCACGGCCTCGCCGACGACCTGCTCACCAACACCCTGCTCACCGCCCGCTGCCCGGTGGTCTTCGCGCCCGCCATGCACACCGAGATGTGGGAGCACCCGGCGACCCAGGAGAACGTCGCGACGCTGCGCCGTCGCGGCGCGATCGTCATCGAGCCCGCCGTCGGGCGGCTGACCGGTGTCGACACCGGCAAGGGACGGCTGCCCGACCCCGCCGAGATCTTCGAGATCTGCCAGCGGGTGCTGGCGCGGCGAGCGCAGCCCGCCCTTGCGGACCTGGCCGGGCGGCATGTCGTCATCAGCGCCGGCGGCACCCGCGAGCCGCTGGACCCGGTGCGCTTCCTGGGGAACCGTTCCTCCGGTAAGCAGGGCTATGCGCTGGCCAGAACCGCCGTGGCGCGCGGCGCACGCGTCACCCTGATCGCCGCCAACACCGAGCTGGCCGACCCGGCCGGGGCGGACGTGGTCCGCGTGGAGACCGCCCGGCAGCTGCACGAGGCGGTGCTGAAGGCGGCGGCGGACGCGGACGCGTTGGTGATGGCCGCGGCCGTGGCCGACTTCCGGCCCGCGCGGTACGCCACCGGCAAGATCAAGAAGAAGGACGGCGAGGAACCCGCGCCGCTGGAACTGGTCCGCAACCCCGACATCCTCGCCGAACTGTCCGCGGCGCGTCCGCACGCCGGACAGATCGTGGTGGGCTTCGCCGCGGAAACCGACGACGTTCTGGCGAACGGCCGCGCCAAACTCGCCCGTAAGGGTTGTGATCTGCTGGTCGTCAACGAGGTCGGCGAGCACAAGGCCTTCGGCTCCGAGGAGAACGAGGCAGTGGTGCTCGCCCCGGACGGCACACAGACTCCGGTCCCGTACGGCCCCAAGGAGGCCCTCGCGGACGTGGTGTGGGACCTGGTCGCCCAGCGCTGGTGAGCCGCGCCGCGCGGGGGCCACGGGCTTCGGGGTGAATGTGGTGCGACGGGGCCGCGAACTCCACCCGGAATGAGACCGTCCTGCGAGTACTGGGGCGTATCGTCGGGGTGTTCGAGTGAGTGTCACAGGTCACGATGGATACAAAGATCCGGATACCGCGTCTCTTTGCTCGACACGACCGATAAACTGGCCGTGGTCCGACGGGCGCAGCCCCGATCGGACCGCCCGTATCAGCCAGCAGCCGCTGCAACCCCAGGGAGCGATGTGTCCCGCCGCCTGTTCACCTCGGAGTCGGTTACCGAGGGTCACCCCGACAAGATCGCTGACCAGATCAGCGACACGATTCTCGACGCCCTCCTGAGGGAGGACCCGACCTCGCGGGTCGCCGTCGAGACGTTGATCACGACCGGTCTGGTGCACGTTGCCGGAGAGGTGACGACCAAGGGCTACGCCGACGTGGCGACCCTGGTCCGCAACACCGTCCTCGGCATCGGTTACGACAGCTCGAAGAAGGGCTTCGACGGCGCCTCCTGCGGCGTTTCGGTGTCCATTGGCGCGCAGTCCCCGGACATCGCCCAGGGTGTGGACTCCGCGTACGAGAACCGGGTCGAGGGCGACGACGACGAACTGGACCGGCAGGGCGCCGGTGACCAGGGCCTGATGTTCGGGTACGCGTGCGACGAGACCCCCGAACTGATGCCGCTGCCGATCACGCTGGCCCACCGGCTGTCCAAGCGCCTGACCGACGTCCGGAAGAACGGCACCATCCCCTACCTGCGCCCGGACGGCAAGACGCAGGTCACCATCGAGTACGACGGCGACAAGGCGGTCCGCCTGGACACGGTCGTCGTCTCCTCCCAGCACGCCTCGGACATCGACCTGGACTCGCTGCTGGCCCCCGACATCCGGGAGTTCGTGGTCGAGCCGGAGTTGAAGGCGCTGCTGGACTCCGGCATCAAGCTGGACACCGACGGGTACCGGCTGCTGGTCAACCCCACCGGCCGCTTCGAGATCGGCGGCCCGATGGGTGACGCCGGTCTGACCGGCCGCAAGATCATCATCGACACCTACGGCGGCATGGCCCGCCACGGCGGCGGCGCCTTCTCCGGCAAGGACCCGTCCAAGGTGGACCGCTCCGCCGCCTACGCGATGCGCTGGGTCGCCAAGAACGTCGTCGCCGCGGGCCTGGCCTCGCGCTGCGAGGTCCAGGTCGCCTACGCGATCGGCAAGGCCGAGCCCGTAGGCCTGTTCGTCGAGACCTTCGGCACCGCCAAGGTCGACGTCGACAAGATCGAGCACGCCATCGCCGAGGTCTTCGACCTCCGCCCGGCCGCGATCATCCGCGACCTGGGCCTGCTCCGCCCGATCTACGCCCAGACCGCCGCCTACGGCCACTTCGGCCGCGAACTCCCGGACTTCACCTGGGAGCGCACCGACCGCGTGGACGCACTGCGCGCGGCGGTGGGCCTGTAGGACAGGCGCCCGCAGGCGTACCGCTGCACGTCGCGGCCCCGGACCAGCCTGGCCAGGCGGGTCCGGGGCCGTAACGCTGCCCGGCGGGCACTGTCGTAGCCGTCTGGTAGGTATAGGACGTGAGCAGCGAAAACGAGCGTCCGGGGCAGGGCCCGGCGGGCGTGCCCCAGGCGGAGCCGGTGCCTGGGGGGGAGCAGCTCGCGCTGATCCGGGAGGCGGTGCGCAAGGCGAAGGAGCCGCGGGCCAAGCCGCGTACCTGGCGTGGTGCGGCGCTCGCGGCCCAGTTGCCGGTGGCCCGGGTGCTGGTGGACAAGGGGCTGATCCACCTCGACCAGTTCTTTGACTACGCGGTTCCCGAAGCGATGGACGAGCAGGCCCAGCCGGGGGTGCGGGTCCGGGTGCGGTTCGGTGCCCGGGTGGTGAAGGGGCGGAGGGAAGGCGGGGAGCTGCACGACGGGTTCATCGTGGAGCGGCTGCCCGAGAGTGACTACCGCGGGCCGCTCGCCCCGCTGGCTCAAGTGCTTTCTCCGGAACCGGTGTTGGGGCCGGGGCTGTTGCGGCTGTGCCGGGCGGTCGCCGACCGGTACGCGGGGGCGCTCGCCGATGTCGTGCAGTTGGCGGTGCCGCCGCGGCGTGCCCGCGCGGAGAACGGGCCGATCCCGCAGGCTCCCGCTCCGCCGCCGAAGCCGGACCCCGGCAGCTGGACTCGATATGCCATCGGCCCCGGCTACCTGGACGCACTGGCGAGCGGTGCCAGCCCGCGGGCGGTATGGACCGCGCTCCCCGGCCCGCACTGGCCGGACGAACTCGCCCGCGCGCTGGCCGCGACGTTGGCCTCGGGGCGCGGTGCGCTCGCGGTACTGCCGGACGGCCGGGCGGTGGCCCGGGTCGACGCCGCGCTCACCGCGCTGCTCGGCGACCGCCACCATGTCGTCCTCACCGCCGACAGCGGCCCGGAAGAGCGCTACCGGCGGTGGCTCGCCGTCAACCGCGGCGCGGTGCGCGCCGTCGTGGGAACGCGTGCCGCGATGTTCGCGCCGGTGGCCGACCTGGGACTCGTCGCACTGTGGGACGACGGCGACTCCAGCCATGCGGAACCGCACGCACCGCAGCCGCATGCCCGTGACGTCCTGCTGCTGCGCGCCGCCGACGAGCATGCCGCCTTCCTGCTCGGCGGGCTCTCGGTCACCGTGGAGGGCGCCCAACTCGTCGACACCCGCTGGGCGTCGCCGCTCACCGCGTCCCGTGCGGAGGTGCGTACCGCCGCCCCGCTGATCCGCACCGTCGGTGACGACGACCAGGCCCGCGACCCGGCGGCGCGCGCCGCCCGGCTGCCCAGCCTCGCCTGGCAGGTCACCCGCGATGCGCTGCTGCGCGGGCCGGTGCTGGTCCAGGTGCCGCGGCGCGGATACGTGCCCCGGCTGGCCTGCGAGCGCTGCCGCGAACCCGCGCGCTGCACAAAGTGTGCCGGGCCGCTGGAACTCACCGGGTCACCGCAGTCCGGTGGGACGCTGCACTGTGCGTGGTGCGGACGGCCGGAGGCCGCATGGCACTGCCGGGAGTGCGCCGGGAACCGGTTGCGCGCCCAGGTGGTCGGCGCCCGCCGCACCGCCGACGAGTTGGGCCGTGCCTTCCCCGCGGTGCCGGTGCGCACCTCGGGGCGGGACGCGGTACTGGCCCGGGTGCCCGATCAGCCAGCGCTGGTCATCTCGACGCCGGGCGCCGAGCCGGTCGCGGACGGCGGTTACGCGGCCGCGCTGCTCCTCGACGGCTGGGCACTGCTGAACCGCCCGGATCTACGCGCGGGCGAGGAGGCGCTACGACGCTGGCTGGCCGCGGCCTCGCTGGTCCGCCCCGCGACCGAGGGCGGCACCGTCGCCGTGCTCGCCGAGCCCGGCCTGCGCCCGGTGCAGGCGCTGGTGCGCTGGGACCCGGTCGGGCACGCGGTACGGGAACTGGCGGAGCGGGCGGAGCTCGGCTTCCCGCCGGTATCCCGGATGGCCTCGGTGACCGGCACCGCGGCAGCGGTCACCGATCTGCTGGAGAACGCCGAACTGCCGGACGGCACCGACCGGTTGGGCCCGGTGCCGGTTCCAGCCGCACCGCCCGGACGCCCCCGGCGGATGGGCGACCCACCGCCCGGCGAGGAGTGGGAGCGGGTGCTGCTCCGGGTGCCATCGGGCAGCGGCGGAGCGCTGGCCGCCGCGCTGAAGGCGGCACAGGTGGCCCGGATCGCCCGTAAGCAGACCGAGCCGGTACGGGTACGGGTGGACCCGCCGGACATCGGCTGACGGGGCGCCCGCCGCCCGGGCCCGCCCCTCGCGCTCACCGCCGCGAGCTGCCGCCCAATGCCACCGCCCCGATGCCCGGCGTGTCGGCGTCGCGGGCGGCGGGGCGGTGTTGTGCGGGCCGGCCAGGCGTTGGCGTCCGCCTGCCGTGTCGTCAGCCGTTGCGCGGCCCCGGCAGCGCGCCGGGGAAGGCCTCGTCCCGGAGCGCGGCGCTTCCGGACTGCGGCGCACCCATGGGTACCGAGCGCGCGGCGGGCACCGTACGGGTCGGGGTCGGCGCGGTGTGCCCAGCCTCGTCCTCGCCGCCGGACGCGGTGGCCCGGCGGGTCCCGTAGCGCCGGTGCACGGCCTGCTTGGTCACTCCGAGCGCCGAGCCCACCGCGTCCCAGGAGAAGCCCAACGACCGGTCGAAGTCGACAGCGGCGGTGACCAGGGTCTCGACGCTGTCCCGCAGCTCTTGGGCGAGCCGCACGGTTGGTGCCGGGGCCCGGCCGTATACGACGAATCCGGCGGCGGGTCCGCTGCGCCTCGGGCGGTAGACATTGCCCAGCTGGGCGGTGAGGGTGCGCAGCGCGTCCACCTGCCGGCGGACCCGCTCGATATCCCGCACCAGGAGGTGCAGACTGGCCCGTGCCTGGGCGTCGTGGGTTGCGTGGTCGGCCATGAACAAGCCTCTCGAACCGGCGATGCTGTGAGTTTGTCGGGTTGCGAACGGACCGTGTCGCGGCCCGTTTTCGGTCAATCTGTCTTGACCAACGCGTCAGCAGCCCATCGGGTCACGCTTAAGGGGCGTGAGTAGACACGGAAGAGGCGTACGCACTTCCGTACGCCCCTGAATCCGCCGGTGCACAGACCGCCATAGACTGGGAGGCCGCTCCGCGCCAACCTCGCTCCGCCCCCCGTCGACGGGAGTCCGTTCTGTGTCCGTGATGCCGATCCACCTCTTCGGCGATCCGGTGCTGCGTATGAAGGCGCAGCCGGTCACCGTCTTCGACAAGGAACTACGCACCCTCGTCAAGGACCTCACCGACACTATGGTCGACGCGCCGGGTGCGGGCCTGGCCGCGCCGCAACTCGGCGTTTCGCTGCGGGTGTTCACCTATCACGTCGACGGCGAACTCGGGCATCTGGTCAACCCCGACCTGACGCTGACCGACGAGGAGCAGGACGGCCCCGAGGGCTGTCTGTCGCTGCCGGGGCTGCGGTTCGACTGCAAGCGGGCGTACGGCGTCGTCGCCAGGGCTTCAACATGTACGGCGACCCGGTCACCGTCGAGGGAACGCAACTGCTCGCCCGCTGCATACAGCACGAGACAGACCATCTCGACGGCATCATCTTCATCGACCGGCTCGACCCCGAGCAGCGCAAGGCGGCGATGAAGGCCATCCGGGAGGCCGAGTGGGCGGGCGAGCCCGCACCGCAGGTCCGGGTCTCCCCGCACAGCACATTCGGCCGCGCGCGTTGAGTCCGCCGGTTCCACGCTCCTTCTCGAAAGGCACCGCACCCCGATGAGGCTTGTCTTCGCCGGTACCCCCGAAGTCGCCGTCCCCGCTCTGGAGGCCCTGCTGGCGTCCGACCGGCATGAGGTCGCGGCCGTCGTCACCCGGCCCGACGCGCCCGCCGGCCGCGGCCGCAAGCTGGTGGCGAGCCCGGTCGCGCAGCGTGCCGAGGAAGCCGGTATCGAGGTGCTCAAGCCGAACCGGCCGCGCGACGAGGACTTCCTCGCCCGGCTGGGCGAGATCGCCCCGGACTGCTGCCCGGTCGTCGCGTACGGCGCCCTGCTGCCCAAGGCGGCACTGGAGATTCCCGCCCACGGCTGGGTCAACCTGCACTTCTCGCTGCTGCCCGCGTGGCGTGGCGCGGCGCCGGTGCAGCATGCCGTGCTGGCGGGCGACGAAGTGACCGGTGCGTCCACGTTCCTCATCGAAGAGGGACTGGACTCCGGCCCGGTCTACGGTGTGCTCACCGAAGTCGTACGGTCCGACGACACCAGCGGCGCACTGCTGGACCGGCTCGCGCGCTCCGGCGCGGGGCTGCTGGCGGCCACGATGGACGGCATCGAGGACGGCACGCTGCAGGCCCGGCCGCAGCCTTCCGAGGGCATCACGCTGGCCCCGAAGATCACCGTCGACAACGCCCGCGTCGACTGGAACGCGCCCGCGCTGCGGGTGGACCGCGTGGTCCGGGCGTGCACGCCCGCGCCCGGGGCGTGGACCGTCTTCCAGGGGGAGCGCCTCAAGCTCGCGGCACCGGTGAAGCTCCTGGCGGACCGTGCGGACCTGCGGCTCGCGCCGGGCGAACTCGCCGTGACCAAGTCCGCGGTGTACGTGGGGACCGGCTCGCACGCCGTCGAGCTCACGGAGGTGCAACCGCAGGGCAAGAAGCGGATGCGGGCGGCGGATTGGGCCCGTGGCGTACGGATCGCCTCCGGCGAGGGGTTCGGGGACCTGGCCGGCGCCTAGGGCTCTTGTGCGCCGACGGGTCTTCGTTGGGGTGCGGGGGTGTGGACACCTCCGGTCCGCGCCGTGGGGGTTGCTCGCCGTCGCGGCCCCCAAGGGCGTCGGGGGGCGGGCCCCGATCACGTTTTCCCGCCGGGACGGCGAGCATCCACGAAGCTGCGGACCCGCGGTTCCGGGAAGACCTGGGCCAGCCTGGCCGGCGGGCAAGCCGTAGGCTGGGGGAGGCCTGCCGCCCAGGCGGCCCGTACACAGCTGATTTCCGGAGCACCTTCCCGATGAACTCCCGCCCCCGCCGTCCGCAGGGCAAGCCGCGCTACCGCCGCCCGAACCCCGATCCGGTTCGCAAACTCGCCTATGACGCGCTGCGGGCGGTGGACGAGCGCGACGCGTACGCCAACCTCGTGCTTCCGGCCCTGCTGCGGGACGCCGAGCGGGGCGGTGACGGCTTCGACCGGCGCGATGCGGCCCTGGCCACCGAGCTGGTCTACGGGACGCTGCGCCGTCAGGGCACCTACGACGCCATCATCGCGGCGTGTGTCGACCGGCCGCTGGGCGAGGTCGACCCGCCGGTGCTGGACGTGCTGAGCCTTGGCGCGCACCAACTGCTCGGTACCCGCATTCCGCCGCACGCCGCGGTCTCGGCCACCGTCGAGCTGGCCCGGGCCGTGGTGGGCGACGGCCGCTCCCGGTTTGTCAACGCCGTACTGCGCAAGATCGCCGCCGATGACCTCGACGGCTGGCTGGACCGGGTGGCACCGCCCTATGACGACGATCCCGAGGACCATCTCGCCGTGGTGCACTCGCACCCCCGCTGGGTGGTCTCCGCGCTGTGGGACGCGCTCGGTGGTGGCCGCGACGGCATCGAGGAACTGCTGGAAGCGGACAACGAGCGGCCCGAGGTGACGCTGGTCGCCCGGCCGGGCCGCTGCGGCACGGCCGAGTTGGCCGCGGAGGTCGGCGAGGACGGGGTGCCTGGGCGCTGGTCCCCGTACGCGATAAGGCTGGCGGACGGCGGGGATCCGGCGGCACTGGAAGCGGTGCGCGACGGCGCCGCCGGGGTTCAGGACGAGGGCAGCCAGCTCGTGGCGCTGGCGCTGGCCAACGCTCCGCTGGACGGGCCCGATCGCCGCTGGCTCGACGGTTGCGCGGGCCCCGGCGGCAAGGCGGCGCTGCTCGCCGCGCTCGCGGCGGAGCGCGGCGCCGGGCTGGTGGCCGCCGAGAAGCAGCCGCATCGCGCCCGGCTGGTCGCCCGCGCGCTGGCGGGCAACCCGGGCCCGTACCAGGTGATCACCGCGGACGGCACCCGACCGGCGTGGCCGGAGGGCACGTTCGACCGTGTCCTGATGGATGTACCGTGCACCGGACTGGGCGCGCTGCGCCGCCGCCCGGAGGCCAGATGGCGGCGTCGTCCGGAGGACGTGGCGGGCTTCGGCCCGCTGCAGCGGGAGCTGCTGCGCACCGCGCTGCGTTCGGTGCGGGTCGGCGGTGTGGTCGGGTACGCGACCTGCTCACCGCACCCGGCCGAGACCCGGGCCGTGGTGGACGATGTGCTGCGATCGTCATCGGAAGCGGCCGAACTGATCGACGCCCGCCCGCTGTTGCCCGGCGTACCGGACCTCGGCGCGGGCCCCGACATCCAACTGTGGCCGCATCTGCACGGCACGGACGCGATGTATCTGGCGCTGCTCCGCCGCACCCGCTGACGCCCCGGGGGACGCGCCCGGCGCCGTCCGGCGGGGAGGCGCCGGGGGCCGCTCGCGGTGGCCCCCGGCACCGTACGGGAGTTCGGGCGCGCCATACTGGGCGCATGCGTGCGCAGATCAACCCGAGCATCCTGTCCGCCGACTTCGCCCGGCTCGCCGATGAGGCGCAGGCCGTGGCCGGAGCCGACTGGCTCCATGTCGACGTGATGGACAACCACTTCGTGCCCAACCTCACGCTCGGTGTTCCCGTCGTGGAATCGCTGCGCAGGGCGACCGACACCCCGCTCGACTGCCATCTGATGATCGAGGACCCGGACCGCTGGGCGCCGCAGTACGTGGAGGCGGGTGCGGGCTCGGTCACGTTCCATGTCGAGGCGGCGGCCGCGCCGGTCCGGCTGGCGCGGGAGATCCGGGCCAAGGGCGCCAGGGCGTCGATGGCGCTCAAGCCCGCCACGCCGATCGAGCCGTACGAGGACCTGCTTCCTGAGCTCGACATGCTTCTGGTGATGACGGTCGAGCCGGGTTTCGGCGGGCAGGCCTTCCTGGACATCATGCTGCCGAAGATCCGCCGCACCCGGGAGCTGATCGCCAAACACGGCCTTGAGCTGTGGCTTCAGGTGGACGGCGGGGTGTCGGCGTCGACGATCGAGCGGTGCGCCGAGGCGGGCGCCGATGTGTTCGTGGCGGGCTCCGCGGTGTACGGGGCCGAGGACCCGGCGCAGGCGGTGCGCGCGCTGCGCGCCCAGGCCGAGGCGGTGGGCGCGAAGGCACCCTGGGCTTGTGGCCACTGAGAACCGCCACGGCTGAACCGACACCGCTGAACCGACACCGCTGAACAGTCGTTCAACTGTCGCCGAACGTCCCCTGAACCGAGGGGCGTCGCGGGCGAGGATCCCGTAGTTTTCCCGTAGATTGAGGTACTCATCGTGAAGTACTCACCAAGTACTCACCGGAACTCCTCGCGGTCGGGATCGCCCGCAACGCCTCGCCATCTGCAAAGATGAGCATGTTGGCAATCAAATGAGCACTGGGGAGGCTGACGTGACCACTGGCCGCTCACCCGTCCGCATGGGGCCCGCCGAGATGGTGCAGGCGGCGGCGATGGCTCGCCGCTTCTACCTGGAGGGCAAGTCCAAGATCCAGATCGCGGAGGAGTTCGGCGTCAGCCGCTTCAAGGTCGCCCGAGTGCTGGAGTCGGCGCTCGAACGCGATCTGGTGCGCATCGAGATCCGCGTTCCCGCCGAACTCGACGCCGAGCGTTCCGACGCACTGCGCGCCCGCTACGGGCTGCGCAACGCCGTCGTGGTGGAATCTCCGGACGGTCAGGCCAGCGACGCCCCCGACCCGGAGAACCTCGGCGCGGTGGCCGCCGGGTTGCTCAGCGAACTCGTCACCGAGGGCGATGTCCTCGGCCTGGCCTGGGGCCGCTCCATCATCACCATGGCCAACGCCCTCGACCGGCTGCCGCCGTGCACCGTCGTCCAGCTCACCGGCGTCTACGACGCCGGGACCGCGGAACGCGGCTCGGTCGAGGCGGTTCGCCGGGCCGCCGCCGTCTCCGGCGGCGAGGCCCACCCGATGTACGCACCCATGGTGCTGCCGGACGCGGCCACCGCCGCCGCGCTGCGCAAGCAGACCGGCATCGCCGCCGCCATGGGCTACTTCGACAAGGTCACCGTCGCCGTGGTCTCCATCGGCTCCTGGGAACCGCGCGTCTCGACCGTCTACGACGCACTGTCCGACGCCGAGCGCAAGCACTACGCGGACCTCGGGGTGGCCGCCGAGATGTCCTCCCACCTCTTCGACGCGGACGGCCGACGCGTCGGCCGGGACCTGCGGGAGCGCTGCATCACCGTGGACGCGGACCGGCTGCGCCGGGTGCCCGAGGTCGTGGCCATCGCGGGCGGCATGCGCAAGGCACCGGCGGTCGGCGCGGTGCTCCGCTCCGGGCTGGTCACCAGCCTGGTCACCGACACCGCCGCGGCCGACCACCTGCTGAACCGGCAGTCCCCAGGCCCGCGCCCCGCACTGGAGCGCGTCGACCCGGGCGAGGCGTAGCGCCCTTCCGGCGGATCCTTGGCTCGGGTTGCGGTGGGTTGTGCCGCCGGGCCACGCCGTGGGGGTTGCCCGCGGCTGCGGCGATTCTGTTTGGGGCAAGCCCCCAAACCCCCAGGAGTTCCGGGCGCTTGACCCGGAAGGACATCCCGCCGCGATGGTGAGCGACCGCGACGGCGCGGACCGGCGGTGCCAGCCGACCGTGGTCGAAACGGGCTCCGCCGTGGATATGGCAGCATCAACTCCATGCGACGCCGCCCGCTTCAGATCCTCCCCGCGCTGTTGGCCTGCCTGCTACTCGCCCTGACTGGCTGCTCCGCGGCCAACAAGCACTCCGGTACCCGCGCCGGCGGTGCGCACAGCGCGGCTCCCGCCGCTTCCGCACCCGGCCAGTCGCACGGCCTGCCGACGATCGCGGCCAGCCAGCTGCCCCCCGAGGCGCGGCACACGCTGCAACTGATCGCCGCCGGGGGCCCGTTCCCGTACCCCAAGGACGGGGTGGTCTTCGGCAAATACGAGAACGTGCTGCCGCGCGAACGGCGCGGCTACTACCACGAGTACACGGTGCCCACCCCCGGCGCGCGCGATCGCGGCGCCCGGCGCATCGTCACCGGCTCCGGCCACGAGACGTACTACACCGATGACCACTACCGGACCTTCAAGGCGGTGACGGGACGATGAGCATGCCCGGTGATCTGTCAGCTCTGCTGAGCCGTAGCGGAGTTGTGCACTGGCAGCGGGACCGGCCGACCGCCGAGCTGCTGGCCGCCGCGCGGGACGCCGGTCGGCGGGCGGACGCGCTGGACCTCCAAGGGGTGGCGGACAAGGCCGGGTTCATGGCGCGCTGCGCCGAGGCGCTGAAGCTGCCGGACTGGTTCGGACGCAACTGGGACGCCCTGTACGACTGCCTGACCGACCCGGACGTGCTGCCCGCCGAGAGCGCCCGGCTGCTGGTGATCTCGGACTGGCAGGGCTACGCGGCCGCGGCGCCGGGGGAGTGGCGCACCGCGCTGAACGTTCTCGGCGACGCCGCCGCCTACTGGGAGAAGACGGACACGCCCCTCCTTGTCCTGCTGGCGGAGCCCGACGTCACAGCCCCGGGGCACCCCACACCGGGAACCAGCGGCTGAGGTCCTCCTCAACCCGCAGATCGTTCGCGACCATCGCCTTGACCTGCAACTCCAGCGCGTTGTCGCGCCGTTCGCCGCCGCGTGGCGCGAACGGGTAGAACGTACCGCGCTTGTAGAGGTAGACCAGCGCCAGCGAACGCCCCTCGGCGTCCCGGAAGCCCACCAGCGAGCACAGCAGCTGCGGGCCGAAACCACCGCCCTCCAGCACCGAGTTGACCGCGTGCAGATCGGTGACCAGGCCCGTCACGTCTTCCGGGGCGTGCCGGGAGAGCAGCCAGGTGTAGCCGTAGGAGTCCCGGCTGAACTCCACCGGCAGTCCGCCGTCCTGTGCGGCACCGGCGTCCAGCAGGCCCTGTACCTCGTCCTTCAACTGGGCGAAGGCGCCGCCCTCCACGGCGGCGAAGCACACCGACCCCTCGCCGGTCGGGGTGAACCCGGCGGCCGCCGTCAGCGTCACGGCGGCCGACGGCAGGCCGAAGAGCTGGTCGAGATCGGGCCGGACCGGCTTGCTACGGCCGAGCAGGGTGTCAAGGAATCCCACGGGCGGTCAGCTCCTCGAAAACGTGCGGGGGAATGTCCCCGGGAAGTGGGCGGTGACTCAGCCGCGGTTCAGCTCGGCGGAGATCCGCCCCAGCTGCTCCAGCCGCTGCTCCAGCGTCGGGTGGGTGGACAGCAGGTTGGACAGGCTCTCCTTGGACGCGATCGCCGGGGCGAAGTAGAAGGCGTTGAACGGCTCCGCCTTGCGCAGGTCCTCAGTGGGGATCCGGGCCATCTGGCCGGTCACCTTGGTCAGCGCCGAGGCGAGCGCGGACGGGCGTCCGGTCAGCTGCGCGGCAGAGCGGTCCGCCGACAGCTCGCGGTAGCGGGAGAGCATCCGGGTCAGCAGGAAGCTGATCGCGTACACCACGGCGCTCACCAGCGGGATCAACAGGGCGACGATCGCGGCGTTCTGGTTGTTGCCCCGGGAGCGGAAGCCGCCCCACAGCGCGACCCGGGTGATCACACCGGCCATCACACCGAGGAAGGACGCGATGGTCATCACCGCGACATCCTTGTGCGCGACATGCGACAACTCATGGGCCAGCACGCCCTCCAGCTCCTCCGGCTCCAGCCGCCGCAGCAGACCGGTGGTCGCGCAGATCACGGCGTTGTCGGCGTTGCGGCCGGTGGCGAAGGCGTTGGGCACGTCGGTCTGGGCGACCGCCACCCGGGGCTTGGGCATGTCGGCGAGCGCGCACAGCCGGTCGACGACACCGTGCAGTTGCGGGTACTCCTCCGGCGTCACCTCCCGCGCCCCCATGCTGAACGCGGCGATCTTGTCACTGAACCAGAACTGAGCGATGAACAGGCCGCCGGCGATGATCACGATCAGTGGCCAGGCGCCTCGCAGCAGCACCAGCAGCGCACCGACGAACACCACGTACAGCAGGCCGATGAGGAACATGGTGATCACCATGCGGCTGGTCAGACCCCGGTCCGGGGCGAAGCGAGTGCGGTTCATGTTCCCCTCCCGGGGTCCCAAGGGCCCGGCCGAAGGCCGGAGGACGCCTCACTACGTCACTACGATTGTGACTCCACTGCCTGTGACTGCGTATCCCCGGGGGCTCCCCCGGATCCCCAGCCGAGGCCGCGGTGGCCCACGCCACGCGGAGTGGGCCGTCATTAGGATCATGCGCCAAGCGGTGCTGCCGGATCCGGGAGGTTCCTCCAAGCCGGGTTTCCCCTTCCGGCATGCAAAAATGAAGTACGTGCGTTTCCTCAATGATTCTCAGCCGCCGTACGACCTGACGTACGACGACGTGTTCATGGTTCCCAGTCGCTCCGCCGTGGGCTCCCGGCAGGGCGTGGACCTGTCCGCCCCGGACGGGACCGGAACCACCATTCCGCTCGTGGTCGCCAACATGACCGCGATCGCCGGTCGCCGCATGGCCGAGACGATAGCTCGCCGTGGTGGCCTGGCCGTTATTCCGCAGGACATTCCGATCGAGGTCGTGACCGAGGTCATCTCCTGGGTCAAGCAGCGCCACCTGGTGCTCGACACCCCGATCGTGCTCGCCCCGCACAGCACCGTCGCCGACGCCATCTCCCTGCTGCCCAAGCGGGCGCACGGCGCGGGTGTCGTGGTCGAGGACGGCCGCCCGGTGGGCGTCGTCACCGAGTCCGACCTGTCCGGGGTGGACCGTTTCACCCAGCTGTCCGAGATCATGTCCAAGGACCTGCTGGTCTTCGACGCGGACATCGACCCGCGTGAGGCGTTCAACCGCCTGGAGGAGGCCCACCGCAAGCTCGCCCCGGCGGTCGACAAGGACGGCAAGCTGGCCGGCATCCTGACCCGCAAGGGCGCGCTGCGTGCCACCCTCTACACCCCCGCGACCGACGCGGCGGGCCGTCTGCGGATCGCCGCCGCCGTGGGCATCAACGGCGATGTGGCGGGCAAGGCCAAGCAGTTGCTGGACGCCGGTGTCGACACGCTGGTGATCGACACCGCGCACGGCCACCAGGAGTCGATGATCTCCGCCGTCAAGGCGGTGCGCGCGCTCGACCCGCAGGTGCCGATCGTGGCCGGGAACATCGTCGCCGCCGAGGGCGTCCGCGACCTGATCGAGGCCGGGGCCGACATCGTCAAGGTCGGCGTGGGCCCGGGCGCGATGTGCACCACCCGCATGATGACCGGCGTCGGCCGCCCGCAGTTCTCCGCGGTGCTGGAATGCGCCGCCGAGGCGCGCAAGTACGGCAAGCACGTCTGGGCCGACGGCGGCGTGCGGCACCCGCGCGACGTGGCGATGGCGCTGGCCGCGGGTGCGTCCAACGTCATGATCGGCTCGTGGTTCGCCGGGACCTACGAGTCCCCCGGTGACCTCCAGCACACCGCTGACGGCCGCCCGTACAAGGAGAGCTTCGGCATGGCGTCCGCGCGCGCGGTGCGCAACCGCACCAGCGACGAGTCCGGGTACGACCGGGCCCGCAAGGCGCTGTTCGAGGAGGGCATCTCCACCTCGCGTATGTTCCTGGACCCGGCCCGCCCCGGCGTCGAGGACCTGATCGACTCGATCATCGCGGGCGTGCGCAGCTCCTGCACCTACGCGGGCGCGGCCTCCTTGGAGGAGTTCCACCAGAAGGCGGTCATCGGCGTGCAGTCGGCTTCCGGCTACGCGGAGGGCAAGCCGCTGCACTCCAGCTGGCAGTAGACGCACCACAACGGCACCAGGCCCCGTACGGACCGCCGCTCGGCGGACCGTACGGGGCCCTGCTTATTTGCCGCAAAACAGCCCGAGCGCAACGAATCGCCAAGAGCGGCTAATGATCACTCGGCTACCCGAGGTTAGGCGCAACGTTTTTTTGTATATGTGCAATGGTCACGCATTATGGATGGAGTGCCCGCCCTCTTAGAGTCGTGGGCCATACGTGGAGCAGCGGGGACCCCCGGCTCGGCGGTCCCCCAAAGGGCATGCCTGTCATCGGCATGCCCTTCGCCTGGTCGGCCGCGCGGGTTGCCGCCGCTCAGAGCCGCTGATGATGATGGAGCCCCCGTGGTGGAACCCGGCACGACGCCGACAGCCCCTGCCCGGCCGAACGACGCCGTACCGCCCTCGGCCGGACGGCCGTCCGGTCTCGGCGCCGCCGTGATGCGCCGCAAGCCCGTGGAGCGACTGATCGCCGAGGGCGGTCAGGGCGAGGGTGGACGGCTGCGGCGCTCGCTGAGCATGTGGCAGCTCACCATGATCAGCATTGGCGCGACCCTGGGCACCGGCATTTTCGTGGTGCTCGGCGAGGCGGTCCCCAAGGCTGGTCCCGCCGTGGTGATCTCCTTCGTGATCGCCGGTCTGACCGCGCTGTTCTCCGCGCTGTCCTACGCCGAGCTGGCCGGCACCATCCCGGTCTCCGGCTCCTCGTACTCCTACGCCTACGCCACGATGGGCGAGCTGATCGCCTGGATCTGCGGCTGGTGTCTGATCCTGGAGTACGGCGTGTCGGTCGCCGCGGTCGCGGTGGGCTGGGGGCAGTACCTCAACGAGCTGCTCAGCGGCACCATCGGCCTCACCATCCCCGGCTGGATGGCCAACCCGCCGGGCCAGGGCGGCTATCTGAACATCCCGGCACTGCTCGTGGTGCTGCTGGCCATGGGCTTCCTGCTGGGCGGCGCCAAGGAGAGCGCCCGGGCCAACACCATCATGGTCGTGGTGAAGATCGCCTCGCTGATCCTGTTCTGCGCGGTCGCCTTCACCGGTATCCGGGCCGGGAACTACAAGCCGTTCATGCCGCTCGGCCTCGGCGGCGTCAGCGCGGCGGGCGCCTCGCTGTTCTTCTCCTACATCGGCTTCGACGCCGCCTCCACCGCGGGCGAGGAGGCCAAGAACCCCAAGCGCGACATGCCGCGAGCGATCATGCTCTCGCTGCTGATCGTCACCGTGCTGTACTGCCTGGTCGCGCTGGTGGCCGTCGGCGCCATGCCGTGGAAGAACTTCGGCAACGCCGACGCCGCGCTGGCCCAGATCATGAAGGACGTGACCGGGCAGAGCTTCTGGTCCGTGCTGCTGGCCGCGGGCGCCGTCATCGCCATCGCCAGTGTGGTGCTGACCGTGATGTACGGCCAGACCCGCATCCTGTTCTCGATGTCCCGCGACGGCCTGGTGCCCAAGCTGTTCGCCAAGGTGAGCCCGAGGTCCGGCACGCCGGTCGCCAACACCGTGATCGTCTCGCTGTTCTGCGGGGTGCTCGCCGCCGTGGTCCCGCTGGGCGCACTGGCCGACGCCACCAGCATCGGCACCCTGTTCGCCTTCTCCCTGGTCAACGCGGCGGTGATCGTGCTGCGCAGGACTCGGCCCGACATGCCGCGCAGCTTCAAGGTCGCCTTCTCGCCGATCACCCCGGCGATCGGCTTCGCACTGTGCCTGTGGATGATGGGCAGCTTCGAAACGATTACCTGGGAGTACTTCGGTGGCTGGATGATCGTCGGAGTCGTGCTGTACTTCGCGTACGGTATGCGCCGCTCCCAGCTCGCCCAGGAGGAGTCCCGGGCCGCCCGACTAGAGAAGTGAACCACCCCCCTTGCGACTGAACGATCTCGACGAACGCATCGTGCACGCCCTCGCCGAGGATGCCCGCCGCTCCTACGCCGACATCGGCGCCGAAGTCGGCCTGTCCGCCCCCGCCGTCAAGCGCCGGGTGGACCGGCTGCTGGCGGCGGGCGCCATCACCGGCTTCACGGTACGGGTGGACCCGGCCGCCCTCGGCTGGGAGACCGAGGCGTTCGTCGAGATCTACTGCCGCCACAACACCTCCCCCGAGGACATCCGGCGCGGCCTCAACCGCTACCCGGAGGTCGCATCGGCCTCCACGGTCACCGGCGAGGCGGACGCCCTCGTCCAGATCTACGCCTCCGACGTACGCCACTTCGAGCGCGTCCTGGAGCGCATCGCGGGCGAACCCTTCGTGGAGCGCACCAAGTCCGTCCTCGTGCTGTCGCCGCTGCTGCGCCGCTACAGTGCCGGCTCGCCCACCTGAGTCGCGGGCCTGCGCCGCAGCCCCGCGACGACCGGAACGGTCAGCACCAGCAGCAGCGCCGCCGCGATCCGGTAGCCGTCCGCTACCGCGTGGGTGAACGCGGCCACCGCCTCGGTGTGCGCCCCGGCACCGAGCCGGGACGCCGCCGCGAAGGTGGCCGCCGTCGAGTCGGCGTGACCGGCGAGCGACGCGGGTAGCCGGGAGGCGAACCCGGTCGACAGCGCGGTGCCCACCGCCGCCACCCCCAGCGCGGTACCGAGCTCACGCGCCGCCGTGTTCAACGCGGAACCGACCCCGGCCTGCCGCTGAGGCAGTGATGTGACGATGGCGTGCGACAACGAGGGCATCGCCGTACCGGCACCGAATGCCAGCAGCAGCATGTAGCAGGCGTACAGCGGGTACGGCGTCGACGAGTCCGCGGTGGACAGCAGCAGCAGACCGCCCGCGATGGACACCAGCCCCGCGGCCACGGTGGCGGCGGTCCCGATCCGGGCCGCCCACCGCATACTGCGCTGCGTCACCACCATCATCCCGAACGCCAGCGGCAGCACCGCGAACCCGGCCCGTAGCGCGCTGAACCCTTTGACGTACTGCAGGAACTGGGCGTTGACGTAGAACAGCGCGAACATCCCGAAGAACGCCGCCGCCACCCCGAGCGCCCCCGCCCGCACCCTCGGCAACCGGAACAGCCGCGGGTCGAGCAGCGGAGCCGCGACCCGCAGCTCATGCCGGACGAAGACCGCCAGCAGGGCGGTCGCGAGCGCGAAGGCGCCCAGCGTGGCGGCCGAACCCCAACCCAGCGCGGGGCCCTCGATGATGCCGTAGAGCAGCGCGACGCAGCCGAGGATCAGCAGCCCGGATCCGGGCAGGTCCAAGGCCGTGTCGTGCCGGGGGACGCGCGGCGCGCTGCGTGCCGAGAACGCCAGCAGCGCGGTGCCCAGCGGCACGTACATCCAGAACAGCCCCTGCCAGGGCAGGTATTGCAGCATCAGCGCGCCACCCGCGTTGCCCAGCACACCGCCGACCGCGATGGCGCTGCTCCAACTGGCCACCGCCGCGCCCCGCCGCTCAAGCGGCACCGCGTACAGCAGCAGGGCCATGGTGCCGGGCAGTACGAGGGCGGCGCCCAGACCGCAGACCGCCCGGGCCGCGAGCAGTACCGGCACGTTCGGCGCGAGTGCGCACCCGGCCGCGCCCGCGGTGAACACCGCGAGGCCGCTGAGCAGTGCCCCCTTGCGGCCGAAGCGGTCGCCCAGCGCACCGGCGGGGATGAGGAGCCCGGCGAAGACGATGACATACGCGTCGACGATCCACAGCAGCTGCGCGGAGCTTGGATGCAGTCCGCTGGCGGAGAGTTTGGGTATCGCGAGGTTGATCGCCGCGACCAGTGACTGGGTCACCAGGACGCAGGCGCACATCGCGAGAACAACGGCCCGGGGCTTGGCAGTTGGGAGCGGTGGAGCGGTGGAGGAAAGCGTTGTGGACATGTTCAGGACGCTAGAGACCGCCGACATTGCCTTCAAGGGCAATGACGGCAAGGGGTTATTGCGCCGTACGCAATCCGGCAGTTCGGAGGGGAGAAACGGACCCCGGAGCCGATCTGAATCTGCTGGTCGCGCTTGATGCGCTGTTGGAGGAGGAGAGTGTCACCTCGGCCGCTGAGCGGCTGGGGCTGTCCGGGACCGCGATTCGGCGGGCAGCGCCGAATCGCCGCGCGCAATGAATCGCCATGTTCGGGCGGTATGACGCAACGGATCGATCGCGGGTCCGCAATGACCTCGCCTTGTCGCCCCTCGCACCCGGCCCGTACCGTCGAGGAGCCCCCTCCCGAACGCCCTCACGGAACGGTCACCAGGATCATGACGCCGCTGCGCATCGCGTTGTACCAAGGCCCGAGCGGTGTGCCGCAGAGCAACCGCGTGAGCCTTGACGCGCTGGACGACGCCGCACGGCGCGCCGCATCCGCCGGTGCCGGACTGCTCGTGACCGCCGAGATGTATCTGACCGGCTACGCCCTCGGCGACGCCGTCGCGACCCTCGCCGAGCCCGCCGACGGCCCCGGCGCGCAGCGCGTGGCGAAGATCGCCGCCGAGCACGGAGTGGCGATCGTGTACGGATACCCCGAGCGCGACGGCGACCAGGTCTTCAACTCCGCCCAGTTCATCGGCTCCGACGGCACCCGCCTCGCCAACTACCGCAAAACGCATCTGTTCGGTGAGTACGAGGCCCGGCACTTCACCGCCGGTGAGTCCCTGGTCGTCCAGGCGCCCCTCGGTGACCTCACCGTCGGCCTGTTGATCTGCTACGACGTGGAGTTCCCGGAGAACGTACGGGCCCACGCGCTGGCCGGTACCGATCTGCTGGTGGTGCCCACCGCGCTGATGCGGCCCTTCGAGGTCGTCCCCCAGACACTCGTCCCGGCGCGCGCGTTCGAAAGCCAGCTCTATCTGGCTTATGCGAACCGTGCGGGCGCCGAGGGCGAGTTCCACTTCGCCGGGTTGAGCTGTCTCGCCGGTCCCGACGGCGTGGCGCACGCCCGCGCCGGGACCGGCGAGGACCTCGTCCTAGCCGACGCCGACCCGGCCCGCCTTCGTGCCTCACGCAGGCAGAACCCGTATCTGCGCGACCGCCGCCCCGAGTTGTACGGGCCGCTCGCCTGAACCGGTCCACCCCCGCCCGTACCGCCCTTTTTGTACCGCCCCGCCAAGGAGAGCCACGCCGATGACGTCCACGGTGCCCACTGCCGTCCATGACGAGCAGCTGCCGGAGGCGGCCAAGCCGATCACCATGTTCGGCCCCGACTTCCCGTACGCCTATGACGACTACCTGGCGCACCCGGCGGGCCTCGGCTCGATCCCGGCGCAGCAGCACGGCACGGAGGTGGCCGTCGTCGGCGGCGGTCTG
Source organism: Streptantibioticus ferralitis (assembly GCF_029223525.1). Classification (GTDB taxonomy): domain Bacteria; phylum Actinomycetota; class Actinomycetes; order Streptomycetales; family Streptomycetaceae; genus Streptantibioticus_A; species Streptantibioticus_A ferralitis. The sequence continues at coordinate 22,097 of NZ_JARHTQ010000021.1, read as the reverse complement.
TCCGGCATCGTCGCCGCGTACGAGCTGATGAAGATGGGCCTCAAGCCGGTCGTCTACGAGGCCGACCGGCTCGGCGGGCGGCTGCGGACCGAGCGCTTCGACTGCGACGCGGACCTGACGGCCGAGATGGGCGCGATGCGGTTCCCGCCGTGCTCCACCGCCTTCCAGCACTACATCGACCTTGCGGGCCTGGAGACCAGGGCGTTCCCCAACCCGCTGGCGCCGGACACCCCGTCGACCGTGGTCGACCTCAAGGGCGAGTCGCACTACGCCCGTACCCTCGACGATCTGCCCGAGGTCTACCACCAGGTGATGGACGCCTGGAACGCCTGCCTGGAGGACGGCGCCCGGTTCTCCGAGATGCAGCGCGCCATCCGCGAGCGTGATGTACCCGCCATCCGCGCCATATGGGCGGATCTGGTGGACAAGCTCGACAACCAGACCTTCTACGGGTTCCTGTGCGACTCCCCGGCGTTCAAGTCCTTCCGGCACCGCGAGATCTTCGGCCAGGTGGGCTTCGGCACCGGCGGCTGGGACACCGACTTCCCCAACTCCATCCTGGAGATCCTGCGCGTCGTCTACACCGGCGCCGACGACGACCACCGCGGCATCGTCGGGGGCAGTGAGCAACTGCCGCTGCGGCTGTGGGCGGACGAGCCCGCCAAGCTGGTGTACTGGGCGCCGGGCACCTCCCTGAAGTCGCTGCACGACGGCGAGCCGCGTCCGGCCGTCACCCGGCTGCACCGCACCGCGGGCAACCGGATCACGGTCACCGACGCCACCGGTGACATCCGCTCCTACAAGGCGGTCGTCTTCACCGCGCAGAGCTGGATGCTGCTGTCGAAGATCGCCTGTGACGACGAGCTCTTCCCGATCGACCACTGGACGGCGATCGAGCGCACCCACTACATGGAGTCGTCCAAGCTGTTCGTCCCCGTCGACCGGCCGTTCTGGCTGGACCAGGCCGTCGACGACGAGGGGAAGCCGACCGGCCGGGACACCATGAGCATGACGCTCACCGACCGGATGACCCGCGGCACCTACCTGCTGGACGACGGGCCGGACAAGCCCGCGGTGATCTGCCTTTCGTACACCTGGTGCGACGACAGCCTCAAGTGGCTTCCGCTGAGCGCCAGTGAGCGCATGGAGGTCATGCTGAAGTCGCTCGGCGAGATCTACCCGAAGGTCGACATCCGCAAGCACATCATCGGTAACCCGGTGACGGTCTCCTGGGAGAACGAGCCCTACTTCATGGGCGCGTTCAAGGCCAACCTGCCGGGCCACTACCGGTACCAGCGGCGGCTGTTCACCCACTTCATGCAGGATCGGCTGCCCGCCGACAAGCGCGGCATCTTCCTCGCGGGCGATGACATCTCCTGGACCGCGGGCTGGGCCGAGGGCGCGGTGCAGACGGCGCTCAACGCGGTGTGGGGCGTGATGCACCACTTCGGCGGCGAGACGGATCCGGCCAACCCCGGGCCCGGTGACGTGTACGAGGAGATCGCTCCGGTGGAGCTTCCGGAAGACTGACCTCTTTCCGGTGGGCTCTTCGGGGGCTGTGGTTCGTCAGGACACCGCCGATCCGCGTCGTGGGGGTCCCGCGCCGCCGCGGCGGAACAAGGTGCCGGGGCACGCCCCCGGCACCCCCCGGGCCCCCGGCTAGGCGGGTCCCGGGCCGGGCAGCCCGGACATCCCTGGCGGTTGGGCCCGCCCCAAGAAACCCAGGCCCCCCGCGCTTAGGAGCGCGCCCCAAGTAATCCCCCCGAGGGGGTTCGGGGCTTGCCCCCAAGGAAGCCCGCCGCCGCGGTGAGCAACCACGACGAAAGCGGACCGGCGGTGTCCGAACGAGCCGCAACCCCACCAGGACCCCGCAACGCCTCGCCGCGAAACGCTAGTTGAGCGGCGTCAGCAGACATCGACTCACCAGCCCGACGCCCGCGTCGAGCCTCTCGGTGAACGCCTCATAGACTTGGGGCAGTTCACGCAAACCCCACAGCACCTGCGCGGCGGACCACGCCGCCTCCCGTGCCTCGTCCAGGCTCCACGCACCGGCCAGGTGCACCAGCGCATCGCCGATGTACAGCACATCGGCGCCGGGCATCAGCTCCTCGCGGATCCGGTCCTCCAAGCCCGCCAGCATCTGGCCGACCCGCTCGAAGTCCCGGTGGATGGCGTGCGGCGGGACTCCGAGCGCCTGGCAGGTGTCCACCACCGCCATCGGCAGGTCGTGGCCGACATGGGCGTTGATGCCCGCCAGGGCGAACTGCACCGGCCGCACCCCGCGGCGGCCGCGCAGCTGGAGCAGCGGCCGCCAGCACGCGGGCGGCCGCTGCCCGGCCGCGTCGTCGTCGACCGCGGCCAGATAGCGGCCCGCGAACACCATGCCCAACTCGCCGGTGGCGTACGGGTCGGGGAAGTAACCGTCCGCGATATGGCCGCGCAACGCTTCGGTCACCGCCAGATACACCCGGTTGAACACCGCCACGCCGTCCTGCGGCGGCAGTTCCTCGTACAGGGCCCGCATCCGCCCCAGCACGGAATCAACCCCGGCCGTCGCCGAGGACAGTTGACCGCTCGAAATCATGTCGGCAAGCGTCGCAGCGACCGGATACTTCGGGCGATTCGCCCCGCCCGGCGTTCCTCACAACGGGCGAACCCCTTCCCGCCGCACCACCGCTTGGGCATCCTGGCCCGCATGCCGAAGCCCCCGCGCCGCGTGGCGCAGATCGTCAGACTCCGCCCCGAACACGAGGCGGAGTACCGCAGACTGCACCAGGAGGTCTGGCCTTCGGTGCTGAAGGCCCTCACCGCGGCGCACATCACCAACTACTCGATCTTCCTGCGGGACGGTCTGCTGTTCGCCTACTTCGAGTACACCGGCGACGACTACGCCGCCGACCAGGCCCGTATCGCCGCCGACCCGGAGACCCGCCGCTGGTGGACGCTGACCGATCCGTGCCAGCAGCCGTTGGACAGCGCGGCGGAGGGCGAGCTGTGGACCGAGGCCGAGGAGGTCTTCCATCTGGACTGAGATCCGTAGCGAGACGTGGACCGGGCGGCCGGGCTCGCCGCAACGCCCGATACGGGGACCGGCACACCCTGGATACGGTCCCCGGCGCCGCGCATGCTGAAGTCGTGGATCGCATCGAACTCGCCGACTTCCTGCGCCGCCGCCGTGCGGAACTGACCCCGGCCGATGTGGGCCTGGCGGCGGGCCCGCGCCGCCGGACGCCGGGGCTGCGGCGGGAGGAGGTGGCACAGTTGGCCGGGATGTCCGCGGACTACTACTCGCGGTTGGAACAGGCCCGCGGACCGCGTCCGTCCCGCCAGATCCTGGCCGCGATGGCTCGCGCGCTGCGGCTGACCGACGACGGACGCGACCAACTGTTCCGCCTGGTGGGGGAGCCACCGGGCGACCGGCGCTGCGAGGGGCATGTGCGTCCCGGTCTGCTGCGCATCCTGGACCGTCTTGACGACATACCCGCCCAGGTGGTGAGCGACATCGGCGATGTACTGGCGCGGAACGCGCTGGCGGCGGCGCTGTTCGGGGACGCCTCGGACCGCCCGGCAGCGGAGCGGAACGTCATCGTCCAGTACTTCACCGATCCCGCCGCCCGGGAACTCCTCCCGCCGGAGGACCGGTTGGAGCAGGCCCGGGCGCATGTCGCCGACCTGCGGGCGGTGTTGGCGGCGCGTTCCGACGATGCCCAGGCCACCGCCCTGGTGGCCCGACTGCGTTCGGCGAGCCCGGAGTTCGCCGCACTGTGGGCGAGCCACGAGGTGGCACCACGGCGCCGGGCCACCCAGCGGTTCCACCATCGGATCGTCGGCACGATGGAGCTGGACCGCGAGGTGCTGCTCAGCGACGAGGGCGACCAGCGGCTGATCCTCCACACCGCCCGGCCCGGTAGCGAGTCGTACGAGCGGCTGCGGCTGCTGCGGGTGGTCGGCATCGAGGACTTCGCCGGCAGCGTCGGCTGACGGGGGTCAGCGGTCGGGTTCCGGCGGTGTTTCGGGGGCCGGCGCCGCGTTGTCGTACGCCGAGGTGCCCTCGTCGAGCAGCGGTTCCCGCTCGCGCATGTGGGCCGGGGCGAACAGCCGCAGTACGTGGTAGCCGGAGAGCACGACGATGGTGCCGAGGGCGATCCCGTTCAGCTGGAAGCTGGGGCTGATCTTCAGACTCACTCCGCCGATGCCGATGATGACTCCCGCCGCCACCGGGACGAGGTTGAGCGGATTGCGCAGGTCGACCTTGTTGTGCACCCAGATCTGCGCACCGAGCAGGCCGATCATCCCGTAGAGGATCACGGTGATGCCGCCCAGCACACCGCCCGGGATGGCCGCGACGATCACCCCGAACTTGGGGCACACGCCGAACAGCAGGGCGAACCCGGCCGCGGCCCAGTACGCGGCGGTCGAGTAGACCCGGGTGGCTGCCATGACGCCGATGTTCTCGGCGTACGTGGTGTTGGCGGGCCCGCCGACGGCCGTGGACAGCACCGTCGCCGCACCGTCCGCGGCGATCGCCGTGCCCAACTGGTCGTCCAGCGGCTCGCCGGTCATCTCGCCGACCGCCTTGACATGCCCCGCGTTCTCCGCGATCAAGGCGATCATCACCGGCAGCGCGACCAGCACCGCCGACCAGTGGAAGACCGGTGCGTGCAGCGACGGCAGGCCGATCCAGTCGGCCTTGGAGACACCCGACAGATCGAGCCGCCAGTGGTCGACGGCCTTCCCCGCACCGTTCGCCGAGTGGATCTTGCCGAACGCCCGGTCGAAGACCCAGGAGACGGCGTAGCCGAAGACCAGGCCGAGGAAGATCGCGATCCGTGACCAGAACCCGCGCAGCGCGACCAGCGCCAGCCCGGCGAACAGCATGGTGAGCAGCGCGGTCCACTGGTCCTGCGGCCAGTAGGCACTCGCGGTGACCGGGGCCAGGTTGAAGCCGATGAGCATGACCACGGCACCGGTGACGACCGGCGGCATCGCCAGGTGGATGATCCGCGCGCCGAACTTCTGCACCAGCAGGCCCGCCAGGAACAGCGCGATGCCGACCACCAGGATCGCCCCGGTGACCGCCGTGCTGCCGCCGCCCTGTGCCCGGATGATGGCCGCCACTCCCACGAACGACAGACTGCAGCCGAGATAGCTGGGCACCCGGCCGCGCGTGGCGAGCAGGAAGAGCATGGTCGCGATGCCGGACATCATGATCGCGAGATTCGGGTCGAGACCCATCAGTACGGGTGTCACGAAGGAGGCCCCGAACATCGCCACCACGTGCTGTGCGCCGAGTCCGACGGTGCGCGGCCAGGTCAGCCGCTCGTCCGGTTTGACGACCGCGCCGGGGGCGGGGGTGCGCCCATCGCCGTGCACGGTCCACCGCACACCGAGGCCCATGAACTGCTCCACTTTTCTGTTGGATCTGCTGGCGGGAAGATCCCGTCCATGGTAACGGGCTGCGCTCGGCGGGTTGCGGTGGGTGAGTTGTAGTGTCCTCGTCATGTCCGGACCGTTGCCCGGGGGTCGACCGCGCCGCTACGCTCCAACGGTCCTGATTCTGAACGGAGTTCATTCATCTGAACCCTGGATTTCTGGCTCCCGGAGGGATCTCCGACTACCGGACGAAGAACGGGAGCCTCGATGAAGGGAAGACCACGACGGCGCCGCGGCGCGCTCCTCGCCGCCGCGGCAGTGCTCGCCGCGGTGCTCGTGCCCACCGCGCCGGCGGCCGGGGCCACGCCGCACAGCCACCCGCACAGCGCACCGGCCCCCGGGACCGTGGTGCTGGACGGTGCGGCGCTACAGCAGGCCAGGAGGCGAATCGACCATGGCGACCCGGTACTGCGCCGCGAACTCGCCGACCTCACCGCACGCGCCGACGGCTGGCTGGGGCAGGGCCCGTGGACGGTGACCAGCAAGCCGCAGACCCCGCCCGGCGGCGACCGGCACGACTACCTCAGCGAGGCACCGTACTTCTGGCCCACGCAGCCCAAGTCCGCGTCAAATCCATGGGGTTGTCCGTACGTCCAGGAGGATGGACAGCGCTACCCCGGGGTCGACGCGATCCCCGACCACGGCAACCGCGGCAGGATGTTCGACGCGGTCTACACGCTCACCCTCGCCTGGTACTACACCGGCCGGGCCGCGTACGCCCAGCACGCGGCACGGATACTGCGCACCTGGTTCGTCGACCCGGCGACCCGGATGAACCCGAACCTCGACCACGCCCAGTTCGTCCCCTGCCAGTCGGACGGCCGGGCGATCGGCGTCATCGACTTCTCCCAGGAGTTCACCAGCGTCCTCGACGCCACCGCCGTCCTCGACACCGGGGCGCCCGGCTGGAGCCGCGCCGACCGCGGCGGGATGCTCGGCTGGGACAAGGCGTTCCTGCGCTGGTTGCGCACCAGCCCGTTCGGCCCGCAGGAGGCCGCGGAGAGGAACAACCACGGCAGCTTCTACGACATGCAGCTGGCCGCCCTCGCCCTCGCGACCGGCGACACCGCGCTGGCCCGGGACACCGTGCGGGCCGCCGAGACCCAGCGCCTCGACATGCAGATCGCGGCCGACGGCAGCCAGCCGCTGGAACTGGCCCGCACCCGCAGCTGGCACTACTCGACCTTCAACCTGGTCGCCCTGACCAGGCTCGCCGCCATCGGCCGGCATGTCGGCGTCAACCTGTGGGGCCACCGCACGGCCGACGGGGCATCACTGTTCCGAGCCGTCGACTATCTGCTGCCCGCCGCCACCGGAGCCGCCCCCTGGGGTCACCAGGAGCTGGAGTTCCACGCCTACGCGGCGAGTGACATCGTGCACGCCGCCGCCGACGCCGGTGACCCCGCCGCACGCGCCGCCCTGCCCACGCTGCAACCGCCGCCCGGCGGCGATGACTACGGACTGCGCCCCGCACCGGAACAGCTCGATCCGATCTCGGGTTGAGCCGCCGCTGGGCCGGACCGTCATGGGGGCGGTCCGGCCCAGCGGTTTGGACTCTCACGTTCCGCATTCACCCTGTGACTCAGGCCACAGACCCTCGCTCGCATAGTTCCCGATCAGCCGTGGCAGACTGAAGCTGTACCAGTGACAAAGCGCACTCCGGGGTCGGTGAAACTCCGAACCGGCGGTTACAGTCCGCGACCCGTCCGCAACCAGCGGCCGGTTGACCAGGTGAAATTCCTGGACCGACGGTTAAAGTCCGGATGGGAGGCAGTGCGCGCGGGAACTCACCGGTACGCCGTCGTCGGCGGCCCCGCGAATGTGTGTCTTCGCGGTGGCGTTTCGCCGATCGCGGCGTATCTCGGTGTTTGTGCCCGTACGAGGCGGCGTGTCCGCCCGTACGCATCCCCGTAGAGCCCCGGAGTCCGCCCGTAGAGGCAGGAGGACCCGGTGGCCACCGCAGTTGAAGCCCTCGCGATGCAGCGGGCCATTGAGCTCGCCGCCCGTGGGCTCGGCTCCACCAGCCCCAACCCGGTCGTCGGGTGCGTCATCCTCGACGCCGACGGCGAGACCGCCGGTGAGGGCTGGCACCAGCGGGCCGGCGGACCGCACGCCGAGGTGCACGCGCTGCGCGCGGCAGGCGAGCGGGCCCGCGGTGGCACCGCCGTCGTCACCCTGGAACCCTGCAACCACACCGGCCGTACCGGCCCCTGCGCCCAGGCGCTGATCGGTGCCGGAGTGGCCCGCGTCGTCTACGCCGTCGCCGACCCCACGCCCACCGCCACCGGTGGCGCCGCCACCCTGCGCGCCGCCGGGATCGACGTCGAAGGCGGCCTGCTCGCCGACGCGGCGGCCCGCGGCAACGAGGCCTGGCTGACCGCGACCCCCCGCCAGCGCCCCTTCGTGACCTGGAAGTACGCGGCCACGCTGGACGGCCGAAGCGCCGCCGCGGACGGCACCAGCCGCTGGATCACCGCGGCACCGGCGCGTGCCGAAGTGCACCGGCTGCGCGCCGAGTCGGACGCGGTCCTGGTCGGCTCCGGCACGCTGCGCGCCGATGACCCGCAGCTCGCGGTACGCGGCATCGACGGCGACATCACCCAGCCACTGCGGGTCGTCGTGGACACCGAGGCAACCATCACGCCGGACGCGCGGGTACTGGATTCGGCCGCGCCCACCCTGCTCGCGGTCGCCGAAGACGCCGACACCGACCACCTCAAGGCTGATGTGGTCCGCCTGCCGCGGGCGGCCGACGGCCGAGGTCTGGACGTCCTCGCCCTGCTCGGTGCGCTCTACCAGCGCGATGTGCGTTCCGTGCTGCTGGAGGGCGGGCCCACCCTCGCCGGGGCCTTCCTGGCGGCCGGAGCCGTCGACAAGGTCATCGGCTACCTCGCCCCCGCCCTGCTCGGCGCCGGCCCCGCCGCCCTCGCCGACGCCGGAATCCCCACCATCGAACAGGCGTTGCGGCTCGATGTGACCGACCTGCAACCGGTCGGACCCGATCTACGCATCACCGCCTACCCCGCCCACCCCTCATCGAGTGCCCTGCGGGCCCGCCCCTGCGAATCTGCCGAGGAGAACTGAGTGTTCACCGGAATCGTCGAAGAACTGGGCGAGGTCGTCGCCGTCGAAGACCTCGGCGACGCCTCCCGCTTCACCCTGCGCGGCCCGGTCGTCACCGATGGCGCCAAGCACGGCGACTCGATCGCGGTCAACGGCGTCTGCCTCACGGTCGTGGAGACCGCGGACGGCGCCTTCACCGCCGATGTGATGGCCGAGACGCTGCACCGCTCCAGCCTGGGCGCGCTGCGCACCGGCTCCCGGGTCAACCTGGAGCGGCCGATGGCGCTCGGTGGACGGCTCGGCGGCCACCTCGTCCAAGGGCACGTCGACGGCACCGGCACCATCATCGACCGCACGCCCGCCGAGCACTGGGAGATCGTCAAGATCTCGCTTCCGGACACTCTTTCGCGCTACGTGGTCGAGAAGGGCTCGATCACGGTGGACGGCATCAGCCTGACCGTGGTCGAGGCGGCGGCGGACTACTTCACCGTCAGCCTGATCCCGACCACGCTCGCGCTGACCACCCTCGGCATCAAGCAGCCCGGCGACCCGGTCAACCTCGAGGTGGACGTGCTCGCCAAGTACGTCGAGCGGCTGCTCGGCGACCGAACCGCGGAAGTGGCCGAATGAGTGCCGTCGACTGGTTGTCCGGCCAGGCGTTCAGCGTCCTGGGACAGCACGTCATCTGGTCCGACATGATCGGCAACGTGCTCGGCCTGACCGCGCTCGCGCTCGGCTGGCGCCGTTCGGTGTGGAGCTGGCCCGCGCAGCTGCTCTCCGGCGTGATCCTGGTGGTCGCGTACGCCACGGCCCATCTCGGCGGCGGCATTGGCAAGCAACTCGTGGTCATCGTCGTGGCGTTGTGGGGCTGGACGCGGTGGCAGCGCGGCCTGCGCACCGAGGGCGACGTGGCGGTACGTTTCGCCACCTGGCGTGAACGCGGCTGGCTGGTCGCCGGGTTGGCGCTCGGCACGCTCGCCGTCGGCGGGCTGTTCACGGCGTACCCGGCACTGTCCTGGAACCCCTGGCCCGACGCGTACATCTTCGTCGGCACCCTCGCCGCGATGGTGGCGCAGGCGCGCGGCTGGGTCGAGTTCTGGTTCGGGTGGCTCGCGGTGGACCTGGTGGGCGTCCCGCTGGCGTTCAGCAGCGGCCTGGTCTTCTCGGCCCTGGTCTACGGCGTCTACTTCGTTCTGGTGATCGCCGGCATGCGCGCCTGGTGGCTGCGCACCCGGGTGCTCCGGGTCGAACCCGGCAGCGTTCTGGAAGGAGTGGCGTGAGCGACGCAACGGCGGCCGCCGGGCCGCAGCCGACAGCCGAAGCCGCACCGCGCCGCGGCGGCGGGGGAACCTCCCGGACGGAGTCCGGGGGAGAAGGAAAGGGACCGAGCATGACCGCGCTGCAGAGCTGGTACGACGCCGACGAGGACACCTTCGCGCTGGACCCCGTCGAGCGGGCGATCGCCGACATCGCGGCCGGACGTCCGGTCGTGGTGGTCGATGACGAGAACCGCGAGAACGAGGGCGATCTGGTCTTCGCCGCGGAGCTGGCCACCCCCGAACTCGTCGCCTTCATGATGACCGAGTGCCGCGGCCTGATCTGCGCCCCGCTGGAGGCCCTCGACCTCGACCGGCTCGACCTGCCGCAGATGGTGGAGCAGAACACCGAGTCGATGCGCACCGCCTTCACGATCTCGGTGGACGCCGCCCCCGAGCACGGCACCACCACCGGCATCTCCGCCGCCGACCGGGCCACCACGCTGCGGATGCTCGCCGACCCCGGCAGCGTGACCACGGACTTCGTACGGCCAGGGCACATCTTCCCGCTGCGGGCCCGCTCCGGCGGTGTGCTCACCCGCAACGGGCATACCGAGGCGGGCGTCGACCTCGCGCGGCTCGCGGGGCTGCGCCCGGCCGCCGCCATCTGCGAGATCGCCAACGAGGACGGCACGATGGCCCGGCTGCCCGAGCTGGTGCCGTTCGCCCGCAAGCACGGTCTGGCGATCATCTCCATCGCGGACCTGATCGAGTACCGCAAGGTCAGCGAGCCCACCGTGCGCCGCGAGGCGGCGACCCGGCTGCCCACCGAGTACGGCGACTTCCAGGCCTACGGCTACCGCAGCACCGCTGACGGCGTCGAGCACATCGCCCTGCTCATCGGGGACATCGGTGACGGCGAGGACGTCATGGTGCGGATGCACTCCGAATGCCTGACCGGCGATGTGTTCCACTCGCTGCGCTGCGACTGCGGACCGCAGTTGCAGGCCTCGCTGGAGAAGGTGGCGTCGGCGGGCCGCGGCGTGGTGGTCTACCTGCGCGGACACGAGGGCCGTGGCATCGGTCTGCTGCACAAGCTGCGCGCGTACGAACTCCAGGAGCGCGGTCGCGACACGCTCGACGCCAATCTGGAACTCGGACTGCCCGCCGACTCCCGTGACTACGCGGCGGGCGCCCAGATCCTTGCCGATCTCGGTGTGAGATCGCTGCGTTTGATGACCAACAACCCGGAGAAGGTGGCCGCTCTGTCCGAACACGGCCTGCGGGTCATCGGCCGGGAGCCGATGCCGGTCCAGGCGGGGGAGCACAATCTCCGGTACCTGCGCACCAAGCGCGACCGGATGGGCCACGAACTGCCCTGGCTCGACGCGGCGGCGCCGACCGGCGCATGCGGGAACCAGTAACCGACCTGTTGTTTTCCCCGGGGGCGCTGCCCCCGGACCCCAACCCTGAGGAGAGACGTGAGCGGTAAGGGCGCCCCCGAACTGAGCGTGAAGAACTGTGGCGACCTGCGGGTGGCCGTGGTCGCGGCGCAGTGGCACCAGCAGGTGATGGACGGTCTGGTCGACGGTGCGCTGCGGGCACTGCACGAGCTGGGTATCGACGAGCCGACCCTGCTGCGGGTACCCGGCAGCTTCGAACTGCCCGTCGTCGCCAAGGTGCTGGCCGGTCGCGGTTACGACGCCGTGGTGGCGCTCGGGGTGGTCATCCGTGGCGGCACTCCGCACTTCGACTACGTCTGCCAGGGCGTGACCGTCGGGCTCACCCAGGTCTCGGTGGAGACCGGTGTGCCGATCGGCTTCGGGGTGCTCACCTGCGACACCGAGGCGCAGGCGCTGGACCGGGCCGGACTGCCCGGCTCCACCGAGGACAAGGGACATGAGGCGGTCACCGCCGCCGTCTCAACGGCGGCGACTTTGCGGTCGGTTTCCGAGCCCTGGCGCTGAGCGCGAGGGGAGGGCGGCGCGCGGCGCTGTCCGCCAAGGGTGGCGGGGGCGATGAGTGGGCGGTCACGTAGAGTATGACCACCATGGCCAAGAAGACATTCGAGGAGCTCTTCGCCGAGCTCCAGCGCAAGGCCGCCTCCGGCGACCCGAGCACGTCCCGTACCGCCGAACTGGTGCAGGCGGGCGTACACACCATCGGCAAGAAGGTGGTCGAGGAGGCCGCCGAGGTGTGGATGGCCGCCGAGCACGAGGGCACCGACCGCACCGCCGAGGAGATCTCGCAGCTGCTGTACCACCTTCAGGTGATGATGGTCGCCCGGGGAATCACCCTGGACGACGTATACGCTCACCTCTGAGAGTCACCTGACATTCCGTACCCCAGCCCACCGTTCACCGCCCCACGTACGAAGGAAGCGACTCCCATGCTGCGCATCGCCGTTCCCAACAAGGGTTCTCTGTCCGAGCCTGCGTCGGCGATGCTGCATGAGGCCGGCTACCGCCAGCGCAAGGACCGCCGGGAACTGGTCCTGATCGACACGGAGAACCAGGTCGAGTTCTTCTTCCTGCGCCCGCGTGACATCGCCGTGTACGTGGGATCCGGCCGCCTCGACATCGGCATCACCGGACGCGACCTGCTGCTGGACTCCGGCGCGCAGGCCGAGGAGATCCTCCAGCTCGGCTTCGCCGCCTCCACCTTCCGGTACGCGACCCGGCCGGGAACCGCCACCAACGTCAAGGAGTTCGGCGGCATGACGATCGCCACCTCCTTCGCCGGGCTGGTGGAGAAGCACCTCGCCGACAACGGCGTGGACGCCTCCGTGGTCCACCTCGACGGCGCCGTGGAGACCGCGATCCAGCTCGGCGTCGCCGAGATCATCGCGGACGTCGTGGAGACCGGCACCACGCTGCGCAACGCCGGCCTGGAGATCATCGGCGAGCCGATCCTGGAGTCCGAGGCGGTGGTCATCCGCCGCACCGGCGCCTCCGTCGAGGACCCCAAGGTCCAGCAGTTCCTCCGCCGGATGCAGGGCGTCCTGGTCGCCCGCCGCTACGTGATGATGGACTACGACATCAGGGCCGAGAAGGTCGAGGCGGCGGTCGCCCTCACCCCGGGCCTGGAGTCGCCGACCATCTCCCCGCTGCACCACGAGGGCTGGGTCGCCGTCCGCTCGATGGTGCCGTCCCGCGAGGCCCAGCGGATCATGGACGATCTGTACGAGCTCGGCGCGCGCGCCATCCTCACCACCGGCATCCACGCCTGCCGCCTGTGACCGACACCTCGCCCCGTACCGGGAAGCCCGCCGACATGCCCGCCTCCGACCAGCTGCCCGAGCTGCCGGTCACCTTCCGCCCCACCCGGACCCGCGCGGTGCTGCTGTCGGCCGGAACTGTGATGCTCATCACGTTCGTCGCGGTCGCCCTCGCGATGCCGGACAACTGGACGGTGATCGACCGAGCGACCATGATCGGCACCGGGCTGCTGATCTTCGCCCTGCTGGTACTGCTCAGCCGTCCCAAGGTGATCGCCGCGCAGGACGGGGTGACCGTCGTCAACCTCACCACCCACCGCCGTCTGGAATGGGCCGAGGTGCTGCGGGTCAACCTCCGCGCCGGTGATCCCTGGGTGTACCTGGACCTCGCCGACGGCACCAGCCTGCCCGCCATGGGTATCCAGCCCGGGATGGCCAAGGAGCAGGCGCTACGTGACGCCCGGCGACTCCGGGCGCTGGTCGACGCACGCGGCACCGGCGGCCACGACCGCTGGCAAAACGGGGCATAACGGCCTGGTGGCGCGGGCAGGCCTCCCCGTGGAGGCCACCACTTGACTATTCTTGAGGTGGATGGCGCATGTGCGCCCACCCCGCTACGCCGCGGGGAGACCGGAACAATCCGAGGAGTGACACTTTCACGGCGATGGACGAACCGTCCTGTAGTACCTGCGCCGCCCCTGCCCTGAACGCTTCACGCGTGGCGGTGGCGGCATGAGTTCCCTCCTGCTGCTCGGTGCGGCACTTCTTCTGATCCTCGCCAACGGCTTCTTCGTGGCCGCCGAATTCGGCCTGGTCACCGTGGAACGGCCGGCGGCCGAGCGGGCCGCGGCGAACGGCGACCGCCGGGCCCGCAGCGTGGTCGAGGCGCTGCGCAAGCTCTCCTTCCAACTTTCCGGCACCCAGCTGGGCATCACCATCACCTCGCTGGTGGTCGGTATGCTCGCCGAGCCCGCGCTGGCCCGGCTGCTCACCGGACCACTCACCGCGATCGGACTGCCCGGCGCAGTGGCGCCCGGGGTGGCCGTGGTGGTGGGCATGATCGCCGCCTCGGCCGTGCAGATGGTCATCGGCGAGCTGGTGCCAAAGAACTGGGCCGTCTCCCGGCCGCTGCAGGTGGCACGGATGGTGGCCGGTCCACAGCGCGCCTTCACCCGGGCCTTCCAGCCCGTCATCCAGGTGCTCAACTCGGCTGCCAACTCTCTGGTGCGCGCCCTGGGCGTGGAGCCCGCCGACGAACTGGCCTCCGCCCGTACCCCCACCGAACTGGTGTCGCTGGCCCGCCACTCGGCGCGGGCCGGGGCCATCGAGGAGGACACCGCCGACCTGTTCGTGCGCACCCTCAACCTCGGTGAGCTCACCGCGCAGTCGGTGATGACCGCACGCGTCAAGGTGAGCGCCCTGGACGACACCACGACCGCCGCCGATGTCCTCAACCTCACCCGGGCCACCGGACTGTCCCGGTTCCCCGTCTACCGGGAGCGGCTCGACGAGGTCGTGGGTGTGGTCCACCTCAAGGACGCCCTCGCCGTGCCCGCCCAGCTGCGGGCGGTCACACCGGTGGGCCGGATCGCCGTACCGCCGCTGCTGGTCCCCGAGACGCTGCCGGTGCAGCCGCTGCTGGAGCGGCTGCGCAGCGAGCAGCCGATGGCCGTGGTCGTCGACGAGTACGGCGGCACCGCCGGAGTGGTGACCCTGGAGGACATCGTGGAGGAGCTGGTCGGCGAGGTACGCGACGAGCACGACCACGAGGGCGCCGGTACCCCGGAGCTCGCCCAGGCCCCGGCACAGGACGGGCATCCCGCGTGGGATGCGGACGGCAGCTGCCGTGCCGACGTACTGGCCAGGATCGGGCTCGACACGCCGTCCGGCCCGTACGAGACGCTGGCCGGTCTGGTCGCCGACCTGCTCGGCCGGATTCCGCGGCCCGGTGACATCGCGCGGCTGCCCGGCTGGGAGCTGCGGGTGCGCGTGGTCGTACACCACCGGGCCGAGCGGATACGCCTGGTGCGCACCGGGAGTGGGCAGGAGGCCGAGCGATGAGCTTCCTGCAACTGCTGTTCGCCGTGCTGCTGGTCCTGGGCAACGGGTTCTTCGTGGGCGCCGAGTTCGCCATGGTCTCGGTGCGCCGCAGCCAGATCGAGCCGCTCGCGCAGCGCCAGCGGCGGGCCCGTACCGTGCTGCACGGCCTGGAGAACCTGCCGCAGATGATGGCCGCCGCGCAGTTCGGTGTCACCGTCTGCTCGCTGACCCTCGGTGCGGTGGCGGAGCCGACCGTCGCCGGGCTGCTGGAGCCGGTGTTCGCCGCGCTGCGCGTTCCGGACGGGCTGGTTCACCCGATCGGCTATGTGATCGCGCTCGCCGTGGTGGTCTTCTTCCACCTCGTCATCGGCGAGTTGGTGCCGAAGAACCTGGCGATGGCCGCGCCGGAGAAGACCGCGCTGTGGCTGGGTCCCGGACTGGTCGCCTTCGCGGGGCTGTTCCGTCCGGTGATCGTGGTGCTGGGCGCGTGCGCGCGGCTGGTGCTGCGGCTGTTCCGGGTGGAGCCGAGGGACGAGGTCGAGGCGGTCTTCACCAGCGAGCAGCTCAGCGACCTGCTGGTGGACTCCCGACAGGCCGGGCTGCTTGACCCCGGTGACCTGGAACGCCTTGAGGACGCCCTGGAGTTGGGCACCCGTCCGGTCACCGACGTCCTGCTGGAGCCGTCGTCACTGGTGACGGTGGGCCCCGAGGTCACCCCGCACGAGGTCGAGCAACTCACCGTCCGCACCGGCTACTCGCGCTTTCCGGTGGCCGGATCCGACGGGACCTTCCTCGGCTACCTGCACGTCAAGGACGTATTGGAGCTCCAGGAGACCGACGAGGGCGACCGGCCGGTGCCGCGTCGGCTGTGGCGTCGGATGACGACGCTGCGCGCCGAACTCCCGCTGGACGACGCGCTCACCGCCATGCGCCGAGCCGCCTCGCACCTCGCTGCGGTGACCGACGCGAGCGGCCGGACGCTGGGGCTGGTGGCGCTGGAGGACGTGCTGGAGACGCTGGTGGGCGAGGTCCGCGACCCGGCCCACCGGGCGGTTGCGGAGCCCCGCAAGCCCGAGGCGGCGCCGTCCCCGCGGCCCTCCGCCATGGCGGGCTGACGCCCGGGGACGCGGTGGGTTCGGCACCGCCGTTGTGGTCGCTCGCCGTCGCGAGGGATCAGAGGCCAGGGGGCCGCGCCCCTGGCCTCCAGCCGGTGTGGGGGGTCTGCGGCTCCGCCAGGGGGCCAGGGGGCAGAGGGCAGAGGGCTGCGGCCCCTGAAACTCCCTCAGTCCAGGGGTTGTTGGCCCGGGCCTCGCCCCGAGAGAACCTCGCCGTAGGCCTGCATCAGATCCGGAAGCCGTAGCGTGGACAGGTCCTCGCGATTCGGCGTGCCCGTGTACGTCGACAGCCGTAGATCGCGGTACGCGCAGCTCTTCTCGTACAGCGTGCGCAGAAAGCGGCCGTTGCCCAGCTCGTCGATCCAGTCCTGGGCCACGACGTGGCCGCTGATGCTGCGCAGTTCGTCGAGGGCCTCCTCGTCCCAGTGGTCGCCGCCCTCGGCCGCCAGCACCTCCCCGATCTTCGTCAGCTCCAGCGGCCGGTAGCTGGGGAAGTCCACCCGGGTGGTGAACCGGGAGCTGAGACCGGGATTGGCGGCGAGCAGCCGGTCCATTCCCTCGGGGTACCCGGCGAGGATCACCACCAGGCGGTCGCGGTTGTCCTCGGCGCGCTTCAGCAGCACCTGCAGCGCCTCCTCGCCGTACGCGTCGCCTTTGCTGTAGCCGGAGTTGGACAGACTGTAGGCCTCGTCGACGAACAGCACGCCGCCCAGCGCGGAGTCGATCAGCTCATTGGCCTTGACCGCTGTCTGCCCCAGGAACTCGCCGACCAGATCGGCCCGTTGGGCCTCCACCAGATGGTCGCCACCGAGCAGCCCGAGGGCGAAGAAGACCCGGCCGAGAATGCGGGCGACCGTGGTCTTGCCGGTGCCGGACGGGCCCGAGAAGACGAAGTGCCGCTTCGGCGGCTGCACCGGCAGCCCCTGCCCGGCCCGCAGCCGAGCCATCCGCAACTGCGCGGACAACGCTTTGACCTGCCGTTTGACCGGCTCAAGGCCGACCATGCGCTCCAGCTCGGCCAGCGCATTGGCCAGCAGTACGGGATCGGGCGTGCCCAGCGGTATCTGCGGCGGAATCGGCGCCACCGGCAGTACCGCCTTCTCCCGTACCGCGTCATCGTCGACCGGTGCGGGAGCGGGGGAGGCCCCCGGAGCAGGGGGGCCGTCGGCGCCGCGGCCGGTGTCCAGGTCGGGGAGCGGGCCCTGGTCGCCGTCCGGCAGGCCGTCGGGGCCCGACTGGCCGAGCCCCGCGAGCGTCACGGCCGCCAAATCCTGCGCCTCGTCGAGACCGTCCTCGGCCTCGGTGATCGCCGCCATCCGGGCGGCGGTGTCCATGAAGGTGGGGTCCACCCGGTGCACCGCCCGGTACAGCGGCAGCGCGGCGGCCGAGCGCCCGGTCCCCTCGTAGGCGCGGGCCAGCCAGTAGCGCAGCTCCTTGCGCTGCGGCAGCTCGCTGCGGCAGCGCATCAGCGCGGCGGCCAGCAGTGGCTCCGCCTGCCCGCACATCTCCAGCCGCACCCGGGCCATACCGCCGAACAGTCCCGCCTCTATGCCCAGCACCGGATCGTCGAGCAGCGGCTCGGTGTGCCGGACCAACTGCTCCCAGTCCTTGACCAGATAGGCGCGGCAGGCGTGCAGAAAGCGGACCTGCGGATCGGTGTCCACCGGCGGGCACTCCGCCAACGCCCGGTCCAGATCCGCCACATGGCGGCCGTCCAGCCAGTGCGAGGCGTGGGCGAGCAGCAGGTCCCGTGGGGACTCCAGTACCGGTTGCACCCACCAGCCCAGCCAGTACCAGGAGTTGAGGGAGCGATGGTACCGGTGGCGCTGCTCGCCGAACCGGTCCCGGTGCCGGTACATCCGCAGCAGGGCGGTCGAGGTGTCGGCGCGCAGCGCGTGCAGCCCGAGCCAGGCGTCGGCCATCCCGGGATCGAGTCGGACCGCGGCCCGGAACTCCTCCTCGGCCTGCGCGTAAGCGCCCATCGTGCAGGCGTCGACGGCGCGCAGCCACGCCAGATCGGCGGGGGCGCTGGAGCGCTCAGTACCGAAGTTCATCAGGTCCCCCACAACCGTGCCCCCCGTGGCCTGCCAGTGCCACTCCTGCGAACGGTCCTGTCGAACTGTGCTGTCGAACGGGCCTACCCGCCAAGGAAGTTGGCGCGGGAACGAACCGTGCGCGACGGCCGGCCGCCCCTTCGGCATCGTACCTGCGACGTTGCGCGGGGGAGAGAGCGGCGCACCGCTCTCTCAGGTTCCGGATGGCGAACCGGCCGTCCCGGAAAGGCGCTGGGCCGACCGTGACACAGGGTGAGTGCATTTCCGGCAAAAGGGGCATTCCGTCAAGTCGGAACAGGACGAAGCCCCCGGTCACGGGGGAACAACCGGGGGCTTCGTGTATAGGGGCAGTCGGTCACCGACCGCGCATTCAGAACGTAAGTCCTGTACGCCCCCCAGGTCAAGCCGCCATCGGGCACTTGGTGTCAGACATTTCGCCGTCGCAGCTCACCGCCTGCGTGCTGTCACCGAACGTAAGGAACAAGGCCGTTCAGCGTCGGCACATCGGCCCCGGTAGTACCTCGTATCCATCCGACCTCTGCAGTACCAGCAGATCGGCGAATGGACGAGATGGATCGGCCGCGAAGTGCTCGGCCTCGGCCCGCGTCCAGCCGTGCCAGAAGTCACGCAGTTCCGGGCCATCCCGGTGCCGACCGCGCTCCCAGGACCGGCCGCGCGGAAAATCCATCCACACCAGCCCCGCCAGAAACGGCCGCACCTCCCGTCTCCCGGCTCCCACTCCCTCGATCAGGACGACCGGGGCGCATGGCACGTCCACGCAGGACGCGAAACGGGACGCGGCCCAGTCGTACACCGCGTGGCAGGCCGCCGCGCCCCGCGCCATCGGCTCCAGTACCTGCTCCCGCAGCCGTCCGGTCCACCCGAAGAGCTCCTCATGGGTGGCCAGATCGTCCAGATGCACCACGGGGGCGCCGCCCAGCGCCTCGGACAGCCGGGCGGCGAAGGTGCTCTTGCCGGAGCCCGCATGCCCGTCCACCGCGATCACGCGCACCGGACCGCAGGACGGCGGCAGCGCGCGCAGCCGGGCGGCGAGCTCCGGCAGCACGGGGGAGTGGGCATCCTGTTGGTCCATCGCGATCAGCCTACGGCGCGTCCCCTACGGGCCCCGATGCGCCCCGCGCGGGCGGCGATTACGGTAAGTCCGTGACTGACTCCCACGACTCCGCCGCGGACCTCTACCCCGCCGACCGCATCGCGAAGGCCTGCGAGGCCGCCGCCGACGCCGGTCTGGACGCGCTGCTCGTCTCGCCCGGCGCTGATCTGCGCTACCTGACCGGGTATCAGGCCCTGCCGCTGGAGCGGCTGACCTGTCTGGTGTGCCCGGCGGACGGCGATCCGGTGCTGGTCGTGCCCGCGCTGGAGAAGGCCGCCGCCGAGGCGTCGCCGGTCGGCGGGCTGGGGATCGAGATCATCGGCTGGGCCGAGACCGAGGACCCGTACGCGCTGGTCGCGGACCGCCTGCCGGTGGGCAGCAAGCGGATCGCGGTGGACAACCACATGTGGGCCGAGAAGGTGCTCGCGTTCCGTGCGGCGCTGCCGCACGCGGAGCAGGGCCTCGCCGGTGACGTGCTGCGCGAGCTGCGGATGCGCAAGAGCCCGGCCGAGGTGGCGGCGCTGCGGCGGGCGGGGGCGGCCATCGACCGGGTGCACCGCAGGATCGGGGAGTGGCTGGTGCCCGGCCGCACCGAGCGGGAGGTGGCCCGGGACATCGCCGAGGCGATCATCGAGGCGGGCCATGCCACCTGCGACTTCGTCATCGTGGCCGCGGGCCCCGACGGCGCCAGCCCGCACCACGAGGTCTCCGACCGCGTCATCAGGACCGGCGACCCGGTCGTGGTGGACATCGGCGGTACCACGGCCGACGGCTACTGCTCGGACTCGACCCGCACCTACGCGGTCGGCGAACCGCACCCGGAATTCCGGGAGTTGTACGCGGTGCTCCAGCGGGCCCAGCAGGCGCAGACCGAGGCGGTACGGCCCCGGCTCACCGCACAGGAACTCGACGCGATCGGCCGGGACATCATCGAGGCCGCCGGATACGGCGAGCACTTCGTACACCGCACGGGGCACGGCATCGGGCTGGAAACGCACGAGGAGCCGTACATCGTGGCGGGCAGCGAGCGGCCGCTGGAGCCCGGCATGGCCTTCTCCATCGAACCGGGGATCTATCTGCCGGGCCGCTTCGGCGCCCGCATCGAGGACATCGTGGTGGTCACCGAGCCCGGCGGCGAACGGCTCAACGTCACCGGCCGCGACCTCGTCGTGCTGCCCGGCTGATCCCGCCGGGGGCAGAGCCTGGCCGAACCGCCATACCCGCCACGACAGTTGCCAGACAGGACCGACCCGATGAGCCAACGACAAGGGGGTTCCGCCCCATGACGAGACAGACCTCGCGCCGTACCGTGCTGGCCACCGCGCTCGCGGCCACCGCCACCGCCGCGACCCGGGCGTCCGCCGAGCCGCGCGGTACCGAGGACCCGGCGGGCACCCCCGCACCCGGCCCCGAGGCGGCGCCCGTGGACTACCACTCCTGGACCTCGTACACCGACTGGCGCTGCGGAGCCGGGAGCGGTACCCGGGTGGTGTCCGGCCACCGCCCCGGCGTCGTGCTGGACCGTCCCGCCGGAACGATCGACTACACCGACCCGCACACCAAGACCACCAGCACCTGGGAGTACGCGACCTGGACCTCCCCGGCCCGTACCCTCCCGTTCGGCGCCACCGAGCTGGTCGCCTCCTGGAACGCCCGCACCCCCCAAGGGACCTGGCTGCAGGCCGAGTTGGGCGGCACGTACAGCGACGGCGCCGCGACCCCGTGGTACGTCATGGGCCGCTGGGCGTCCGGCGACACCGACATCAAGCGCACCTCGCTCGACGGCCAGGACGACGGCAGGAGTGGGATCTCCACCGACACCTTCGCCATCGACAAGCCGGCCGGCGGGCTGCGGCTGGCCGCCTACCGTCTGCGACTGACCCTCTACCGCAAGCCCGGTACCCAACTGACCCCGGTCGTCTGGCGGATCGGCGCCATGGCCTCCGCCGTCCCGGACCGTTTCACCGTGCCGGCCTCGAAGCCGGGCGAGGGCGCCGGGCACGAGCTGCCGGTGCCGCGCTATTCGCAGGAGATCCACAAAGGCCAGTACCCCGAGTACAACAACGGCGGTGAGGCCTGGTGCAGCCCCACCTCCTCGCAGATGGTCATCGAGTACTGGGGGCGCAGGCCCACACCCGCCCAACTCGCCTGGATCAACCCGGCGTTCGCCGACCCCCAGGTCGACCAGGCGGCCCGGTACACCTACGACTGGCAGTACCAGGGCTGCGGCAACTGGCCGTTCAACGCCGCATACGCCGCGACCTACCACGAGATGGAGAGCGTGATCACCCGGCTGCGTTCGCTGAACGACGTCGAACGGCTGATCAGGAACGGCATCCCGGTCATAACGTCACAGTCCTTCCTCGCGTCGGAGCTCGACGGCGCGGGTTACGGGACGGCAGGGCACCTGATGTGCGTCATCGGCTTCACCCCCGCCGGCGACGTGATCGCCAACGATCCGGCAAGCCCCAACGACGCCGCGGTCCACCGCGTGTACAAGCGACGGCAGTTCGAGAACATCTGGCTGCGCACCAAGCGGTACAACGCGAAAGGCCAGGTGGTCAGCGGTTCCGGCGGAGTCGCCTACCTGTACTGGCCGACCGGCATCATGCCTGCTCAGAGGGCAGCGCTGGCCTGCGTCGGTGTCCGCTGACGCACGGGAAAGGCCCCTCCCACGGCCTTCCGTTCTAGTGGTCGTCGCAACACCCCAGCTCAGGGGATGCGATGGACTTCAAGATCCGGGAGAGCCGGAAGGAACAAGGGCGGAAGAAGTTGCACGCTGAGCGGGAGGAATACTTCCGGCTC
>NZ_JARHTQ010000020.1 GCF_029223525.1 Streptantibioticus ferralitis | reverse complement strand
CATAGTGTTTCGGTGGTCATAGCGTTAGGGAAACGCCCGGTTACATTCCGAACCCGGAAGCTAAGCCTTTCAGCGCCGATGGTACTGCAGGGGGGACCCTGTGGGAGAGTAGGACACCGCCGAACAAGTTTTCACAGAGCCTCAGTTCCCACGCCTCGGCGTGGGAACTGAGGCTTTTTGCGTTTTCATCATCCGTCGTTCACCCGCCGCTTGGCCGCCGATCGTCGGGCCTCGGGACTCTGGCGACCTCAACGACTGGAGGTGCGGCGTGAAGCCAAGCGGCAGCGTGGTCGAGGGATCGTTGGTCGCCGCGTTCGAGAGCGAGTTCGCGGACCTCGTGGGCGGGCGGCACTGCGTCGCCGTACAAGAGGGGTACTGCGCCCTTCGGTTGTCACTCGTCGCGCTGGGGGTGGTACCGGGCGACGAGGTGATCGTGCCCTCGTACGGTCCTGCGGCCGCGATCGAGGCCGTCCGGCTCGCGGGTGCCACCCCGGTCTTCGCCGACATCGATCCGCAGAGCTTCTGCCTGGACCCGGACGCGGTCGCTGCCGCGGTCACCTGGCGCACCGTCGCCATAGTCGCCGGCCACCGGTTCGGCCACCCGGCGCCCATGCGCCGTCTGGCCGAGCTGGCAGGCCGCCATGGGCTGGCCCTGATAGAGGACGCGTCGCAGGCCTGCGGTGCCGAGTTGGACCGCCAACCCGTCGGCACCTTCGGTGTGTTGGCGGCGTTCAGCCTTGCCGTGGTCACGGAAGATCCACGACTCGCCCGCAAGGTGCGGGAGTTGCGTACGCCGGACACCCGGCCGACGGAGGAATCTGCGGTCGCGGGACGGGGGGAGTTGGAGCGCGTCGCTGGATTCGCCGCCCGGCGGCGGGCTAACGCCCGTGTCTTCGACTCGGCGTTGAAGGGCGTGCACGTACCGTACGTGGCCGCCGGAGCGCGGCACGTCTATTACCGGTACGTGGTGCGGGTGCCCGGAAACGGGCGGCCGGACCGTGACGCGTTCGCCAGGGCACTGGCAAGTCGCGGCGTGGATGCGGGAATTCCGGTACCTACCCCGCTGCACCGCATTCCCGCTTTCCGTACGTCGGCCGATTTGCCGCACACGGAGCAGGCGGCCGCCGAAACACTGTCACTGCCGGTGCATCCACTGCTCACCGAGCGCGAGGTGGAGCGAATCGTCTCGGCCTGCAACGCACTGGGTGGGTTGCTTTAGACCGGTCCCCGGCGGTCAATTTCTGGTCGGCGTGAGAATGAGCTACGATCTTCTCCGTCGGCGCGCCCCAATAGCTCAGTCGGCAGAGCGTCTCCATGGTAAGGAGAAGGTCTACGGTTCGATTCCGTATTGGGGCTCAGATGACGAAGGCCCCCGCCCGGTTACCTACCGGCGGGGGCCTTCGTGCATTTCGGCGCGCAGCGTCGGGAGTTCACAGCTCCGGGACCTGGAGTTCCGGGACGCGCATCGCCAGGATCGCCATGTCGTCCGATGGCGCGTCGGCGGCGAACCGCTCCACCGCGCGCTGTACTCGGGCCGCCACGGCGCCCGCCGTGAGGCCGGTGCTCTGCGCGAGGACTTCGGCGAGTCCGTCGTCGCCCAGCATCCGGCTGCCCTCACGGCGTTCGGTGACACCGTCGGTCACGCACAACAGCACATCCCCGGGGGCGAGCGTCACGGTCTGCTCGATCAGCTCCAGGTCCTCCAACACGCCCAGCAGCGGCTGCGGTTCCGCGGCCGGTTCCACACTGCCGTTCTGGCGGAGCCGTAGCGGCAGCGGGTGTCCGGCGCAGACGACCTTCAAAACGGCGCTGCCGTCGCGCTGCGGCCACAACTCCCCGTAGAGCAGGGTCAGGAAGCGGCTGCGGGCGCCCTCGTCGAGGATGGCGGCGTTGAGCCGCTCCAGTACCGCGGGACCGCCGAAGCCCTCCCTGGCGAGCAGCCGCAGGGCGTGCCGGGCGAGGCCGGTGACCGCGGCCGCCTCCGGTCCCGTACCGCACACGTCGCCGATGGCGAAGCCCCAGCAGCCTTCGCGGATCGGGAAGAGGTCGTAGAAGTCGCCGCCGACCTCGTTGCCTTCGCCCGCGGCCTGGTAGATCACCTCGACCTCGACGCCGGGGATCTGCGGCAGCTCGGGCGGCAGCAGGCTGCGCTGCAGCGACTGGCTGATGGCGGTGCGCTCGGAGTACAACCGGGCGTTGTCCAGAGCCAGTGCGGCCCGGCGGGACAGGTCCTCGGCGAGTTCCAGGATCTCCTGGCGGAAGCGCTCGTCGGACGGCTTGCCCAGGGTGAGCATGCCGATCACGCGGTTGCGGGCGACCAGCGGCAGTACCACCGTCTCCCCGCCGACGGCGGAGGCGGTGGCGTGCGCGCCGGTGCCGGTGGCCGGGCGGCCCGCTTCGGCCAGGCCCAGGCTGCGCAGGGAGGCGCGGAGTGCGGTGGAGTGGGCGGCGTCGGACGGCGCGGTCCACACCCGGGCGCCCGGGGTCGGGTCGGGGGAGGGCGGAGCGATCCTGGACAGCAGGGCCTTGAGCCCGTCGATCCGGTCCTCGTCCTCGTGCAGGACGAAGGCCAGCTCCGGCTCGGCCTGCTCGGCGATGGTGTAGACGGCGCACCAGCTGGCCAGGGTGGGCACGGTCATCTGGGCCATCAGTGCCAGCGTCTGGTCGCGTTCCAGCGTTCCGGCCAGCAGGTCGGAGGCCTCGACGAGGAACGACAGGGATCCGCGGCGGAGGCGTTCCAGCTCGGTGAGGCGGGCGCTCTCGACGGCGAGTGCGATCCGGTCCGCGGCGAACTGCAGGCGCAGCGCCTCTTCGTTGCTGTAGCGGCCGGGGAACTCGGCGGCGACGCCGAGGGAGCCGGTCAGCCGCCCCTCCACCTTGAGCGGAACGGTGACGACTGACCGCATGCCGGTACCGGCCAGCAGCGGTACGGCGCCCGGCGCGGCGATGAGGTCCTCGTGCACGGCGGGCATCCGGGCGCTGCCGTAGCGGCCGGTACCCGCCTCGACGGGCACCCGGGCGAACCGCTGGCGGGCGGCGGGCAGGCCGGTGGAGGCCCGTACCTCCAGCTCGGTCTCGTCGTCGGTGGCGAGCAGGAGATAGGCCGCGTCACCGTCGAGCATGTCGCGGGCGCGCTCCACGGTGCGCTGCAGCAGGCCGTCGAGGTCGTCGGGGGCCGGGGAGCCGATGAAGACCTCGAAGGGGTCGGCGGTGATCTTGCCTCGGTCGGTCTGCGTGGGGTCCGGTACCGATCCGCGCAGCGGCCCTTGCAGGACGGCGCGTTCGTGCTCCCGTACCAGCAGGCAGACCGTGGACGGTTCGCCGGAGGTGTCGCGTACCCGCAGATGGGAGCCGTACACCGGCTGGACCTTGCCGTCGGCGCCGCGCAGCCCGTACGACCCCTCCCAGCGGGAGAGCCGCATCGCCTCGGCGAGGCCGAAGCCGGTGCCGGGGGTCTGCGGCCAGGCGGTGAGGTCGCCGAGTGCCTTGCCGACGACCTGCTGCGGGGAGTGGCCGAACAGCGACTGGGCGTCCTCGTTCCAGCCGCTGATGATGCCGTCGCGGTCGACCTGGATGACGCCGACGCGGACCTGGGCGTCGGCGAGGGGCAGCGAGGTGAGCGGCAGCGCGGGGCCCGCGGAGCGGGTACCGGCCGGGCGTTCCGGCAGGTCCAGCTGGAACCAGACCTGCTTGTGGGTCGGGGCGTACTCCACGCCCCACCGGGAGGCCAGTGCCGAGCACAGGATGAGTCCCCGGCCGCCCTCGCGGTCGGGGGAGCTGGTGCGGTCCCCGTCGTGCAGCGGAACTTCGCGTTCGGGGTAGTGGTCGGCGACCTCGATGCGGACGGAGGCCGGATAGCGCAGGCACAGTACGTCGGCGGCGGTGCCCGCGTGTACGACGGCGTTGGTGACCAGTTCGCTGGTGAGGACGACGGCGTCGTCGACCACGTCGCTGAAGCCCCAACCCTGCAAGGTATCGCGGACGAAGGCACGTGCGGTGGCGACCGAGCGCCCGACCGGCTCGAAGGTGGCGGCTGCACGCGCGGTGATCAATTGGCTCCTCATGTGTCGCGGGTCACTCGGGTCGTCGCTGGTTCGCTGCTCTCCCACATGGCGCAGCCAAGTCTCGGGCACGCTGGCCGTGGCCGGTACAGGCCCCCGTTCGGCGCTCTGCTCGCGCATGTCGCGGCACCCCTCCGCTGCCCAGGTGTACGCCCGGCTCTTGGCGGGCAACCGGATGCCAGGTTACTTACCCACCTGGGGCGCGCGTGCGCCGGTTGCGGGTGTTTTCCGTCGGGATCCGTCGGGATCGCTCTGTCGGAACCACACCGGGGTTTGGTATGCGATGCTGCCGAACCGTTATGGCCGGGGGCCGGCATGGTGAAACACTGGGAAGGCCTTGGGCAGAGGCAAGGGCCAGGGCAAGTCGACGTTCGACCCTCCGGGAGGGACACGGTGGAGTCTGGTGCATCGTCGCGTGGCGGGGCCACGCGTACGAAAGGCGCGCGTTCCCGCGTCAACGGGACCGTCGAGGTCGACTCAGCCGCTCTGCACAGGATGCTGTCCGCGCTTGTTTCCATGCGGGACGGGAACTTCCGCAAACGGCTGACGGTCTCCGGGGACGGGGTGATGGCCGAGATCGCCGCCGTCTTCAACGAGGTGGCGGACCGTAACCAGCACCTCACCGGGGAGTTGGCGCGGGTCCGGCGGGTCGTCGGCCGGGAGGGCAAGCTCACCGAGCGCCTGGAGATCGGGGCCTGCGAGGGCTCGTGGGCGGCCGCGATCGACGCCTCGAACGCGCTGGTGGACGATCTCGTACGGCCGGTGTCCGAGGTCGGGCGGGTGCTGTCGGCGGTCGCCGAGGGCGATCTGGAGCAGCGCATGGACCTGCGCTCGCAGGGTCCGGACGGTTCGGCGCATCCGCTGCGCGGGGAGTTCCTCAAGGTGGGCCGTACCGTCAACGGCCTGGTCGACCAGTTGTCCGCGTTCACCGACGAGGTGACGCGGGTGGCCAGTGAGGTCGGGACCGAGGGCAAGCTGGGCGGGCAGGCCCGGGTGCGCGGTATGTCGGGCTCCTGGAAGGACCTGACGGACTCGGTCAACACGATGGCCTCCCGGCTGACGGCCCAGGTGCGCGACATCGCGCTGGTCACCACGGCGGTGGCCAAGGGGGATCTGTCGCGGAAGGTCACGGTTCATGTGGCCGGCGAGATGCTGGAGTTGAAGAACACCGTCAACACGATGGTGGACCAGTTGTCGTCCTTCGCCTCCGAAGTGACGCGGGTGGCCCGCGAGGTGGGCACCGAGGGTGAACTCGGCGGCCAGGCGCAGGTGCCCGGTGTCGCGGGTGTCTGGAAGGATCTGACGGACTCGGTCAACACCATGGCCGGGAACCTGACCGCGCAGGTGCGGGACATCGCGC
This sequence comes from Streptantibioticus ferralitis, assembly GCF_029223525.1. Lineage (GTDB taxonomy): Bacteria > Actinomycetota > Actinomycetes > Streptomycetales > Streptomycetaceae > Streptantibioticus_A > Streptantibioticus_A ferralitis. The sequence continues at coordinate 147,046 of NZ_JARHTQ010000020.1, read as the reverse complement.
AGGTGACGACTGCGGTGGCCAACGGTGATCTGTCGCAGAAGATCACGATCGCGGCGCGCGGCGAGGTGGCCCAGCTCGCCGAGACGATCAACGGGATGACCGAGACGCTGCGCACCTTCGCGGACGAGGTGACCCGGGTCGCGGGCGAGGTCGGTGCCGAGGGTCTGCTGGGCGGTCAGGCGCAGGTTCCGGGTGCGGCGGGCACTTGGAAGGACCTGACGGACTCGGTGAACACCGCGTTCCGGAACCTGACCGCGCAGGTGCGGGACATCGCGCAGGTGACGACGGCGGTGGCCAACGGTGATCTGTCGCAGAAGGTGACGGTCGACGTCTCCGGCGAGATGCTGGAGTTGAAGAACACCGTCAACACGATGGTGGACCAGCTGTCGTCGTTCGGCTCCGAAGTGACCCGGGTGGCTCGGGAGATCGGCGTCGAGGGTGAACTCGGCGGTCAGGCGCAGGTGCCGGGTGCGGCCGGTACCTGGAAGGACCTGACGGACTCGGTGAACACCGCGTTCCGGAACCTCACCGGCCAGGTGCGCAACATCGCGCAGGTGACGACGGCGGTGGCCAACGGTGATCTGTCGCAGAAGGTGACGGTCGACGTCTCCGGCGAGATGCTCCAGTTGAAGAACACCGTCAACACCATGGTGGACCAACTCTCCTCGTTCGCCGCCCAGGTGACGCGGATGGCCCGCGATGTGGGTACGGAGGGGCGTCTGGGTGGTCAGGCGGAGGTGCCCGGCGTGTCGGGTACCTGGAAGGACCTGACCGACTCCGTCAACTTCATGGCGGGCAACCTCACTTCGCAGGTCCGGCAGATCGCCCAGGTGACGACGGCGGTGGCGCGCGGTGATCTGTCGCAGAAGATCGAGGTCGACGCGCGTGGCGAGATCCTGGAGCTGAAGAACACCATCAACACGATGGTCGACCAGCTCTCCGCCTTCGCCGACCAGGTGACCCGGGTGGCCCGCGAGGTGGGTACCGAGGGCCGCCTCGGCGGTCAGGCGCAGGTGCCCGGTGTGGCGGGCGTGTGGCGTGATCTGACGGATTCGGTGAACGGCATGGCCGGCAACCTGACCGCCCAGGTCCGCAACATCGCGCAGGTCGCCACGGCGGTGGCGCGCGGTGATCTGTCGCAGAAGATCGACGTGGACGCGCGTGGCGAGATCCTGGAGCTGAAGAACACCCTGAACACGATGGTCGACCAGCTCTCGGCGTTCGCCGAGCAGGTGACCCGGGTGGCCCGCGAGGTGGGCACCGAGGGCATCCTGGGCGGCCAGGCCGATGTGAAGGGCGTGTCGGGCACCTGGAAGGACCTGACGCAGTCTGTGAACGGCATGGCGTCAAACCTGACGGGCCAGGTCCGCAACATCGCCGAGGTGACGACGGCGGTCGCCCAGGGCGACCTGTCGAAGAAGATCACGGTTGACGCCAAGGGCGAGATCCTCGAACTGGTCACCACCGTCAACACGATGGTGGACCAGCTCTCCGCGTTCGGTGACGAGGTGACCCGGGTCGCGCGCGAGGTGGGCACGGAGGGCCGCCTCGGCGGTCAGGCCCGGGTGCGTGATGTGTCCGGCATCTGGAAGGACCTCACCGAGAACGTCAACATCATGGCGAACAACCTGACGTCGCAGGTGCGCAGCATCGCGACGGTCTCCACCGCGGTGGCCAACGGAGATCTGACGAAGAAGGTCACCGTGGAGGCGCGCGGTGAGGTCGCGCAGCTCGCCGAGACCATCAACACGATGGTGGACACGCTGTCCGCCTTCGGTGACGAGGTGACCCGGGTGGCCCGCGAGGTGGGCACCGAGGGCGAGTTGGGCGGTCAGGCCCGGGTGCCGGGTGTGTCGGGTACCTGGAAGGACCTCACCGAGTCGGTGAACTCGATGGCGTCCAACCTCACCAACCAGGTGCGCAACATCGCGATGGTGACCACGGCCGTGGCGCGCGGTGACCTGTCCAAGAAGATCGACGTGGACGCGCGCGGTGAGATCCTGGAGCTGAAGACGACCATCAACACCATGGTCGGCCAGCTGTCGGCGTTCGGTGACGAGGTGACCCGGGTCGCGCGGGAGGTGGGTACCGAGGGCCGCCTCGGCGGTCAGGCGCGGGTGCCGGGTGTATCCGGCATCTGGAAGGACCTCACGGACTCCGTGAACCTGATGGCGAACAACCTGACCAACCAGGTGCGCAACATCGCCGAGGTCGCCACGGCGGTGACCCGCGGTGACCTCAATCTGCGCATCGACGCGGACGCGGCGGGCGAGATCCTGGAGCTCCAGGACAACATCAACACGATGATCGTCAAGCTCCGCGAGACCACCTTGGCCAACAAGGAGCAGGACTGGCTCAAGGGCAACCTGGCCCGCATCTCCGGCCTGATGCAGGGCCGCCGCGACCTGGTGGACGTGGCGGCGCTCATCATGAGCGAGCTGACCCCGGTGGTCTCCGCGCAGCACGGTGCGTTCTTCCTGGCCCAGGAGGTCGCGACGGGCGGTGAGCGCGGGGAGATCGGCGGCGCCGACGCCGAGCCGTACGAGCTGCGGCTGATCGGCTCCTACGGCTACTCGCGGCGGACCATGCCGACCTCGTTCCTGCCGGGGGAGTCGCTCATCGGGCAGGCGGCGGTGGAGCGGCGCACGATCCTGGTGGAGAACGTGCCGCCCGGCTACCTCAAGATCGCTTCGGGGCTGGGTGAGGCGCCGCCCGCCCATGTCATCGTGCTGCCGCTGCTGTTCGAGGACCGGGTCCTGGGCGTGATCGAGCTGGCCTCCTTCCAGCCGCTCACCCAGATCCAGAAGGACTTCCTCAGCCAGATCGCGGAGATGATCGCGACCAGCGTCAACACCATCTCGGTCAACACCAAGACGGAGGGGCTGCTGGAGCAGTCCCAGGAGCTCACCGCACAACTGCGGGAGCGTTCCGCCGAGTTGGAGAACCGGCAGAAGGCACTGCAGGCATCCAACGCCGAACTGGAGGAGAAGGCCGAGCTGCTGGCCCAGCAGAACCGCGACATCGAGGTGAAGAACACCGAGATCGAGGAGGCCCGGCAGGTCCTGGAGGAGCGCGCCGAGCAGCTCGCGGTCTCCATGCGCTACAAGTCCGAGTTCCTCGCCAACATGTCGCACGAGCTGCGCACCCCGCTCAACTCGCTGCTGATCCTGGCCAAGTTGCTCGCCGACAACGCCGACGGCAACCTGTCGCCCAAGCAGGTGGAGTTCTCCGAAACCATCCACGGCGCGGGTTCCGATCTGCTCCAGCTGATCAATGACATCCTCGATCTGTCGAAGGTCGAGGCGGGCAAGATGGACGTCAGCCCGACCCGTATCGCCCTGGTCCAGCTGGTCGACTACGTGGAGGCCACCTTCCGGCCGCTCACCGTGGAGAAGGGCCTGGACTTCTCGGTCCGGGTCTCGCCCGAGCTGCCGATGACCCTGCACACCGACGAGCAGCGGCTGCTGCAGGTGCTGCGCAACCTGCTGTCCAACGCGGTGAAGTTCACCGACGCGGGCGCCGTCGAGCTGGTCATCCGCCCGGCGGGCAAGGAGATCCCGATCGCGATCCGCGAGCAGATGCTGGAGTCCGGCTCGCTGCGCGACCCCGACCAGGACATGATCGCGTTCTCGGTCACCGACACCGGCATCGGCATCGCGGCGAGCAAGATGCGGGTCATCTTCGAGGCGTTCAAGCAGGCCGACGGCACGACCAGCCGCAAGTACGGCGGCACCGGCCTCGGCCTGTCCATCAGCCGCGAGATCGCCCGGCTGCTCGGCGGTGAGATCCACGCGGACAGCGAGCCGGGCCGCGGCTCGACGTTCACGCTCTACCTGCCGCTCAGCACCGGCGAACTGCCCACCAGGGAGCAGGCGTCCAGGATGGACGGCGCCGCGTCGGCCGATGAGCTGGCCGCCGTGGAGATGCCCGGGGAGGAGCCCGACCGCGGCGCGTACGGCCGCGGCGGCGGGCTGGCGCGGCTGCGCCGCCGGGCGGTGCCGTCCCCGGACCGTGCCGCACAACCCGGCAGGGTCGGGCAGCAGCCGGGAGCCGACTCCTGGGTGGACGGCGGCCGGCAGGACGGCGTGCGGCGCACTGAGCGCGCCGCACGGGGCGGCTTCAGCGGGCAGAAGGTGCTGATCGTCGACGACGACATCCGCAATGTCTTCGCGCTGACCAGTGTGCTGGAGCAGCACGGACTGGTAGTGCTGTACGCGGAGAACGGCCGTGAGGGCATCGAGGTGCTGGAGCAGCACGACGATGTCGCCGTTGTCCTGATGGACATCATGATGCCGGAGATGGATGGCTATGCCACCACGTCGGCGATCCGTCGGATGCCGCAGTTCGCCGGGCTGCCGATCATCGCGCTGACCGCGAAGGCGATGAAGGGTGACCGGGAGAAGAGCATCGAGTCCGGCGCGTCCGACTACGTCACCAAGCCGGTGGACACCGATCACCTGCTGTCGGTCATGGAACAGTGGATGCGGGCGCGTTGAGACGGGCGAAGGCGAACAGCGCGAGGCGGGCCGGGGGAAGGGAGCCGGGTGAGAGCCGGATGAGAATGCGTCATCGCACAACAAGGCGTGCTCGAAGGGGTGTGAGAGTGCGGTATGCAGGGAACCTTCTGGTCTCCCGCCACGTTTCTGCTAGGTGCACAGTGACATGGCGGTGACAGGGTGTGGCGAGCGACGGGGTGCGGCTACCATGACCGGCACAAGGACGGGCGGCGTACAGGAGTCGTCCCTGGGGGCGGCGCCCGGTGCTTCCCCGAGCTCATCGAGCAGGGGAGGCCCCATGCCGGGCCGAGGAGGACGGGCTATGGTGCAGAAGGCCAAGATCCTCCTGGTCGATGACCGGCCGGAGAATCTGCTGGCGCTGGAGGCCATCCTCTCCGCGCTCGATCAGACGCTGGTTCGGGCATCGTCCGGGGAGGAGGCGCTCAAAGCGCTGCTCACGGACGATTTCGCGGTGATCCTGCTCGATGTGCAGATGCCGGGCATGGACGGGTTCGAGACCGCCGCGCACATCAAGCGCCGCGAACGCACCCGCGACATCCCGATCATCTTCCTGACCGCCATCAACCACGGTCCGCACCACACCTTCCGTGGTTACGCGGCGGGTGCGGTGGACTACATCTCCAAGCCGTTCGACCCGTGGGTGCTCAGGGCGAAGGTCTCGGTCTTCGTCGAGCTCTACATGAAGAACTGCCAGCTGCGTGAGCAGGCCGCCCTGCTGCGCCTGCAGTTGGAGCAGGGCGGGCACCAGGGAGCCGACGGGGCCAGGGAGCCCGCCGGGCTGATCGCCGAACTGTCCGCCCGGCTCGCGGCGGTGGAGGAGCAGGCGGAGGCGCTGTCCAAGCAGCTGGACGACTCCGCCGACGCCGCCGCGGTGGCCACCGCGGCACATCTGGAGCGCAAGCTGACCGGGCTGCGGCGGGCGTTGGACGCACTGGAGCCGGGCGCCGACCCGGGGCCGTCGTCGGTGCCCCCGCAAGGATGACCGGTTGACGCCGCGTCACCCTTGCTACATCTGGGCCGCGACACGAACGGGCGTATGCGACGCCTCGTACCTGGCCCTGGGGCAACGGCGGTAACCTCGGCACCATGGCCTCACGTACGTCCGGCAAGGGTTCGAGCGGCTCTGCGGCTCCCGCCAAGCGCACCGGGCGCACGTCGGGTGCCGGGGCGGGCGCCGCGAAGAAGAAGGCGCCCGCCAAGAAGACCGCGGGGAAGGCACGTCCGGCGGCGAAGAAGGCGCCCGCCAAGCGGGCCGCTGCCCCCAAGGCCGCGCCCAAACCGGCGCCGAGTCCCACCCGTCCGATCCTGCGTCTGCTGCGCGCGCTGTGGCTCGGTCTCGCGCACAGCGTGGGCGCGGTGTTCCGCGGTGTGGGCCGCGGCGCCCGGGGGCTGGACCCGGCGCACCGCAAGGACGGTCTGGCGCTGCTGCTGCTCGGACTCGCGCTGGTGATCGCGGCCGGCACCTGGTCCAACCTCAGCGGCCCGGTCGGCGATCTGATCGACATGCTGGTGACCGGCGCGTTCGGGCGGCTCGACCTGCTGGTGCCGATACTGCTGGGTGTCGTCGCCGTCCGCCTGATGCGCCATCCGGAACAGCCGGAGGCCAACGGGCGCATCGTCATCGGCCTGTCCGCGCTGATCATCGGCGTACTCGGGCTGATCCACATCGGTTGCGGCGCGCCCGGGCGAGGACAGGGCGCGCAGGCGCTGCGGGACGCGGGCGGCATGATCGGCTGGGCCGCCTCCAAGCCGCTGCTGTTCACCGTCGGCTCGGCGCTGGCCGTCGCGCTGCTGGTGCTGCTGTCGGTCTTCGGGCTGCTGGTGGTCACCGCCACCCCGGTCAACGCGATTCCGCATCGGCTCAGACAACTCGGCACCCGGCTCGGGCTGTACGACGCGGGTGACGACGACGGGTACGACCACAACGACGAGCCGTACGAGGAAGCCGCGTACGGCGAACCGGACGATGAGCCGCGGCCCCGCCGGTCCCGTACCCGCCGGGCCGCTCCGGCCGACGTCGTGGACGCCGCGGTGGTGGAGGCCGAGGAACTGGGCCGCCGCCGCTCGCGGCGCGGCCAGGGCGGGCCTGTGGACTTCTCCAAGCCCGGCCCGGCGCGTGGCGAACCCGACCCGGTCGATGTCGCCGCGGCGGCCGCGGCCGCGCTGGACGGCGCCGTGCTGCACGGGGTCCACCCGTCGCCGGTCGTCGCCGACATCACCAGCCGGATCTCGATGGTCAAGGGCGGGCAGGGGTCGGCGGTACCGGCCGCGCGCGCCGAGGAGTCCGCGCCCCCGGCCGACGCCGTACCGGACCTGACCAAGAAGCCCGCGCCCCCGGTCGCCGATCCGCTGCCCCCGCGCGCCGAGCAGCTTCAGCTCTCCGGCGACATCACCTACGCACTGCCGTCGCTGGACCTTCTGGAGCGCGGCGGTCCCGGCCGCACCCGCAGCGCCGCCAACGACGCCGTGGTCGCCTCGCTGTCCGGTGTCTTCTCCGAGTTCAAGGTCGACGCCTCGGTCACCGGCTTCACCCGCGGACCGACGGTCACCCGCTACGAGGTCGAACTCGGCCCGGCGGTCAAGGTCGAGCGGATCACCGCCCTCACCAAGAACATCGCGTACGCGGTCGCCAGTCCGGACGTGCGGATCATAAGTCCGATTCCGGGCAAGTCGGCGGTCGGCATCGAGATCCCCAACTCCGACCGGGAGATGGTCAACCTCGGCGATGTGCTGCGCTCGGCGGACGCGGCAGGCGAGGAACATCCGATGACGGTCGGCCTGGGCAAGGACGTCGAGGGCGGCTATGTGATGGCCAACCTCGCCAAGATGCCGCATGTCCTGGTCGCCGGTGCCACCGGATCCGGTAAGTCCTCCTGTATCAACTGTCTGATCACCTCGATCATGGCCCGGGCCACCCCGGACGAGGTCCGCATGGTGCTGGTGGACCCCAAACGCGTCGAACTGACCGCTTACGAAGGCATTCCGCATCTGATCACGCCGATCATCACCAACCCGAAGAAGGCCGCCGAGGCGCTGCAGTGGGTGGTCCGGGAGATGGACCTGCGCTACGACGACCTCGCGGCGTACGGCTTCCGCCACATCGACGACTTCAACGCGGCGGTGCGGTCGGGGAAGGCCAAACCGCCCGAGGGCAGCGAACGCGAACTGACCCCGTATCCGTATCTGCTGGTGATCGTCGATGAGTTGGCGGACCTGATGATGGTCGCGCCGCGCGATGTAGAGGACTCCATCGTCCGCATCACCCAGCTCGCCCGCGCGGCCGGAATCCATCTGGTGCTGGCCACCCAGCGGCCGAGCGTCGATGTCGTCACCGGCCTGATCAAGGCGAACGTGCCCTCCCGGCTGGCCTTCGCCACCTCCTCGCTCGCCGACAGCCGGGTCATCCTCGACCAGCCGGGCGCCGAGAAGCTGATCGGCAAGGGCGACGGGCTGTTCCTGCCGATGGGCGCCAACAAGCCGATCCGGCTGCAGGGCGCGTTCGTCACCGAGGCCGAGGTCTCCGCCGTCGTCGACCACTGCAAGTCCCAGCTCACCCCGGTCTTCCGGGACGACGTCACCGGTCCCGGCGGCGCCAGGCGGGAGATCGACGAGGAGATCGGCGACGACCTCGACCTGTTGCTGCAGGCCGCGGAGCTGGTGGTGTCCACCCAGTTCGGCTCGACTTCGATGCTTCAGCGCAAACTCCGCGTGGGGTTCGCGAAAGCGGGCAGACTCATGGACCTGATGGAATCGCGCAACATCGTCGGGCCGAGCGAGGGCTCCAAGGCGCGCGACGTCCTGGTCAAGCCCGACGAGTTGGACGGGGTGCTCGCCGTGATCCGCGGTGACGCCCAGCCCTGAGCGCGGTCGTGCCGTCACCCGGACGGTCCATTCGGGTCGGCGGAACGGGCAACCGTAAGCGCTGTTCGTACGTCAAACGGGGGCAGAGGGCAGGCAGATGGCCGACGGCCGACGGAGGAACATCCGGTGGTCAAGACCAGGTGGACCCTGGTGGCGGACAAAGTAATCTCGTCCGCTTGCCCGATGCTTGCCTACCGCCCCTAAACTGTATTTCCAGCAGGTGGCTACACGCTCGAAAGGCGCCCCCGTGTCCATCGGCAACTCACCTTCCGACGCAGCTTCCGAGGCACCCCTGTCCATCGGCCGCGCCCTGCAGCGGGCACGTCTCGACGCCGGTCTGACCGTCGAAGAGATAAGCGCGGCCACTCGGGTACGGGCGCCCCTCGTGCATGCGATCGAGCAGGACGACTTCTCCCGCTGCGGCGGCGACGTCTACGCCCGAGGCCATGTCCGTACGCTCGCGCGTGCGGTGGGTCTCGATCCGGCGCCGCTGATCGAGAGCTATGACGGCGAGCACGGCGGAAGACCCAGCCCCACTCATGTGGCGCCGGTCTACGAGGCGGAGAAGATCCGCCCCGAGCCGCGCCGCCCCAACTGGACCGCGGCCATGGTCGCGGCGATCGTGATCGTGGTCGGTTTCGTCGGCTTCACGATGTTCAGCGGTGCGCGCAGTGGAAGCGAGTCGATGGCGGGGAACGCCTCGCAGGCCCATCCCAGCGCCCCCCAGCCGTCCCACACGCCCCCCACCAAGCGCCCGGAGCCCAGCCGCAGCGCCATCGCCGCCGCCCCGGCCGACAAGGTCACCGTGAAACTCACCGCCGACGGCGGCAAGAGCTGGGTCACCGCGACGGCCAACGACGGGCACTCGCTCTTCGAAGGACTGTTGGACCAGGGACAGTCGAAGACCTTCACCGACGACAAGAAGATCTCCCTGGTGCTCGGCAACGCCGGCGCGGTGAAGATGTTCGTCAACGGCAAGGATCTCGGCACCGCGGGCAGCGACGGCCAGCTGGTCCGCACCAACTTCACCCCCGGCAATCCGCAGGCCGGATAACCAGCGGGAAGGAGCACCCGGACTGGGGGCGGGCGCGGACAAAGTAGGCTGAGCCCATGCCCGAACCCCGTACCGTCGCTCTGGTCACTCTCGGCTGCGCGCGCAATGAGGTGGACTCCGAGGAGCTCGCCGGCCGTCTGGCGGCGGACGGCTGGCAGCTCGTCGGCGATGCCAGCGAAGCCGATGTCGCCGTCGTCAACACCTGCGGCTTCGTCGACGCCGCCAAGAAGGACTCGGTCGACGCCCTGCTGGAGGCCAACGACCTGAAGGGTCAGGCCCGCACCAAGGCGGTCGTGGCCGTCGGCTGCATGGCCGAGCGGTACGGCAAGGAGCTCGCGGAAGCGCTGCCCGAAGCCGACGGCGTGCTGGGCTTCGACGACTACGCGGACATCTCCGGCCGCCTGCAGACCATCCTCTCCGGCGGCATCCACGCCCCGCACACCCCGCGTGACCGGCGCAAGCTGCTGCCGATCAGCCCGGCGGCGCGGCAGGACACCGCGGTGGCGCTGCCCGGCCACGCCCAGGCCCCCGATGACCTGCCGGAGGGCGTCGCACCCGCCTCCGGGCCGCGTGCGCCGCTGCGCCGCCGCCTGGACTCCAGCCCGGTCGCCTCGGTGAAGCTGGCGTCGGGGTGCGACCGGCGGTGCGCCTTCTGCGCCATCCCGTCCTTCCGCGGCTCGTTCATCTCGCGCCGCCCCTCCGACGTCCTCGGCGAGACCCGCTGGCTGGCCGAGCAGGGCGTCAAGGAGGTCATGCTGGTCAGCGAGAACAACACCTCGTACGGCAAGGACCTCGGCGACATCCGGCTGCTGGATACGCTGCTCCCCGAGCTCGCCGCGGTCGACGGGATCGAGCGGATCCGGGTCAGCTACCTGCAGCCCGCGGAGATGCGGCCGACCCTGATCGACGTGCTGACCTCGACGCCGAAGGTGGCCCCGTACTTCGATCTGTCCTTCCAGCACTCGGCGCCCGGTGTGCTGCGCGCGATGCGCCGGTTCGGCGACACCGAGCGCTTCCTCGGGCTGCTGGAGACGGTCCGCGCCAAGGCACCGCAGGCCGGTGTCCGCTCCAACTTCATCGTCGGCTTCCCCGGCGAGTCCGAGGCCGACCTGGCCGAGCTGGAACGCTTCCTCAGCGAGGCCCGGCTGGATGCCATCGGTGTGTTCGGCTACTCCGACGAGGAGGGCACCGAGGCCGCCGGATACGACGGCAAGCTGGCCGAGGACGTGGTCGCCGAGCGTCTCGCCAGAGTCTCCCGGCTGGCCGAGGAGCTCACCGCGCAACGCGCGGAGGAGCGGCTGGGCGAGACGGTCGAGGTGCTGGTCGAGTCGCTGGACGAGGGCGAGGCCGTCGGCCGCGGTGTGCACCAGGCCCCGGAGACCGACGGCCAGGTCGTGCTCACCTCGTCCGAGGGGCTGGCGGTCGGCACCCTGGTCACCGCGAAGGTGGTGGACACCGAGGGCGTCGACCTGGTGGCCGAGCCGCTGGTGGGCGGCCCGGGGCCCGACGGTACGAAGAGGGTGGCCAGATGACCGGTGTACCGGCGTCCGCGGCGGGCGGTCACCGGCCCGCGGCCTCTCCCGACCACCTCGGGGACCCGGTGGACCGGCCGGTCGGCCTGTGGAACATCGCCAACATCCTGACCATGGTGCGGCTGCTGCTCGTACCGGGATTCGTGCTGCTGCTGATCCACGCGGGTGGTCACGACCCGGTGTGGCGCTCCTTCGCGTGGGCGGCCTTCGCCATCGCCATGATCACCGATCTCTTCGACGGTGAACTGGCCCGCCGCTACAACCTGGTCACCGACTTCGGCAAGATCGCCGACCCGATAGCGGACAAGGCGATCATGGGTGCCGCGCTGGTCGGCCTGTCCGCCCTCGGCGACCTGCCCTGGGCGGTCACCGCCGTCATCCTCTTCCGCGAGGTCGGCATCACGCTGATGCGGTTCTGGGTGATCAAGCACGGGGTGATTCCAGCCAGCCGCGGCGGCAAGTTGAAGACCCTCACCCAGGGGATCGCGGTCGGGATGTACGTACTGGCGCTGACCGGACCGCTGGCCACGCTACGGGCCTGGGTGATGGCGGTGGCGGTGGTGCTGACCGTGCTGACCGGCCTGGACTACGTCCGGCAGGCCGTGGTGCTGCGGCGGGCCGGACTGGCCGCCCAGCGGGCCGCTGAGCGTGCTGCGGCGGGAGGCGGCGACGCATGACCGCCGCCGAGGCGCTGGGGCTGCTGGAGCGGCAGGGTGCGACGCTGGCCGTCGCCGAGTCGCTGACCGGAGGCCTGGTGGCCGCGGCGATCACCGCGGTGCCGGGCGCGTCCCGTACCTTCCGCGGTTCGGTCACCGCGTACGCGACCGATCTGAAGCAGGACGTCCTCGGCGTGGACGGCGCGTTGCTCGCGGCGCGCGGTGCGGTGGACCCGCGGGTCGCCGAGGAGATGGCGCAGGGCGTACGGCGCCGCCTCGGCGCCACCTGGGGGCTGGCCACCACCGGGGTCGCCGGTCCGGACCCGCAGGACGGCAAGGAGGTGGGCACGGTCTACGTGGCCGTCGCCGGTCCGTCCGGGACGTCCGTCGGCTCGCTGCGGCTGGACGGCGACCGCGCGGTGATCCGCGCCGCCACCGTGACAGCGGCACTGGAACTGCTGATGGAGGCGGTGCGGGGGGCGCGGAAGAGCGACCATGTGAACGCGAGGGCACAGGATACGGAACAGCACGGGGGAATTTGATGTTTGCAGCCCTTAGTGAACACGTCATCGCTCCCCGCACGGCCGCTGCCCGAGGCGGTACGGTGGGGCGAGAAGCTTACGGATCCGCGGTCCGAGGAGGGAGCCACCGATGATTCTGCTCCGTCGCCTGCTGGGTGACGTGCTGCGTCGGCAGCGCCAGCGTCAGGGCCGCACTCTGCGCGAGGTCTCGGCATCGGCCAGAGTCTCGTTGGGCTACCTGTCTGAGGTAGAGCGCGGCCAGAAGGAAGCTTCCTCCGAACTGCTCTCCGCGATCTGCGATGCCTTGGACGTACGGATGTCCGAGGTCATGCGTGAGGTCAGCGATGAGCTGTCGCTCGCCGAGCTGGCTCAGTCGGCGGCCTCGGAGGTGGCGGCCGTGCCGGTGCGGTCGATGTTGGAGACGGTCACTCATGTGCCAGGCACTCGTGTGACGATCAAGCCACCGCAGGCGGAGGCCGTGGATGTGGTCGCGGCCTGACCGTTTGCGGCGCTGCGGCGGTGACGCGGCAGCGAGGTAGTGAGAGCTGGCGGGCCGTTTCGGCCCGAGGCCGGGTTGTTGGGCGGCGTTGCCGTCTGGTGCCCGGCCTTTTCGCATGTCCTGCTGCGCGTGCGCCGCTGATGCCATGCTGCGCATGCGCGGCGCCGGGCGGGCCGTTTCGTGGCGGTGCGATGTTTCGCGAGAGCCGAGTGGTCCGTGATGCTTCGCGAGGGCCGAGCGGGCAGGCGCCTGTTGAACGGACGAACGGGCTCAAGTCCCGCATGGCGCGCGGAGGTGAACCATGGGCCGTGAAGAACGCACTGCCCGACGAGGCTCGCAAGGTGGTCGGAGACGCCCTGCAGGGCGCGTTGGTCGACCCGGCGGGCCTGTCCCTGGTGGCCAAGCAGGCCCACTGGAACATCGTCGGACCTCGGTTCCGTCCGGTGCATCCGCAGCTCGATGAGGTCGTCAGCGCGGCACGGACCTACGCCGACACGGTGGCCGAGCGGGCCTGCGCGATCGGGGTACCGCCGGACGGCAGGGCCGAGACGGTCGCCAAGACCAGCGCCATCGCCACCATAGCTTTGGGCACGGTCATCGCGCGGATGCGCGAGCGCATCAAGACCACGCAGGCACCCGGCCCGGTGTCGCAGGACATCATCGTCGGGCTGACCGCTGACTGGAGAAGCACTGCTGGATGTTCCAGGCGGAGAACAGCCAGGTGTGAGTGATCGCGTACGGTAGCGCATCACTACGGTACGTATTTTCGGGGTACTCCCATCGAGTGAAGACTGCTCCGCTCGTCGTACCGGAGGGCTAATGATCACTCGTAAGGGGCATCGGACCCTGTACGGGAGCCCTGGTCGGCTCCTGTCGCAGCCTCGGGGATATCGGAGGCGGCCATGGATGCTCGATCGGAAGCAGCCCAGGGGGATACACGGAGGCATGGCGCGTCGGCGTGGCGCTCTGTGCGCCGCGCGGTCGGTGGCGCCTTCGGCCTGCTGTGGTGCTGGGCGGTGCTGCGGGTGGCCGTTCAGCCCGCGCAGGTGAGCCCGGTTGAGCAGGGGTTCGCGGTGAGCGGCTGGACCCTGGGCCTGTTGCCGGTGCACGTGGCTCCATGGCGGGGGCCCCGGTCCGGGCGGCGGAGCGCGCCGTGCGTGGCTGCCCGCCCGTTGCCGACGCCGCGCAAGCCGGCGGTGGGCCGGGCGTTCGCTCCCGTCGGTGCGACCGCGATATCCGCGATGTCCGCTGAGTCGCGAACCCGCCTTCGTGACAGGGAGCTTGACGACCATTGCTGACAGATCGTCAGCGTGGCTCCGGGGCCTGCCCGTTCTGGCAGCTTGGACACCAGTAGGTGACGCGGCTTTCGCCGGGCGGTCCCTGTTCCGCCATGCGTACCGGGGTGCCGCAGCGCAGGCACGGGTGGTGCGCTCGGTTGTACACCCAGTGGGTGCGGCCGCGCCGGGGATTGCCCGTGGTGATATGGCCATGGCGGGCCTTGTTGGCGTCGAGGAGCTTGTGGGCCAGGGCCACCATCCGCTCAGGCGCGGCGACTTGGCCCATCGGCGTCCAAGGGGTGACGCCGCGTAGGAAGCACAGTTCCGACTTGTAGACGTTGCCGATTCCGGCGAGATTGCGTTGGTCGAGCAGCGCCTCGCCGACGGGGCGCGCGGGGTCCGACAGCAGTCGGCGCAGCGCTTCGGCCGGATCCCAGTCCGGGCCCAGCAGATCAGGGCCGAGATGGCCGACCGCGGAGTCCTCTTCGGTGGTGCGGAGCAGTTCGAGAACCGGCAGGCGGTAGCCGACGGCCACGGACTCGGCGGTGGCCAGCACCGCCCGGATCTGGTGGTGCGGCCCGCCGCGCCACCGCTCACCGGCGGTGTAGACATGCCAGGCGCCATCCATCCGCAGATGCGAGTGCAGCGTCCAGCCGCCCTCGAACCGGGTCAGGAGATGCTTGCCGCGCGACACCACATCCTCGATCCGGCGCCCGGAGAAATCGGTGCAGGCGAGCTTGGGAACGCGCAGGTCGCAGCGGACCACCGCACGCCCCGCCAACGCCTCCCGCAAACGGCGCGCGGTCAGCCAGACGGTGTCTCCTTCGGGCATACGCCAAACTCCTTCGCGCTCACCCTCATCATGCCGCGACCGGATCCGCGTACGACCGCGGCGACGGTGCTGGTCGGCCGTTCGCCGCCTGGCGGGTGTGCCGTCAGTCGTGCTCGGTGACGCCGGAGGGCCTCAGGCGCAGGCCGCGCGGGGTGGGGTGGAAACCGGCGGCTTCCAGGGCGCGGCCCAAGGGGGAGAGCAGGGCCGGTTCGCCGTTGGTGCGCTCCACGGTCAGCCTGCCCAGCGCGTCATCGCGGACGGCGTCGGCCAGGGCCTGCACGGCCGCCCGCAGACGGGGGCTGTCCTCTGCGGAGTCACCGTCCCATGCCAGGAGAGTCTTGCCGCCGCGCTCCACGTACAGCGTCAGCTCGCCGTCGACCAGGACCACCAGCGCGCCCGCCTTGCGGCCCGGCTTGTGCCCGGCGCGGCCGTCCGTTCCGGAGGGCGGATCGGGCCAGGGCAGGGCGGCACCATAGGCGTTGGCCGGGTCGGCGGCGGCCAGTACGACGGCGCGCGGTGTCGCGGGCTGCGCCTCCTCGCGCTCCCGCGCGGTGTGCACCGCACGCAGCCTGTCCACCGCGCCGTCCATGGCGAACTGGGCCGCGCCCAGGCCTTCCACCACATAGCCGCGACGCGCCTGCCCGCTCTCCTCGAACGCGGACAGCACCCGGTACACGGCGGAGAAACCACCTTCGACCCCCTCGGCGGCGACCGCGCCCCGGGTCACCACGCCATGCCGGTCCAGCAACGTGTGGGCCAGCGCGTGTGCCCGCACCGTCGGATCGGCCTCGGCGTGCGGAACGAGCGACCAGCGCCCGGCCGTGGTCGGCGGGCCGGTACGTGACGCCGTGGGGCGGGGCACGGAGGAGCCGTACCGGCCGCGCGGGGTGGCCCGCGGTGCCCGGTGTGCCGTCGAGCCCGCCGTGCGCCCCGAGCCGAGCAGGGCGCGCAGCGGGGCGAGCGTGTCGTTGGTGAGCCGTCCCGACCAGGCCAGCTCCCATATGGCGTCGGCCAGTTGGGGATCGCTCGCATCGGGGATGGTGGCCCTGACCTGATCGGCAATCTGGCGGAAGAAGAGTCCGTAACCGCCGGACAGGGCGCCCAGGACCGCCCGGTGCAGTGGAGTGAGCTCCAGCGGGAGGGCCTCGGGAAGCAGCACCGGGGCGGTATCGGCGAGATGGAGCGTGATCCAGCCGTCCTTGCCTGGCAGCGCTCCGGCACCGGACCAGATCACCTCGCCGGAAGCGGTGAGTTGGTCGAGCATCGCCGGGGTGTAGTCGACGACCCGGGACGGCAGGACGAGCTTCTCCAGCGCGGAGGCGGGCACGGCGGCGCCCTGCAACTGCTCGATGGCGCGCACCAGTCCGTCGATCCCGCGCAGCGCCCGCGTTCCCACCTGCTGCCACTGGGGCAGGAACGCGGCAAGCGCACCGGGCGGAACCGGCTCCAGCTCGTGCCGCAGCGCCGCCAGCGACCGGCGGCGCAGCCTGCGCAGCACCCCCGCGTCACACCACTCGTGGCTCAGCCCCTCCGGTCTGAACTCCCCCTGCACCACACGACCGGCTGCGGCGAGCCGATGCAGGTTGGCCTCGGCCACCGCCGCGCCGATGCCGAAGCGCGCGGCCGCGTCAGCGGCGGTGAAGGGCCCGTGGGTGCGGGCGTAGCGGGCGAGCAGATCGCCGAGCGGGTCCTTCACCGGCTCGGTGAACGCCTCCGGCACGCCCACCGGAAGCGCCGTCCCCAGTGCGTCCCGCAGCCGACCCGCGTCCTCGACCGCCGCCCAGTGCTCGGCACCGCGGATCCGGACCCGGATGGCCCGCCGGGCCGCCTCCAGCTCCAGCGGCCAGTCCGGCTGCGCGCCGCGCTCGGTCAGCTCCGCCGACGTGAGCGGGCCGAGGATGCGCAGCAGGTCGGCGACGCCTTCGGGATCCTTGACCCTTCGGTCCTCGTCCAGCCACTGCAGCTCGCGCTCCAGCTCCGCCATGACGTCGGCGTCCAGCAGCTCGCGCAGCTCCGCTTGGCCGAGCAGCTCGGCGAGCAGCCGGGAGTCCAACGACAGGGCGGCGGCGCGCCGTTCGGCGAGAGGTGAGTCGCCCTCGTACAGGAACTGCGCCACATAGCCGAACAGCAGGGAACGGGCGAACGGGGACGGTTCGGGTGTCGTCACCTCGACCAGCCGGACCGCGCGTGCCTCGATGTCGCCCATCAGCTCGGCGAGCCCGGGTACGTCGAAGACGTCCTGGAGGCACTCACGGACCGCCTCGAGGACGATCGGGAACGAGCCGAACTCGGAGGCCACGGACAGGAGTTGGGCGGCCCGCTGACGCTGCTGCCACAGCGGTGTGCGCTTGCCCGGATTGCGGCGGGGCAGCAGCAGGGCTCGGGCCGCGCACTCGCGGAACCGGGACGCGAACAGTGCGGAGCCGCCGACCTGGTCGGTGACGATCTGCTCGATCTCGCCCTTGTCGAAGACCACATCGGCCGCCCCTACCGGACTCTGCTCGCTGTCGTACTGCGCACCGGCCTTCAGCGGATCGACGTCGAGCAGGTCGAGGCCCAGCAGCTCGGCGTCCGGAAGCCGCAGCACGATGCCGTCGTCGGCGTGCATGACCTGCGCGTCGAACCCGTACCGCTCGGACAGCCGAGCGCCCAGGGCGAGCGCCCACGGGGCGTGCACCTGCGCGCCGAACGGCGAGTGCACCACGATGCGCCAGTCGCCCAGCTCGTCCCGGAACCGCTCGACGACGATGGTCCGGTCGTCCGGGACATGGCCGCAGGCCCGGCGCTGCTCGTCGAGGTAGGCCAGGACGTTGTCCGCAGCCCAGGTGTCGAGTCCGGCCGCCGCCAGGCGTGCGCGGGCCTCGTCCGGGGACTGGCCGCCGATCTCGCGGAGGAACGCGCCCAGCGCGCGGCCGAGTTCGAGCGGGCGGCCGAGCTGGTCGCCCTTCCAGAACGGCAGCCTGCCGGGCACCCCGGGGGCGGGTGAGACCAGGACCCGGTCGCGGGTGATGTCCTCGATCCGCCACGACGTGGTGCCGAGGGTGAACACGTCGCCGACCCGGGACTCGTAGACCATCTCCTCGTCCAGCTCCCCGACCCGGCCGCCGCCCTTCTTCGGATCGGCGCCCGCCAGGAACACGCCGAACAGGCCGCGGTCGGGGATGGTGCCGCCCGAGGTCACCGCCAGACGCTGCGCACCGGGGCGCCCGGTGACCGTACCGGCCACCCGGTCCCACACCACGCGCGGTCGCAGCTCGGCGAAGGCGTCGGAGGGATAGCGTCCGGCGAGCATGTCCAGCACGGCGGTGTACGCGGATTCCGGCAGGGCGGCGAAGGGTGCGGCGCGCCGCACCACTGCCAGCAGCTCCTCCACGTCCCAGGTGTCCATCGCCGTCATCGCGACGAGCTGCTGGGCCAGGACGTCCAGCGGGTTGGCGGGGATCCGCAGCGCCTCGATGCCGCCCTGGCGCATCCGCTCGGTGACCACCGCCGACTGCACCAGGTCTCCGCGGTACTTCGGGAAGACCACACCGGTGGAGACGGCACCGACCTGGTGCCCGGCCCGGCCCACCCGCTGCAGCCCGGAGGCCACCGACGGCGGTGACTCGACCTGCACGACGAGGTCCACCGCGCCCATGTCGATGCCCAGTTCAAGACTGGAGGTGGCGACCACGGCAGGCAGCCGGCCGGCCTTGAGGTCCTCCTCGACCAGTGCCCGCTGCTCCTTGGAGACGGACCCGTGGTGCGCGCGGGCCAGCACCGGTGGGGCGCCCCGGCCGCTTCCTGAACCGCCCATCAGCTGGGCGGGGGAGTGGTCCTCGGGGAGAGTCGTGGCGGAGCCGCGCTCATCGGACACAGTGCCCATGGCCCGCTCGTAGGCGATCTCGTTGAGCCGGTTGCACAACCGCTCGGCGAGGCGGCGGGAATTGGCGAAGACGATCGTGGAGCGGTGGGCCTGCACGAGATCGGTGATCCGCTCCTCGACGTGCGGCCAGATCGACGGCCGCTCGCCGCCGTCCGGGCCACCGGCGTCGGACACCGGGGAACCACCCAGCTCGCCCAGGTCCTCCACGGGGACGACGACCGACAGGTCGAACTCCTTCTGCGAGCGCGGCTGGACGATCGCCACCTTGCGCCGCGGTGACAGGAAGCGGGCCACCTCGTCCACCGGCCGCACGGTCGCGGACAGGCCGATCCGCCGGGCGGGCCGGTCCAGCAACTCGTCGAGGCGCTCCAGGGACAGCGCCAGGTGTGCGCCGCGCTTGGTGCCGGCCACCGCGTGCACCTCGTCCAGGATCACCGTCTCCACACCGCGCAGCGCCTCCCGGGTGGCGGAGGTCAGCATCAGGAAGAGGGACTCCGGTGTGGTGATGAGGATGTCCGGCGGCTTGGTGGCGATCGAGCGGCGCTCGGCGGCCGGGGTGTCCCCGGACCGGATACCGACGCGGACGTCCGGCTCGGGCAGGCCGAGCCGCACCGCCTCGTGCCGCAGCCCGGTGAGCGGGCTGCGCAGGTTGCGCTCGACGTCGACGGCGAGGGCCTTCAGCGGGGAGACGTACAGCACCCGGCAGCGGCGCCGGGCATCGGCGGGGGCGGGCGTGCTCGCCAGTTGGTCGAGCGAGGCGAGGAAGGCGGCGAGGGTCTTCCCGGAGCCGGTGGGCGCGACGACCAGTACGTCGGAGTCCTCCGCGATGGCCCGCCAGGCACCCGTCTGCGCGCTGGTCGGCGCGGTGAAGGCGCCCGTGAACCAGGCGCGGGTGGCGGGGGAGAAGTGCTCCAAGGCGGACGCCGGATCCAGCTCCCGCTCTGGATCCGGGGTGTGCGGCCGCTTCCCGATCGACATGCCATCCATCGTGCCTCGCCCCACTGACAATTGCCCCGACCAGCGGATTCCCGGCCGCGACGGGTCCGCCGGGCAGGCCTGTCAGTCCCCCGCCGCACAATGGGCCCATGGGGTCGGCAGCGCCCGAGTGGCGGCAGGAGCGGGCACGGCACTGGCAGTACGCGCGGCTGCCGGGCGTCGACCTGCTGCGTGCCCGGTATGTCGACAAGACGTTCGCCCGGCACACCCACGAGGGCTTCGTCATCGCCGCGATCACCGAGGGCGTCGAGGCGTTCCACCACCGCGGCACCCTGGAGCGGGCCGGTCCCGGCACGCTGGCGCTGATCAACCCCGACACCCCGCACACCGGGCGGGCGGCGGTGCCGGAAGGCTGGACGTACCTCGCCCTGTACCCGCCGGCCGAACTGGTCGCCGCCATCGCCGCGGAGACCACCGCGATCCGCGGCAGCGCGGCGTTCACGGTCCCGGTGGCCGCCGACGCCCGGGCCGCCCGGCTCGTCGCCGGGGTGCACCGGGCCGTCGAGCAGGACAGCCCGCTGGCCGCCGACACCCTGCTGCGGGTCACCGTCGCGCACCTGCTGCACCGCTTCGGCGGAACGGCCGCACCGCGCGCCCCGCTCGGCGCGGGTGCCCGCACCGCAGACCGTGCCCGGGAGATCCTCACGGAGCGCATGGCCGACCCGCCGACGCTGGAGCGGCTGGCGGCCGAAGTGGGCACCGGTCCCTTCGCGTTGCTGCGTGCCTTCCGTGCGGCGTACGGGATGCCGCCGCACGCCTGGCTCACCGACGCCCGGGTGCGGCGCGCCCGGGCGCTGCTGGACGCGGGAACCGCTCCGGCGCGGGCGGCGACCGAGGTCGGCTTCGCCGCCGCCGTCCAGAGCCCGTACCGCGGTGGTGCGCGACGCGCTCGGCGTCGGCCTGACGGTGGGGCTGTCCGGCTTCGCGTTCGGCGCGACCGCCGCGGGGGCCGGGTTCGGCGTGCCGCAGGCGTGCGCGCTGAGCCTGCTGGTCTTCACCGGTGCCTCGCAGTTCGCGCTGGTCGGCGCGCTGGGCGCGGGAGCGAATCCGTTGGCGGCGGTCGCGGGCGCGTTCTTCCTCGGGGTGCGCAACGCCTTCTACGGGCTGCGGCTGGCCCAACTGCTGCGGCTGCCACGGGGGTTGCGACCGCTGGCGGCGCACTGGGTCATCGACGAGACCTCGGCCGTCGCCCTCGCCCAGCCGGATCGTTCCGCCGCACGCCTCGGCTTCACCGTGACCGGGTTGAGCCTGTACGTGCTGTGGAACCTGACGACCCTCGCGGGTGCGCTGGGCGCCTCCGCGCTCGGTGACCCCGCCGTCTGGGGGCTGAACGCGGCCGGCCCCGCGGTGTTCCTCGCCCTGCTCGCGCCCATGGTGCGGTCCGGCGGGCGGGAGCGGGCCACGGCGGCTCTGGCGGTCGTCCTGGTGCTGGTCGCCGTACCGCTGCTGCCCGCGGGGGTGCCGGTGCTCGTCGCGGCGATCGCGGCACCCCTGGTGATGTTCGTACGACGCGGTGCGGAGGCCTGATGTCGAACTCCTGGATGGCCATCGCCGCCACGGCGGTCGGCTGCTACGCGGTGAAGCTGCTCGGTCTGTCGGTCCCCGAAGGGTTGCTGGAGCGCCCCCTGGTCAAGCGGCTGGCCGCCCTGGTGCCGATCGCGCTGCTCGCGGCGCTCACCGTGCAGCAGACGTTCTCGGGAAGCGGGGGCACGCTGGTGGTCGACGCACGGGCGGCGGGGCTCGCCGCCGCACTCGTCGCCCTCCTGCTGCGTGCGCCGTTCCTGGTGATCGTCGGCGCCGCCGTCGCGGTGTCAGCGCTGGCGCAGCACTTCACCGGGTGAGCCTGGGGGCGCCCCGCACGCTGTGTGCCCGCACACTATGTGACGGGGCGGCCGTGGGCGCGCAGCGTCAGGAGTGCCTCGATCGTCAGGATCGGGCGCCACTCCAGAAGGGAACCCGGCGCCCAGGCGTGCCAGCGGACCGGCCAGCCGCCGTCCGGCTCCTGGGCGGCGGCCAGGAAGTCCAGAGCGCGGTCCATCTCCGCGTTGGTGAACCACCGTCGCGCGAGCGAGTCGGGAGACCGCGCGAAGTCGTACGGGAAGTGGTACTCGCCGGGCGCGTAGCCGTCGCTCAGCGGGTACTCGTGCGCCCGCTCCGGCTCCAGCACCGCCAGCCGCTGCCTGCGGACCAGTCGTCCCAGCCGCTCCGCGGCCACCTCCGCGCGGGCCCGGTCCGGGGCACCGTCCAGGAACGCCACCGCCGCCTGCACCTGGTACGGATGGGTCCGCTCCAGTGTCTCCACCGCCGCCCAGCAGAAGTCGGTGGCCCGGAACAGCCAGGCGTGCCAAACGCTGTTGCGGTGTAGCACGCCCACCACCGGGCCGGTGGCCAGCAGATCGCCCGGTGGATCGGCCAGTGCCGGGATCCACGGCGCGGTCGGGTAGCCGTCGGCTGTCCCGGCGGTGGCCTCCGGCGGGACGTGCGGCGAGGGCAGTGCGCCCTCCGCCGTCGACACCGAGGTCAGATAGCGGCAGATCCGCTCGGCCCGCTGGCCGCCGCAGCGGTTGATCTCGTCGAGCACCCGCAACGCGTGCGCCGCGTGCAGCGGTTGGCTGACCGGGCCGCGCAGGTCGGGCTCCAGGGCGTGGCCGTAGCCGCCGTCCTCGTTGCGGTACGCGGTGAGCGCGGCCTCGACGGGATCGGCGCCGCCGCCCAGGAAGTGGAAGGCGAACCTGCGCTGTTCGAGTACGCGGGCGGTCAGCCACACGAAGCGCTCGGCGCGGGCGAGGGGCGACGGCAGCGGAGAGAGGGACGAGGTGACTGGGGATCCGGCCATGCGCGCACAGTAGGGCGCCGCCCGCCCGCTGCCTACGGCTGTGACCAGGGTGCACTCGACGGTGCGAAGGAGCCGCCTCCTGGGCGGGATACTGGGGGCATGAAGTTGACGGTCTTCTGGCAGCGGATGGGCGCGCACTTCGGGGAGGCGTACGCCGACTCGTTCGCCCGTGACCATGTGATGTCCGAATTGGGCGGGCGCACGGTCTACCAGGCGTTCGAGGCGGGGTGGGAGGCCAAGGACGTGTGGCGGGCGGTCTGCCAGGCGGTGGGCGTCCCTGCCGAGCGGCGCTGACCCTGGCCCGGAGATGCCGCTGTGACCTGCGGTTTTATGGTTATCCACAGGGGCTGGTGGGTCGCTTGACACGAAAATCGAACATCCATTCTTATGGGGTGTGCCGGGCCACCCCTCCGCGGTCCGGAGCGGCCTCGCGGACGGCGTCGGGGCGCATTGTCAGTGGCAGGCGCTAGCGTCGGTGGACGTGAAGCGATCGACTCAAGCGAACCGGGTGGAACCCATGGCAGGAACCGACCGCGAGAAGGCGCTCGACGCCGCGCTCGCACAGATTGAACGGCAGTTCGGCAAGGGTGCCGTCATGCGCCTCGGCGAGCGGCCGAACGAGCCCATCGAGGTCATCCCGACCGGGTCGACCGCACTCGACGTGGCCCTCGGCGTGGGCGGCCTGCCGCGCGGCCGTGTGGTGGAGGTGTACGGACCGGAGTCCTCCGGCAAGACCACCCTCACCCTGCACGCCGTGGCCAACGCGCAGCGGGCCGGTGGCGCGGTCGCCTTCGTCGACGCCGAGCACGCCCTCGACCCCGAGTACGCCAAGAAGCTCGGCGTGGACATCGACTCCCTGATCCTGTCCCAGCCGGACAACGGCGAGCAGGCGCTGGAGATCGTGGACATGCTGATCCGCTCCGGCGCGCTGGACCTCATCGTCATCGACTCGGTCGCCGCCCTGGTGCCCCGGGCCGAAATCGAGGGTGAGATGGGCGACTCCCACGTCGGTCTCCAGGCCCGGCTGATGAGCCAGGCGCTGCGGAAGATCACCGGTGCGCTGAACCAGTCCAAGACCACCGCGATCTTCATCAACCAGCTGCGTGAGAAGGTCGGCGTGATGTTCGGTTCGCCGGAGACCACGACCGGTGGCCGCGCGCTCAAGTTCTACGCCTCGGTGCGGCTCGACATCCGCCGTATCGAGACGCTCAAGGACGGCACCGAAGCGGTCGGCAACCGCACCCGGGTCAAGGTCGTCAAGAACAAGGTCGCGCCGCCCTTCAAGCAGGCCGAGTTCGACATCCTCTACGGCCAGGGCATCAGCCGTGAGGGCGGCCTGATCGACATGGGTGTGGAGAACGGCTTCATCCGCAAGGCCGGTGCCTGGTACACGTACGAGGGCGACCAGCTCGGCCAGGGCAAGGAGAACGCCCGTAACTTCCTGAAGGACAACCCCGATCTCGCCGACGAGATCGAGAAGAAGATCAAGGAGAAGCTGGGCATCGGCGTCAGGACCGAGGCCCCGGGCGGCGAGCCGGGCGCGGACGCGGCGACGGCGACCGCGGCGGAGCCGGTGGCAGCGGCGGTCACCCCGGCGAAGTCCACCAAGGCGGCCAAGTCCGCGGCAGCCAAGGCATAGCCCCGTGATGCGGCCGCATGGGTCCGGCGGCGGGTCCCCCGCTTCGAGCGCGGAGCGGGACCTGCCGCGTGACCCGGAGGAGCAGGCACGCGCCCTGTGCCTGCGCCTGCTCACCGGAACTCCCAGGACCCGTAAGCAACTTGCCGACGCCATGCGGCGCCGGGAGGTTCCCGACGAGGTCGCCGAGCGGGTGCTGTCGCGCTTCGAGGACGTGGGACTGATCGACGACGCGGCGTTCGCCAACGCCTGGGTGGAGTCCCGGCACCACGGCCGGGGCCTGGCCCGGCGGGCGCTCGCCCGCGAACTGCGCACCCGCGGTGTGGAGTCCGCGGTGGTCGAACGGGCCGTGGAGCAACTCGACTCCGCGCGGGAGGAGGAGACCGCCCGCGCACTGGTGGAACGGAAGCTGCGAGCCACCCGCGGTCTGGAACAGGACAAGCGCATACGGCGGCTCGCCGGAATGCTCGCCCGCAAGGGGTACCCGGAGGGGCTGGCGCTACGCGTGGTACGGCAGGCGCTGGAGGAAGAGGGCGAGGACGCCGAGTTCCTGGACGGCTACCTCCCGGACTGAGCGGACCGCACGGTGTGGGGGGACCGCCGCGGCCCGCGCCCGTACGGGGGGCGCGCCCAAGGGCGCTATGACGTGCGGTCTGCCACGCTCACCGGCGATGCGACCTGCCCAGCGGTGGGGGACACCGGCAGGCCCGCCGCGCGCCAGGCCTGGAAACCGCCGATCAGATCGGTGGCCTGGTGCAGCCCGAGCGCCTGAAGCGAGACCGCCGCGAAGCTCGACGCGTACCCCTCGTTGCAGAACACGACGACCCGGCGGTCGTGGTCCGTCGCTTCGGCGATCCGGTGGTCGCAAGCAGGGTCGAGCCGCCACTCCAACTCGTTGCGCTCGACGATGAGGGCGCCCGGGACAGTGCCATCGCGCTCGCGGAGGGCGGCATAGCGGATGTCCACCAGCACCGCACCGGCGTCAGCCGCCGCCCGGGCCTGAAGCACCGTCAGCCGTGCCAGCCGGGAACGGGCGGCGGCCAGCAAGGCGTCCACCCCACGGGGTTCCGGCACCGTCACCACTCCTGCGGCCGTTCGACGAGCGCGAGCCGCAACACCCGGCCGTGCCTGCTGTAGCGGCGGATCATCGGCAGCGGCGGATAGTACACATGCACCGAGACAGCGTGCTCCTCCTCGGAGGCGTTCACCACCTGGTGGACGTGGTACGGGCCGAAGGCACGGCCCCGGCCGACCGGAAGCCGGCGGGTGCGGTCCACATCATCGGTGAGTTCCAGCGACTGCCAGCCGGCGGTCGGCAGCGGAACGGAGACCGACTCCTCGGCCAACTCGCCCGCGGCGGTGGCGAACGCGCCCCGTGAACCGCCGTGATCGTGCCAGCCGGTCTCGGCACCAGGCGGCCAGCCGATCAGCCACGCCTCACTGCCACCCGGCCCCTCCAGACGCACCCAGGTGCGTCCCACCGGATCGAGCGGCAAACGGGCCAGGAACTCAGGGTCCGAGGCGGCGCGGCGGGCGAAGTCAAGCAACTCGGCCTCGGTGGGAGCGACCGAAGCGGCAGGGGGCGCCGAGCCATCGGCGAACGAGGCATCGGCGAACGAGACATCGGCGAACGAGACATCGGGGAACGACACATCGTTGAACGACAAGGGGAACCGTCCCAGGTGATCGCGAGGCAGCGCGGCCACCGCCGCGCGGAGAGGGAATCCGGATCAACGGGACGGCCGACACACGCAGCCCGCGTAGCGGACCAGGTCCAGATGGACCCGCCGCACAAGACGCAGCTCGGTGTCAATCACGCTACGGAGTCAACCACGCGCTGCGAGAGGCGGTCAAGGTACGATCCGCCGTCTTTGTCCAAAGTGGGCGAGCCGCGGTGACAATAGTGGCCTCCGGCCGCGGCGCGCTCCGCGCCCGGAGGTGAACGAACACCAATGAAGCCCTCGTCACGAGCGAAGTCGTGCGGTAGCCGCGCCCTCGCTCACCTCGGCGTCCGTACGGTCGACCGGGTCCGCCGGGGCCCCGGCCTGCTCCTCGGCCATACCGCCGCTGAGCCGCTGCCGGGGCGGGCCACCCCTGGCCACATCGGCGTACGCGTACAGATCGGTGGGACGGCAGCCGTTCATCGCGCCCACCAGATGACCGTCCGGACGGATCAGCAGCACGGTGTGCGCGGTCGCGCCCGGATAGCTCTCGGCGACGAGGAGCTCGGTGCGGGTCGGCAACGCCGCGACCGCCGCGGAGAGTTGGGGCATCAGCCCGGCGGTCAGCCAGTGCCTGCTCTCCCAGACCCCGGTTCCCGGCGCCACCAGCACCGCCAGCAGATCGCGGCCGAGCCGCTCCCGCAGCCGACCGCGGGTACCGTCCAGCGCCACCACCGGTACGTCGTCCACCGCCCCGCCCGGCGCCCCGACGGCGGCGGTGGGCAGCGGCGCCGTGGCGGCGCGGCCGCCGCCACGAGGGGCGGTCGGCGCCAGCGGCGACCGCTGGTAGACCGGCGGTGCACCGAGCAGCCCGCGCCCGAGGTGGCCGTCCGTCAGCAGCTCGGTGTGGCGGCTCATCGGACCGGAGAGCAGCGAGCGGCGCAGCGCGTGCCAGGCCCCGGAGGCGCGCAGCAGCGGCAGCGCCTGGTCGGCGGCGCGCAGCCGGGCGCCCACCGCGGCCCGCCGCTCGGCCTGGTAGCTGTCCAGCAGGGTGTCGGAGGCGCCTTGGTGCCAGGCGATGGCCAGCTTCCAGGCGAGGTTCTCCGCGTCCCGTAGTCCCTCTTCGAGTCCCTGTGTGCCCAACGCGCCCAGCAGATGGGCGGCGTCGCCCGCGAGGAATGCGCGCCCGGTCCGCCACCGCCGTGCCAGCCGCTGGTGGACCGGGTACTCGGCGGACCCCAGCAGGTCGTACGACGGCACGGTGCCGTCGCACCATCCGGCCAAGGTCTCCCGGATCAGCGAGACCTGGGCGTCCGCGGTCATCGGCTGACCGCCCGGCGGAAGTGACCAGTCCACCCGCCAGACGCCGTCCGGCAGCGGACGCGCCATCACCTGCGAGCCCCGGCCGCCCGCCGGATCGCGGTGCAGCAGCGCGGTACCGGGCTCCGGCAGCTCGACCCGGAGCGCCGCGACCGCGTACCGCTCCACGGCGGTGCGCCCGGGGAAGCGCACCTCCAGCAGCTTGCGCAGCGTGGAGCGCGGTCCGTCGCAGCCCACGACGTAGCTGCCGCGCCACCAGGTCTCCGGGGGCCCCGAGTCCCCGGCGGCACCACGGGTGTGCACGCTGACGCCGTGCTCGTCCTGTTCGAGGGCGTACAGACGGGCGCCGGGCGCGACCTTGATCAGTTCATGTCCGACGAGTGCCGAGCGCACGCCGTGCCGCAGCCGGTCCTGCGGCAGGTGCAGGGGGGACGCCTCGCCGTCCTCGCCGGGCTCGGCGTCGAACTCGACGTACTGCACCTCCTGACGGCGGCTCAGGGTGCGCCAGGCCGTCCAGCGCGCCGCGTCGGCGTGCACCGCCGTGTAGCCGAGTCGGGACAGCAACTCGGCGGTCTGCGGGCGCAGCACGACACTGCGTTCCGGTTGCTGCTCGTGCCAGGACGAACCGTCGTCGAGAAGGATGACGGGGACACCGTGCCGGGCGAGACAGAGGCAGAGGGCGAGGCCGGTCGTTCCCGCACCCGCGACGATCACCGGATCCATGGCGTGGATCCTTGGCGTGCGAGTGGGATGGCGGTCTTGGCCCGGCGTTCGATCACATTGTGTATGCAACCCACTGCCGGTACGTGCGTCAAGCGACGGCGGCCCGTGCGCCGCCACGTGCCGCCGTCCGACTTATCCGCGCCCCGTGCTCGGCGGGCCCCCCGACCCCTGCTGGCGGTGTGTCGGCCGCCGCACCGTCACTCCGCTTGCGCCACCACGGCATCGGCCTCGGCGGGCACCGGGACGACGCCCTTGCGGCTGCGCCGACCGCGCCGTTCGATCCACTGGGCGAGCGCGGACAGCGCCAGGCACATCGCGATGTAGACGGTGCCGATGACGATGACCACCGGAACGTACGGATAGCCCCCGCGCGTCACGGTGTTGGAGGCCACCAGCCGCCCCGCGTAGAGGAGTTCCTCGTAGGTGATGATGAAGCCGAGTGAGGTGTCCTTCAGCGTGACCACCAGCTGGCTGATGATGGTCGGCAGCATCGAGCGGACCGCCTGCGGGATCAGCACCGTCGCCATCACCTGCGACTTGCGCATACCGAGGGCGTACGCGGCCTCCGTCTGCCCCCTGGGCACCGCGTTGACCCCGGCGCGGAACACCTCGGCCTGTACGCACCCGTTGTAGAGGGTCAGGCCCAGCACCAGGGCCCAGAACGGCGCGAAGACGCTCGCGTACAGCACGAAGATCAAGATGAGCAGCGGCAGCGCCCGGAAGAACTCCACGACCGCGGTCGCCACCCAGCGCACCGCCCGGTGGTCGGACAGCCGCCCCGCCGCGAGCAGCGCGCCGAGCACCAACGAGCCGACCGCGGCCAGGGCGAACGCCTTCAGCGTCGCCACCAGCCCGTCCTCGATGCGCTGTTGTATCCCGGCGTACTGGAACAGGTCCCACATGTATCCCGCGAACTGCCCCTTGCCCTGCAGCCGCAGCACCACGAAGGCGATGAGCGCGAGGATCGCGGCGGTACCGGCCACGGCGTAGATCCGGTTGCGCCGCCGCGCCTTGGGACCGGGCGCGTCGAACAGGACGCCGGCGCTCATCGGGCCACCGCCAGCCGGTGCTCCAGCAGTCGGAACAGCGCGCTGATCGCGAAGGTGATGACCAGGTACGCGAGCGCGATCCAGACGAAGATCTCCAGGATATTGTAGCCGATCTCGCTCAGCCGCTTCTGCTGTGCGAACAACTCGGCGACGTTGAACGAGCCCGCGATCGCGGAGTTCTTGGTCAGCGCGATCATCAGGCTGCCGATCGGTGGAATGACGGTACGGGTGGCCTGCGGCAGCACTATCAGCCGCAGCGTCTGCGAGAACGTCATGCCCAGGCTGCGGGCCGCCTCGGCCTGCCCCAGCGGCACGGAATTGACCCCCGAGCGCAACGCCTCGCAGACGAAGGCCGAGGTGTAGCAGCCCAGTGCGCTCACCGCGAGGGTGAAGTAGCTGATACCCGGAAAGAGGATCTGCGGTGCGACGAACACGGCGATCATGAAGAGCAGGGTCAGCGGAGTGTTGCGCAGCAGCGTCACCCACACCGTCCCGAAGATCCGCAGCGGGGGCACCGGAGAGACCCGGCAGGCCGCGACCAGCGTCCCCAGGACCAGCGAGAGCACCGCGCTGACCGCGGTGAGCACCACGGTGCCTATGAATCCGTGGCGGAACAGCGCGAAGTTGTCGAGCAGTACGTTCACCGATTGACCTCGCTCAGGGCCGGTCCGGCGGATCTTGACCACCGGGTGTCATGGCGGAAGGAAGCCGCTAGTAGCGTTCGATGGGAGGAGGGGTCTGGGCGGGGGTGCCGGACAGCCCCAGCGTGGCGTCGTACGCCTTCTTCCAGTCGCCGTTGTCCTCGTGGTTCTTCAGCGCGTCGTCGAGCGCGCCGCGCAGCGCCTTGTCGTCCTTGGCGAGGCCGACGCCGTACGGCTCCTGTGAGAACGGCTTGCCGACCACCTTGAGCCGCTCCGGCATCTGCGCCGCGTAGCCCTTGAGGATCGCGTCATCGGTGGTGACCGCGTCGACCTGGCCGTCCTCCAACTGCTTGACGCAGTCCGAGTACTTGCCGAGCGCCACCACGCTCGCGCCGTACTTCTTGTCGCTGATCCGGTTCAGCGGCGTGGAACCGGTGATCGAGCAGACCTTCTTGCTCTTGAGGCTGTCGGGGCCGGTGATGCTGGAATTGTCCTTGGCCACCAGCAGGTCCTGACCGGCCAGGTAGTAGGGGCCGGCGAAGCTGATCTGCTTCTTGCGCTGGTCGTTGATGGTGTAGGTGCCGACGTAGAAGTCCACCTCGCCCTTGGAGACGGCGGTTTCCCGGTTGGCGGAGTCGACGGTCTTGAACTCGATCTTGTCCGCCGGGAATCCGAGGTCCGCGCCGAGCATCTTGGCGATCTCGATGTCGAAGCCGGTACGGGTACCGGCGCTCGGGTCCTCGAAGCCGAGGAAGGGCTGGTCGGCCTTGGCGCCCACGATGAGCTTCCCGCGCGACTGGGCCCGCTTGAGGGTCGCCGAGTCAAGGGTCACCCCGGACTTGACGGCGTACTGCGGCGTCTTCGGCGCCGGACTGCCGTTCGCGCCGGTCGCCGGATTCGCGTCGGGCGTACCGGACTTGCTGGAGCAGCCGGTCGCTACGGAGGTCAGTGCGAGTACTGCGGTGGCCGCGGCGGCGGCTGCGCGGAACTTCATCAGGACATGTCCCTTGCGTCTGGAGCGGATGTGTCAGCGAACGAATCGGTGAACAGCTCGGTGGTGCAGGGGGGATCGGGGTGCGCTGTGGGCTTGTCGCGTGCTGCGGGATCGTTTCAGTGGTGCAGTATTTTCGACAGGAAGTCCTTGGCTCGGTCGCTGCGCGGATTGCTGAAGAACTGGTCGGGCGCGGCTTCCTCGACTATGCGGCCGTCCGCCATGAAGACGACCCGGTTGGCCGCGGAGCGCGCGAAGCCCATCTCATGCGTGACCACGACCATGGTCATGCCGTCCCGGGCGAGTTGCCGCATGACCTCCAGCACCTCGTTGATCATCTCCGGGTCCAGCGCCGAGGTCGGCTCGTCGAACAGCATCAGCTTGGGGTCCATGGCCAACGCGCGGGCGATCGCCACGCGTTGCTGCTGACCGCCGGAGAGCTGCGCCGGGTACTTGTCCGCCTGGCCGCCGACCCCGACCCGGTCCAGCAGGGTCCGCGCGGTCTGCTCGGCCTTCTCCCTGGTGATCTTGCGGACCTTCGTCTGGCCGAGCGTGACGTTCTCCAGCACCGTCTTGTGCGCGAAGAGGTTGAACGACTGGAAGACCATGCCCACATCGGCGCGCAGCCGGGCCAGTTCGCGCCCCTCGGCGGGCAACGGCCTGCCGTCGATGGTGATGGAACCGGAGTCGATGGTCTCCAGGCGGTTGATCGTGCGGCACAGGGTGGACTTGCCGGAACCGGAAGGTCCGATCACCACGACGACCTCGCCACGCGCCACGGTAAGATCAATGTCCTGGAGCACATGCAGTGCGCCGAAGTGCTTGTTGACGCGGTCCAGTACGACCAGCGGGTCGCCCGAAGGCGGCACGGTGCGCTCGGATCGCGCGGGCGCCGGTGACACCGGGGAGTCGCTCATCGGGCGGTCGCTCCATCCTCGTCGGGTTGGGGGGACCCTAATGATCCCGTCCCGTCCACGTCAGTACATCTGAGCGGAACTTGAGCATTACGATCTGACAACCGTGTGCCATCGGCGCATCACGTTGTGTGCACGCTGGTGTCGCGTAGTGCGCGTACGGTGCGTACCGGGTGGGTAACAGTGTGCCCCGCGCCTTGAGGCCCCCTTGACGGGGTACCCCCGTCTCGGGGTGTATTCGATGCTGCGGCAAAGGCCGCACCCTACGGGGGCGGGCACGTCACGTACGGATGGCAGGACTGGGGGGAGAGCCGATGCGGCTGTTGCTGGTCGAGGACGACGACAGGGTCGCCGCCGCGCTGTCCGCGGTGCTCGCCAGACACGGCTTCGACGTCACCCACGCCCGCAGCGGTGAGGAGGCGCTGCGCGCACTGCTGCCGGACGGCGGAGCGCCGTTCGCGGTGGTGCTGCTCGACCTGGGGCTGCCGGACCAGGACGGCTTCGAGGTGTGCGGCCGCATCAAGCGCAGCACCGACACCCGCGTGATCATGGTGACCGCCCGGGCGGACGTACGGTCCAGGATCCACGGGCTGAACCTCGGCGCCGACGACTACGTCGTCAAGCCGTACGACACCGGCGAACTGCTGGCCCGGATCCACGCCGTCAGCCGCCGCCCGCCGGAGCAGCGCGACCCGTCGGAGCGGACCGACGGCCCGCACCCCGCGGTACGGCTCGGCCCGATCGCCATAGAGCTGCCCACCCGGCAGGTCGAGGTGGACGGCGAGGTGGTGCAGCTGACCCGCAAGGAGTTCGATCTGCTGGCGCTGCTCGCCCAGCGGCCCGGAGTGGTCTTCCGCAGGGAGCAGATCATCAGCGAGGTGTGGCGCACCAACTGGGAGGGCACCGGGCGCACCCTGGAGGTCCATGTCGCCTCGCTGCGCTCCAAGTTGGGGCTGCCCGCGCTGATCGAGACGGTCCGCGGGGTCGGCTACCGGCTCGTCGTCCCGGCCGCGCGATAGGCGCGGTACCCCGTGCGCACCCGTCTTCTTCCGCTGCTGCTGGTCCTGATGGCGGCCGTACTGCTGGCGCTCGGCTTCCCGCTGGCCGGGAGCCTGGCCGCCGCGGAGCAGCAGAAGCTCATCGTGGACCGGATCGACGACACCGCGCGGTTCGGCGCCATCGCGCAGTACGTCACCGCGAGCAGCGAGCCGGACGGCACCGTCGTCGTCAACGCGGGCGAGCGGGAGAGCACCCTGCGCGCCGAACTCAGCCGCTACGAGGACCTGTACGGGATACGGGTCGGCGTCTTCTTCCGCGACGGATCGGTGATGGCCGTCGCCCCCACGGGCTGGCGCACCCGTCGCCAGGTCATCGAGGACCCGTCGTTCCAGGAGGCGCTGGCCGGCCGCCGTAGCCACAACCCCGCACAGGTCTGGCCGTGGCAGCACAGCAGGGTCACCGTCGCCTCGCCCATCGTGCGGGACGGCGATGTGGTCGCCGTGGTCCTGACCGACTCGCCCACCGGCGCGATGCGCTCCCGGGTGCTGCACGGCTGGCTGCTGATCGGCGGGGGTGAGCTCGCCGCGACGGTGGTGGCGGTTTTAGCCGCCATCCGCCTCACCGCCTGGGTACTGCGACCGGTCAAGGTGCTGGACCGGGCCACCCATGACATCGCCACCGGACGGCTCGCCTCACGGGTCGCGGCGGCCGGCGGGCCACCGGAACTGCGGCGCCTGGCACGGTCGTTCAACGAGATGGCCGACAACGTCGAGGCAGTGCTCGAACAGCAGCGCGCGTTCGTCGCGGACGCCTCTCACCAACTGCGCAATCCGCTGTCCGCGCTGCTGCTGCGCATCGAGCTGCTCGGCCTCGAACTCCCCGAGGGGCACGAGGAGATCGCCTCGGTACGGGAGGAGGGCAAGCGGCTGGCGACCGTACTGGACGACCTGCTGGGCCTGGCCACGGCCGAACACGCCGCCGCCAGCCTGCAGTTGACCGATGTCGCGGCGATCGCCGTGGAACGCGTCGCCGCCTGGCGGCCCGCCGCCGACCAGGCCGGGGTGAAGCTGGTCCACGAGGGCGCCGCGGCGGCGACCGGCTGGGCCGACCCGATCGCGCTGTCCAGCGCCCTGGACGCGGTCGTGGACAACGCGGTGAAGTTCACCCCGGGCGGCCAGGGCGTGGTCGTCACCGTGACCACCGGGCCCGACACCGTCAAGGTGGCGGTTGCCGACGGCGGCCCCGGACTCGCCGAGGACGAACTCACCAGGATCGGCGACCGGTTCTGGCGCAGCTCCCGTCACCAGAACGTGGACGGATCCGGACTGGGCCTGTCCATCGCCCGGGTACTGCTCACCCAGGGCGGCGGATCGATCACCTATGCGCCCAACCAGCCGCACGGACTGCGGGTGACGCTCACCCTGCCGCGTACCGAACCTACGGCTTGACCGAAAGGTAGTAGCGGCGCGCGCCCTCGTGCAGCGGCAGCGGATCGGTGAAGATCGCGGTACGCAGGTCCACCTGCTGGGCGGAGTGCACCACCGCGCCGATGCGGTCCCGGCTGGCGATCACCGTGCGGGTGACCCGGTCCACCAGCGCGGGGTCGGTGCGATCCATGGTGACTAAAAGATTGGCCACCGCGATCGTCTCGACCGACTGGCCGTGCTGCATGTTGGGATACGCGTCCTGCGGCATCACCGCCGCCCGGTAGAAGTCGGCGGCGGCGCCCAGCCGGTGCAGGGGCTGTATCAGGTCGGCCAGCGGAACCAGCTTGACCGGGTACTCCCTGGCCAGCCGCTGCACCGCAAGCGTGGGCAGCCCGCCGGACCAGAAGAACGCGTTCAGCCGTCCGGACCGCAGCAGGTCCGGTGCGGTGTCCACCCCCGCGGGCACCGCCGTCAGGTCCTTGTCCGGGATGAGCCCGGCGGCCTGCAGCAGCCGCTTGGCGATCAGGTTCACGCCGGAGCCCGGCTGGCCGGTGCCGACCCGCAGGCCGCGCAGGTCGCGGACGGACTTCACCTTCGACGAGGCGGGCACGATCAGCTGCATGTAGTCGTCGTACAGCCGCGCCACCGCGCGCAGATGCGACTTGCCCGGCCCGTGGTAGTCGGCCGCGGCGTCCGCCTGCGTGAAGGTGAAGTCCGCCTGGCCCGAGGCGAGGTACTGAAGGTTCTGCACCGACCCCTCCGACGCCTTCAGCCGCACCGCCACCCCGGGCAGATCATGCTGCAGATCACCCTGGAGCAGCTCCCCGTACTTCTGGTACACGCCGTTGGGCACGCCGGTGGCGACGGTCACCGGGCCGCGCGGATACGGTGCGCCCGCCGAGTGCAGCACCACCCACAGCAGCAGCACGGTCGACAGGGCCAGGGCGGTCGCCACCCGTACGATGCGGCGGCGCCTGGCAGGTCGGTGAGGACTCATGGACCGCGATCCTGCCAGCCGCCGACCGGCCTTGATAAGGGCGCGGCGGGGGGTGGCGCGGAACACGTACCCTGGTTCATTGAGATGAGCGCGAAGACATATGAGGTGCGCACCTACGGGTGCCAGATGAACGTCCACGACTCCGAGCGGCTGGCCGGGCTGCTGGAGGACGCCGGGTACGTACGGGCCGCTGACGACGCCGATGGCGCGGATGTCGTCGTGTTCAACACCTGCGCGGTGCGGGAGAACGCCGACAACCGCCTGTACGGCAACCTCGGGCAGTTGGCGCCCAAGAAGGCCGCACGACCGGGGATGCAGATCGCCGTCGGCGGCTGTCTGGCGCAAAAGGACCGGGACACCATCGTCAAGAAGGCCCCCTGGGTCGACGTGGTCTTCGGCACCCACAACATCGGGCAGCTCCCGGTGCTGCTGGAGCGGGCCCGGATCGCCGAAGAGGCGCAGGTCGAGATCGTCGAGTCGCTGGAGACGTTCCCCTCCACGCTGCCCACCCGCCGCGAGTCCGCCTACGCCGCGTGGGTCGCCATCTCCGTCGGCTGCAACAACACCTGCACGTTCTGCATCGTCCCGGCGCTGCGCGGCAAGGAGAAGGACCGCCGCCCCGGCGACATCCTGGCCGAGGTCGAGACGCTGGTGGCCGACGGCGTCATCGAGGTGACGCTGCTGGGCCAGAACGTCAACGCGTACGGCTCCGACATCGGCGACCGCGAGGCGTTCTCCAAGCTGCTGCGGGCCTGCGGCAACGTCGCGGGCCTGGAGCGGGTGCGGTTCACCTCGCCGCACCCGCGGGACTTCACCGACGACGTGATCGCCGCGATGGCCGAGACGCCGAACGTGATGCACCAGCTGCACATGCCGCTGCAGTCCGGCTCCGACACCGTGCTCAAGGCGATGCGCCGCTCCTACCGGCAGGAGCGCTACCTCGGCATCATCGAGAAGGTGCGCGCCGCGATGCCGGACGCCGCCATCTCCACCGACATCATCGTCGGCTTCCCCGGCGAGACCGAGGCGGACTTCGAGC
Organism: Streptantibioticus ferralitis; assembly: GCF_029223525.1. Lineage (GTDB taxonomy): Bacteria > Actinomycetota > Actinomycetes > Streptomycetales > Streptomycetaceae > Streptantibioticus_A > Streptantibioticus_A ferralitis. The sequence continues at coordinate 111,203 of NZ_JARHTQ010000020.1, read as the reverse complement.
AGACCCTGCACGTCGTACGGGAGGCGCGCTTCGCGCAGGCCTTCACCTTCCAGTACTCCAAGCGGCCCGGTACCCCGGCCGCCACCATGGACGGGCAGATCCCCAAGGCGGTGGTCCAGGAGCGCTACGAGCGACTGGTCGCGCTGCAGGAGGAGATCTCCTGGGAGGAGAACAAGAAGCAGGTGGGACGCACCCTCGAGGTGCTGGTCGCCGAGGGCGAGGGCCGCAAGGACGACGCGACCCACCGCATGTCGGGCCGCGCGCCCGACAACCGGCTGGTGCACTTCGAGCGCCCGGCGCAGCCGGTGCGCCCCGGTGACGTGGTCACCGTCGAGCTGACGTACGCGGCGCCGCACCACCTGCTCGCCGAGCGGCCCGCCCTGGCGGTACGGCGTACCCCTGCGGGCGACGCGTGGGAGCGCCGCAACGCCGCGCCGGAGCCGAAGGGCGTGATGCTGGGGCTGCCGTCGATCGGCGTCCCGGCACCCTCACCGGCCCCGGCGAGCGCCTGCGGCTGCGACTGAGACGACGCACTGGGGGAGTCGGCTTGCCCGGGTGGGGGCTGATCGTCGAGCGGAACAGCGGGTGGGGCGAGCGCGCGCAGTGGCAGGCCGAGGTCGTCGGTCATGTCGACGGCACGCGTGAGCAGGCGTTGGAAGAACCGCGGGTCCGGGCGACGGAGCATGCCCGCAGCCAGTCGTCCGTCCGTCTCTGCCGGCACGGTGACGCCTTCCCGGTGACCCGGTCTTCCGGCTGGAGCGACCGCCACAGCCGGTGGAGCGTCGCCGAGCTCGTGCGGGACAGCGAGGCCGAGCGCGAGGCGGCGGCGCGGCGCCAGGAGGAGAAGGCGCGCGGTGCCGGGCGCCCTCTTCCACTTCCCAAGCCCCCTGGCCCCGCGCCGCCCCCGCGGATCCGGACCAGCCGTGGGACGCCGACGTACCCGACCGGCCTTCCTGGCTCGGCCGGAACGACCTTCCCCAGGGCTGGCAACGCGGCGTCGTACGGCCGCGTTGCTACGCTGCGCACATGCTCGTCGCCGCCGCCGTAGTGCCCTGTCCGCCGCTGCTGGTGCCCGAGGTCGCGGTGGGCGCCGCACCGGAACTCGACCGTCTGCGGGCGGCATGCGCGGACGCCGTCGGGGTGCTGGCCGCGGCCAGGCCCGACCGCCTGGTGGTGCTGGGGCCCGCGGAGCAGTCGGGCCGCGGACCGCATCCGCAGGGCGCGCCTGGGTCGTTCCGGGCGTTCGGTGTCCACCTGGACGTCACGCTGGGGGAGCGGCAGGAAGAGACGCCCGGGCGGCTGCTGCCGCCGTCGCTGGCGGTGGCGGCCTGGCTGCTGACCCGTACCGCGTGGACCGCCGCGCCCGTCGAGGGGCTCGGGGTCGGTGAGCCGCTGCCCGCGGACCAGTGTGCCCAGCTCGGGCAGGAGCTGGCGGCGTCCGCGGAGCGGGTGGCGATGCTGGTCGCCGCCGACGGCAGCGCGCGCCGCAGCCTGAAGGGCCCCGGCTACTTCGACGAGCGGGCCGAGCCCTTCGATGCCTCGGTGGCCGCCGCTTTGGCTGCCGCTGACACGGCCGCGCTGGTCGCGCTCGACGAGAAGCTCGCCGCCGAGCTGCTGGCCGCCGGGCGCGCGCCGTGGCAGGTGCTGGCGGGCGCGGCGGAGGGCGCGGGACTGCACGGCGAGTTGCTCTACGACGAAGCGCCGTACGGCGTCGGGTACTTCGTGGCCGCCTGGTCCTGACGGCGGCCCGCCCAGGGCTCGTTGACGGCGGCGGCCCGTCGAGGCGCTGTAGGCACGCGACGGCCGCGAAGCGCGCGCTCCGCGGCCGTCGGATGTGTCAGGCCGTCAGGTCCGGGGGACGGGGGTGGCCGCCGCACGCCGCGCCGCGGCCCCTGTCCTTCGCCCGGTGCGGCCCGATGGCTCAGCTACGGGCGCCTTCGCCCGTCTCGCTGTCGGCCGCCTTGTCGGCTGACTGCTGCTTGGGGATGCCCACCGCCTCGGCGGCCTCGGCGGCCTCAGCGGCCTCCGCGGACTCGGCGGACTCGGCGGCCTCGGCGGACTCGGCGGCCTCGGCGGACTCGGCGGCCTCGGCGGACTCGGCGGCCTCGGCGGCCTCGGCGGCCTCAGCGGACTCGGCGGCCTCCGCGGACTCCGCGGGCTTCGCCGACTCCTGCGGTGTCTCCTCCGGCGCGCTGCTGGAACTCGTGGTCTCCGCCGACTCGGTAGCCGGCTTGCTGGACGAACCACGCCGAAGCCAATCGAAAACACCCATTTGTTACTCCAGACCTTACTTGTGCAGGGGAAAATCCGCGTCCGTTCGGGCAACGACCGCACAGGTGACCAGTCACGTAGCTCGATCGAGGGCGGTGCGTGACATTTGGGAGACTGGGGAGGTGAACAACGTTGTCCCGTCCCCCCACACCCCCCGGGTGATCGCTGTCGTCGGCCCCACCGCCGCCGGCAAGTCCGACCTGGGCGTCTCCTTGGCCCGCGCCCTCGGTGGAGAGGTCGTCAACGCCGACTCCATGCAGCTCTACCGAGGGATGGACATCGGCACCGCCAAGCTCACCGAGCACGAGCGCCGTGGTGTCCCGCACCATCTGCTGGACATCTGGGACGTGACGCGGGCGGCCAGCGTCGCCGAGTACCAGCGGCTGGCCCGCGCCGAGATCGACCGGCTGCTGGCGGCCGGGCGTACCCCGGTCCTGGTCGGTGGCTCCGGGCTGTACGTGCGGGCCGCGCTCGACGCCCTGGAGTTCCCCGGCACCGATCCCGAGGTGCGGGCCCGGCTCGAGCGGGAACTGGAGACGCACGGCACCGGGCCGCTGCACGCGCGGCTCGCCGCCGTCGACCCGGAGGCTGCGCGCTCGATCCTGTCGAGCAACGGCCGCCGCATCGTCCGCGCGCTGGAGGTCGTGGAGATCACCGGCCGTCCGTTCACCGCCAACCTCCCCGGGCCCGATGCCCAGCGGTCCGTCTACGACACCCTGCAGATCGGCGTTGACGTACCGCGCCCGGAACTCGACGAGCGGATCACCCTGCGGGTGGACCGGATGTGGCAGGCCGGACTGCTGGACGAGGTGCGGGCGCTGGAGGCCGTCGGGCTGCGGGACGGACTGACCGCCTCGCGTGCGCTGGGCTACCAGCAGGTGCTCGCGTACTTCGCCGGGGAGTGCGGTGAGGACGAGGCACGCGCCGAGACCGTTCGCGCCACCAAGCGTTTCGCGCGACGTCAGGACTCCTGGTTCCGCCGCGATCCGCGGGTGCACTGGATCAGCGGCGGGGTCGCGGAACTCGCCGACCAGACAATGAGGTTGCTCGAACGGGCGGTCACAGCCTGATCACGTGATGGCCACGGGACGCCTCGGCGGGGCTTGACCGCCCTGACGCCATGCCATTATCGAGCATCGGGCTACATCGGACGAGGTGGGAGGGCGTGTGGCGATGGAGGCCGGCCCTCGTGACCGACCCGAGCAGGACCAGCGGCAGCACATGGACGAGCAGCCGCACCGCCGTCCGGACGATGAGCCGGCGTCACTCCCGTTGACCGATGACGGCCCGTCCGAGCACGAGACGGGAGCGGAACCGGAAGCCGACGCGCAGTCCTTCCGCGAACTGCGCCCGCAGCGCCGGATGCGCATCTGGCAGCTCATCCCGATCGTCGCTCTGGGCACCATCGGTTCGCTGATGTTCGCCTTCCCCCTCGCCTTCGAGTTCGGCGACGGGGGGCCGGTCGTCGCCATGCTCGGCCTGCTGCTGAGCGGCTGCTCCGCGGGCTGGGCCATCATGGCCGCCCGCCGGGTCGGCTACACCTGGCCGGGGCTGCCCGCCCGGGGCTCGGGCCAGCGGCCCGACTGGCGGTTCGTCGCCGGTTACACCGCCTTCGCCGTGCTGATCGCGCTGCTTGCCGTCTGGCGGGTCGCCCGCCTTCGGTGACGGCCGGTCCGCACGGTGGTGCCCGGCTCGCCGTCGCGGCGTGGAGGTGTGGCTGTCGTAACGGCGGGTGGCGGGGGTGCCGAGCGGACCGCGACCCGACCGCGGATCCGCGGTCGGCCCCGAGTGCACATCCCGGCGCACCCGGCCCTACGATCGAAGGCGTGAACCGCGCACCGCAGGGCCTGCCCTTCCTCAAGGGCCACGGCACCGAGAACGACTTCGTGATCGTCCCCGACCCGGACGGGCGGCTCGACCTGTCCGCCGCGGCCGTGGCCCGGCTGTGCGACCGCAGGGCGGGCATCGGCGGCGACGGGCTGCTGCGCGTCGTGCGTTCCGCCGCCCACCCGGAGGCCGCCGCGCTCGCCGACCAGGCCGAGTGGTTCATGGACTACCGCAACAGCGACGGCAGCATCGCCGAGATGTGCGGCAACGGGGTACGGGTGTTCGCCCGCTACCTGGAGCGTGCCGGGCTCGCCGGGGCGGGCGACCTGGCCATCGCCACCCGCGCCGGTGTCCGCCGCGTGCACCTGGCCAAGCCGGGCCCGGACGGCACACCGGGGGACATCACCGTGGACATGGGATCCGCGGTGCTGCCCGAGGGCGAGGTGACCGTCACCGTGGGCGAACACTCCTGGCCCGCCCGCAACGTCAACATGGGCAATCCGCACGCCGTCGCGTTCGTCGCGGACCTCGCCGACGCCGGGAACCTGTACGACGCCCCGCAGGTACGGCCCGCCGCCGCGTACCCCTCGGGCGTCAACGTGGAGTTCGTGGTCGACCGCGGCCCCCGCCATGTGGCGCTGCGGGTGCACGAGCGCGGCTCCGGCGAGACCCGCTCCTGCGGCACGGGCGCCTGCGCCGTGATGGTCGCCGCGGCTCGCCGCGACGGGGTGGACCCGGCCGCCACCGGCAGCCCCGTCCGCTACACGGTCGACGTCCCCGGCGGACGGCTGGTGATCGCCGAACACCCGGACGGCGCCGTGGAGATGACCGGCCCCGCGGTGATCGTGGCGGAGGGCGTCATCGATCCGCGGTGGCTCGCGGCCGCCAACTAGCCCGCAAATCTGTCGGTATTCGCGTTCCCTCTAACGGGTGATCCGGATCACCCTGGGCGAGAGGCCGACAGCACCCCGTGGTGGGCTCGGTAGCATCAAGCACCGGCGCGGCATCCAGCACGCCGCCGGTGATGGCTGCCGGAGGTGCCCGATGAGCGCAGAGAACGCCGTTGACGCGGTGACAGCACCCCAGGGGACCGAGCGCAGGCGCGGCCTGTCCCGCCTTGACCTGCGCCGACTCGGCCGAGCCGCCCTGCTGGGCGCGGCCGGTGGCCGGGACCGGCTGCCGGACGCCATCGAACACATCGCCAAGGTGCACCGCGGTCACCATCCGCGCGCCGATCTCGACGCGCTGCGCCGGGCGTACGTACTCGCCGAGGCCTCGCACCGCGGCCAGTTCCGCAAGAGCGGCGAGCCGTACATCACCCACCCGCTGGCCGTCACCCTCATCCTCGCCGAACTCGGCGCGGAGACAACGACGTTGACGGCGTCCTTGCTGCATGACACCGTCGAGGACACCGAGGTGACCCTCGATCAGGTGCGCGAGGAGTTCGGCGAGGAGGTGCGCTACCTCGTCGACGGCGTCACCAAGCTGGAGAAGGTGGACTACGGGGCCGCCGCGGAGCCCGAGACGTTCCGCAAGATGCTGGTCGCCACCGGCAACGACGTCCGCGTGATGTCCATCAAGCTCGCCGACCGGCTGCACAACATGCGCACCCTCGGCGTGATGCGCCCCGAGAAGCAGGCCCGCATCGCCAAGGTCACCCGGGACGTACTCATTCCGCTCGCCGAGCGGTTGGGCGTACAGGCGCTCAAGACCGAGCTGGAGGACCTGGTCTTCGCGATCCTGCACCCCGAGGACTACGCGCGCGCACGGGAGTTGATGCTCGCGCACAACGCGGCGCCTGACCCGCTGGAGAAGGTCGCCGACGAGGTACGGGCGGTGCTGCGCGACGCCGGGATCACCGCCGAGATCGGGATCCGCGCACGGCATGTGCTCTCCGTGCACCGGGCGCGCCTCAAACGCGGCGGGGAACTCGGCGGCAGCGACTTCGGCCGCCTCCTGGTGCTGGTCGGTGAGGACGCCGACTGCTATGCCGTACTGGGTGAGTTGCACACCTGCTTCACTCCGGTGATTGCGGAATTCAAGGACTTCATCGCGGCGCCGAAGTTCAACCTCTACCAGTCGCTGCACACCGCCATCGCCGACCGCGACGGCGCCATCACCGAAGTGCTGGTCCGCACCCGGCAGATGCACCGGGTCGCGGAGGCGGGTGTGGTCGCCCTCGGCAATCCCTATACGACCGCGGACAGTTCGGACGACGGCGAGCGCACCGACCCCACCCGGCCCGGCTGGCTCTCCCGCCTTCTGGAGTGGCAGCGGGACGCCTCCGACCCCGACATGTTCTGGACCGCGCTGCGCGACGAACTGGCCCAGGACCGTGAGATCACCGTCTTCTCCGCCGACGGCGGCACCATCGGCCTGCCTGCCGGGGGCACCTGTGTCGACGCCGCCTACGCGCTGCACGGCGAGGCGGCGCACACCTGTGTCGGCGTCAGGGTCAACGGGCGCCTGGCCTCGCTCGGCACCGCGCTGCGCGACGGCGACACCCTGCATCTGCTGATGGCCGCGGGCTCCGGACCCTCCCCGGACTGGCTTGGCCATGCGCACACCCCGGCCGCGCGGATCGCCATCAGCCGCTGGCTTGCCGCCCACCCCGAGTCGGCCGAGGAGGAGGCCGCCGCCCAGCGGGAGGGCGGCGGCGCGTCCCGTCCCGTCCGCACCCCCGACGACACGCCGCCCGCCGAGCCCATCGCCGTCACCGACCGGCCGGGCGCGGCGGTGCGGCTCGCCCGCTGCTGTACGCCGGTGCCGCCGGACGCGGTGACCGGCTTCGTCATCCGCGGCGGCACCGTCGCCGTGCACCGCACCGAGTGTCCCGCGGTGGCCCGGATGACCTCCGCGGGGCGGGCGCCGCAGACCGTGCGGTGGCGCACCGAGACGCCCGCCGCCGGATACCGGGTCACCGTCCGTGCCGAGGCGCTGGGCCGCCCGCACCTGCTCGCCGACCTCACCGAAGCGATCTCCGCCGAAGGCGTCGGCATCCTGGCCGCCGACGTCGAACCCCCGCAGGAACAGCGCGTCCGCCACACGTACACCATCGAACTGCCCGAGCCGGGCGCCCTGTCCGCCCTGATGCGCGCGATGCGCCGGGTCCCCGGGGTCTACGACGTCTACCGCACCCAGGCGCGCCCGATGGCCGCCACCTCCGGCTGAGGGCAACCGCGCTGACCTTCTGAGCCCGATCGGGTGCGGGCCCGGCCGCGCCGCCCGCCGACCCGGCCGACGCGCTGATAGCGGTGGTCCATGTTCGCAACCACCGCGGGGCGGGCGGTCGTGGCCGCCGCCACCGTCCTCGCCCTGACCGGCGCCCAGCAGCCCGGCTCACCCGCGGTCGGCCGGGGGGACCGGCTCTATCCGGCGGTCGGCGATCCCGGCTACGACGCCACCGCGTACGACATCTCGATGGCCTACCACGGGCCCGGCCGGCCGCTGGACGCGGTCACCCGGATCCAGGCGCGCGCGGTGACCGCGCGGGACGGACTCCAGCTGGACTTCACCGGCGCGGTGGTGCGCTCCACCCTGGTCGACGGACGCCCCGTGAGGTTCAGCCGACGGGGGGAACGGCTCCTCATCACGCCCTGGCGGCACATCCGGGCCCGCGAACACCTGACCATCACGATCACCCACACCAGCGACCCACAGGGCTCCAGGACCAACGGCGGCTGGATCCGCACCCCCGACGGCCTCGCCCTGGGCAACCAGCCGGTCTCCGCGCACCGCGTCTTCCCCTGCAACGACCACCCGTCCGACAAGGCCCACTTCACCTTCCGGATCACCACGCCCAACGGCATCACCGCCGTCGCCAACGGGGTACCGCTGGGCGCCCCGCGCGTCACCCCGGGCGGCACCACCTGGACGTACCGCACCGCGCACCCCATGGCCACCGAACTCGCCCAGATCGCCATCGGGCGCTCCGCCGTACTGCCGCACACCGGCCCCGACGGGCTGCCGCTGCGCGATGTCGTCGCCGTCGCGGACGGTGCCCGGCTCGCCGCGCGGCTCGCGCTGACCGGCGGGCAGATCGCGTGGATGGAAGCACAGGTCGGCCGCTACCCCTTCGAGACCTACGGGATCCTCGACGTCGACACCACCACCGGCTTCGAACTGGAGACCCAGACCCTGTCCCTGTTCGAACGCCGGATCCTGCTCGCCCCCGAGCCGTACGCCGCCCCGCTGATGGTCCACGAGCTCTCCCACCAGTGGTTCGGCGACAGCGTCACCCCCGCCACCTGGTCCGACCTGTGGCTCAACGAGGGGCACGCCACCTGGTACGAGTGGCGGTACCGGGCCGAGAAGTACCGGCCGTCCCTGGACGACCAGGCCAGACGCGCCTACGAAAGGGACGGCGTCAACCGCAGCCTCGGTGGCCCGCCCGCACTGCCCGCGCCGCCCACCCGCGACCAGCTGTCGATCTTCCGCGACAACGTGTACTCGGGCGGCGCCCTCGCCCTGTACGCACTGCGCCAGGAGATCGGCGACCCCGCGTTCCGCTGGCTGGAACGCGCCTGGGTCAGCCGGTACCGCGACGGTAACGCCTCCACCGCCGACTTCATCGCACTCGCCTCCCGCGCCGCCGGACGCGATCTGTCCGGTTTCCTGCACGCCTGGCTCTACGGGAAGCGCACCCCCGCCATGCCCGGCCACCCGGACTGGCGGCAGCGGGTGCGCCCGGTGAAACACACGTGACGTGGCCGCCGCACCGTGGGACCATCGTCAAGGCGGCGCCGATGGGAATCCTCCGGTCCTGTGCGGCGTTGTCCAGGTACGACGGACGGTCCGGCCGCCCGCGCCACAATCCCCATTCCGTGACGCAAAGGAACAAATGACCAACTCCACTGCTCCCTCCTCGGCCCATGAGGCCGAACGCCAGCGCCTTTCCGAGAGCCGTCGGGCCAACGCCCTGATGGATGAGGACACCGCCTGGAGCCAGGAGATCGACGGGGAGCGGGACGGTGACCAGTTCGACCGCTCCGAACGCGCGTCGCTACGGCGCGTCGCGGGTCTGTCCACCGAGCTCGAGGACATCACCGAGGTCGAGTACCGGCAGCTGCGCCTGGAGCGCGTGGTGCTCGTCGGCGTGTGGACGGACGGCACGGTCGACGACGCCGAGAACTCCCTGGCAGAGCTCGCCGCACTCGCCGAGACCGCGGGCGCCCTGGTCCTCGACGGTGTGATCCAGCGCCGCGACAAGCCCGACCCGGCCACCTACATCGGCTCGGGCAAGGCGCAGGAACTGCGCGACATCGTCGTGGAGACCGGCGCCGACACCGTGGTCTGCGACGGTGAGCTCAGCCCCGGCCAGCTCATCCACCTGGAGGACGTCGTCAAGGTCAAGGTGGTCGACCGCACCGCCCTGATCCTCGACATCTTCGCCCAGCACGCCAAGTCCCGAGAGGGCAAGGCGCAGGTCTCGCTGGCCCAGATGCAGTACATGCTGCCCAGGCTGCGCGGCTGGGGCCAGTCGCTGTCCCGGCAGATGGGTGGCGGTGGCTCCGGCTCGTCCGGCGGCGGCATGGCCACCCGTGGTCCCGGTGAGACCAAGATCGAGACCGACCGGCGGCGGATCCGCGAGAAGATGGCGAAGATGCGCCGGGACATCGCGGAGATGAAGACCAGCCGCGACCTGAAGCGCAAGGAGCGCAAGCGCCACCAGGTCCCGTCGGTGGCCATCGCCGGTTACACCAACGCGGGCAAGTCCTCGCTGCTCAACCGGCTCACCGGAGCAGGCGTCCTGGTGGAGAACGCGCTGTTCGCCACCCTCGACCCGACCGTGCGCCGGGCCGAGACCCCCAGCGGTCGGCTGTACACGCTCGCCGACACCGTCGGGTTCGTCCGGCATCTGCCGCACCACCTGGTCGAGGCGTTCCGCTCCACCATGGAGGAGGTCGCCGACGCCGACCTGATCCTGCACGTGGTGGACGGCTCACACCCGGTGCCCGAGGAGCAACTCGCCGCGGTACGCGAGGTGTTCCGCGATGTCGGCGCGCTCGATGTGCCCGAGATCGTGGTGGTCAACAAGGCGGACGCGGCGGACCCGCTGGTGCTCCAGCGCCTGCTGCGCAACGAGAAGCACTCCATCGCGGTCTCGGCCCGCACCGGCCGCAACATCGATGAACTGCTCCAGCTCATCGATGACGAACTGCCCCGGCCGCGGGTGCTGATCGAGGCGCTCGTGCCCTACACGCACGGCGCGCTGGTCTCCCGGGCGCACGCTTCCGGCGAGGTCATCTCCGAGGAGCACACCGGCGAGGGCACGCTGCTCACGGCGCGGGTGCACGATGAACTCGCCGCCGAACTGGAGCCGTTCGCCCTCGCGGTCCGGCGCTGAGCGCACCCACGCACCGAGGCCCGCCGCCCCGTCCGGGGCAGCGGGCCTCAACGCGTCATACGCCGCTTACTGGTTGGCGAACTTCTGGCTGATCGACTGGTAGACGCCCTGGGCCTCCGGGCCCAGGTGCGGGCCGGCCAGCCAGGTGTTGTCGGCCGGGCCGATGGAGGTGTTGGACACCAGCGCCACCTTGCCGTTCGGCATCTTGGCGAACCAGCCGCCACCCGAGGAACCGCCGGTCATGGTGCAACCCAACCGGTACTCGGTCGGCATGCCCGGGTCCAGCGACAACCGGCCCGGCTTGCCGATGCAGTCGAACATCTTCTGGCCGTCGTACGGCGGAGCCGCCGGGTAGCCCCAGGCGCCCACCGAGGTGAACTGGTTCACCGCGGGCGCGTTGAACCACACCGGCAGGGCAGCGCCGACCGTCTCCTGGAGCGACTTGCCGCTGGAGTTCTCCGGCTTCACATGCAGGATCGAGAAGTCGTACGGGGATCCGTAGCCGCCGGTCTCGGAGCCGGTGGAGATCCACTGGCTTGAGGTCTGCGCCCAGTCCGCCCACCACACGCCGTACGGGGCGACCTCGGACTGCGGGGCGCCGGAGATCTGCGAGGCGGGCAGCGCCTGGTCGTTGTACGACGGGACGAAGGCGATGTTGCGGTACCAGCCGCCCTTGGCGCCCGCGTGCACACAGTGGCCCGCGGTCCACACCAGGTTGGACTTGCCCGGGTGCGCCGGGTCCTCAACGACCGTGCCGGAGCAGACGAACGAGCCCTGCGGGGTGTCGAAGAACACCTTGCCGACCGGCGCCGCGTTGTTGTGGTACGGCGTCTGGACCGACTCCGCGGTCTTCGGCGCGGGTGCCGGGTCGGAGACCCCCTGGTCCTGGCCGATGCTGGTCGGAACCTGGTTCGGGCTGTCCTTCGCCTGGCTCATCCGGGACGGCTTCCACAGGTCCTTGATGACCGGGTTGATGAACTCGGCCGCCTGGTGCGCCCAGTGGTCCCACTTCTTCCAGTCGCCCTGCTTCCACTTCTGCAGGTCGTGGAGGCTGCCGGGCGCGCCGGTGGACTGGCTGCCCTGAGCGGCCGTCGCGCTCGGCTTGCTGTCCGCGGTGGGGTCGTTCGGGCCGCACGCGGTGGCCGACAGCGCGAGGACCGCGGTGACGGCGGCCGCGGCAAGGCCGGACCGGCGGATGGGTGGCATCGGGTGTTCTCCCCCTGGTGTCTTTCACGTTCAGGAACGTCAAGCGCGTTCACGAACGCCAAGAAACTGATGTGTCCTTGTCATGCTCGCCATGGAGCAGTGCCCCATCATGCCGGTGCCGGTGGGGACGGTTTCAGGGGGGTGTGTGGTTCCCCTGTGAAGGTTGGTCGTATCGCGTCCATGAACCGCCCCACACGATGGATCTGCCGGGTGGCCGTTGCCAGCCGCCGCCCCGGGCGTTGATACGGGGAGGGAAATTCCCGCCGTCCCAACGCCAACCTCCCAGGAGGACCCGTCCCGTGGCCGGATCGCCAACCACCGCCCTCGTACCGTCACCGACCCAGCCCGCCGAGCAGGTGGCAGAACCGGGCGGACCAGAGGCCACGGCGGCGCGGGACGCCACCGAGAGCGGTGGTGGGCGGCGTGAGGTGACAACGGCCGTGCGCGGCGGCTGCGTTGACGGCAGCGGCCGGCAACGGCAAGCGGGGCCGAACGCCGAGGGGATCCTGCGGCGGCAGGCGGCGCGGGAGTCGGCGGCGCGCACCTACGCCCGGTCACTGCCGATCGTGCCGGTACGCGCCCGCGGCATGACCATCGAGGGCGCCGACGGCCGCCGCTACCTCGACTGCCTTTCCGGCGCGGGCACGTTGGCGCTCGGCCACAACCACCCGGTGGCGCTGGAGGCGATCCGCTCGGTGCTCGACTCCGGAGCGCCCCTGCAGGTCCTCGACCTCGCAACGCCCGTCAAGGACGCCTTCACCACCGCCCTGTTCGAGACCCTGCCGCCGCAATTCGCCGAAAGCGGACGGATCCAGTTCTGCGGACCGGCCGGTACGGACGCGGTCGAGGCCGCCGTCAAACTGGTGCGCACCGCCACCGGGCGCAGCGGGCTGCTCGCCTTCTCCGGCGCGTACCACGGCATGACGGCCGCCGCGCTCGCCGCGACCGGCGACCTCGCCGCCCGGGCCGCCGTGGGCGAGGGCGACGCCCGGGTGACCCGGCTGCCGTACCCCTACGACTACCGCTGCCCGTTCGGCGTCGGCGGGAGCCGGGGCGCCGAGCTCTCGGCGCGCTGGACGGCCACCTTGCTGGACGACCCCAAGGGCGGCGTCCAGCCACCCGCCGGAATGATCCTGGAGGCGGTACAGGGCGAGGGCGGAGTGATCCCTGCCCCCGACGCATGGCTGCGCCGGATGCGGGAGATCACCGAGACCCGCGGCGTCCCGCTGATCGTCGACGAGGTGCAGACCGGGGTGGGCCGGACCGGCGCCTTCTGGGCCGTCGAACACAGCGGGATCGTGCCGGATGTGATGGTGCTGTCCAAGGCCATCGGCGGCAGCCTGCCGCTCGCCGTGATCGTCTATCGCGAGGAACTCGACGCCTGGCGGCCCGGGGCGCACGCCGGAACGTTTCGCGGCAACCAGCTCGCGATGGCGGCGGGCACGGCCACCTTGCGTTTCGTCCACGAGAACCGGCTGGCGGAACGGGCCGCCACGGTCGGCGCCCGGATGCTCACCCGACTGCGCGGCCTCGCCGCCCACCACCCCTGCATCGGCGATGTCCGAGGACGCGGCCTGATGATCGGCGTCGAACTGGTCGACGCCGACGCGGCCCGGGACGAGTACGGCGCACTGCCCGCGTCACCCCAACTGGCCGGCGTCGTACAGGCCGAGGCGCTGCGCCGCGGACTGATCGTCGAACTCGGCGGGCGGCACGGCAGCGTGGTGCGGCTGCTGCCACCGCTGATCATCACCGACGAGCAGACCGAGGCGGTACTCGACCGCCTGACCGACGCCATCGCCGCCGCCGAACGGCTGGCCCGCAGAGCGAAGGCGGACGGCGCGCGATGAGCCCAAGGCGGTGTGCGATGCCGGTGATGCGCCGGGGGCACGCGGAGTGCGAGGCGCGCGTTGGGACTCGGCGGCACGCGGTCGCACACCCAGTGATCCCGCACCGCGGCATCCCACGTCCCCGAGGCGGGGTAACCCTCCATGGTACGTCGCGCCGCCCCGTCGGGCGGCGTACCGCCCACAACCGCTCCCAGGCCGTCCCACCGTCGTCCACCCCCCACGGAGCACAGCGATGACCTCCCACCCGCCCCTGGCCGACGGCGTGGCGGACACCACCCCGCCCGCCCCGCCGCCGGGCCTCGCGCACGGCCGCGCCGGCGCCCTGCCCCTGCCGCGCGCGGCCCACGCCGATCCACCGGAACACGCCGACCACGTCGGTGCCGACCACGTCGAGACCGACCACGCCGACGTCGGGCACGCCGGGACCGCTGCCGCAGACGCCGACGTCGGGCACGCCGGTCCGGAACGCCACGGCGCGCCGCACACCGAAGCGCAGGACCCCGACCCCCTGGAGCAGCCGGACGCCTACGCCACCGCCAACCACGCGGGGGTGGAGAGCCTGTTGCGCTGCTGGGTCCGGGAGACCGGCGGCACGCCCGACCCGGACGGGACCCTGCGGATCACGCTCACCGCGACCGGCACCGCGCTGCGCGTCCCGGTACGGCACTGGTCCGCGGTCGGCACCCACCGCTTCGGCGCGCCGGCCATGGCGTCCGGGGCGCCCGTCGACGCGGTCACCCTCGCCGCAGTGCTCGCCCGGGAGGCGGGCACCGGCGCCGCGGAAGCCGCGGACCTGGTCGCCCGGGTCGCCGACTCCGTGGCCCGCACCGCGGTCTTCGTCGACGACCGCCGGGCCCACCCGGCCACCCCACCCGGCACCCCGCCCTTCCTGGAAGCCGAACAGTCGCTGCTGCTCGGCCACCCGCTGCACCCCACACCCAAGAGCCGCCAGGACCTGTCCGGCGCCGAGGCCCGGGTCTACTCACCCGAAACCCGCGGGGCGTATCCGCTGCACTGGATGGCCGTCGACCGCTCGGTACTGGCCACCGACTCCGCCTGGACCGAACGCGGTCGCACCATCCCCGCCGACCGCATCACCGCCCAACTCGCCGGGCCGGGCCTCCAGTTGCCGCACGACACCGTGCCGCTGCCGCTGCACCCCTGGCAGGCACGCGAAGTGCGGCACCGCCCCCAGGTGCGCGCGCTACTCGACGCCGGGCTGCTGCACGACCTCGGCCCGCACGGGAACACCTGGCACCCCACCTCCTCCATCCGCACCGTCTACCGGCCCGGCGCACCCGCGATGCTCAAACTCTCGCTCGCCGTGCGGATCACCAACTCCCGCCGGGAGAACCTGCGCAAGGAACTCCTGCGCGGCGTGGAGATCCACCGCCTGCTGCGCAGCGGGCTCGCCCAGCAGTGGCACGCCAAACACCCCGGCTTCGACATCGTGCGCGACCCGGCCTGGCTCGCCGTCGACACCCCCGACGGGGAAGCCGTCCCCGGGCTCGACGTCGTGCTGCGCCACCCGTCGTTCGGCGTGCTCGACGACATCAACTGCCTCGCCGGGCTCACCTCGCCGCGTCCCTGGCCCGGCAGCCCGCCGACCCAGGCACGCTCCCGCCTCGCCGGCATCGTCACCCGACTCGCCACCCGCACCGGCAGACCCGGCCCGGCCGTGGCCACCGAATGGTTCCTGCGCTATCTGCACGCGGTCGTCCACCCCGTGCTGTGGCTGGACGGCGAAGCCGGAGTCGCACTCGAAGCCCACCAGCAGAACACCCTCGTCCGGCTGGACCCCGACGGCTGGCCCACCGGCGGCCGCTACCGCGACAACCAGGGCTACTACTTCCGCGAATCGCGCCGCGCCGAACTCGACCAGCGCCTGCCCGGCATCGGCGCGGCCAGCGAGACCTTCGTCGCCGACCACGTCGCGGACGAGCGCTTCGCCTACTACCTCGGTATCAACAACGCCCTGGGCCTGATCGGGGCGTTCGGCGCCCAGCACCTCGCCGACGAGCAGGTACTGCTCGCCGCCTTCCGGCACTTCCTCACCCACGCCGCCGCCACCGGAGGCTCCGCACTACCGGAGCACCTGCTGCACGCCTCCACCCTGCGCTGCAAGGCCAACCTCCTCACCCGTCTCCACGGCCTCGACGAACTCGTAGGCCCGGTCGACACCCAGTCCGTCTACGTCACCATCCCCAACCCCCTTGCCGTACCCGCGGCGTGACACCCCAGGAGAGGAGGGGCGCCACCGATGCCGCCCACCGACTCCAGCACCAACACCGACGTCAGCCCCAGTATCAGCGTCAGCACTGACAACCGCCGCGGTACCACGACCGACAGCGGTATGGACGACACCCTGGACCTCACGCTGGAACCCGACGCCGTCGACCTGGTCATCCCACCCACGGTCCCGGCGGCCGGACCGGGCGGGCTGACCGAGAGCCTGGTCGACGACCTCCTCGACGACATCAGCGGATGGGGTCCGATCAGCACCGCGCACGGCGCCTTCCAGCTCGTTCCCGTCGTGCCCGCCCGTGACCTGCACATCATCACCCGGTGGATGAACGATCCAGCCGTCGCCGAATTCTGGGAACTGGCCGGACCCGAAGAGACCACCCACCGCCATCTGCGCGCCCAACTCGACGGCGACGGCCGAAGCCGCCCCTGCCTCGGCGTCCTCGACGGCACCCCCATGAGCTACTGGGAGATCTACCGCGCCGATCTGGACCCCGTCGCCCGCTACTACCCGTCCCGCCCCCATGACACCGGCATCCACCTGCTCATCGGCAAGGTGGCCGACCGCGGCCGCGGCCTGGGCACCGCCCTGCTGCGCGCTGTTGCCGACCACGTCCTCGACCACCGCCCCGCCTGCGCCCGCGTCATCGCAGAACCCGACCTGCGCAACACCCCGTCCGTCGCCGCGTTCCTCGGCGCCGGATTCCGCTTCGCCGCCGAGCTCGAACTGCGCGACAAACGCGCCGCGTTGATGATCCGCGAGCGGGCACTGCGCCACCTGCTGTAACCCGCGACCCGCCACTCCCTCGTCCCAGGAGCCGCTACGTGCTACACCGCCCCGCAGAACTCGACCCTGGAATCTGGACCCGCGTCGGCCGCCGCTTACTCGCCAAGATGATCAGCGAGTTCTGCTACGAGGAGGTGCTCACCCCGATCCCTCAGGACGAAGCGGGCGGCTACCGGCTGGAGCTGGAAGACGACGTCACCTACCGCTTCCTGGCCAGCCGGGGATCCTACGGAAGCTGGCGGGTCGACCCCCTCTCGCTCACCCCCACCGGCGACCCCCTGCACTTCCTGACCCACGCGCACCGCCGGCTCGGGGTCACCGGCGACACCCTCGGCCACCTGGTGCGGGAACTGAACGCCACACTGATCGCGGACGCCAGGCTGGAGGCCGGGGCGCTGAGCGCCGGCGAACTGGCCGATCTGGACTACGCCGAGCTGGAGGGCCAGCAGACCGGACACCCGTGGATCGTGGTCAACAAGGGGCGCCTCGGCTTCTCCGCCGCCGACGCCGACCGCTGGACACCGGAAGCCCGCCGCGCCCAGCCCCTGCCGTGGATCGCGGTGCGTACCACGCTCGCCGACTACCGCGGCGTCCCGTCCCTGGGCGCCCCGGACCGGCTCTACACCCGCGAACTGGACGAATCCGTACGGGCGTTGTTCGCCGAGACGCTGCGCGCCCGCGGCCTGGCTCCCGACGACTACCTCTACCTGCCGGTGCACCCCTGGCAGTGGGACGAGATCGTGGTGCCGCTGTTCGCCGCCTCGATCGCGGCCGACGACATCGTCCCGCTGCCCACCGACGGCGATCTGCGGCTGCCCCAGCAGTCCATCCGCACCTTCCTCAACACCAGCCGCCCGGACCGGCACACCGTCAAACTCCCGCTGTCCATCCTCAACACCCTCGTCTGGCGCGGACTGCCCACCGAGCGCACCCTGGCCGCCCCCGCCGTCACCTCATGGGTGCACGCGGTACGCGACGCCGACCCGTTCCTGCGCGACGACTGCCGGGTCATCCTGCTCGGCGAGGTCGCCTCGGTCACCGTCGACCACCCCGTCTACCGGCAGCTGCCCGAAGTCCCCTACCAGTACAAGGAGTTGCTGGGAGCCATCTGGCGCGAACCGCTGCCCCGGCACCTGGACCCCGGAGAGCGCGCCCGCACCCTCGCCGCACTGATCCACACCGACCCCGGCGGGCGGTCCTTCACCGCGGAACTCGTCCGCCGCTCCGGACTCGCCCCGCGCGCCTGGCTGCGCCGCCTGTTCGCCGCACTGCTACCGCCGCTGCTGCACTTCCTCTACCAGTACGGAACGGTCTTCTCCCCGCACGGCGAGAACGCCATCGTCGTCTTCGACGAGGACGATGTGCCGGTCCGGCTGGCGATCAAGGACTTCGTGGACGACATCAACATCAGCGCCGAACCGCTGCCGGAACACCGCGCCATGCCCGACGCGGTACGGGCGGTGCTGCTCACCGAACCACCCGCGTTCCTCACCCAGTTCATCCACTCCGGCCTGTTCGTCGGCGTCTTCCGCTACCTGGCCCCGCTGTGCCAGGAGCAACTCGGCGTGCCCGAGGACGAGTTCTGGGAGCTGGTGCGCGAGGAGGTGCTGCGCCACCAGGACCGCTTCCCCGACCTCAAGGAGCGCTTCGCCACCTTCGACCTGCTCACCCCGCGCATCGAGCGGCTCTGCCTCAACCGGAACCGGCTCCACCTCGACGGCTACCGCGACCGGCCGCAGCGCCCGCACGCCGCCGTACACGGGACCGTACCGAATCCGCTGTACGCGTTGTGACCGCCGCGGTCCGCTCCGTGGCGGCAACGCTGCCGGTTTCCGGGACCGCTGTCAGTGGTGGGACGTAGGGTGGGTACTCCTATGAGCAAGCCCGCCCTCACCGAACTGCTGCACGCCGCTGTCACCGCTGTCGGCGGTGTGGAGCGCCCCGGCCAGGTCACCATGGCCCAGGCCGTCGAGACCGCCGTGGACGACGGCACCCATCTGCTGGCCCAGGCCGGCACCGGCACCGGAAAGTCCCTCGGCTACCTGGTCCCGGCACTGGCGCACGGTGAGCGGGTGGTCGTCGCCACCGCGACCCTCGCCCTCCAGCGCCAGCTGGTCGAACGCGATCTGCCGCGCACCGTGACCGCGCTCAAACCCCTGCTGCGCCGCGAACCGCAGTTCGCGATGCTCAAGGGCCGGTCGAACTACCTGTGCCTGCACCGGCTGCACGAGGGCGTGCCCAGCGAGGAGGAGGACGGCCTCTTCGACCCCATGGAGCAGATGGGCGGGCCCACCAGCAAGCTCGGCAAGGACCTGGTACGGCTGCGGGACTGGGCCGACGAGACCGAGACCGGCGACCGCGACGACCTCACTCCCGGGGTCTCCGACCGGGCCTGGTCCCAGGTCTCGGTCACCTCCCGGGAGTGCCTGGGCGCCACCAAGTGCGCCTATGGCGCCGAGTGCTTCGCCGAGGCCGCCCGCGAGCGGGCCAAGCTCGCCGATGTGGTGGTCACCAACCACGCGCTGCTCGCCATCGACGCCATCGAGGGCGCCCCGGTGCTGCCCAGCCATGAGGTGCTGATCGTCGACGAAGCCCATGAACTGGTCTCCCGGGTCACCGGTGTGGCCACCGGCGAACTGACCCCGGGCGGCGTGAACCGCGCGGTGAGGCGGTCGGCCAAGCTCGTCAACGAGAAGGCCGCGGACGCGCTGCTCACCGCTTCCGAGGGCTTCGAGCGGGTGATGGAACTGGCGCTGCCCGGCCGCCTGGAGGAGATCCCGGAGGACCTGGCGTATGTGCTGGCGGCGCTGCGGGACGCCTGCCGCCAGGTGATCACCTCGCTGGGCGAGATCCGCGACCGGTCCGTGGCGGATGAGGACGCGGTGCGCAAGCAGGCGCTGGCCTCGATCGAGAACGTGCACGGCGTGGCCGAGCGGCTGCTGGGGGAGTCCGAGTACGACGTGATCTGGTGCGAGCGGCACGACCGCTTCGGCGCCTCGCTGCGGGTGGCACCGCTGTCGGTCTCGGGGCTGCTGAGGGAGAAGCTGTTCGCCGAGCGGTCGGTGGTGCTGACGTCGGCCACCCTCAAGCTCGGCGGGGACTTCAACGGGGTGGCGGCCTCGCTGGGCCTCGCCCCGGAGGGCACCGAGGGCGAGGACCTGCCCGTGTGGCAGGGCGTCGACGTCGGGTCGCCCTTCGAGTACCGCAAGCAGGGCATCCTCTACGTCGCCAAGCACCTGGCGACCCCGGGGCGCGAGGGCAGCCGCACCGACATGCTCGATGAGCTCGCCGAGCTGATCGAGGCGGCGGGCGGCCGGACGCTGGGCCTGTTCTCCTCGATGCGGGCAGCCCAGGCGGCGGCCGAGGCTCTGCGCGGCAGACTGGACTTCCCGATTCTGCTGCAGGGCGAGGAGACACTCGGCGAGCTGATCCGTACCTTCTCCGACGACGCCGGTACGTGTCTGTTCGGCACGCTGTCGCTGTGGCAGGGGGTGGATGTGCCCGGGCCCAACTGCCAACTGGTGGTGATGGACCGCATCCCGTTCCCCCGGCCCGACGATCCGCTGATGAGCGCCCGGCAGAAGGCGGTGGAGGAGAACGGCGGCAATGGCTTCATGGCGGTGGCGGCCACCCATGCGGCGCTGTTGATGGCGCAGGGGGCGGGGCGGTTGATCCGCGCCACCGGCGACCGGGGTGTGGTGGCCGTGCTGGATCCACGGCTGGCCACCGCGCGGTACGGGGGTTTCCTGCGCGCCTCGATGCCCGAGTTCTGGTACACAACGGACCGCAACCAGGTGCGCAGGTCACTGGCGGCCATCGCGGCGGCAGCCGACGCGGAGGGCTGAGCCCGGCCCTCGGCGGGTGCCGGGAGCGGCCGTGAAGCGAGCTGATGGATCCCGGCGCGACCCGACCCCTGAGATGACCGGCCGGACCCTGACGTCCGGAGCCTGACATGGCGGTACCCCGGAACCGGTCAGGGGTTCCGGGGTCCGGTGTCGGCCGGTCTGTTCAGATCCGGCGCAGTACGGCCACCACCTTGCCGAGAATGGTCGCCTCGTCGCCGGGGATGGGCTGGTAGGCGGCGTTGTGCGGCAGCAGCCACACATGCCCGTTCTCCCGCTTGAAGCGCTTGACGGTGGCCTCGCCTTCCAGCATCGCGGCCACGATGTCCCCGTTCTCGGCGACGGGTTGGCGGCGCACCGTGACCCAGTCGCCGTCGCAGATGGCCGCCTCGATCATCGAGTCGCCCACCACCTTGAGCACGAACAGGTCGCCGTCGCCCACCAGTTGACGCGGGAGCGGGAAGACGTCCTCCACCGACTCCTCGGCGAGGATCGGCCCACCGGCCGCGATCCGGCCCACCAGCGGCACGTAGGAGGCGGAGGGCTTGCCGGTGGTGTCCGTGGGCTGCGAGTGCGGGGCGCCGGAGCCGCGTACCTCGTAGGCGCGGGGCCGGTGCGGATCGCGCCGCAGGAACCCCTTCCGCTCCAGCGCCATCAGTTGGTGCGCGACCGAGGACGTGCTGGACAGTCCGACGGCCTGGCCGATCTCGCGCATCGACGGGGGGTAGCCGCGGCGCTGTACCGAATCCCGGATGACCTCGATGACCCGGCGCTGCCGGTCGGTGAGCCCCGAGCTGTCGGCACGGATACCTGGCGGGCGGCCGGGCAGCGAGCGTCCTGACTTGGGAGTGTCGTCGTTCATCATGTTCATCGGATCGAGCCGGTCCTGGGAGCGGTCCTGGGCGCTGATGGTCGCGCTGTCTGCGGTCGTGGTCACGGCGGCCCCTCTCTGGTGTTCTCCCTAGTGAGACAACGGTAGTTGCTTTCGAAAGGTTGCGCCAAACACACGTTCGAGTGAAAATTCACGGTTCGCCTGTCGTGATCAAGTTATTGGGTGTATAGGCGGGAAATTGGCCATGTCCACAGCCCTCGACCGGCGCTCCGGCCGCTCTCCGCGCCGCCCTGCCCGTACCCGACCGTCGCCCGGACGGCACCCAGCGTGACACCTGGGGCCGCGCGCACACCGTACCCGGGCTTCACGTAGGCTCACAGGCGCCGCGCCGCCGCGACACGCGAGCGCGGCGCATTGACCCCCGGCACCAGATCTAGTGGTTTGATGGGGGACAGCCACCTACAAGTTGTGGTCCTCCGGTCTCCACGGCCCCACGGATCGCCTATGCTTGAGGCTGCTTCGCGGGGCCCCGACAGGCCATGTGAGGCGACGTTTTTCCATACCGCGCGACGGTCATCCGCGCGCGGACATCAGGGTGAGGAGGGAGAGGACATGCACTGCCCCTTCTGCAGGCACCCGGACAGCCGCGTGGTCGACAGCCGCACCACCGACGACGGAACCTCGATCCGGCGGCGGCGCCAGTGCCCCGACTGCGGTCGGCGGTTCACCACGGTCGAGACCGCGTCCCTGATGGTGATCAAGCGCAGCGGGGTGACCGAGCCGTTCAGCCGGGACAAGGTCATCGCCGGGGTGCGCAAGGCCTGCCAGGGCCGCCCGGTCACCGAGGACGCGCTCGCCCAGCTCGGCCAGCGCGTCGAGGAGGCGGTACGGGCCACCGGCAGCGCCGAACTGTCCACCCACGACGTGGGGCTGGCGATACTCGGCCCGCTGCAGGAGCTCGACCTCGTCGCCTACTTGCGGTTCGCCTCGGTCTACCGGGCCTTCGACTCGCTCGACGACTTCGATGCGGCCATCAACGAGCTGCGGACCGGCGGTTCCCACGGGGCCGCCCCGGCCCCCGACACCGCACGGCCGCCAGCGGACAGCCCCGGCCCCCGGCCCGGGGAACCCCGCGCCGCACGGTCGGCGGATCCCCGCGGTACCGACGGGGGCCTGACCATCCCCGTCCCATCCGGCCCGGCCTCCCCCTGAGGCCGCGCGGCCCAGCGCGCCCCCACCGGGCGCCCGCGGCCCTGCCCCCCTGGGGCCACGCGGCGCGGCGTACCCCGGGACCGCGAAACCACAGCAGGACACAGACTTCGTCCGGTGCCACGGGCGCCGAGGCGGCAGACAACACCGTGCGGCGGGAAGAACCGTGGCACCGCAGGGCGTTTTGCCCGTATAGGGAGGCGGCATGACAGAGACGACGAGCGGCTCGGCACGTAGCTCTCGCTCCAAGGACGGAATCGCTGAGAAGGCCGAGAAGGCAGTGAAGACCACCAGGGCGGCCAAGCCCGGCAAGGGCCTGCGAATCGACCGCATCCACACCACTCCCGGTACGCACCCGTACGACGAGGTGGTGTGGGAGCGCCGCGACGTCGTCATGACCAACTGGCGCGACGGCTCGGTCAACTTCGAGCAGCGCGGCGTGGAGTTCCCCGACTTCTGGTCGGTGAACGCGGTGAACATCGTCACCAGCAAGTACTTCCGCGGCGCCGTCGGCTCCCCCTCCCGCGAGAACAGCCTCAAGCAGCTCATCGACCGCGTGGTGAAGACCTACCGCAAGGCGGGCGAGGAGCACGGCTACTTCGCCTCCCCCGCGGACGCCGAGATCTTCGAACACGAGCTGGCCCACGCCCTGCTGCACCAGGTCTTCAGCTTCAACTCCCCGGTCTGGTTCAACGTCGGCACCGCCCAGCCGCAGCAGGTCTCCGCCTGCTTCATCCTCTCCGTCGACGACTCGATGGACTCGATCCTCGACTGGTACAAGGAAGAGGGGATGATCTTCAAGGGAGGCTCCGGCGCCGGCCTGAACCTCTCCCGCATCCGCTCCTCCAAGGAACTGCTCTCCTCCGGCGGCAACGCCTCCGGCCCGGTCTCCTTCATGCGCGGCGCCGACGCCTCCGCAGGAACGATCAAGTCCGGTGGCGCGACCCGCCGTGCGGCCAAGATGGTCGTCCTCGACGTGGACCACCCCGACGTCGAGGCCTTCATCGAGACCAAGGTGAAGGAAGAGGAGAAGATCCGCGCGCTGCGCGACGCGGGCTTCGACATGGACCTCGGCGGCGACGACATCACCTCGGTCCAGTACCAGAACGCCAACAACTCGGTCCGGGTGAACGACGAGTTCATGAAGGCGGTCGAGAGCGGCTCGCGGTTCGGTCTGCGCGCCCGGATGACCGGCGAGGTCATCGAGGAGGTCGACGCCAAGGGCCTGTTCCGCAAGATGGCCGAGGCCGCCTGGGCCTGCGCCGACCCCGGCATCCAGTACGACGACACCATCAACCACTGGCACACCTCGCCGGAGTCGGGCCGCATCACCGCCTCCAACCCGTGCAGCGAGTACATGCACCTGGACAACTCCTCGTGCAACCTGGCCTCGTTGAACCTGATGAAGTTCCTGCGCGACGACGACCAGGGCAACCAGAGCTTCGACGCCGAGCGCTTCGCCAAGGTCGTCGAGCTGGTCATCACCGCGATGGACATCTCCATCTGCTTCGCCGACTTCCCCACCCAGAAGATCGGCGAGACCACCCGCGCCTTCCGCCAGCTGGGCATCGGCTACGCCAACCTCGGCGCCCTGCTGATGGCCACCGGCCACGCCTACGACAGCGACGGCGGCCGTGCGCTCGCCGGTGCCATCACCTCCCTGATGACCGGCACCTCCTACCGGCGCTCCGCCGAACTGGCCGCGGTCGTCGGCCCGTACGACGGCTACGCCCGCAACGCCGACGCCCACAACCGCGTCATGAAGCAGCACGCGGACGCCAACACCACCGCCACGCGCATGGACGACCTCGACACCCCGGTGTGGGCCGCGGCCACCGAGGCCTGGCAGGACGTGATCCGGCTCGGCGAGAAGAACGGATTCCGTAACGCCCAGGCGAGCGTGCTGGCGCCCACCGGCACCATCGGCCTGATGATGGACTGCGACACCACCGGTGTCGAGCCCGACCTGGCGCTGGTGAAGTTCAAGAAGCTCGTCGGCGGCGGCTCGATGCAGATCGTCAACAACACCGTGCCGAAGGCCCTCAAGCGGCTCGGCTACCAGCCCGAGCAGGTCGAGGCGATCGTCGCCCACATCGCCGAGCACGGCAATGTCATCGACGCCCCCGGCCTCAAGCCCCAGCACTACGAGGTCTTCGACTGCGCCATGGGCGAGCGGGCCATCTCGCCGATGGGCCACGTACGGATGATGGCGGCCGCGCAGCCGTTCCTGTCCGGCGCCATCTCCAAGACCGTGAACATGCCGGAGTCCGCCACCGTCGAGGAGATCGAGGAGATCTACTTCGAGGGCTGGAAGCTCGGCCTGAAGGCACTGGCCATCTACCGCGACAACTGCAAGGTCGGCCAGCCGCTCTCGGCGAAGAAGAAGGAAGCGGAGAAGAAGACCGCGCCGCCCGCCGCCGCGGCCCCGGTCGAGAAGGTCGTCGAGTACCGCCCGGTCCGCAAGCGGCTGCCCAAGGGCCGTCCGGGCCTGACCACCTCCTTCACGGTGGGCGGCGCCGAGGGCTACATGACCGCCAACTCCTACCCGGACGACGGCCTCGGCGAGGTCTTCCTCAAGATGTCCAAGCAGGGCTCGACCCTCGCGGGCATGATGGACGCCTTCTCCATCGCCGTCTCGGTCGGCCTGCAGTACGGCGTGCCGCTGGAGACCTACGTCTCGAAGTTCACCAACATGCGCTTCGAGCCCGCCGGCCTGACCGACGACCCGGACGTGCGGATGGCGCAGTCGATCGTCGACTACATCTTCCGCCGCCTGGCGCTGGACTTCCTGCCCTTCGAGACGCGCTCCGCGCTCGGCATCCACTCCGCCGAGGAGCGCCAGCGCCACCTCGACACCGGCAGTTACGAGCCGGAGGGCGAGGACGTCGACGTCGAGGGCCTGGCCCAGTCGGCCCCCCGCCACATCGACCCGCCCAAGCAGGCTCCGGCCCCCAAGGCCGCGGAAACCGCCGCGGACCCGGCCCCCAAGCTGGCCCACAACTCCACGGAGCTGCTGGAGATCCAGCAGGGCCTGAACGCCGACGCACCGCTGTGCTTCTCCTGCGGCACCAAGATGCGCCGCGCGGGCAGCTGCTACGTGTGCGAGGGCTGCGGGTCGACCAGCGGCTGCAGCTGAGCCGGACGACATCAGCCGATCTTCACTCGGCTGAGTGAAATCTGAGGCGGGGCGTGGACCTTCGAGTCCGCGCCCCGCCTCATTTGCCAGTGCGCCCTGGGCGCCCGCCATGTCGTGCCGCTGCACTTCCAGCACTGGGCCCACTTCACCCAGGACCCCCGGACCCTCGCGGACGCGTTCAGCCCGGCGCCAGAGCCGAAACCCCGCTCCACCCGCCCACACCCGGCGGAGCGGCTCGCCCTTCAGAACCCCAGGATCAGTACGACTGGAGTTCGATGAGGTTCCCCTCCGGATCACGCAGATGAGCGGTGCGCAGGTCGGGGCCCCACTCCGGACGGTCCCGCGGCTCGGCGACGACAGTGGCACCATGCCCGGCGAGCCGGCGGACGGCGTCCTCCACATCGCTCACCCGCAGCACCAACATGGCCGCGTCCTGACCCGGCGCACACGGCGGCAGTGCCTCGGTGCCGACGGTGCGGGCCATCGCGTCCCGGGAGAAGATCACAAGGACAGCCTGGCCGTCCAGATCCCAGTTCGCGTACCCGTGCTCGTGCAACACCTTGACCGGCTCGACACCGAGCAGATCACGCAGCGCCGCGGACCAGAACCGCGCCGCCGAGTCGAAGTCGCGGACCAGCAGACGTGGGTACAGAGCATCCATGCCGGTGATCGTACGGCCGCGCCCGGCAGCGGAGTTGACGGGGGACGGCAGCCCCCGCGGGCACGGTGCGGGTGCCGAGCGGCCATAGGATGGCGCGGTGCTGGTGAAGTGGAGTCGCTGCCGTGTAGTGGACCGGATGGGGTTCGAACGGGGGCAGCGTGAGTGGTCGGGGCTGCTGGGCGAGCCGGGATTCCGAGGGCAAGGGGGCGGTTGGGGGCGCAGCCGTCCCGACGAGGCGCATATCTTCTGCTTCTGGGAGAACCGCAGGTTCTACGACATGTTCATGGCCGGACCGCACGACGCGATAGCCGTGGCCCAGGCGGGCACCTACGACCGCGCCGACGTTCGGCTCTTCGAGCAGCGCCAGGAGGTGAAAGTGGGATTCCGCGCCCAGTTCAGGGACACGGACCTGGTGCGGGCCGCGCACCTGCGCGTACGCCCCGAGCAGGTGGACCACTTCATGACGATGCAGGAGAAGGTGTGGAACCCGGCGATGGCCGGGTCGCCGGGCATGCTCAGAGGCATCTTCGCGGAAGGCGCCGGAAGCGAGTTCCTGGTCCTGTCGATGTGGGACTCGTCCACGGAACGCGGCAAGTACCGCCCGGCGGCCGTCGGCAGGCTGGAGGAGCGCGCGGAACTGGACGCCGACCTGGTGTCGGTGGCGGGTGACATCATCGACGTGGTCCAGGCATGGACGGTATGAACCCCTCACCAGCGGAAGCGACAGCAGCAGCGGAGGCGGCGGACGCATCCCCGCCCACCGACGAGTCGTCCACCCCTCCCTCCGCCGTCGTCGAACCGGCCATGGCGTTCGAACGGGAGCGGCCACGGCTGTTCGGGGTGGCCTATCGGATGCTGGGCTCCGCCGCGGAAGCCGAGGACGTGGTCCAGGACGCGTATCTGAGGTGGCAGGGAGCGAACCGGCAACCGATCGCCGCACCCGGTGCCTGGCTGGTCAAGACCGTGGTCAACCTCTGCCTTAACGTACTGGACTCCGCGCGGATGCGGCGCGAACGGTACATCGGCCCCTGGCTTCCCGAACCCGTGCTGACCGCGGACGGCACATTGGGGCCACTGGAGAGCGCCGAGCGCCGCGAATCGGTGTCCCTCGCACTGCTGGTCGTACTGGAACGCCTGACTCCAGCGGAGCGCGCGGTATTCGTCCTGCGCGAGGCGTTCGACTACGGACACGCGCAGATCGCTGACGTCCTCGAACTGACCGAGGACAACAGCCGCCAACTGCTGCGCCGTGCCCGCAGCCGGGTCGGCGAGCCGCAGGCACGCTTCGAGGCATCGTGGGAGCAGCGTCGGCGCATGGTCGAGGAGTTCCTGCGCGCCGCCGGAGAAGGCGACCTGGCAGGCCTTGAAGAACTCCTCGCGCAGGACGTGGTGTCCTGGTCGGACGGCGGCGGGCAGGTGTCGGCGGCACGGCGGCCGGTACTCGGCCCGTCGAAGGTGGCCCGCCTGTACGCCGGGATGGTGATGAAGTCGCCGCCGGGCCTGGCTCTCGCGATCGCCGAGGTGAACGGCGAGCCGGCGATCGTGGCGCGGCTGGGCTCCCGGGCGCTGGGCGTGCTGGTGCCGGAGTTCAGCCACCAGGGGATCGTCGGGCTGCGAAACGCGCTGAATCCGCGGAAGCTGGAGTTCTTCGACCGGCAGTGGGCACGGCGTACGGCTCCGTAACCCGTCCGCCGGCACGCCGCCGAGACGGCCGGGAGCACGCGGACCGGATGCCAGACGTCGGCGCGGCTGTCACATTCCGGCGGCCTGTCCGGTCTCTTCCGTGAGATCTCTGCTGCGAGATCCACCAACGGCCGGGACCGACCAGCACGGTGTGGTCCGGCCCGCACGGAGGGATGAACGGAGATGGACACGATTCTGGTGACCGGAGGGACCGGCGTTCTCGGAGCCGGGGTGGTCCGACGGCTGCTGGACGAGGGGCGGCAGGTGCGGGTGCTGAGCCGCAGGACGGACCGGCCCACCACGGTTCCGGAGAAGGCGCAGTGGGCGGTGGGCGATCTCACCTCCGGTACCGGGCTCGACGCCGCGCTGGACGGGGTGGCCGCCGTAGTGCACTGCGCGAGCGACGCCCGGCACTGGAAGAACGACATTCCAGCCGCCCGGCACCTGATCGCCGCCGCCCGGGCCGCGGGATCCCCGCATGTGCTGTACGCGTCGATCGTCGGGGTCGACCGGGTGCCATTCGGCTACTACCAGGTGAAACAGCAGGTGGAGCAGGAGATCGAGGGTTCCGGACTGCCCTGGACGGTGCAGCGGGCGACCCAGTTCCACGATCTGCTGCTCGCGGTGGCGCAACAGCTGACCCGACTGCCCGCAGTCCCTGTGCCCTCAGGGGTGTCGCTCCAGCCCATCGACGTGGGCGAGGTCGCGGACAAGGTGGCGCAGCTCGCGGTCGGCGAGTCAGCCGGACGCGTACCCGACATGGGCGGCCCCGAAGTCCTCAGCGCCGCCGACGTGGTCCGGGCGCTGCTGCGGGCGCAGGGCCGCCGACGCCCCGTGGTGACGGTGCCGGTCCCCGGCAGGCTCGTCGGGGCCCTGCGGGCAGGCGGGCTGCTGACCCCCGAGCACGCGGTGGGACAGCGCCGCTTCGAGGACTTCCTCGCCACCGCCCCCCTACGCGACCGCGGTTACGGGGCGGCGCAGGGCGGAGCCTGACCGCCTGCGCCGACCGGCCGCGCCGTCAGCGCTTACAGCCGGCGCTTACGGCCGGGGGCCGCGAGGCCGTCGGCGGTGGCCCCGGCGGGCCGCAGCAGCCGCGACAGCGCATGGGTGAGCTGCTGCGCCAAGTCGTCATCGACCGGGGCGTGATGGCTTATCAGCCGGTACCACATCGTGCCGAAGACGAAGTCGACGGCGAGGCCGAGCGAGACCTCGTCGTCGCTGAGCTCGCCGCGCTCGACGCCGCGCACCAGCACATCGTGCAGCGCCGCCCGGCGGGGGCCGACCACGGTGCCCTGCAGCCGAGCCGACAGCCCCGGGTCGTGCTGCGCCTCTGCCATCAGGCCGACCAGGGCGTGGCCGGTCAGCTCCCGGGCGAGCCTGAACGTCGTGTCGAGCAGAGTACGTATGTCGCCCAGAGTGTCGCCGGTGTCAGGCGCAAGCCGCGCACCCTGCCGATGGACGAGATCGCGCAGCGCCTCAAGCAGTACCGCTTCCTTCGTCGGCCACCACCGATAGACCGTCTGCCGCCCCACGCCCGCGGCCTCCGCGATCCCCTTGATGGTCAACGCCTGGTAGCCATCGCGCTGACACAGCCGGAGCGCCGCGTCCAGTACCGCCCGCCGGGCCGTCTCACTGCGGGGCCTCCCGCGCGCCGCCATCTCTGCCATGCCCACCACTTTACAAGACATCGTGCCTCGCATATATTTTTTACGAGTCATCATGACTCGTAAACCGCATGGTGCGGCGCGCGGACCTCTCGCGAGGGTCCGTGTGAGCTGTGGGTCCTCGCGGGGATGCCGCCATGCCGCCATGTCGAAGAGGCGGCCGCCAAGCCGAAGACGCAATGCCGCATGGGGGGAGGGGTGGGAGGGGGAGGGGGCCCCAGCGCTCCGCGCCTGCACTTCGCCCGACCCCCCATCGCGGCGGTGAGATTGCACACACGGTGATTGACCCTGTTGAGGGGTGATGTCAGAGTTTCCGTCGCCATGACCGTTGACCCCCTGTTGCCCGAGCGTTTCGCCCGGGCCCTCGCCAGCCTGCGCGGACTGTCCGTCGGCGACGCGCTGGGCTCGCAGTTCTTCGTGCCGTCCAACTACCCGGCTCTGCAAAGCCGCGAGTTGCCGCCCGCGCCGTGGCAGTGGACCGACGACACGGAGATGGCCTGTTCGGTCCTCAGCGTCCTCGTCCTGCACGGCCGGATCGACCAGGACGACCTTGCGCGCTCGTTCGCGGCGCACCATGATTTCGACCGTGGTTACGGCCCGACGGTGAACCGCATGCTCCGGCTGATCCGGCAGGAAGGTGCCGACTGGCGGGAACTGGCGGCTGGTGTCTTCAACGGGCAGGGCTCGTGGGGCAATGGCGCCGCCATGCGCATCGCCCCGCTCGGCGCTTGGTACGCGGACGACCCCGTTCAGGCGACCCATCAGGCGGAGATCTCCGCGTACACCACGCACCAGCACCGCGAGGCGGTAGTCGGCGCGATGGCGGTGGCGGCTGCCGCGGCGCTGGTGGCTTCCCCGGACGGTCCGAAGGCCCCGGCGGAGTTGCTCGGCGCCGTCATCGACCTGGTGCCGCGCAGCGCCGTGCACGCCGGACTGCGCCGCGCACGCGACATGCTCGACTACGCGGATGTGGGAACCGTCGCCGCCGTTCTGGGCTGCGGGCGGCGCACCAGTGCGCACGACACCGTGCCGTTCGCCCTGTGGGCGGCGGCCCGCAATCTCGATGACTTCGAGAAGGCGCTGTGGACCACGGCGCGCGCCGGCGGCGATGTCGACACCACGTGCGCCATCGTCGGCGGCGTGCTGGCCTCCCGACGGGCGGGTGCCGCCCCCGCGGAATGGCAGCGTCGCACCGAGCCGCTTCCTGACTGGCTGGTGCACCCGGACTCCCCGAAGGTCTGACAACCCGCCTCGATCTACGACGACCACGCCCCCGGCCGCGCTCGACGCCGCGCGCAATGCTTCTCAGCGCCATGCGCTCGCTTTCGCCTGCCGTGATCCGAACTGCCCATTGAGTGAGGGGAGTTCGAATCTCCCTTTGTTGGACACCCGCACCGAGCGGTTTCGGAGGGCTGCTGGTGGGGTTGGGTGCAACGGCTAGGGGATGGCCCTGGTTCACTGGCCGAAGAGGGGGCGTAGGCTTGGCATTGCCATGCCGTATGAAGCACCCACCCACAGCGTCGAACGCTCGCTGCGCGCCACTCTCGGTGCCCGGATCGTCGCCGGGATCGACGAGGTCGGCCGCGGTGCGTGGGCGGGACCGGTCACCGCGTGTGCGGCGGTCACCGGGCTGCGCCGGCCGCCGGAAGGGCTCACCGATTCCAAGCTGCTCACCGTCAAGCGGCGAACCGTGATGGCCGAGCAACTCACCGGCTGGGTCACTGATCACGCGCTCGGACATGCCTCGCCCGAGGAGATCGACGAGCTCGGTATGACCGCGGCGTTGCGGCTCGCCGCCGTCCGCGCTCTGGAGGGTCTTTCGGTCGTACCCGACGCGATCATCCTGGATGGCAAGCACGATTACCTCGGCAATCCGTGGCAGGTGCGGACGGTGATCAAGGGTGATCAGTCCTGTGTTTCCGTCGCCGCCGCCTCCGTGATCGCCAAGGTGTATCGCGATGCGCGAATGGCTGAACTCGGTATGGAATACGCCGCGTTCGGCTTCGCCGACAACGCGGGGTACCCTTCGCCGGTGCACCGTGCTGCACTGGAGGCGTGGGGGCCCACCCCATACCACCGACTGTCCTGGGCGTACCTTGACTCGCTGCCGCGCTGGCGTCATCTGAAGAAGGTCCGCCAAATTATCGACGAGGCGGACGAGGCAGAGCAGTTGGGTTTCGACTTCTGACCTACCCGCCGCTGTGTCCGCGCAGCACATTTGATAGACAACTCACCATGCCTCTCATCCCCGAGGAGCCACAGATTCACGAGAGTGTCCCGGGCCCGCGCGCCGCAGCGGGGGGAACCCGTACTCCGCAGGCCCCCCGCCCCGTCCCGGTTCCCGGTCCCCGACCTGGCCCGCGCCCGGCGCCGCCGCGCGCGACCCGTACGCATCCGTCGCCTGGACATCCCGGCTCCGCCCGGCCGTCCGCCTCGGCGGGCTCGTCAGCGGCGCGGGCCGCCGACGGCACGGCGCAGATCCAGTTGGTGCCGGCCGCTGACGTCACCGCCATCGAGGCGGCCGACGACGCGGTCGACGTCCTGCTGGACTCCGGGCGTGCCCCTGCCGACATCCTGGTGCTGACCACTGGCGAGATCCACCCTTGGGCGCAGCATGAGCTGTCGTTCGGGGAGGACTCCTACTGGCGTCAGCAGGACGAGGCCGGTGATGTCTTCTATGCGCAGGCCACTGCCGAACGTGCCGTGAAGCGGCCTGTGGTCGTGCTCGCCGTGAACGGCGGCACCGATGAGGAGTCGGCGCAGGCGCTGCCGGCTGCGATGGCCCGAGCGGAAACGTTGCTTGTCGTCTGCGGTGACCCCGAGCGGCTGCGTACGTTGCTCTGACCGAGGCGCCGCCCGTCGTGATGTGCGGTCGGCCCGCGGTCAGCGGGCCACCTGGCGGCGGACAGCTTGGGGTGCCTCACCGGCCGAGCTCAGCGATGCCGGGTTTCCGGAGCGCTCGGACCACGACGCGGCCTGCGGCGAACGGCCGCTGCGTCCGTCGCCGAGCACCTGCCAGCCGTCCGGGGTGAGCGTGATGTACGCCCCGCAGCGCAGCCCGTGCAGCGTGCAGGCGTCGCGCAGGCCCCACATCCAGGCTCCGTCGGCAGCTGTCCAGCCGGGTGCGCCGTCCCTGCACACCAGCAGTACCGCGGTCTGTATGGGGACGCGACGGCGCAGGTCGTGCGGTATGACCCGGCGTAGGTGGGCGAGGATCGCGTTGCGGTGCTCCCACCCGTCGATGCTGGCGGCTCGCTGGGTGAAGGAGGCGCTGGCGGCCGCTCGCCCGTCCGGGGCGAACACCGCGACCACCGCGGTGGATGGTGAGGGTAGATGACGGGTGTACAGGTCTTTGACGATTTCCCGGGGTCTGGGCAGTAGCGGTATCCCGCATTCCGTCCACTCGTCGAGGCCGAGGATCCGACTCAGCCGGGAGGCAGTGTCGGCTCCGGTTTCCGGAGTGAAGCCGAAAGCCATGGTCCTCCCTTCGTGCGCGCGCTCGGTTGCTGGGCACGGGCGTACGCCGGTCTCGGAGCTCGATGAGCCTGCCGGGGGTCCGGTCCAATTCTTCCCTCCGTATGCATGTGCGGCAATGAGCAATTGCCGCCACGCGGCCGGTATGCGCCTGTCCGCCGGTTAGATCCTGCCGCGATCGCTGTGGACCGGCCTCGGCTCAGCCTTGCGTGGCCAGGACCAGTGGCAATACCGCTTGAGCGCCGGAGCGCAGCAGGAGGCGGGCGGTGACGGCCAGGGTCCAGCCAGTGTCGGCGAAGTCGTCGACCAGCAGTACGGGCCCCGGGGTACGGGTCATTTGCGCAGCCAGTTCCGGTGGGACGGTGAACGCGCCGTGTAGGGCGCGCAGTCGCTGAGCGCTGTTACTGCGCGGTATGCGCTCGGGTGCCCGGTCTGCCGGGTAGGAGACGCGGCCGAGCAGGGGCATCCGCCCTATTTCGGCGATCCTGGTGCCGAGCGATTCGATCAGTTGGGGACGGGTGCGCGAATCCACGGTGACCACGCCGACCGGGCGGGCCGGGGCGTCGGGTTCGCCGCTCGCCCAACCGTCGGGCCCCTTGGCCCAGTCGGCGAGGACCCGTACCACCGCCTCCACGGCGTCCGCGGGCACCGGGGCGTCGGGGGCTCCGTCGGCGAACAGGGGGCGCAGCCGGTTGCCCCAGCCGATGTCCGAGAGTCTGCCGAGGGCTCGGCCGCTTGAGGCCTGTTCAGTGGCCGGAATACGCCCCTTGAGGTCGACGCCGACCGCGGGCATTCCGGTCGGCCACATGCGGCGTGGCTCCAGTTGGACGCCGGGCCTGCCCAGTGCGGCTCGAGCGGCGTCCAGCGTGTCGGGGGAGACCTGCTCGGGGAATCGGGCCCCGGCGCAGTTGTCGCAGCGGCCGCATGGTTCGGCTGCTTCGTCGTCAAGCTGTCGTCTCAGGTACTCCATTCGGCAGTTCGTGGTGGCCGCGTAGCCGCGCATCGCTTGTTGTTCGGCCTCGCGCTGGCGGGCCACCCATGAGTACCGCTCGGCGTCGTATGTCCATGGCTGCCCGGTGGCCGTCCAGCCGCCGCGTACCCGCCGTACCGCGCCGTCCACGTCCAGGACCTTGAGCATCGTCTCCAAGCGGGAGCGGCGAAGGTCGACCCGGGCTTCCAGAGCCGGGAGCGATACGGGTCGGTCCGCGTCGGTGAGTACCTGGAGGGTGCGGTGCACCTGTTCCTCACCGGGGAATGCGAGCGAGGCGAAGTACCGCCAGATCGCTTCGTCTTCGCGGCCGGGCAGCAGCAGCACCTCGGCGTGGTCCACTCCGCGACCGGCCCGCCCCACCTGCTGGTAGTAGGCGATGGGGGAGGACGGAGAGCCGATGTGCACCACGAAGCCGAGGTCGGGTTTGTCGAAGCCCATGCCGAGTGCGGAGGTGGCCACCAGTGCCTTGACCCGGTTGGCCAGGAGGTCGGCCTCCGCCGTTCGCCGGTCGGCGTCCTCGGTCTTCCCCGAGTAGGAGGCGACGGCGTACCCGCGCTGCCGCAGGAAGGCGGTGACTTCTTCGGCTGCCGCGACGGTGAGCGTGTAGATGATCCCCGAGCCGGGCAGCGCGTTCAGGTGATCGGCGAGCCATGCCAACCGGTGTGCGGCGTCTGGCAGCCGAAGTACTGCGAGCGCCAGGCTTTCCCGGTCCAGCGGGCCGCGGAGTACGAGGGCGCCTCCGCCCTGGTCCGGATGGCTTCCGGTGCCCAACTGCTCGGCCACGTCGGCGGTCACTCGGGCGTTGGCGGTCGCCGTGGTGGCCAACACCGGTGTGCCGGGTGGGAGTTCCGCGAGCATGGTCCGCAGTCGGCGGTAGTCCGGCCGGAAGTCATGGCCCCAGTCGGAGATGCAGTGTGCCTCGTCCACGACCAACAGGCCGGTGGTCGCCGCCAGTTTGGGTAGTACGTCGTCCCGGAAATCGGGGTTGTTCAGCCGCTCGGGGCTACGGAACTGGGAAGGCATTCAAATTCCAGGCGGAGTTGGAGCCGTGACCTGCGCAAACATGCCGATCGGGGATGGTCGCGGCTGAGCGCTCGGTCCTGGCCATCCCCGGCCTGTGCGTGACGGGTGGACCCTTCGTGAGCCGGTTGTCACGCTGAGTGAATTGGCCGTCGTCCTTGCCATCGGGTTGCATGGGGGCATGGACCATCTGGAGCTCCGCACTGAAGCCGATGCCATCCTTGCTGAGCTCGTCGGTGAACCGGGGGGTTCGGCGCGGTTGCGGGAGGACCAGTGGCAGGCGGTGGCGGCTTTGGTGGAGGAGCGTCGGCGTGCCCTGGTGGTGCAGCGCACCGGCTGGGGTAAGTCGGCGGTGTACTTCGTTGCCACCGCTCTGCTGCGCCGTCGTGGCTCCGGCCCGACGGTGATCGTTTCGCCGTTGCTGGCGCTGATGCGTAACCAGGTCGAGTCGGCGGCGCGGGCCGGTATCCGGGCGCGGACGATTAACTCGGCCAATCCGGAGGAGTGGGACACCATTTATGAGGAGGTCGAGCGCGGCGAGACCGATGTTCTCCTTGTAAGTCCGGAACGTCTTAATTCTGTGGATTTTCGCGATCAAGTGCTACCCAAGCTCGCGGCCACGACCGGTCTGCTGGTGGTGGACGAGGCGCACTGCATTTCCGACTGGGGACACGACTTCCGCCCTGACTACCGCAGGCTGCGGGCGATGCTGGCCGAGCTTGCCCCCGGCGTGCCGGTGCTGGCCACCACCGCGACCGCCAACGCGCGGGTCACTGCGGATGTGGCCGAGCAGCTTGGTACCGGTGCCGGCCAGGCCCTGGTGCTGCGCGGCCCGCTGGAGAGGGAGAGCCTGCGGCTGGGTGTGGTCCAGCTGCCGGACGCCGCGCACCGCCTGGCCTGGCTCGCCGAGCACCTGGACGAGCTGCCGGGTTCCGGGATCATCTACACGCTGACGGTGGCCGCGGCCGAGGAGGCCACCGCCTACCTGCGGCAGCGCGGCTTCCAGGTCGCCTCCTACACGGGGCGCACGGAGAACGCTGATCGGCAGCAGGCCGAGGCCGACCTGCTGGAGAACCGGGTCAAGGCGCTGGTCGCGACGTCGGCGCTGGGCATGGGCTTCGACAAGCCGGACCTGGGCTTCGTGCTCCATCTCGGCTCGCCGTCCTCGCCCATCGCCTACTACCAGCAGGTCGGCCGCGCCGGGCGCGGCGTGGCCCACGCCGATGTCCTGCTGCTGCCGGGCAAGGAGGACGAGGCCATCTGGCGCTACTTCGCCGATACCGCCTTCCCACCCGAGGCGCAGGTCCGCCAGACCCTCTCGGCCCTCGCGGATGCGGGACGGTCGCTGTCCGTGCCAGCCCTGGAGGCTGTGGTCGACCTGCGGCGCACCCGTCTGGAGACGATGCTCAAGGTGCTCGACGTGGACGGGGCGGTCAAACGGGTGAAGGGCGGCTGGATCTCCACCGGCGAGCAGTGGGTCTACGACTCCGAGCGGTACTCCTGGGTCGCTCGGCAGCGGGCGGCCGAGCAGCAGGCTATGCGAGATTACGTGAGCACGTCCCAGTGCCGGATGGAGTTCCTGCGCCGACAACTGGACGACGAGGGGGCGACCCCGTGCGGCCGTTGCGACAACTGTGCAGGGGCCTGGGCCGATTCCTCCGTTTCGGCGGAGTCGCTGACCGGAGCGGCAAAGGAACTGGATCGCCCGGGGGTGGAAGTTGAGCCGCGTCGGATGTGGCCGACGGGGATGCCCGCACTGGGCATCGACCTCAAGGGCCGTATCCCGGCCAAACAGCAGTGCTCCACCGGGCGCGCCTTGGGGCGGCTCTCGGATATCGGCTGGGGCAACCGGCTGCGCCCGCTGCTGGCTGAGAACGCGCCCGATGGGCCGGTCCCCGACGATGTCCTGCGGGCTGCGGTGGTGGTCCTCGCCGACTGGGCGCGCTCTCCGGGGGGCTGGGCGTCGAATGTTCCGGACGCCGCTGCCCGGCCGGTGGGAGTCGTCGCTGTGCCATCCTTGGCGCGCCCGCAGCTGGTGGGTTCCCTCGCAGAGGG
Organism: Streptantibioticus ferralitis; assembly: GCF_029223525.1. Lineage (GTDB taxonomy): Bacteria > Actinomycetota > Actinomycetes > Streptomycetales > Streptomycetaceae > Streptantibioticus_A > Streptantibioticus_A ferralitis. The sequence continues at coordinate 74,105 of NZ_JARHTQ010000020.1, read as the reverse complement.
CATTGCAACCATCGGCCGCCTCCCCTTCCTGGGCACACTGACGTACACCAGGCCGAGCGGCGTGCACGCGGCACGGCGCAGCAACTCCGCTCAACGTCTCAAGGCGTTGTCCGGCACCTTCACCGTCTCCGAGGAGCTGGCTGGTGCCCTGGCGCGCTCTCCAGGCCCTGTCCTGCTCGTGGACGATTACACCGATTCCGGCTGGACCCTCGCAGTCGCTGCTCGCCTGCTCCGCCAGGCGGGAAGCGAACAGGTGCTTCCGTTGGTTCTCGCTTCGGCAGGCTGAGCTTCCCATTCTGTTGGGGCGGCCAAACTCGTTGTCAAGGTGCCGCGTTCGAGTCAGTGTCGTTCCAGTTCAGCCAACCACCCCTCTACCTGGTTAATCGAGGAACGAGCGGCTCTTGCAGGTCCCCACCTGCCAGGTAGGTGTGGCCTGCCAGCCCTTGTGCGGCAGCGCCAACTCCGGCTCGAAACCAGGCAGTGGCGCGTCCGGCAGTATCTCCTCCTGGGACACCGCCGACTTACCGGGCATGTCGGGCAGGCGGCAGAGCCACGCCCTCACCCAGCTTGCTGTGGTGGTCAACAACCGCATCCCGTACCTCATATTGCCGAGTAATAAGCAGCCCTTTTCTCTTTTGTCTGGCATGTTCTCTACGCTCCTTTATTCGCGCGAATATTTACACATGATCAGATAGCATCGTCGGGGTAGAAAACTGAAGAAAACGGGAGGGGTTCATGTGAAGACGTCTCTGCGTCTCGGTGTCGTCGCTGCTGCTCTGCTCAGCGCTGTAGCGGCGATACCGACTGCGTCTGCGGCCGATCTGCCGTCGGTGAAGACCGACGCGCCGCTTCAGACGGTGAAGGCGGCGGGGTTCAACGTCGACCGGCACGCAAAAGCCGGGACGGCCAAGATCCTTACAGCGAACGCCCAGTTAGCAGCGGCATCCGCGAACGTGTGCGGTGCGGGGTACACGATCTCCACGGGGGCGTGGCGCTACGGCACTTGGGGCACCACCTACACCTGGACGAACGGGAACACGACGGGTCCGAACTACGAGGACAGGCCGATCTGCGCGGTGTTCTTCAACGACACCGGATCCGCCCACTACATGGGGGTGCGCCTGAGCACGAACTACACCTCGATCGGCCCGGTACGGAACTTCGGCACCTTCAGCTCATACGCGGGACCGGTGTACCAGAGCAAGGGCTACTGCGGCACCGTCTACTCCTACATGAAGGCGCCGAACGGGGCTGTGGTGGTCGACAACGATCAGACGGTCGGTGCTTGTGACTGAGATCCCCTCACGACGGGCCGTGGCCCTTTTGGTGACCGGCACCGCTTTGGCGGTGACGGCTGCCGCCGTGTCCGGGTGTAGCGCGTTGACGGGCGGTGATGCGAAGCCGCAGCTCTCCTCGGGCCCGTACGGGTCGACGTGGAGACCGTCCGCGCCTGCTGTTGAAACGGCGCCTTCGCCGTCGAGCACACCGACTCCCACATCCTCTCCGACTGATGTCGCGGCCTCCCCGACGCGTGCGCCGCAGCATGAGGGTGACACCACTGTGTTCACTTTCGGGGATGTGAAGGTGCGGGCGACGCCGAACTCTGCCGGCGTGTACACGGCGATCGATATCCCCAACCGGTCCAAGCGGCAGTTGTCGTTCGAGATCACGCTGCGGGTGACCGGTCCGGGCGGCTACGAGGCGCTGATGAAGCGCAGCTACGTCGGCATCCTGCCCAGCGACGACGCCCGCGATGCCGGCCTGCTGATCGACCGCAGCCATGCAGCAGTGCCGCAGCACCCGGTAGTGAGCATCATCGCCTTCAGCCAGAGCTATTACGACTAAAGGAGCCGCGTGTTAAACGGCCACAGAGTAAGCGCGGTAGCGGCAATCGCCGCTACCGCGACTCTCGCCGGGCTGATACAAGCCCAGCCATCAACAGCGAAACCCACCCAGCCTTCCCAGACCCAGATCACGGGAGCGGTGAAGGACCCGGACAAGACTCTCGGCAAGAGATGGCGCAGTTCCACCGAGCAGGCGGTGACGTCAGCCGCCGACAGTGACGGCCTGCACCTGCTGGTCGCCGACGGCAAGAACGCCTATGCCTGGAAGACCGCAGCCGTCCTGAGCGAGCCGGGGATGCCCGCCGATACGTGGATCGGCAACCAGTGCGTCATCGACCACGACCATGCCGCCGTCGTCTATGCGCCACGCACGTTCACCAACCGGCAGGACCTGATGACCGGCGGCGCGTTCACCGCGATCGTGAACCTGACTACCGGCCAGGTCACCAAGATGCCACTGACGGCGTCGCTGGCGTACTTCGACCCGTCCTGTAACCCGGCGACGCATACGGCGGCGTTCACGGCGTTCCGTGACAACAAGACGCATCTGGTGACTGTCGACACCTCCGGTAAGGCGGTGGCGGACACGACGGTGGGCGGCGAGGTCACCTCCGCTGTGCCGACGCCGGATGGCGTGGTCGCCGGTGTCGGGAACCGCTTGGTCCGCGTCGACCATGCCGGGCATGTGAAGGATCTGGCGGCGACGAGCAAGACGCCATTCGACATTCAAGCGACCGGCGCCAATACGGTGGCGTTCCTCGACCGGCACGGCAGCAGCAGCGCGCAGGTGAAGGTCTGGGATGGGCATCATGCCGCGGGGCTAGCGTCGGGAAAGCTCGGCGACTTGACACTGAAGCAGTCGGGCGGCGGCCGGGTGTTCCTCGTCGGCCGTGACGCGACGGCTACGCGCCTTGCCAGGAGTGCGGTCACCGCGATCGACGGCAACCCCGACGGCGATGTGTCCACTGGCGGCAGCATGGTGGTCGATCCGGTCATCTCCCCCGCGGCGGAAGCTGGCTTGGCGAACATAAGCGGTGCCGGACGCGGCTTCACCGAGTCCCAGACTCCGCCGCGCGCACCGCGCGGGAAGAACATCAGCCACGACCTGACGATCACGGCGACAGCGACCAGCAGCGGCACGGCGACGTCCCAGAGCCTCAAGGCCCCGGGCAAGGTGGGCGGCGGCCAGGTCTCCCCGGAGCTTGCCGGGACGCCCAGTGCCGTGAAGCCCAAGACGGCAGCGGCAGCCTCCGGCAACGCCAACGATCCGGTGGATGAGGACCGTTGGTGCTCGGTTCCCCGCAACGACATCCATCAGCAGGCGCTCCAGCCCACCCCGAACCAGGTGGAATGGGCCGTGGACTTGGCCATTCGCGGGGATCTGCACTCCAGCTACCTCACCCAAGGTGACTGGCGGTCCCAGACCGGTATGGCCACGATCGACCCGCAGACGATGTTCCCGCCGCCGACACTGGCTGGCGGCGGCCGGATCCCGGCACAGATCGAGCTGGGCATCCTCGCGCAGGAGTCGAACCTGTGGCAGGCCGAGTCCGGATCGATCCCCGGCCAGATGGGCAACCCCCTCGCTGCTCTGGCCGGTTTCTACGGCCACAAGGGCAGCAACCCGTCGGACTACTGGAAGATCGACTGGACCAAATCCGACTGCGGCTACGGGGTCGGACAGGTCACCGACGGCATGCGCATGGCCGGTCACGAAAAGCCTGGAGAGACCGCGCTACCGGCCGATGAGCAAAAGGCCATCGGGCTCGACTACGCGACCAACATCGCCGCCTCCCTCCAGATCCTCGCGGCCAAGTGGAACGAGCTGCACAAAGCCGGTCAGACGATCGCCGTGAACAACGATGACCCGTCGCGGCCGGAGAACTGGTTCACCGCCGTGTGGAACTACAACCTCGGCTTCAACCCTCCTACGCCGCACAGCAACGACCCCTGGGGGCTCGGCTGGTACAACAACCCCGCCAATCCGATCTACCCGCCCTCCCGGCTGGCGTTCATGGACACCACTTTGGATCCGAAGGCCAACCATGACGCCGCGCACCCGCAGGACTGGCCGTACGAGGAGAAGGTGATGGGCTGGGCCGCCTGGTCCATCGACACCGGTTTCTCCTACTCCACCTCCGGGCGGCAGGACTGGCCCGGAGAATCCGGTTTCAGCTCCGCCGGATTCCGGCCCGCATGGTGGAACAGTGACGCCGAACGCTCAGCGATCAAACCCCCGCTGGACACCTTCTGTAACGCCAGCAACGCCTGTGATGTCTCTAACCCGCCGCCGTGCGAGACGCAGCACATCGACGGCTGCGACATCCTGCACTGGTGGAGCCAGCCCAACGCCACATGGAAACCCGACTGCGCCACGTCGTGCGGTCATGAGGCGATCAAGTACACGACGTTTATCAACGAGCCGGGCCGGGGCTACCGGCTCCAGCACGGCACGCCGGACTGCGCGAACGCGCCGGCGAACGCGTCGGTGGTCGATTCCGCGCCAGCGGGGGTCGATACGTGGTCCAGTTGCGGGAAGACCACATCGAACGGAACGTTCCAGTTCACCTTCGCCCCGGACAGCGACGGCAAATACGAGGGGAAGGGCGACCTTCACCAAGTAGGGGGTGGCTGGCAGGGGCACTTCTGGTACGCGCATGCCCGTAACGCCGACCACTTGGGAGGCGACGGGGGCCCCATGTTGGTGTTGGGCGACTGGAAGCTGAACGCCCCGCTGTCCGGCGGTCAGGGCCAGATCTGGGCACACATCCCCGACACCGGGGCGCAGGCCCACGACGTCGTCTACTCGATCATCACGCCGTTCGGGACGTATCACAAAACGATCGACCAGGGGCTTTACGAGGCGAACGCATGGGTGTCACTGGGGGCGTACCGGTTCAACAACTCGATCCCGGAGGTGCAGTTGGCCAACGACACGCCCGGCGGCACCGGCGACCTGGATGTGGCATGGGATGCGATGGCGTTCGTTCCCGGTGACTTCAGCGGCATGCCACGCGTCGACTTCCCGGCGGAGAACCCGAACCTGCCGGATATCGACGAAGTTGCTGCCCAGACTCCGGACACCGCTCCGGCGCCGGTAAACGCCGACACCGCCAAGAACGTCACTACCGCGATGAAGGCCACCCTCGGTGCCGACAAGGCCAAGCAGACGGCGGCGAAGTGTTCGGCGCCCGACAAGTCCGGCCAGCAGATATGCATCGGGCCCTTCCAGAGCCAGCCGTCCGGCGGGGCCAAGCCGAAGGTGAAACCCCACGCGGCTGGGGCCGCTTCCGAGCCGGTTCCGTGGTGCAAGACGGCCCCGGGATCCAAGTACCAGTACACGCGCACCCAAGGCTGCATACGCGGCGGCTACGCGCTGAACGTGCTCAAGAACGGGGAGGTGATCGGCGGAGGGAACGTCAAGATCGTTCAGGAGATCCTGCTCACCCCCACCTCGAACAACTTCTCGGTGTGGACCGAATTCTCCCTGCCTGACCTGACAGGCGTCCCCGAAGCGACGCTGGACTCCTATCTCGACACCTGCTGGGCGACGGCCGACTGCACGAACACGAACCTCGGCGCATGGAGTGGCGCAACGACGTGGACCAACGGCGACGCACACACCGCTGCGCGCACCGATACCTTCAGTTGGAACACCGTCTCCAACGGTCAGTCGACACTCGGATTCACCTGGGACACCACCTGGAGCGCGCCCGGCACGTCGACCACGGCCAACAACAGTTGGAGGGACCAGGCGTACAACATCCGCTGCGACAACCAAGTCGGCGGGAACACCGGGTGTATCTTCCCGACGGCTACTCCGACGCTGTTCCTGAACACCGACAAGTACCCGGCGGCAGCGGCCTACTACTGGGTGATGGCGGAGAAGCTGGCCTCGCACCCGGGCAGCAAGAAGTACAACAAGCCGCTTCACCGCCTCGCGGACGACACCACAGCGAAAAACAACCGCAAGATCGTCTGCGACAGCACCTTCAACCCGCCGTCGACCGCGATCGGCAAGAGCTGTGACGAGTATCCCTTCGCGAAGTCCCGGGAAAGCGGAGGTATGACCCTCACCTCTGGCAACGCGTGCGTGCAGATGTACGCGACAAAGAACCCCGACGGCACCTACACCCTCAACCTCGACCCGAGCTACCCATACCCGACGTGGCAGGAAATCTGCGGCCGGGCGGCCGTCACCACCACCCAAAACACCGCTGCCGGCGGCGATCTCGGACGGTTCACCACCGCCATGCGATTGTTGGACAACGACGAGTATTTCGTACGCACCGGCTTCGAGAACTGCACCCTGGACGAGGTCTGCAACATCAACTGAGCTGACGGCGCGGTGAAAACACGCGGCCCCCTGGACGTAATCCGTTCAGGGGGCCCCTCGCATGCCACCGGTCATCCGAGCACGACGCTCCAGCGCAGGATCCGGCCGTCCTCCACCGACGGCTGCATGTCGACTGGCCGAAGCGGAGTGCCGCCCTCCGTAGAGGCGTACACCTGCTCCCACATGACGTCCATAGACGGCCACAACGGTTCGTACTGCGGGCTGCCGTACGACAGCAGGCCGATCTGTCCCTCGTGCTGCTCGCGGTGGTCAAGGAAGACGATGTCGCCGCAGATGTCCTCAGCGAACGGCACCCATCGCGGGTGCACCATGATGCCGAGGACTAGATCTTCCTCGTCTTCTTCCCGCGCGCCCTCCAGGACCGCGAGCACGTTGCGGTGTGCGGCGATGATCCCTTCGGTGGCCAAAGGGCTGTAACCGAACAGGAAGGCCCCCGGCTGCGCCCCGCCGCTTCGGGAGGAGGTTCCATTGTGGAGCTTCAGCAGGTCCTTGAGGTCGGGGTGGAGGGGGAAGCCCAGGGCTTCTTCGAGGTGATCTATCTCGGCGGCGGTGGCGGGAGGGAGGAGCCACGCGGCGTCTGCGGGGGCATGCTCGCTCAGCCAGCCCTCGAAGCGCTGCCACAATTCCTTGTTCAAAGGTGTCTTCCTTACCGGGACTCTTGCAGAAGGGGCCGGCCTTCACGCCGGGGCTGAACGCATCTCAGGATTGCTCTGACCTGCACCTTGGAGCAGGTGTTTGTGCTGCTCGATATACGGGCTGACGCAACGGGATGCTAGTACTGTCGACGCGCCCGCCGGCCAGCTGCTTGACCTCGGTACTGCGGCGGATCAGCAAGCGATGGGCGCAGCCGTCTGCCGGTGCCTGGTCTGGGAGGGTGACCGTGAAGCCTAGCGAAGGAGATCGTCAGCGGAACGCCGCGCTGGAGATCATGGAAAAAGTACCTATGACCGTGCCGCCCTTGATCACCGTTGCGGGATGAGAATCCGGGGGCGTGATGAGGCTGATACGGGGGTGGGGTGTGTCTCCCGCCTGCTGATGCGAGGAGACACACATCTATCAGGGCCTGCTTCCGTGACGGAAGGCGCGTTCCGGGGAGCGTGGAGTGACGTTGTCGAAGGGCTCGAACCAGGCTGGGGCACGCAGATCGCCGATGCCCAGGCGCCGGTTGGCCTCTCCCTGAGGATTCTCGATGCCGTCGAACCGGTCGGAGTAGAGCATCAACACGTCGTGGTCTTGGAAGAGGAGGTCTGAGTAGCCGTCCCAGTCGTAGTCGTCCCGGTGCTTGGGCAGGGAGGCGGATCGGAGCGTTGGTGGGTCAGTACGTCAGCTTCGAGGAACGCAGCGCCGAACTCGACCGACGAATCAGGGCCCAGACCCGGGTCGTCGCCATCGCCCTCAGTGTGGCGGTCAGGCAGGTCGCCTCACTTGATCTGTGCCTGGCGGAGGCGGAGACATTATTGGAGCGATTAATCGCTCCTGTGCAGGCCGAGCTGAACGCGATGCTCGAGTCCAAGAGGGAGACGACTGCCCGTCAGGCGACAGACGATACGGCGCAGAAGAGGTCCGCCCAGCTGGTCGAGCTTGCAGCCATGGCACGCAGGACCTTGGATGACCTGCCGCCGGAACAGCAGAAGCAGTTGATGGCCATGATCGATATCAAGGTGACCTTCCTGGAGCCGTCTCGGCGGCGGCGCAACGGGCAGCCCTGCGCGAAAGCAGCCGGGTTCGCCGAGAGGCAACTACCAGTCCCGCTGCTGACCGATGAGGGGTGGACGAAGATCGCGCCCATGATCACCCACAAGCCCCGAGGGGTCAGCCCCCGACTGGTGATGACAGGAATCCTCTATAGAGTTCGCACGGGCGCCTCCTGGAGCGATCTCCCAGCGCTGTTCGGTCATACCATGACCCTCCAGACCTACTCTGCCCGCTGGCGCGAGTCTGGTTTATGGGAGACCGCAATGCAGGCTTTGGCGGCTGCCGAGAGCACGCGACTGCCGACGCCGTCTCAGCTGAGAACCCGCGTCGAGTGCTCCATCGAGCCTGAGAACCTGCTGAACAACAGCTGGAGTTCAAAGTTCGGAAAACTAGAGCGTCGGGGCTTACCAGCAGTACATCCACTTCGCCCGCGGCGACTTCTGCTTGTACGGCGTCCCATTCTTCGGTGTTGGCGGAGTTGGTGGTGCGGGCCCGGATGCCCGCCCGTTCAGCGGCCTCGACCTGGTTGCGCATGAGGGCGAGCAGGGGGGGAGACGATCACCGTCGGTCCGCTGCCGCGCTCCCGCAGCAGAGCCGTGGCCACGAAGTAGACCGCGGACTTGCCCCAGCCGGTGCGTTGCACGACCAGCGCTCTGCGCTGCTGTGCGACCAGGGCTTCGATCGCCCGCCACTGGTCTTCGCGCAGCCGCGCGGAGCCGGTGGTGTCACCGACGAGACGGCCGAGCACGGCATCGGCGGCGGTACGCAGGTCTTCGCTCATGCCCCCCATGCAACCTGATGCCACCGACAAAGCGCGAACCCGAGCCGGGGCCTTGTGGATAACCGGTCCCTCGAACCGGTGACGAACATCCGAACAGTTCATCGCATGAATCCGGGAGGTTATCCACAGGGCTGGCGGGCCAGCGGCACACCGCGGGATCTTCGGCGCATGACACAACACATCGAATCCTCGTCATCCCGCCCGTCCCGTGAGCCGCGCGTCACTCTCCGCGGTCCCGCCGATCTGGCCGAGGCCCTGCCCTTCCTTCTGGGCTTTCACCCGGACGACAGCATTGTCATGGTCGCGTTGCACGGTGCCCGCGGCCGCTTCGGCGGCCGACTGCGACTCGGGATTCCGGCCGACCCCGGTGAGTGGCGCGATGTCGCAGCGCAACTCGCCGATTGCCTGGTGGGAGGAGCAGGCCGCAGTGGCCGTCCCGACGGCATCGCGGTGTTCCTCTGCCAGGATCCGCTGCCCGGTGAGAGCCCGCAGCAGGCCATGGAGCGGCTACGCCCGCTCGCCCAGCATCTGCGCACCGCGTGCGGAGCTCTCGACGTGCCGGTCCTCGAAGCCCTCTGTGTCTGCGACGGCCGATGGTGGTCGTACTGCTGCCCGGACATCGGCTGCTGCCCGCCTGAGGGGACGCGGATTCCGCGGGACGGGACATCAGTCATGGCCGCCGCCGCGGCTTACGCCGGTATCCAAGTACGCGGATCTCTAAGGGAGATGGAAGCCCGCTACGCACCGCTCGGCGCGCCCCGGGCCGACCCCCAGGAAATCGCCCTCGATCAGGCCTGTGCCGAGCTCGTGCCGCGCATGCTCGGCGACGGCGACATCCTGACCGTTCGGGAGGAAACCCTGGCCCTTGCCGAGGTAGCCCTGCAGCGCTTCCGTACCGCCCCGGCGGACTCCGACGACGCGACGGGTGACGCCCATGACGACGCTCTTCTGGACGATGTCGAAGCGGCCGCGATCATCCTCGGTCTGCAGGACCGTGAGACCCGGGACCAGGCGGCGGAGTGGATGGAGGGGCGGGACGCCGCTCCCGCTCTGCGACTGTGGCGCGCCCTGGCACGGCGCTGCGTCGGTGCGTATGCCGACCATTCCGCCGCTCCGCTCACACTGGCCGGTTGGGTCTGCTGGTCCACTGGGGACGAGCCCGCCGCGCGGGTGGCCTTCGGGCGGGCGCTTGACGCCGATCCCGACTACACCTTCGCCAAACTGCTGCACCGGGCCTGCAACCACGGCTTGGACCCGGAGCCGCTGCGCCAGTGCCTGCGGCAGGAGCGCGGGAAGCGTCTGACGCGTGCCGCGGCCAACGGACGGCCGACGGGGCCGGGGACCGGTCCCAAGGGCCGCCCGGCCGCGGACGCTCGCCCTGCCGCCCGACCGGGCCCCCGCGGCCGGGCAGCTCGCCCGGCCCGTACGAAGAAGGGAGATGACGGCGGATGCTGAGTCCCCTGCGGGAGCGGACCCAGCCACCCCATGGTGTTGGCGGGCGCTTTCTACAACTCGCCTCGTACCAGACGGATCATCCGGTCCAGCACCCTGCCGCCGCTCACCCGCAGCCCATCGTGCTCGTACTCGTCGGTGACCCAGGTACGCAGCCCCCGGACCGCCGCGGCGGTCGCCAGCGAGTCGGCGGTGTCGACGTACATGTCGTCGTGGTAGACGGCCGCCGCGACGGGCACGTCGTTGCGGGACAGCTGCTCACCGTCGTACAGATCCGGCCAGTCCTCACGCAGCGCCAGGAGTTGGGCCGTTTCCCGCAGCGGTTCGAGCGCGGGATCGGTGCGGAACATCCAGGGGTAGATCATCTCTCCGGTGAACAGCACCGGGCCGTCGCCGGAGAGCGCCTTGTCCACCTCGAACTGCGGGAACTCCGCGCGGACCGTCTCCGCGGCCCAGCCCGTGCACTGGCTGGAGACCGACCGCTGGCCGTAGATCGATTCGTGCAGCACCGCATAGAGCGGATTGCAGGCGAAGGACAGATGACCCTGCACCTCGGAGAGGAACGAGTCGGAGAGTGTGGGCTCGCCGGACCCGGGGAGGAAGGCGTCCTCCAACAGGTAGTGCAGTGTGTGCGATCCGTTGCTCGTCCCGAGCATGATCCCCAAGGACTGGAAGGCCGCTGGCGTCAGCGATCCGCCGTCGGGCAGCAGCACCTGGTTGTCGCGCAGGTGGCGCACCACGTCGCGGGCGATGTCGGCATCCTGCGGATAGCGTTCGTAGTGGCTCCGGTTCTTGCGCGCGACGCGGGGGTACGCGGCCCGATAGACGTCCTGCGCATCACAGCGCAGCCCCGCGAGCCCGCCGGTGATGAACGCCTCCCGCAAGCCCTGTGGCGCGAACGACAGATAGGTCAGCGTGCAAAAGCCGCCGAAACTCTGGCCGAGCAGCGACCACTGACCATCCTCGCCCAGCAGCTGGCGGCGGATCAGTTCGCAGTCGGCCACGATGGAGTCGCCGCGGAAGTGCGCCAGATACGCGGCCTGCGCGGCGGCGTCACCGCGGCTCGGGAGCGTCTGTCGGTTCGCCGGGGTGGATCGGCCGGTGCCCCGCTGGTCGAGCAGCAGTACCCGGTAGTCGTCGAGCGCCCGAGTCAACCAGCTGTCCCTGCCCAGCGGGCGAGGAGAGCGCCCGCCCGGCCCACCCTGCAGGAACAGCAGCCAGGGCAGCGGCTCCCGTTCCCGGCCCACCGCCACCACTTCGCGGGCGTAGACCTCGATCTGCTCCCTGCCGGGGTGGGCGTGGTCCAGCGGGACGCTGAACGTGTGGTCGGTGAGCACGGCGCCGGGCTGGCGAAGGACGGCCATCGTTCTCCTCAGGCTGGTACGGCTGGGTCAGGCTGGCGGCTGGTCGCGTGCGGCGCCTGTGTCAGGCGTCTGATCGGAACGGTAGACGGCCGCGGCGCCAGTGGTTCATCCGGGCGCGGTCAGTACCCGGGGGCAGCGCCGATATCCGGCCGGAGGGCGGCGCTCTGGCGGCGTCGAGCGCCTCTGGCAACTCGCTCGCGCCGCGCTCACGGCCGGCGGTCCCAGGAGGCGTCGCGCTCACGGTCGGCCGTCGAAGGGGCGTCGTGCTCACGGCCGGTGTTCGAAAGGGCGGCGCTGGTACACGACCAGGGCGGTCCAGCCCGGTAGGCCGTGACACGCCCGGTCGCGGTGGGGCGCGACCGCCCGCGCCCGGTACCGCCCGAGCAGAGGCGATCCCGCCCGGCGCCGCGCATGCCCGGAACCGGATGTTTATCGTCAGTGAGACGACTATGATCACGCCATGTCGCCCTACGACCCGTCGGCCCATCCGCCCTTCGCCGTTACCGTCGATCTGGTCGTGCTCACCGTGCGTCAGCACGCGCTGTGCGCGCTGACCGTCCGCCGGGGCGAACCTCCCTTCCAGGGGCGGTGGGCGCTGCCCGGGGGCTTCGTCAGGCCCGACGAGAACCTCGCCGAGGCAGCGGCCCGTGAGCTCGCGGAGGAGACCGGGCTGCGCGCCCAGCAGCCTGCCCCGGCCACCTCCGGCGCCCCGGGGCCATACGGCACCGGAGGGGCGCACCTGGAACAGCTCGCCACCTACGGTGACCCGCAGCGCGATCCCCGGATGCGCGTGGTCAGCGTCGCCCACCTGGTGCTCGCGCCCGACCTGCCGGCTCCCCGTGCCGGAGGCGATGCGCGCAGCGCGCGATGGGCTCCCGTCGACGATCTGCTGCAGGCCGAAGGCGGTGCGCCAGAGGAGGAGCAGCGCGCACAGCTCGCCTTTGACCATGCCCGGATCCTCGCTGATGGAGTGGAACGGGCCAGGTCGAAGATCGAGTACTCCTCGCTGGCCACTGCCTTCTGTCCACCTGAGTTCACCGTCGGCGAACTGCGCAGGGTCTATGAGGCGGTGTGGGGGGTGGCGCTCGACCCGCGCAACTTCCACCGCAAGGTGACCGGAACACCGGGCTTCCTGGTCCCCGCCGGCGGCACGACGACGCGCCAAGGAGGCCGTCCCGCCCAGCTGTTCAGGGCGGGCGGCGCCACTCTTCTCAACCCGCCGATGCTACGCCCCGAGCTCTGATCCGGGCGTTCGCATCTCGCCAACTTCTGTGCTCCGCTGGTGTGTTGCGAGTCTCATGAGTCGACTCCCCTACCGTACAAGGGCGTTCGGCCACGCGGTGAGTCCGGCAGTCGTGTCGATGTGTCCGTAACTCCCCAGAGAAAGCACGTTTCTTTACGATAAAGCGTCAATTATGCGGTGAGGGGCGATCACCCTTTCGTGTGCTTTTCAGCAAAGCCCTCAAGGCCGCCGGGGACATCGCCGACAAAGGATGCGTGACTACCCTTGCGCACACCATGATGACCGCGGCCCGCCCCGTCGACCCTGGCCTGGCCGGGCATGGAGAGCTCGACCGCTATCCGTACGCGGACGCCCCTGGCGGCGACCGCCCCGGAACCCCCAACTGGGATGGGGTGGATACCGAGATGGGCCGGGTCGGACGCCGCGCCGGAGGCAGCCGGGGACGCGGCCTGCACGGCCAACTCGTCCAGCAACTCGGCCAGATGATCGTCTCCGGCGATCTCGGCGCCGACCGCCCGCTCGTCCCCGAGGAGATCGGCCAGCGCTTCGAGGTCTCCCGCACCGTCGTCCGTGAGTCGCTGCGCGTCCTGGAGGCCAAGGGCCTCGTCAGCGCCCGGCCCAACGTCGGCACCAGGGTCCGCCCGGTCAGCGACTGGAACCTGCTCGACCCGGACATCATCGAGTGGCGGGCGTTCGGCCCGCAGCGTGACGACCAGCGCCGCGAACTGTCCGAACTGCGCTGGACCATCGAGCCGCTCGCCGCCCGGCTAGCGGCCGGCCACGGGCGCGAGGACGTCCAGCAGCGCCTCGCCGACATGGCCGAGATCATGAGCCATGCCGTCGCCCAGGGAGACTCGCTCACCTTCTCCCGCGCCGACGCCGAGTTCCACGCCCTCGTCCTGCAGATCACCGGCAACCGGATGCTGGAGCACCTGTCCGGCATCGTCTCCTCGGCGCTGCAGGTCTCCGGCGGCCCGGTCACCGGGTGCGACCGTCCGACGGACGCCGCGGTCGGGCTGCACCTGGCGGTAGTGGACGCACTGGCGACCGGGGACGGCCCGGGCGCTGAGGCCGCCATGCGGCAGCTGCTCACTCCGCACCCCGAGGTGGACCGCGTCGTTCCGGCGCCACGCGAGCACTGAACACGGCGGCTGGCCACACCGCCGTGCCGGCCGCGTACCGCCGCACGAGGACTGTCCCGCCGCCGGGCGATTCCTCCGCCGTCTCCGTGCGCCGACGTCCCGACCGCCGCCAGGCCCCCACAAAAGGGTCCGGCGGCGGCCGTCTTCGGTGGAAGTGCCGGGCTACGCGCTGGTTTACGCTGAATTACGGTGTGACACGGGCCACGCAAGACCCGCGTAACACTCGTAGGAGAGGCGCGATGACCTAAGAGGTGGTGCCGCAGAAGGAATACGGACGACATCGCAGATGCTGTGTTGCTGTGCGGTCCCGCCTCCACCGCCGGACCATCCCCGCCGGCGGCCGATCCCCTGCCGAGTGCAGGCGCGGTCGGAAGTCGTTCCCATCGTTCCGAGAGGTTGTTCGTGTCGGCCAGCACATCCCGTACGCTCCCGCCGGAGATCACCGAATCCGAGTCTCTGATGGCGCTCATTGAGCGGGGTAAGGCACAGGGCCAGATCGCAGGCGACGACGTCCGTCGGGCCTTCGAGGCGGACCAGATTCCGGCAACCCAGTGGAAGAACGTTCTGCGCAGCCTCAACCAGGTCCTCGACGAGGAGGGTGTGACGCTGATGGTCAGTGCCGCAGAGGCGCCCAAGCGCACCCGCAAGAGCGTCGCAGCCAAGAGCCCGGCGAAGCGTACTGCCACCAAGACCGTCGCCACCACGGCGACCACGGTCAAGAAGACCGCTGCTGCCAAGACCGCCGCCGCCCCGTCGGCCACCGCGGAGGTCGCCATCGAGGCCGACAGCGCCGATGAGGCCGCGGCCGCCAGGACGGGCGCGAAGAAGGCCGCCGTCAAGAAGACCGCGGCCAAGAAGGCTCCGGCCAAGAAGGCGACCGCCAAGAAGACCGCGGCGAAGAAGACCGAGGACGAGCTCGTCGAGGCCGACGAACTGCTGGACGACGCCGCCGCGCCGGGCAAGCCCGGTGAGGCCGGTCCCGACCAGCCCGAGTCCGAGGGCTTCGTGCTATCCGACGACGACGAGGACGACGCGCCCGCCCAGCAGGTCGCGGCGGCCGGTGCCACCGCCGACCCGGTCAAGGACTACCTCAAGCAGATCGGCAAGGTGCCGCTGCTCAACGCGGAGCAGGAAGTCGAGCTCGCCAAGCGCATCGAGGCGGGCCTGTTCGCGGAGGACAAGCTCTCCGCTGCCGACAAGCTCGCGCCCAAGCTGCAGCGCGAGCTGGAGATCATCGCCGAGGACGGCCGCCGTGCCAAGAACCACCTGCTGGAGGCCAACCTCCGCCTCGTGGTCTCGCTGGCCAAGCGCTACACCGGTCGCGGCATGCTCTTCCTCGACCTGATCCAGGAGGGCAACCTCGGTCTGATCCGCGCGGTCGAGAAGTTCGACTACACCAAGGGCTACAAGTTCTCCACGTACGCCACTTGGTGGATTCGGCAGGCGATCACCCGCGCCATGGCCGACCAGGCCCGCACCATCCGTATCCCGGTGCACATGGTCGAGGTCATCAACAAGCTCGCCCGTGTGCAGCGCCAGATGCTCCAGGACCTGGGCCGCGAGCCCACCCCGGAGGAGCTGGCCAAGGAACTCGACATGACCCCGGAGAAGGTCATCGAGGTCCAGAAGTACGGCCGCGAGCCGATCTCCCTGCACACTCCGCTCGGCGAGGACGGCGACAGCGAGTTCGGTGACCTCATCGAGGACTCCGAGGCGGTCGTCCCGGCCGACGCGGTCAGCTTCACTCTGCTGCAGGAACAGCTGCACTCCGTCCTGGACACCCTCTCCGAGCGTGAGGCGGGCGTGGTCTCCATGCGCTTCGGCCTCACCGACGGCCAGCCGAAGACGCTGGACGAGATCGGCAAGGTCTACGGGGTGACCCGCGAGCGGATCCGCCAGATCGAGTCCAAGACCATGTCGAAGCTGCGCCACCCGTCCCGTTCCCAGGTGCTGCGGGACTACCTGGACTAAGCCTCCGTATCGCCGCCTCTCGTGGGCCCGGAACCTCCTTCCTGAGGTTCCGGGCCCACAGGCTTTTCCGGATGCGGCGCGGCCTTGGGTGAATGACGCTGAGTGTCCCAACCGTTCCGGATGGTCAGGAGACCGTATGTGCACCAGACCCCGCCGTCGGACGGCCGCCGCGGTGATCGGTGGACTCGCACTCTTCGCGGTAGGCATGCCGCTCATCGCCCCCGCCACCGCGTTCGCCGCAGGGACCGGAGAGCGCCATGAACGAGTCATAGGCGGCCACCCGACCCGCACCACGGCGCATCCGTGGGTGGTGGCCCTGACAAGCCGAGAGCGCTTCGGTGTCGATCGGTCCGGCCAGTTCTGCGGCGGCGCCCTGATAGCACCGAAGGTCGTGCTGACGGCCGCCCACTGCTTCGGCCGTGACGTCCTCGGCGCCGACTGGCGGGCCATCCACGACCTGCGGGTCGTGGCCGGCCGGTCGAACATGCGCAGCCACCAGGGGCGGGAGTTCCCGGTGCGCCGCGTGTGGATCAACCCGTCGTACAACCCGCGGACCAACGACGGTGATCTCGCCGTGGTCCGCCTGGACCGGGCGGTTCCCGGGCGGGCCATCCGCCTGGCGGGCTCGGGTGACATGGGCCTATACCACGAGGAGCGCGCAACGGTGTACGGCTGGGGCGACACCAGCGGGCATGGCAGCTACTCGCCGATACTGCGGGCCGCACGGGTGCGGCTGATATCGAGCGACCAGTGCGCGCACGCGTATCCGGGCAGCATCGCCGGTACGTACCTCCCCGCGTCCATGGTGTGCGCGGGAGAGTCACAGGGGGGACGGGACGCCTGTCAGGGCGACAGCGGGGGCCCACTCGTCGCCCACGGCCGCCTTGTCGGACTGGTCTCCTGGGGGACAGGCTGCGGTGAGGCAGCGCATCCGGGGGTGTACACCAGGGTTTCCGCTTTCGCTCGCCTTATCGGGCCCTTCCTGTAGCGAACGCTCCATCACGCGCAGGTCGTGCGCCGGCCGGTCGTGTCGAGCGCCCCAAAATGCGCCGTGGGTAATCGCCCGTTACTCGGCGTGCGTCAATCCGCCATGTCGTAACGCGGGGATAGTGGAACGTTTTGCGTTCGTATGCCTACGGACAGTGATCCGGAATAGCCCTGAGCGGCCACCCCGCGACGGGGTGGCCGCTCAACGCACCGGTTGTGCCGGTCCGAGCTCGTCGTATGCGATGTGCGGGGATCAGTCTTCGACGACCGCCGCGGGAGCGGCGTTGAGCCGTCCAGTCTCGTCCTGTATTTCCGCAGCGATCTTCTTCAGTTCCGGCTCGAACTTGCGCCCGTGATGCGCGCAGAACAGGAGCTCGCCACCGCTGATGAGAACGACGCGCAGGTAGGCCTGGGCGCCGCAGCGGTCGCAGCGGTCTGCGGCAGTCAGCGGGCTTGCGGGGGTCAGAACAGTAGTCACGTCGCCTCTTCTCTAGCTCGACGAGCTGTCGTACCAGGGTCAACATCCAACCAGGCCGAAAACGTTCCCGCTCGTGGCTTTTCCTCGAAAGTTGGGCCCGAGGCGGCCGGATGGTACCGGTTGGCGGCGAATAGGAATTAAAGAGTCAGTTGTGATATTTGGGGCATATGTCGGGTTTTCGCCTCCCGGCAGGGTTGCCGGTTGTTGGTGAGGACGTGCCCGGAGCCTAAATGGTTCATGCCTACTTGGGAACGTGATGTGCCTATCACTCGAACGAGGTATCGAACGTGCGATCGAGCTCGGGCTAGCATAAACGGCGAAGCCGGGTCGCGGCGAGGTCGCCCTGTCAGGCATCGGTACCCTCTCATCGGCGAACAACCACAACTGCCAACCCCGGAAACGGTTGCAAGAATTGCGAGGAGCTGCCCGCGTGACCGCCGACACATCAGCGCCGTCCACCGCCCTGCTGAGCGGCGCGGACCGCGACGGCTCGAACTACACCGCGCGGCACCTGCTCGTCCTGGAGGGCCTGGAGGCCGTCCGTAAGAGGCCGGGCATGTACATCGGATCGACCGACAGTCGCGGCCTGATGCACTGCCTGTGGGAGATCATCGACAACTCGGTCGACGAGGCGCTGGGCGGCTACTGCGACCACATCGAGGTGCTACTGCACGACGACGGCTCCGTGGAGGTCCGGGACAACGGCCGGGGCATCCCGGTGGACGTGGAGCCTAAGACGGGCCTGTCCGGCATCGAGGTCGTGATGACCAAGCTGCACGCCGGCGGCAAGTTCGGCGGCGGCTCCTACGCCGCCTCCGGCGGTCTGCACGGCGTCGGCGCCTCGGTGGTCAACGCGCTGAGTGCCCGCCTTGACGTCGAGGTCGACCGCAGCGGCCACACCCACGCCATCAGCTTCCGCCGCGGTGTGCCCGGAATCTTCACCGAGCCCGGACCGGACGCGCCGTTCGACCCGGCCAGCGGGCTGCGCAAGACGAAGAAGATCACGAAGGCCCGCACCGGCACCCGGGTTCGATACTGGGCCGACCGCCAGATCTTCCTCAAGGACGCCAAGCTCTCCCTGGAGCACCTCCACCAGCGCGCCCGCCAGACGGCGTTCCTGGTTCCGGGGCTGACCATCGTCGTCCGGGACGAACGCGGCCTGGACGAGGACACGCCGGCGGAGGAGGTCTTCCACTTCGACGGCGGCATCAGCGAGTTCTGCGAGTACCTGGCGCCCGACAAGGCCATCTGCGACGTGCTGCGGCTGCGCGGCGAGGGCACGTTCAAGGAGACCGTGCCGGTACTCGACGAGCGCGGCCACATGACGCCCACCGAGGTCACCCGCGATCTCGGGGTCGACATCGCGCTGCGTTGGGACGCGGGATACGACACCACCCTGCGCTCGTTCGTGAACATCATCGCCACGCCCAAGGGCGGCACCCATGTGTCGGGCTTCGAGCGGTCCATCACCAGGACCGTCAACGAGGTGCTGCGCTCGACCAAGCTGCTGCGGGTCGCCGAGGACGACGTCGTCAAGGACGACGCGATGGAGGGCCTGACAGCGGTGGTGACCGTACGGCTCGCCGAACCGCAGTTCGAGGGGCAGACCAAGGAGGTCCTGGGCACCTCCGCCGCCTCCCGGATCGTCGCGAACGTCGTGGCCAAGGAGCTCAAGGCCTTCCTGACCTCCACCAAGCGGGACGACAAGCAGCAGGCGCGCGCGGTGCTGGAGAAGGTCGTCGCCGCCGCGCGGACCAGGATCGCGGCCCGTCAGCACAAGGAGGCGCAGCGCAGGAAGACCGCGCTGGAGTCCTCGTCCCTCCCGGCGAAGCTCGCCGACTGCCGCAGTGACGACGTCGACCGCACCGAGCTGTTCATCGTCGAGGGGGACTCGGCGCTCGGCACGGCCAAGGTGGCACGGAACTCCGAGTTCCAGGCGCTCCTGCCGATCCGCGGCAAGATCCTCAACGTACAGAAGTCGTCCGTCTCGGACATGCTGAAGAACGCCGAGTGCGGGGCGATCATCCAGGTCATAGGTGCCGGATCGGGACGCACCTTCGACATCGACCAGGCCCGCTACGGGAAGGTCATCTTCCTGGCGGACGCCGATGTCGACGGCGCGCACATCCGCTGCCTGCTGCTCACCCTCTTCCAGCGGTACATGCGGCCGATGGTGGAGGAGGGGCGGGTCTTCTCCGCGGTGCCCCCGCTGCACCGCATCGAGTTGACCAACCCCAAGAAGGGCCAGGACAAGTACATCTACACGTACTCCGACAGCGAGCTGCGGCAGACGCTGCTGGACCTGCAGCGCAGGAACGTCCGGTTCAAGGAGGGCATCCAGCGGTACAAGGGTCTCGGTGAGATGGACGCCGACCAGCTCGCGGAGACCACGATGGACCCGCGGCACCGCACCCTGCGCCGGATCAACATCAGCGACCTGGAGGCCGCCGAGCAGGCCTTCGACCTCCTGATGGGCAACGAGGTCGCGCCGCGCAAGGAGTTCATCACCAACGCGGCCGCCACGCTGGATCGTTCCCGTATCGACGCGTAGCGGACACCGGGCAGCGGAAAACCGTATGCGGGTGCCCGGCTCAGGGCGTACCGTGCGCCGTCATGGAGCTGATCATCCGTCCCTTCCGGCCCGCTGACGCCGAGGCCGCCGCCGGTGTGCGCGATGTGGTGGCTCCCTACCTCGTCACGACGCCGCAGGTCATGGCGTGGCGCGCCGCTGAGGCTCCCGCCGCCCAGCGGTACCGGATGTTCGTCGCCGAGATCGCGGAGCGGCGAACAGCGGGCTCCTTCGGGCCGGTTGGCGATGCAGGACGATCCAGCCACCGGATCGTCGGGGTCGCCGCCACCGGGTTGATCTACGAAAGCAGCGCGCCCGGCCAGGCGTTCGCGAATCTTCAGGTGCTTCCCGATGTGCGTGGGCAGGGGGTGGGCACCGCGCTGCTCACGGCCGCCGAGGAGTACCTCGCGGGTCTGGGAGCCGTCACCGTGTTCGCCTGGGTGGTCGCAGAGGAGTCCTCGCTCGACTTCGCGCGGCGGCGTGGCTACCGTCCCGGCCGGTCGGCGAGTTTCCAGCGCCTCGACCTGGCGGGCGGCGCGCTGCCCGCGGTTCCCGAAGTGCCTTTCGGGTACGCGCTGCGCACCGGCGCCGACTTCGCGGCCGATCCCCGCCCGCTGTACCAGGCGGACGCGGAGGCGGCGGCGGACGAACCGGGTGACGCCTCCGCCGACGCCATGGGGTACGACGACTGGCTCGCCCAATACTGGGCCGCGCCGGACCTGGACCGGGAGTTGACCACGGCCGTGGTGGCGGACGGGACCGTGGTCGCCTTCAGCCTGGCGCACACCGACGGCCGCAGTCGCTACGCGTCGGGGATGACGGGAACGCGGCGCAGGTGGCGAGGCCGGGGGCTGGCGAAGTTGGCGAAGGCCAGTTCCCTGCACCGCGCCCGGGCGGCGGGATATACCGAGGCGTTCACTGCCAACGACACCGGCAATGGGCCGATGTTGGCCGTCAACGCGTGGTTCGGCTACCGGCAGTGCGCTACCGAGACGAGGTACGCGCTCTCCCTCACCGGTGAGTAGCCGCCGCGGCTGATCGTTTCTCCCCGGCCATCGGCAGGTCTCTCCACCCACGGGTGGAGAGGCGATCTCCACCCGGACTCAACCCTGGATCCGATCTGCGAGGCGCCTCGGCTCCGTACCGTCGTGAGCATCTGGTTTTCCTCGTACTTCCTCGCAGCTCGGAGGCGTTTTCCATGTCCGGTCTTGCCGATGTCGCGGTGATCATCGCGGTTGTCGTGCTGGTGCTGGTACGACAGCTCAAACCGCAGAAGGTGGCGGACGGCTCGCGCTGGTGGGTCCTTCCGGCGGTGCTGGTCTTCCTGTCGGTGCGGCACTCGGGCCTGCTCGACGCGCGCCATGAGGCGCTGTCGGTCGGCCTGCTCGCGGCCGAGATACTGGTGGGAGCCGGAATGGGCGCGGCCTGGGCGTTCACCACCCGGGTGTGGCGGGAGAACGACGGTGCGGTGTGGGCCAAGGGCACCAAGGCGACCGTGGCCGCCTGGACCGGCGGGGTGGTGCTGCGAATAGGTCTGGCGGGTCTGGGCGCGGTGCTGGGCGTGCACCAGGGCAGCGGAGCGACCATGCTGGCGTTGGCGGCGACCTTGCTGGTCCGCACCGGACTGGTCGTGTGGCGGGCCCGTGAACTGGAGCAGCCCGCGTACCGTGTGACCGCCGCCGCACCGTGACACCGAACACGGCGGAGGGAGCCTCCGTGCCGCTGAGCTTCTGGACAGCCTGGCCCTCCCAGGAAGCCCTGTCCTGGGAGAGCCGGACGACCGCGCACCGGGTCCTCGGCTGGGTGATGCGGCTGCTGATCCTGGCCGGAGTGCTGTGGGGGGCCTTCGCCCAGGGGCAGATCACCGGGTGGCGCCCGCTCTGGCTGGCGACCGCGATCGCGGCGGCAGCAGTCCTCATCGTGTGGGGCCTGATGCGGGTCACGCTGCAGCACCGGATCTGGCCCGCGCTGGGGTTGCTGGGTCTGTTGTTCGCGGGAGCGTTCGTCGCGCATGTCCAGCATGCGGGGTACGCCGCGACCGTGCTGTGGTGCGCCTGCGCCGTACTCGCGATGGAGCGGCTGCCGCTCGGGGTGGCGATTCCGTTGACCTGCGCCGCCCTTGGGGCCTATGCGCTGTTGGCGAGCAGGGACAACTGGCTGACCACGGTGTTCACCGCGGCGGGTCTCGGGTTGGTCGGCTATGTGGTGCGGTTGGACAAGGAGGCCCGGGGAAACACCCAGCGGTTGCTGGCCCAGGAACGGGCCGCACGGTCCGCCGAGGCGGAAACGGCGGCGCTGCGTGAACGGGGCAGGATCGCCCGGGAGATCCACGACGTGCTGGCACACAGCCTGTCGGCGCAGATGGTGCATCTGGAGGCGGCGCGGCTGCTGATCGAGCGCGGCGGCGGACAGGAGGAGGTGCTGGAGCGGGTGGTGTCGGCTCGCCGGATGGCCCGCCAGGGACTGGCCGAGACCCGGCAGGCGCTGTCGGCGCTGCGGGGCGAGATGACCCCGGCCGAGGACTTTCTGCGCGAGCTGGTGGAGTCCGAGGGGGCCCGGCTGAGGATCAACGGAGAGCGCAGGGATCTGCCGACGGAGGCGGGGCTCGCCGTGCGGCGGGTGGCTCAGGAGGCCGTGACCAACGCGCGGAAGCACGCGCCCGGGGCGAAGGTCGCGATCCGGCTCGAATATCTGCCGGGGGAGGTGGAGTTGGAGGTCCGCGACTTCGGCGGACGGCCTGTGGACAACCAGCCTGTGGATAACGCACTGGGTGCCTCGGGTGCGGGTTACGGTCTGCTGGGAATGCGTGAACGCGCCGAGTTGCTCGGCGGGACGCTGGAGGCGGGACCGGCCGAGGAGGGGTTCGTGGTGCGACTGCGGGTGCCGGCGTAATGGCAGGGCGAGTGACACGGGTGGTGGTCGCCGATGACCAGACCGTGGTCCGGGAGGGCATCGTGATGCTGCTGGGGCTGCTGCCCGGACTGGAAGTGGTGGGTGCGGCGGCCGATGGGGAGGAGGCGGTGCGACTGGTGGCGGAGAAGGCCCCGGACGTGGTGCTGATGGATCTGCGGATGCCCCGGTGCGATGGGGCTGAGGCCACTCGGAGGATCCGGCGCGACCATCCGGAGACCCAGGTGGTGGTGCTGACGACGTTCGCCGATGACGATTCGCTCTTCCCGGCGCTGGAGGCCGGGGCGCGCGGATATCTGACCAAGGACGCGGGCGGCGAGGAGATCCTGCGGGCCATCGAGGATGTGATGTCGGGCGAGGCGGGACTGTCGCCGAAGGTGCAGCGCCGCCTGCTGGAGCGGTTGGCCCAGGGGCAACCGGCGGTCGAGCGGGGCGGCGGACCCGGGCGCGAGGGCCGCGGGGAACCGGACGAACCCCCGGACGGGCTGACGGCGCGCGAGGCCGAGGTGCTGGTGCTGGTGGCGGAGGGTCTCTCCAATGCCGAGATTGCCGCGAAGCTCTACGTCAGCCCGGCGACGGTGAAGACCCATATCAACAACCTCTTCTCGAAGATCGGGGCACGGGACCGGGCGCAGGCGGTGCGCTATGCGTTCCGGCAGGGGATCGGGCGAGCCGCGCGGGAGTGAGCGGCGCTGGCGGGCGCCGGTGACACAGCGGTCGGAACCGCTCGCGGGGATGGGGCCGAGGCCTCATCACCTGATGGAGTGAACGTTTCGTCTTATCGGTGAGGGATCTTCCGGATCTGTCCATTCTTGGGCGCACGGCCAATTGGCCTGCGGCGCAAGGAGATTCACTGTGGACGAACACGACGGTGGCCGGGCGGTGCGACTCGGGGTCGAGGATCCCTGGACCGATGCCCTGGCCGTCGGCCCGTGGGAGGAGCCGGTGGCAGCTCCCGCTCCCACGCCTTCGCCCGGCCCGCGGCCGGGGCCGCAGCCCGCACCGCGGGCGTATCCGCCGCTGATGCCACCAGCGTTGGGCGGGGTGGAGCCCGGTGTGCGGGGCGGACCGTTGCCGCAGCCGGGAGCCGGTGCGGCGGGGCGGATGGAGCGCGACCGCTCGGCCGTGTACCGGGAGGTGCAGGCGGGGGAGGCGTTCCAGGAGGTGCGGCGGCGGTATCGGCGGTTCGCGTTTCCGGCGGCCGGGGCGTCTCTCGTCTGGTACCTGCTGTATGTGGTCGCCGCGATAACGGCGCCGGGGCTGATGGCCCGCCCGGTGGCGGGGGCGGTCAATGTCGCGATGGCGGCCGGACTTGCCCAGTTCGTCACCACGTTCCTGCTGACCTGGGCCTATGCGCGGCATGCGCGACTGCACCGGGATCGGGCGGCGCTGGATCTGCGCTGGGACACCCAGGAGCGGGTGCGGTGATGGTGGAGGCCGGGTCGGCGGTAGGGCATGTCCGGTTGGCCGTGCGGGAGTTGGCGCACGGCAGGGTGGGAAGCGGGCATTCGGTGACCGGGCACCAGGGGCTGGCACTCGCGCTGTTCACCGCCTTCGTCTCGATCACCTTGGCTATCACCGTGTGGGCGGGGCGCAGGCGTACCTCGTCGGAGGAGTTCTTCTCCGGCGGACGGCTGTTCTCTCCTCTGGAGAACGGTTTCGCCATCACCGGCGACTACTTGTCCGCCGGTTCGTTCCTCGGCGTCTCCGGACTGATCGCGCTCTACGGCTATGACGGGGTGCTGTACCTCGTCGGGTTCCTGGTGGCGTGGCTCGGTGTGCTGATGCTGGTGGCGGAACTGGTGCGCAACTGCGGCCGGTTCACCCTCGCCGATGTGCTGTCCGCCCGGATGAGTGCGCGGCCGGTCCGTATCGCCTCGGGCCTGTCGTCGATCACGGTGGCTGTGCTCTACCTGGTCGCGCAGATGGTCGGCGCGGGCAGCCTGGTGTCGCTGCTGCTCGATGGCGAGGCGGCGCGCGCCAGGACCTGGACGGTCGTCGGCGTGGGCGCCCTGATGGTGTTCTATGTGGTCTGCGGCGGAATGCGTGCCACCACCTGGATCCAGGTGGTCAAGGGCGCGCTGCTGCTGGGCGGTTCGATCGTGCTGACGGCGCTGGTGCTCACCCGCTTCCACGGGAACGTCAGCGATCTGCTGCGCGCCGCGGCGCAGGGCAGCGGGCGCGGCGGGGCGTATCTGCGGCCAGGACTGAGGTACGGCGGATCCGGGGTGGCGCGCCTGGACTTCGTCAGCCTGGGGCTCGCGCTGGTGCTCGGCACCGCGGGGCTGCCGCACATCCTGACCCGCTTCTACACGGTGCCCACCGCGCGCGCCGCACGCCGCTCGGTCGTCTGGGCGGTGGCGCTGATCGGCGCCTTCTACCTGATGACGATGGTGCTGGGACTCGGCGCGGCGGCGTTGGTGGGCTCCGGCGCGGTACGGGCGTCCAACGCGGCGGGAAACACGGCGGTTCCGCTGCTCGCCCTGGACCTTGGCGGGGGCGCGGGCTCCACCGGCGGCACCGTGCTGTTCGCCGTGGTCGGCTCGGTGGCCTTCGCCACGATCCTCGCGGTGGTCGCCGGTCTCACCCTCGCCTCCTCGGCCAGCGTCGCCCACGATCTGTACGGAAGTCTGCGGCGGCGGCGCAGCGGGCCTTCGGCCGCGCCGGACGCCCGGGAGGTGGCGGTGGCCCGGCTGGCCGCGGTGGCCGTCGGGGCGGTGGCGATCGTACTGACGCTGTACGCCCAGGCGTTGAACGTCGCGGTCGTGGTGGGCGTGGCCTTCGCCGTCGCCGCCTCGGCCAATCTGCCCGCCCTGCTGTTCACGCTCTTCTGGCGCCGCTTCACCACCCGGGGCACGGTGTGGTCGATCTACGGCGGCCTGGTGCCGTCCGTCGTCCTCGTGGTCTTCTCCCCGGTGGTCTCCGGCGGCTCCGACGCGATCTTCCCCCGCCTCGACTTCGCATGGTTCCCGTTGCAGAACCCGGGGATCGTCTCCATCCCGCTGGGCTTCCTGGCGGGCTGGCTGGGCACCGTGCTCTCCCGGGCACCGGCCGACCCCGGCCGCTACGCCGAGGTGGAGGTGCGGTCGCTGACCGGCGCGGGCGCGGCGTAGCCGGGCGCCGCGCCCGGCGG
This sequence comes from Streptantibioticus ferralitis, assembly GCF_029223525.1. GTDB lineage: Bacteria > Actinomycetota > Actinomycetes > Streptomycetales > Streptomycetaceae > Streptantibioticus_A > Streptantibioticus_A ferralitis. The sequence continues at coordinate 48,179 of NZ_JARHTQ010000020.1, read as the reverse complement.
CTTCAGGTGCTCGCCCGGTAACGGTGCTCCGGCCGCCCCGTCGCCCCGTACCGCAGTTCCAGCCGCGCCAGCCCCTCCCGTACCAGATAGGACAGATACCGCTGGGCGGTTGCCCGGGAGACCCCCGTCGCCTCAGCGACCTCGGTCGCCGACAGGCCGCGGTGCGCGGACCGCACCGCGTCCCGTACCACGGCCAGGGTCGGCGCCGAGTGGCCCTTGGCCGGGACGGACGGCAGCGCGGTCGGCCGGGCGGCGCTGAACAGCGCGTCCACATCGGCCTGGTCGGTCTCGGCGGCCGGATCCAGTGCGTCCACCCGGTGCCGCAGCGCCCGGTACGCGGTCAACCGCTCGGCGAGCGCGGCGGAGCCGAACGGCTTGACCAGATAGCCGACCGCGCCGAACTTCATCGCCGCGCGGACCGAGCCCACGTCCCGAGCCGCCGTGGTCATGATCGCGTCCGGCCGCGCTCCGCCCGCGTCCTCTGTCAGCCGCCGCAGCACGTCGAGACCGCTGCCGTCCGGCAAGTAGACGTCCAGCAGCAGCAGTTCGGGCCGGGTCTCCCGAACGGCCGCGAGCGAGGCGGCGACGGTCGCCGGCTGCCCGACCACCTCGAAGCCGGCCACCCGCTGGACATACGCGGCGTGGATGCCGCTCACCCGGAAGTCGTCCTCCACCACCAGCGTCCTGATCGGGTTCTGGCTCACCAGCCCGCTCCCTTCGCCGCCACGGCGGGCGCCGGACGGGGCACCGGCAGCGTCACCGTGAACACCGCGCCCGGTCCCTCGCTCACCTCGATCGAACCGCCGTGCCGCTGCACGAGCCGGTGCACCAGGGCAAGTCCCAGACCGCGTCGGGCGGTGCCGCGGTCCGGCCGGGTCGACCAGCCGTCCTCGAAGATCCGCGACCGCGCCTCGGGTGGCACGCCAGAGCCGCTGTCGGCCACCCGCACCGTCACCGACGCCTCCTCCTCGACCAGTGACAGCTGGACCCGTGCGGGGGCCGTGCCACCGGACGCCGCCGCGTCCACCGCGTTGTCCAGCAGATTGCCGACGATGGTCAGCAGCCGGTCCAAGTGCGGTGGCTGCTCGCCGAGTTCGGAATCCTCGGTGAGCGTCAGCCGTACCCCGCGCTCCGCCGCCACCGTGGTCTTCGCCATCACCAGCCCGACCATCAGCGGATTGCCGATCCGGGACCGTATGGACTCGGCCAGTGCCGGTTCGGCGCCGGCCGACTCCACCGCGTACGCGAACGCCGTCTCGTGCTCGCCCAGTTCCAGCAGACCGGCCAGCGTGTGCATGCGGTTGGAGAACTCGTGCTGCTGTGAGCGCAGCGCGTCGGTGAGTCCGCGCACCGAGTCCAACTCCCTGAGCAGACCGACCAGTTCGGTGCGGTCCCGGACCGTGACCACGGCCCCCAGTTCCTGGCCGTGCAGCGTGACCGGCATCCGGTTGACGGCCAGGCAGTGACTGTCGGTGACCACCGTCAGATCGGTGCCGGTCAGCGTGCCGTCGAGGGCGCGCCGCAACCGCCCGTCGGGCAGCATGTCCGCCAAGCGCGAGCCGAGTGCCGTACCCAGGCCGAGCAGCCGCCGTGCCTCGTCGTTGACCACGGTGACGCGGTCCTGCCGGTCGAAGGCGATCACGCCTTCGCGGATCCCGTGCAGCATCGCCTCGCGGTCCTGGAGCAGCCCGGTGATCTCCTCGAGCTCCAGGCCGAAGGTCGACCGCTTCAAGCGGCGGGCCAGAACGTAGGAGGCGCCGACACCGACCGCCAGGGCCAAAGCAGCGAAAAGCCCGAAAACCGGCAGTTCCCGCCAGAGCTGACCCATCACATCCTTCTCTGGCATGCCCACCGACACCTCGCCGATCACATCGCCCGTGGGGCCGCGCAGCGGTGCCTTGCCGTTGGCGGAGCGGCCGGTGGCGCCCTGGTCGATGCCCACGTGGTCCTGCCCGTCGAGCGCCGCGAGCGGCCGCTCCTCCACCGGTGCGCCGACCAGGGCGGCCAGTGGATGCGAGTGCCGGATGCCGTTCCGGTCGATCACCACCACATAGCTGGCGTGCGAGGCGGTCTGGATGCGCTGGGCGATGCTCTGCACGATGTCGCCACCGGTTCCGTAGGCGATGGCATCCCGGATCTGCGGCTCGGCCGCGGTGGTGGAGGCGATGGCAAGCGCCCGCCGCTCGTACTCGCTGTCCAACTGGGCGCGCTGCGCCACGGCGAACAGCAGGAAGCCGATCGTGCTGGTCAGCCCGAGGATGGCCAGCTGGCTCAGGAGTATCCGGCCGGACAGCTTCCGGTTGCCTCGGCCCGGTGCGCCGGTGGATCGGCGCAGGCGGCTCGGCATGCGCGCGGACAGCCCGCTCAGCATGGACATAGGTGCGCCTTTCCACCCCCCCGGGTTGACTTCTCGCTCGGCACGGACACGCGCCCCGATGCCGTGCCCACGCCCGGGGGCGGTCCCTGCCCCGCTCCCGCGATGCGCAGATTGTGCCTGGCAGCGGCCGATCTGCCCACCCCCGGTGCGCTGAGCACAACGAGCAGAACCCCGTACAACGCGGTAAAGCCGCGCAACGCGCGCAAGGCTCGCGGGCGGCTCCCGCACGGCCCTACGGTCTCGGCACCCCAACCGGCCCGAGCGGCCCCGAGCCGCCCCAAGGTGGTGCAACAGCAGTGGCTGCACAAGCGAACCAGACAACGACCGGCACGGCTCCGGCGATCGAACTGCGCACGGTGACCAAACGTTTCCGTACGCCCTCAGGCGGGGTCTACACCGCCCTGCGGGACCTGGACCTGACCGTGGCACCGGGCGAGTTCTGCGCCGTCGTCGGTCCCACCGGCTGCGGCAAGTCGACCACCCTGTCCCTGGTCTCCGGCCTGGAGAGGGCGAGCCGCGGCGAGACGCTGATCCACGGCGAGCCGGTGACCGGCATCGACCGGCGGGTGGGCTTCATGTTCCAGACCGACGCGGTCTTCCCCTGGAAGCCGGTGCTCGACAATGTCGCCGCGGGTCCGCAGTTCCGCGGCGTCGGCAAGCGGGAGGCGATCGAGAAGGCACGCGACTGGCTGCGCCGCGTCGGTCTGTCCGGCTTCGAGGACCGGCTGCCGCACCAGCTCTCCGGCGGCATGCGCAAACGCGTCGCACTCGCCCAGACGTTGATCAACGAGCCGGAGATCCTGCTGATGGACGAGCCGTTCTCGGCGCTGGACGTCCAGACCCGGCAGATCGTCCAGGACGAACTGCTCAGCCTGTGGGAGCTGACCCGCCCCGCCGTCGTCTTCGTCACCCATGACCTGGAGGAGGCCATCGCGCTGGCCGACAAGGTCGTGGTGCTGACCGTCGGCCCCGGGACGGTCAAGGACACCTTCGCCATCGACCTGCCGCGCCCGCGCAAGGTGCAGGACATCCGCTTCCATCCGCGCTTCGTCGAGCTGTACGAGCAGATCTGGACCAGCCTGCGCGACGAGGTGCAGCTGGCGTATGCCCGTACGGCCGGGGAGTCGCCGCGCCCCGAGCAGGCCCCGGAGCCCGGCTCCGGCCCGGTACGTGATCACGAGCCCGCCGTGAACGAGCCCCGTACGAACGAGGCGACCCGTACGAACGACACGATCGGACAGCCGCGATGACCACCACCGACACCCTGATCCCGTCGCTGGACGACCAGGACGCCGCCGAGCTGATGCGGGCCGCCAGGTCGGGCAGGCGCCGCCGCAGGCTGCTGATCCTCAGCGCCCAGATCGCACTCGTCGTCCTCGTGATCGGCGGCTGGCAACTCGCCTCGGCGCAGGGAGTGCTGGACTCCTTCACCTACGGTTCGCCCTCCGGCGTGCTGGATCAGCTGAAGACCTGGTTCACCCAGGGCACCTCCACCGGATCCATCTGGCACAACATCGGCGTGACCATGGAGGAGACGGTCCTCGGCTTCCTCATCGGCACGCTGGCGGGCGTCGTCCTGGGCATCGCGCTGGGGCGGATCCACGCGCTGGCCGAGGTGATGGCGCCGTTCATCAAAGCCGGGAACTCCATCCCGCGGGTCGTGCTGGGCTCGATGTTCATCATCTGGTTCGGCCTCGGGCCGTCCGGCAAGGTGGCGCTCGCCGTGGTGCTGGTCTTCTTCTCCGTCTTCTTCAACGCCTTCCAGGGCACTCGCGAAGTCGACCGCAACCTGATCGCCAACGCCCGCATCCTGGGCGCCTCGGAATGGCGGGTGACCTCGCAGGTCGTGCTGCCCTCGGCGATGACCTGGATCGTCGCCTCCCTGCACGCGGCGTTCGGCTTCGCGCTGATCGGCGCCATCGTCGGCGAGGTGCTCGGCGCCCAGGCCGGGCTCGGGCAGCTCATCCAGCAGGCGCAGGGCAACTTCAACGCCAACGGCGTCTACGCGGGGATCATCATCATCGCCGTCCTCGCCCTGGCCGCCGAGTTTCTGATCACCCGGTTCGAGAAGCGCGTGCTGCGCTGGCGTCCGACCCAACTGTCCGGCGACACGGCCGGTCTGTGAATCCCCTTCCCCTCCCCGTTCCGTAAGGAGACCTGCGATGAAGCCGGTCAAGGTCAAGAACTCCGTACTCGCCGTGGCGAGTTGTACCGCCCTCGCCCTGTCCCTCTCCGCCTGCGGCGGCAACTCCGCGAAGACCGCGCCCAAGAACGCGGCGGGCGAGTCCACCGTACGGATCATGGTGGGTGGCCTGGACAAGCAGATCTACCTGCCGGTGATGCTGGCGCAGAAGCTGGGCTACTTCAAGGCGCAGGGCATCAACGCGGTGCTGTCCGACGAACCCGCGGGAGTGGACGCCGAGACCGACATGCTGGCGGGGCAGCAGGACGCGGTCGTCGGCTTCTACGACCACAACATCGACCTGCAGTCGAAGGGCAAGGCCACCCAGTCCGTGGTCCAGTTGCTGCAGGCGCCCGGTGAGGTGGAGATGGTCCGCACCGACGAGGCGGGTTCGGTGAAGTCGCCCGCCGACTTCAAGGGCAAGAAGCTGGGCGTCACCGGGCTCGGCAGCTCGACCAACTTCCTGACCCAGTACCTGGAGGCCAAGAACGGCCTGAAGACCAGCGACGCCACCTCGGTCGCGGTGGGCGCCGGGTCGACGTTCGTCGCCGCCATGCAGAACAAGCAGATCGACGCGGGGATGACCACCGAGCCGACCATCTCCATCCTCCAGCAGAAGGGCCTGGCCAAGCCGCTCGTCGACATGCGCACGGCGGCCGGTGCCAAGGCCGCGCTCGGCGGCACCTACCCGGCATCCTGCCTGTATCTGACCACCGGCTACATCCAGAAGAACCCCGAGGTCGTCCAGAAGCTGGTCGACGTCTTCGTCGGGACACTGAAGTGGATCAACACGCACAGCGCGGCGCAGATCGCCGACAAGATGCCCGCCGACTACTACGCGGGTGTCGGCAAGGACACTTACACCAAGGCGCTGGAGAACGAGAAGGGCATGTACTCACCGGACGGGTTGATGCCCGGCGACGGTCCGCAGACCGTACTGAACGTCCTGTCCTCCTGGGACCCCACGGTCAAGGGTCACCAGGTGGACCTGTCCAAGACCTACACCAACGACTACGTGAAGAAGGCCCGGTAACCACGACGGCGGTGCGACGGGTGGCTCCCCCTGGTCACGGGGGGAGCCACCCGTGCGGTTCCTCATGGAGCGAGCGGACCTCCATACGCGTCGGGGTACCCGGCTGTGCGCCGCAGCTCTCCGGGCGCGCCGGGGCCACCGCCACCTGTTCCACCAGCGCGCTCCAGGCCCGGCCGTCGGTGTGTGTGACGCGTACCGTCCAACGGCCCTCCGCGCCCTCGGCGGTGGCCACGGTGAGCACTTCGGCCCGGTCCTCGCCGATCAGCGAACGGACCGTCAACTCGGCGGCCTGCCCAGGGCGTTCGAAGGCGGAGCGGCCCCGGCAGTGCCGCGGCACCATGCGGCCGTCGCGGGCCGCCTCCACGATCCCCTTGGCGCTCGCCGCGTCCAGCCGGGCGTAGGCGTATCCGTACGGCAGCACGAGCATCGTCGGCCCGAAGCGATGGCCGCCGAGGTGGGTGACCTCCCAGACCTCGCCGGCTCCGGAGGCCGCCAGTTCGGCGACGAGCGGCCGCCCGAGCAGGGCGCAGCAGCGGTCCCGCTTGGCGTTGGTGCACACCAGAGCGAGCGGTTCGCCCTGGTGGGGCGTGCCGAAATCGCAGGTCTCACCGCGGCCGAGCCGTCCGAAGTCCAGTGCCAGCAACTCGGCAGGGTCCGCCACCTCGGCCGTGCGCAGCCAGCAGGCGCCGGGGACGGTGTGCGCGGCGAACACCCTTCTGCGCTGCGGCTGGTGGCGGTCGGCATGGCGTCCGGGCCTGCGGATCAGCGCGAGCCGTACGCCGGTTCCGGCGGCCGCCGCCTCCAGCGCTCGGCCGATCCGCGGGTCGAGATGGCTGGAGGTGAAGGCCTTGGCACCCCAGGGGCCCGGCTGTTCCAGCAGCAGCCAGGTACGGGCACTGGCCGCCGTCGCGGCCGACGGCTCGGCCAGATCCCTGGAGACGGTCGCGCATGTGGTCACACAGGCGAGCCTAATCTGCGGGTCCGGCGAGGCTCGCCTCGCCCGGCACGGGGACGGTCCGGTCGGCAGGGATCCGGTCCGGCGGGTCTTCGCAGGTGCGGTTCGCCTGGAGCTGCCGGTGCCGGTGCCGGTGCCGGTGCCGGTGCAGGGCGTTTGTGGTTGATCGACGTCGCGGCGGAAGCCGTGCGCCCGCCGCAACGACGAGATGGCCGAGGTCATCGCCCGGCGTTGCCCGGAACTGGCCGAAGCCCGACGAAGATCCGCCGGACAATACGGTTCACCCGGTTCACCGCACCCGCTGAGGACGCGCCGGACAATCCGGTTCACCGCACCCGCCAAGATGCGCCGGGGCGGCTGGGCTGACCCCGTCCGACGAAGATCCGCCGGCCGGGCCCGAGCGCTCGGGCCCGGCCGGTGCCGGACTGCTACGCCGGGCCCGCGGCCGCCGCGATGGGCTTGTTGAGCGGGGTGCCCGAGCCGTCGCGGCGCGGGTCCGGTTCCGGTAGCTCCACCGGGGATCCGTCCGCCGCGCAGGCGCGGACCGGTGCGGGGCCCGCCCAGGCCAGTGCGAGGCCGTCCTCACCTCGCAGGAACCGGTGACAGCGGACGCCGCCGGTGGCCCGGCCCTTGCGCGGGTACTGGTCGAACGCGGTCAGCTTGGCCGTCGTCTGGGCGGCGCCGTCCAGCGTGCCCTCGGCGCGGGCCACCGTGAGCACCGTCGCGTCCGACGCCGGATCCACCGCTGTGAACGAGATCACCTTGGCGCCCGCCGACAGCTTGATACCGGCCATACCGCCCGCCGGACGGCCCTGCGGCCGTACCTGCCCGGCCGGATAGCGCAGCAGCTGTGCGTCATCGGTGATGAAAACCAGATCCTCCTCACCGGTGCGCAGTTCGGCGGCGGCGACGACGCGGTCGCCCTCCTTCAGGGCGATGACCTCGAACTCGTCCTTGTTCGCGGGGAAGTCCGGCACGACCCGCTTGACGACGCCCTGCTCGGTGCCGAGCGCGAGCCCCGGCGAGGACTCGTCCAGCGTCGACAGGCACAGCACCCGTTCGTCCTCCGCCAGTGACACGAACTCGGAGACGGCCGCGCCGCCCGCGAGGTTGGGCGTCGTGGCGGTGTCCGGCAGCGTCGGCAGGTCGATCACGGACAGCCTCAGCAGCCGGCCGTCCGAGGTCACCACACCCACGTCGCCACGCGTGGTGGCCGGCACGGCGGAGACGATCACATCGTGCTTGGTGCGGTTGCCCTCCCCGGTGCCCAACGGCTCTCCGTTGGAGGTGCGGGCCAGCAGCCCGGTGGCGGAGAGCAGTACCCGGCACGGGTCGTCGGAGACCTCCAGCGGCACCGCGGACACCGGCGCCCCCGCCGCCTCCAGCAGCACCGTGCGCCGCTCGGACCCGTACTTCTTGGCGACCGCCGCCAGTTCGCTGGAGACCAGCTTGCGCAGCTCCGTGTCGGACTCCAGGATCCGGGTCAGCTCCGCGATCTCGGTGTTCAGCTTGTCGCGCTCCGCCTCCAGCTCCAGCCGGTCGAACTTGGTCAGGCGGCGCAGCGGGGTGTCCAGGATGTACTGCGTCTGCACCTCGGAGAGCGAGAAGCGCTCCATCAGGCGCTGCTTGGCCTCCGCCGAGTTCTCACTGGAGCGGATGAGCTGGATCACCTCGTCGATGTCGAGCAGCGCGACCAGCAGCCCCTCGACCAGGTGCAGCCGGTCCCTGCGCTTGCTCCGGCGGAACTCGCTGCGCCGCCGCACCACGTCGAAGCGGTGGTCGACATAGACCTCCAGCAGCTCCTTGAGGCCCAGGGTGAGCGGCTGGCCGTCGACCAGCGCCACGTTGTTGATGCCGAAGGACTCCTCCATCGGCGTCAACTTGTAGAGCTGCTCCAGTACCGCTTCCGGGTTGAATCCGTTCTTGACCTCGATGACCAGGCGCAGTCCGTGCTGGCGGCCGGTGAGGTCCTTGACGTCGGCGATGCCCTGCAGCTTCTTCGCGCCGACCAGGTCCTTGATCTTCGCGATCACCTTCTCCGGACCGACGGCGAAGGGCAGTTCGGTGACGACGATGCCCTTGCGGCGCGCCGTGACGTCCTCGATCGTGGCGGTCGAGCGGATCTTGAAGCTGCCGCGCCCGTTCTCGTACGCGTCGCGGATGCCGGACAGGCCAACGATCCGGCCACCGGTCGGCAGGTCGGGACCGGGGACGAACCGCATCAGCGTTTCCAGGTCCGCGTTGGGGTGCCTGATCAGATGGCGGGCGGCGGCGATCACCTCGCCGAGGTTGTGCGGCGGCATGTTGGTGGCCATGCCGACGGCGATCCCGGAGGACCCGTTGACCAGCAGGTTCGGGAACGCGGCGGGCAGCGCGACCGGCTCTTGCTCCTGCCCGTCGTAGTTGGGCGCGAAGTCGACCGTGTCCTCGTCGATGGACTCGGTCATCAGCATCGCGGCGGGGTCCATGCGCGACTCGGTGTACCGCATCGCGGCGGGCGGGTCGTCGTTGCCCAGCGAACCGAAGTTGCCGTGCCCGTCGACCATCGGCATCCGCATCGAGAAGTCTTGCGCCATGCGGACCAGCGCGTCGTAGATCGAGGCGTCACCGTGCGGGTGCAGCTTGCCCATCACCTCGCCGACGACCCGGGCGCACTTGACATACCCGCGGTCGGGGCGCAGGCCCATCTCGTTCATCTGGTAGATGATCCGGCGCTGCACGGGCTTGAGCCCGTCACGGGCGTCGGGCAGCGCACGTGAGTAGATGACCGAGTAGGCGTACTCCAGGTACGAGGCACGCATCTCGTCGACGACGTCGATGTCGAGGATGCGCTCCTCGAAATCGTCCGGAGGCGGGGTCTTCGTGCTGCGGCGGGCCATCGCGCGGCTGCTCCTTGGGCGGACCTGGTCGGGATCTGTCGGCTCCATTGTGGACCGCCCCACTGACAGCCCGGACCACGACCCGTCATGATCGCCCCGGCCCCCGGCCCCGGCCGTGCGACACCCCAGCCGGAATACCGGGAACTTCGCGACCTGTCCGTGCGCTTGCCTAGAGTGGGGCACGATCGACACCGCGACCGGAAGGACAGCTAGCCCATGGCTCACATGGCCTCGTCGGAGGCACAATCCGGCGGCCTGACAGCGACGGAGCACCGCTTGGCCAACGGGCTGCGGGTGGTGCTCTCCGAGGACCACCTCACGCCGGTCGCCGCGATCTGCCTCTGGTACGACGTCGGCTCGCGCCACGAGGTCGCGGGCCGCACCGGACTCGCCCACCTCTTCGAGCACTTGATGTTCCAGGGCTCCGCGCAGGTGAAGGGGAACGGCCACTTCGAGCTCATCCAGGGCGCGGGTGGCTCGCTCAACGGCACCACCAGCTTCGAGCGCACCAACTACTTCGAGACCATGCCCGCCCACCAGGTGGAGCTGGCGCTGTGGCTCGAAGCGGACCGGATGGGCAGCCTGCTCACCGCGCTCGACCTGGAGAGCCTGGACAACCAGCGCGACGTCGTCAAGAACGAGCGCCGCCAGCGGTACGACAACGTCCCGTACGGCACCGCGTTCGAGCGGCTGACCGGCATGGCCTACCCCGAGGGCCACCCGTACCACCACACGCCGATCGGCTCGATGGAGGACCTCGACGCGGCCTCGCTGGAGGACGCCCGGCAGTTCTTCCGCACGTACTACGCGCCGAACAACGCGGTCCTGGCAGTCGTCGGCGACATCGACCCGGAGCGGACGCTGCGCTGGATCGAGAAGTACTTCGGCTCCATCCCCGCGCACGACGGCAAGCCCACGCCGCGCGACGGTTCGCTGTCCGAGGTGATGGGCGGGGAGTTGCGCGAGGTCGTCGAGGAGGACGTGCCCTCCCGCGCCCTGATGGCCGCCTACCGGCTGCCGCCGGACGGCACCCGTGAGGCGGACGCCGCCGACCTCGCGCTGACCGTGCTCGGCGGCGGCGAGTCCTCCCGGCTGCACAACCGGCTGGTCCGGCACGACCGCACCGCGGTCGGCGCGGGCTTCGGTCTGCTGCGGCTGGCCGGTGCGCCCTCGCTGGGCTGGCTGGACGTGAAGGCCTCCAGCGGTGCCGAGGCGGCCGAGATCGAGGCCGCAGTGGACGACGAGCTGGCCCGGTTCGCCAAGGACGGGCCGACGCCGGAGGAGATGGAGCGGGCCCAGGCCCAGCTGGAGCGCGAGTGGCTGGACAGGCTGACCACCGTCGGCGGTCGCGCCGACGAACTGTGCCGGTACGCCGTGCTGTTCGGCGATCCGCAGCTGGCGCTGACCGCCGTCCAGCGGGCACTGGAGGTGACGCCCGAAGAGGTCAAGGCGGTGGCCGCGGCCCGGCTCCGGCCGGACAACCGGGCGGTACTGATCTACGAACCGACCGGGCGCGAGGGTGCCCCGGAAGGACCCGAGGGCCCGACCGTCGGCCCCGTCGAGGAAGACGGCGAGGACGCCCGATGACCAACACCGCGCAGAGCACGATGACGTTCCACCCGCAGCCGCAGGCGGGCCCCGCCAAGCCGTGGGCCTTCCCGGCCCCCGAGCGCGGCACCCTGCCCAACGGCCTGACCCTGCTGCGCTGCCACCGCCCCGGCCAGCAGGTCATCGCGGTGGAGGTGTTGTTGAACGCACCGCTGGACGCCGAGCCCGCCAGTCTCGAGGGCGTCGGCACCATCATGTCCAGAGCGTTCTCCGAGGGCACCGACACCCTGACCGCCGAGGAGTTCGCGGCCGAACTGGAGCGCTGCGGCGCCACGTTGGACGCGCACGCCGATCACCCCGGCGTACGGGTCCAGCTCGAAGTCCCCGCCTCCAGGCTGGAGAAGGCGCTCGGGCTGATGGCCGACGCGCTGCGCGCGCCCGCCTTCCCGGAGAGCGAGGTCAGCCGGCTGGTCAAGAACCGGCTGGACGAGATCCCGCACGAGATGGCCAATCCGGCCCGCCGCGCCGCGGTCGCGCTGTCCGACGAGCTGTTCCCGGCCGAGTCCCGGATGTCCCGGCCCCGGCAGGGCACCGAGGAGACGGTGGCCGACATCGACTCCGACGCGGTGCGCGCCTTCTACACCGAGCACGTACGTCCGTCCACCGCGACCGCCGTCATCGTCGGCGATCTGACCGGAATCGATCTTGACGCGGTGCTCGACCGTACCCTCGGCGCCTGGACCGGCAACACCGCGGCGCCGCGCCGGATGCCGCCGATCACCACGGACGACACCACCCGGGTGGTGATCGTGGACCGGCCGGGCGCGGTGCAGACCCAGTTGCTCATCGGGCGTACCGGACCCGACCGGCACGACATGGTCTGGCCCGCGCAGGTGCTCGGCACGTACTGCCTTGGTGGCACGCTGACTTCGCGGCTGGACCGGGTGCTGCGCGAGGAGAAGGGCTACACCTACGGGGTACGCGCTTTCGGCCAGGTGCTGCGCTCGGCGCCGGACGGCTCGGGGGCCTCGCTGCTGGCGATCAGCGGCTCGGTGGCCACCGATGTCACGGCTCCCGCGCTGGCCGACACCTGGCAGGTGCTGCGCACGCTCGCCGAGGGCGGTCTGACCGACGACGAGCGTGATGTCGCGGTGCAGAACCTGGTCGGTGTCGCACCGCTGAAGTACGAGACGGCCGCCGCGGTCGCCGACACCCTCGCGGACCAGGTCGAGCAGTTCCTTCCCGACGACTTCCAGGCGCGGCTGTACGAGCGGCTGGCCGCGACCGGCACCGTCGAGGCGACGGCGGCCGTGGTCAACGCCTTCGCGCCGGACCGTCTGGTCGTCGTCCTGGTGGGCGACGCCTCGGCTATCGAGCAGCCGGTCAGGGAACTGGGCATCGGCCCGGTCAGCGTGGTCCGCGGCTAGCCGCCCGCTCACCCGCGCACCGGGCCCCGGTACCCCGATGGGGAACCGGGGCCCGGGCACGTTACGGCGCTGCGACGGCCAGCCGCGAGAATGCGCCGAATTCTTCCCGGCCGACGGAACCGCCACCACTTTGGAATACAGTTTGGGAATGGTGACCGGCAAAACGCGATCGGAAGTGGACGGTACCGGCGGAGCGGTGCGGCGTATTTCCGCGCGCACGGTGTGCTCCGCGATCCGGGACGACATCGTCAGTGGATTCTTCGCTCCCGGCGGCCGGCTGACCGAGGAGTTGCTGGCCAAGCGGTACGGGGTGTCCCGGGTTCCGGTGCGGGAGGCCCTGCGCACCCTGGAGTCCGAGGGGTTCGTCCGTACCCGCAGGCACGCGGGCGCCACCGTCGCCGAGCCGACCGAGCAGGAGGCCGGCGACCTGCTGGAAATGCGGGCGCTGCTGGAGCCGTTGGGCGCCGCGCGGGCCGCTCAGCGCCGTACCCAGCAGCAGTTGCGGGTGCTGAGCGGGCTGGTACGGCTGGGTCAGGGGCGGTGCAGGGAAGGGCAGTTGTCGGATCTGCCCGCGCTGGACGGCTGGTTCCACGAGACGCTGGCCCAGGCGTCGGGGAGTCCTGGGCTCGCCTCGCTGCTCACGCAGTTGCGGCGGAAGATCTCGTGGATGTACGCGGTGGAACAGGTCGGCCGGGCCGCCGGGACCTGGGAGGAGCATGCGGCGATCACCGACGCGGTGGCCCGGCGCGACGCGCCGCGGGCACGTGAGATAGCCGCCGCGCATGTCGCCAGGGCGGCAGCGGCGCACCGGCTGAAACATGCTGTAAACACGAGACGCGACCGTATTTAACAACCATGCCGTATACAAACCCGTGGGAAATTATGCGGTCATTTTCCCTGGGGATATGCGAATGGCGGGCCGGGTATCTTCACGGATACCTGGCACCGCCATTCACCGCAATGGATGCGGAGAAGTCTCAGACGGTCTCCGGCAGCTCGTCCAGGCCCTCGGCGACCAGCTTGGACAGGCGGTCGAGCGCCTCTTCCGCGCCTTCGGCGCCGGAGGCCAGCACGATCTCCTCGCCGCCCTGTGCGCCCAGCCCGAGCACGGCGAGCATGGAGGCGGCGTTGACCGGGTTGCCGTCGGCCTTGGCGATCGTGATCGGCACGCCGGCGGCGGTCGCGGCGCGGACGAAGATCGACGCGGGCCGGGCGTGCAGGCCCTCGGCCCAACCGACGTTGACGCGGCGCTCAGCCATGGTTCAACCCTTCTGATGATTCCAGTTGTCTAGACCAGTTAACCATGGTCGTCGGGTGTGCCGGACGCCTCACCAGCGTGCCATGCGCCGATCGCCGCACGCGGCAGCGCCGATCCGTTGCGATCGGCCTACCCTTGCGCCCATGGAGACCTCGCGCACACCGGTGTACCCCGTCCACTGGGAGGCGGACGTGGTGCTGCGTGACGGGGGCATCGCGCATATCCGTCCCATCACAGCCGACGACGCGCGGCGGCTGGTCAGCTTCTACGAGCAGGTTTCCGACGAGTCGAAGTACTACCGCTTCTTCGCCCCGTACCCCCGCCTCTCCGACCGGGACGTGCGCCGCTTCACCCACCACGACTACGTTGACCGGGTGGGCCTGGCGGCCATGGTCGGCGGCGAGTTCATCGCCACCGTCCGCTACGACCGGCTCGACGACGGGGTTGCCGAGGTCGCGTTCCTCGTGCAGGACGCCCACCAGGGCCGGGGCGTCGCCTCCGCACTGCTGGAGCACATCGCCGCCGTCGCCCGCGAGAACGGCATCCGCCGCTTCGACGCCGAAGTGCTGCCCGCTAACCGGAAGATGATCAAAGTCTTCACGGACGTGGGCTACACCGCCCAGCGCAGCTTCACCGACGGCGTGGTGCGGCTCGAACTCGACCTGGAGCCCACCGAGGCCTCGGTCGCCGTGATGCGCGCCCGCGAGCAGCGCGCCGAGGCCCGCTCCGTCCAGCGGCTGCTGGCCCCCCGCTCGGTCGCGGTCATCGGCACCGGCCGCGCCGAGGGTGGAGTCGGCCGCACCATGCTGCGCAACCTGCTCGCCGGCGGATTCACCGGCCGCCTGTACGCGGTCAACCGCAACTTCCCGCAGGGCATGGACGTTCTGGAACCGGAAGGCGTCCCCGGCTACCGCTCGGTCGCGGGCATCGACGAGCCGGTCGACCTGGCGATCCTCGCGGTGCCCGCCGCGGCGGTACCGGACGCCGTCGCCGACTGCGGGGCACACGGCGTCCAGGGCCTGCTGGTGGTCGCCAACGGCTATGCCGAGTCCGGTCCGCAGGGACGCCAGCGCCAGCGCGCCCTGGTCCGCCAGGCCCGGTCCTACGGCATGCGCGTCATCGGGCCCAACGCCTTCGGCCTGCTCAACACGGCCCCGGCAGTGCGGCTGAACGCCTCGCTGTCACCGGAGACCCCGCCTCCGGGGCGGCTCGGACTGTTCACCCAGTCCGGAGCCATCGGCATAGCCCTGCTCTCCGGGCTGCACCGGCGCGGCGCGGGCCTCGGAGGCATCTCGACCTTCGTCTCGGCGGGCAACCGCGCCGATGTGTCCGGAAACGACCTCCTGCAGTACTGGCACGACGATCCCGACACCGACGTGGCGCTGATGTACCTGGAATCCATCGGCAACCCGCGCAAGTTCACCCGCCTGGCGCGGCGCACCGCCGCCGTCAAACCCGTCGTCGTGGTCAAGGGCGCCCGGCACACCGGCAGCCTGCCGCCGGGCCACACGGTTCCCGTCACCCGCATCCCCGACGCCACGGTCTCCGCGCTGCTCCGGCAGGCCGGGATCATCCGGGTCGACACGGTGACCGAACTCCTGGACACCGGCGCGCTGTTGGCGCACCAACCGCTCCCGGCGGGCGAGCGGGTCGCCATCCTCGGCAACTCCGAATCGCTGGGACTGCTCGCGTACGACGCGTGCCTGAGCGCGGGACTGCGCCCGGCGCCGCCGCGCGACCTCACGACGGGGGCGGCGCCCGGCGACTTCCACGACGCGCTGGCCGAGGCGCTGGCCGACGGCGCGGTGGACGCCGTGCTCGTCACCGCGATCCCACGGGTCGGCGCGGTCGACGCCCATGACCCCGACTCCGGCGACGACCCGTCGCTGGCGGCGGCTCTGCGCGCTGCGGCCGCGTCCGCCACCAAGCCGGTGGCCGTGGTCCAGCTCGCCCTGGACCGCCTCGCCGACCGCCTGGGCGGGGCCGACGAGGCGCCCAAGGACATGGCGGCGGCCCCCGCGGACACCGACGGCGCTACCGCCCGCCGGGCGTCCCGGATCCCCGCCTATCCCGCCGCCGAGCGGGCGGTGCGGGCACTGGCCGAGGCGGTGCGCTACGCCCGCTGGCGGCGGGAGGACGCGACGCCGGGACGGGTACCGGAACTGGACGGGATCGACGAGGCGGCGGCCCGGGCGGATGTGGAGCGGCTGCTCGACGCGACCGAGCCCGAGGGCGGGCGGGGCGTCACCCTGGACGACGCGGCGGGGCGGGCGCTGCTCGGACGGTACGGGATCGAGGTACGGGCCGCGCTGCCCGCACCCGGCGCCGAGAGCGCCATCGCGGCGGCCCGGCGACTCGGCTACCCGGTGGCGCTGAAGGCCACCGCCCCGCATCTGCGGCACCGCGCCGACCTCGGCGGCGTACGCCTCGACCTCGCCGGTGAGGGTGAACTTCGGCGCGCATACGAGGAGTTGACCCAGCGGCTCGGCAAGCCCACCGAAGTCCTCCCGGTCGTACAGTCGATGGCTCCGCGGGGTGTCGACACCGTGGTGCGGGCCGCAGTCGACCCGGCCGCGGGCTCCGTGCTCTCCTTCGGCCTGGCGGGCGCCGCCTCGGAGCTGCTCGGTGATCTGGCCCACCACCTGATCCCCGTCACCGACCGCGACGCCGCCCAGCTGGTCCGCACCATCAAGGCGGCGCCGATGCTGTTCGGCTGGCGCGGAGCGGAGCCCGCCGACACCGCCGCCCTCGAGGAGACGCTGCTGCGGGTCTCCCGCCTCGTCGACGACCTGCCCGAGGTGGTCTCCGTCCACCTGGAACCCGTGGTGGTCGCCCGCCGCGGGCTCGGGGTCACCGTGCTCGGCGCGACCGTGCGGCTGGCGCACCCTCCGGCCCGTACCGACCTGGGTCCGCGTGCACTGTCGTCTCTGTGACGGCGCGGCCGACACTAAGATGGTGGCCATGGCGAAGACCGGTACGACGACTCAGGGGCTGCGCGCGGCGATCGAGCGCAGCGGCTACTACCCGGCTCTCGTGGCGGAGGCCGTGGAGGCCTCGGTCGGTGGAGAGCCGGTGGTGGCGTACCTGGTCAACCAGGAGACCACGTTCGACGCCAACGAGGTGCGCCGACACGTCACGGTCCTCGTCCTCACCCCGACCCGTTTCCTGGTCAGCCACACCGACGAGCAGGGCGCGGACGACAGCTCGCCGACCCCGTACGCCACCACCTCGACCGAGTCCGTGAAGATAGGCCGGATCTCGTCGGTGGTCGTGAGCCGGGTCGTCGCCAACCCCGAGTCGTACACCCCGGGCACCCTGCCGCGCGAGGTCGTCCTCACCATAGGGTGGGGCGCCGTCAGCCGACTCGACCTGGAGCCGGCCGCCTGCGGCGACCCCAACTGCGACGCGGATCACGGCTTCACCGGGTCCTCCACCGCCGACGACCTCTCGCTGCGGGTGAGTGAGGCGGGCGACGGGCCGGAGGCGGTGCGCCAGACCCTGGCCTTCGCCCAGGCGCTCTCGGAGGCCACCGCGGGCACCGCCTCAGCTACGGCGCAGCGCTGATGGTGCAGCCGGCCGCGACCGGGCAGCACGGTTACCCCGCCCCGCTCGACATCCGTACCGCCCCCGCGCCTCGTTACGGCACGGCGGCGCTCGCCGACCTGCTGCCCGCGGTGGCGCGGGGCCTGTCGGTGCCGGGTGTGCCGGCCACCGGTCTTGAGCTTGCGCCCGCGGACCGCGTGTGCGTCTTCCTGGTGGACGGCATGGGCTGGGAGCTGCTGAAGGCCCACCCGGACGAGGCGCCCTTCCTCACCTCACTGCTCGGCACCTCGCTGGGCGGCTCGGGCACCGCGCTGACGGCGGGCTTCCCGTCGACCACCGCCACCTCGCTCGCCTCGGTGGGCACCGGACTGCCACCGGGCACGCACGGTCTTGCCGGGTACACGGTCGCGATTCCCGGACAGCACCAGCTGATGAACCAGCTGCGCTGGCAGCCGTGGACCGACCCGTACGTCTGGCAGCCCTACCCCACGGTCTTCCAGCTCACCGACGCGGCGGGGGTGGCCACCTGCCAGGTCTCCGCGCCGGCCTTCCAGCACACCCCGCTGACGCAGATCGCGCTGTCCGGCGGGACGTTCCACGGTCGGCTCACCGGTGAGGAGCGGATGGACCTGGCAGCGGACCGCCTCGCCGCCGCCGACCGCGCGCTGGTCTACACGTACTACAGCGAACTCGACGGCATGGGGCACCGGCACGGTGTCGACTCGGACGCCTGGCGCGGCCAGTTGATGATGGTCGACCGGCTGGCGCAGCGGCTCGCCGAGCAACTCCCGCCGCGCTCGGTGCTGTACATCACCGCCGACCACGGCATGATCGACATCCCGTTCGACCCCGAGTCGCGGATCGACTTCGACGAGGACTGGGAGCTCGGTGCCGGAGTCGAGCTGCTCGGCGGCGAGGCGCGCGCCCGCCATGTGTACGCGGTGCCGGGTGCCGCCGCCGATGTGCACGCGGTGTGGAGTGAGGTGCTGGGCGACCGGATGTGGGTGGCCACCCGCGAACAGGCCATCGCCGCCGGGTGGTTCGGCCCGCACGTCGACGAACGGGTGCACGGCCGGATCGGCGACGTGGTGGCGGTGGCCCAGGACGACATCGCGGTGATCGCGACCCGCAACGAGCCGGGGGAGTCGTCGATGGTCGGCCTCCACGGCTCGCTGGCGCCGGGGGAGCAGTTGGTACCGCTCCTGGAAGTCCGCAGCTGAGCGCCTCCCGCTGCGGGTATGGAGTGTTCCGGGGGCTTCGCCCCCCAGGCCCCTGATTTCGCAGCTGAGGCGCCTTCGGCTGTGGGCGCGGGGAGTTCGGGGGCTTCGCCCCCAGGCCCCCAGGGCCCCTGGCATTCTGTAAACCTCTCCTTCTGAAAGGCTCATGGCTGCTCCATGTCCGAACTGGTGTACTTCTGCGGAACCATGGACTGCGGCAAGAGCACGCTCGCCCTGCAGATCGAGCACAACCGCTCGGCACGCGGCCTGCAGGGGCTGATCTTCACCCGCAACGACCGCGCGGGCGCCGGAGTGCTGTCCTCTCGCCTCGGCCTGTCCACCAAGGCCGTCGAGGCGCCGGACGACTTCGACTTCTACGGCTACGTGGTGGGCCAGCTGTCCGGCGGCGGACGCGCCGACTATGTCATCGCCGACGAGGCGCAGTTCTTCGCCCCCGATCAGGTCGACCAACTCGCCCGGATCGTGGACGACTTGGAGCTGGACGTCTTCGCGTTCGGTATCGCCACCGACTTCCGCACCCGGCTCTTCCCCGGCTCCCAGCGCCTGGTGGAGCTCGCCGACCGCATCGAGGTGCTCCAGGTCGAGGCGCTGTGCTGGTGCGGCGCCCGGGCCACCCACAACGCGCGCACCGTGGACGGCCGGATGGTGGTGGAAGGCGCCCAGGTCGTCGTGGGCGACGTCAACCAGGCCCGGGGCGAGGTGGGTTACGAGGTGCTCTGCCGCCGCCACCACATCCGCCGGATGACCGCCGCCGCGGCCCGCGCGGCGGCGTTGTCACCGGATGTGTTGCCCGTCGAGCAGTCCTGAGACTACGACTCGATGGTCCTGATCACCGTGAACACCGCGCCCTCCGGGTCCTCCACGGTCGCCACCCGCCCGTACGCCGAGTCGTGCGGCCCGCGCAGCACCCGACCGCCCAACTCCACCACGCGGCGCGCCGCCTCGTCGGTGTCCCGCACCGCGAAGTACGTCATCCAGTGCGGTCCGCGATCGCGCGGCAGGGCTTGGCCGACGCCGTGGATCCCGGCCACCGGGCGGCCTTCCAGACGGAGCGTCAGGTGGTCGAAGTCGGCGGAGACCACGGCCTGCGTCTCGTAACCGAAGACCGCCGTGTAGAACTTGCCGACCGTTGACGACTCCCGGGTCACCAACTCGTTCCACACCAGGGTCCCCGGCTCGCCGACCACGCCGACACCCAGATGCGTGTTGGGCTGCCAGACCCCGAACACCGCACCGCTCGGGTCGGCCGCGATCGCCATCCGCCCCGCCTCGTCATCGGCGTCCAACGGCCCCACACCCACGGTCCCTCCGCAGTCGCGGATCAGTTCACAGGTGGCGTCCGCGTCCTGCGAGCACAGGTACGTGGTCCAGGCGACGGGAAGGTCCCGGCCCTTGGGGCCCTCGCCGATCCCGGCGACCAGGCGGCCTTCTCGCACCGCCCGTACGTACGGCCCGAAGTGCTTGGGGCCAGGTTGGAACTCCCAGCCGAACAGCCGGCCGTAGAACTCCTCGGTCACCGGCAGGCTGCGCACCAACAGGCTGACCCAGCAGGGCGTGCCCTGGGGACGCCGGGCCGATACCTCGGTCATCGGATTCTCTCCTCGCGCGACGGTTAGCGGGGGACGAGCCAGGGATGATGTTTTCACCACGGGGCGCGTCGCGCGCCCCGACCGCTCCGCTTCCGGGGCGTCCCGGCAGGAGAATGGCCGATTGCGCATTTCTTGTCCGTGTCACGACCGTTGCTGTCGTATGACGATCAGCCGGACAGCGGGTGTGCCCGCGGGAAACCCCAACGGCCGGACGGCAGCCGGTCAGGCCCGTACGCCGGGTCGCCCGGGGGACAATGGTCGCCATGGATGCCATCATCTCCGCAGCGGAGCTCCTCAGCGCCCCTCAGGACCGGACGATCCTCGATGTGCGCTACCAACTCGGCGGTCCACCCGGACGGCCGCAGTACGAGGCGGGACACATCCCGGGTGCCCGCTACGTCGACCTTGAGGCCGAACTCGCCGGGCCGCCCGGAGCGCACGGCCGCCATCCGCTGCCGGAACTGGACGTCTTCACCACGGCGATGCGCCGGGCCGGGGTGTCGCACGACCGGCCGGTCGTGGTCTACGACGGCGGGCAGGGCTGGGCGGCCGCCCGCGCCTGGTGGATGCTGCGCTGGGCCGGACACCAGGACGTCCGGGTGCTGGACGGAGGTCTCGCCAGCTGGACCGGTCCGCTGGAGACGGGAGCACCGGAGCCCGTCGAGGGCGACTTCACCGCCCGCCCGGGCGCGCTCCCGCTGCTGACCGCCGACGGCGCGGCGGCCCTCGCCCGCACCGGTCTGCTGCTCGACGCCCGGGCTGCGGAGCGCTACCGGGGCGAGGTCGAGCCGATCGACCCGGTGGCCGGACACATCCCCGGCGCCGTCAGCGCCCCCACCACCGAGAACGTCGGCCAGGACGGCCGATTCCACTCGCGCGAGGAGCTCGCCAAGCGCTTCAGTGCCCTCGGCGCGGACCAGGCCACCCAGGTCGGTGTCTATTGCGGCTCCGGTGTCTCGGCCGCCCACCAGGTGCTGGCCCTCGCGGTAGCGGGCATTCCGGCGGCGCTGTACGTCGGTTCCTGGAGCGAGTGGACGCACGACGGCGCCCGCCCGGTGGCCACGGGCGCGACGCCGTAGCGCGCTGGGCGCCCCCGGCGCATCGAGGCGCGTGAGGCGCGCAGAAGGGTTCGGGCGCACTCGGCAGCCGCCGGGCGCGCCCGAACCAACCAGCGCGCTTCGGGCGCTACTCCTGCTTCTTGCGGCGGCTGCCGAAGACGATCTCGTCCCAGCTGGGGACCGTGGCGCGGCGCCCCGGGCGCACCCCGTCGGCCTCCGCCTGGCGGTCGGTGGTGCCGACCAGCCGGTCCCGGTGACCGGCGACCGAACGCGGCATCAGGACGTCCGCGTAGGCGGAACCGGCGCCCGCGCTGGCCGCGGGGGCGGGCGCCTCCTCCTCGGCCGTGGCCTCGTCCTCCTGCCCGGCCGCGGGTGCGGTCTCGGAGCCCGTGGACGTGGCCGGTACGACCATGTCGCCGCGGAAGCTCGGCACCGCCTCCAGCAGGCTGGTCAGCGAGTCCTTGTCGTCCTCGGGGCGGTCGTCCGACTGCTCGGGCCGCTCGGTGCGCTCCGGCCGTTCGATGCGGGGCGTCGCACGGTCCAGCGGACGGTCCCTGGGCAGCCGTGCGATGCGCGGGACGAACGGGAAGCTCGGCTCCGGCTGTTCCGGCACCGTCTCGCCGATCAGCGCACGGGCCTCGTCGTCCACCGCCTGGACCAGCCGGCGGGGCGGGTCGTACGTCCAGGTGGCCGAGTGCGGCTCACCCGCCACCCGGTACACCAGCAGCACTTCCCAGGTGCCGTCGTCGCGCCGCCAGGAGTCCCACTGCGCGCTGTCCTTCTCCGCGCCGCGCAGCAGCAGCCGCTCGGCCACCGCCTCGCCCAGCTGCGGTCCGGTGCTCTCGCCCTGCCGACGTACCGGCGTCTTACGGGCCCGCTCGGCCATGAACGCCCGCTCCGCCAGCACCGGGCCCTCGAAGCGCCGCACCCGTTCGACGGGGATGCCGGCGAGCTGCGCGACCTCTTCCGCAGAGGCGCCCGCTCGTATGCGGGCCTGGATGTCACGGGGCCGCAGATGGCTCTCGACCTCGATCTCGATCTGCCCGAGACGTGCTCGGTCGTTGCGCACGGCGGCGCGCAGTCGCTCATCGATGGGAAGCGTGTACTCAGTGTTGTCCGCAGCTTTGAGCACCAGTCGTGTGCCGTCGTTGCTGACGGCCACGACACGCAGATCGGGCATGGGGACCTCCCGGGTGGTGCCTGCCGACGTCACGTGCGTCGCTGCTCCCGAAGAACGAGTGTGGCCTGCCCGACTCCGGCCTGCCACAACCTTGCCGACTTACCCGGCGTGTCGGGCACCTTCCCCAACGCGCCGTTATGGCACGGTTACCTATTCGCAACTGAAAGTGACGAGCTTCATCACTCCCTGTCACAAACTGTCGCGAATGCCAGTCCTGCTGGGCGGCGCCTGGTCGGCGGCACCTTCGGGACCCCTCCCGCAGGATCCGGGCAGCCGGACGGGAAACCGGTGCACGGGCTGGCAACAGTACTCCATTCGGGCCACTTCGGTGCAGCACCGCGCCGCCGATGTTCCGGGGGAGTGAGGGGAGTTGGGCTTGGGCTCCGGGCGGGTGCCCGGTTTTCCAGGTGGCGATGTTCACACAATCTTCAGAACCGGAACTGACGGCTTTGCCGAACTGTCTTTTCTCTGTGCAAGGTGGCAGAGACCGACAAGCAAGGGACGGGGATGGGTGCCAAGGCAGAAACCGATACGGAACCTGACAAGAAGCGCATCGAACTCAGCCTGACCCAGGTCGCCGGAAGCGGCGCGGCCGCCTTGCTGGCGGCCTATCTCGCGTCCTTTCTGGGCGTCTACGGGACGATCCTCGGCGCGGCCGTGGTCAGCGTGCTCGCCACCACCGGTGGCGCGATCCTCCAGCACATCTTCCGCCGTACCGGTGAACAACTGCGCGATGTGACCGTGCCGCTGGCCCGGCCCCAGGCGCGGCCGCAGGGCACGGAGGCCGACGCCACCAAGGCGCTCCCCGCCTTCGGTGCGACGCGGGCGGCGGACCCTCCGACCACCGTGGTGCCGAGGGCGGAGCCGGACACCGCGCTGCTCATGCCGCGGTTGCCGCGGGACGAGTCGTACAACGAGTCGACCCTGCACGGCACCCGCTGGCGCGGCTGGCGCCGGTCGCTACTGGCGGCCGGTGCGGTGTTCGCGCTGTCCATGGCGGTGTTCACCGGGATCGAACTGGCCGGCGGAAGCCCGCTGTCACACACCGCCATCGGCCAGGCGGTGAACCCTGGCGGCGCCAGGACCGCGCCGTCGAAGCCCGCCCATGACCAGCCGGGCGCGGTGCCCAGCGGCAGTGCGAGCGAGTCCGGTACGGACGGCGGCTCCACACCGTCGCAGGGCCCGGGGACCTCGGACGGCGGTTCCACACCGTCGGCGGGGTCGAGCGACACACCATCGCAGGGCGGCGGTTCGGCCAGCCCGAACACCACGCCGTCGCAGGCTCCCTCACCGGGCCCGTCGAACGGCACCGGCACGGGCTCCGGCGACAGCGGCAGCCAGGGCAGGGGCGGCAGCTCGGCCCGGCCGGGCGCCGTCCAGCAGGCGCCGTCCGCCGGTACGGGCGCCCAGTGAGCCCGTACCGGCCGGACGCTCATTCGCCCAGCACCCTGCGCAGGTAGTCATTGGCGAACAGGCGCTGCGGGTCCAACCGGTCCCGCAGCGCCGTGAACTCGCCGAACCGCGGGTACACCTGCGCGAGGTACTCCGCGTCGCGGGTGTGCAACTTGCCCCAGTGCGGGCGACCTTCGTGCGCGGTCATGATCCGTTCCACGGCCGTGAAGTACTCCCGGTATCGGCTGCCCCGGTACATGTGCACCGCCACATAGGCGGTGTCGCGACCGGAAGCGGTCGACAGCGCGATGTCGTCGGCGGGCGCCACCCGTACTTCCACCGGGAAACTGATCCGCAGCGCGGACCGCTCGACCATGGTCTTCACCTCGCGCAGCACAGTGGTCGCGGCATCTCGCGGAACCGCGTACTCCATTTCCACGAACCGCACCCGGCGCGCACTGGTGAACACCTTGTAGGCGGTGTCGGTGTACGTACGGGCGGACAGCGCGCGGCTGGACACCTTCGCGATGGCCGGAACGGTTGCCGGGACCGCCTTGCCGAGCGCGCAGACGGCCTGGAAGACACCGTTGGAGAGCAACTCGTCGTCCAGCCAGCCGCGCACCGGGTGCAGCGGCGCCGCGGGGCCCAGGCTGCGGTTGTTGCGTTTGGTGTTGCAGTTGTCGGTGTGCGGGAACCAGTAGAACTCGAAGTGCTCGTTCTCGGCCACGAGTTGGTCGAACCGGTCGATCACCGTGGCGAACGGCATGGGCTCCTCGCGCGCGGTGAGCAGGAACGACGGCTCCACGCCGAAGGTGATCGCGCTGACCACGCCGAGCGCGCCAAGGCCGATGCGGGCCGCCGCGAACACGTCCGCGTTCTCCTCGGCCGAGCAGTTCAGCACCGAGCCGTCCGCCAGGACCAGCTCAAGTCCCCTGACCTGGGCGGCGATCGAGCCCGAGTCGCGACCGGTGCCGTGGGTTCCGGTGCTGGTCGCACCGGCGACGGTCTGCTCCTGGATGTCTCCCATGTTGGTCAGTGACAGACCCGCGGAGTCCAGCAGGCGGTTCAGCCGGTGCAGCGGCAGGCCCGCCTCGACGGTGACCGTGCCCGCGTTGGCGTCCACCTCGCGCACCGCGGTCAGCCGTTCCGGGCGGATGAGCAGGCCGTCGGTGGCGGCGGCCGCGGTGAAGGAGTGCCCGGTGCCAACGGCTTTGGCGGTCAGCCCGTCCTGCGCGGCCTGGCGTACGGCGGCGGCCAGTTCGTCCACCGAGGAGGGGGAAACGATCCTGCGCGGTCGCGCGGTCACGTTCCCTGCCCAGTTACGCCACGTAGTCATCTCGCTGGTGGTGCTCGTCGTGCTCGTCACGCTGCGGCCCCTCCCGCTCCGGCGCCGGACGCAGCCGGCGGTGCCCGAGGAACGCCGCCGCCGCGGCGAGCGCCCCGGCGGCCGCCGGTACCGCGTATCCCGCCCCGGCGCCGGACGTGTCCACGACCGACCCCGCGGCGGAGGACCCCAGGGCCACCCCGACCGCGAGCCCGGTGCTCGTCCAGGTCATGCCCTCGGTCAGTTGCGCGCGCGGCACCAACTGCTCGACCAGGGCCATGGTGGTGACCATCGTCGGGGCTACCGACAGTCCGGCGACGAACAGTGCCACGGCCAGGGCGGGCAGGTTCCCGACCAGTTGGAGGGGGATCATACTCACGGCCATCGCACACACCCCCAGCAGAAAGCGCCGCGAAGCGCCGCCCTTCGGCCGCAGCAGTCCGAACACGGCACCGGCGACACAGGAGCCCAGTGCGTACACCGCCAGGACCACGCTGGCCGCGGGCTTGTCCCCGCGCTCCTGCGCGAACGCGACCGTGACCACGTCCACCGCGCCGAAGATCGCCCCGGTGGCGGTGAAGGTGGCCACCAGCACCCGCAGCCCGGCCGAGCCCAGCGCCGAGCCGCCGGTGTGGTGCGCGCGCGGCTGCGGCACCGGCTCGGTGGCCCGCTGTGCGGTGAGCCAGCAGACCCCGACCGCCAGGAAGACCGCGGCCAGCAGCGGCCCGGCCTCCGGGAACCACGCGGTGCTCAGGCCGATGGACAGGATCGGGCCGAGGATGAAGCAGACCTCGTCCACCACGGACTCGAACGAGTAGGCGGCGTGCAGTTGGGAGGAGTCGCTGTGGATGGCCGCCCAGCGCGCCCGCACCATCGAACCGAGGCTCGGAGTGGTGCCCGCCGCCGTCACACAGACGAACAGCGCCCAGTCCGGCGCCCCCAGCCGGACGCAGAGCAGCAGCCCGGCCACCGAGGCCACGGTCACCGCGGCGGTCGGCCGCAGCACCGTGCGCTGGCCGTAGCGGTCGACCAGCCGGGATATCTGCGGGCCGATCACCGCGGCGGCCAGCGCGAGCGTCGCCGTCAGTCCGCCGGCGAGCCCGTACCGGCCGCTGACCTGCGAAATCATCGTCACTATCCCGATGCCGAGCATGGACAACGGCATCCGGCCGAGCAGTCCGGCGGCCGAGAAGCCCTTGGTGCCGGGGGCGGTGAATATCGCGCGGTAGGGGGCGAGCACGGGCGCTCCAGGCAGCGGGACGAGACGAGGGGTAAGGCGCGTAGATGGCCTATACAGCTTACGGTTGGGGCGCAAGGGGTTTTCCGGCACGATCGCGGTCGGCCGTCGCGGCCAGGGGGCGTCGGGACGGTCAGTGACGAGTGGCAGGATCGGACGCATGGCCGATCAGCTGGATCCGACTCCCTACGACGCCCTGCTGCTGCTGTCCTTCGGCGGCCCCGAGGGGCCCGACGAGGTGGTGCCGTTCCTGGAGAACGTCACCGCCGGGCGCGGCATCCCGCGCGAGCGCCTGAGGGAGGTCGGGCAGCACTACTACCTCTTCGGCGGGGTCAGTCCGATCAACGCGCAGAACCGGGAACTCCTCGAAGCGCTGCGCAAGGACTTCGCGGAACACGGCCTCGACCTGCCGGTCTACTGGGGAAACCGCAACTGGGCGCCCTATCTGACCGACACCATGCGGGCGATGGTGGACGACGGACACCGCCGGATCCTGGTGCTGGCCACCAGCGCGTACGCGTCGTACTCGGGCTGCCGCCAGTACCGCGAGAACCTCGCCGACGCGCTCGCCGCGCTGGAGTCCGAGGGGCGTGCGGTGCCGCGGGTGGACAAGCTGCGGCACTACTTCAACCACCCGGGCTTCGTGCAGCCCATGGTCGACGCCGTGCTGACCGCGCTCGCCGAACTGCCCGCGGACGTGACGCGGACGGCACACCTCGCGTTCACCACGCACTCCATTCCGACCGCGGCCGCCGACACTTCCGGCCCGGTGGAGCAGCACGGCGACGGCGGCGCCTATGTCGCCGAGCACCTGGACACGGCGAAGGTGATCGCCGACGCGGTACGGGAGGCGACCGGAGTCGAGCGGCCCTGGAAGCTGGTCTACCAGTCACGCAGCGGAGCCCCGCACATCCCCTGGCTGGAACCGGACATCTGCCACCACCTGGAGGCCGAACAGGCCGCCGGGGCCCCCGCCGTGGTGATGGTGCCGATCGGGTTCGTCTCCGACCACATGGAGGTCAAGTACGACCTCGACACCGAAGCCGCCGCCAAGGCGGCCGAGCTGGGGCTGCCGGTCGCCCGCGCGGCGACCGTGGGCGCCGACCCGCGCTTCGCGGCCGCCGTCCGCGAACTGGTGCTGGAGCGGGCCGCCGTGGAACGCGGCCTGGCCGTCCAGCGCTGCGCGCTGGGCGAGTTGGGGCCGAGCCATGACGTCTGCCCGATCGGCTGCTGCCCCGCCAGGAGCCCGCGCCCGGCCGCCGCGGGCCTCGACTGAAGCCGCCGAGTTCGATCCCGTACGAGAGGACCGCTGTGACAGACCTGAACGGTGAACTTCTGCAGATCGCGCTGGACGCCGCCCAGCGTGCGGGCGCACTGCTGCGCGACGGCAGGCCCCGTGACCTCGACGTGGCCGCCACCAAGTCCAGCCCGATCGACGTCGTGACCGAGATGGATCTCGCGGCGGAGAAGCTGATCACCGGGTTCATCGCGGAACTGCGCCCGGACGACGGTCTGTTGGGGGAGGAGGGCGCGAGCGTCGAGGGCAGCAGCGGGGTGCGCTGGATCATCGACCCGTTGGACGGCACCGTCAACTACCTTTACGGGCTGCCCTGCTGGGCGGTGAGCATCGCGGCGCAGCGGGACGGGCAGACCGTCGTCGGCGTCGTGGAGGCGCCGATGCGCCGGGAGACGTACCAGGCGGTGCTGGGCGGAGGCGCGCGGGTCAACGGTGAGCCGGCCCGCTGCCGTCCGGCGCCCGCGTTCGAGCAGGCCCTGATCGGCACCGGGTTCGGCTATCTCACCGAGCGCCGGGCCGCCCAGGCCGAGGTGGTCCGCGCGCTGCTGCCGCGGGTCCGGGACATCCGCCGGGGCGGCTCCGCGGCCATCGACCTGTGCGATGTGGGCTGCGGCCGGCTGGACGGCTACTACGAGCGGGGGCTGAACCCCTGGGACTACGCGGCGGGTGATCTGTTCGCCCGCGAGGCCGGGGCGCTCACCGGGGGCAGGCCGGCAGATCCGGCGTCCCCCGAGCTGACGGTGGCCGCCCCGCCCGGACTCTTCGAGCCGCTGCAGGGGCTGCTGGACGAACTCGGCGCCTGGCACGACTGAGGCGCGCGCCTCCGGCCGGGCATGCGAACGCCCCGGTCACCTGGGTCAGGGTGTCCGGGGCGCCGGCCCACATCAGCGAATCCGTCCCAAAATGAAAAGGAGCGCCAAGCGCTCCGTCACCGGGCGGATTCAGGCGACCTGGCGCGAGACCACGACTCCGTGCTCGGCGGCGAGGCGGTGCAGGTCGTCCAACTCGGCCTGCTCCACCTCGGCCAGGAATTCGTCCCCCGTCTCCAGGGCACGGTTCAGGTCGGACTCGGCATTCCGTATGCGCTGCATGATTCCGGTGGTGAATGCGTCCATGAGGCGCCCCCTCGTCGTCGTCGGTGGCACAAGGTGGTCTGTCTGCTCTGGGCGATCACTGTGAGCGCGAACGGGTACGCGCGAGGTGTGGGTCGTGACCGCGGGGTTGCAGTCGTCTTCCCCTGCTCCAGCGGAACGGAAACCTCCCTATGCCGGAGAAGTTTGCCGACGGCCTCACCGGAGCCTCGGTCGCCGGGCGCCGCCCGAGGCTCCGCAGGGCCTCTTACCGGTGTTTTATGGGCATCCAAGGCAGGATGGAGGGACACCCAGTCTGTTTTCGTGGAAGGACCTGCCCGTGCGCGTACTCGTCGTCGAGGACGAGCAGCTGCTCGCCGATGCGGTGGCCACCGGCCTGCGCCGGGAGGCCATGGCCGTCGATGTCGTCTACGACGGCGGTGCCGCCCTGGAGCGCATCGGGGTCAACGACTATGACGTGGTGGTACTCGACCGCGACCTTCCGGTGGTGCACGGCGACGAGGTCTGCCGCAAGCTGGTCGGCCTGGGCCTGCCCACCCGCGTCCTGATGCTCACTGCCGCGGGCGACGTCAGCGACCGGGTCGAGGGCCTGGAGCTCGGCGCCGACGACTACCTGCCCAAGCCGTTCGCGTTCAGCGAGCTCACCGCCCGGGTGCGCGCCCTGGGCCGCCGTACCAGTGTGCCGCTGCCGCCGGTGCTGGAGCGGGCCGGGATCAAGCTCGACCCGAACCGGCGCGAGGTCTTCCGCGACGGCAAGGAGGTCCACCTCGCTCCCAAGGAGTTCGCGGTGCTGGAGGTGCTGCTGCGCAGCGAGGGCTCGGTGGTCTCCGCCGAGCAGCTGCTGGAGAAGGCCTGGGACGAGAACACCGACCCCTTCACCAATGTGGTCCGGGTGACCGTGATGACGCTGCGCCGCAAGCTCGGCGAGCCCGCTGTCATCGTGACGGTGCCCGGCTCCGGTTACCGGATCTGATCCGCGATGGCCGTCTCCTCCTCCCCCTCCTCGTCCTCCTCGTCCCCGGTGTCCGGGCCGCCCCCCAAGACCCCGCCCAAGCCGACGTGGGATCCGCGCCCGACCGAGTCCACCGGGCCCTGGCTGCGGCCGACGATCCGGATAAGGCTGACCGTGCTGTACGGCGGCATGTTCCTGATCGCCGGCGTACTGCTGCTGCTGATCATCTACCTGCTCGCGGCGCAGGCCATGCACTCCGGCGACGAGGCGCCGTTCCGGTTGTACAGCGGCAAGGTGCAGATCACCAGCAACGCCTGTCCCGGTCTGTCCGACCCCAACCTGACCACGTCGAACTTCAACGACGCCCTCGACCAGTGCATGAGGGCGCAGCGCGAACGGGCGCTCGGTGATCTGCTGCGCCGCTCGCTGCTGGCGCTGCTGGGTCTCACCGTGGTCGCGTTCGCCTTCGGCTACGTGATGGCCGGACGGGTGCTGGCGCCGCTGGGCCGGATCACCCGCACCGCCCGCGCGGTGGCCGGATCCGATCTGTCCCGGCGGATCGAGCTGGACGGCCCGGACGACGAGCTCAAGGAGCTGGCCGACACCTTCGACGACATGCTCGACCGCCTGGTGCGGTCCTTCGAGTCGCAGCGCCGCTTCGTCGCCAACGCCTCCCATGAGCTGAGAACACCGTTGGCGATCAACCGCACGCTGTTGGAGGTGCAGCTCGCCGACCCCCATGCCTCACCGGATCTGCAGCAGCTGGGCAAGACGCTGCTGGCCACCAATCTGCGCAGCGAGCAGCTGGTGGAGGGGCTGCTGCTGCTCGCCCGCAGCGACAACGAGGTCGTCGAGCGCAAGCCGGTCGACCTCGCCGAGGCGGCGTCCCAGGCGGTCGACCAGAGCCGCTCCGAGGCCACGGCCAAGGGCGTGGACCTGCGCAGCGAGGAACTGGCACCCGCGGTGGTGCGAGGCAGCGGGGTACTGCTGGAGCGGATCGCGCTGAACCTGGTGCAGAACGCGGTGCGCTACAACATGCCGGACGGTTGGGTGGAGGTCACCACG
This sequence comes from Streptantibioticus ferralitis, assembly GCF_029223525.1. GTDB lineage: Bacteria > Actinomycetota > Actinomycetes > Streptomycetales > Streptomycetaceae > Streptantibioticus_A > Streptantibioticus_A ferralitis. The sequence goes on along the minus strand of NZ_JARHTQ010000020.1, from coordinate 17,554 downwards.
GGCACCGAGAGCGGCCATGCCGTGCTGACGGTTGCGAACACCGGGCCGGTGGTCCCGGCGTACGAGCTGGACAACATCTTTGAGCCGTTCCGCAGACTGCGCACCGAACGCACCAACAGCGACAAGGGCGTCGGCCTGGGCCTGTCGATCGTCCGCTCGGTCGCCCGGGCGCACGGTGGATCGATCACGGCGCAGCCCCGGGACGGCGGTGGCCTGGTGATGCGGGTGGCGATCCCGCTGTGACCTGGTCATTGACCAGCCGGGTAACCCGTTCGGGCGGTAGGTATCAACACGCCCGGGACGAGTTCGCTTCGCGCGGAATTTTCCGGTCTGTCCGGCCGTTTGGTCCCCTGTGACCGATCGCACATGCGATTTCGGCCATGGGTACGCTGAGTGATCAGTTCACTTGCGCAAAAAGCCGAAAAATCCATGTTTCCGCAGGTCATGATCACGGGAAGTACACGTGACGGCGTGAGTGAAGTGCGACATTCGGACCGTGTTCGGTCCAGATAGGCAGCCGACACGATCACCTCTTCGGGGGTGCGGTTGGGTGTCGATTGAGTAACAGGCCTTGATGTGAGGCAAAATCTCCGCCTCGGGTCGGGCACAAGACCGGCCTCCCACGCGTTACGTGCGCTGGAGATACCGCAAACACCCAGAGGGGGAGAGCGCCATGGCAACCGATTACGACACGCCACGTAAGACCGATGACGACGTCAACGAAGACAGCATCGAGGAACTGAAGGCCCGCCGGAACGACAAGTCGACGTCCACCGTGGACATCGACGAGTTCGAGCAGGCCGAGGGCCTTGAGCTGCCCGGCGCTGACCTCTCCAACGAGGAGCTCTCGGTACGGGTGCTGCCCCGCCAGGCGGACGAGTTCACCTGCATGAGCTGCTTCCTGGTGCACCACCGCAGCCAGCTGGCCGAGGAGAAGAACGGTCAGCCGATCTGCCGCGACTGCGCGGCCTGACGGCCGGGGTAGCCGTGGCGGGCCCCGTACCGTTTCGGAAGAAGGGCAAGGTCGGCGCTCCGGCGGCAAATGACGACGAGCGAGGCTCCGCTGACCAGCGGCGCGCAACGCCGCCCAGCGTGGCGGCGGTGAGCACCGGGCGGGCCTCGCTCGTGCGTCGCGTGGGCAGCGGCGCCAAGGCCGGTGCCACGGTGCTCGCCGAGCGGCTGGTCGACGCCGCGCCACGGATCCCGGTCCGCGACCTGGCCACGCTACGAGCGCAGTTTCCCGGCCTCGGCCCGGAGGAGATCGCCGATCGGCTCATCGCCGGGGCGGCCACCGGGACCGCGACCGTCGGCGCGGGCATCGGCGCCGCCGCGATGCTCCCGGTGCCGCCCGCCATGACCGCCGAGCTGGCGGCCGAGACGCTCGCCGTCGCGGCCCTGGAGTTCAAACTGATCGCCGAACTGCACGAGGTCTACGGCGTGCCCGCGACCGGCACGGTCAAGCAGCGCGCCTTCGCCTATCTCGGCGCGTGGACCGAGCAGCGCGGCATAGAGATCACCAAGCCGTCCTCGGTGAACATCGCGCTCAGCGCTCAGATGAAGCGGGAACTGCGCCAGCAGCTCGTCAAGCGCACCGCCCGCCATCTGCCGACGCTGGCGCCCTTCATGATCGGTGCGACCGTCGGCGCCGTGATGAACCGGCGCGACACCCAGCGGCTCGCCCATCGCGTCCGTGACGACCTGCGGCACCGGCAGATCGCCTGGGACGCACTGAACCCGCCTAGCTCGTCCTGACGGTCCGCAGCGCCGCGGCCAGCCGCTCCGGCGACCGCGTCGACAGATACAGGTACGGAGTCGGGTCGTCCGGGTCGGTGACCTCGACCTTCAGCGCGGTCGGCACATAGCTGCGCAGCAGCATGAACGCGCGCATGTCCGCCTTGTAGGAGCGCCACGCACGCGCCTCCTCCGGGTCCAGCGCCACCGCCTCCCCCAGCGCCGCCACCGGGATCTTGGCGTCTCCGGCCACCAGCGAACCGGCCACCACCCGGATCCGCGCGGAGCCGTAGGAGCTCACCAGCGCCAGGAACAGCGCCGTCGCCCCGACGAAGACGCCGAGCAGCGGCAACGTGCCGAACGGCAGCGCCACCAGCGCACAGCCGATTCCGCCGACCACGGCGAGGAACCACCAGGAGCGCGGCACGGTAAGGCGTTCGTCGTAAGGCTGCATGGCAACAGCTTGACATGTGTGACCAAGAGCCCGGTGCGCTGCTCCGCCCGGTGCGGGCGCAAGCACGGGGTCCGGTGGGGATTCGCGGCCGGGCGGGCGATTCGATCCCCTGTGCGCACCGTACGGATTCCGCACCCGCAGGAGGGTAGGGTTCGGGCCGTGAGTGCAGCTACAGGATCCGACAGCGGCGTTGGCGCCGCGCTGACGCCGCCGCCCGACGTGGCTTCGCCGGTGCGCCATCCCGACGCACCCGCGCCCGGCACGCTCCTCGGTGCGCACTACGACCAGTGCTTCGGCTGCGGTGAGGGCCAGCTGCACGGGCTGCACCTCGAGGCACGGGCCGGTGAAGGGGTCACCGTCACCGCCGAGTTCACCGTGCGACCCGCCCACCAGGGCGCACCGGGCCTCGCCCACGGCGGCGTACTGGCCCTGGCGCTGGACGAGACACTGGGCTCGCTGAACTGGCTGCTGCGCGTCATCGCGGTCACCGGCCGCCTGGAGACCGACTTCGTGCGTCCGGTCCCGGTCGGTGCCACGCTGCACCTCGAGGCGCGCTGCACGGGGGTCGCGGGCCGGAAGATCTACGGCTCCGCCGTCGGCCGGATCGGCGGCTCCGACGGCCCGGTGGCGGTGCGCGCCGACTCCGTCTTCATCGAGGTGAAGCTCGAACACTTCACCAAGAACGGGCGCCCACAGGAGATCAAGGCCGCCCTCGCCGACCCCGACCAGGTGAAGGTCGCCCGCGCCTTCGAGGTGAACCCGTGAGTGACCCGCGCAATCCCGTGGATGTGCTGATCCGCCGTATCGACCCCGAAGTGCCGATCCCGGCCTATGGCCACCCGGGCGACGCGGGCGTCGACCTGGTGACCACCGAGGCCGCCGAACTCGCCCCCGGCGAGCGCATGGTGCTGCCGACCGGGATCGCCATCGCGCTGCCCGACGGGTACGCCGCCTTCGTCCACCCGCGTTCCGGCCTGGCCGCCAGGTGTGGTGTCTCCATGGTGAATACGCCCGGGACGGTGGATGCCGGGTACCGTGGGGAGATCAAGGTGATTTTGGTCAACCTGGACCCGCGCGAGAGCGTGCGGTTCGAGCGGTTCGACCGGATCGCCCAGCTGGTCGTCCAGCAGGTCGAGAAGGTCCGCTTCCATGAGGTCGCGGAGCTGCCCGGCTCTGCGAGGGCCGCACGGGGCTTCGGCTCTACTGGGGGGCATGCCGGAGGGGGTGCCTCCGATGTCGTCCAGGCTATGGGGGCGGCTGGCCCGGCGGCTCGTACGACGGGTTCTACGATCGGTAAGGGCTACGCTTCGGTCGCCGCAGACCGGGAAGGACAGTGACCGTGTTCCGTCGTCGCCGCAAGGAGCGCGAAGACGCCCTCGACGAGCTCGCCGTAGACGCGGGCCCGGACGAGACGACAGAGGACGCCGACGCGTCAGAGGAGCCGGGGGAGACCCGGCGGTACAACCTGCCGCCCGCTCCGCGTCCGGACGGACCGTGGGACATCAGCGAGGTCAGGGACCCGAACGAGGGCCGGGTCGACCTCGGCGGGCTGTTTGTGCCCGGGGTGGACGGCATGGAGCTGCGGGTGGAGGTGGCGGGCGACTCGATCGTCGCCGCGACCGTCGTGCTGCAGGACAGCGCCATCCAGCTGCAGGCTTTCGCCGCGCCCAAGTCCGAGGGGATCTGGGGCGAGGTACGTGACGAGATCGCTTCTGGGATCACCCAGCAGGGCGGTGTCATCGATGAGGTCGAGGGGCCGCTGGGCTGGGAGTTGCGCGCGCAGGTCCCGGTGCAGCTGCCGGACGGCACCAATGGCGTGCAGCTGGTGCGCTTCGTCGGCTGTGACGGTCCGCGCTGGTTCCTGCGCGGCGTCATCTCCGGCCAGGGCGCGGTCCACCCGCAGGCCGCCGGTGTGCTGGAGCAGATCTTCCGGGACACCGTGGTCAACCGCGGCGACTCCCCGATGGCCCCGCGCGACCCCGTCGTCCTCAAGCTCCCGGACGACGCCCAGATGATGCCGGAGGGCCTGCAGCAGGACCAGTCCGCACCGGGCAAGTTCTCTGACGGCATCGACCCGATGCGTCGGGGGCCGGAGATCACCGAGGTGCGGTAGCGCCTGCGGCTGGGCTGGGGGTTCGGGGGTTAGCCCCCGGATGTGCGCGGTCTCTGACGGCATCGACCCGATGCGTCGGGGGCCGGAGATCACCGAGGTGCGGTAGCGCCTGCGGCTGGGCTGGGAGTTCGGGGGCAGTCCCCTGATGGCTTGAAACCGGTGGGCCGGACCTGTGGAAACAGGTCCGGCCCACCGGTTTTTCGTGCCCGTATGGAACCCGTCAAGGGCGCGACAAAGGCCGTATGGAGGGCGTCAACGGGAGGCGCGTCGGCTGGATCGGCGGTTTCACTCGACGTTGTCCGAAATCCGATCCTGAACTAGGAGCACGCGATGGCCGACTTGGCCTTCGTCCTCACCACTCTCGCGGTCTTCGCGCTGGTGGCTCTGGTCGCCAAGGGGGTTGCGAAGCTGTGAGCGCCGAGAACATCACCGGCCTCGTCGTGGCCGTCGCCCTGCTGGGTTACCTGGTCCTCGCCCTCATCTTCCCGGAGAGGTTCTGAGCGTCCACATGAGCCCGATATTTGCAGATGTGCTCCAGGTTTCCGCGCTCATCGTGGCGCTCGCCCTGGTGTATGTGCCCCTCGGCGACTACATGGCCGGGGTCTACAGCTCGAAGAAGCACCTGCGCGTGGAGCGCTGGATCTACCGCTCCATCGGCGCCAACCCCGACACCGAGATGCGCTGGCCCGCGTACCTGCGTGGGGTGCTCGCATTCTCAGTGATCAGCGTCCTGTTCCTCTACCTCCTGCAGCGGATCCAGAACCACCTGCCCGGCTCGCTCGGGTTCGCCGCCGTCACCCCGCAGCAGGCGTTCAACACCGCCGCATCCTTCGTCACCAACACCAACTGGCAGTCCTACTCGGGCGAGACCACGATGGGCCACGTCGTGCAGACCGGCGGCCTGGCGGTGCAGAACTTCGTCTCCGCGGCCGTCGGCATCGCGGTGGCGATCGCGCTGGTCCGCGGCTTCGCCCGGTCTCGCACCGGGGACCTCGGCAACTTCTGGTCCGACCTGGTGCGCACCACGGTGCGCATCCTGCTGCCGCTCTCCTTCATCGCGGCGATCGTGCTGGTCGCCTGCGGCGCCATCGAGAACTTCGGCAACTGGCACGACCTCACCACCCTCGGCGGTGGTAGCCAGGGCATGCCGGTCGGCAGCGTCGCCTCGCAGGAGGCGATCAAGGAGCTCGGCACCAACGGCGGTGGCTTCTTCAACGCCAACTCGGCGCATCCGTTCGAGAATCCGAACGCCTTCACCAACCTCTTCGAGATCTTCCTGATCCTGGCCATCCCGTTCGCGCTGACCCGCACGTTCGGCAAGATGGTCGGCAGCGTGAAGCAGGGCTACGCGATCCTCGCCGCGATGTTCGTCATCTGGATCGGCTTCGTCGTCCTGATGACCTGGTCCGAGATGGCCCACCCGGGCGCCGCACTGCAGGCGGCGGGCGGCGCGATGGAGGGCAAGGAGCAGCGTTTCGGCGTCGGCGGTTCCTCGCTCTTCGCGGTCAGCACCACGCTGACCTCGACCGGCGCGGTGGACGCCGCCCACTCGTCGCTCACCGGTCTCGGCGGCGGCATCGCGATGCTCAGCATGATGCTGGGCGAGCTCGCGCCGGGCGGTACCGGCTCCGGCCTGTACGGCATGCTGATCATGGCGATCATCGCGGTGTTCATCGCCGGTCTGATGGTCGGCCGTACGCCCGAGTACCTGGGCAAGAAGATCGGTGGCCGCGAGATCAAGTTCGCCGCGTGCTACATCCTGATCACCCCCGCGGTGGCGCTGATCTTCACCGCCGCCTCGATGGCACTGCCGACTCCGATCCACTCCGCGGCCAACCCGGGGGCGCACGGCTTCTCCGAGGTCCTGTACGCCTTCACCTCGGCTGCCAACAACAACGGTTCGGCCTTCGCGGGCCTGAACGCCAACACCGACTGGTACAACACCATGATCGGGCTCGCGGTCATCCTGGGCCGCTTCCTGCCGATGGTGTTCGTCCTGGCGCTGGCCGGTTCGCTCGCCGAGCAGCGGCCGGTACCGGAGACCGCGGGCACCCTGCGCACCGAGAAGCCGCTGTTCGCGGGGCTGTTGGTGGGCACGGTGCTGATCGTCACCGGTCTGACGTACTTCCCGGCCCTGGCGCTCGGCCCGATCGCTGAGGGGCTGTCATGACCAGCGGCGACACAAAGACTTCTGTCGAGGAACCCATGTCCACTGAAACCCCCGTACGGGCTCCGGAACCGGAAGTCCCAGCAAACGCCCAGCCCGAAGCGGGCCGGGTCGGCGCCGGTGCGTTCGAGCCGAGGCAACTGCTGAAGTCGCTGCCGGACGCCATGCGCAAGCTCGACCCGAGGGTGATGGTCAAGTCGCCCGTGATGTTCGTGGTCGAGATCGGCTCCGTCCTGACCACGATCCTGTCCATAGCCCACCCCGGAGACTGGTTCGGTTGGGCGATCGCCGTGTGGCTCTGGCTGACGGTGATCTTCGCCAACCTCGCCGAGGCCGTCGCGGAGGGCCGCGGCAAGGCGCAGGCCGACACGCTGCGCAAGGCCAAGACCGACACCATCGCCCGCCGTCTGAACGGCGATGCCGAGGAGAGCGTTCCCGGCACCGAACTGCGCGTCGGCGACCTCGTGGTCTGCGAAGCGGGCGACATCATCCCCGGCGACGGTGATGTGGTCGAGGGCGTCGCGAGCGTCGACGAGTCGGCGATCACGGGTGAGTCGGCGCCGGTCATCCGCGAGTCGGGCGGCGACCGCTGTGCGGTCACCGGCGGTACGAAGGTGCTCTCCGACCGCATCGTCATCAAGATCACGACGAAGCCCGGCGAGACCTTCATCGACCGCATGATCAGCCTGGTCGAGGGCGCGGCCCGGCAGAAGACGCCGAACGAGATCGCGCTCAACATCCTGCTGGCGTCGCTGACCATCGTCTTCCTGCTGGCGGTCGTCACCCTGCAGCCCTTCGCGATCTACGCGAAGGCCGAGCAGTCGATGATCGTGCTGGTGGCACTGCTGGTCTGCCTCATCCCGACCACCATCGGCGCGCTGCTGTCCGCAATCGGCATCGCGGGCATGGACCGGCTGGTGCAGCGCAACGTACTGGCCATGTCCGGCAGGGCGGTCGAGGCCGCCGGCGACGTGTCCACGCTGCTGCTGGACAAGACCGGCACCATCACCTACGGCAACCGGCAGGCTTCCGAGTTCGTGCCGGTGCGCGGCACCACCGCCGCCGAGGTGGCGGACGCCGCCCAGCTCTCGTCGCTCGCCGACGAGACGCCGGAGGGCCGCTCGATCGTCGTGCTCGCCAAGGAGAAGTTCGGCCTGCGCGAGCGCCACGAGGGCGAGTTGGTGGACGCCGAGTGGATACCCTTCACCGCCCAGACCCGGATGTCGGGTGTGGACGTGGACGGCCGCAAGGTCCGCAAGGGCGCGACCGGTTCGGTGATCGCATGGGTCAAGGAGCGCGGCGGCACGGTCGCCGAGGACGCCCAGTCGCTCACCGACACCATCTCCCAGGCGGGCGGAACGCCGCTGCTGGTCGCCGTCGAGGACACTGACGGCGCCCGGGTGCTGGGTGTCATCCACCTCAAGGACGTGGTCAAGCACGGCATGCGGGAGCGGTTCGACGAGCTGCGCCGGATGGGCATCAAGACCGTCATGATCACCGGTGACAACCCGCTCACCGCCGCCGCGATCGCGCAGGAGGCGGGCGTGGACGACTTCCTCGCGGAGGCCACTCCCGAGGACAAGATGGCGCTGATCAAGCGGGAGCAGTCGGGCGGCAAGCTGGTCGCGATGACCGGTGACGGCACCAACGACGCGCCCGCGCTGGCCCAGGCGGACGTGGGCGTGGCCATGAACACCGGTACCTCGGCCGCCAAGGAGGCCGGGAACATGGTGGACCTGGACTCCAACCCCACCAAGCTGATCGAGATCGTCGAGATCGGCAAGCAACTGCTGATCACCCGTGGTGCGTTGACCACCTTCTCCATCGCCAACGACGTCGCGAAGTACTTCGCGATCATCCCCGCGATGTTCGCGATCGCGTACCCGGGCCTGGACAAGCTCAACATCATGGCGCTGCACAGCCCGCAGTCGGCGATCCTGTCGGCGATCATCTTCAACGCGCTGATCATCGTCGCCCTGGTGCCGCTCGCCCTGCGCGGTGTGCAGTACCGGCCGATGAGCGCCGACAAGATGCTGCGGCGGAACCTCGCCATCTACGGTGTCGGCGGCCTGATCGCCCCGTTCATCGGCATCAAGATCATCGACATGCTCATAACTCTGATCCCCGGGATCGGGTGACCCACCATGAACAACTCCTTCCGTAACAGTGCCCGGTTGGCCTGGGCCGCGCTGCGCGCGCTGCTCGTACTGACCGTGGTGACCGGTGTGATCTACCCGCTCGCCGTGTGGGGCGTCGCCCAGGCCGCGTTCAACGACAAGGCCAACGGCTCCCAGGTGAAGGTCGACGGCAAGGCGGTCGGCTCCAGCCTGCTCGGCCAGAACTTCAACCTGCCGAAGAAGAATCCCAACGACCCCAAGGAGACCGCTCAGCCGGACCCCAAGTGGTTCCAGCCGCGGCCTTCGGCGGCCGGTACCGACGGCTACGACACCACCGCCTCCGGTGCCTCCAACCTCGGCCCGACCAACCCGCAGTTGGTGCAGACGGTCAACGACCGGCGCAAGCAGGTCGCCGAGTTCAACGGGGTGTCGCCGTCCGCCGTACCGGTGGACGCGGTGACCGCGAGCGGTTCGGGTCTGGACCCGGACATCTCTCCGGAGTACGCCAAGATCCAGGCCAACCGGGTCGCCAAGGCCCGCCACCTGGACCCGGCGAAGGTGGCCCAGCTGGTCGCGGACCACACCGACGGACGCCAGCTCGGTTTCCTCGGGCAGCCGACGGTCAACGTGCTGCAACTGAACATCGCCCTGCAGCAGCTCGCGGGCTGACCACCCGCCCACCCGGACCACCCGGTGTGCCGAACTCCCCTTCGGCCGCCGGGTGGTTCGCATTTGCGCGACGAACTTCCATTCGCTGAAAGCGAGTTCGTTAAGGGGGTGTCAGTGGCCCGTCATCACCGTGTATGGGACATGCGGCGTTGCTTGTGGACGACGAGCCCGGCCGGTTGGATGAATGACGTGAACAGCGGAATGCGCCACGATGATCGACCCCCCAATACCGGGGCGGTCGGCCGCGCACCGCTGCGCCTGACGCGCTGACGCGTCGTCGAGACGCCCTGACGCGTCGTCTTCCCTTTCTGCCGCCGCCCGCGACGCGGGCGGCCTTTTCCGTACGCAGGCCCTCGTAGCGCGCGCACCCCGCGCGTCGCGACGGCCTGCCCTGCCCATGGATTGGACCATGTCCGAAACCACAAGCAAGAAGTCCGACGGCCGCACGGCCCTGGTCACCGGAGCGACCTCCGGCATCGGCTGGGAGACCGCGCGGCTGCTCGCAGAACAGGGCTGCACGGTCATCGTGCACGCGCCCACCGCCGAGTCGGGCGGCGAGGCCATCGACCGGCTGGTCGCGGCGGGCGCCGACCCGGCCCGGCTCTGCCCGGCCGTCGCCGACTTCACCCGGCTCGACGAGGTCGAGGCGATGGCCCGGCGGATCCGCGAAACCCACCCGCGGCTCGACGTGCTGGTGAACAACGCGGCCGTCGCCGCGCCCGAGCGGCACACCGTGACCGCCGACGGCAACGAGATCTCCTTCCAGGTCAACTTCCTCGCCGCGTACCTACTCACCCGGCAGCTCGAAGGCCCGCTGAACGCGTCCCCCGACGGCCGGGTCGTCAACGTCTCCTCGTCGCTGCACCGCACCGCTTCCATTTCCTGGAGCGACCCCAACCGGGCCCGCCGCTACTCCCGGCTCGCCGCCTACGCGCAGTCGCAGCTCGCGCTCACCGTCTTCGCCGCCGACTCGGCCGTGCGGGCGGTCAGCGTCCACCCCGGCACCTGCGAGACCGCGCTGCTTGCGCTGTACGCGCATGAGGGCGCCCCCGCTGCCGAGGGCGCGGCGCACGTGGTGCGGCTGTGCGACCCGCAGACCGAGATCGTCAACGGCGCCTACTACGACCGCTCCGAGCGCACCGCCCCCGCCCCGTCGGCCACCGAGGACCGCACCGTCAAGCGGCTCAACAAGCTCGCCGACCAACTGGTCGGCGCCCACACCTGAAGAGGAGCACACCGAGCATGTCCAAGCGCGCCCGTAAGAAGAGGGCCCGCCGCAAGAAGGCGGCCAACCACGGCAAGAAGGCCGGTCAGAGCTGACGCGCAGGCGTCAGGCAAGGGCCCCGGATCCGCTGGAGAAAGCGCATCCGGGGCCCTTGTCGTTCATGGCTTGGTACGTCATTGAGACTTCGCTCACAAGAGGTTTGACGTAACGGATACGCATATCAAAGAACTCTTTACGCATTCCTAACGCCCGAAGACCCCTTCTGGGTGACTGAATGGCCGAAATCGTGCCTAGGATCCCCTGCCGTGACCATGCTCCCCAAGCAGTTCCTCCTGGGCCGCCCACTGCGCACCGCGCAGATGGGAGAAACGCTTCTGCCGAAGCGGCTGGCCCTTCCGGTCTTCTGCAGTGACCCGCTGTCCTCCGTCGCGTACGCCACGGAGGAAATCCTCATGGTGCTGGCGCTCGGTGGCGCCGCACTGCTCACGCTCACCTGGTGGGTCGCCGCGGCGATCGTGCTGCTGCTCGTGGTGGTCATCGCCTCGTACCGGCAGACGTGCTACGCGTATCCCAACGGCGGTGGCGCGTACATCGTCAGCGCCGAGAACCTGGGGCGCAACGCGGCACTGACCGCGGCCAGCGCGCTCCTGGTGGACTACGTGCTGACGGTCGCGGTCTCGGTGGTCGCCGGCGTTGCCGCCATCACCTCGGCCGCGCCCTCGCTGGCGCCGCATGCGGTGGCACTGTCGGTCGCGTTCACCGTCCTGCTGACGGTGATGAATCTGCGCGGGGTGAAGGAATCAGGCCGGGCCTTCGCCATCCCCACCTACGGCTTCATCCTCGGCATCTACGTGATGTTCGCCTTCGCCGCCGTCCGCATGGCGACCGGGGTGCACATCCGCGCCGAGTCCGCGCACCTGTCGATCCACCAGACCGGCACCTACGCGGGAATCGGCCTGGTCCTGCTGGCGCTGCGCGCCTTCGCCTCCGGCTGCACGGCGTTGACCGGTGTGGAGGCGATCAGCAACGGTGTGCCCGCCTTCCTCAAGCCCAAGAGCCGCAACGCGGCGATGTCGCTGGTCATCATGGGGCTGTTCTCGGTGACCATGTTCATCGGGATCACCATCCTCGCCCTGGTCTACAAGGTCCATGTGGCCGAGGACCCGACCCAGTTGGGGCTGCCCGCGGGCACGTCCACGCCGACCGCCCTGGCCCAGATAGCCAAGGCCTCCTTCGGCAGTGCGACGTTCCTGTTCTACTACGTGCAGGCGTTCACCGCCGGAATCCTGATCCTGGCCGCCAACACCGCCTTCAACGGGTTCCCGCTGCTGACCTCGATCCTCGCCCAGGACCGCTTCCTGCCCCGCCAACTGCACAACCGCGGCGACCGGTTGGTGTTCTCCAACGGCGTCATCCTGCTGGCGCTGGCCGCGATCGGGCTGATCATCGCCTTCAACGCGGACGTCTCGTCGATCATCCAGCTCTACATCATCGGCGTCTTCGTCTCCTTCACCCTCTCCCAGGCGGGCATGGTCCGGCACTGGGTGAGGGAGCGCCGCCAGACCGACGACCCCGCCGCACGCCGGCGCATGCTCGGATCCCAGGTGATCAACGCGACCGGGGCCGTCTTCACCGGCATCGTGTTGGTGATCGTCCTGATCAGCAAGTTCGCGAACGGCGCCTGGATCGTCTGCATCGCCATGCCCGCCCTCTTCCTGGCGATGAAGGCGGTGCGCAAGCACTACCAGCGGGTCGCCGAGGAGCTCAAGGTGACGCCCGACGCCCGCCCCGAGCGGCCGTCCCGCAACCACGCGGTCGTCCTGGTCTCCACCATCCACGCCCCCACGCTGCGGGCGGTGGGATACGCCCAGTCGATGCGCCCCGACACCCTGGAGGCGGTCACCGTGGCCGTCGACCCGGCGGCGGCGGAGGAACTGCACAGCGAGTGGGCGGCCCACGAGATGGGCGTGCCGCTGAAGGTCCTGGACTCCCCGTACCGTGAGATCACCCGTCCGGTGCTGGAGTACGTGCGCGGCCTGCGCCGGGAAAGCCCCCGCGACGTGGTCACCGTGCTCATCCCGGAGTACGTGCTGGGCCGCTGGTGGGAGCAGATCCTGCACAACCAGAGCGCGCTGCGGCTCAAGGCCAGGCTGCTGTTCACCTCCGGCGTGATGGTGATCAGCGTGCCGTACCTGCTGGACTCGGCCATGCGGCGGGAGGAACGGTTCGGCCGTACCGCTGGTGACGACACCCCGGAGGAGTCGCTGACCAGCGTCTGAGCCCGTACGGGCAGGGGGCGGCCGGCCGGAGTCGTCAGAATCGCGTCAATACCGAGGCGGACGCCCCCACCTGCCCGATATGCCGCGAAGCCGCACCGTAAGGTCGTTGTGCCAGACCAGCCCACCCCATACGAAGATGGAGCCATGGCACGCGGCAAACTGCGCATCTACCTCGGGGCGGCCCCCGGCGTGGGCAAGACCTACGCCATGCTCTCCGAGGCGCACCGGCGCCTGGAGCGGGGTACGGACATCGTGGTCGGCTTCGTCGAGCACCACAACCGCCCCCGTACCGAGGTCATGCTGCACGGTCTGGAGACGGTGCCGCGTCGCACGATCGAGTACCGCGGCACCAGCTTCACCGAGATGGACGTGGACGCGGTGCTCGCCCGGCGGCCGAAGGTCGCCCTCGTGGACGAGATGGCCCACACCAACATCCCGGGCAGCCGCAACGCCAAGCGGTGGCAGGACATCGACGAGCTGCTCGAAGCGGGCATCGACGTCGTCTCCAGCGTCAACATCCAGCACCTGGAGTCACTCGGCGATGTCGTCGAGTCCATAACCGGGGTACGCCAGCAGGAGACCCTTCCCGACGAGGTGGTCCGCCGGGCCGACCAGATCGAGCTGGTCGACATGTCGCCCCAGGCGCTGCGCCGCCGCATGGCGCACGGCAACATCTACAAGCCGGACAAGGTCGACGCTGCCCTGTCGAACTACTTCCGGCCCGGCAACCTCACCGCGCTGCGCGAACTGGCGCTGCTGTGGGTCGCCGACCGGGTCGACGAGTACCTCCAGCAGTACCGCGCCGAGCACCGCATCTCCTCCACCTGGCAGGCCCGTGAGCGCATCGTCGTCGGCCTGACCGGCGGCCCCGAAGGCAGGACCCTGATACGCCGGGCCGCCCGGATCGCCGCCAAGGGCTCCGGCAGCGAGATCCTCGCGGTGTACGTGGCCCGCAGCGACGGACTCGCCTCCGGTTCGCCCAAGGAACTGGCGGTCCAGCGCACCCTCGTCGAGGACCTCGGTGGATCGTTTCATCACGTCATAGGCGACGACATCCCCACCGCGCTGCTGGACTTCGCCCGCGGCGTCAACGCCACCCAGATCGTGCTCGGCTCCAGCCGCCGCAAGAGCTGGCAGTACGTCTTCGGGCCCGGCGTCGGCGCCACCGTCGCCCGCGAGTCCGGTCTCGACCTCGATGTGCACATCGTCACCCACGAGGAGGCCGCCAAGGGCCGCGGCCTGCCGATGGCCCGCGGCGCCCGGCTGGGCAAGGGCCGCAAGGCGCTGGGCTGGCTGGTGGGCTGCGGCGGCGCCGTGCTGCTGACGCTGCTGCTGACCCAGGTCCATCCCGGGCTCGGACTCGCCAACGACATGCTGCTGTACCTGTCGCTGACCGTGGCGGCGGCGCTGATCGGCGGCATGTTCCCGGCGCTGGCCTCGGCGGCGGCCGGGTCCCTGCTGCTGAACTACTACTTCACGCCGCCGGTACACACCCTGACGATCAACGACCCGCACAACATCGTCGCCGAGGTGGTCTTCGTCGCGGTGGCGATATCGGTCGCCTCGGTGGTCGACCTGGCCGCCCGCCGCACCCATCAGGCGGCCCGGCTGCGTGCCGAGGCGGAGATACTCTCCCTGCTCGCGGGCAGCGTGCTGCGCGGGGAGTCCTCACTCGACGCCCTGCTGGAGCGGGTCAGGGAGATCTTCGCGATGGAGTCGGTCGTCCTGCTGGAGCGGGCCGACGACTACGGGCCGTGGACCTGCGCGGGCAGTGTCGGGCCGTCCCCGTGCGCGCGGCCGGACGACGCCGATGTGGAGGTGCCGGTCGGCGACCGTATGTCGCTGGCGCTCAGCGGCCGGGTGCTGCCCGCCGAGGACCGCCGTCTGCTGTCCGCGTTCGCCGCGCAGGCGGCCGTCCTGCTGGACCGGCAGCGGCTGCTCGGCGAGGCGGAGCAGGCCAGGGAACTCGCCGAGGGCAACCGGATCCGTACCGCGCTGCTCGCCGCCGTCTCGCATGATCTGCGCACCCCGCTGGCCGCCATCAAGGCCGCCGTCTCCTCGCTGCGCTCCGACGACGTGGCGTGGTCGCCCGAGGACGAGTCGGAGCTCCTCGAAGGCATCGAGGACGGCGCCGACAAGCTGGACCACCTGGTCGGCAACCTGCTGGACATGTCCCGCCTGCAGACCGGCACCGTCACCCCGCTGATGCAGGAGGTCGACCTCGACGAGGTGGTCCCGATGGCGCTCGGCGGCGTGCCGCCGGACTCGGTCGCCCTCGACATCCCCGAGACGCTCCCGATGATCTTCGCCGACCCCGGCCTGCTGGAGCGGGTGGTCGCCAACGTGGTGGAGAACGCGGTCAAGTACAGCCCGCACGGCGAGCGTGTCCTGGTCGCGGCGAGTGCCCTCGGCGGCCGGGTCGAACTGCGCATCGCGGACCGCGGCCCCGGCGTGCCGGAGCAGGCCAAGGACCGCATCTTCGAACCCTTCCAGCGGTACGGTGACGCTCCGCGCGGCGCCGGAGTCGGCCTCGGCCTCGCGGTGGCCCGCGGTTTCGCCGAGGCGATGGGCGGCACACTCGTCGCCGACGAAACTCCCGGTGGCGGCCTGACCATGGTCCTCACCCTCCCGGCGGCGGGCGCCGCACTGCCGACCGAGCCCCAGCTTCCGGCGCAGGCCACCTCAGGACCGGCCACCTCATGACCCGAAAGGCAGGTTCCATGCCGCAGCCCTCCGGCGGGCACACCCGGCCCCCCGTCAGGGTGCTCGTGGTTGACGACGAGCCGCAGATCGTCCGCGCACTCGTGATCAACCTGCGGGCCCGCAAGTACGAAGTGGACGCCGCACCCGACGGTGCGACCGCGCTGCAGCTCGCGGCCGCCCGCCACCCCGACGTGATCGTGCTCGACCTCGGTCTGCCGGACATGGACGGCGCCGAGGTCATCAAGGGTCTGCGTGGCTGGACCCGGGTCCCGATCATCGTGCTGTCCGCGCGGCAGGCCTCCGACGAGAAGGTCGAGGCGCTGGACGCCGGGGCCGACGACTACGTCACCAAGCCCTTCGGCATGGACGAGCTGCTGGCCCGGCTGCGGGCGGCGGTACGCCGTTCCCAGCCCACCGGCGACGGGGAGGAGGCGGTACTGGTCGAGACCGACTCGTTCACCGTCGACCTGGCCGCCAAGAAGGTCAACCGGGACGGTGTCGATGTCCGGCTGACTCCGACCGAGTGGCATCTGCTGGAGGTCCTGGTGCGCAGCACCGGTCGGCTGGTCAGCCAGAAGCAGCTGCTGCAGGAGGTGTGGGGACCGGCGTACGGCACCGAGACCAACTACCTGCGGGTCTACATGGCGCAGCTGCGCCGCAAGCTGGAGGCCGACCCGGCGCACCCCAAGCACTTCATCACCGAGCCCGGCATGGGATACCGGTTCGAGCCATGACCGGTATCCGGGTGGTGACCGGTACCCTGCCTGTATGAGTGGAGCCTCCCGTTCGGGCCGGCCGGCCGGACGCCTGCGCCGGATCCTCGACCGCCTCTCCTCCTCCCAGGAGGACGTGCACGCAGAGGACCTGCGGAAAGACTCACCGGTGGTCGACTGCACCCGGATAAGGGACTGCCACGACCGGCAGATCGTGACCGTTACCGGTACGCTACGCACGGTCACACTGCGACCGCGGGCCGGTGTGCCCGCGTTGGAGGCGGAGCTCTTCGACGGCACCGCCCCGCTCGACGTGGTGTGGCTGGGGCGCCGCAGCATCGCCGGGATAGAACCGGGACGCAAGATCATCGCATCCGGTCGGATCGCGGAGAACCGCGGCCGCCTGGTGCTGTTCAACCCCAAGTACGAGCTGCGTCCCGTCGGACAGGAGTAGCCGGTGGCGTTCACCAACAAGCGGACCGACCAGCAGGTAGACCACGGCCAGCGTCCGCAGGACGATGCCGCCGCGTCCAAGGCCGCCGCGGACGCGGCGCTCCTTGAGGCGTTCGGCGGGGTCTGGGGCATGGTGGACACCACCGTCCCCGGTCTGGTCTTCGTGGCGGTCTTCACCATCCGGCACGACCTCACCGCCTCCGCGGTGGCCGCGCTCGGCCTGACCCTGCTGCTGGCCATCGCCCGGCTGGTGCGCAAGCAGACCCTCAAGCACGCCCTGAGCGGCGTGTTCGGTGTCGCCTTCGGCGCGTTCTTCGCGATGCTCTCCGGAGACGCCAAGAACTTCTATCTACCGGGCATGCTCTACACGCTGGGCCTCGCCGTGGCGTACGTGGTCTCGGCGCTCGTCCGCTTCCCGTTGATCGGGGTGCTGCTCGGCCCGATCCTGCGGGAGAACCTGTCCTGGCGGACCCGCAACCCGGGCCGCTTCCGCGCGTACACCAAGGCCACCTGGGCGTGGGGCCTGATCCTGCTGGCCAAGTCCGCGATCCTCTTCCCGCTGTACTGGTGGGGCAACGCCACCCAGCTCGGCTGGGTCAAGGTCGCGCTCGGCATCCCGCCGTTCCTGCTCGCGGTCTATCTGACCTGGATCTTCCTGGCCAAGGCGCCGCCGCCGATCGATGTGATCGCCGAGCTGGAGGCCGAGGAGGCCGCCGAGCGCGCCAAGCGCGAGAGCGAGACCGCCTGAACGCGTAACGGCGTGGGGGCCCGAAACCAAGAGGTTGCCGGCCCCCCCCCCGACACGCGGTCAGAAAAACCAACCGTGTCCAACCGGGCCAACCACACCACCCGCCACCCCATCTACCCCCCGGCCACCGCCGCCCCCACACACACCACCAGACCCCCCCCCCCCCCCGCGGGCCTGGGGGG